>NZ_KB894407.1 GCF_000374445.1 Actinokineospora enzanensis DSM 44649 | reverse complement strand
GGTGGGGGGTCTGCTGGGGCTGGAGTCCACATCGGACGTGTCTTGGTCAGGTTCGGGGTGGGTGGGTGGTTTCGGCTTGGGTGAAGGTGGTTGGGGAGAGGGTTTTCCAGACTATGAGTAGGCCGACTGCCTGGAGGCCGGCTGCCACTATCCACACAGCGCGCAGGGGGTAGTGGGTGGCTATCAGACCTCCGGTTAGGGCGCCTAGGGGGGTTAGGCCCCAGGCCAGGGCGCGGTGGCTGGTGAGGACGCGGCCCAGTAAGGCGGGTGGGGTGAAGCGTTGGCGGGCGGAGAGGGAGCAGACGTTCCAGATCAGGGTGCCTGCGGATTGGCAGACCAGGATGGCCGCTACCAGGGCTGTCCAGGGTGGGATCAGGGCCAGGAGCAGGGGGACCGTGACGGCGAGGGTCTGGGAGATGCGGAGGGACCAGGCGTAGCCGAGGTGGGTGACCAGGGGGTTGACGAAGAAGGACGCGGTGAACCAGCCGATGGCCAGGCAGGCCAGGAGAATGCCGTACCAGACCGGGCCCGCGTGTAGTTCCTGGGTGACGTACAGGACGAACATCGCCGATGTGCCGCTCGCCGCGAACGCGCCCAGGACCACGGTGATGGTGATCGAGCGCAGCAGTGGGGATGCGACCAGGTAGCGGAGGCCCTCGCCGATGTCGCGGAAGGGGTGCTTGCGTTCGCCCTCGAAGCGGGTCGACGGCAGGCGTCTGCTGATCAGCAGGGCGGCGGCGGCGCCGACGCAGGCGACCCAGGCCGGGGCGCCTGCTCCCCACGCGAGCAGTACGCCTGCGGCGGGTGGGACCAGGAACTGGACCACGCCTCGCTCGATCACCTGCAACCGGGCGTTCGCGGCCGCGAGCCGGTCCTCCGGGACTATCTCCGGCACCAGGGACCCACTCGCACCGTCGCCCAGCACCTGCGACGAGGTGACCACGAAGGCCACGACCATCAACAGCGGGAGGCTCAACGCGCCCGTCGTGCCCGCGATGGCCAGCACCAGGGCGGCGGCCACCTGCATGGCGTAGGCGAAGGCCAGCACCACGCCGCGCCGGACGCGGTCGATGAGGACGCCCGCGAACAGCGACAGCAGCAGCCACGGCGCCTGTCCCACGGTGTTGACCAGGGACACCGCCCGCGGGTCGGTGGTCACCGACACCGCGAGCAGCGGCAACGCCGCGAACACCAACCCCTCGCTGCACGACCCCGCTACCGCGACCGCCTGCAACCGCACCCAACCGCCACGCGTGGATCGCGCTGACCGATCCACGCCCCCGGACCCCGACGTCTCCATTGCCGACAGTCTGTCGCGACCCGACGACCGACCGCAACCATACGATCGGACCATCGGCCGGACATCGGGGGCACGCCGAGGTACACCACCGGAACGTCCCAATAGGACAGGCCGTCAGCTCACCTCGTCCAAATAGGACGTCCCGGTGGCGGCGTGCGGGCCGTAGCGCTGCCATTCCTCACGCAGGCGCAGGCGTCCGTCCGCGGTGGGCACCGGTGTGTTGGTGGTATGCCCGCAGATCACCTCCCCGCCCGCCAGCACCATCGAGTACGCCATATGCAACGTGCCGTCCGGCGCCGCGGTTCCCGAGATCGAGCCGCGCCGGACCCGACCGCCCGCGAAGTCGGCCCAGACCAGGTCGCCGTCCTGGTGGTACTGGGCGAACGTGTCGGGATCGCTCCCCGACTTGCGGAACCGCCTGCCGTCGTAGTCGATCACGCCGGGACCTCCGCCAGGTAGTCCTCGGCCAGCACTCGGTCCCACCAGATCGCGTAGTAGGCGAAGTCCTCGTCGAACGGGTTGTGCACGTGATGGTCGTGGTCGGCGGGCAGCAGCATCAGGTCGCCCGCGGCCAGCTCGTGCCGTTCGCCGTCCAGGAGCACCTCGCCGCGCCCGGACATGGCGACGAACAGCTCCCGCTCGCGGTGCTGGTGCACGTCGGTCCGGTCGCCCGGACGCAGCACGCACCAGGCCCCGCGGAACGGCGTGGCCAGACCGGGCCACGGGTGCAGCAGGGCCAGGTCGAGGCCGTGCGCCCGGACCAGGTTCGCTGGCTCCGCGCGGCGGATGTCCACCAGGGTGGACACGGTCGGGGATTGCTCGGGCACGGTCGCTCCGTTCCTCGGCAGTGGGATCCCGGCCGGATGAATCGTCGATCCACAGTGGCACAACGGTTCCCGGCCGGGCGAATTCCGCACCGCCGAGGCTAGTTCCGCGCCGATTCCCGACGACAGAGGACGCGTTCCCGAGCACGCGGGAAACTCATGTCCTACTAGACCCGGCCGAGCCCGGCGTCCCGGGCGAGCACGATCGCCTGCGCCCGGTCGGCGACGCCGAGCTTGCCGAAGATCGCCGAGACCCGGTTGCTGATGGTCTTGGAGGCCAATGCGAACTCGCGCGCGATGGCCAGGTTGGACAGTCCGGCGGCGATCCGGTCCAGCACTTCCCGTTCCTTCACGGTCAATTGCGGGAACGGGTACGGTGATTGGCTGTCGACCAGGTGGACGAGCGCGCAGAACCGGTGTGCGACGGTTCTGCCGATCAGCACCTCGCCCGCCGCGACCGCCTGGATACCGCGCACGATCTGATCCGGATCGGCTATTTTCAGCAAATATCCACGAGCGCCCGCGTGAATGGCGGACGCCACCGTCTCGCCGTCGTCGGCGGAGCTGAAGACGAGAATACCCGTTTCCGGGGAGACCCGGGCGATCTGCCCGATCAGCCGGGTGTCCATCCGTCCGTCCCGTTGGACGTCGATGACCAACACATCCGGGCGGCAGCGCGTGACTTCCTCCACCACCTCCCGGTCGGTGGCCCCCTCGCCGACCACCGCGATGCCCCCGGCCCGCTCCAGGACCGACCGCACACCGTGCCGCACCGCAGGTTGAGCGTCCGCGAGCACCACCGTGACCGGTGCGATCGAGGGCAGCACCGCCATGTCCCGGCCGCCGCCGCGGCCGGTCATGATGCGCACCGGCAGGGTGTGACCGACCGAGTTCTCCAACCCGTTCACGCGCCTCTCCACATGTTCGCAGAATGACGTCCCCGCCACGGGTGAGCGACCCTCACCCGGCATCCCGGGATCCAGCGACAGGGTATATCGCGTTCTGACCGGTATTCGCGATCGCTTTGCGGCTCTTTCCGTCCATTTGGGGGTACGGTCCCCGGATCCCTCGATCATTCGGACCAGCGGCCGCTCCCACGATCGCCGGGCGTGTTCGGCTGTCCGCCGCAACTTTGGGATAGACGAGTGAATGTTGGTCTTCCCGTGTAACCGGCGGGAGATTCCCCCCTGGTCGGGAATCCGCCCCCTGTCTGCCGGGAAGCGGACAAACCTAGCCTCGTGTCACCGCCGCGGCCCACGTGCCCGGCGAGGTCGCCCACCACCCGCGGAACCGGCTCGGAGCCGGGATCCGCGCGTACCTACCGAGGATCGAGGGGGAAGTGTGACCGAGCAGGACGTTGGCGTGCTGGCCATCGGGGCCGGGCCGTCGAACCTGGCGCTGGCGGTGGCCCTTGAGGAGTCCGGCGCGCCCGGGCTGGCCGAGGGCGCGCTGGTGTTGGAACGGCACCCGGATGTCAAGTGGCAGCGCAACCTGCTGATGCCGTGGGCCCGCAGCCAGGTGTCGTTCCTCAAGGACCTGGTGACCCTGCGCAACCCGCGCAGCCGGTTCTCCTTCCTGAGCTTCCTTCACGACCGGGACCGGTTGGACGAGTTCGTCAACATGGGCACGTTCCACCCGTTCCGTTGGGAGCTCTCGGACTACCTGCAGTGGGTGGCCGATTCGCTGGAGCGCGTGCGGGTCCGCTACAACGCCGAGGCGACGTCCGTCGAGCCCACCAGGGACGCGGACGGTTCGATCACCGGGTGGCGGGTGCGACTGTCCGACGGCGACACGATCACCTGCCGCGACCTGGTGATCGGCGCAGGCCGGGACGCGCACGTGCCCGGCGTGTTCGCCGGGCTGCCCGCCGACCGGGTGATCCACAGCTCCCGCTACGGCTCACGGATCGCCGATGTCCCGACCGACCGGCCCACGCGCGTGGTCGTGGTCGGCGGGGCGCAGAGCGCGGCGGAGATGTTCATGGCCGTGCACCAGGACCTGCCGCTGAGCACACCGACCATCGTGGTCCGGTCGATCGGCTTCCAGGTCTACCAGACCAGCAAGTTCGTCAACGAGCTCTACTTCCCGTCGTTCGTGGACGACTTCCACGACGCCACACCGGAGTTCCGCGCCCAGGTCCTCGACCAGATGCGGCTGACCAACTACGCCGGGCTCGCACCGCCCTTCGTGGACGAGCTCTACGGGATGCTCTACCAGCAGAAGCGGTTCGGCCCACAACGGTCGACGGTCCGCGCGATGACCGAGGTGGCCGCCGCCCGGGTGGAGGACGGCGAGGTCGTGCTGGACCTGCGCGACCTGCGCACCGGCAAGACCGAGCCGCTGACCTGCGACCTGGTGCTGCTGGGCACCGGCTACGAGCCGGGCATGCCCGCGCTCGTGCGCGGCCTGGCCGACCAGGCGGGACTGTCCGATGTCGCGGTCAGCAGGCACTACCGGGTGGACCTCGGCGGTCCCGCCTGGGGCGGGCTGTACCTGCAGGGGGTCAACGAGGCCACGCACGGCATGTCGGACTCGCTGATCAGCGTGCTGGCGCAGCGCTCCCAGGACATCGTGACCGACCTGGTGGCCCGCCGCGGCGCCCCCGCCGAGCGCAGGAGCGCCTGATGGCCGACCGCAGGCTGCTGGTGCTCGCGCCCGGCCCGACCGCCAACGGCGACCTGCACCTCGGCCACCTGGCCGGGCCGTTCCTGGCCGCCGACGTGTGTGCCAGGTACGCCCGCGCGACCGGCGCGGACGTGCTGTTCGGCACCGGGGTCCACTCGACCCAGACGTTCATCGTGACCGTCGCGCGGCGGCTCGGGCTGCGGCCGGAGGAGCTGGCGAGCCGGTCCGCCGACCAGGTGGCGGCGACGCTGGCCGCGCTGGGCATCGAGCCGGACGGTTTCGTCCGCTTCGACGACCGGTACGTGAAGGCCGTGCTCGCCTTCTTCGAGCGGCTGCACGCGAGCGGACACCTGCGTCTACGCTCGTTGACTTTCCCTTACTCCCCCGCCACCGGGCAGTATCTGTTGGACGCGTTCGTCCGCGGTGGCTGTCCGACCTGCCTGGCCGACGGCTGCGCCGGGCTGTGCGAGAGCTGCGGGCACCCGATCGCCTCCGGCGAGCTGATCGACCCGCGCTCCACCCTGGACCCGGACGACCCGGTCGAGCCGCGCGCGGCGACCGTGCTCGTGCTGCCGGTGGAGGACTTCCGCGCGGAGCTGGAGTCCTACTTCGCCCGGATCGGCCCGACCATGCGGCCCAGGATGGCCCGCGCCATCGCCGAGCTGCTGGCCCGGCCGCTACCCGACCTGCCGATCACGCTCCCACTCTCCTGGGGCATCCCGGCGCCGTTCGCCGAGGTTCCCGACCAGGTCGTCTACGCCGACAACGAGTCGATGGCCTGGTGTGTGCACGCCACCACGCTGGCCGCCGAGCGGCGCGGCGAGGTGCTGGCGGCCGACGACGAGCCGTGGACCACCGAGGCCGACCCGCGGATCGTGCTGTTCCACGGCATCGACGGCACCTACGCCTTCGCCCCCGCCGCCGTGGCCATGCTGATGGCGCTGGGCGACCGGTACGCGCTGCCGGAGCAGTTCGTCACCAACGAGTTCTACGAGCTGGAACGCGACAAGTTCTCCACCAGCCGCGGGCACGCGGTGTGGGGCCGGGAGCTGGCCGCCGAGGTGCCGCGCGACCTGATCCGCTTCTACCTGGCGCTGACCAGCCCGGAGTTCCAGCGCAGCGACTTCGGCCGGGCCGCGATGGACACGGTGACCACCGACCGGCTGGTCGACCCGTGGAACCGGGTCGCGGCCAAGGTCGACCCGTGGGTCGGCCGCGCGCTGCCGGTGTCGGCGCGGTCCCGGGCCGCGGCCGAGCGGATCGCCGACCGCTTCGCCGGGTCCTACGAGCTGGGCCGGTTCTCCCTGACGGCGGCCGCGTTCGCCCTCACCGAGCAGCTGGCCCGGCTGGACCGGTGGGCGGTGACCGAGTCCGACGCGGGCGACTTCTGCCACCAGGTGGACACGTTCCTGCGCGGCGCCGCGCCGATCCTGATCGACCTGGCCGCGGCCGCCCTGCCGGACACCACGTTCCCCGGCGACCCCACGGTCGCCGCGGTGACCGCGCGCGCCCTGCCCCGGCTGTCCTGGACCCCGACGCCCGGGACCGGGGCGTGATGGCGGTGTCCGCTCGGGTGGTGATCGTCGGCGCGGGGGTGACCGGCCTGCTGGCCGCCATCGCCTGCGCGCGGGCGGGCCACCGGGTCACCGTGCTGGAGCGCGGCACGATCCCCAACCCCGCCTCCAGCTCGGCCGACCACCACCGGGCCCTGCGCACGCTGGTGCCGGACGACCCGGCCGCCACCCGGGAACGGGTGGACGCGCACCGGCGCTGGCTGGACCTGGAGGTGCTGCTGGGCGAGCGGTTCTACCGGCGCGTCGGCGTGCTCACCGCCTGGCCCGACGCCCGGGTCCCGGCGGTGCTGGCGGCGGCCGCGCGGCACGGGCTGCCGGTGACCGCCGTGGAGTCCGACCGGGTGCCCGCGCTCGGGTTCCCGCCGGACACCGTGGGCGTGGTCGAGCACACCGCGGGCGTGCTGCTGGCCGACCGGGTGCTCACCACCGCCACGCGCTGGCTGTCCGCGCAGGAGTCGGTGACGCTGCGGCCGGGCTGCGAGGTGGCAGCCGTGGACACCGCGAAGGTGCGGCTGGTCGACGGCGCCACGGTGACCGCGGACGTGGTGCTGGTGGCGGCGGGCCCGTGGGTGCGCGAGCTGATCGACGTGCCCGGCGTCGCGCACCGCCAGACCATGCTCTACCTGCGCCCGCCCGCGGACCTGCGGCGCTGGTGGGAGGACGCGCCCGGGGCGGGCGGGCTGGGCACGAACGGCCGCGGCTGGCTGCTGCCGCCCGGCGCGGGCACCCTGCTCAAGATCAGCTCGGACGCGGTGTGCCGGGTGGTGGACACCCTGGACTGCGCCGACGAGCCGCAGCACCCGTGGGTCCTGGACCTGCTGTCCGCCGGGATCGTGGCGGACGTCGAGCGCTACGAGGTGGTGTCCGCCCGCGCCTGCCACTACCTGGCCGACCCGGGCGCGGACAGCGCGCTGATCCGCGTGCGGCCGAACGTGTGGGCGCGGGCGGCCTGCGGCGGCGGCGGGTTCGGCATGGCACCGCTGGTGGCGGACCGGATGGTTGAGACGATGATGGAGGAGGCGGCATGAGCGCCGATGCCCCCGACGGCGTGTTCGCCGTCCTGCGCGCGACCCCGAGACCGGTGCGGTTCCTGCTCACCGGCGTGCTGGTGAACCAGCTCGGCGCGTTCGTGCAGACGTTCCTGATCCTGTACCTGACCGTGCACGGCGGGTTGTCCGCCGCGCTGGCGGGCGGCGCGTTGGTCGCCTACAGCGTAGGCACGATCGTGGGCACCATGGTCGGCGGCGAGCTGACCGAACGCATCGGGCCACGCAACACGATCGCGGCCGTGATGGGCGTGTCCGCGCCGCTGATCGCGGTGATCCCGCTGCTGGGCAAGCCGGCCACGATCATCCCGCTGTACCTGGTGGTCGCGTTGACCGGCGCGGCGACCCAGGCGTACCGGCCCGCCGCCGCGGTGCTGCTGAGCGACCTGATGCCGGAGAAGTACCAGGTGATGGCGTTCTCCATGATGCGGATCGCGCTGAACACCGGGGCCGCGCTGGCGCCGCTGATCGCCGCGGGCGTCATCCTGGTGAACTGGGACCTGCTGTACTGGATCGACGCCAGCACCGCGCTGGTCTACGCGGTGCTGGTCATGTCGCTGCTGCCCGCGCGAACCGCCAAGCACGCCGACCACGCCGAGGAGTCCGAAGAGGACACAGCGGACACAGCGGCGCCCGCGTCCGGCTCGGCGTACCGGGCCATGCTGCGCGACCGGCACTTCCTGTTCTACCTGGGCGCGGTGTTCCTCGGCACGATCGTCTACCTGCAGTCCAACATCGCGCTGCCGCTGGAGGTCGTCGGCGACGGCTACTCCACCGGCCTGTACAGCCTGGTGCTGACCATCTCCTCGGTGGTGCTGATCACCTGCGAGCTGAAGATCACCACCTACATCGCCCGGCTGCCCGTGCACTTCGCCGTGTTCACCGGGCACGTGGTCAACTCGGTCGGCCTGCTCTGCTACGCGTTCGCCCCGCACTCCACGGCGTTCGTGCTGGCGGGCGCGGTGCTGGTGGTCAGCGGCCTGATGATCGGCGCGCCCAGCATGTTCGCCCACCCGGCCTCCTTCCCGGCCGGGCGCAAGGCCCGCTACATCGCCACCATGCACGCGGTCACCGGGCTCGGCTCGGCGGCCGGTCCGCTGATCGGCGTGGCCCTGTGGTCACTGCTCGGCGGCGGGTTCTGGGTGCTGATCGCGGTCACCAACGTGGTGGCGGGCTCGCTGGCCCTGGCCGGTCTGCGTCGTCCCAAGCAGGAGCCCACGCCGAAGCAGCCCGCCAAGCACGGGAAGCAGGCCGGACCGGTGGCGCCCGAGGTGGCGGGGAGCGAGGCATGAGCGGCCGGGAGAACGACGTCCTGCTGGTCATCGGCAGCGGCCTGAAGGTCTACCGGGAGTACCTCGTCGCGCCGATCCACCGGCGGGCCAAGGAGAACGGGCTCGACCTCATCCTGATCAACAACCTCAAGCCGACCTGGCAGCACCGCTACTTCGACGAGATCGTGGTGGCCAACGTCTTCGACGGCGAGGTCATGGGCGCGGCGGCCCGCGAGGTCGTGGCCAGGCGCACCGTCGTCGGCCTGATGTGCTGGGACGAGCCGCTGGTGTTGGACGCGGGTCTGCTGGCCGCCGAGTTCGGCGTGCCGGGCCTGTCGGCGGCGGGCGTGCGCGGCTGCCGCGACAAGGAGCTGACCCGCGCCGCGCTGACCGCGGCCGGGTTGCCGCAGCCGGGATTCGCGCTGACCACCACCGTCGAGGAGGCCACGGCGGCGGCCGCGCGCATCGGCTACCCGGTCGTGGTCAAGCCGCGGGCGATGGGCGCCAGCATCGGCGTCGTGTTCGCCGCGGACGAGGCCGAGCTGGTCACGGCGTTCGGGGTGGCGCGGGCGGCCAGCGAGGTCGACCCGGGGCCGTACCGGGCGAGCGTGATCGTCGAGGAGTACGTGTCCGGCCCGGAGATCAGCGTGGACGGGGCCGTGCACAAGGGCGAGTACCTGCCCATGTTCGTGGCCCGCAAGCACAGCAGCGACGAGCCGTACTTCGAGGAGATCGGCCACCTGGTCGACGCCGACGACCCGCTGCTGCGCGACCACGAGCTGGTCGACGTGCTGGCCAGGGCGCATCACACGCTCGGCGTCGAGTACGGCATCACGCACGCCGAGCTGCGGCTGTCCCCGCGCGGGCCGCTGATCATCGAGATCAACGGCAGGCTCGGCGGCGACCTGATCCCGTTCCTCGGCCGCACCGCCACCGGGATCGAGCCGGGCGAGGTGCTCTTCGACGTCTCGGTCGGCCGCCGCCCGGACATCACCCCCGGTAGGCGGGCCGTGGCCGGGATCCGGTTCGGCTGCCCGGACCACGACTGCCGACTGGAGTCCGTGCGGGTGCCGACCGAGGCACCCGGCCTGGTCGCGGCCTCGCCGATGGCCGAGCCGGGCACCTCGCTGCGGCTGCCGCCCGGCGGCTACCTGGCCAGGCATTCCTTCGTGGTGTGCGAGGCAGCGGACGCCGAGACCTGCCTGGCCCGCCTGGACATCGCCGCCGACCTGGTCGAACTGACCACGACGCCGCTCGGCCCGCCCGCGCCGGACGCGCCATTCGAGATGCCCGCGGGCCTGCTCGACGTCGACGAATGAGCACTGAGCACGACGAATGAGCACCCCGAACCACACGAGGAGTCATCGCATGACCGCCACGACGACCAGACCAGAGGTCTCCGACCCACCGCGCACCGGCGCGGAGGTCCTCGCCAGAGCCAAGGCGCTGGCCCCCGTGCTGCGCGCACGCGCCGCCGACATCGAGCAGGCGCGGCAGCTGCCCGCCGACATCGTCGAGCTGATCCGGGCCACCGGCGTCTACCGGATGGGCTTCGCCGAGCGCTGGGGCGGCCCGGCGGCCACCTCGATGACCCAGGTCGAGGTGATCGAGGCGCTGGCCTACGGCGACGCCTCGGCCGGCTGGTGCGCCGCGATCAACGGCATCAGCGGGATCATGGCCAACTTCCTCGACCCCGAGTGCGTGCCGGAGGTCTACCCGAGCCCGGACGCCATCACCACCATCGTGCTCGCCCCGGTCGGCCGGGCGGACAAGGTCGACGGCGGGTTCCGGCTGTCCGGCCAGTGGACCTTCGCCAGCGGCATCACGCACGCCGACCGGGTGGTCTGCGGCGCGTTCATCTTCGAGAACGGCGAGCCCTACGCCAGCCCGGACGGCAGCAACCCGCACGAGTCGCGGCTGTTCCTGGTGCCGCAGGACCGGGTCGAGGTCATCGGCGGCCGGTGGAACACCACCGGCATGTGCGGCACCGGCAGCGGCGACTTCACCGTCACCGACGTGTTCGTGCCCGAGGGCCACACGCTCACCTTCGACAACCCGCGCGTCCCACCGGGACCGCTGGTCACCGCGGACGCCTACCTGCGCAGCCTGCCGGGCGTGCCGATGGGCGTCGCGCGCGCGGCGCTGGACCACGCGCGCGAGGTGATCCTCGGCCGCACCGACCGACTGACCGGAGTGGACTGGAAGGACAGCTGGCGCGCGCAGGTCGCGCTCGCCGAGTGCGAGGCCGACTTCGTCGCCATGCGCGCCGGTGTCCTGGGCAGCATGCGCAAGCAGTGGGAAGTCCTTGCCGCGGGCGGGAAACTCGACGACCTGTCGCTGGTGGACCGCGCGGCGAGCCCGCTGTCCTGGGTGCACGCGTTCCGGGTGTCCAAGTCGATCGTGCAGCGGCTGTTCGACCTGCTGCAGACGGCGTCCATCCACAAGACCGGACCGATGGAGCGGTGGCTGCGCGACATCTCGACCATGTGCCAGAACGTCGGCGCCCAGGACGTCGTCTTCGAGTCGGTCGGTGCGTACATGTTGGGCCGCAGACCGAAGTTCCGCTTCTTCCTCGGCATAGTCGATTGACCCACACGACAGCTTGGAGATCACGATGACCGGCACGCTGGTGTCGAACGAGCCGCGCACGGGCGCGGAGATCCTGGCGCGGGCGCGGGCGTTGGCCCCGGTGCTGCGCGCGCGGGCGGCGGAGATCGAGCAGGCCGGGCGGCTGCCCGCGGACGTGGTGGACCTGCTGCGGGACGCGGGCGTGTTCCGGATGTGCTTCGGCCCCGAGTGGGGCGGTCCCGGCATGACCTCGACCGAGCAGACCGAGGTGGTCGAGGCGCTGGCCTACGGCGACGCGTCGGCGGGCTGGTGTGCCATGATCGGCGCGAACACCGGTATCTACAGCGCGTTCCTGGAGCCCGCGGTGGCGCGGGAGATGTTCCCGCACCCGGACATGATCACCGCCGGTCTGCTGCAACCGGCGGGCAAGGCGGAGAAGGTGTCCGGCGGGTACCGGCTGTCCGGGCGCTGGACGTTCGGCAGCGGCATCACGCACGCCGACTGGGTGACCTCGGGCGCGTTCATCTACCAGAACGGTGAGCCCTACGCCAGCCCGGACGGCAGCAACCCGCACGAGTCGCGCCAGTTCCTGGTGCGCCGCGACCAGGTCGAGGTCATCGACAACTGGGACCCGGTGGGCCTGCGCGGCAGCGGCAGCTGCGACTACGTGATCACGGACGTGTTCGTCCCCGAGGAGCACACGCTCAGCTTCGACCGCGTGCTCGGCACGCCGGGACCGCTGGCCCAGCCGGACGCGTTCACCCGCAGCATGTGCGGCGTGCCGCTCGGCGTGGCACGGGCCGCGCTGGACCACGCGCGCGAGGTGATCCTGGACAAGGTCGACCGGATGACCGGGACCGCGTGGGCGGACACGTTCCGCGTGCAGCTGACGCTGGCCAAGTGCGAGGCGGCGTACAACGCGGCCCGGCACGGCGTGTACGAGAGCATGAACCGGCAGTGGGAGGTGCTGTCCTCGGGCGGCACCTTCGACGACCTGACCCCCGACGAGCGCGCGGCCTGCCCGCTGTCGTGGGTGCACGCGTTCCGGTCCGCGCGCACGATCGTGAACACGCTGTTCGACCTGTTGCAGACCGCGTCCATCCACCGCTCGGCGCCGATGGAGCGATGGCTGCGCGACACCACCACCATGGTCCAGCACCTCGCCGCGCAGGACCGCATCCTGCAGTCCGCGGGCGCGTACCTGCTCGGCGCCAAGCCCGAGTTCGGGATCTGCCTGGGCATCCTCTGACGCTCTCGCTTTCTTCTGCACACGCTGCGCCGAACCGCGGGCCGCAGCGGGTCGACCGCCCGCACACGGGCTCCGGGGAGGGAACTCGATGAACAACGCGCTGCACCAGGCACTCGACAAGCCGGATTCCAGAGGCCTGGTCACGCTGGTGAACCCGAACAAGGTGCACCCGCCGATCGCGCCGTACGCGCTGGACGTGCTTACCACCGCGCTGGAGGAGGCCGGGTTCACCGTCGAGGTGGTGGACCTGACCTTCCGGCGGGACGACTGGGGCCGCTGCCTGACCGACTACTTCGCCCGGCGGCAGCCGATGCTGGTCGGGATCACCGTCCGCAACACCGACACGGTCTACGCCTTCGAGCAGCGGCCGTTCGTCGGCGAGCACAAGGAGATCATCACCGCCATCCGGGGGCTGACCCCGGCGCCGGTCGCGGCAGGCGGCATCGGGTTCTCCACCATGCCGTACGCGCTGGTCGAGTACCTCGGCGTGGACTTCGGCGTGAAGGGGCCGGGCGAGCGGATCCTGTGCGACCTGGCGGACGCGCTGGCCACCGGCCGCGACCCGGGAACGGTGACCGGGTTGCTGCGCAGCACCCCCGAGGGGGTGGAGCTGACCTCGCCGAAGCCCGTGCCGGGCACGGTCGCCCTGCCGTTGGTGATCCCCAACAGCGTGGGTACCTGGCAGGTCGACGGGGTCAGCTCGTACGTTCGGCGGTCCGGCGATCCGACCAAGGTGGACAACGCGGAGTACTACCGGCGTGGTGGGCTCGCGGGAATCCTGACCAAGAACGGTTGCGCCTACCGGTGCGCGCACTGCGTGGAACCGAACGCCAAGGGCGGCCGGGTCGGCAAGCGGGACATCAGTGCCGTGGTGGACGAGATGCAGTCGCTGGCCGAGCAGGGCATCCTCGACCAGCACACCACCGACAGCGAGTTCAACCTGTCGGTGGCGCACGCCAAGAACCTGCTGCGGGAGATCGTCCGGCGCCGCCGCGACTCCGCGAACGCGCTCAACGACCTGCGATTATGGGTCTACTGCCAGCCTTCCCCGTTCGACGAGGAGCTGGCCGGGCTGCTGGCCGAGGCAGGCTGCCTCGGCGTGAACGTGGGCAGCGACCACATCCGGGCCGACCTGCTGAGCAAGTGGAAGATCACCGGTGGCGGCAGCACGTACTACACGTTCGCCGACACCGAGCGGCTCGTCCGGCTCTGCCACGAGAACGGCATCCTCACCATGGTGGAGGCGCTGTTCGGCATGCCCGGCGAGACGCACGAGACCATGCGCGAGTGCGTCGAGGCGTTCATGGCGTTGGACGCGACCGTCACCGGCTTCTCTCTGGGGCTGCGGTTGTTCCCGCACATCCCGCTGGGGATCGAGATGGCGGAGAAGTGCGACGGCGTGCGGACCATGCCGGGGTTGCAGTCCAACACAGCGAAGGGACCGATCATCCTCAAGCCGCGGTCTCAGTGCGCGAGCATGGCGGAGTACGAGCGGCAGTTCATGTTCGACGAGGACGGCGACTTCCGACTGGTCTGCTACTTCTCCCCCGACCTGTTGGAGGACGTGGGCACCAACACCGACCCGAACGGTCGGTGGGCGCGGTCGGTGCAGTTGCTGTGGGACCTGGTGGACCCGTCCGACTACCACCGGGTGATGCTGCCGACGCTGGCGGGCATGAGCGACTTCGACAACAACTACGCGGACAACCCGTTCCTGACCAGCCTGTCCGGACTCGGTTACACCGGTGCGTTCTGGTCGCACTGGCGGGACCGGGAAGCCATCATGCGCAAGGCCCAGCTGACAGGTGTCGTCCAGTGAGCCTGGCCGGGTTGCGCGCGCGGGTGCGCGGAACCGTCCTGGAGCCGGGGGACACCGGGTTCACCGAAGGCAGTCGGCCGTTCAACTCGCGGTACGCGGACGTGATCCCGGCGGCCGTGTTGAGCGTGGCGTCGGTGGAGGACGTCGCGGCGGGTATCACGTGGGCGCGCGAGAACTCCGTGCCGTTGGTGGCGCGGGGCGGTGGGCACAGTTACTCCGGCGCGTCCGTCACCGCCGGTGGTCTGGTTCTGGACCTGCGTCGTCTGGACTCCGTGTCGGTGGACGCGGATTCCGGGTTGGTGACCGCCGGTGGCGGGGCGCGCATGAAGGCCCTGTACGCCGGGGTGCAGCCGCACGATCTGGTGTTCTCGTTGGGTAACTCCGACGAGGTGAGTATCGCGGGACTGACGCTCGGCGGTGGTGTCGCGGCGGTCTCGCGCGGGTACGGGCTGACGTGCGACGCGTTGCTGTCCACGGATGTCGTGCTCGCCGACGGTACGACTGTCACGTGCAGCGCGGACGTGAACCCCGACCTGTTCTGGGCTTGTCAGGGCGGGGGTGGGGGCAACTTCGGGGTCAACACCTCGTTCACGTTCCAGGCGCAGGCGGTGCGTCCCAGTGCGACCTGTCTGCTGTTGTGGGAGTGGTCGCACGCCACCGAGGTGGTGATGTGCATGCAGGAGGTGCAGCGGGACGCGCCGGACGGGTTGTCGGTGCGGATCGGGCTCAGCCGTGCGCCGGACGGGCCGCCGATGGTGTCGGTGGTCGGCTGGCACCTGGGCAGCGCCGAGGAGTTGCGCTCCTTGCTGGCGCCCGCGTTGGCCGTCGCGCGACCGTTCCGCGCGGACATCGCGGACCGGACGTTCTGGGAAGCCAAGGAGTACGTGCAACACGAGACGGCGGGCGGCTCGTTCGCGGGACGCACGCGAACGACACCGGTACCGCTGTCGGAGGCGGGTGTCCGCACGCTCGTGGCGGCCGTGGACAAGTGGCCCGGCAGCCGGAACCCGGACGGGGCGGGCGCAGCGTTGTTCGGGTGGGGCGGGGCGATCAACCGGGTTCCGGTGGAGGCCACCGCGTTCCCGCACCGGAACACGCTGTTCCTGGTCTCGCTCGACACCTCGTGGGCCGTCGACGACGGTCCGGAGGTCATGCGGGACAACCTGGACTGGATCGGTGCGCTGTACGAGGACATGGGCGAGTACGCGTCCGGCGCGTCCTACCTGAACTTCACCGACCCCGAGCTGGCGGACTGGCGCACCGCCTACCACGGGCCGAACCTGGCCCGGCTCGTCGAGGTGAAGCGCCGCTACGACCCGGACCGGTTCTTCCGGTCCCACCAGGCCCTCTGACCACCCGGGAGAAATCCGATGTCCCCACGGCCGATGCTCATCGTCGGGTATGTCAACGTGCTGCCGCACCTGGACCACTTCCCGGTGAACGGGATGATCCTGGTCGAGGAGCCCGATGTGGTCCGCAAGCGCGACCTGGTCGGGGTGATGGCGGGCGTGGAGCGGATGCGCGAGCTGATCGAGTGGGAGTACCAGCTGCCCGCGTCGGCGGACGAGTTCTTCAACACGTATCCGGATCTGGACCCGTCCGTGGTGGTGCCGCTGGTGGAGTACGCGGTGCCGTTCGCGGCCCGGCTGGCGGAGCGGTACGGACTGCCGGGGGCGGGTAGTGCTGTCGCGACTGTCTTGCGCGACAAGGAACTCCTTCGCCGCGTGACGCGGGCGGCGGGGGTGCCCAATCCGGCGTCGGTTGCGGTGTCCGGGCCGGAGGAGGTGCGCGAGTTCATGGCCGCGCATCCGGGGGCGGTGGTGCTGAAGCCGTCGAACCGGCAGGCGTCGTTGGGCACGCAGGTGCTGCACTCCCCGTCCGAGGTCGACCGGGCCTGGGCGGAGTGCGTTCGCGTGGACGAGGGGGTCCTGGTTCCGGATCGGCCGATGCCGGTGCAGGTGTTGGTCGAGCGGTGCATGCACGGACCGGAGTACAGCGTGGAGATGCTGGTGCGCGACGGGATCCCGTTGTTCACCAACATCACGGCGAAGTCGCTGTTCCCCGGCACGCGTCCGGTCGAGCAGGGGCACGTCGTTCCGGCGGACGTGCCCCCCGAACTGGCGGATGCGCTGCGCTCCGGCACGACCGCCGTCCTGACCGCGATCGGCTTCGGCAGCGGCGTGATCCACTGCGAGTGGATCGTCGAGGACGGCGTGCCGCACCTGGTGGAGTGCGCCGGTCGGATGCCGGGGGACGGCATTCCCGACCTGATCGAACGCGCGTATCCGATCGACCTGGCCACGGCGTACTACGCGATCATGCGCGGGGACGAGGTTCCCGCACTGCCCGCCACCGCCGCCCGTGCCACCGCCGTGCGGTTCCTGGCGTGTTCGGGTGGCCGGGTGGAGTCGGTCTCGGGGGCGGCCGAGGCGGAGGCGTTGCCGGGGGTGTACCGGGTGCATCTGCGGGAGGTCGGTGAGGAGGTGCCGCCGCTGCGGAGTTCGTGGGACCGCACGGGGGCGATCTACGTGGAGGCGGAAACCCCTGGTGCCGCCCTGAAACTCGCCGACCGGGCGGCCGATCTGATCACGATCACGCTGCGCTAGGGGTCATACCTGGGTCCTATGTCGGCTCGATGTAGGACCCAGGTCCGACCCGGAAGTGACTCCCCTGGTCCGATTCGGTGGACCGCTCGCCCTGGCATCGTCGTCCACATGCGAAACGAACTCCCTCAGCGCGGCCGCGGCTCCCGCACTCGCGGCAGGCGCCGCCACGATCAAGACCGCCAACGCCACCATGCGGGACACGCCCACTCCCGGGCCGACCCGGCCTCATCCGCCCACTCCGCCAACCCGGGGCCTCCCGACACCGCGCTGACCTAGCTTGCTAGCATGACTGCACGGCATACAGCCGAGGGGGAGGCGGTGGTCGCAGGCTGGGGTTCGACCACCGCACCCACTCCCAGCCCACGGGGCAGCCGCCGCCGGAGCGGTCTCCCGGCGCGGTGAGCCCATGCGTGATCACCGGCACGGAGCGCGGGCCGGACTCGGTGAACGCGTCGGCGGTCAGCGGACCAGGGCCACCAGGTCGGCGAGGTCGGGGTCCTCGGACGCGCCCGCCAGGGCGGCGCGCAGGGCGGACTCGTAGTCGGGGGTGGCGGCGGCCTGTTTGGCGCGGCCGTGGTCGGTGATCGCGGTGTAGATGCCGCGTCGGTCCTCCGCGCAGATGCTGCGGGCGGTCAGGCCGGTCTGTTCGAGGCGGGCGACCAGGCGGCTGACCGAGCTCTGGTTCAGGCCCAGGGCCTCGGCCAGGTTCTGCATGCGCAGCTCGCCGCAGTGGGCGGTGGTGAGCCTGGTGAGCGCGCGGTACTCGGAGAGACCGAGTGTGTGCGGGGCGAGGGCGCGGGTCAGCTCCTGCTCGACCCGGCCGTGCAGGGCGACCAAGCGGTCCCATGACGTTGGCATGTCCACTCCCCGGTGCGGTCTTGACACCAGGATACCTGCACTTGCAATATCTGCATGTGCATGCATTACATGTACGTGCATTCAACTGGTCGGGAGGACCTCACCGATGAGTCGGTTCCTGTTCGTGCTGGGCAGTTCCCGCCGCGACGGCAACACCGAGCAGCTGGCCCGGCACGCGGCGCGGCGGTTGCCCGCCGATGTGGAGCAGCAGTGGCTGTGGCTGGGCGACCACCCGCTCAACCCGTTCGCCGACACCCGGCACGACGACCCGCTGCCGCCGCCGTCCGGGACGGAGAAGCTGCTGCTCGACGCCACGTTGGCGGCCACGGACATCGTGATCGCCACGCCGGTCTACTGGTACAGCGTCTCCTACACCACCAAGCACTACCTGGACTACTGGTCGGCCTGGCTGCGCGTCCCCCGGCTCGACTTCAAGAAGCGCATGTCCGCCAAGACCCTCTGGGGCATCAGCGTCCTGGCCGACGACGACCCCGGCCACGCCGACCCGGTCGCGGGCACCCTCCGCCTCACCGCCGAGTACCTGCACATGCGCCACGCGGGCCTGCTCCTCGGCAACGGCAGCCGCCCCGGCGACATCCAGCGCGACACCGACGCCCTGGCCCGCGCCACCGACTTCTTCGCCCCCGCCCACGTCTGACCCCACCCGCCGACGCCCCCACCACGCCAGAGCACCGACCACACGTGTGCGGCCGTGCCCGGACGCACACCGGTCACCTGCCACCCCACCGAACTCGGCCCCTGACCAGGAACCGCCCCACTCGACGTGACCGAGCGGGGCGGTTCGGTCGTACGAGGGTCGGAGATCCGACCGGCCGACCTGACAACGGCCGATCCGCTCACAGCAGGCGCACAGCCAGTTCCCACCCCGGTCCCAGGCTGCTGCTCGATCCTTCCAGTGTCCGAAACGGAGGATCGGCATGCACATCACCAGACACCCCCACCCCACCGACCACCAGCGGCGGCAGGCGTGACCGCGCTCGCCGAGCCCCACACGCGGCACCCGAACACCCGACCGCAGACCGCGGGCGGGTGGGCGCGGTTCGACGCGGGTGTCCGGCTCTCGGCAGGCGCGGCGCTCTGGCTGGGTCTGCTGCTGGTCTCGTACTGGTGGGTCACCGGCGGCGGTGTCCAGGCGTTGACCGGGTGGGAGTCGGCGTTGATGTCGACCGGGCGGCTCACCGGGCTGGTCGCCTCGGTCCTGCTGCTGGCCCAGGTGCTGCTCATGGCCCGGATCCCGCTCCTGGAGCGCGCGTTCGGCCAGGACCGGCTGGCCCGGCAGCACCGCCTGGTCGGGTTCACCTCGTTCAACCTGATGCTCGCCCACATCGTCCTGATCACCTGGGGCTACGCCGCCGGTGACCTCGCCGCCACCCCCGGCACGTTCTGGCAGCTCACCGTCGACTATCCGGGCATGCTGCTCGCCGTCGCGGGCACGGTGTGCCTGGTGATGACCGTGGTCACCAGCGTCAAGGCGGCCCGGCGCCGGATCCGCTACGAGTCCTGGCACCTGCTGCACCTCTACGCCTACCTCGGTGTCGGCCTGGCGCTGCCGCACCAGCTGTGGACCGGGCAGGAGTTCCTCGCCTCCACCGCGACCACCGTCTTCTGGTGGACGCTGTGGGCGGCCTCGGCGGGCGCGGTCCTGGTGTGGCGGCTGGGGCAGCCGATCGCGCGGAACCTGCGGCACCGGCTGCGGGTCGGCGCGGTCGTCGCCGAGGCCGAAGGCGTGTACTCGGTGTACCTGACCGGCCACGACCTGGGCCGCTTCCCCGCGTTGCCCGGCCAGTTCCTCGGCTGGCGGTTCCTGGACCGTCCGGGGTGGACGCGCGGCAACCCGTACTCGCTGTCCGCGACGCCCACGAGCCGGGGCCTGCGGATCACCGTGAAGGCGCTGGGCGACAACAGTGCCCGGATCGCGTCGCTGCGCCCCGGTACGCGGGTGCTGTTCGAGGGCCCGCACGGCCGACTCACCGAACGCGCCCGGACCCGGCCCAAGGTCGCGCTGATCGGCGCCGGTGTCGGCATCACACCGCTGCGCGCGCTGGCCGAGGGCCTGGACTACGCCCCGGGCGACGCCGTCGTGATCCACCGCTACGCCGACCGACCGCTGTTCGACGCCGAGTTCGAGGCGCTGGCCCACCGGCGCGGCCTCCGGGTCGTGCACTCCCCCGGCCACCGCCGCGCCCCCGACTCCTGGCTCGGCGCGGGCGCGGGTCAGTTCTCCGACGCGACCGCGCTGCGCGCCTGGATCCCCGACATCGCCGACCGGGACGTCTACGTCTGTGGGCCCGAGGCCTGGGCGGAGTCGGTCCGCCGCTCGGCCGTCACCGCGGGCGTGCCGAACGAGCGGCTGCACATCGAGAACTTCGCGTGGTGAAAGGGAAGCCATGAAACGCATCGCCATGTGGGGCCTCGGCACGCTCACCGCGCTCGTGCTCCTGTTCGGCTACCACACCTCCACCTCGGGCGCGACGAACGCCACCACCGTCGCGACCGGACCGACCACCGCAGGCGGCTCCACCTCCGGCGGTGCATCCGGCGGCACCTCGGGGAGTACGACGACCGGCGGTACCACCGTCACCGGTCCCGCCGCCGACACCCGGTGGGGACCGGTGCAGGTCCGGCTCACCGTGGCCGACGGGAAGATCACGAACGTCGACGTGGTCCAGTACCCGACCGAGAACCGCAAGGACCAGCAGATCAACGCCCGCGCGCTGCCCATCCTGACCCAGGAGACCCTCGCCGCCCAGAGCGCCGACATCGACATGGTCTCCGGCGCCACCGTCACCAGCGAGGGCTATGTCGAGTCCCTCCAGGGCGCCATCGACCAGGCGGGCCTGTCCTGACCGGAAAGGACGCACGATGATCATCACCAAGCCGCCGACCCGCCATGTCGAGCACGTCATGGGCATGCCGATCAGCCTCGCCCTGCGCGGCAGGCACACCGACGACACGGCCGCCCGGTCGGCATGGGCGGCGGTGCTGGACGAACTCCGCGAGGTCGACCGGGTGTTCAGCACCTACCGCGCCGATTCGTTCGTCTCCCGGCTCGGCCGCGGCGAGATCACGGTGACCGACTGCCCGCCCGAGGTGGCCGAGGTGCTGGCGCTGGGCGACCGGGCCGACCGCGAGTCCGGTGGCGCCTTCCGGGTGTGGCGGCCCGGGATGGACGGCGAGCCGGTCCTGGACACCGACGGTGTCGTCAAGGGCTGGGCCGCCGAGCGCGCCGCCGTGCACCTGCGTGCCCTGCCCGCCACCGACTTCTGCCTGTCCGCGGGCGGCGACCTGGTCTGCCGCACGCTCGACCCGGACGCCGACCCCTGGCGGATCGGCGTCGAGCACCCCATCGACCCGACCCGCCTCGTCGCCGTGATCCCGGTCCACTCCGGCGCGGTCGCCACCTCCGGCACCACGCACCGCGGCGCCCACCTGGTCGACGCCCGCACCGGTCTGCCGCCGTACGGCGTCGCCTCGGTCACCGTCATCGCCGACTCCCTGACCTGGGCCGACATCGACGCCACCGCCGCATACGCGCACGGCCCGGCCGCCGCCGACTGGCTGCGCACCCGCCCCGACCGCGACGCCCTCGTCGTCTGGCCCGACGGCACCACGACCGTCATCCAGTAGCCGGTCCACCGACCCCACACGGCTCGCGGAGCGACAACGCCCGCGGACGCAAACCCGTGCTCCCGCATGGTGGGAGCCGGATCCGGTCCGCACAAGCCGCCACGCATCGACGATCCGGCGACCACTGTGGCCGGTCGGCACTCCCCGTCCGCCGCGCGCTACCGTCGGGGCACACTCGGGGGAAGGCGGAACGATGCGGTACGTGATCATCGGCGCGGGGGCGATCGGCGGCTCCATCGGCGGCAGGCTGCACGAGGGCGGCCACGACGTCGTCCTGGTGGCTCGCGGCGCGCACGCGGAGGCGATCCGGCAGGACGGGCTCCGCCTGGTCACCCCGCAGGGCCCGCAGCGGCTGCCGATCCCGGTCGTCACCGGCCCCGAGGACATCGAGCTGCGCGCGGACGACGTGCTCGTCCTCGCGACCAAGACCCAGGACACCGTGGCGGCCCTGGACCAGTGGAGCCACCGCCCCGTCGCGGGCGGCACCGCGAGCGACAAGCTCCCCGTCGTCACCGCCCAGAACGGCGTGGCGAACGAGCGCATGGCCCTGCGCCGCTTCCGCCGCGTCTACGGCACCTGCGTGATCCTGCCGTCGACCTACCTCACCCCCGGCGAGGTCATCGCCCCCTGCGGCCCCTACACCGGCCTGCTGATCATGGGCCGCTACCCGGCAGGCACCGACGGCCCGGTCGAGGAGATCGCCAGCGACCTGGGCACCTCGCACTTCCTGGCGCCGGTGGTCCCGGACGTCATGCGCTGGAAGTACGCCAAGCTCCTCAACAACCTCGCCAACGCCGTCGACGCGGTGTGCGGCGAGGACAGCCCGGTCCTGCGCCACCGCGCGATCACCGAGGGCCGCGCCGTCCTCGCCGCGGCCGGGATCGACTGCGCCGGGCACGACGAGTTCGCCGAGATGCGCGGCACCAACGTGGTCCCGCGGAACATGGACGGCGGCCGCCGGAGCTCGTCCTGGCAGAGCATCGTGCGCGGCACGGGCACCGTCGAGTCCGACTACCTCAACGGCGAGATCGTCCTGCTCGGCCGCACCCACGGCGTGCCGACCCCGGTCAACGACACACTCCTGACCGCCGCCCACGAATCCGTGCGCCTGGGCCGCAAACCCGGCGAACTGACCGTCGACGACCTCATCGCCCGCATCGACCGCTAGCGATGCGCCCCGGAACGTCGACCAGGTCCCGCCCACTCGACGTTCCGGGGCGCGCCTCTAGTCCGCAACCGGAGCCACCTCCGGAGTGGACTCCGCGGCGGGCGACTTCCAGTGGATCCTGAACGCGCACAACGACACCAGCAGGGCCGAGCACGCCACGACAGCCATGCCCCAGGACAGCCCGGCCGCGTCCGCCACGAACCCGATCACCGGCGGGCCGCCCAACAACCCGGTGACGCCCATCGCCGCGACCAACGTCAGCGCGTCCGGACCCTGTCGGGCCGCCGCGACGTAGACGCACGGGGTCACCGCCGCGATGCCCAGGCCGACGCAGGCGAAGCCGATCAGGGCGGGCACCACTCCCCCGACCGACAGCGCCAGCCCGAGTCCCACGCCCGCCAACGCCGCACCCGCGCGGACCACGAGCGCGTCACCGAAGCGGGTGCGCCAACCATCGGCGAACAACCGGGCCAGCACCATCATGGCCGACACGACCGCGATCCCCATCGGCGCCAGCGAAGCCGCGGCGTGCACGACGTCCTGCAGGTACAGGGCCGACCAGTCGTTCATGGCGCCCTCGGTGATCGTGCCGAACACCATCGCCGCGCCCAGCCACAGCGTCGCCGCCGCGGGCAAGGTGAAGCGGCGCTTCTCCTTCTTCTTCGCCTCGGGCGCCAGGTCCTCGGTCGACAGCCCGGGTCGGGCGAACGCGACCAACGCCAGCACGAGCACCAGGGCGATGCCGAAGTGGACCCACAGCGACCTGGTGGCCGTCGTGATCGCGGAGGCGAGCAGCGCGGCCACCAGCGACCCGCCGCTGAACGTGGCGTGCAGCCGGGCCATGGCGGTGCGGCCGTGGCGTTCCTCCAGTGCCGCGCCCTGGGCGTTCATGGCCACGTTGAGGCAGGCCACGACCACCCCGTCCACCGCCATGACCACCAGCGTCACGGCGAAGTTCGGCGTCAGGTCCAGGGCGACCAGCACCACGGCCAGGCCCAGACCGGACAGGCACGCCAGGTCGCGCGAACCGAGCGTGCGCATCAGGTAGGTCACCAGCGGGTACGAGCCCGCCGCGCCGATGCCGGTGGCCAGCAGCAGCACGCCGACCTCCCTGGGCGACAACGACATCCGCTCCGCCAGGTCCGGGATCCGCGACGCCCAGGTGGAATACTGGAAGCCCAGCAGGCAGAACAGCGCCGCGATGGCGAACAGCTGCCGGTGGAACCGACCGGTGGTGGCCGGACTTGTCACTGTGACCTCCGTGTCGCGCTGGTGCCCGGCGGCTGCTCGGTGATCACCCTGGACATGTACATCGCGCCGGAACCGTAGCCGTCGACCACGATGTCCGGCAGGGGGTGGTAGCCGCGCGCGGCCCAGAACGGGGCCAGGCCGTCCAGGGCCACCAGCGAGATCCGCTGGTAGCCCTGTTCCCGCGCGGTCTGGACCACTCGATCGGCGAGGTACACGCCGAGCCCGCGGCCGCGGAACCCCGGCGCCACCACCAGGTCGTGCAGGTGCAGGTTCGCCGACGGGTGCGTTTCCCGCTCCAGCAGCAGCAGGTCCGGAAACTCGTGGAACGGGTACGGCAGGGTCAGCACATAGGCGGCGATGCCGTCGCCGCTGTCGAGCACGAAGCAGGTCGACGGCGACATCGCCGCGCGCGACTCCAGCTCGGCGCGGCCCTCGGCGAGCTCCCCGTAAGCACCGGCCTCCAGGGCCGCGATCTCCGCCCAGTCGTCGTCGCGCGGGTGCCGCAGCCGGGTCACGCCGGACATGGTTCGGGCTCGCGGGCGCCGACCACCTCGCAGGGCAGCGGGCTGAAGCCGTTGAAGCCACGGGTCAGGTAGCTGACCGAGTAGGCGCCGCAGGCCAGGATCCACACCGGGTCGCCGGACCGCAGGTTGCGGGGCACGCGCACCAGGCCGCCCTCCTGACCGAACGCGTCGTCGCTGTCGCAGGTGGGCCCGGCGATCACGGCAGGCACGGTGTCCGCGGGGTCTGCGATATCCACGGCGTCCAGGTCAGCGTGGGTCGGGAACACCAGCCGGTAGCGTAGTTGGTCGGTCTCGTAGAGGCCATTGAACTTGCCGCAGCTCAGGTACAGCCAGTGCGCGCGTTCGCCGTCGAGCAGCTGCCGGGTGGTCAGCCGGGACACGTGCGCGCGGATCGCGCCGTGGTCGGCCACCAGGTACCTGCCCGGCTCCATGACGAAGTCCAGCGGCCCCGGGGCGACGGCGCGCAACAACCGCGTGCCCGCGCGGATCGCCTCGAAGATCTCGCCCATCGGCGGGCGCAGTGCGACGCCGCGCCGGTCGAGGTAGTGCTGCGCGGGCAGGCCGCCACCCAGGTTGACGTGGTCGAGCGCGATGCCGCGCCGGGCCAGCGCGACGATCGCGTCCGCGAGCCGACCGAACGCGGCCCGCCAGGCCCCGGCGGTCATCTGCTGCGAGCCGATGTGGATGGACAGCCCCGCGGGCACCAGGCCCAGCTCGCGCGCCAGCTCCAGCACTCGCACGGCGTCGGTGACCGAGCAGCCGCACTTGCGGCTCAACGGCCACAGCGCGCCCTCGCCGTCCACGGCCAGGCGGCAGAACACGCGCGCGCCCGGGGCGTGCCGGGCGATCGCCGCGACGTCCTCCACGCTGTCGGTGGCGAAGTCGCGGATCCCGAGGTGGTGCGCCGTCACGATGTCCTGGTCGGACTTGATCGTGTTGCCGAAGTGGATGTCGCGCACCGGCACACCGGCCGAGACCGCCTGGGCGATCTCCCCGGGACTGGCCGCGTCGACCCCGGCGCCGTGCGCGGTGAGGCCCGCGATCACCTCGTCCACCGGGCACGCCTTCATCGCGAACCGCACCGACACCCCGGGCAGCCGCTCGGTGAGGTCCCGGTAGCGCTCCTCGATCCCCGCGAGGTCGAGCACGATCCGGTCGCTGGACGCGGCCGCGAGCGCGGCGGTGAGCCTGTTCTCGTCAGCCACCGGCGGGCTGCCCCACACCCGTGCGCGCGGCCGCGCCGACCAGCGCGCCCCACACGTCGATCAGCAGCGCGAAGTCCGCCATGTCCCGGCGCGCCTCGTCGAGCAGCCGGTCGCGCCGCGCGGCGAGGGAGTCGGCGAAGTGGGCATACCTGCCGCCCAGGCCCCGGTAGGCGTGATCGAGGTGGTCCAGGCGGCGCACGTTGTCCGCGACATCCAGCTCGGTGCTCTGCCGGACGAGCGCCGCGATCGCGTCCGGACGGACGCGGTTCCGTTCGTCCAGAAGGGTTTCCCCGGCCTCGGCCATCCGGTCGTAGACGAAGTGCAGGTAGAGCATCGACAGGAAGAACTTGGCCAGCCGGAGGTGGTAGTTCGCGAAGTTGGCGTCGGTTTTCCGGTCCGGGGTGTGGAAGTTGACGATGTGCCGGTTGTGCAGGACGCCGGGCAGCTTCGCATCGTAAATCAGGTGGAACAGGAAGTAGTCGCTGCCGACGGTGTCGGTGGCGGGCAGCAGCGGGACGAGTTCCTGCACGTCGTGGAAGGCGATGTTGCACATGTCCACGCGCATCGGGTCGACGTGGGTGAGGACCGAGTGGTCGCCGGTGAACGGGTCGGTGCCCGCGCCGGTGAACGACTCCTCGACCAGCTCGCGCTTCTCCGCCTCGGTGGTGGTTCCGTTGGCCCACTGGCTGACGATCTCGTAGTACGCGTCGGGGTCGAGCTCGCGGATCTCGGCGATGTCCACCGACAGGTCGCCGATGAACGACGCGCCCACCAGCACCACCGGCTTGTCGCCGTGCGCCGGGTCCAGCGCGGTCTCGGTCACCTCGGTCACCTCGCGGGCGCGCAGACCGATGGCGGCGAGCTCGTGGTGGATGGGGAACACCGGCTCGCCGTCGAACTCCTGGTAGCGGCTGTCGGAGTCGCGGCGGTGCACGGACCGGCAGCCGAGCGCGGCGGCGATGAGGAACGCGCGGTTGGTGCACGCGCCGTAGGACAGGCGCTCGGGCAGCATCAGGTCGAGCACGTACTCCGGCCGGTCGATTCCGGAGCGGGCGATGATCTCGCGCAGCAGTTCCCGTTGCCGCGCCTCGTCGGGGTGGTGCACGGCCACGTTCGGCAGCGCGTTCGCCGCGGCCGCGGCCTCGGCGTGCGCGGTGAACTCGGCCGCACCGCAGGAGTCCAGGATCAGGAGATCGACTCGAACGTCGAACTTCTCGACGGCGTAGGCGGCCTCGGCGACCAGCGCGGTGATCGTCGCGGCGCACTCGCGGTTCGTCGGCAGGGTCAGGCAGACGGCACGCACTCAGGCCTCCCCGGCGTCGTTCCAGGACCGCAGTCCCAGCAGCTTCTCACCCAGCTCGGTCAGCCCGGCCGGGCCGTAGCGGTCGGCCTCGGGGCGGGCCGCGTCGCCGAGCAGGGTGGCGTTCCAGGTGGGCGTGCTCAGCGTGCGCCAGGACTCGACGCGCGAGCGGCGCAGTTCCTCGTGCGCCTCCAGGGCGGGCATCATCGCCAGGTACTGCACGGCGCGCACGCCGTCGGCGGAGGTGTTGGGCGCCACGCCGTGCGCCACCATCCCGTTCCAGATCAGCAGGTCACCGGCGTACAGCCGGGGCCGGATGACCGGGTACTCGGCGCGGTCGACGCGTGGGCGGATCGGGTCGCGGTCCTCGGGCTGGGTGCTCTTCCACTCGTCGAAGCGGCGGAACAGCTCGGGACAGCACTGGAAACCGCCCAGCTCGGGCTCGGTGTCGTTGAGCGCGATGATGCCCTGCACGCGCTGCGGCGGGTCGGCCAGCGTGGTGTCGACGTCCCAGTGCAGGTCGATGTCGAACCCGCGCTCGGTCGGCGCGATCAGCTCGCGCGACCGGTTTCCGACGTTCGGCGGATTGAGGTTGAGCCGATCGAGCGTGACCCAGAGTTCGGCGCAGTCCCAGACGTCCACGAACGCGTCGTAAACCCGCTGGGCCTGGCGGCTGTCCCAGATGAGCTGGTGCTGGTAGGCCTCGACGAACCCGTAGACGTGCAGGTCGCGGTCGAGGTCGGAACGGTACTCCCGCTCCGGGTACCAGGTGCCGGGGTCGTGCGGGTCGAGACCCTGGAACTCCCAGGCGAAGTCGAGCAGCTTGCGCGCCGACTCGGCCGGGATGGCCTCGCGCACCACGACGTAGCCGTAGGTCTGCCAGTGCGCGAAGTCCTCGGCGGACAGCACCCGCAGCGGCACCGTCTTGGCCAGGTCGCGCAGCTGCGCGGGCGCCTGGTAGGTGTCGGCGTCCGCGCTGCGGTAGGGCAGCGGCGAGGCGGCGGGGAACAGGGGCGACTCACTGGACATATGACTCACTTCGCGGTGCTGGCTGGGGTCCGGAATGGACGTTCCGACGGCATGGCGTCCTGGTGGGACCGCCACCGGTCCGGGAGCGCGCGGCAGCGCCCCTGCGGGACCAACGCTGACATGAACCGCACCCGTCGGGGAAGTAGGAACTTCAAGGTGCGTAGGTACTTCCAGGTTCCCAGTGGATCAAGCACGGCGCACCGTGGCGCCGACCACACCCCGATCTCCCTGGGTCTTCTGTGTACATGCGAGTACATCGGGCAGCCGCGTTGCCCGTTTCGACACCGGGCGTCCTGGGCGGACCGACCGGCCGCTGGGTATCATTTCCGCGTCCGACGGTCGCCCGGGGAGCGCGGCACGCGGACCAGAGGAGCCTGTCCGACCGGCTCCCCCGGGCGGTCGACCGGTGTGCCTCGCGTGGGCACGGGCCGGGTCGGAGAAGGGGATCGCCATGGGACAACACCGTCGGGGGACGCTGCGCACCGAGACCACCGATGAGTCATCCCCCATCGGCCACGTGTTGGGCACGCTCTCGACCCGTTGGGGCGTGGCCATCGTGGAGGCGATCGACCATGGCAACACCCGCTTCAACGAGCTGCGCCGCAGTGTGCCGGGCATCAGCCACAAAGTCCTGATCGACGCCCTGCGCTCGCTGCAACGCGACGGCTTCGTCCTCGGCCCGCTCAGCGACCCGACCCGGGTGGAGTACCGGCTGTCCCCGCTCGGCCACGACCTCGTCGACCTCATCGACCGCCTGCGCGACTGGTCGGAAGGCCACTGGCACGAGATCTCCCGCGCCAACGCCGCCTACGACCGCGGGCACGCCACCCGTCGCCCCGGAGCCCGTCCCGGCTTGTCCATAGTGGACTGAACAGCGGCCGGGCATGGTCCAGACCAGCGGAAATCGTCTGGACCATATCACCAGTGGTCTGGACCAAGAGATGCGCAAGGCCGTCGGCGGGAACGCGCCCCGCCGGTGGAGCACCGCGCGCCTTGCCGCCCGGTGCGCTCGCCGGGATCACCCCGGCTCGGTCCGCGCGGCCGCCGACCATCGGTCGGTCCACCTCGGCCGGGAATCGGTTCGCCGTGGTCGCGACCGGACACCGGCGGGAACGGTCGGCGAGATCCCCATCCCGACCGCAGGCCACCGGCGACACTCCGACGCCTGCCGCGCCAGTGGTCCGTCAAGCCCCGGGTGCGCGCCTGGGGATGAATCCCCCGCCCCGTGGACAACCACCCGGGGGACCCCCGGCTTCCATCCTATCGGGGGTCGGTGCGGCGAGGCACGGAGTTGTCCACAGGGGCGGCCTGCCCGCGGGCGGGTTCTTGACGGCGCGGGCCGGGGTTCGGGTCGGGGGGATGCCTGCCAGGATGGGGGCATGACCACCGAGTCGACCGCGGACCTGGCGCAGCGGTTCGCCACCCTGACCACCGCCCACCTCACGGACGCCTGCGTGCGCGCCGGGGTCGAGGTGCGCACCGTGTCGGTGCGGGCCGTGACGCCCGGGGACCGGCTGGTCGGCCGGGTGCTGCCCGCCCGGCACGCGGGCAGTGTGGACGTGTTCCTGGAGGCCATGACCGGCGCGGACCCCGGTGACGTGCTGGTGGTCGACAACGGCGGCCGCCTCGACCACGCCTGTGTCGGCGACCTGGTCGTGTTGGAGGCCGCCGACGCCGGGCTGGCGGGTGTGGTGATCTGGGGTCTGCACCGGGACACCGCCGACATCCACGCCATCGGCCTACCGGTGTTCAGCCTCGGCGCCATCCCCACCGGTCCGCTGGTGCCCGAGGACCGCGCCCCCGACGCCCTCGCCGCGGCCACCGTCGGACCGTGGACCGTCACCGACGCCGACCTGGTCCTCGCCGACGACGACGGTGCCGTGTTCCTCCCGGCCGACCAGGCCGCGGCCCTGTTCGACCTCGCCGAGAAGATCCGCGACGTCGAACGCGCCCAGGCCGACCGCATCCGCGCGGGCGACAACCTGCGTGCCCAGGTGGACTTCCCCGGCTACCTGGCTGCCCGATCGGGCAACCCGGGGCTCACCTTCCGCAGGCACCTCCGGTCCGTCGGCGGCGCCATCGAGGAGTAGCACCGCCCACGGTTCATGGGCGCGCGAGCAGGTCCCGGCGCACGGCCAGGCTCAACGCGGCCAGACCGATGCGCGACGCGGAAAGGCCCGGTCCGGTCCGAGGGCGCGCATGGGGATCGCGCGTCCCGATATCGACCTGGCGCGGCATCGTCGTGGGAGTGTCCGCGCGGTCCAGCTCGGCCTGCAGGCGCTCGACGTTCCGCACCAGGACCGCGCGCCGCGCCTCCCGTCGCGCCTGGTCGCCGGTCGGCCGCGCGGCCGGGTCGGCCATGCCCCAGGTCGGCACCGCGCCGCCCGCGAACTCCGACGCGCACTCGATCGCCGCCCCGGCGACGCCGATCAGCAACGTGGCCACGGCCCTCGACAGCCCACCGGTCATGACGTCCACCCGGTGGCGACAGCGGGTCCGACGGGCAGGCTGTGGACGACGGAACGGCCCCTCGGGCGATTTCGGATTCTCATGACGTACCTCGGATATCGTGCCGCGGCGGGAGATCCGCCCAGGAGAATCCTCGGTCACCACGCCATCCGTCCGCTGCCACCAGTGTTGGCGTCACCACAGTTGGCGACACGGTCACCCGTCGCGCTGGACGACCAGGTCGAGCAGGGTGGCGTCGGGGTCGTCGCTGAGCTCGGCGTGCGCCGGGAACGCCGCGGCCAGCGCGGCCGCGCGGACCGGGTCGCCGGGTACGCAGACCAGGCTGACCAGGTCGGTCTCGTCGCGGGCGGACACCGTGAGCACGACCTGGGCCGGGGCGTCCGGTGTGGACAGTGCGGTGGTGAGCACGGCCCCGACCACCGGCGGCGGCTCGATCGTGTCCAGGTCGGCCTGGGTGGTGATCAGGCACCCGGACCGGCGGGCCCGGCTCAGCGCCGCCCGCGCGGTGTCGTCGAGCACGCCCGGGATGTGCATCTCGTCGCGGGCGATGTGCTCCAGCTCCCGCGCGCGGTCCCGTTGCCCGGCGCCCGCCGCGCGGGCGCGGGCGACCTCGCGCAGGAAAGGCAGGATCTCCCGGCCGATCTCGGCCAGCCGCGCGGTGTGCGTGGCCTGTCTGCTCGCCCGCGCCGCCACCCGGCCTGCCAGCGCCGCCCGCCGCTCGTCCAGCCGCAGCACGATCGCGCCGTATCGCGCGATGGTCACCGAGATGCCCAGGCCCATCACCACGCCGATCGCCGGTGAGACGGCCGCGGGCACCGCGTCCACCACGTGCGTGACGGTGAAGTGACCGGTCAGGACCAATGTGCCCAGGCTGATCTCGGCCACCGCCAGCGCCGCGGCCGACTCCCACCACGGCCGGATCGCCGCCAGCAGGGCCAGTACCGGGCTGATCGCGCCGATCGGCCAGGACACGTAGGTGTACAGGCTGTCGGCGGGCAGGGCGAGCTGCGTCCCGACCGCGCTCCCCGCCAGCACGCCCGCGGTCACCCACCCGACCACGGCGTTCACGGGTTCGCGCGCCAGTTCGGTGAGCGCGATGGTCCCCAGCACCAGCAGCCCGAGCCACGACAGCAGCCAGGGCATCGCCGGGCTCGCGCCGAGGTTGTGCACGGCCGGGATGAACAGGCTCGCGAGCAGCGGCAGGCACACCGACCGGACGGGCACGCGGATGTCGGCGACGGCGGCCCGCAGCGCCCGGTCCCGGCGCGTCTCCCAACGGGACGGACCGGCGGCCGCGGCCGGTGCCCACGACAGCAGCACCGTGGTCCCCCGACCCGGCCGGGACTCGATCACCGCCGAGCCACCCGCCTCGACGACCCTGGCCACGACCGAGTCCCGCAGCCCGCGCGCCGACCGGCGCACCAGCGCGGGCCGGAACCCGATCCCCTTGTCCTTGACGCGCAGGACGAATCCGCCGTCCCGGGCGCGCAGCTCGACGTCGGCCTCGGCCACGCGGGCGTGCCGGGCGGTGTTGGACAGGAGCTCGCGCACGGCCAGGCCGATGCTCTCCGCCACGTCGGGCGGCACGAGCACCCGGTCGAGTTGGATGTGTCGCACGCGGACGCCGGTGCCGTCGGTGTGCGCGAGCACGGCGGGCCACAGCTCGACCGGCTCCCCCGTCGGCGGTTCCGGCATGGTCTCGGCGTGCTCGATGGCCCGCGCGGCCTCGGCCCGGACCCGGCCCTGGTCGATGTCCGGGGTGGCCACCGCCCGCAGCGCGGCGGCGATATCGTCGTGCAGCACCCGCCGGAACTGCCGGTGCGCGGTCCGGCGCGCCTCGTCCTCGGCCGCACGCACGCGGTCCCGGTGCAACCGTCCGCGCGCCAGATCGGCCCGCCCACCCGCCTCCCGCAGGTAGGGCGCGAGGAAGTACACGGCGAACGCGGAACCGAGAACGATCCACATGTCCTGCGGCCCGGCGCCCCAGCCGTCGATCCGCACGTTCACCACGAACGTCGACGCCAGCACCGCGGCCAGCAGCAACACCCGGCCGAAGCCCTGGTTGAAGCCCGCGACCAGGATCACCCCGACCGTGCTGAGATTCGCCCTGGTCGCGGCGGGCGCGACGGACTCGGCCGGGACGAGGTGGGCGAGCTGGCAGCCCACCGCCACCACGGTGCCCGCGATCCCGTCGAGCGGGCTGAGGCGGGCGGTCCAGGACCGGACCACGAGCACGACGAGGAAGAGCAGGAACACGCCGCTGGTGACCAGCACGGCCGGGGCGTAGACATCGGTCTTGGGCACGAGCTGGACGGCGGTGATCCCGACGAACACCAGGCTCATCAACGCGAACGCGCGCTGCATCCCGAGTTCGACGGCCTGCGTGTGGGTGCCGCGTGTGGTCACCGGGCGGGATCGCCCGGGTCGTCGTCGTCCACGATGTAGCCGTTGCGTTCCATCTCGGCAGTCAGCGCCATGGCCCCGGACAGCGAGACGCCGATCTCCGCGTAGCGGGCGGCGGCGCGGTCGAGGTAGGTGCGGATGGTCGCGGTGGTGATGTTGAGACGGCGGGCCACCGACGCGCGGGGCAGCCCCTTGGCGATCAGGCGGAGCGTCTCCAGCTCGCGCGGCGCGAACTTCAGGTGCGCCCTGGGGTCGGACGACAGCACGAGCGCGGTGGTGCTGGAGTGGTAGGTCTCCCCCGCCGCGATCGCGCGCACCGCCTCCACCACCCGGTGGGACGGGTCGCCCTTGAGCACGACCCCGGTCGCCCCGGCCGCCAGGCCCATGCCCAGCAGCCCGACCCGGACCTCGTGGGTGTGCAGGGCGACCTTCGAACCCGCCGCGAGCAACGCCGTCACGTTCGCCGCCACGTCCATCTCGCCGGGCAGCTGGACATCCAGCAGCGTGACGTCCGCGCGCGGCCGCCCGGCGGCGACCCACGCGGCGATCGACGGGTGGGCGTGCGCGAACGTCATGTCGTCCTGCTGGGACACGACGGACCGGACGCCTTCGAGGAAGGTGTCGTGGTCGTCGACCGCGGCGACCGTGATCACGCCCGCACCGGTCACCGTTCCCGCCTCCGCATGCCGGTGACATCGCGGATACGGAGCGTGGTGTTTCGTCCGGAGCCGGGTCCGGCCGGAACATCCGCCGCCGAGCCGGGGCATCGGTGTGCTGATCACCGGACCGCGGACCACCCGGTACCGCCGACCGGGCGCGTCGCTGTCGGTGACCAGCTGATCAGGTGCGCTGCCGATCAGGCGCGGGCCAGCATCAGCTCGGCCAGCTCGCGCGCCTGCCGGGCGGGCCGGGCGGAGCGTTCGCGCAGGGCGGTGACGGTGGCGCCGTCGAGCAGCAGGACGAGCTTCTCCGCCAGCCCCGGGTCGGTGTGGCCGCGCGCGGTCAGCCGGTCGCGCAGGAAGGTCGTCAGGGCGATCTTGTGGTCGGCCGCCGCGAGGTGCGCCGCGCTGGCCGGGTCGGCCGCCTCCACCATCGCGTTGATCGAGGCACAGCCCCGGTAGTCGGGGGCGCCGAAGCTCGCCGCCAGCGCGTCGAAGGCGGCCAGCGGGTCGCCGTCGGCGGCGGCCACGGCCTCGCGCAGCCAGGCCAGGCGGTGCGCGCTGTAGCTGCGGATGGTGGCGACGACCAGGTCGTCCTTGCCATCGAAGTGCCGGTAGAACGAGGCCCGGCCGACGCCGGACACGGTCAGCAGCCGTTCGACGCCGACGGCCCGGATGCCCTCGGCGTAGAAGAGCTCCTCGGCCGCGCGGAGGAGGCGTTCGCGGGCTTGGGTCGGCACGGGGTGAGGATACGCGGCTTGACGATGATCGGTACCGATCAGTACCGTCTCGATGACGGAACTGATCGGTACCGTTTCGGCGGGCCGGTCACGGTCCGGATCGATCTGGGGGTCGATCCGGACCTCCGCACTGGGGATGACGCCCGACGCGGCCGACGCCGGACCATCCGTTCGGCGGCATCGGCGTGCCGCCGGACGGAGGACGGGAGAACCGCGATGGCGAGCAGGGTCGGACGCCCGGCACGACTGTCCGTGTCCGCCATCGTGGCGGCGGCGATGACGATCGTCCGCGCCGACGGCGTCGCCGGATTGTCGATGCGCAAGCCGGCCAGGAAGCTCGACTCCACACCGATGGCCCGCTACCACGTGCGGGACAAGGACGAGCTGCTGCTGCTCCTGCTCGACGAGCACGCCCGCGCCTTCCCCCGCCCGCGGCACCCGGCGGAGCCGCGCGCCCGGCTGCCTGCCGCCGCGCGGACCCTGCACGCGGTGCTGGTGGACTGGCCTGCGGCGGCCGGGGTACTCACCGCCGACGACCTGGTGACCCCGTCGGCGCGGTGGGTCGTGGAGGACATCCTGGACGCGGCGATCGCCCGCGGACTGGCTCCGGAGCGGGCGATCCACGCCTATCGGGTCATCTGGTGCCACACAGCGGGTCGTCTGTGCGGCCATCCGCGCCGGACCGACACCGAGGTGGACCCGGACATCCATCCCCGGCTGGCCGAGTTGTGCGCGCGGTGGCCCGCCACGCACGACCAGGACCAGGGGCTGTCCGATGTCGTCACCGGTCTCCTGTCCGTCCACTGAGGATCAACCAGGCCGCGCGCGGATCGTCGTGGTCCGCAGGCACGCGTACGCCACCCGAGTGCCGGGTACGCGGACAGACCCAGAGTGACGGCACTGCGGAAGACGAGCGGTTCGCCCGTCACGGTGGTGTGGGAGCGGGTTTCCTCGCTGTCCAAACGGGAACGGGCCGTCCTATGTTCGCCTGGTTCCGGAGTACCGGACACTTCGCGAGCACCGGAGAGCGAGCAATGAGAAGACTGAGATCCATCTCGGGCATCGGCGCGTTGGTCCTGACGGTGGGGGTGGTGGCGCTCGGCTCCGTCCCGTCGGGCGCGGCGATACCCGGTCCCACCGTGGTGCAGAACGACTACGTGGTCTGGCGACCGAGCAACGGCGTCTGGTACCGCAACAACGGGACCACCACCAGCAGTGTCGCCTGGGGCGTCGCGGGCGACGTGCCGGTCCCAGGCGACTTCACCGGCGACGGCCGCTCCGACTACACGGTCTGGCGGCCCGGCAACGGCACCTGGTATGTCGACAACCGGGTCAACGGCGCCACTTCCGCGACCGGCTGGGGCGTCGCGGGCGACATCCCGGACCCGGCCGACTTCACCGCCGACGGCCGCTCCGACTACGTGGTCTTCCGGCCCAGCAACGGCACCTGGTACGTGCTCGACCCCGCGAACGGGGGCACCGCGACCAGCGGGTGGGGAGTCGCGGGCGATGTGCCGGTGGCCGAGGACTTCACCGGCGACCGGCACGCGGACTACGTGGTATGGCGCCCGTCCAACGGCACCTGGTACGTACGCAACAGCGTGACCAGCGCGGCCACCGCGACCCAGTGGGGCGTGGCAGGCGACATCCCGGTCAAGGGCGACTTCACCGGTGACGGCCGGGCGGACTACGTGGTCTACCGGCCCAGCAACGGGACCTGGTACGTGAAGAACAGCGCGACCAGCACGGCCACCGCCACCCAGTGGGGCGTGGCAGGCGACATCCCGGTCTCCGGCGACTTCAACGACGACGGCCGCGCGGACTACGCGGTCTTCCGCCCGTCCAACGGGTACTGGTACATCAAGGACAGCGTGAGCGGCGCGCAGTGGTCCAGGCAGTGGGGTGTCGCGGGGGACATCCCGGTCTCCTTCAACTGATCTCCCGGCTCGTTCCCGGCGGGCGCACCCCGCCGGGAACGGGCCCGGTAAACGCGTTTGACCCTCCTGGCGGGTGTCTGCCAACCTCGGTGCCAGTCCGAGCAGCAGTCCCGAGCCGCCAGGAGGGTGCCGGTGTCCGCAGGCGACATGTCGTCCACCGAGGTCACGATCAATGTCGGGGTGGTGTCGCGGCTCGTCGCGGACTCCTTCCCCGCGTGGGCGGACCTTCCGGTCACCCCCGTCGCCAAACCCGGTGTGGACAACGCCACCTATCGGCTCGGGTCCGGGATGTCGGTGCGCCTGCCCCGGTTCGAGCGCTGGGTGGGCCAGGTCCATTGCGAGCAGCGGTGGTTGCCCGCGCTGGCCCCACACCTGCCGTTCACCATCCCGCAGCCGCTGGCCCAGGGCGAGCCCACGGCCGAATACCCGTTCCCGTGGTCGGTCTACCGTTGGCTGCCGGGCGATCGCGCGCGTCGCGAGGATCTCGACCCGATGCTCATGGCGGCGGACCTGGCCGCCTTCCTGACCGCGCTGTGGTCGATCGACACCACCGACGGCCCACCTCCGCGCTGGGACAACGGCTTCCGCGGCTGCGCGATCGCCGACGAACGGGACTCGCCGCTCGTCGAGAGCTGGATCCGGGCGCGGATCGCCGACCGGGCCGACCTGATCGACGCCGACGCGGCCACCGCGGTGTACGAGTCGGCGTTGGCGGCGCCGGTACTCGACGGCCCGCCGGTGTGGGTGCACGGTGACCCGGCCGCGGGCAATCTCCTCGCCGCCGACGGGCGGCTCGATGCGGTGATCGACTTCGGCACGCTCGCGGTCGGCGATCCCGCCTGCGACATCGGCATCGCCGCGTGGAGCTGGCTCGACGGGCCCGCGCGGCTCCGGCTGCGGGAACTGCTCCAGGTCGACGACGCGACCTGGGCCAGGGGCCGTGGCTGGGGCCTGACCGCGGTACTGCCGAACCGCGCGGACCTGGCGGCGGGCGGTGACCGGGAACTCCGCGCGCGGACGCTGTTCGAGGATCTGGTGGCCGACCTGGCGCCGAGCACCTGACCTGTCCTCGCGGTCCCCGAACGGTATATCGGCCGGGCCCCTGCTCGCCCGAATGGCGCAGTCTACGGCCGCGCGGTTTCCGCCGCCTCCAACGGGATCAGTGCCTTCCGCGGCAGCGGCAACCCCGTCCCGTACCCGTCGAGCACCGCGTCGCAGTTCGCCGCCGCGGGCGCGTCGACCTGCGCGGACCCGGGCGTGATCACCCGTACGGCGGCCAGGTCCGCGCCGACGGCGAGCAGCTCCCGGAACATCTCCCTGGATGCCACCAGATGCGTCGGCCGATGCCGTTCCACCAGCCCCCGCGCGCTCCCGCAGCGGGACAACAGCAGACTCCCGCCGTGCCGCGCGATCGTGACCGCGATCCCGTTGCCCCCGAACGGCGACGCCAACGGCAGCAGGAACAACACCCGCAGCTCGTCGCCCTCCGGCGCCAACCTCGCCATGTACGCGCCGCGCCCACGCGTGAGGGCGTTGTGCGAGCAGAAGACCAGCCGCTGCCCGTCGGCCACCAGGATCCGCGCCGGTCCGTCCGGCCGTACCTCGGCGGGGTGGAACGCCGACGGGTCCCCCTGCGGCAGCGCGCCCAGAACATGTCGGAATATTCCCAATGCGGCGTGGGCAGGCACCGACTCGGGCATGGTCAACAGAACCACCGCCCGCGCCTTGCGCAGCACACCCCGTCCTTCCTGGGCCGACTTCTCGACCAGGAACGGCAGCGCGACAGCTCCCGCGGCCGCGATGGCCAACTCCGCGACGCACGCCGCCACGCCATTGGGCAACGCGGTCGCCACGACCTCCCCCGGCCGGACACCCAGCGCCGACAGCCCTACCGCCGTCGCGCGCACCCGCGCGTCCAGCTCGGCATAGGTCAGGACCTCGTCGTCCTCGACCACCGCGCACGCGTCCGGCCGTTCCGCCACCCGCTCCGCGAACAGCCGATACACCCCTAGACCGGCGCTGAGCCCGCGAACGGCCCACTGCCTGCGCAACTCGCTCGACACGAGATCACGGGACACATCCACCGCACAGCTCCAGGTCTCAGGCCACGACCAACGCGCTCGGGCATTCGCGTCACCGGCACGGATCCACCGCCCGAGGCCCGCGGTGTCCCTTGTGGACGAAGCGCGAGCGCCGGTCACGGTTCCCGGGGACGCCGTTGTCGCCGGGAAGGCCGCACGTCACCCGGAGACGCGCGACAGGACCGACGCCCGCGGACATCGGGTTCCCGGCGACATGATTACCTGAAACACCTTCTTCCACAACAGTCCCACCACCCCGCCCAACCGGCATTCCCCCCGATGGGCGAGCCGAACCGGCACTCAGCGCAACAACGACCCGACAAACGAACATTCGGCCGAACGTCTCGACGATCCCGACACCGGGCCGGTCGGGTCGATAATCACCCGGATGACCGCCGGAACAGTCGGTGATCGGCAACGATCCACCACCGGATACCGATGGCCTAACCCCGGGCACTGCCCCGCAACAACGCCGCCCCCAATGGCGTCAACGTATGCAGCAGCGCGTTGACCGTGCGCTGGGACGAGATCAATCCGGCCGCCCGCAGGATCGACGTGTGCTGCGACACCGCCGCGGACGAGATGTCCAGGGCGCGGCTGAGCTCCACCGAGGCGCGGGTGTCGGTCAACGCGGCGAGGACGGCGGCCCGGGTCCGCCCCAGCAACGGCCCCAGGGACCGCTGTTCCGCCGTCCCCCCGGACCAGATCCCGCCGAGCAGGGCCCGGTCGAGGGTGACCGGGTACACCAGGGCCACCGGCCGGTCCGCGCGCACCGGCACGATCACCCGGGGCGTCCCGGTCAGGAACGGTGACGGTGCCACGAGGATGCCCCGACCGTCCAGGTCCACCGAGGCCCGGGAGCACGGCACCGCCAGGTCCGGGCTGCACCACTCCATCCGGGGGTGCAGCGACTCCAGCATCCCGGCCAGTCCCCCGGTCGGCAGCACCCGGCACCGGGTGTCGCGCTCGGTCTCCATCTCGGCCATCAACCCGGCCCAGTACGGCGCGACGGCGACCTCGTGGAACTCCCGGACCACCGTCACGACCCGCGAGTCCGTCAGCCCCCCGGACAGCAGGGCGTCGATGGTGGCCCGCTGGCGGCCGATGGTGAGCATCTCTCGCAGCAGGCCGGGCGACCGGTCGGTCAGGGCGCCGTGCACGGCGCGCTGCCAGGCCTCGAAGCCGGTGCGGCAGCGGGTGCGGGCGAGGAGCTCAAGGGCGAGCGCGGTCTCCGGCGCGCGGCCCAGGCTCGGCACCACGCGGACCGTCGCGAGGTCGGCGGCGGTGAAGCGGAGGTGACAGGTATCCGTGGACGTATCTTCCAGAACGACGTTGTTCAACACAGTTCCCCCTGGTGTGTGGCTCCAGTCACGCATATCCGCCTACCGCCCACCACCAGCGAAAGTCGGTCCGCGACGGCCGACGAAGGTGGGAGAACCGTGCGCGACCTTGCCGACACCCTCCGCGTCCGGCCAGACTTGGGGCCCCGGCCGCCGACAGGGCCGTCCACCGTGAGGAGCCGAGCCGTGAGCAACCCGTTCGACGACCCAGACGGTCGGTTCCTCGTACTGGTGAACGCCGAGGGGCAGCACTCGCTGTGGCCCGCGTTCACCGAGGTGCCCGGCGGGTGGACCGTCGCGCACGGGGAGGACACGCGACAGGCCTGCCTCGACTACGTCAACGAGAACTGGACGGACATGCGGCCAACGAGCCTGGTCGAGTCGATGGCGGAGAAGCGGTAGCGGGCAGCGCGACCGTCACCACCAGCCCGCCCCCCGGCCGCGGCACCGCGCGCACGTCGCCGCCGTGCGCCCTGGTCACGGCCAGCACGATGGACAGGCCGAGACCGGCGCCGCCGGTGGCCAGCCGGTCGGCGGCCAGCCTGCGGAAGGGCTCGAACAGGGCCGGGATCTCGTACGGCGGCACCACCGGGCCGGTGTTGGCCACGGTCAGCACCGCCCGACCGGCCTCGGTCCCGGTCGTCACGCTGACCCAGCCGTCGGTCGGGACGTTGTGCCGGATCCCGTTGTCCACCAGGTTCTGCACGACCCGTTCCAGCAGCACGGCGCTCCCGCTGGTCGGCGCCTCCCGCGCGACCACCCGCAGGGTGACCGCGGCCGCCGGGGTCCGGTCGGCCACGTGCTCGACGATGTCCGCGATGTCCACATAGGACCGTTCGAGCGGGGCCCGGTCGGCGCGGGCGAGCAGCAGCAGGCCCTCGACCAGCCGCTCGTGCCGGGCGTTGATCTCCAGCAGGGTCAGGCCCAGCTCACGCACGCCCGGTGCGGCGGGCTCGCGGTGCACGGCCACCTCCAGCAGCGCGCGGTTGAGCGTCAGCGGCGTGCGCAGCTCGTGCGAGGCGTTGGCGATGAACCGGCGCTGGCCGTCGAAGGCGCTGTCCAGGTGGGCGAGCATGGCGTCGAACGTGTCGGCCAGCTCCTTGATCTCGTCGCGCGGACCGGCCAGCGCGATCCGCTCGTGCAGGCCCCGGTCGGCGACCTGGGCGATCCGGCGGGCGGTGTCGGTGACCCGATGCAGCGGTTGCAGCATGCGGCCCGCCAGCAGCCAGCCCAGTGCCACGGCCACCGCTCCCACCAGCACCAGCGCGACGGCGCCCTGGGTGAGCATGGCGGTCAGCGCGTCGTCCCTGGTGCTGTCGGCGACCTGGGCGAGCTGCCCGTACACCTGCGCGGGCTCGCCGAACAGGCCGCCCTCCTTCATCCGGGTGGAGATGACACGGTCGGCCACCGGCAGGGCCTGCGCGACCAGGGCGTAGGTCAGCGCGATCACCACCACACCCGCGGCCAGGAACAGCCCGCCGTGGACCAGGGTCAGGCGGGCGCGGATGGTCAGTCGGGACGGGCGTCTCACGGGATGCGGTACCCCACTCCTGGCTCGGTCAGCACGATCGGCGGGTCGCCGAGCTTGCGGCGCAGCTTCAGCACGGTCATCCGCACGGCGTTGGTGAACGGGTCGGCGTGCTCGTCCCACGCCTTCTCCAGCAGCAGCTCCGCGGACACCGCCGCGCCGTCGGCCCGCAGCAGCTCCACCAGCACGGCGAACTCCTTGCGGGACAGCGGGACGTACCGGCCGTCCCGGAACACCTCCCGCCGGTGCGGGTCCAGCCGGATGCCCGCGCGGCGCAGCACCGGCGGTGCGGCGGGCCGGGCCCGGCGGCCCAGCGCCACCACCCTGGCGGCCAGCTCGGCGAACGCGAACGGTTTGGGCAGGTAGTCGTCGGCGCCCAGGACCAGGCCGGACACCCGGTCGTCGATCTCGGCGGCCGCGGTGAGCATCAGCACCCGGGTGGTCGACTCCGCGTCCACCACCGCCCGGCACACGTCGTCGCCGTGCACCACCGGCAGATCGCGGTCGAGGACCACCACGTCGTAGTCGTGCACGCCCAGCCGCTCCAGCGCGGCGGCGCCGTCGTGCGCGACGTCCACCGCGTGCGCGTCCCCGCGCAGCCACCGGGCCACCGCGTCGGCCAGCAGCGGCTCGTCCTCCACCACCAGGATCCGCATGCGTCCATGGTGGCGGGCGGGCATGTTTCCTGGGCGTCAACGTTTTCGGCGACGCCCGCGAAATCCTGCACCCGCTGTACTGCGTGCCGACGCCGGGACGATCCCGGCGGCCGGAGGGAGCGGAATGCGAAGGAAGATCATCATCGGGGCGGCCGTCCTGGTCGCGGTGGCGGGCAGCGCCACCCAGGCGGACGCGGCCCGGCACGCACCGGCGCGCACGACCGGCCAGGGGGCGGTCGTGGCGGGTGTCCAGGCGGCGGGCGCGCCCGGGAAGTGGGACGAGGCAGGGATGCGGGCGTATGTGCAGTGCATGCGCGATCACGGCATCGACATCGAGGCCGATATCGAGGACGGCCGCATCCAGGTCCGGATCCAGGGCGCGGACAAGGCCACCATCGACGCGGCCGAGCAGGCGTGCGGCGGTGGTCTGCCGAAGGACGAGCCGGGCCCGGGAGCGCTGGAGAAGGCCTGGGAGCTCGTGCGGTGCATGCGCGAGCACGGGATCGCCGCGTTCCCCGATCCCCAGCCGGACGGCGGCATCCGGATCGACTCGGACCAGGGCATCGACCCGATGAGCCCCGAGTTCCTGGCCGCCCAGCAGGCCTGCGATGGCGAGCCGGGCACGACCGAGGGGAAGGTCACGGAGAAACACGGAAAGCCGGACAAGGGCAAGCCGGGCAGGCCGGGTGAGTCGGGGAAGGGCAAGCCGGACAAGCCGGTCCTGACGCACGCCTAGTCGGAGCACGCGGTCGGAACAGGCGTCCGATCACGTCGGTCCGCCGCGGTCCCCGGGTGGCTCGATCGTCCAATCAGGACGGTCGAGCGACCCGTGTGGACCCGCGCGCCCGGTGGACGGTCGACACCGGACACCGGTTCCCCGGGAATTCCTGGCGAATTCCGGCCACCGATCGCCAGCCGTTGCCGACTTTCGCCACAGACCTCGTCCAGAAGGGTGGTCCGCTGACCTGTTCGGGTAGTAAGACAATCTCCCCTTGCGTGCGGCGTGGGCCGTCGATACGTTGTCGACGCAGGTTCGACCAATTCCAGGCCAACCGGCGGGAAATATCGTCGAAACGGTTTACGGATAGCGGAGTGGGAGACTGCCGTGGCGGTATCGGAATTCCTGGACAAGAAGTTGGACCGACGGTTCCGCACCTACGACCTGGACGGCGACGGGCGACTGGAGCAGCGCGACTTCGAGCGCGCCGCGCACCGGGTGAACGCGATGTTCGGCCTGGACACGGCCGATCCGCGGGCGGTGTCGCTGCGCGCGACCCTGGACGGGCTCTGGCACGGGCTGACCGCGGCGGCGGCCGTGGACGGGAATGGCCGGATCGACCTGGCCGAGTACAAGGCGGTGTTCGCAGAACGGATACTGCGCGACCGCGACACGTTCCTGGCGAACTACCAGCCGTTCATCGACTCGCTGCTCGCGATCGCCGACGGCGATGGCGACGGGCGCATCGACGAGGACGGGCACATCAAGTGGTACACCGCCCTGATGCGCATCTCCTCGGGCGACGCCGCCGAATCCTTCCGCAGGCTCGACCGCGACGGCGACGGATATGTCACGCGCGCCGAAATGGCGCGGGCGGTGCTCGACTACTACTTCAGCGAGGACCCGGAGGCACCCGGCAACTGGCTGCTCGGGCGGATCGACTAGGTGGATCCGCGCACGGTGCTGGATGGTCCATGGGAGTCCCCTCCGGACGCCGACGCCCTCGTGCGGGCGGCGCTGCGGTGGCATTTCGACCCGACGACCGGGTCCCGGTTCTGGCTGGACCTGGCGCCATCGCTGGGATTCGACCCGCGTGCCGACATCGCCGGGGCGGCCGACCTGGTCCGTTTCCCCGATGTCAGCGCCCGGCTGCGCACGGCCCGGGTGGACGACATGGTCCCCGCCGGACTCCGCGCGACCGAAGGACCGCCGCTCGTGTTCGAGAGCGGCGGCACCACCGGCCCGCCCAAACGGATCGTGGACCTCACTTTCTGGCGGCGCAGCGCGCACTGGCTGTCGGCCCGGTTGGACGAGCACGGTGTGCCGGGCGGGCACTGGCTCTACCTGGGACCGACCGGGCCGCACGTGGCCGGGCACCTGTTCGCCATGACGGCCGCGCTGCGCGGCGGCGCCTGCCTCACCGTCGACTTCGACCCGCGCTGGGTCAAACGGGCCCAGCCGGGGCAGCTGGACCCGTACCTGGCGCACATCCTCGACCAGGCGGCCTGGGTGCTGGCCGGGCAGGCACCCGGCGTGCTGTGGGCGACGCCGCCGATCCTGGTCGCGCTCGCCGACCGGCCGGACCTTCTCGCACGGGTCGGCGCGAGCGTGCACACCATCGTCTGGTCCGGCACCTCGGCCACCCCGGAGACGCTGCGGCTGCTGGAGACCGAGGTGTTCCCGGGCATCCGGCTGGTCGGCATCTACGGCAACACGATAATGGGTGTGGCGCCGCAGCGCCCGCGCGTTCCCGGGGACGAGCACGGCTGCGTGTTCCGACCGTTCCACCCGCACAGCCTGATCGAGCTGATCGACCCCGACACCGGCGCGCCCGTCGGGTACGGCGAACGCGGACAGGTCCGGCTGCACCACATCACGCTCGACCTGTTCCTGCCCAACATGGTCGAACGCGACACCGCGCTCCGGATCGCGCCGGTGTCGGCCACCGGGTCGGACAGGGCGGGTGGGATGGGTGGAACAAGCAGGGTGGGCGGGATGGGTGGAACAAGCAGGGCGGGTGGGATGGGTGGAACAAGCAGGGTGGGCGGGATGGGTCAACCAAGCAGGGTGGACGGGTTGGCCGACGTGCGTCCACTGCCTCGGGCGGGCGAGCCGGTGCGTGAGGGCGTGTACTGAGGTGCCGGTCGACATCGACCCGATTCGGCCGGGCGCGGCGGGGCATCGCTCGCTCGACCGGATCGTGATCCCCGCCGTCACCGGCGCGGCCGCGATCGACCTGGGCCTGGCGCCCGCCCTGCTCGTGGGCCGTGTCGCCCGCGCCATGCGCGCGGCCCCGGACGTCCCCAACGCGGCAGAACTGGTTTCCACGGCAGGAAAGCTGTTCGCGGAGACCACTGTGGACAGTCTTTCGCCCGCGGACTACACCCGCCTGCACGCGGACCTCACCGGTGTCCCGGTCCACGCGGCCCGGCGGGCTCTGCGCGTGCTGGGCGAGTTCACCCCACCCGCCGCACGCCCGACCGGACCGGACACCCGGCGTGTCCCGAGAGGACGGTTGCTCGCCGTGCTGGCGCCGGGCAACCACCCGCTCCCGCACGTGGAATGGCTGATCGCCGTCGCGCTCGGCTACCGCGTGCTCGTTCGACCGTCCACACGCGACCCGCTGACCCCGGCCCGGCTGGTGCGCGCCCTGCACCTGGCGGGCCTGCCCGAGACGCACGCCGTGCTGCTGCCCACCACGCACGACACCGCCGACCGGCTGGTCACCGCCGCCGACCTCGCCCTGATCTACGGCGACGACGACACCGTGGCCCGGCACCGCGACAGCCGCACGGTCAAGGTCTACGGACCGGGCCGCGCCAAGATCCTCGTCGGCCCCGACTGGGAGTCCCGCCTCGACCTGCTGGTGGACTCCGTCAGCGCCGACGGCGGCGTGCAGTGCCTCAACACCACCACGATCCTCGTGGACGCCGACCCGGACGACCTCGCCGACGCCCTCGCCGCCCGCCTGCGCGCACTCCCCCGCGCCGATCTCCCGCGACTCCCGCTGGCCGAGGCCCGCTGGCACGCGGCCCGGCTGGGCGCCGAGGTCTGCACGGATCTCGGCGACGGCAGCGCGGTCCTGCACCCCACCGTGCTCCGCGAAGGCGATCCCACCGAGGTCCCGTTCCCCTGCGTGTGGGTGCGACGGTGGGACGGGACGGTCGAGTCGTTGCGGGACACGCTGGTGCTCGGGCTGTGTCTGGACGACCCGGACCTGGTCGACCGCTGCGCCCGCGAGCCGTCGATCCGGAACGTGCACGTCGACCGGCCCACCACGGCCTTCCACCCGATCCTGCCGCACGACGGCGAGCTGGCGGACTTCCTGCTGGAGACCAAGACCGTGCTGGGTCAGGGCAGGTAGCGGTTGAGCTCCGCGCAGTCCCGTTCGTCCGGCAGCATGGGCCGGACCAGCACCCGGTAGGACTGGCCGCCGGTGCTCCACACCGATCCGGCCTCCGGCAGCGGTCCCAGCTTGGCGATGTCCGCGGCGGCGTAGACCTCGCATTCGGCGTCGAAGACCTCGACGCCCGGGGTCAGCGGCCGCAGCGGCCAGCCGCGCGTCGCGGGGGCGGAGGTGGCCGCCGCGATCACCGCGTAGCGGGTGGGCTCGTACGACGCGGGTGGCGCGGTGAGGTCGCGGTCGCCCAGCGACCCCGGGTCGAGGTCGGCGCCTCGGGCCGCGCTGCCGCCCTGGTCGCCCGCGGTCGGGTCGGGCGCGGCGATGGTCGTGCGCGCCGGTCCGGTCATGCGGCCCACCGTGACCACCCAGACCGAGGCGTCCAGCACGCCGTCGGCGTCGATCCGGCGCGGCGTGCCCAGGCCCGCGACCAGGGCACGCTGGTAGAGGCGGGTCACCGCGCCCGGGGTCAGGTGGTAGACGCGGGCGGTGAGCACCGGACCCGGGACGGCCGCGACCAGGGTGCCGTCGCCGTAGAGGGCGTACCGGGGCAGCTCGACACGGCCGGGAACCGCCACCGGGCCGTGGTACTCGTCCAGGCGCAGGACGAGTCCCTCGGGCGGGCTCGCCAGGGCGGGCGGGGTGCCGCAGCCCGCGAGCAGGACGGCGGTCGCCGCCGCCCCGAGCCATCTGACGATCACGCCGGGAGGACGGGGGATCCGTGTGGCCGCGTTGCATCCGAGGCGGGCGCGCGGGCCCGCCTGCCTGGTGGTGCGACCCACCGGTCAGGAGCGGGACGGCACGCGGGTGGTGCCGGTGGCCGGGGGCGGCGGCTTCGGTCGGGCGACCGGCGGGCCGGGGACGAGCGATGGCCTGGCCCGGTGCGCCGCGCACAGGCGCACCTGTGGTCCGTCCGGCAGCGGGTCGGCCAGGCCGCGCAGCGTCGCGGCGGCCGCGGTGGTGCCGAGCACCAGGCCGAGCGTCGTCACCAGCGCGAGAGTCCGGGCAGCGGGTACGCGCACCTCGCGTCCTCCTTTCCGAACCGGCCGGGAAACAGCGCCCGGCGGCCACTCCCGACGCACCGTGACAACATTTAGAGAATCGAGGCAACGCGCGCCGGGTGGCGTTCTCCTCACCGGTCGGATCGCTTTTCCGAGGGCCGCGCGTCCGACGGGCGCCGCGAACGCTAGCAGTGCCGTTCCACGTTGCCAACAGGCAAACAGATTTTGACACGCGGCCTGTCCGCCCACGTCGGGACGACCGGAGCCGCACCGGGAAGGCCGGCCGGAATCCGCCGCGGACAACGCCGGGAACCATCAACAAGTGCGCATCCGACAATCCGAGGTGGGCACGGTCGGTATCGACGACCCGTTTCCGGAAATCTCCGGGAAATCACCAGTTCGACACTGTCGAATCCGGTGAAATCACACTCCGCCCGCCCGGCGGATCAAAAAAGGCGAGCCGCGCCACCGGTCACTCTGCGCACACGATCCGGCGCGCGCAAGGTAAAGATCTCCCCATAACCGCTGTTCACCGTGCCGGACAAGGAGAAACGAGTGCGACTCATCTCTCACGCCGCGGCATTGGCCCGGGGGCACCCGGCGTGATCTGCTGCCGGGCAAGGTCCCTCGACTGTCGAGGGACGACCGCGGATGGGCCATGAACCACGTACACCACTTCTCCGTCGGCGCCGTCACGCCCGCGCTGTCCTACCTGATCTCCTGCCTGGGCTGCGCGCTCGGCCTGCTGAGCATGCAGCGCGCCCGCGCCCAGCACGGGTGGCCGCGGCGGCGGTGGCTGGCGCTCGGCGCGGTGTCCATCGGCGGCACCGGCATCTGGGTCATGCACTTCGTGGCCATGATGGGCTTCTCGGTGGACGGCACGGCCATCCGCTACGACCTGCTCCGCACCCTGGTCAGCCTGGTCGTCGCGGTCGGCATCGTGTGGCTCGGCCTGACCGTGGTCTCGCGCGGCTCGGCGGGCTGGCAGCGGCTGCTGGTCGCCGGGCCGGTCACCGGCCTCGGCGTGGCGTCCATGCACTACCTGGGCATCTCCGCGATGCGGATGAGCGCCGAGGTCGACTACGACGTGCCGCTGGTGGTGCTGTCGGTGGTGATCGCGGTCGTCGCGGCCACCGCGGCGCTGTGGGCGGCGCTGAACGTGCGCGGGGTGCTCGCGACCGTGGCCGCCGCACTGATCATGGGGGTGGCGGTCAACGGCATGCACTACACCGGCATGGCCGCCATGGTCGTGAACGCGCTCAACGGGCAGCCCACCCCGGTCGGCGGGGTCGAGGCCTACTCGTTCTTCGGGCCGCTGGCCATGGTCCTCGGCGTGGTCACCGCGGTGTCCCTGCTGGCCGTGGGCATCGGCTCCAACGCCAGGGAGATCGAGGAGGACCGGTGGGCCGAACAACAACTGGAACGACTCCTCGGCGACCGCGCCGACAAGCGCTGACCGCCCGCCCGATCGATCACGACGCCACGTCCCGCCACCACACCGCGCCAGCCGAACACCACACCACGCCCCACCACCACCCCGCACCCAGACGGGCGATCCGACCGCCAGGCCGGGAACGATGCCCGGCAGGCACGCGCGAGCAAGCGACACCTACAACCACAGCACCTACGCCTCATCACGAAAGCGCGACAGCCAACCACCACACCACGTCCCTCGACCTTCCCGCACCCAGACGGACGATCCAACTGCCAAGCCGGGAACGATGCCGGGTGGGGATGAGGGGGCGGGTGGTGGGAGGAATTAGACACTGTACTTGCGTTCCAGATCGGCGAAGAAGGCCGCGGCCAGCTCCTGGAACGCCGCCTCGCGGACCGCGATCTCGTCGCCCACCTGGTACTTCAACACCGACCGCGCCGGGTTCATCCGGATCCCCGGGTCGCTGACCAGCCTGCCGTCGTTGCCCAGCAACGACGCGGCCAGCAGGCGCACCTCGTTGAGCGGGTTGCCGTCGCCGAGCTCCTTGTCGCGCAGCCGGTGCACGAACGACTGCTCCAGGACCAGCACCAGGTTGTTGAAGAACACCGGCTCGAACGCGGCCACTGCGGCCGTGAACACCGGGCCCGAACCGGACCCGGCCAGCGCGCGGTAGGTCTCCACGTGGGCATCCACCCGGGCGCGGCAGGAGTCGACGTAGTCCCGGGTGTAGCTGCTCACCGCCGACACAGGCGACTCCCTCTGTTCAGTGTGTGGGTCAGTGCGGTCGTTCAGCGGGCGGATCCGCGGGAGCGGGCCCGGATGTGGATGCGCTCGCCCTGCGGGCCGAACAGGCTCAGCACCTCGGCCGTGCCCGGCCCCGGGTTGCCGAACCAGTGCGGGATGTGCGTGTCGAACTCGGCCACCTCGCCGGTGGCCAGCACCACGTCGTGCTCGGCGAGCACCAGCCGCATCCGGCCGGACAGCACGTAGAGCCACTCGTAACCCTCGTGCGCCTTCGGTTCCGGCGCCGCCTCCGGCTTCGCCGGGTAGATCAGCTTGTACGCGCGGACCCCGCCGGGGCGCCGGGTGAGCGGCAGGTAGGTGACCCCGTTGCGGACGACCGGGTCCGGGCGCACCCGGGGGTCGCCGGTGACCGGGGCGCCGACCAGCTCGTCCAGCGGCACCTGGTGCGCGCGGGCCAGCCGCAGCAGCAGTTCCAGGGTGGGGCGGCGCTGGCCGGACTCCAGCCGGGACAGCGTGCTCACCGAGATGCCGGTCGTCGCGGACAGCTGGGCGAGCGTGGCCTTGCGGGTCTGGCGCAGCGACCGCAGCCGCGGGCCGACCGCGTCCAGGACGGCGTCCAGTTCGGGGGCCTCGTCGTTCGCCGAATCGCTCACCGGTCCATTTGCCGTTGCGGCAACGCGAGTTGTCAAGTCCACGGCTTCCGATGGCCAGGGTGAATCGGTGCCCGGTTCACCGCGGGGACTCGCGACGACTGTTCGCCGGGTGGGATCGACACCCGGGTGCGCGGGCGGCGCCGGTCGGGCCGCCCGGGGACGCGCGGTGCCCGGGATCGCCGAGCGGGCGCGCGCGGGTCCGGTGGACCCGACAATCCCGATCTCCCATCGTGCCACGGCGGGGCGCCCGCGACCAGACGCGCCGACTGGTCGGACCGGGCGAGTCGGCGGTGCTCGATCGGGTGCCGACCCCGGTCCGCGCCGAGGTGCCGGACCCTTGCCCCAATCGCGGCGCGCTTCTACGATCGCCTGCACGTTGCTCTCCATGAAACGATAGTTGCGCACAGCGCAACATCAGGGACGGGGTCGAGAGATGCGGAAGCGGTGGTTGGCCGGTGCGTTACCGGTGGTCTCCCTGGTCGTGGCGACGGCATGCGCGCCGGTGCAGTCCGGGCCCGCCCAGTCGAGCGGGGACGAGACCACGGGCCAGGTCCGGGTGTGGCTGTTCGACGAGGTGAACCGCGCGCCCAAGGAGAAGGTGGTGGCCGACGCGGTCGCCGAGTTCCAGGGCAAGCACCCCGGGGTGACCGTGGACGTGCAGTACATCCAGGTCGCCACCCGCGCCGAACGGTTCAAGGCCGCGTTCAGCGACCCGGCCAGCGCCCCCGACGTGGCCGAGTTCGGCAACACCGACCTGTCCGGCTTCGTCGCCGCGGGCGGCCTGGCCGATATCAGCAACCCGGCGCTGAACTGGGCGGACGTGCACGACATGCTCCCCGCCGCGCTGGACGCCACGAAGGTGGACACCAAGGTCTACGCGATCCCGTGGTACATCGGCGTGCGCGCGCTGTACTTCCGCACCGACGTCTTCACCGAGCTGGGCGTGCAGCCACCGTCCACGTTGGACGAGATCGCCCCGCTCGCCCGCCGGATCCGGGCCGCGCACCCCGACCTGCTGGGCATCTCGGTCGGCGGCAAGTACACCTACGGCGCGCTGCCGTTCGTCTGGGGCGAGGGCGGCGAGATCGCCACCAGCCTCAACGGCAAGTTCAGCGCAGCGATCGACTCCCCGCAGGCGCGCGCGGGCGTGGCCAGGTACACCGAGCTGCTGCGCGACGACATCTGTCCGCCCGCCCAGTGCGCGGGCAACGGCGGCGACGCGAGCGTGGAGGCGTTCCGCGCGGGCAAGGCCGCGATGACCATCGGCGGCGACTTCAACCGCAAGTCGGTGGAGGCCAGCTCGGTCAAGGGCAAGTACGCGGTGGTCCCGCTGCCCGGCAAGGCTGCGGGCACGATCGCGCCCGCGTTCGGCGGCGGCAACCTGCTCGGCCTGCTCGCGGGCACCAAGCACCGGACACTGGCGTTCGAGTTCGTGCAGCTGCTGGCGGGCAAGCAGTACCAGCGCAAGATGTTCGACGCCATGGGCAACCTGCCCACCTACCAGGGCCTGCAGCGTGAGCTGGCGGAAAGCGAGCCCGCGCTGCAACCGTTCACCGCCACTCTGGCCTCGGGTGCGAGGTTCGTGCCCAACACACCGGCCTGGGCGAAGATCGACTCGCAGGCGGTGATCCCGACCATGTTGCAGGAGATCGCCAGCGGCGCCAAGGACGTGGACACCGCGACGAAGTCGGCCGCCGACGCGATGAACGCGGCCTTCGGCTCGTGAGCACCGCGACCCGGCGGGCGCGGGCGAGGTCGGGCGAGGGGCGGACCGCGCTCGCCTACCTCGCCCCCGCCCTGCTGGTGCTGGGCGCGCTGCTGGCCTACCCGGTCTACCAGCTCGTGGTCATCTCGTTCTACGACTACGGGCAGGAGCAGGTCAGCGGCGGCGCCCCGCTGGAGTTCCTCGGGCTGGGCAACTACACGACCCTGTTCTCCGGTTCCCGGTTCTGGGCGGTGCTGGCGCAGACGGTCGGGTTCGCGGCCGTCTGCGTCGCGGGCACGCTGCTGGCCGGGGCCGCCCTCGCGGTCCTGGCCACCCGGGTCCGGCCGTGGGCGCGGACCTGCCTGTTCCTGGCGGCGCTCGGCGCCTGGGCGACACCGGCGGTGGCGGGCTCGACGGTCTGGCTGTTCCTGTTCGACGCCAACCTCGGCCTGGTGAACAACGTTCTGGGCCTGGACGGCTTCTCCTGGACCTATGGCAAGTGGACGGCGTTCGGACTGGTGGCCGCCGAGGTGGTCTGGTGCTCGTTCCCGTTCGCCATGATCACCCTCTACGCCGGGATCAAGGCCATCCCCGGCGAGGTGCTGGAGGCGGCCGCCCTGGACGGTGCGTCGACCAGGCGGATCGCCACCTCGGTACTGCTGCCGCTGCTGCGGCCGGTGCTGGCCGTGGTGACCATCCAGTCGGTGATCTGGGACTTCAAGGTGTTCACCCAGATCTACGTGATGACCAACGGCGGCGGCATCGCCGGGCGGAACCTGACCCTCAACGTGTACGCCTACCAGCAGGCGTTCGCCGCCTCCGAGTACGGGCTGGGCGCCGCGATCGGCGTGGTGACCACGCTCGTCCTGCTCGCGATCACCGTGGTCTACCTGCGTGCCCTGCGCCGCTCCGGGGAGGAACTGTGACGGCCGTGCGCACCGGGAACACGCAGGCGAAACGGGACAGGCGGAACGGCCGGAACGCGGGCCGGGGCCGGGCCGAGGCGGTCACCATGGTGGTCGCCGGGGTGGTGGCGTTCCCGCTGTTCTGGATGGTGCTGACGGCGATCAAGCCGGAGGACGAGGTGCTGTCCGCCGACCCGAAACCGTGGACGCTGCGCCCCACGTTCGACAGCTTCGTGCGGGCACTGACCGTGCAGAACTTCGGCCGCTACTTCCTCAACAGCGTGATCGTGGCGCTGGCCGTGGTGCTGCTGAGCATGCTGGTCGCGTTCCTGGCGGCGGCCGCGCTGACCCGGTTCCGGTTCCGCGGCCGCACCACCATGCTGATCATGCTGCTGGTGGTCCAGATGGTCCCGGTCGAGGCGCTGACCGTGCCGCTGTTCTTCCTGATGCGCTCGGTGGGCCAGTCGGTGCCCGCGTTCGGCCTCAACCACCTGGGCTCGCTGGTGCTGGTGCACCTGGCGTTCAGCCTGCCGTTCGCCATCTGGATGCTGCGCGGGTTCGTCGCCGCCGTGCCCAAGGAGCTGGAGGAGGCCGCCACCCTCGACGGGGCGAGCCGGTTCCGGTTCCTGTGGCGGGTGCTGTTCCCGCTCGTCGCGCCGGGGCTGGTGGCCACCAGCGTGCTGTCGTTCATCCACGCCTGGAACGACTTCCTGTTCGCCAAGACGTTCATCATCTCGGCGGCGGAGAACCAGACGCTGCCGCTGGCCCTGCAGGTGTTCGTGCGGCCGGACCAGAACGACTGGGGCGCGATCATGGCGGGCGCCACCCTGATGACCATCCCGGTGCTGGTGTTCTTCGTGTTCGTGCAGCGTCGGCTGGTGAGCGGGCTGGCCGGATCGGTCAAGGGCTGAGCCTGCCGTGCCAGGTGGACGCTGTACGGAATATTACCGGCGACGGGTCCAACTGGGACTCCCGGATCCCGTTCACCACAACGACACCCGCCGGACATCACCGAATACCACCCCACCTCTGTTCGCCACGCGAACGTCGTAGGCTGCTGCCGAACAGGCGCTGTGGTCCGGACCACGGCCCGGCCGGGCGGGAGACCCGGTCGGGCCACTGTGGTCGGACGGCGAGTCGAGGGAGAGCCATGGGGTTGTTCGGCAAGGGCAAGGGCCGCGCGCGACAGGAAGCGGACAGGTTCGGCGGCGGCGCGATCGCCATCGACGCGGCCGCGCCGGGCGCGAACCGGACCGCCCAACAGCTGTTGTCGTCCGGGGTGCCCGCCACGCTGGCGCGCGTGGAGGGGGTCATGGACACCGGCCACGCCATCGAGTACGACCCGGTGGTCGACCTCGTGCTGCGGGTCGACGGCTACCGCCACCCGGTGCGACTGCGCACGGCCGTCCCGCGCATCTCGGTGCCCCGCCCCGGCGAAAGCGTCGTACTCGTAGCCGACCCCGCACGCCCCGGCACCCTCCTGTACGCAGGTCTGTCGCTGTAGCGGAGCGGCCACCCCGGGAATATTCCCGGGTTTCGGCGCCGTCCCAGCACTTGGCCATCCCGACCTCGACCCGGTCCACCGGCGCACAATCCGGTCACGGCCGATCACGAGGAAGGGAGCCGCCGGTGACCACCGGACCGCATCTCGCCGTGGCGTTGGACTCCGCCGGGTGGCACCCGGCGGCCTGGCGCCTGCCCGAGGCTCGCCCCGACGAGGTGCTCACCGCCCGGTACTGGGTGGAACAGGTGCGCGCGGCGGAGGCCGCCGCGCTGGACTTCGTCACCTTCGAGGACACGCTGGCGTTGCAGCACGACCCGTTCAACCCGTCGCAACGGGGGAACACCGACCGGGTGCAGGGCCGGGTGGACTCGGTACTGCTCGCCGCCAGGGTGGCGCCGCTCACCTCGCACATCGGCCTGATCCCCACCGCGGTCGCCACGCACACCGAGCCGTTCCACCTGTCCAAGGCGATCGCCACCCTGGACTACGTCAGCTCGGGCCGCGCGGGCGTACGGGTGCGCATCGCCTGGGAGCAGGCGGACAACCGGCACTTCGGCAGGCGGGACATCGGCGCCACCGACCTCGCCGACGCGCACCACGGCGACAAGACCAGCCCGCTGTCGGACCTGTTCGACGAGACCGCGGACTACGTCGAGGTGTTGCGCCGGTTGTGGGACAGCTGGGAGGACGACGCGGAGATCCGGGACGTGGCCACGGGACGGTTCGTCGACCGGGACAAGTTGCACTACATCGACTTCGCGGGCCGCTGGTTCGCGGTGAAGGGCCCGTCGATCACCCCGCGCCCGCCGCAGGGCCAGCCGATCGTGAGCACCCTCTCGCACGCGATCATCCCCACCCGGCTGGCCGCGCGCGCCGCCGACCTCGTCCACGTGACCCCGACCGACCGCGCCGACGCCACCCGGATCCTGGACGAGGTCCGCGCCGAGCAGGCCGCCGCCGGACGCGAGCACGAGACCCTGCACGTGTTCGCCGACCTCGTGGTCTTCCTGGGCGAGACCGGCACGGCCGCCCGGGACCACAAGAACCGCCTGGACGACCTGGCGGGCGCCGGGTACGCCTCGGACGCCGAGATCTTCGTCGGCACCCCCGCCGAGCTCGCGGACCTGGTGCTCGACTGGCACACCACGGGACTGTCCGGGTTCCGGTTGCGACCGGGAGCCGTCCCGCACGACCTGGCCGGGATCACCGGCGGCCTGGTCCAGGAACTGCGCGGGCGCGGCCGGTTCCGCACCGGCTACGAGGCTTCCACCCTGCGCGGGCTGCTCGGCCTGTCCCGCCCGGCGAACCGCTACGCGGCCTGAGGAGAGGGCGAGATGAGCAAGCCGATCAAGCAGGTGCACCTGGCCGCGCACTTCCCCGGCGTGAACAACACGACGGTGTGGAGCGACCCGGCGGCGGGCAGCCACATCGAGTTCAGCTCGTTCGTGAAGCTGGCACAGACCGCGGAGCGGGCCAAGTTCGACTTCTTCTTCCTCGCCGAGGGGCTGCGGTTGCGCGAGCAGGGCGGGGAGATCTACGACCTGGACGTGGTGGGCAGGCCCGACACGTTCACCGTGCTGGCCGCGCTCGCCGCGGCGACCGAGCGGCTGGGACTCGCCGGGACGATCAACTCCACGTTCAACGAGCCGTTCGAGGTGGCCAGGCAGTTCGCCTCGCTCGACCACCTGTCCGCCGGGCGGGCGGCGTGGAACGTGGTGACCTCGTGGGACGCGTTCACCGGCGAGAACTTCCGCCGGGGCGGGTTCCTGCCACAGGACCAGCGCTACGAGCGGGCCAGGACGTTCCTGTCGACGGCGGCGGAACTGTTCGACTCCTGGCGCGGCGACGAGGTCGCGGCCGACCGCGAGTCCGGGGTGTTCCTCCGGGACGGGAACGCGGGCGCGTTCCGGCACCGGGACGCGCACTTCGACATCGAGGGCCGGTTCCCGGTGCCGCGCTCCCCGCAGGGCAGGCCGGTGATCCTCCAGGCGGGCGACTCCGACGAGGGCCGGGAGTTCGCCGCCTCCTCCGCCGACGCCATCTTCAGCAGGCACGGGTCGCTGGAACAGGGCCAGGCGTTCTACGCCGACGTCAAGGGCAGGCTGGCCGGGTACGGCCGCACGCCCGACCAGCTGGTTGTGCTGCCCGCGGCCACGTTCGTGCTGGGCGACACCGACGCCGACGCCCGCGAGCGCGCCGACGTGGTGCGCCACCAGCAGGTCAGCGGGCCGACCGCGATCAAGCTGCTGGAACAGCTGTGGAACGCGGACCTGAGCGCCTACGACCCGGACGGCCCGCTGCCGGACTTCGACCCGCTCGTCGGCGAGCACACCATCGCCCGCGGCCGGGCCAGCGTGCGCATGCACCGCGACCCGGTGGCCAAGGGCCGCGAGTGGCGGGCGCTGGCCGAGGAGAAGAACCTCTCCATCCGCGAGCTGATCATCCAGGTCAACGGCGAGCAGACCTTCGTCGGCTCCCCCACCACCGTCGCGGGCCAGATCGACGACCTCGTCCAGGCCGACGCGAGCGACGGGTTCATCCTGGTCCCGCACGTCACGCCCGGCGGCCTGGACGAGTTCGCGGACAAGGTCGTGCCGCTGTTGCAGGAACGCGGCGTGTTCCGCACCGAGTACTCCGGCACGACCCTGCGCGATCACCTGGGAATCGGGGAACCACGGTGAAGTACCTGCTCATCAGCCTGATCACGCACACCGCCGACCCGGTCACCGGCATCCAGGCCAGCACCCACGACCGGCTGCGCGAGGTGGTCGACAGCGCCGTGCTGGCCGAGGAGCTCGGCTTCGACGGCTACGCGGTGGGCGAGCGGCACGAGCGGCCGTTCATCTCCTCCTCGCCGCCGGTCGTGCTCGGCCACATCGCCGCCCGCACCTCGCGCATCCGGCTGTTCACCGGCGTGACCACGCTGAGCCTGCTCGACCCGGTGCGCGCCTACGAGGACTACGCGACCCTGGACAACCTGTCCGGTGGACGGCTCGAACTGATCATCGGCAAGGGCAACGGCAGCGCCCAGCGGGAGCTGTTCCACGTCACGCCCGAGGACCAGTGGGCGCGCAACGCCGAGGGCTACGAGCTGTTCCGGCGGCTCTGGCGGGAGGACAGGGTCACCTGGTCCGGCCGGTTCAGACCGTCGCTTGTGGACGCTGAGGTGTGGCCGAGGCCGTTCCAGCGGCCGATCCGGGTCTGGCACGGCAGCGCGACCAGCCGGGACTCGGTGGAACTGGCCGCGAAATGGGGCGACCCGCTGTTCTCGGCGAACGTGACCAACCCGATCGAGCCCTACGCCGACCTGATCCGGTACTACCGCGAGCGCTGGGAGTTCCACGGCCACAAGCCCGCCGACGCCCTGGTGGGAGCGGGCACGGCGGGCTTCTACGTGGCGCGGACCTCCCAGGAGGCATTGGACACCTATCGGCCGATCTACGAGGCCAGGCTGAACCTCCACTTGCGACTCGGCGTGGAACCGGTGTTCCCGACGCTGGAGGACTTCGTCGAACGCAGCTCGGCGGTCATCGGCAGCCCCCAGCAGGCGATCGACAAGATCGGCCGCTACCACAAGGAGTTCGGCCACCAGGTGCTGCACCTGAGCGCCGACCGGGACGGGCTGACCGCGCGGCAGCACCGGGACACCCTGGAACTGTTCCGTTCGGACGTCGCCCCGGTGCTCGACCGCGAGATCCCGGACCCGGTGTGGCCGCGGCTCAGCTGAGCGCGGGCAGCAGCTGCTCCTCCTCATAGGACAGATGGGCGGTCAGCTCGGCCGCCAGCCGATCGAACTCGGGCAGCAGGGTCGCGGTGTCCCGGCCGCGCAGGAGGTCGCGGAGACGGTCGACCGTCTCCGCGACCTTCGCGTGCTCCTCCCCCAAGCGGGTCACCACGTCCGCCAGCTCCGGGTGCTGCCGGGCGATCATCGGGAACAACGCCTGGTCCTCGCCCTGGTGATGGTTGCCCAACCCCTGGCAGAGCACCAGGCAGTTGATCCGCAGCTGCGCGCCGAGCACCGCGCCGGAACGCACGATCTCGGCCCGGATCAGTTCCAGCTCGCGCCGGAACCAGTCGTGCAGCAGCACCAGGGTCTCCCCCAGCGACCCGGCGGTGGGCGGCCCCGGCCGCACGGCCAGCGCCACGACCGGCAGCGCGCGCCCGGACCTGGACTCGTAGTCCAGCCACCCCGGATCGGCCTCCACCGCGCGGGCGAAGACCTCGTCCCGCTCGGCGCCCGCGAGCACACTCGCCCGCGCCGGGTGGGTGAAGATCCCGTCCTCGATCGTCACCGCCGGGTCCGCGAGGACATTGTGGTACCAGTCGGGATTCTTCGGCGATCCGCCCGCGCTGGCGATGACGAACACCCGCGAACCGGTCTCGTCGGTGAGATATCCCAGTGGGGTGGTGTGCCGTTCCCCGGTGCGGGCGCCGATGGTAGTCAACAACAGCAGTCGGCCTCCCTCGAAATAGCCGCCCACGCGGCCGCGGTTGGCGCGGAACTCGTCGATCACGGACTGGTTGAAGTCGTTGGGCATGCGCTCTTTCCTGATGTCATGGGTCGTTCATGGGCAGCGTCCAGCGCACCGCGAGCGGAAACGCGCGCGGTGGGACGCGGGATGTGGGTGGTGTGCGCGACGCGCGGCAGCGCCGGAAGTCGCGTGGATACCGCGGAGCGGGAACGCTCGACGCGGTGGTGTGGGAAAGTCCCGGAAACGCGTGCGCGGCGGGCCACGGGCCCGCCCGGCGGTCACGCGACGGCCGGGTGACTCTCTCGCTCGTGGCCCAAGGCCGACCCGGCAGTCACGACGTCGACTCTAGCGTCCCCTTGGGAGAGCGGGCAACCAGCCGCTAACGTCGCGGGGATGAGGCGATCCTTCAGACTGTCCACCACCCTGTTCCTGAGCACGGCGGCGACACTGGCCGCGAGCGCCCTGCCTGCCCCCACCGCGAGCGCGCAGGAGACCTCCCGCGACCACCACGTCCACTGCGAGTTCACCCCGACCCCGGAGAACCCCGCGGCCCGACCGGTGCACCCGCCCCGGGGCAAGGCGGAGGCGCGCGGCACGGTCTATGCCGGCATCCGCACGAACTACGGCACGATCCAGCTCGTCCTCGACCGGGCCAACGCCCCCTGTGCCGTGCACAACCTGGTGCACCTGGCCCGGTCCGACTTCTACGACCACTCCCAGTGCTGGCGCCTGACCGACAGCCCCCGCCTCGGCGTCCTGCAGTGCGGCGACATCCACCGTGCCGAGGAGGGCGGCCCGGGTTACAAGTTCCCGGACGAGGTGACCGGCAAGGAGACGTACCCACGCGGCACCATCGCCATGGGCAACCAGGGGCCGGGCACCAACGGCAGCGAGTGGTTCATCGTTCACTCCGTCGCCGACATCAGCCCGGTGTACACGGTCATGGGCCACGTCACCCGCGGCATGGACGTCCTCGACCGCATCGTGGCCGCGGGCATCACCCCGGACGGCGCCACCGACGGCGCCCCCAAGCACCCGGTCCGCATCCTCGACATCCGCATCGGCTGCTGAGCCCATGCCGCCGGTCCGGGCAGGCGGTCAGCTCCCGGCTGTGCCGTCGGGCGCCGCCGAACCGGCCGGGTGCAGCAGCAGTTCGACGAGTTCGACCACCCGGTCCCGGGTGATGCCCTCGCGCTGCTCGACGGCCAGCGGGTGGTCGGTCGGCTCCAGCTGCACGACCGGCCGCTCGCCGACCGGGCGCTGATGCAGCCGGGTCGCCAGACCGATGGTCTCCGGGTACATCGGCAGCACCGACGACAGCCAGCCGAAGGTCGACTCGTCGTGCTCGCGCCCCTCGCTCTCCCAACGGGAGACGACCCGCTCGAAGCTCTCCTGGCTCTGCGACACCCAGACGCCCCAGGAGAACACCTCGGCCGAGTCCCGGATCGGGATCTCGATAGTGGCCCGCACGAAGAAATGCTCACACTCGATCACACAGAGGTCCGAATCCAGCGATGACCGCGGATCCTCCGCGTGCTCCGGCATCCAGTACGCGGGCGCGGGCGCCCCGAACGCCAACGGCAGGTCGTCGTGCCGTTCGCCGCAGCACGAGCAGGTGAACCCCAATTTCGCCACCGGGCCAGGTTAACGAACACCCGGATGGCGACCACGACCGGTAATCGGGTTGCCACCGCCGCGCGGACAATGTTGTGCTGGTCGGGAATACACCGACCAGTGACCAGTTCCGTGGAGTGCCCATGCGCCGTCCTGCCCTTGTGATCCACCGCGTCCGCACGGCTGTCGCGTCAGTCGCGACCACCGTTTCGAACATCCTGGACACGAGGACCGATGGGCATGACGAACCTGGGCGTGCTCGCCCATGTTGACGCGGGCAAGACCAGCCTGACCGAGCGCCTGCTGTACACGGCGGGCGTGATCGACGAGGTCGGCAGCGTCGACGACGGCAGTACCCGCACCGACACGCTGGAGCTGGAGCGGCGGCGCGGTATCACGATCAAGGCGGCGGTGGTGTCGTTCGCGCTCGGCGGGCGGGTGCTGAACCTGATCGACACCCCCGGCCACCCGGACTTCATCGCCGAGGTGGAGCGGGTGCTCGGCGTGCTGGACGGCGCCGTGCTGGTCGTCTCGGCGGTCGAGGGGATCCAGGCGCAGACCCGCGTCCTCTTCCGCACCCTGCGCAGGCTGGGCATTCCCACCCTGCTGTTCGTGAACAAGATCGACCGCCGGGGCGCGGACGGCGAGCGCGTGCTGCGCGCCATCCGGGCGCGGCTCACCCCCGCCGCCGTCGCCATCGATGTACCGGAGGCCCAGGGCACGGCGGGCGCCGACCGACGACCGCGGCCGCTCGACGACCTCGTCCCCGACCTGGTCGACGTGCTCGCCGACGACGCGCTGCTGGCCGACTACCTCGACGGCACCACCGACTACCCCGACCTGCGCGCCCGGTTCGCCGCGAAGGTCCGGTCGGCGGCGGCGCACCCGGTGTACTTCGGCTCGGCCGCCACCGGCGCGGGCGTGGACGACCTGTGCGCGGGCATCCGCGAGTTCCTGCCCGCCGCCGCGGGCGACCCGACGGCGCCGCTGTCCGGCACGGTGTTCAAGGTCGAGCGCGGCGACGCCGGGGAGAAGATCGCGTACCTGCGGCTGTTCGCGGGCACACTGCGCACCCGCGACCGCGTCGGCGAGCCACACCCCGGGCGGCCGAACCGGGTCACCCGGATAGACGTGTTCGACCGCGGCACCGCTACCCGCCGCGACGCCCTGGATGCCGGGCGGATCGGGAAACTGTGGGGCCTCGGGGATGTCCGCGTCGGCGACGTCGTCGGCGCCCGGCCCCCGCACCTGGCCGAACACCACTTCGCCCCGCCCACACTGGAAACCGCGGTGGTGCCCCGGAACCCGGCCGACCGGGCCAGGGTGCACGCGGCGCTCACCCGGTTGGCCGAACAGGATCCGCTGGTCGACCTGCGCCAGGACGAGGGCGAGATCCGCCTTTCGCTCTATGGCGAGGTGCAGAAGGAGGTCATCGAGGCCACCCTGGCCGAGGAGTTCGGCGTGGCCGTCGCTTTCCGGGAGACCACCACCATCCACATCGAACGGCTCATCGGCATCGGCCACGCGGCGGAACGGCTGCACGCGGAGACGAACCCGTACCTGGCCTGCGTCGGGATCCGGGTCGAACCCTCCCTTGTGGACAGTGGAATGCGGTTCGACCTGGAAGTGGAGCCGGGCTCGATGCCGCCCGCGTTCTTCACCGCGATCGAGGAGACCGTCCGCGTGGGCCTCGGCCGCGGCCCGCACGGCTGGCGGGTGCCGGACTGCCGGGTGGTGCTGACCGAGTGCGGCTACCTGGCCAGACAAAGCCACTCCGGCGCCAAGTTCGACAAGAGCATGTCCAGTACCGCAGGGGACTTCCGCGGTCTGACCGCGCTGCTGCTGGCCCGCGCGCTAAGCGCGGCCGGGACGCGGGTCGAGGAACCCGTTCACGGGTTCACACTCGACATCCCCACCGACGCGCTCGGCGCGGTGCTGCCGGTGCTGACCGGTTTGCGCGCGGTGCCCGGACCACCCGCCACACAGGGCGAGTCCACCGTGCTCACCGGCGAGATCCCGGCCGCCGAGGTGCACCGCCTTGAACGCCGTCTCCCGGCCCTGACCAGTGGCGAAGGGGTGTTGGAGACGACGTTCTCCCGATACCGTCACAGTGTCGGCGAAATCCCGACGCGATCGCGCGAATCATCGCCATGATCGCGCCCAGGCGTCATCATGGTCGCCCGGGGCGGCATGGTTCCGCCCGGTCGTCCCCACCTCGTCGGATACACTACACGTGTAGACGCTACACCCTAAGGAGCACGATGCCCAAGGTCATCGACCACGACGAGCGTCGGGCGCACATCGTGGAGGTGACCTGGGGCCTGATCGTGCGCGGTGGGCTGGAGGCGGCCACGATGCGCGAGATCGCCGAGGCGGCCGGGTTCGCCAACGGCGCCCTCAAACGCTACTTCGCCAGCAAGGACCTGCTGGTGGAGGCCACTTTCGAGCGCGCGCTGTCGATGATGCACACGCACATCACGGCGGTCACCGCAGGCAAGTCCGGCCTGGAGGCGCTGCGCACGCTGTGCACCGCGACGATGCCGCTGGACGCCAAGCGGATCACCGCGGGCCGGGTGCTGCTGGCGTTCTGGGAGATGTCGCTGTCCAACAAGCGGCTGCACGACCGCTACCTGGTACACCTGAGGTCCTGGCGATCGCTGCTGCACGAGTACATCCGGCGCGGCCGGACCGAGGGCGACATCCACACCGACACCCCGGACGAGCAGTTAGTCGACGAGATGGTGCTGATCAACGTGGGTGCCAACGTGATGAGCCTGGTCGGTCCCCGCTACTCCACCCGGAAGCTGCAACGCCAACACCTGGAGTCTTTCTTCGACCGGATCACGCAGCCATGACGCTTCCTTAAGAACCCGCGCCAGGGCAAGACTTCCGAGGTTCCTCACCGGCGAAGCAAACGGGTGGGGTGGTCCGCACCGGACCACCCCACCCGTTTCGTTTGCCCCCGAGTCCCCATGCGACACCCGCGAGACGATGTAAACACCATGTCTCCCGGGTAGAACAACATGGTCGCCAGGTTCGGACCCCGCGTTCCACAGAGGAGGCTGCGGGTACTCCGCCCACCCAGGACCCCTCCGTGCCGACCCGCCCGATGTCCGGCAGGATTCCGGCAGGACGAACGGCCGGACATCGCGGGCCGACAACGAGGGGAGGCTCCCGGTGGGCACCGGTCGGCGACGGGCTTTCCTACATCCAGGAGCCGTCGGCGTTGACCGCCTTGTCCGCCCACAGGGGATCGAGCGCGGCCTTCAGCTCGGCACCGTGGTCGCGGACCAGCTCCAGCGCGCCGAGGTTGTCCTCCAGCTGCTCGATCCGGCTCACGCCGAACAGGACGTTCGCCACCGCCGGGTTGGTCAGGCAGAAGGCGATCGCCACCTGCGCGGCGCTGGCGTCGTGCCGGGCGGCCACCTCGGCCACCACGTCGGCGGCCTCCCGGATGGCGTCCCGGATGCCGCCAGGGTCGGCGCCGATCTTGCGCTCGGGGAACTTGCGCCCGGCCAGGATGCCGCCCTCGAAGATGTCCGAGGCCTGCATGACCAGCCGTCCCTCGGTGAAGTGCGGCTGGTAGTACGGGCCCTCGGCCATGGTCCGGCGGGCGATGCTGTACTTCAGCTGGGCGAAGCTCGGCGGGGTCAGCCCCTCCTTCGCGGCGAAGTCCAGCGCGGTCTGCAGGTCGGCGGCGATCCAGTTGTTCACGCCCCAGACGCTGAAGCGGCCCTTCTCGATCTGCTCGGCGACGTCGGTGACGATTGCCGGGATGTCCGGCGGGGACATGTAGTCGCCGACCACGACGCTGTCCGCGCGCTCGATGCCGATGCGCTCCAGCGAGGTGACCATCTGCTGCTCGAACGTGGTGGTGGGGTATTCCCACAACCACAGCTTGCCGCAGAGGTGGTAGTCGTCGCGCGCGATGCCCGCCGCGCGGACGGCCTCGCCGAAGATGATGTCGGTGCGGGCCTGCTCGGCGTGCGGGCCCATGTTGTAGTGCGCGACGTCGAACAGCGTGACGCCCGCCTCGACCGCGCGCCGCAGCAGCGCGACCGCGTCCTCGAACTCCATCCGGTCCCAGGTGTTCCACGACCCGAGCCCGAACAGCGAGACGGTCGGCCCGCCGGGGCCGAGCTGGCGGACCGGGATGCGAGGGGAATCGCCCACGGGGCACTCCTTGCCGGCTAGTGGTGGGTGATGAGATTGGTTTAGTCTACATACATAGACGAAAAACCGGGAGATATCCCACGTGGCACCTATACTGGGGCCGCATCATCTACATCCGTTGACGGAGGACACCGTGGTCACAGCTTCCACCGCCGATCTCGTACTCACCGGCGGCACGGTGCTCACCTTCGACGACCGCGACACCGAGGCGACCGCGGTCGCCGTCGCGAGTGGCGAGATCGTCGCCGTCGGTGACGTCGACCACCTCGTCGGCCCCGAGACCCACGTGGTGGACCTCTACGGCCGCACGGTACTGCCCGGCATCAACGACTCGCACCTGCACGGCGCCTGGTTGGGCGCGATGTGGCCGAACACGCTGCTCACCGGCATGGCGGGCATCGAGGGCGAGGCACCGGCAGGCCCGCTGCTGCCCGACGCCCAGGCGCGCCGGGCGGCCATCCTGCGCACCGGCGACGTGGTCGCCGAGCTGGGCATCACCAGCTACACCGAACCGGGCCTCGGCCCAGGCGAGGACGCCGGGCAGACCGGCTGCTTCTCCGCCGCGGTCCTGGACGAGTACGCCGCGCTGGCCGCCGAGGGCCTGCTGCGCGCCCGGGTCACCGTGCTGCGGCTGTTCGGCGAGCTCGACGGGCCGAGCACGCTGGCCGACTTCGAGCGCGGCCTCGGCTCCCCCGCCCCGCAGGGCGACCCGCGCTGGCTGAACGTGAACGGCGTGAAGATCTTCGCCGACGGCATCCCGCCGATGCGCTCGGCCTGGATCCACCACTGCTACGCCGACGGCACCTCCGGCCACCTGCTGGTCGACGGCGACGACCTGGCCGACCGCGAGGTCAACCTGCGCCGCATGATCGACCTGGCGCACCGGGCGGGCGCGCAGATCGGCGTGCACGCCACCGGCGACCGGACGATCGAGGTCGTGGTCTCGGCCATGGCCGACGCGATCGCCGCGCACGGCCCGGCGGGCAGGCACTACCTGATCCACGGCGACCTGGTCGCCAAGGACGTGCTGGCCAGGCTGCCCGAGCTGGGCATCGGCCTGAACACCCAGCCGGGCATCTCGGTGACCACCGCCCCGTGGCTGGCCGCCGCCCTCGGCGACGACGTCGTGCGCGCCGCCTGGCCGCTGCGCGACGCCTTCGACCTGGGCATCCCGGTCTGTCTCAGCTCGGACGCGCCGGTCATCGGCCCGGACTGGCGGCAGTGGATCGCGGCCGCGGCCGAGTGGATGGGCGCCGAGCCGTCGCCGGAGCTGATGCGCACGCTGCTGCGCGGCTACACGGTCAACGCGGCCAGGCAGGACGGCGCCGAGTCGTGGAAGGGCTCGATCGAGGTGGGCAAGGTCGCCGACCTGACCGTGCTGGAGGCCAACCCGCTCACCCTCGCCCCGGCCGACCTGCCCGGTGTCGGCGTGGCCATGACGATCGTGGACGGCCGGGTCGTCTTCGAGCGGTGAGTGTGTGATCTTCCCATAACCCGCGCACAGGCGGCGCATAGTCGACACCCGGGAATCGCTCCGCACTTGCTCACGGTCGGTCACGAGACCGACACGGCAAGTGCGGAGCGCTTCTCTATGCACGATGACGACGGCGCCACAGGCAGGTGATCGAGCGGGTGTGGTCGCTCCCTGCCCACACCCGCTCATCCACGCCCCCGGATCCATCCACAGCCCTACGCGCCCGCCTTCCCCGACCTGACCAGCACCGATAGGGTCGAAGCAGGGCCTGCCCCGGGCGGGGGCCAGGTACCCGGCGAGCGACCGCCGCACGTGGTCGGTGTCGGCCTCGGTGCCCGCGGCCGCCATTGCTCGGTGGAGTGCCGAGGTCGGTCGGGGGCCTAGTGCCTCGGTCGGTCGAGCTCCGTGGTCAGCCGAGCTCCGTGGTCAGTCGAGCTCCGCGGTCAGTCGAGCGGCGCGGTCAGCCGGTGCGGGTGTCGGTGACCAGGGCCGAGTCTCCCTGTTCCAGCCGCTCCATCAACGCCCGTGCCTCCGGCGTGTTGACCCGCGCGCACAGCTCCGCCGCCTGGGCTCGATGCTCGGCCGCCAGCCCCGGCTCGGCCGCCACCACCGCCTCGGCCAATAGATCCAGCACCTGCGCGTGGTGCCACGGCTCGTCCGCCTGCCGGAACACCGCCCGAGCCGTCTCCAGATGGCGCCGGGTCGCGATCGGGTCGTCGGTGGCGCAGCGGGCGCGGCCGAACGCGGCCAGGCCCTCCACCTGCGGGTAGTTGGCCGCGTTCGCCAGTTCCTGGGCCTCCCGGAACGTCTCCTCCGCGACCGGGACGTCGCCCGCGGCCTCCAGTGTGTCGGCGAGCCGGAGCAGGCCGATGGCCAGCAGGTTGCCGTGCGGGCGCATCTCCGGGGTGCGGAAGAAGGCCACGGTCTGCCCGTGCGCGTCGATCGCTGCCGGGTAGTCGCCGAGCTTGTGCAGGGCGATGCCCAGGATCGACAGCGTCACGTACTTGCCCAGGTCGTCGCCCAGCTCGTCGAACAGGGCGATGGCCGGGCGGATGTACTCGGCCGCCTCCGCCGCCTTCCCCTGCACCAGCTCCGTGCGGCCGCAGTACTGCAGCGCCCACGCCTCCTCGTTGCGGTCGCCGGTCTCCCGGGCGGCGCGCCACGCCTTCTCGTGCACGGCGAGGGCCTCCGCGTTGCGCGTGCGGGTCAGGGTCAGTGCCCAGCCGAGGAAGTTGAGCTGCACCGCCTCGTCCCGGCGCCTGCCCAGCGCCTGCGCCGACGCGACGCCCAGGCCGAAGATCTCGCGCCACAGGTCGGCGTAGGCGCGGATCTCCGAGTACCAGTGCATGGCGCGGCTGAACGCGAGCACCTCCTCATGCCTGCCCATCCGGGCCGCCGCGCGCACCGCCGCCAGCCAGCGCGGGCGTTCCACGTCCAGCCACTCGATCGCCTCCGCCGCCGTGTACACGACGTCGGGTCCGGCCGGGGGCTCGTCCGGTCCGGATCCGGGCGGGCACAGCAGCATCCCGGCGCGGGTGGCCGTGCCGAGCATCCAGCTGATCATCCGTACTTCCGCCGCGCGCACCCGGTCCGGCGAGTCCTCCAGCGCCAACCGTTCGGCCGCGAACACGCGCAGCAGGTCGTGCGGGGTGTAGCGGTCGGGCAGGACGCCGGGTTCCAGCAGGCTGACGTCGACGAGCTCCTCCAGCCTGCGCTCGGCGGTGTCCACGTCGGTGCCCGCCAGCACCGCCACGAGGTCCGCGTGCACCTCCGGCGGCGGCACCAGCGACAGCAGCCGGAACACCGCACGGGTACTGGGATCGCACATCCGATAGGACACCTCGAACGCCGACCGCACCTGCAGGTCCCCGGCGGTGAGCGTGGTCAGCCTGCGCCGCTGGTCCTCCAGGTGCCCGACCAGGTGCCCGATCCGCCAGCGCGGCCGGGTCGCCAGCCGGTTGCCCGCGATGCGCAGGGCCAGCGGCAGGTTCCCGCACAGTTCCGCGACCCGGGTGATCGCGTCCGGTTCGGCCTGCGCGCGGTGCTCGCCGACGATCGAGGTCAGCAGCCGCACCGCCGCGACCGGCCGGAGCACCTCAAGCGGGACCCGGGCGACGGCCTCCAGACCGGACAGCACCCGCCTGCTGGTGATCAGCACCAGGCAACCGGGCGTGCTCGGGATGAGCGGCCGGACCTGGGCCTCGTCGGCGGCGTTGTCCAACACGAGCAGGATTCGCCTGTCCCGCAACAAGGCCCGGTACAGTCCGGCCCGTTCCTCCACCCCCGTCGGCAGTCGCGCCTCGTTGGTGCCCAGCGCGACCAGCAGCCGGGCCAGCGCCTGGTCGGCGGTGAGCTGGTCGGGGTCGGTGCCGCGCAGGTTCACGAACAGGCAGCCGTCCGGGTAGCGCTCGACCAGCCGGTGTCCCGCGTGCACGGCGAACGCCGTCTTCCCGACCCCCGGCGCCCCGTGCACGCCGACCACGACGGCGGTGTGCTGGGTGTCGGAGGCCCCGTCCGCCAGCCGCAGCACGCGGTCCAGCTCCTCGTCGCGACCGGCCAGCTCGACGACCGGCGGCAGCTCGCGCATCGGCCGGTCCGGCGCGGGCTGGTCCGGTTCCGTCTCCGGTTCGGTGTGGATCTGCTGGAACCCGCCGGTGCCCAGGAACTCCGCCAGCTCATCGCCCGCCAGCGCCAACGCCGAGGCCAGCGCCTGACAGGTCCGTCGCTGCGGCCTGCGTGCCCGGCCGCGCTCCAGGTCGCTGATCGCACGGGCACTGACCCCGGACTTCTCGGCCAGTTCCTCCTGCGTCAGCCCTGCCGCGCGCCGGTGTCGGGCGAGCAACACCGCGTACGCCCTGTCCACCACTGTGAAACCCCCTGCTCGTTCCCTCGCCGCTGCGCCCGGACACGATCGTGCCGAAGGCGGGCGACGACGCCACACCCCCATCCGGGCGGCGCCGCCTGTGACCTACACGGGTGAACGAGCAACGCGGTTCGGCAGAAATCCACATCCAATCCTGTGAGTGGAACTTCCTGGTGCCCGGGGGCAGCCGGTGGTTCCCTCGATGACGTGATCGGGACACCGGGCGGGGCTGGGCTAACGCGGCAGATCGCGCAGTTCGCCGCTGACGTTCAGCACCTCCGTGCAGGTCTCGGCCTGTTTGCCGGAGGCGGGGGTGCCGGGGCGGTCGCAGGTGACGTTGGCGGTCACGGCCCCGTTCTCGGTGATCTCGATCGGGGTCACCCAGTGGTAGTCCTGGTTGCGGAAGGTCTCCAGCGCGATGGTGGTGATCACCCGGTCGCCGAACACCACGGTGAGGGTGCCCTCGTCGCCCTGGAAGTTGGCCAGCACCAGGTCGGTGATCAGGAAGGTCTTGCCGGGCGGGACCACGTAGGTGCCGCTGCCGGGCTGGCCGCCGCCGGTGCGCACCTCGATGGTGCCGGAGCTCTGCTTGCTGACCCCGCCACCGGTGCCGGGCGAGGCGCCCTGGCCGTCACCGCCCCCGCCGCCGCCACCGGGCTGGGGCTGACCGCCGCCGGGGCGCGGGGCGGCGGTGTTGGACGGTCCGGGTTGGATCTGGCCATCCTGCACCATTTCCTTCGCCTTGGTCTCCGCCGCCTCCCGCGCGGAACTGCGCACGGCCGGGCGGACCAGCGTGAACCACAGCAGCAGCAACGCCACCAGCAGCGCGAGCAGGGCCAGCAGCCAACGCGGCAGCACGGGCATGCGCACGAGCTCACCGGCGAGCTCGTGGCGTTCGCCCTCGGCCGTGGTGGCGGTGATCGGCACCGGGAAGCTGGTGTTCTTGCCGAACCAGACGATCCCTCGCGTTCGCACCCGCACACCGGCCGAGGCGGTAGCCTCGGGTCCGAGGTCGACGGTCGTCGGGTCGACCCGGATGCGCGGATCGTCGCCCGTGTCGACGGGCACGAGGGTCACCGTGGTGGGCGTGTTGCCCCGGTTGCCGAGTTCCACCTGGAACCGGGCCGACTTCCAGGTACGCCGCCGGGTCGGCCGCAGCGCGGCGTCGAGCTGCCCGAACGCCTCGATCACGACCGTGGTCTCCGGCACCGTCACCAGGTCCGGACGCTCCACCGGCAGCACCCGGATGCCCAGCGGCGTCTCGCCCGCGCGCACCTCGGCCGAGCGCGGCGGACGCAGGTGGACGACCACCGTCTCGGCGGTACCCGGGTAGAGCGACAACCGGTCCGGCTCGACCGTGGTCCACGGCGCGCACGGCCCGACCGGTTCGAACGTGTACGCCTCGACGATGTCGGTGTCGTTGCGCACGGTCAGCGTCGTGGTGGCCTCGCCGCCGGGGGCGACGGCCACCGTCGCGAGTTCCAACTCAGCTGAAGTCGTCACCCGCGAAACGCTAGGCCCGTGCCGTGGAGGCGGGCAGGGGCGCGCGGGCACAGCCGGGGCACACCGATTGCCCTGCCTTGGAGGGAGAGACATGACCACCACGATCGAACCGATCACCACCACCTACGGCGGCCCGACGCACCGGGTCGCCGTCGCCGTCCACGCCGAGGACCCGATCCTGCGCGCGGGCGTCGTGCACCAGCTCCGCCACCAGCCGACGGTCGAGCTGCTCGCGGACACCGACGCGCACACCGCCGCGGTCGCCCTCGTGGTGGTCGACCAGGTCGACGACTCGGCGGTCCAGGTCCTGCGCAAACTCCGGCACACCACCTCCCGCGTCGGCCTGGTCGTCGGCCGCTTCGAACGCACCGCCCTGCAGACCGCCCTGGAATGCGGCGTCGCGGCCGTCCTGCGCCGCGCCACGGCCAGCGCCGACCGCCTCACCGACATGGTCACCGCCATGTCCCGCGGCGAGGGCGTCCTCCCCGGCGACCTCCTCGGCCAGCTCATCGACCACGTCGGCCGCCTCCAGCGCGAGGTACTCGACCCGCGCGGCCTGACCCTCTCGACGCTGACCGCCCGCGAGGTCGACGTCCTGCGCCTGATCGCGGAGGGTTTCGACACCGGCGAGATCGCCGACAAGATGTCCTACTCGGAACGGACGGTGAAGAACATCCTGCACGAGATCACCACCCGTCTCCACCTCCGAAACCGCGCCCACGCCGTCGGCTACGCGCTCCGCCAGGGCCTGATCTGATCCCCGCACCCCGATCCCCACCGGCCCTGCACAACCCCTGCCACCCCCTGCCGACGCCGACCACCTCCGGGCCGGTAGGAGCGTGCCGTGCACGAGATGCCTTCGCGACTCCCTTGATTCCACCCCACGCGAAACGGGCACCCGAAATCCCCGCCACACCGCGGAATGCCCGCACTCCCCCGCATCCCACCCCACGACACGCCCCCACCCACCCGGGGGCAAACCCGCCCTATACGAGGAACCCTAGGCGATCATGAAAGCTGTCGATATCCCCCGACCGTGAGCTGTGCATGAATCGGCGAGGTTGTGCACAACCCGGCCCGCGCCTTGCCCGATCCCCCTCCCCCACCTTCCCCCGGACATGCCCCCGCGCTCCTCGGCCAGGACCCACCCGGCCGCCAGGATCGAGAGCTGTGGAGCGACGTGGAGGGCTTGTCCGGTTGGGGGCCGTGCTCGTCGCGGTGATGGCGCTGTGCGAGGTGCCCGCCGCGGGGCAGGGGCCGGTTCCGTCCACTGTGGCCGCGCCGACCGAGCGGATCGCGTACGCCGGGACCGAGCACCGGGGCATCGGGGTCGCGGTGTCGACCGAGCACTCGGATCCGATCTTCGACACGGTTCCCGCGCACTACGACCAGAACTCGTTCGCGAGCGGCGACCTCCTGGTCTTCACCAGCCTCCGCGACGAGGCCAAGCCGCAGGTCTACCTGCGGACCGCCGACGGCGACATCCGCAGGCTCACCACGGGCATGGACGCCGCGCACCCGCACCTGTCCCCCGACCGCCGGTGGGTGGCCTTCGACGCGGCCGGTGACGACCAGCGGGACCTCTGGCTCGTCCGCACCGACGGCACCGACCTGCGCAGGCTGACCGACACCCCGGACAACGAGGAGTGGCCCAGCTTCTCCCCCGACGGCAGCGAGATCGCCTATTCCTGTGACGCCAACGGGAACTGGCAGGTCTATCGCACCCCGGTCTCCCACCTCGCGGCCGCCCAGGTCACGAACGAGCCCGTCGGCGGCGCGATCCAACCGGCCTGGAACCCCACCGACGACATCATCGCCTACACCCTCGACACCGACGGCAATCCGTCCACAGAGGACGACCAGACCATCCGTTCCACCGCGGGCCCGCTCTTCACCGGCACCCGCGCGGGCTGGCAGACCCGTTGGCCCGTCTGGATGCCCGACGGTCGGACACTGCTCTTCCTCAGTCTCAACCACGTCTGCGGCTGTCCCGGCGATCCGGAACCGCGCGGCACGGTCGATATCGTCTACCGAGTCCAGGCCGCCTTCCCGACCCAGGCCGACCCGGTGGTCCTCCTCACCGAGGACCGCCGCGTCGACTCGCCCACCTGGCTCGACGGCAAGCTCGTCGTCACCCGCACCGACCCGATCACCCGCAACGTCGCCACGATGCAGGACATCCGGCCGGACGGAGCCGATCCGCGCGACTTCGGCATCCCCGTACTCACCGAGGATCCGGCCGCGCGCACCGACAGCAGCAAGCTGTTCGACCCGGGCGACGGGTTCGACCCGTGGACGCAGCGGCAGAGCTTCTCGCCGGACGGGCGGCGGATCGCGGTCAGCCGGTTCGAGACGATCGACGGCAGGCGGGTGCAGCGGATCTGGCTCACCGACGCCGATGGCTCCAACGCCGCGCCGCTGCCGCTCGCCGATCGCAAACCCGGCGACTGGGAGACCGACGCCGCGTGGTCGCCGGACGGGACGAAGGTGGCGATCGCGCGCCGCTCCCCCGGCGCGCCCAACCGCGAGGGCGGGCCGGGCCGGATCCTGATCGTGCGGGTCGACGACGGACAGGTGCTGGCCCGGCTGCGGAACCCGGACCCGACCGCGGACGAGGACGACGCGCAGCCTGCCTGGTCGCCGGACGGGAAGGTGCTGGCGTTCAGCCGGGGCACGGTGGCGGGCGGGCCGCAGGGGCAGCCGCGCACGCAGCACGTGTGGACCGCGCGGGCGGACGGGCTGGACCGGCAGCGGGACATCAGCGCGGCGGTGTGCGGGTTCGCGTGCGACACGACCGACGACAGTCCCGCGTTCGCCCCCGACGGGCGCACGGTCGTGTTCAACCGGGAGAACGACGGGCTGGTGCGGGTCACCCTGTCGAACCTGGGCTGCGAGGTGCTGCTGCCGACCGACCAGACCTCGTGCGCCGGTCCGTTGACCGCGCCGAACGGCCCGTTCCAGCCGCGCGACATCTCGTTCTCGCCGGACGGCAGCCAGGCCGTGCTGACCAAACGGCGGGCGCGTGACCCCAACTCGGCCGAGTCGCTGGTGATCTTCGACCTGACCACCCGGAAGCTGACCCGGCTGGGCGAGCACCTGCCCGGACGGCAGAAGGAGCCGACCTGGCAGCTGGCGGTCGATCTCGACCTCACCGCGCCGCCGGTCGCCGCGCGCGCGACGGTCGGGACCGACACCTCCGTGACGGTGACCGTGACCAACCGGGGACCCGGGCCGTCGCCGGTCACGATCGTGCAGGTCGCGGTGCCGGACGGGCTCCGATTGATCCGATTGCGCGGCGCGTGTTCCTCCGACCTGCCTCGGTGCGATCTGGGCTTGCTCCAACCGGGCGCCGCGGTCACCGTGACCGCCGATCTGGCGCCGGTCGGCCCCGGGACGCACGTGCTGGACTGGACGGTGACGGGCAGCGTGCTCGACACCCGGCCGGGCGACAACTCGGACAGCACCCTCGTCCCGGTCGACGTCCCGCCCCCGCCGCCGCCACCCACGACACCGCCGACGATCCCGCCGCCTCCACCGCCCGCACCGGCACCACCACCGCCCGCCGGGCCCGGTGTCGCGGTGGTCGCGCAGCCGAATCCGTCCTATGTGGGCGGTTCGACGGTGGTGACCTACACGGTGCGCAACACCGGCGGGTCCATCGCGACCGGACTGCGGCTCGGGTTCGGATTGCCCCCGCAGATCCCGATCGGAGCACTGCCACCGGGTTGTGCCGTGGCCGGGTGCCCGGTGCCCGATCTTGCCCCGGGCGCCACCTCGGTCACGCAGGTGCTGTTGCGTCCGAACACGCCGCTGACCGCGACGATCACCGCCACGTTGCAGACCACCGGTTCCGACAACGACCGACGGGACAACCAGGCCCGCACCACGTTGCGGGTGCTGTTGCCGCGCATTGTCGCGGTGCCGCCGATCGGTAAACCCGGATTCGTGACGTCGGTGCGCGGCGAGGACTTCCCGCCGGGCGCGCCGGTGGTGCTGACCTGGACGCCGGGCATCACGGCCGCCGCAGCACCGACGTTCCCGCGCGGTGACGGGAGGTTCACCGCCCAGCTGCTGATCCTGGCCAAGGACCAGACCGGGCCGCGCGTCATCACCGCGAGCGGGCCGGGGTTCGGGCCGGTGACGACACCGTTCCTGGTGGTCAGCGGCACGATCGCGCCGCCGGGCGTGGTGAGCCGCCGATGAGCCGGGGAGAGCCGCGATGATCGACGAGGTGGACGAGGCGCTGCGGTTGATGCTGGCCGAGGAGGGCCTGCCCGCCGAGGGCGTCGACCTGGACTTCGAGGCGCCGACCAAGGAGTGGGCGGCCAAGCTGACCTCGCCGACGATCAGCGTGTTTCTCTACGACCTGCGCGAGGACACCACGCGCAGACTCACCGGCGCCCAGGACGAGGTGGACGAGGAGGGCACCACGCTCGGCCGTCGCGAGCCGCCGCTGTGGTTCCAGCTGTCCTACCTGGCCACGGTGTGGACCTCGCGACCACGCGACGAGCACCGATTGCTCGCCGATGTACTCCGAGCGGTCGCGGGTCGGGACGTGTTGCAACCTCGGTGGTTGACCGGGTCATTGGCCGAGCTCGGCCGGTCGGTGCTGTTCCAGTCGGCGGGCCCGGTGACCGACGGGGAGGCCGCGACCGAGGTGTGGTCGGCACTGGAGGGCCGGTTGAAGGCGGCGGTGAACCTGCGGGTCGTCGCACCGCTGGCGCGCGAACGCAAGCCGGTCGGCCCGCCGGTCACCGACGGCCTGGTGGTCCGCACCGGCGCCGACCCGGACCGTCGCCTGCGCTACGAGGGTTCCGCCCCGTCCGACGGTTTCGCCGCGTCCCGTCCCCGGGTCCCGATCCGCCGACGTCGGGGCGGCCGATGACCGAGCTGTCCCGTCTGTGGCACCGCCTGGGCGCGGTGGAACACCGCGTCCGCAAGGCCGTGGCGGACCGGTCGGCCCGGGATCCCGGCCTGACCGACCCGTACCGCGGCCTGTACCTGACGGACGAGACGGTCCGGGAGTTGCTGGCCGGGCCGCCGGACGTGCCTGCCGAGATCGACATCCCGGACGCGGTGGACGGCGAGCTGGCGGCCGCGTTCGGGCTGACCGGCCTGGACCTGGAGTTCCTGCTGGTCGCCCTGGCCCCCGACCTGGACGCGCGGTTCGAGCGGCTCTACGGCTACCTCAACGACGACGTCACCCGCAGGCGACCGACGATCGGGCTGGCGTTGTCGCTGTGCGGACAGTCCCAGGCCGGTCCCGGACGGTTCCGTTTCCTCCCACACGCGCCACTGGTGGCGGGCGGGCTGGTGGAGGTACTCGCCGAGGATCAACCTTTCCTGGCCCGGGAGTTGCGCGTACCCGACACCGTGTCGGCACACCTGCTGGGATCGCACGACCTGGACCCGCGACTGGCCCGATGCGCCCGGATCGAGCCGGGCCTGCCCGGCCCGCGGGAAGTCCCGGATTCCGGCTGTGAGCTGTCGATTGCCACGGTGCGGCCGGGAATGCCGGTCTATGTACGCGGAGAACCGGAAGTTGCAGGCCCGGCGGTGGTTGTTGCACTCGGCGGGGTGAGCAACGCGGTGGAACTTGTCCCGTTGCTGGTGCGGGAGGCCCGGTTGCGGCGGGCGTGCCTGGTCGTGGGACCGGCCGACGAGATGCCGCCCGCGGCGTTGCGGGAGTTGTTGACGCACGAGGTATCGCTGGTGTTGCACGGTTCCGGCGCGTGGGACCCGAAATGGGCACCGGTGACACCGGTGCCGGTCGAGGCCGGTCCCGCCCCGAGTTGGGCGACCGTGCTGGACGGATTCCCGGAGAACGAGCTGTCCGCGTTCCGACTGACCGGCGGCCAGATGCGCGCGGCCGTCTCGGTCGCGTCCCGGTTGGCGGAACGGGACGGGCGCGCGATCACCGTGGCCGACCTGCGGGAGGGCATCCGCAGCCAGAACGGCGCCGGACTGTCCCGCCTCGCACGACGGATCACGCCCGCGGTCGGCTGGGACGACCTGGTCGTCCCGGAACGGACACGCAACCAGTTGCGGGAACTGGCGGCACGGGCACGATTCCGGGACACGGTCCTGGGCACGTGGCGAATGCGCCCCGGCGGCGGACGCGGACGGGGCGTGCTGGCGCTGTTCGCGGGCGAGTCGGGCACCGGGAAGACGATGGCGGCCGAGGTCGTGGCGGCGGACCTGGGCATGGACCTGTACGTGGTCGACCTGTCGACGGTCGTGGACAAGTACATCGGCGAGACGGAGAAGAACCTCGACCGGGTATTCGCCGAAGCGGCGGGCGTCAACGGCGTCCTGCTGTTCGACGAGGCCGACGCCCTGTTCGGCAAACGCTCGGCGGTGAGCGACTCGCGGGACCGGTACGCGAACATGGAATCCGCATACCTGTTGCAGCGCATGGAATCCTTCGACGGAATCGCCGTACTGACCACCAACCTCCGCGCCAACCTGGACGAGGCCTTCACCCGTCGCCTGGACGTGATCGCCGCCTTCCCGGTACCGGACGCCGCACACCGCAGGCTGTTGTGGGAGACATGCCTGGGCCCCGACCTGCCCCGCGCAGCCGACGTCGACCTCACCACCTGCGCCGACCGCTTCGAACTGGCAGGCGGCGCCATCCGCGCCTGCGCCGTCGGCGCGGCCTACCTCGCCGCAGCAGCCGGGAGATCGGTGACGATGCGGGACCTGATGCTGTCGATCCGGGAGGAACACCTGAAACAGGGCCACCTCATCCGGGACACGGAATTCCACCCCTGGCTCTCCACCCCATGAACCCGAAGTCGAGCCGATGCCTGGGCGGATCCGGGCTCCAGGTTGTCCACAGGCAAGATCAACCACTGTCCCGTCCGACCATTTGCCCAGGTAGAATGGAAATCGGGGGCCCCTCCGGCGAGTTGTCCACAACCCGCCGGAGGGGCCCCAGGTGCGCAGTGACACTTGACAGACCGCACACCACGGCTTGCTGTGGACAGCTCCGCGCACAACCACGGTAGGCGTGGTCATGGCATCTGCTGGTCAGCCGGCTCGGACCAGGTCATAGGCGGTGTTGTGGTCGTTCTCGGCGCGGAGTCGTTGGAGAGTGTCGGTGATATGGGTGATGGTGTCGTCGGGGCTGAGCGCCGACGCGCGGGCCCGGTCGATGTCGCGGGAGAGGTTGTCGAGTTCTTCTCGCCGATGAAACCAGAGGGTGCTTCGCCGGGTGTGGATGACGGCGAGGGTGGTGTTGTGGGTTCGGGTCAGGGTGAACGGTCGGTCCGGCGCGTGGACGATGGGAGTGAGGCGGATGTCGAGGCGAGGATGTGTGGCGAGTCTGAGCAGGTATTCGAGTTGAGCGCCGAAGATGTCGAGGTCGCTGGGCGGTGGGGTGAGCGCGTCGGTGCCAAGCAGGACGGCCATGTCGGCGGCCTTCTGGTTGAACAGGATGCGTTGACGTTCCCGTAGCGCGTCAAGGTGGACATCGACCTGGTCGGCGGGGGCTTCTCCGGCGCGGGCGATGCGTGCGGCGGTGTCGCGGGTGCGCAGCAGAGGTGGGATGCAACTGGGGGAGAGTTCGGTGACGGAAACGCCGGGATCTCCTACAAGGATGTGGGCGACTTCGAACTCGCGGAGAAGTACCTCTCCGCCGCAGTATCAATCGCGCGTCTGGAAGACTCCAGAGACCTTGTGCTGTACCTGGGCATGCTCTCCCGTCTGTACATAAAGCAGGATCGACTCGAAGAAGCAAGCGTAGTCGCGCGACGCATTCTTCACACACGTGTGATGTCGAGTCGAGTCAATACGCAACTGACCCTGTTCTTGACGAAGACAAACCGCCTCAACTCGTCGATCATTCGGGAGCTGCGGCCACAGATCCGGGCCGCGCTCAACGTGTGACCGGTCAGTTGTCGCCGTGATGCCAGCGCTCATATTGTGCGCGCTTTTTGTCGGCCCGGTCAGCGATAGCGGCGTCCGGCATCGAGTTGGCGAATATGAAATAGTCGAGCGCGGCTCGCACGTCCGCCAGTTCATCGGTCAGCCTCGCGCGGAGGTCCGTCCCGTCCCAATGGGCCGTCGCGCCGCCGGAGCCGATGAGCTTGCCGAGTACCTGCATGAGTTCGCCGCATTCTTCGATAAGCCTGCTGGCGCCCGGCCACACGTCGCTGCCGATACTGTAAGGGCCAGCCTGCTCACCCACCGGGCCGCCTTCCTCGCTTCACACGATCACGCTCGACGTCGACGACCGTACCTCAGCCATTCTCATGGACGCAGGCTCGACGATCAACATCGACAACAGTGCACCCCGCGAAATCATCCGCAGCCCCGATGGCACCTCTTTCAAGCCCCTGACCTGCGGCGATAGACTCACGCGCTGGCCGGCCCCCGGGCGGGAGGGGCATGTCTCGCGCCGGACTCGATGATCATGGCGAGCGCAGGGCGGGGAAGGGGAGGTCAGGGGATGAGGGGGAAAGTGGCGGTCACGATCGTGCCCAGGTCGCCATCCACGCCCGGGTTGATGTCGACCTGGCTGGACACCGTTCGGAGAATGGCGAGGCCACGTCCTCGCAGCGGGACGCGATAGCCGTCGGAGCCGGGCGATCGGGGCTCTCGCCAGTGGCCCTGGTCGGTGACCGTGATCGTCACCGAGTTCGCGCCGGAGCGGGCGGCCACGCTCACCCGTCCCGGGGAGCCGTCGCGGTAGGCGTGTTCGACGCTGTTGGCCACCGCTTCGCCGATGCCGACCAGGATCTCGTCGGTGCGGGTGTCGGAGGCGCCGTGGGTGGTGAGCCAGGTGCGGAGGGCGGAGCGGATGACGGCCATGTCCTCCGGGTTGGCGGCGACCTCTACCCGCAGGCTCGCCTCGTCCACTGTGGTGGCGGGCTGGTGGCTCGCGCTCATCGTGCCTCCTTCGGCACCGGTTCCGGTCATCGGCGGCGCGCGACCAGGAGGGCGACGTCGTCGCGGGTGGGTTGGTGGCCGATCAGGCGGGACATGATGCGGGCGCACAGGGGGTCGGGGTCCTCGGGGGTGACCGCACTCGCGAGGCGGGCGAGGCAGTCGTCGATCGACTCGCCGCGGCGTTCGACGAGGCCGTCGGTGTAGAAGACCATGGCGGCGCCCGGGGGCAGGTCGATGACGGTGTCGCGGCGGGGGTGGTCGCCCGCCAGCGACAGGCCGATCGGGGGGTCGACGGGGACCGACACGAGTTCCGCGCACCGGCCGGGAGCGGCCAGCACCGGGGGCAGGTGGCCCGCCAGGGACAGGGTGACGCGGGTGCGGTCGGCTTCCACGACCGCGTAGCTCACCGTGGCCATGCTGCCGTGTTCGAAGTGGGTGGCCTTGCGGTTGAGCTTGGTCATCACCCGGGCCGGGCTCTCGTGGTCGAGCGCGTACGCGCGCAGTGCGCTGCGAAGCCTGCCCATGACCACGGCGGCGGGCAGGCCGTTGCCCGCGACGTCGCCCATCACGATGCCGAAGCGGTCGCCGGGCAGCGGGAACACGTCGTACCAGTCGCCGCCGACCGCGGTGCGGGTGGCGGGGACGTAGCGGGCCGAAAGTGCCAGGCCGGGGACGTCGGGCAGGCGGGCGGGCAGCAGGCTGTGCTGCAGGGCGACCGCCGCGGCCCGTTCGGCACGGGTGACCTCGGTGCGGGCGGTCAGCGCGACCCGGTCGGCGACCAGGCGCAGCAGGTCGACGTCGGTGTCGCCGAAGCGGCGGTCGCCGGTGCTGCCCACGTGCAGCACCCCGACCAGCTCGCCGCGGGCCAGCATCGGCACGCCCAGCAACGCCTTGATCCCGCGCGACCACAGCACCGGGCTGACCACGGTGTCCCGGTCGACCCGGTCGAGCAGCAGCGGCTCCCGGGTGGCCGCCACCACGCCCGCGAACCCGGCGCCGAGCGGCACGGTGACACCCTGCAACACCTCGTCCTCGATGCCCACCGACGCCGACACCCGCAGCAGGCCGGTGGTCGCGTCGTAGAGCAGGACGGTGGCGGTGTCGACGTCGAACAGGGCCCGCGCGCGCTCCACGATGGCCCGCAGGAACTCGTCCAGCTCCAGATGCTCCAGGGCGCTGTCGGTGACGGCTTCCAGCACCCGGAGCCGGTCGTCGGAGGCAGCGGACGATGACACGGCCGGAAGCCTAACGGGAGATGACCGAAACACACACTCCACCCGGACCGTGGCGAACCCGCCTCGAACACTTCGAGCAGGTCCATATCCGACCGCGCGCGGAGCGGACCGTCAGCCTGCAGGCATCCCGGCGGGTGCACCAGGCCGACCAGGTACCCGCCGGAACGACAGGTGACCCTGGACCACCCTGAACCCGGGCCCGGTCGGAACCCGACGGGACGAGAGTGGAACACGCGCAGGCCTACGCGGCAGGCGCGCGGTCGTGGTACCCGACGAATGACCCGACCACACCACCCGACCCCTCGAACTCCGACACAGCCGTCAGCCCCCGATCGCCCCCTCGCTCCACGCGCGGGTCAGGATCTCCTCGACCGTCTCCTCAGGCGTCTGGTCCGAGGTGTCCAGCCACAACCCCAGCCGAGGCGTCTCCGTGCGCAGCCCCTGGTCCAGCGCCGCCACCGTCCACTCGTCATAGGCGTCCTTGGCCCGCGCGGCCTCCCGCGCGACGATCACCTCGGCTCTCGGTGCCAGTACCACCACCAGCAGCGGCCGCCAGTGAATGGCGCCGATCAGCTCGCCCAGATGCGGACCGAGCACCACGTCCTGGGCGACCACCGTGAACCCGGACCGGAAGTACTCCCCCGCCACCGTCGCGGTCAGCCGGTGACGCAGCCGCAGTTGGCGCAGGGCGTCCGGGGACGGGTCCGGGGTCATCTCGGCGCGGCCGTTGACCACCATCCGGCGGAACACGTCGCCGCGCAGGTGTACGGAGTTGCGGAGGCGCTCGGCCAGCAGCTGGGCAACGGTGGACTTGCCCGCCGCCTGGATGCCGGTGATCAGGATGATGGCCTGCTCGTGGGTCGCGGTCACCACGCGCAGCCTACTCGGGCAGCTCCTCGTGCGCGGCGGACATCACCCGGTGCGCGTTGGCCTCGGCGGCCCGTTCGAACGCATCCGATGGGTCCGAAATGGACAGTCCGGAGCCGTTGTCGGTGCCCGCCACCGGACCCGAGCGCTGCTGCACCACGTGTGTCAGCTCGTGTGCCAGGGTGTGTTTGTCCAGCCCGCCCGCGCCCGCGACCACGTGGTTGCCGGAGGTGTAGGCGCGAGCACCGATCTCCTCCGCCGAGCGCTGCGCGGAGGTGTCGGTGTGTACGCGCACATCCGAGAAGTCCTCACCCATCCGGGACTCCATCTCCTCGCGCACCGGGGTGTCCAGCGGCCGCCCCGACTCGGACAGTACCGAGTGCACGAGGTCTCCCTCGGCCAGCGCCTGGTTGCCCACCGCGCGTTGCAGGCGCAGGATCTCGTCGGCCTGGGTCCGTGCGGGTCTCGCCCGCGACGGGACGCGCACCTGGTCGCCGACCTGCCTGTCCCGCGAGTGTTCGCGCATACGACCAGTCCTACTGGAACGCACCCGCCGAGCCCCAGGGACCGCCGGGCACACGGCCGGGCAACCCGGTTTCCCCGGCCGGGAACGTGGCCGAAGAGGCAACCGCGTTGCCCACGACTGGGGTCCGCGAGCCCTGCCGCCGGGCCCGCGCGGGCGACCAGGGTGGAGCACAGCCAACCGGGCACACGAAGGAGCGAGCATGCCGTCCTACCTCTCCCCTGGCGTGTACGTGGAGGAGGTCCAGACCGGGGCCAGGCCGATCGAGGGGGTCGGCACCGCGGTGGCCGCCTTCGTCGGGTTCGCCGAGGAGGGGCCCTTCCACCGGCCGACCCTGGTGACCAACTGGAACCAGTACGTCCAGACGTTCGGCGGCTTCACCGAGCACACCTACCTCGCGCACGCGATCTACGGCTACTTCGCCAACGGCGGCGGCGCCGCGTACGTGGTGCGCATCGGCGGCCGGTCCACCGACACCGTGCTGTCCGGCAAGTCCCGGCCGAGCGGCGGCGAGTCCGTGCGCCTCGGCGGGCTGCGGATCACCGCGCGTCCCGGCGCCACCGGCGAGATCACCGTGCAGGTGGCCGACGCGGACGGCGAGAACCCGCCGGAGGACCGGTTCAGGCTGCTGGTCAGCCAGGACGGCAAGGTCGTGGAGACACACGACGTGTCCACCCGCCGCAACATCAAGAGCTACGTGGTCACCCAGGTCGCCGAGCGGTCCAAGCTGGTCGAGGTGGCCGAGGCGCCGGGGACCGCGCTGACCAGGCCGGACAAGCAGTCGGTGACCGTGCCGCCCGCCGGGGCCGCGGACGCGCCGCTGGACGCCCAGGAGTACGTCGGCGACCTGGCCGACCGCACCGGGTTCGGCGGCCTGGAGACCATCGACGAGATCACCATGGTCGCGGTGCCCGACCTGATGAGCGCCCACCAACGCGGCCTGATCGACGCCGAGGGCGTCAAGACCGTGCAGCTGGCCGCGATCGCGCACTGCGAGCAGATGGGCGACCGGGTCGCCATCCTGGACGCGCCCCCCGGGCTCAGCGCGCAGCGGGTGCGCGAGTGGCGGCAGGACGAGGCGGGCTACGACTCCCGCTACGCCACCGTCTACTACCCGTGGGTCCGCGTGTTCGACCCGCCGACCGGCCGCAACACCTTCGTGCCGCCCAGCGGGCACGTGGCGGGCATCTGGGCGCGCAGCGACACCGAGCGGGGCGTGCACAAGGCCCCCGCCAACGAGGTCGTGCGCGGCGCGGTGGACCTGGAGATCTCGCTGAGCAAGGGCGAGCAGGACCTGCTCAACCCGATCGGCGTCAACTGCCTGCGCACCTTCGCCGGGCGCGGCGTGCGGGTGTGGGGCGCGCGGACGCTGTCCTCGGACCCGGCGTGGCGCTACCTGAACGTGCGCAGGCTGTTCAACTACCTGGAGGAGTCGATCCTGGTCGGCACCCAGTGGGTGGTGTTCGAGCCGAACGACGACCGGCTGTGGTCGAGCATCCGCCGCAACATCGGGGCCTTCCTGCACGAGGAGTGGCGGCGCGGGTCGCTGTTCGGCCGCACCGCCGAGGAGGCCTTCTACGTCAAGTGCGACCGGGAGAACAACCCACAGGGGTCGATCGACCTGGGCCAGGTGGTGTGCGAGATCGGCGTCGCGCCGGTCAAGCCCGCCGAGTTCGTCATCTTCCGGCTGGCGCAGTTCAGCGACAGCACCAGCCTGATCAGCGAGTGAGTGGGGAGGACAGCACATGGCCGAGGGCGACACGCTTGCCACACACCGGTTCGGCGTCCAGCTCGGCGGGGTGACCGTCGAGTCGATCAAGGAGGTCAGCGGGCTGGTGGTGGAGCAGGACGTGGTGGAGAGCATGCAGGTCACCGACCGCGGCAAGCCCATCAACAAGAAGCAGCCGGGCGGGCACAAGGGCGGCGAGGTGACCATCACCCGGGGCATGGACAAGAGCCCCGAGTTCACCGAGTGGATCAACAAGACGCTGCTCAACGGCGATGTCGAGGACGCGCGGCAGAACCTGACCATCGAGGTCATGGACACCAAGGGCGACACCGTGCGGCGGATGCAGCTGTTCGACGCCTGGGTCAGCAAGTGGGAGGGCCCCGGCCTGAACGCCACCCAGTCCTCCGGCGCGGACGAGAAGGCCACGGTCACCTTCGAGCGAATCGAGGTGGAGTGAGGCGCCGGACGGTGTCGGTGGCCGACCTGGACGCCCTGGCGGCCCAGTCGGCCCCGGACACCGCCCGGTCGGCGCCCGCCATCCCGGAGCAGTCCGCCGAGCCGGGCGGCCTGCGCACCGAGTTCGACTTCGAGCTGCCCCGCGGTTATCTGGACGAGCAGGGCAGGCTGCACCGCACCGGCCGGATGCGGCTGGCGACCGCGCGCGACGAGCTGCGCCCGCAGGTCGACGTGCGGGTCAAGGAGAACCCCGGCTACCTGAGCGTGGTGCTGCTCGCCCAGGTGATCACCAGGCTGGGCACCATCACCGACATCCACCCGGGCGTGGTGGAACGCATGTATGCCACGGACATCGCGTTCCTGCAGGAGTTCTACCGCCGGGTCAACAGCGAGGGCCACACCCGGGCCGGGGTGCGCTGCCCGACCTGCGAGACCGAGTTCGAGGTCGAGCTGGCCGGTGGGCGCCTGGGGGAATCGTGACGTACGCGGCCGACCGGCTGCTGGAGGAGGTCGCGTACGTCGCCTACCACTTCCACTGGCCGCGCGCGGACATCCTCGACCTGACGCACGACGAGCGGCGGTCGTGGGTGCGCGAGATCGCGCGGATCAACAAGCGGATGAACGAGGGCGGGTGACATGCGGCTGTGGCGCAGACGCGAGCGGGACACGGCCGCGGCGCGCACCGGGGCGATGCAGGGCGCCCCGGTGCCGCCCGTCCCGGCCGCGCCGGTCGACCAGTGGCGGCAGACCGGTCCGATGCCGACGGTGATCCGGCCGCGTCCGCCCGCCTCGGACTTCCGCGGCACGCTGGCCTCGTGGCGGTCGGCGGGGCTGATGACCGGGATCGGGCACGGGGTCACGGCGGACGCGCCCGCGGGGACGATGCGGGGTGTCACCCGGTCCACGCCGCCCTCCGGTGAGGACCTGGTCCCGGTGCACCGACTCCGCTCCGTGTCCACATCGGACCACGTGTCCACATCGGACTCGGCGGCGGCGGTCGAGCAGAGTCGTCCGGTTCGGGCCACGCAAGCCACCGGGTCACGCCCGGCCGAGATCCGACGGTCCACGGCCGGGTACGCGGACCAGCCTCAGTCGCCGCCGGTGGCCGAGTCTCCTGTGGTTCGTCGGACTCCTCCCATGAGTCCGACGCCCCCGGGTCCTCGGACGTCGAACGGCCGAGCCTCAGACGACCGGGTATCCGGCAGCCAGAGTCCCGGCAAGCAGACCTCCGGCGGCGAGTCGGCCGCGATCCAACGAGTCGTTCGCCCAGATCGGCGGCCGGTCGTCAGCCCTTCGACGAGCCCGGGGTCCGAGGCGCCCATCAACCGGGCGGACTCGGTTCGGCAAGATACTCACTCGCCTGAGGCCACGCCGCCGGTGGCGCAGCGGACTCCCCTGGCAGGCACGACAAGCGAGTCCCCTGCTGCCCCGATGGACTCCCATCCGGTGATCGGTGACAGCGACACGGAACAGCCGCCGGTCGCCCCCTCTGCTCCGTCGCACGACGCTGTGGACCAGCCGGTCGTCCGGCCGATATCGAGCGTCGAGCAGGCAGCGATCCAGCGCGCCGCAACACCGGAGCAGCAAGGGTCCCGCAGGCAAGCCGCACCGCATCGGACCGTGACGTCGGTGGACGGGGCACCCGCTGTTCAGCGAGCGCCGCGGCCGTCTTCGCCTGAGTCGCGTGGCGCGCCTGCCGAGATGATCCCGGCGATCCCCGAACATCCAGTGGTGTCGATCGAGTCGCCCGACGCGCGGCAGGCGATCCAGCGGGACGCGGACGTCGAACGTCCGGTGCTGTCGACTCCCCCGAGCACCACCGCACCGGCAATCCACCAGGTCGCGCGGCCGAATCGGGCGATCCAGAACACTTCGCGGCCAAGCGCCCCGGCGGACTCCCCCCGCCCTGTCGTCTCGTCGACGCGGCAGCCGGACAGTGGTTCGCCTGCTCCCCTGCGCCCCAGCTCATCGGCCCCTCGATCAGCTCTGCCTGATGTCCGGCGTGACAGCTCACCTGCCGGTCCCGAGCCTGTCGAGCGCCCACCGCTGCGCGGCTTCGACCGTCCGGCAGTCGAGCCGACCGAGCAGCCGGACATATCCGCGAGCAGCACGAGCCACGGCCTGGTCCAGCGCGCGACCGAGTCCGAACAGGACAGTTCTGCCAGGCCGGTCGTGCGGGTGCAGCGGTCCAGGCAGGGCTTGGGCGAGCCACTGTCCGAGCTGCCTGCCACCGCCACCGCGCCACCACGCGGCGATGTGGGGCCGTTCGCGCGCATGGCCATCCCGAACGCGCCCGGATCACAGCCCACCGGACGAACCACGCGCCAGATCTGGGTACCCGCGCTGCCACCGTCCACCTCGGTCCGACCGACACCAGACGAGCCGCCCCGGACTCCATCGACCGCACCGGTGCAGAGGGCCGTCGAGTCACCAGCCCCCACAACGCCGAACCTGCACACGACGAACACACCGACCCAGGGCACCACGACCCCGCTGGTCCGCACCACGTCGAGCACGGCGGTCTCCATACCGGACACCCAGGTCAGGAAGCCGCCCCTGTCGGCCGACACCACCCCGCACACACCGGTCCACCAGACCGGCGCGTCACTACAGCGGGCCGCGAACACGGCAGCCCCGCCCGACATGCCGCTCCAAGCGGTGACCACGAGCCCACCGGCCGTGGAAGCGTGGATGCGCCCCGACCAGGACATGCCGATGCACCCGGTGAGCACAGTGACCCGGCTGCTCGGGGATGCACCGACCCACTCGACCCCCGGCACGACTCAGGCGGCGGACACGCCGGTTCGGATGGCGGCGAGCACGCAGCGGCGGACGACCCCGGATATGCCCGTCCCGTCGTCGCGACAGCCGGGTTCGCCGTCGTCCGAGCCGCCCGCGCGAGTCGCCCCCGAGGCGCCGCAGGCACTGCCGCCGGTCGGGATGATCCAGCGATCCATCCGGCCCATGTCGACCGGCGAGGTACCGGCACAACGGACCACACAGTCCACAGTGGTCCGTCCGGTCCACCGCCGACCACGGCACACCCCGCTCGTCCCGCACATCAACCCACCCGCAGCCCCAGGAATACCGTCCACACAGGACGGACTGACCATTCGACCTCTCCCCGACCGGAGCGCGGGGCGGCAGGCTCCCGTGCAACGCACGCCACCGCACCCGGGCGCGTTCATGCCGTTCACCGCCGCCGATCTCCCGCACAACCCGCCCGAGCGCGGCAACCTGCGTTCGGTGTCCGACAAGGACGGCAAGAACGCCAAGGACGAGAAGAGCGAACCGGAACCCGAACCCCCGACCCCACAGCACATCGACGAGCTGGCCAGAAGGCTGTTCGACCCGCTCAGCCGGATGTTGCGCGCCGACCTGCGGCAGTCGCGGGACCGGGCGGGCCGCCCGTACGACCGTTAGGAACCAGCGATGACCGACCGCATCTTCGCCAGCAGCATGTTCTTCCGGCTCGCCATCGGCGGCGACGACCTCGGCGCGTTCCACACCTGCTCGGGCCTGGGCGCCCAGGTGGAGGTGGAGCAGTTCGCCGAGGGCGGGAACAACGGGTTCACCTGGGCGCTGCCGACCCGGATCAGCTGGACGAACATCACGCTGTCCCGGCCGGTCACCGCCGACACCACGAAAGTCTCGCGCTGGTTGGAGCAGCTGATGCGCAAGGTCGAACGGAAGAACGGCGAGATCGTGGCGCTGGAGCCGAACCTGACCCCGATCGCGCGCTGGCAGGTGCTCGGCATCGTGCCGGTGAGCTGGCAGGGGCCGTCGTTCGACCCGGGGTCGCCACAGGCGGCGGTGGAGACGCTGGAGATCGCGCACGAGGGACTGCGGGCGTCGTGAGCCGGGGCATGGCGCGGGCGCAGCTGCTGATCATGGAGCCGCCGCCGAAGGTGGGCGCGAAACCGGGGGCGACGCTGGAGACGGTCAGGTTCCAGTTCAACCCGAACAAGCTGTCGATGACCAAGAGCACCGAGTGGCGGCGCAGCCCGGCGCGGATGGCGCCGCAGTCGTCCACCCCGGAGTTCGTCGGCTCCGGGCCGCGCTCGCTGTCGGTGGACATCCTCCTGGACGCCACCGACACGCACGACAAGTCCGTGGAGCAGAAGATCGAACAGCTGATGACCGGGTGCGTGCCGACGCCGAAGAGCCTGCGCGCGAAGAAGCCCGCCAGCCCGTGGGTGCGGTTCGAGTGGGGCAGCGCCCGCACCACCTCGTTCGACGGGGTGCTCTCCCGGTTCTCGGTGGAGTACACGCTGTTCGACACCGACGGCACCCCGCTGCGCGCCACCTGCTCGATCGGCATCGAGGAGGCCACCGCCGACACGGCCAACCAGAACCCCACCTCCGGCACGCCGGAGCCCAGCCGCACGCACATCGTCATCGCGGGCGACACCCTCGCGCACCTGGCCTGGCAGGAGTACGGCGACCCGGGCGCCTGGCGGGCGATCGCCGAGGCCAACGACATCGACGACCCGCAGGACCTGCCGCCGGGCACCGAGATCCTGATCCCGATCACCGCCGGGAGCCCGGCGTGACCGGGCGCGCGGCCCGCGCGTACGCGGCCGACCCGATCGTGGCCATTCCCGGGCCGCTGCCCCAGGCGTGGCAGGTGATGCTGGTGCGGACGGTGGTCGACGAGAACGTGGGCCTGCCCGACGCCGCCACGCTGACCTTCCGCGACCCGTACCACCAGCTGCTGGTGGACACCGGGATCACCATCGGCAAGCCACTGCAGGTGTCGGTCGCCCTGTCCGACGGCAGCGCCCAGGAGCTGCTGTTCAGCGGCGAGGTGACCGCGCTCGAACTGGACACCGACGGCACCGGGTCGTTCACCATCGTGCGGGCGCTGAGCAAGGTGCACCGGCTCACCCGGGGCAAGCGGGTCAAGGCGTTCCGGAACGCGACCGCCCAGACGATCGTGGCCGAGGTGGCCAAGGGTGCCGGACTCGGCGTGGGCCGGGTGCAGGCGGAGCGGGTCGTCTACACCCAGCGCACCCAGGGCGGGGTGTCCGACTGGGACTTCCTGGCGGACCTCGCCCGCGAGCACGGCGCCGTGGTGCGCGCCGACCGGCAGGGCAACATCGAGTTCGTGCGACCCAAGCAGGCCACCGCCGCCCCGGCGCCGACCACCCGGGCCGCGCAGAACCGGTTCGTCCTGGAGTACGGGCGCAACCTGCTCGCGCTGCGGGCCGTGCTCACCGCGTCCGACCAGGCCAACTCGGTGCGCGTGCGCGGCTGGAACGTCGACACCAAGCTCAAGGTGCTCGCCTACGAGACCACCGGGACCAGCAAGACGGTCAAGCCGGGCATGTCCGGCGCCAAGGTGGCCAACGCGTTCGGCAAGGCCACCGCGCTGGTCACCGACATCCCGCACGGCAACCAGGCCGAGGCCAGGACCACCGCCAGGTCCCGCGCCGAGTCGGTGAGCACCGGCGTCGGCGAGATCGAGGCCGTCGCCGAGGGCGACCCGCAGCTGCGCGCCGGGATCCCGATCGCCCTGGGCAACGTCGGCCCGGACTTCTCCGGCAAGTACACCACCACCGCCGTGCACCACACCCTCGAACCCGAGCAGGGCTACCGCACGACCGTCATGGTCAGCGCCACCCCGGACCGCTCGCTCGCCGCGCTCACGTCGAGCGCCCCGCACATCGACCGGGGACCGCGCATCCCGGGCGTCGTGTCCGGCATCGTCACCGACGTCAAGGAGCTCGGCGGCAGGCAGCGCGGCTGGGTCAAGCTGTCGTTTCCCTGGCTGGACGACACCTACGAGACCGACTGGGTGCGCACCGTGCAGTGGGGCGGCCAGGGTGGCGGCGGCGTGTTCAGCCCCGAGGTCGACGACGAGGTGCTGGTCGCCTTCGAGCAGGGCTGCCTGGACAAGCCGTATGTGATCGGCGGCCTCTACAACGGCCGGGACGTGCCGTCGCCGCACTCGATGCCGCTGGTGGACCGGTCGGGGCGGGTCAACCGGCGGTCGGTGGTGTCGCGCAAGGGCCACCGGCTGGAGCTGATCGACGGGCTCACCGGGCCGCCCGGGGTACGGATCGCCAGCGGGAACGACCGGTTGGAGATCCGGATGAACGAGACCGCGAGCACCATCGACGTGACCGTGCACGGACCGGGTGGGCGCGGCTCGCTCGCCTCGATCCAGCTCACGCCGCGGGGGATCACGCTGGACGCGGGATCGGGTGAGCTGGCGCTGTTCGGTGGGGCGGTGTCCATCAACGGCCAGCGGAGCGTGGATATCGACGGTGGGCTGACGGCCTCGCTGGCGGGCCGCGTGGTCCGCATCAACTAGGCGCTGTCCGGCAAGTCCGGCACACGCTATCCGCGCCCGCGCGGCGGATCACGGATCCCGCGCACCAGACTTACCGGACAGCGCCTAGCCCATCAGCCAGTCCGGAACCGACAAGGAGGGAAGCCATGCCACCCGCGGCCCGCATCGGCGACACCACCACGCACACCCGCACCCCTCCCCCGACCGGGGTCCTGTTCCCGCCGATGCCGATGTCGCCGCGCCTGGCGACGGTGTTCATCGCGGGGCGCACGCCGGTCGTGTCCACTTCCCTGCACCAGTGCGCCATCCACTACGCGATGACCCCGGTGAACCGCGTCATCGCCACGCCGCGGCCGCGGATGGTGCTGGTGGGCGGGTTGCCGCTGGCGTGTGTGGGCGACCCGACCGCGTGCGGTGGCACCATCCTCACCGGCGCGCTCAACGTGATCATCGGGGAGCGGCCGTGAGCGATCGGTTCATCGGGCGCGGCTGGGCCTTCCCGACCGGGGTGTCCACCACCGGCGGCATCGCCATGGTCGGGCACGAGCGCGAGATCGAGCAGGCCATCCGGCTGATCCTGGGCACCGCCCCGGGCGAGCGGCCGATGCGGCCGGAGTTCGGCTGCGGGATCCACGAGTTCGTCTTCGCCCCCAGCGACGGCGCCACCGCCGGGCGGATCGGGTTCGAGGTGCGGGCCGCGCTGGAGCGCTGGGAGCCGCGGATCGAGGTGACCGATGTGGTGGTGGCCTTCGACACGGTCGACGCGGGCGTGCTCTACATCGACATCCGCTACTCGATCCGCTCCACCAACGACCCCCGCAACCTGGTGTTCCCCTTCTACACCATCCCGTCCGAGCCCGCCGGAGAGCTGTGATGGCGCTGCCCGCCCCGAACCTCGACGACCGCCGCTTCCAGCAGCTGGTGGACGAGGCCAAGCGCTACGTACAGCAGCGCAGTCCGGAGTGGACGGACCACAACGTGTCCGACCCCGGGGTGACGCTGATCGAGACGTTCGCGCACATGGTCGACCAGACGATCTACCGGCTCAACCGGGTGCCGGAGCGGCACTACCTGGCATTCCTGGACCTGCTGGGCATCCGGCTGTTCCCGCCGACGGCGGCGCGCGCGGAGGTGGTGTTCTGGCTGTCGGCGGCCCGGCAGGAGACCGTGACGCTGGCGGCGGGCACCGAGGTGGCGACCCAGCAGACCGAGGCGGGCGACGCGGTCGTGTTCGCCACCGTCGAGGAGCTGCCGGTCGTGCCGTGCGCGTTGGACCGGCTGGTGACCTCCAGCGCGTCCGGCGAGCACACCGACCGCACCAACGACCTGGCCGCGGGCCACGACGTGCCGTGCTTCCAGGCCCGGCCCGCGCCCGGGGACGTGCTGCTGTTCGGGCTGACCGACGCGGTGCCGCGGTGCGTGGTGGCGGTCCGGCTGGACAGCCGGGTGGAGGGCATCGGCGTGGACCCGCGCCAGCCACCGCTGGTGTGGGAGGCGTGGACCGCGGACGGCTGGCAGGTCTGCGAGGCGTTCGAGGACACGACGGGCGGGTTGAACCGGCCCGGCGAGGTGGTGCTGCGGATCCCGGCCGGGCACGTGGAGTCGGTGTCGGCGGGGGTGCGCGCGGGCTGGTTGCGCTGCCGGGCGGTCGAACCGGCGGAGGGGCAGCCGTTCTACTCGGAGTCGCCGACCGTGCGGGTGGCCGAGGTGGACACGATCGGGGGCTGGACCGCGGTCGAGCACGCCGAGACGATCGTCGACACCGGCCTCGGTCTGGCCACCGGCGTGCCCGGCCAGCGGCTGCGGCTGGCCAGGGTGCCGGTGCTGCCGGGCGGTCCGCCGGTAGTGGTCGAGGTGTCCACCACGGACGGTTGGGCGGAGTGGACGGTGGTCGAGCACTTCGGGACCTCCGGCCCGGACGACCGGCACGTGACCCTGGACGCCACCACCGGCGAGGTGGAGTTCCCGCCGAGCGTGCGGGAGGCGGACGGGTCGATGCGCGCCTACGGGGCCGTGCCGACGAAGGGCGCGCACGTGCGCGTCCCCCGCTATCGCACCGGCGGCGGACGCGCGGGGAACGTGGCCAGAGGCGCCATCTCGGTGTTGCGCAGCTCGGTGCCGTATGTGGCGTCGGTGGAGAATCGCGAAGGGGCGCAGGGCGGTGTGGACGGTGAGACGGTCGCGGAGGCCAAGGTCCGCGCGCCACACCAGCTCCGGGTGCAGGAGCGCGCGGTGACGGCCGAGGACTACGAGCACTTCGCCCGGCTGGCCGCGCCGTCGGCCGCGCGGATCCGGTGCATGCCCGAGGAAGCGGGGGCGGCACGGGTCGTGGTGGTGCCGAACGTGGCGGTCGGCGGCGGGGACGAGCGGCTGCGGTTCGAGCAGTTGATCCCGCCGGACGAGCTGCTGGCCACGATCGCGGCACGGTTGGACGAACGCCGGTTGATCGGGACCAGGGTGTCCGTGGAACCGCCGTTCTACCAGGGCGTCACGGTGGTCGCCCGAATCCGATCGTCCGATCCGGACGCCGAGCGGGACGCGTTGGACGCGCTGTATCACTACCTGGACCCGTTGCGGGGCGGTGACGACGGTCGCGGGTGGCCGTTCGGGAAGTCCGTCCACTACGGAGCGGTGTTCGCGGTGCTGCAACGGTTGCCGGGCGTGGACAGCGTCGAGGGTGTGCGGCTGTTCCCGGCCGACCCGATCACCGGGCGGCGGGGCACGGCGACCGAACGGGTGGAGCTGGAGCCGAACGCGTTGGTCTTCTCGCACCAGCACCAGGTGGCGGTGGAGCAGCCATGACCCGTGCCGCCGTCCCCGACCTGCCCACCCGCCGACCGCTCGGCGACAGCCTGCCGGCGGTGTACGCGGCGGACGGGTTCGTCCAACGCCTCACCGGCGGGCTCGACGTGGTGTTCGCACCCTTGTTGTCCACTTTGGACAACTTCGCTGCCTACCTGGCGCCCGAGTGCACACCCGCCGACTTCGTGGCGTGGCTGGGCTCCTGGGTGGCGGCGGACATGTCCGACGGGTGGCCGGAGTCGGTTCGCAGAGCTGCGGTCGCGGGCGCCGCCGACGCACACCGGTGGCGCGGGACGGCGCGCGGGCTGGTCGCCCGGCTGTGGCTGTGCGCGGGCGTGCGGGCCGAGGTCTCGGACGGGCCCGGCGCGACCTGGTCGGCGACGCCCGGGGCCGGGTTGGACGGCGGCGGCGAGGTCACGGTGCGGGTGTGGTCGGACGGCGGCGAGGTCGACCTGGACCTGGTGCGCTCGATCGTGGCCACCGCGTGCCCGCTGCACGTGCGGTGGTCGGTGGCGGTGGCGGACGGGAGGGCTCGGCCATGACATGTCCGGTGTGCGGGGCGGCCGTGGGACCGACCGACGACTTCTGCGGCAACTGCGGCACCTATCTGGGCTGGGGCGAGACCGGCGCTCCCCAGCAGGCGGTCACACCTCGGACCACACCCGAGCCCCCCGGCGACATACCGGGCACGCCGCCCGGCGCCGAGTCACCGGCCCAGCCACCGACCTCCCCCCAAGCCGAGTCGCCCGCCTCGCCGCAAGCGGCGGAGCCGTCCTCGCCGCAAGCCCCGGACCGGGGAAAACCGACTCCGGCGCGGGGTAGCGCCCTCGTCCAACCGCCCGCCAGGCCGCCGTCCGAACCCGCGCAGGCGTCACCCGCCGCGGGTCCCGACCCCGAGGACACCGACCCGCGGCCGGTACAGCCCGCGCGGCCGGTCGCGCCCCGTCCGGCCAAGCGGGTCGAGATCGCCGACACCGCGGTCGAAGGCCCGCCGTGCCCGAACTGCGGCACACCCAACCCGCCGGGGCGGAAGTTCTGTCGCCGCTGCGCCACCCCGTTGACCGAGACGGCCGAGGAGACCAGGACCGCGCAGAAGTCGCGCAAGGCAGGCGGATCGGGCGCGCTGACCCGCAGGCTGATCCTGTTGGCGCTGCTGATAGCCCTGGTGATCGCCGGGATCGCGCTGTACCCGCTGGGCAAGCGGCTGGTGCAGGACGTGCTGGACAAGACGTCCAAGACCGTGCCCGCGGTGCCGGTCTCGGTGTCCGCGACCGCGGAACTGCCCGGTCACCCGGCCAAGGCGGCCACCGACGGTGCCACCAACAAGTACTGGGGGTCACCGGCCGTGGGCGCCTCGCTGGAGGCCACCTTCGACCAGCCGATCCGGCTGCTGACCGTGGTCACGCACACCGGCCCGTCGGCCAAGCCGGAGGAGTTCGCCACCGAGGCGCGGCCCACCCTGCTGGACGCGACCGTGACCACCGCCGACGGCACCACGCAGTCGTTCAGTATCCCGTTGGCCGACGAACCCGGTCCGCAGCAGCAGGACACCGCGATCAGCGATGTGGTGAAGATCCAGCTGACCGTGCGCGCGGCGGCCGGACTGGGACCCGGCAAACACATCGCGTTGGGTGAGGTCGAGTTCTTCCGCCGCGGCTGACGACCACCGGATATCCGATATCACGACGCCCGCGATGACCGGCGCGGACACGTTGTTCGGCGGCCGAGGAACGCCCGGGTGCACACCGGACAAACGGAACGGGCCGTTCCGGGCGTGATCACCGCCACGCCCGGATCGGCTAGCCTGGGCCCCATGCCGTTTCGCGATATCGCCTTGCGCGCCCTGCCGCCCAGGCTGCGGCCGCTCGCGGTGAAGCACCGGGAGCTGCTGAAGTTCGGGATCGTGGGCAGCATCGCCTACGTCGTGGACAACGGCACCTGGTACCTGCTGAAGCTGACCATCCTGGAACCCAAGCCGATCGTGGCCAAGACCATCGGCGTCATCCTGGCCACCATCGTGTCCTACATCCTCAACCGGGAATGGTCCTTCGACACCAGGGGCGGCCGCGAGCGGCACCACGAGGCGGCGCTGTTCTTCGTCATCAGCGGGATCTCGATCCTCTTCTACACCGGCCCGCTGGCGCTCTCCCGCTACGTGCTCGACCTCCAGGTGCCCAATGTCAGCCCGTTCACCCAGGAGGTCGCCGACTTCCTGTTCGGCTCCATCGTGGGCACCGTGATCGCCATGCTGTTCCGCTGGTGGGCGTTCAAGCGCTGGGTCTTCCCGCACGCGGACGTCCGGCAGTCGCGGACGGCGCGCAAGCTCGGCACGCTCGTGCCCTACCCGGTCGACGACCCGAAGGCCGCCCCGCGCGGGGGTGCCGTGGATCACACCCCGAACTGAGCCCCGGCTGTCACATCCCGACCCGGTCCCTCGTCCTGCTGTTGTAACCGACGAGAACAGTGGAGGGACCGCAATGCAGGCTCGGATGGACAACCCGGTCATCGTCATCCCCGAGGCCATGAAGACCCTGGTGGCGTTCGGCAACGCGGCCAAGGGCAAGGGCGTCCCGGACACCACGCTGGAGCTGGTGAAGCTGCGCGCCAGCCAGATCAACGGGTGCAGCCTCTGCGCCCTCATGCACGGCACGGACATGCGCAAGGCGGGCGAGACCGACGAGCGGCTGCTCACCGTCGCCGCGTGGCGCGAGGCCCCGTTCTTCACCGACGCCGAGCGCGTCGCGCTGGAGCTGACCGAGGTACTGACCCGGATGGCCGACAAGGGCGACCCGGTGTCGGACGAGCTGTGGGCGCGGGTCCGCGAGCACTACGACGACCGGGGCGTCTCGGCGCTGCTGGTGACCGTCGCGGCCATCAACTCGTGGAACCGGATCAACGCCGCCACCCGCCAGGTCGCGGGCAGCTGGTGAGCCGCCGGGCGCCCGCCCGCACACCGCGTGCGGGCTCGCTCGCGGTGGGTGCATGATGGAGGTACATCCACCGACGACGAGGGGGACGCCATGAAGATCACCGTGGATCGCACGCGGTGTGTCGGCTCCGGGATGTGCGTGCTCACCGAACCCGCCCTGTTCGACCAGAGCGAGGACGACGGCACGGTCCTGCTGCTGCACGACGAGCCCGCGGCCGACCAGGAGGAGGCCGCCCGCACCGCCGTCCAGCTCTGCCCGGCACAGGTCATCAGCGTGTCCTGACGGGCTCTCCGACCATGCGGCGAAGCCTCGGGTCCGGTCGGACCCGAGGCTTCCCGGTCGCCGGGGCCGTTTCGGTGAACAGCCCCGGCCGTCGACTTCAGACCGTCTCGGCCACCGGTGCGGGCGGGACCGCGCGGGCCGCCTCGGCGTCCCAGGCGACCGGTAGCGCGTGGACACCGTAGATGAGCATGTCGGTGCGCACGGACACCTCCGCCGGGTCGATGTCCAGCCGCAGGCCCGGCAGCCTGCGCAACAGCTCGGTGAAGCCGATGCCCATCTCCACCCTGGCCAGCTGCTGGCCGAGGCACTGGTGGATGCCGTGCCCGAACGCCAGGTGCGGGCTGCGCGGCCGGGACAGGTCGAGCCGCTCCGGGTCGGCGAAGTGCTCACCGTCGAAGTTGGCCGCCTGCGCGGACACCACCACGGTGGCGTCCGCCGGGATGAGCTGCCCGCCGATCTCCACGTCCTCCAACGGGATCCGCTGGACTCCGAAGTGGATGATCGTCAGATAACGCAGCAGCTCCTCCACCGCGGTGGTCACCAGCTCCGGCCGGTCGCGCAGCGCGGCCAGCTGGTCCGGGTTCTCCAGCAGGGCGAAGGTGCCCAGCCCCAACATGTTCGCGGTGGTCTCGTGACCCGCCACGAGCAGCAGGTTGGCCATGCCGGACAGCTCGTCGTCGTCGAGCGGGTGGTCCGGGTCGGCCCGGATCAGGTCGGAGATCAGGTCGTCGCCCGGCTCGACCCGCTTGGCCCGCACCAGCCCGCGCAGGAAGTCGCGGATCTCCTCGAACCCCTCGGACACCTCCTCCAGCGGGGTGTCCAGCCGGAGCACCCGGGACGTGCGGTGCTGGAACTCCGCCCGGTCGGCGTAGTCCACGCCGAGCAGCTCGCAGATCACCAGGGACGGCACCGGCAGCGCGAACCCGGGCACCAGGTCGGCCGACGGCCCGGCGGCCACCATCGCGTCCAGGTGCTCGTTGACGATCCGGGTGATGCCCGGCTCCAGGTTCCGCATGCGCCGCACGGTGAACGCGCCGGTGAGCAGCCTGCGGTAGCGGGTGTGCTCGGGCGCGTCCATGCCGATGAAACTGCCCGCCCGGTTGCGCCGGTCGGACAGCGCCTCCCGCAGCTTCTCCGGGAGCTGGGCCATCCGCCGCTCCGACCGGGTCGAGTCCGAGCTCATCCGTTTGTCGGAAAGCACGGCACGAGCCTCGGCATGGCCGGTGACCAGCCAGATCTTCTCGCCATCGCGGCGCGTGACGGTGTGCACGGGGCCCTCGCCGCCCAGCCGCAGCAGGCCGGAGGGCGGGACGAACGGGCAACCGTCGCGCTCGCTGAGCTCCGGCGGCAACATGAGCTCCCGGAAGCTGCGCACCTGCTTCGGCTCGGTGCCGGTATTCGCCGCCGGGTCGGATACCGGTTCGCCGGCCGGATTGGTGGTGGTGCTGGTCATCAGAAGCTCCCGTTCCCGGGCCGATCCCCAATCGGTCCGTCGTTTCAGGGGTCTGTTGACCCACGGTACCAAAACCGCGGTCCGGCGCTTCCGAATTTCCGTGGCGGCACTCACAGTCTCTCATTTCGTCCACATTCGACGGTCAAGACAGCACCGCGAGCAGGCAGCAGACGAGCATGACCGGGTCACCGAACGCACCACGGCGGCCGCCACCAATGGCGGAACGGTCACCACAATGGCGGAAAACCGCACCCCCAGGACCACCACCAACCCCACCCACGCCTTGGGCCGACCGGAGAGTGATTAAGCAGGCGCTGAAATCCTGGCGTCCGGAAAACGCGGGCCCGCGAACGGTAGAACCGTCAGATAACCACCCAGACCGTCCCGCCGGACGGCGAGGTCCTGGGCGAGTGCGCGCCGGTCCGCGACGGCGCGGCCTTCCTGGCGTTTCTGAAGAAGGCCGTGAAACCGCACGCCGGCAAGGATGTCCACGTCGTGCTGGACAACCTCTCGACCCACACCACCCCGGAGGTCATGGCCTGGCTGGCCGACAACCCGCACGTGCGGTTTCACTTCACCCCCAAGGGCTCCTCCTGGATCAACCAGATCGAGACCTGGTTCGGGATCATCACCCGCCAGTCGATCCGCCGCGGCACCTTCACCAGCGTCAAGGTCCTGATCACGCAGATCCGCGACTACATCACACACTGGAACACCACCGCCAAGCCCTTCACCTGGACAACCACCGCCGACGAGATCCTGGCCAAGGTCAGACTCGTCCAAACCAACATCAAGAAACTCGTCGACAACAACGCCAAGTAACGGCATCAGAATCACGCGACACTAGTGGTGCGACCTTTAGGAGGACAACCGCCCGATGAGCTCGCTCGCGGACTCGTCGGAATCGCCGACGGCGCAGCGGATGTCGAACGCCCTGTCCTTGGCCTTCGGCTGTGCTTGACCGGGGAACTCGGACTTTCCGGGCTCCAGCAGCATCAGCAGTTCCGCTTGTATGTCCCAGTCGGCGGTGACGGTGACAATGCCCGTCTCGTCGTCGACCATGAATCCGGCCATGCCACGAAAGACCGTGAGAGCCCAGATCAACGACGGCACCGGGAAGTCGACCCGCGCCTCGAACTCGACAACCAACGACCCACTCGCCTCATCGAAACCGACCGACAGCGAGCCATCCTCCTCGTCGATACCCAGCAGCAGTTCGGCGTAGGTACCGTCGATCCAACCATCACACTCGGCGATAGCGGCGGTGAGCTGCTCCCGGTATTCCAGCCGTACTGCCTCGTCGCTCCAGGGTGCGCAGATCCCCGCCCAGTCGTTCTCCGGCCACGTATTCGCCCGCGCTACCGGGGCCTGGAGGAACTTCCTCAGCCGTACTTCCTCGATGACCATGGCAGCCGCCACCGTCACATACCGACCCATCTCGTCAGCACCCCCACCCTGGCCCGGCGCGCCATGCCCGTCGTTCGACACGAGCCGGACAGTAGCAACCGCTCCGTGGCTCCACCCCTGGCAGATCCCGAGCCGACCCACCGCTTCATCCATAGCGGCATACGCACGGAAACTGTGCGGTTCTCAGCGCTCGTGTGCCCGCCCCAGGCAGGAGTAGTGAGCGGCACTCGATATGCGGCATGGACGCTACGGAGGACATTGGCGCCGACCGACTCGACTTCGTGATTCCGGAACCGCGTCCACAACCACCGCTTTACCGGCTAACCCGCCCGACCGGAGCCCTGTCGCCTCTGATAGAACATTCGACCTACAACACTGGTAAGTCGCCGTCGCGATCAGTGACGAGTTGACGCTATTCCACCTGAAAGGCGAGGGTCATTCACCCGAATGAGGGCGCGCACCACGGTCGGTGTATCGCAGCACGGCGCCGAGCAGGACCTCCGCCGGAATGCGGACCGCGACCTCGCCAGGGTCGACACCGACCAGGTTGGCCGCCGTGCTCTCGTCCACCGCAGGACCCTGGACTACGAACTCTCCAGTGTCACCCAAGTAGACGCTGGGGCACGAGCTGCTCGAATTGACCTGCGTGAACAGGAGCTCCAACTGCATCGCCGGGTCCACCCCCGTCTGTTCAACCCTCGGTCACCCCATCAGGGATCTCCAGGGTAGCTCGCGATGGGGGTGCCGACAAGGTTTCCCGCGCCCATGCCCGTTCGGCGGTCGGCAGCAAGATGATCAAAGCGGAAGCTGGAAACGCGCCTCCTGCGGCTTGATCAAGACATCAGTCCCAGGGCTCCTGGGACTTACCGAGAACAGGCTACCTCCCAGGAGAAACCATGAGTAAGCGTCGGATCGCCTTCGCCGGGCACGACTTCTTCTCATCCTGCCTCACAACCCTCACCGCCCGCACCGACACCGAGGTCGTGCTCTGCCTCACCAGTGAGCCGGACGGCCCAGTCAGCAACGTCACCGACGTCGCCCATCGGCACGGCATCCCGGTCCTGTTCGGCCGCCCGACAAGGAAGAACGCGATACGCGCGTTCAACGACGCCAGGGTCGACATCCTCATCACCGCGGGCTACGCGTGGCGCATCCCCGTGGATCGGCTGGCAGTGACCTACGCGGTCAACATCCACCCGTCGCTGCTGCCGGACGGGCGCGGACCGAACCCATTGCCCTACATACTCGACGAACACCGCGATCTGCGCGCCATAACCCTGCACGAGATGACATCCGAGTTCGACCAAGGTGCCATCATCCTCCAGCGCCCGCTGGCCATCGAGGACGGCACCGGGTTCGACGAGCTCTCCCTGCAACTGTTCGCCGAGACACCACATCTGGTCAATCAATTTCTCGACGACCCCGTGCGCCATTTCTCGCGCAAGGCAGGGCAAGGCCCCGGTTCGTATTGGCCGGAGCATGTCCAGGCGGACAAGACGTTCGTGGCCGCACAGTCCGAAGTGGACGATGCGGTCCGGGTTCGGACGAAGTTCGGCGCGCTCGGCACCTTCGTCGAGCTGGCCGACGGAACCACCATCAAGACATTCCATCTCACCGCGGCACGATGCGACCACTCATACACACCCGGCACTCTCGTCGGCCACACCGGTCTGGGCTACATCGTGGCCCTGCGGGATGGCCTGGTGCGCCTGGACACGCTGCCCCCGGCCATCCGGAAAAGCGGCTGAGATGAACACCCGCGATGAGCATGACGACCAGCCGGAACCGCACGAGTCCGGTGCCGAGAACCGATGGTCGGGGTCCGGCTCCGGCGTCGTCCAGGCAGGAAATGTCACCGGTGGTGTCCATTTCTACCAGCACGGCCCGAGTGCCAGTCCGATACCACGGCAGTTGCCCACCGGGAGCCGGATATTCGTCAACCGCCAAGCCGATATCGAATGGCTCGACAGTATTCTGGAACCCGCCGAACGGGCAAGCTCGTTCGGCCCATTGTGCATCGTGGTCGGGACAGCGGGAGTGGGAAAGACGTCGCTCGCCGTGGAATGGGCGCAGCGAGTCCGGGACAACTTCGCGGACGGGCAGTTGTACATCAATCTGCACGGCTACGACCCCGGCCCGTCACTGACCGCCGCCGCCGCGCTGGAACAGCTGCTCCGGGCGCTCGATGTCGCAGGCGGCAGCATCCCCGCCGACCTTGAGGCCAGGGCTGCGCTGTACCGGTCCCTGGTCGCCGACAGGAGCATGCTGCTACTCCTCGACAACGCCGCGTCGGTGGGCCAGGTGCGTCCCCTGCTCCCCGGCACGACCCGGTGTCTGGTCCTGGTCACCAGCCGCAACCTGTTGTCCGGACTGGTCTCCAGGGAAGGCGCGTACCGCCGCACGCTCGGTGTGCTGAGCGAGTCCGAGTCGATCGACCTGGTTCGTGCGACCGTGCAGGGGCACCGGTCCACCGACAGCGACGAGGACATCGCCGAGCTCGCGCGGCTGTGCGCCCATCTGCCCCTGGCCCTGCGGATCGCGGCCGAGCGGGCGGCGAGCAGGCCGTTGCTGCCCTTGAGCGACCTGGTCCAGGACCTGCACGACGAGTCCGGGCTGTGGGACCTCCTGGACTCCGACGACGACGAGCAGGGTGACGCGGTCCGGTCGGTCTTCGCCTGGTCGTACCGTGCCCTGGCACCCGACGCGGCGCGCGTGTTCCGGCTGCTCGGCCTCCACCCGACAGCGGAGTTCAGCAGTCTGGCCGCCGCCGCGCTGGCGGGCATGAGACGCCAGCCCGCACGGCAGGCGCTGGCGGCGTTGTCGGCCGCGCACCTTCTGGAACAGCGGACGAGAACGCGGTACCAGTTCCACGACCTGTTGCGGGCCTACGCGTCCGACCAGGTACAGCACGAGGAGGACCAGGCGGGCATCCACGCGGCGGTGGGGCGGCTGCTGAGCTGGTACCTGCACACCACGGACTCGGCGGTGACCGCCAGCCAGTACCAGGACCGCTCGTTCGAGATCGAGCCGCCCGCCGACATGGTCGAGGCCGAGGCGTTCGTCGGGCACAACGAGGCGGTCGAGTGGCTGGAGCTGGAGGAGGGCAACCTCGTGGCGATGGCCGCCCTCGCAGCGCAGCTCGGTTTCCACACGCCGGGCTGGCAGATACCGGCGCTGCTGCGCAACGTCTACGCGTTCCGGCATCCGTTCGATTCCTGGCAGGCCATCACCCGGACCGGGCTCGTCTCGGCGCGGCGAGCCGGGAACCGGTTCGCCGAGGCCTACCTCCTGCACGGCCTGGGCACGGCCATGCTGCACGCCGACCGGCTCGGCGACGCGTTGTCGGAGTTCGAGCGGGCACTGACGATCCAGGTGGACATCGGCGATCGACGCGGCGAGGTCGAGACCTCGACCCGGGTCGGGCAGATCTACCAACGCCTGCGAAGACTGGATGAGGCACGCGACCGGTTGGAACGTGCCCGGGACACGGCCCGTGCGTCGGGCGACGTGGAACACGCGGCGTTCGCCACCCACCTGCTTGGCGAGGTCCACGTCCAGCTCGACCTGCCCGGCCGGGCCGTCGAGCTGCTGCGCGAGGCCGTCGAGTCGCTCCGCCGGATCGAGGAGCAGACCCTGGAGATCGACGCCCTGGTCAGCCTCTGCGACGCGCTGCGCGAGGCGGGCCTGCTCGACGAGGCCCTGGGAACGGCGCACACGACCCTGGAGACGGCCACCGATCTCAATGACGACGTGATCGTGGCCTGCGTCCTCATCGAGCTCGGGAAGATCCAGCTGGCCCTGGACCGGGTCGACGAGTCGCTGATCTCGTTCCAGCGCGCCGCGGTGCTGCAGCGGAAACTGGGCAACACCCGGCACGAGGCCAGGGCGCTGGACGGGACCGGGGCGGCGTACCGGCGGCTCGAACGGTTCGCCGAGGCGGCCGAGTTCCACCGGCGGGCGGCCACGATGTTCCGGCAGGTCGGCGACGACTGGCGCACGGCGGGCGCGCTCGTCGGTCTCGGTGTCGCCCTGCGGCGGAACGGCCGGTCCGCCGACGCCCGCGCACAGTGGCAGGACTCGACCCGGATCCTCGACCGGTACCCCGACCCCAGGGCCCAGCGACTCCGCGCCCGCACAGCGGCACTGCTCGCCGAGGTCGACCGGTGACCGGCCGAGGCAACGGACCGTGATGGGGCGCGCACGCTCCGGACCGGGTCGCCGGGACGGGTGCGCCTCGGGCCCATGACACCTGTCATGGCGAAGCGGTGACGCGCGGACGAGGGAGTTCGCGGGAGCGGGCGGCAGAGTTGTGGACATGATGGACAGCAGCACGAAGAACGGTGCGGCGGTCGGGGTGTCCGGCCTGCACAAGCGTTACGGGGATGTCCGCGCCGTGGACGGGGTGGACCTCGTCATCGCGCCGGGGGAGGTCGTTGCCCTGCTCGGGCCGAACGGGGCGGGGAAGTCCACCACTGTGGACATGGTGCTCGGACTGACCAAACCGGACGCCGGTGAGGTGACGGTGTTCGGTCGCACGCCACGGGATGCCGTGTCGGCCGGGGTGATCGGGGCGATGCTGCAGACGGGCACGTTGCTCGACGACGTCACCGTGGCCGAGACCGTCTCGTTGGTGGCCGCGTTGCACCGGAAGCCGTTGTCGGTCTCGGACGCGTTGGAGCGGGCCGGGATCGCGGACCTGGCAGGGCGGCGCGCGGCGCGGTTGTCGGGTGGACAGAAGCAGCGGGTGCGGTTCGCGTTGGCGTTGGTCAGCAATCCGGACCTGTTGGTGCTCGACGAGCCGACGGTGGCCATGGACGTGGAGACCCGGCGGGAGTTCTGGCGGTCCATGCGCGAGTTCACCGACGCTGGCCGCACCGTCCTGTTCGCGACGCACTACCTCGAAGAGGCCGAGGACTTCGCCGACCGGGTCGTGCTGATGCGCAGCGGGCGGGTCGCCGCGGACGGGTCGGTGGCGCAGGTTCGGGCGACCGTCTCCGGGCGTCGACTGACCGCCGTCGTGCCCGGCGCGGTCGTCGACGACCTGCGCCGCCTGCCCGGTGTGCGCGAGGTCGACGTGCGCGGCGAGCGGGTGGAGCTCGGCTGCGAGAACTCCGACGCCGCCCTGCGCGCCCTGCTGCACACCTACCCGAACGTCCACGATATCGAGATCACCGCGCTCGGCCTGGAGGACGCGTTCCTCGCGCTGACCGCCACCGAGGAGTCCCGGTCATGAACCTCACCTACCTGGCCCTTGAGCTGCGCCGGACCATCCGCGCGCCGCGCTTCCTGATCTTCACCGTGGGCTTCCCGGTGATCTTCTACCTGTTGTTCTCGTCGATCTCCGGCGGCGACCCGGACGCCCGCACGATCATCATGGTGGGCATGGGGGCGTTCGGCGGGATGACCGCCACGGTGTCCGCGGGCACCCGCATCGCCGCCGAGCGCGCCAGCGGCTGGCAGCGGCAGCTGCGGCTGACCCCGCTGTCCGGTCAGGGCTACCTGTTCGCCAAGGGCATGTGCGGCATGCTGATCGCGCTCGGCCCGCTGCTGCTCGTGTCGATCATCGGCATGTCCACCGGCGTGCACCTGGAGCCGGGCCAGTGGGTACAGGTCATCCTGGGCACCTGGATCGCGCTGGCCCCGTTCGCGGTGCTCGGCGTGCTGATCGGGCAGGTGGCCACCGGCGACAGCGTGCAGGCCATCGGCAGCGCCGTGTTCATGCTGCTCAGCCTGGGCGGCGGCCTGTGGTTCCCGCCCTCGCAGATGCCCGGCTGGATGCGCGACGTCGCGCATGTGCTGCCCAGCTACTGGTACGGCGGCATCGGCCGGGACGTGGTCACGCACGACCTGCAGGCCACCCGGACGCTGCTCGTGCTGGTGGCTTGGACGGTGGTCCTGGCCCTGATCGTCACCCGCCGGTTCCGCGCCGACTCCGCCCGGGTCTGATGTCCCAGCGCCTCGCCCGGCCCCGCGCGCACGCGGGGTCGGGCAGCCGTGCCGAGCGGGACATACTGGGCACGACCGCACCCGAGGAGCCCGCCATGTCCACTCCGAACCGCGAACCCGTTGGCGTCCTGGGCCCGGTCGACGACCAGCGGCGCAGGTCCGCCACGGACCCGTGGCACGCGTCGGCCAAGCGCGGCACCGGGCGTGGCTGGTCGGTCGTCGGCCTGTTCTTCGTGTTGGCGTTCCTGCCCTCCACGGTGTGGGAGATCGCCCGGTCGGACCGCGCGGTGTGGCTCAAGACGCTGCTCATCGTCGGCCTGGTCGGGTACGGGGCGGCCTACCTGTGCATCCCGTACCTCTCCCGTCGGTTCTCCACGACCGGCCACGTGGTCATGTGCGTCGGCCTGCTGGCGTTGGGCTGCGCCCTGGTGTTCGGCATCGGCCTGTCCACCACGGCGCTGCTGGTCTACGCGACCGCGTTGACCGCGATGATGCTGCCGGTCGGCCTGGTGCTCGCCCTCGACGGCGGGGTCGTCCTGGTGTTCGCGGTCGCCATGGCGATCACCGGCGATCTCGCCGAGGACTGGGGCTCGCTGGTCACCCTCATCTCGGTGTCGATGTGCGTCGGCTTCATCGGCCAGCTCACCCGCACCGTCCGCGAGCTGCGCGCCGCCCGGGACGAGATCGCCACCCTGGCCGCCGCGGACGAGCGCTCCCGGATGGCCCGCGACCTGCACGACCTGCTCGGCCACAGCCTGACCACGATCACCGTCAAGGCGGGCCTGGCCCGCCGCGTCCTGGAGAGCTCGCAGGACGTCGACCGGGCACTGGCCGAGGTGCGCGAGGTGGAGGAGCTGTCCCGGCAGGCCACCCAGGACGTGCGCGCCACCGTCTCCGGGTACCGCGAGGTGGTGCTGTCCGCCGAGCTGGTCGGCGCCCGCGCGGCACTGCGCGCGGCCCAGGTGACCGCCGACCTGCCGCACGCCGTCGACACCGTGCGCCCCGACCTGCGCGGCGCCTTCGGCTACGTCCTGCGCGAGGCGGTCACGAACGTCCTGCGGCACAGCGGCGCCACCCGGTGCGAGGTCCGGCTCGGCCCCACCTGGCTGGAGATCCGCGACAACGGCAACGGCTGTCCCGCGACCCCGCACCCCGGCGGCAACGGCCTCACCGGCCTGCGCGAACGGCTCACCGAACTGGGCGGCACGCTGGAAGCGGGTCCGCTACCGGCGGGCGGCTTCCGCCTCGCCGCCACCGTGCCCGCCACTCCCCCGGCGGCCGTCTCGTGACCGGGCGCGCGGGGGCGGTCGGTGCCATGCCGCACCGGCAGGCGAGTTCGGCGAGACGGGCACCGAGATGGGCACTGGCGACGTCGGTCGAGCGGGAGGTGGCGGGGTGATCCGGGTGCTGCTGGCCGACGACCAGGCGCTGGTGCGCGGGGCGATGGCGGCGTTGCTGGGGCTGGAGTCCGATATCGAGGTGGTCGCCGAGGTCGGCACGGGCACCGACGTGCTGCCCGCCGCCGAGAAGACCCGCCCGGACGTGGCACTGCTGGACGTGCAGATGCCCGGCGCGGACGGGCTGACCGTGGCCGCCGAGCTGCACCGCGCCCTGCCGTCCTGCCGGGTGCTGATCTGCACGACCTTCGGCAGGCCCGGCTATCTCGCCCGCGCCATGTCGGCGGGCGCGTCGGGGTTCGTGGTCAAGGACGCACCCCCGGAACAGCTCGTCGAGGCCGTCCGTCGGGTGCACGCGGGCCTGCGCGTGGTCGACCCGGCGCTCGCGGCGGAGTCCTTGGCCAGCGGCGCCAGCCCGCTGACCGACCGGGAACGCGAGGTACTCGCCACCGCCCGGGACGGCGGCACCGTGGCCGATGTCGCCAGGACGCTGCACCTGTCCGAGGGGACGGTCCGCAACCACCTGTCCTCGGCGATCGGCAAAACCGGCGCCCGCACCCGCGCCGAGGCCGCCCTCCTCGCCGAATCCCGCGGCTGGCTCTGACCTCCGGCCCCCGCGGCCTCGATCTCCCGATTCATCGGACGACGGCGGGATGACGCGGCCCCGGGGGCGCGGGGCATGTGCCCCCGGGGCCGCGTCATGTCCGGCAGACCCCCAGGCACGCTCACGCGGCCGGACATGACCGGAAGACGGACATGACCGAAAGACCGTCGGGTTCGTCAACCACCGACCGCAGATTATATGCCAGGACAAACGATGTCAAAGCATCATTTGTCAAGACATAGGGGGACGTCGCCGTGCTATCGTCGCGATATGACGGCGGGGCTGGACGACGTGGGCGTGATCGCCTCGTGGAAGGCGCTGCTGCAGACATACAACGGGGTCGCCTGCAAGCTCGACCAGGCGTTACAGGCCGCGCACGGGCTCAACATGAACGAGTTCGAGACCCTCGACCGGCTCATCGACGGCGGCGCCGAGTACCGGCCGATGAAAGACCTCGCCTGCGACATGTACCTGAGCCAGAGCGCGCTGTCCCGCACGGTCGCCCGGCTGGAGCGGGACGGGCTGGTCGAGCGGAAGCTCTGCGAGTTCGACCGGCGGATCGTCGACGTGCTGGCCACCGACGCGGGCAGGCAGCGGCACCGGGAGGCGAGTCGGACCCGGCTGACCGTGCTGGCGGACCACTTCCGCGAGCGGCCGCAGGTCATCGACCTCGCCCGGCCCACGCCGGAATAGCGGGAAGCCGGACCCGCGTCGGCGGATCCGGCTTCCCGGTACGACCCACTGGCCTTACAACGCCTTCTCCAGCCTGCCCGCCAGCAGCTTGACGAACTTGGTCGGGTCGGTCAGGTCGCCGCCCTCGGCCAGGATCGCCATGCCGTAGATCAGCTCGGCCGAGTCCGCCAGGTCCGCATGCTCCTGCTGCTCGGCGTGCGCCGCGCGCAGGGCCGTGACCAGCGGGTGCGTCGGGTTCAGCTCCAGCACGCGCTTGATCTTGGGGACCTCCTGGCCCATCGCCCGGTACATCTTCTCCAGGTTCGGGGTGATGTCGAAGGTGTCGCCGACGACGCAGGCCGGGGAGGTGGTCAGCCGCGAGGACAGGCGGACCTCCTTGACGTCCTCGCCGAGCTGCTCGCCCAGCCAGCCCAGCAGCGGCGCGAACTCCTCCTCGCGCAGGCGGGCCTCCGCCTTGTCCTCCTCGGAGTCCAGGTCGACCTGGCCCTTGGCCACGGACTGGAGCTTCCTGCCGTCGAACTCCGGGATCGAGCCGACCCACATCTCGTCGATCGGGTCGGTCAGCAGCAGCACCTCGTACCCCTTGGCCCGGAACGCCTCCAGGTGCGGGGAGTTCTCCAGGGCCGAGCGGGTCTCGCCGGTCATGTAGTAGATCGCGTCCTGGCCGTCCTTCATCCGGGAGACGTACTCCCCCAGCGTGGTCGACTTCTCCGCGTCGTGCGTGGACGACAGCGCGGTGATGTCCAGGATGGCGTCGCGGTTGTCGGTGTCGTCGAGCAGGCCCTCCTTGACCGCGCGGCCGAACTCCGACCAGAACGTCTCGTACTTCTCCGGCCGGTCCGCCCGCATCGACTTGACCGTGGACAGCACCTTCTTCACCAGGCGCCTGCGCATCAGCTCGATCTGCCGGTCGCGCTGCAGGATCTCGCGCGAGACGTTGAGCGAGAGGTCCTGTGCGTCCACCACACCCTTGACGAAGCGCAGGTACTCCGGCATCAGCTCTTCGCAGTCGTCCATGATGAACACGCGCTTGACGTAGAGCTGGACACCGCGCTTGCGGTCGCGCATGTACAGGTCGAACGGCGCGCGCTCCGGGATGAACAGCAGCGCCTGGTACTCGAACGTGCCCTCGGCCGCGAGCCGGATGGTCTCCAACGGAGCCGTCCAGTCGTGACTGACGTGCTTGTAGAACTCGGTGTACTCGTCCTCCGACACCTCGCTCTGCGGCCGCGCCCACAGCGCCTTACGCGAGTTGACCGTCTCCGGCTCGCCGCCGCCCTCGGGCTCGACCCGGATCGGCCAGGTGATGAAGTCGGAGTAGCGGCGCACGATCTCCACGACCTTCGCCCGCGAGGCGTAGTCGTAGAGGTGCTCCTCGGCGTCCTCGGCCTTCAGGTGCAGCGTGACCGCCGTGCCCTGCGGGGCCTCGGCCACGTCCTCGATCGTGTAGGTGCCCGCACCGGCCGACTCCCAGCGGGTGCCGCCGGTCTCGCCCGCGCGCCGGGTCACCAGGGTGACCTTGTCGGCGACCATGAAGCTGGCGTAGAAACCGACGCCGAACTGCCCGATCAGGTCCTGCGCGCCCGCCGCGTCCTGGCTCTCCTTGAGCTTGCGCAGGAACTCGGCGGTGCCGGACTTGGCGATCGTGCCGATCAGCGACACCACGTCGTCGCGGCTCATGCCGATGCCGTTGTCCCGCACGGTCAGCGCGCGGTTCTCCCTGTCGATCTCCAAGGAGATGTGCAGGTCGTCTGTGTCGACCGCCAGCTCCTTGTCCCGGAACGCCTCCAGGCGGACCTTGTCCAACGCGTCCGAGGCGTTGGAGACCAGCTCGCGCAGGAAGGTGTCCTTGTTCGAGTAGATCGAATGGATCATCAACTGCAACAGCTGGCGCGCCTCGGACTGGAATTCGAGCGTCTCCACTTTCCCGGTCACGGCAACCTCTCGTCAGACCAACGAACAGCGCGAGCCATCCTAGTCGTTCGGGTCGGCGCGCCATCCGGTGTTCCGGCTCTTCACCCGGGTGGCCCCTCGTGGTCGGGGCTGTTCTTCCTGGACAGGGACGCTGCGTGGTCGTCTCACCTGATCGGTGCCGGGTGCCATCGGTTATCTTGATAGTAGCTAGTGAAAGTTGCGACACAGGTTTGGGATTTGCCAGCGTGCGTGGGGCATCGCTCTTTGATTTGCTATCCGGATAGTTGATTTACTGGCGAGTGCCGTCCACGGATGGCGGGTCGGGGGCCTGCGGTGTCGTACTCGGCCGCGAAGGGCCGTCTGCGCAGCTCAGCCGATCTTGATGGTGGGGGCGGTGCTGGGGACGCCGTTGCCGTCCAGGGCGAAAAGCAGGTAGTGGCCGCGGAGTGCGATGCCGGGATCGGACGGGATGGTCAGGCGATAGGTGGTGCCCGAGACCAGTGTCGGTGTCAGTGGGATGCGGCGCTGGTCATTGTCCACCGAGTGGGTCGCCGAGCTGGTGCGGATCAGCGCGAAGCGGGTCACCGGCCGGTCGGTCGTCACCTGGATCGAGGCGCCCAGGGCCGCTGTGGTCGGGGCCGTGGTGATCGACGGACGGGCCTTCGCGGAGCCGTCGGGGTTGAGCAGATACGGCGGGGTGAGGATCTGGCCGTCGAAGTGGTTCGTGGCGCAGGTGCCGCACAGACCACCGCCGCCGGAGAAGACCCTTCCGTCGGGGAGGAGGTTGGCGACGCTGTGGTAGGTGCGGGGGACGGCGACCGTGGCCAGTGGGGTGAAGTTGCCGGTGGCGGGGTTCCAGAGCTCCGGGGTGAGGACCGCGGTCTGGTCGCTGAACGGGACCGGGTGGCGTTGGCCGCCGATGACCACGACGTTCCCATCCGGCAGGGCGACGCTGTTGGCGAACGCGCGGGGTGCGGCCATGTCGCCGACGCGGCGGACGATGGGTGACGGGCCGGTGATGTCGACGGTGTAGGCGCGGTTGGTGGCGTCGACGTCCTGGTAGGCGGTGGCGCCGCCGACGGTCAGGATCTTGCCGGTGTCGTACATGACCGCGTTGCCGTTCATGGCGTCCGCGCTGTCGCCGCGCAGGCCCGCGTCGGCTATCGAACCGTTGCCGGTCACCGAGATCCAGTGCATGGCCTTGCTCGGGCCCGCGTGGAAGACGCGGTTTCCGGTGTAGGCGAACAGCCACGCGTGGTTGTCGGCGCGGTAGACGCCTTGCGGGTCGGCGGTGACCAGTGGGTCGGCCGGGACGCCGGTGAGGGTGCGCCAGGTGTTGGTGGCGGGCGAATAGACCTCGGCCGACTTGCCGCCGCGGTCGCCGCTCCAGGAGCCGCCGACGGTGAATGCCTCGCCCGAGGCCAGGGTGGTCTGCCCCTGGTAGCCGCGGGGTTTGCCCATCGGCGCGGCGGCGGTCCAGGTGTCGGTGAACGGGTTGTAGATGCTGGCCTTGTCGGCGTTGCTGCCGCCCGTGACCAGCACGCGGCCGTCGGGCAGGGTGGACGTGCCGGGGCAGAACATGTCGTGGCCGGTGTTGTCGATGCGGCGCTGGGTGACCTGGCCGGTGGTCAGGTCGTAGATGGCGGTCTGGGTGTAGCCATTGCTCCCGCCGAAGGTGTCCGGGGCGTAGGCGGACCAGGTGAGCAGCTTGTTGTTCGGCAGCAGCGCGGACGCGACCGGCACGATCGGGAAGCCGACCATCGGGCTCCACGAGCCGAGCGCGCTCGCGTCCGGTGCCGACGACGGGGTCAGCACGTTGATCTCGGCCGCCGTCGTCCACGGTCCGCGTCCGCCCGCCTCGGTCAGCGCGGTGATGCGCACGTACCTGGTGGACACAGTGGAATCCAACAGCGCTGTCTGCACGTTGGAGCTGTCCGGCCACGAACCCTCGACCACCGGCGCACCGAAGGTGACACCGTCCGAACTGGTCTGAATCCGGTATTGACCGATGTTGCCGTTGCCCACGTCTCCACGCGGCCGCACGGAAACCCCGGCGACCGTGCGTGCCGCGCGCATGTCCAGGGTGATCCAGTGCGGTAGTGGCGCGGTCGGCGCGGAGTACTTCGAGTGCCAGATCGTGCGGTCGTCGCCGTCCAGGACGTTCGCCGCGCGACCATTCTCGCCAACGGTCTCCTCGTCGCTCGCGGTCGCCACCCAGCCCGCGCGGTCGAGCGGGGCGACGGGGCCGGGTGCGCCCGACGGGCCGTAGGCGAATACCTCGGCCGCCGCGTGCCACGGCACTCGGTTACCGGCCTCGCTCGTGGAGGTGATCCGCACGTATCGCGCGTTGCCGGTGAACAGCGCGGTCTTGGGCGTCCCGTCGTCCACCCAGGTCCCCTGCGCGACAGGGGCATCGAACGTCGAGCCGTTGCTGCTCAGGGAAATCGAGTACTGCCCTGTCCGCCCGTCAGCGCTGTCCGAACGAGGCACGACTACCAGCGCCGACAAGCGCTGCGCGCGTTGCAGGTCGAGCGTGAGTGTGTGTGGTGCGGCTGTCGTTCCCGCACTGCGCCAATACGTCCCGAGTCGGTTGTCCAGCACGGCGCTGGCGGGGTAACCGGGTTCAGCGGTAGAGGCGGAAGCGGTCCACCCGGTGCGCGGCAACGGCGGATCGTTCTTCGCGGGTGGTCCGAGCAGCTCGATCTCCGCCGCGCTCGTCCACGGCCCCCGGTTTCCCGCCTCCGTCAACGCCGTCAGCCGCAGGTAGCGCGTGGTGACCGGGCCCGCGAACAGGGCGTGCTTGATCGAGGCGTCGTCGCCCCACCGTCCCGACCCGATCGGGGCGCCGAAGGTGACCCCGTCGGTGGACGTGGTGATCCGGTACTCGCCGATCCGCCCGTTGCCCCCGGTGCCGTCCGGCCGCGGCCGGTCGGTGAGTCCACTCACGACGGTCGGCTTGCCCAGGTCCAGTGTCAGGTGGTGCGGCAGGCCTGCAAGCACGTCATAGCGGCTGTGCCAGGTGGTGGCCGGGTTCCCGTCGAGCACGTTCGCCGCGCGGCCGTCCTCGCGCGCCGTCTCCTGGTCACTCGCCGTCGCCGTCCAGCCCGTCCGGGGCAGCGGGACGACCGGTGCGGGCGCGCCCGGGTCGCCGAGCAGGCCGATCTCGGCGGCGCTCGCCCACGATCCGCGGTTGCCCGCCTCCGTCGACGCGGTCAGCCGCACGAACCGCGCGCCGCCGACCGCGAAGCTGAACGTCTTCACGGTCGCGTCGTCGGCGGCGATACCCGCGCTGACGGGGTTCCCGTAGGTGACCCCGTCCAGGCTGAGCCGGATCTCGTAACGGCCGATGGTCCCGTTGCCGCCACCGGGGCGGGGTGTGTAGACCAGGCCGGAGATTCGTTGCGTCGCACGCGTATCAATGGTGATGGACTGTGGTAGCGGTGTCGCCGTTGTCCATGTGCTGTGCCAGAACGTCGCCGGGTCGCCGTCAAGGACGTTGGCCGCGCGACCGTTCTCCCCCGCCGTCTCCTCGGAGGTCGCCGTCGCCTCCCAGCCCACGCGCGGCAGCTCCGTCGCGGTCGCGATCATCGCGTCCGCCGTCGCCACGATGTGCCCGTGGTCGACAGCCTCGTGCCGATCCTCCTGGAAGGACTGGAAAGCGTACGGCGTGACCACGACCGCCGCCGACACCGCGATGATCAAGCGCCCGACTCGCATGACCGGTTGGTCGCCGATTGGCGAAGATCGTTACCGGATGTCCGGTCGTTGCCGCCACTCGGGCGCGGCGGCAACGACCGAACAGACCAATGCCCTTACCGGTCGAACGAATTCTTCACGCCTCCGGGGTGAAGGCGCCCGTGCCATCGTTGAGGAAGTACTGCACGGTGGTGCTGGAGCCGAGCGTGGTGATCACGCCGACGTCCGGGAAGCCGTCCCAGTTGTGGAAGGTCGGGAAGACCTCGTAGGAGCCGGCGCCGGAGTCGTCGCGGGCGAAGGTGACCGCGGGCTTGCCGCCGTTGCCGAAGTCCAGCTCGGCGGTGGTGTAGCCGAAGCCGCACTGTCGCGACACCAGCAGGTCCTGGCCGCCGTCGCCGTCGAAGTCGGCGAACGCCACCTGCGGGATGGGCTTGCGGCTGCACAGGTTGATCGCCCCCGGCACGATCTTGCCGTCGGCGGTGTTGGTGAACGACCGCAGCGTCTGCTCCTGGTCGGTGGACACCCAGAAGTCGTCGCGGCCGTCGCCGGTGAAGTCGACCTTGCGCAGGGTGCTCGGGAAGGACACGCCCGGGTAGGTGGCCACCGGCTTGATCTGGCCGTTCACCCGGCGCAGCACCAGGAACGCCTTGGTCGCGTCGTACCACTGGAAGCCGGTGGTGACGATCTCCGGCTTGCCGTCGCCGCCCAGGTCGGCCACGACCAGCATGTCCGGGCAGTAGGGGGCGGCGCCCAGCGGCGAGGTGTAGCGGGACTCCACCGGCGCGCCGAAGGTGCCGTCGGCCTTGCCGTAGGCGACCTTGACCGTGCAGGTGTGGTCGTCGGAGCCGGGCGGGATGGGGCCGAGGGTCACCACGTCGGTGATCCGGTCCCCGTTGACGTCCCCGCGCGCGGTCGTGTTCTCCGCGGCGCGCCCGGCCGCGTGCGCGGCATCGTGCGTGGCCGGGACCTGTGGCGCGACAGCGGTCTGCGCGGCCGCGGGCGCGGCGGGCGCCTCGACCGGGACGGCGACGGCGGCGCCCGGCACGAGGGTGGCGATCAGGATGGCCGCGACGGCACCGATCACGACGACTGGTCTCTTGCGCATGGTCTCCCCAAGGTTCGCGGCCGCCTGCGCGGCCGTCCACCCACGAGATCGTGGCCCGGCGGCCGGACGTTGAGCGCGTACGACGGATTTCGGCCGTCCGGATCACGACCCCGGACGGCCGTCGGGCGCCATTGCGCGTCGTCGAGTGGGCGACTCGGCCGACATCACGCGCGCGGCGAGTCCGAGCGCGAGCACGCCGACCGCGGCCAGCGGTATCCGATAGTCGACGGCGGTGGCGAGGACGACGCCGAGAAGTTGGCCGAGCACGCTCGGGGCGAGGCTGATCAGGCTCGCGGTGCTCGCGACCCGGGCGACGAGACCCGGCGGCGTGTCCGACTGCAGGACGGTCGAGTACGCGATGAGCGGACCGGGCAGCCCGGCACCGACCAGGGCGGTGCCCGCGATCACGAGCCACACCACGCCGGTCGCGCGCAGCAGCGCGCCCAGGGCGAACATGGCCACGCCGAGCGCGGCGAGCCGGGCGGGGCCGACGCGGCGCAGCAGACCGCCGGAGCCGAGCGCGTACAGCACGGTCCCGGCGCCCTGGGCGGCGGTGAGCACGCCGGCGAACGCGGGCGCGTAGCCGAGTCCGTCGTCGATGAGGGCGAACGTCAGCGATCCGGAGAGCCCGGCCAGGCCCATGGAGATGCTCGCGACCAGCACGAGACGGCGCAACAGCGGCGAGTTCCGGAGGTAGGCAAGGCCGTCGCGCACCCGGGAGCCCGCGCGGGGCCCGATCGGTCGGTTCACGGGCCGTACCAACAGGCACAGCAGCGCGGCGGCGAGGAAGGTGGCCGCGTCGAGCAGGGCGACCGCTCCCCCGCCGAACGCGGCGAACAGCCCGGCCCCGACCAGTGGCGCGGTCAGCTTGCTGCTTTCCTGCGCGGCCATGCGCAGGCTGTTGACGTGCCCCAGCAGGTCGGTCGGCACGGCGCTGGGCAGCAGCGCGGCCTCGGCGGCCTCGGTGAACAGGTAGGACAGCCCGTACCCGAACATCACCGCGAACAGCAGCCACAGCCGGCAGGCGGAGTTCACCAGCAGCAGCGAGGTGAGCAGCGCGCCGGTGATCAGCATCGTCCAGATCAGGACGGCGCGGTGGCGGCCGATCCGGTCGACCACGGTCCCGACGAACGGCGCGGCGAGCGTGGGCAACCACATCACGACCTGCACCAACGCCGCCAGGCCCGCGTTGTCGGTCAGCGACATCACCCACACGCCCGCCGCGAGGATCATCGCGCCGGTGCCGAACGCGGACATCACCACCGTGCCCAGGTACGCCCCGGCATTGCGGTCGCGCACCACCGCCCCCAGTCCACCCATCCCCGACTTGAGCCCCATCCACTCAATCTTATTGATCGCAACCGTAGCACCGCGGTGTCGCGACGACGATCGTGAAAGCGACTCGCGCTCATCGATGAATCCACTGTGGACAATCAGACGCGAGGGCGGGCAATGCGTGAACATCCGGTGTGCGGTCTGGATCACGCGGCGGCGGGAGGATTAGGAACGATCCCATGACCGAACTGCATCGCCGTACGTTCCTCATCGGGAGCCTGGCCACCGCGGGCGTGACCCTGGTCGGCGCGGGCGTGGCGAACGCGATCAGCTACCCGTTCACCCTCGGCGTCGCCTCCGGCGAACCCGCCGCCGACGGCTTCGTCATCTGGACCCGGCTCGCGCCCAGCCCGCTCAACGCCGACGGCCTGGGCGGCATGTCGGGCGCGGACGTGGCCGTGGAGTGGCAGGTCGCGGACGACCAGTACTTCACCCTGAATCTCCGCACCGGCACCGCGACCGCGCAACAGGCCTGGGCGCACAGCGTGCACGTCACGCTGACCGGCCTGCAACCGGGCCGCGAGTACTGGTACCGCTTCCGCGCGGCGGGCCACATCTCGCAGGTGGGGCGCGCGCTGACCGCGCCCGCCGTGGGCACGAGCCCGGCGCTGAGCATGCTGTTCACCTCGTGCTCGCACTTCGAGGCCGGATACTTCACCGCGTACCGCCGGATGGCCGAGGAGCACCCGGACCTGATCCTGCACCTGGGCGACTACATCTACGAGGGCGGCGCGGGCTCGGGCGTGCGCGCCCACCAGCCGTCGGCCGAGATCAGCAGCCTGGCGAACTACCGCGTGCGGCACGCGCAGTACAAGCGGGACGTGGACCTACAGGCCGCGCACGCGGTCGCACCGTGGGCGGTCGTATGGGATGACCATGAGGTCGAGAACAACTACGCCAACCTGACCCGCGCCGACAGCTCCCCCGCGGGCGACTTCACGGCGCGGCGCACGGCGGCGTACAAGGCGTACTACGAGCACATGCCGCTGCGGTCCGCGCAGGCGCCGTCCGGGGCGAACCTCCAGCTGTACCGGCGGTTGCGCTGGGGCAGCCTGGCCACCCTGCACCTGCTCGACACCCGCCAGTACCGCGACGACCAGGCCTGCGGCGACGGCACCAAGCTGTGCCCGGCCGCGGACGACCCGGCCCGCACGATCACCGGCGCGACCCAGGAGTCCTGGCTGGTCGACGGCCTCGGCCAACGCCTGGGCACCTGGGACCTGATCGGCCAGCAGGTGTTCTTCGCGCAGCGGCTGGCCGCCGCCGACGGTTCCAAGAGCATGGACTCCTGGGACGGCTACACCGCCAACCGCACCCGCATCCAGAACGGCTGGCAGGCGCGCGGAAACCCCGGCCCGGTCGTGCTCACCGGCGACGTGCACCGGCACTGGGCGGCGAACATCATGGACGACTACGCCACCCAGCACAGGATCATCGGCACCGAGCTGGTCAGCACCTCGATCACCTCCGGCGGCGACGGCAGCGCCACCGAGACCGGCACGTCGAGCCTCAACCCGCACGTCAAGTTCTACAAGAACCAGCGCGGCTACGTCCGCACCGTGACCTCGTCCACCGAGATGCGCGTGGACTTCCGGGTCGTGGACAAGGTGACCGTGCGCGACTACCCGATCAAGACCGCCCAGAGCTACGTGATCGAGGCAGGCAACCCCGGCCTGCAGGCACCGTGAACAGGAGCACCATGCGCAGTCTCCTCCTGGTGGGCGCGCTGTCCACCACCGCGACCCTCCTGCTCACCGGGCAGGCTTTCGCGGACGGGACGACCGTCGCCGACATCGCCTGGACCGTGGCCAACACGGACTCCACCGGCGACCAGGACAACTCGGCAGTCTCCACTGTCCGCACCGGCTACACGGCCGTGGTCTGGGAAGACGACCGCGACTCCGCCAATCCCGCCGACCCCGTGCACAGCGAGATCTTCCTGCGCCTGTACCGGGACGGTGTTTCGCAGTACGAGAAGAAACTCTCGACAGGCGGCACCGGCAACTGGCGACACGTACAGCCGGACGTGTCGTTGCACGAGGACGGCAGCGCGGTGGTGGTGTGGGCAGAGGACCCTGACGCCAACGGTTACTACAACATCGCCGTACGAGCCGTGAACACTGCCGGCACGGTAACCGGCTCCGCGGCGGCGAACGCGAGCGCGGACGGGCAGCAACTCGACCCGTCCGTTGCCGCAGACCCGGACGGGCCCGGTTTCGCGGTGGCGTTCGAGGACAAGCAGGGCATGGCGGCACCGACCGTGCGAGTGTCCGGGTTCGCGTCGATCTCGTCCAAGACCTACGAGACCCAGGTGAACAACGCAGGCGGCACCCACCAACGCCCGGACGTGGCGATGGGCGCGGCGGGGAACGCCATCGTGGTGTGGGACGAGGACGGGGACGGCAACGGGGCGTTCAACGTCGGCCGCAAGATCCTCACGCCTTCCGGCGGCGTGAAACTGGCCCAGGGGGTGGCGAACGCCACCGCCGGTGGGCAGCAGCGGCACGCGTCGGTGGCGGCGGACTTCAACGGGGACTTCGTGGTGGGCTGGGAGACCGACCATACGGGGACTCCGCAGATCGGGGTACGTTCGTTCACCGCTGCCGGGGTGGCGCGGGCGGCGGAGGTGTTCGTGCCCGGGGCCGATCCGCAGGTGGGGATCGACGACCAGCTGAACGTGGTGGTCGGCTGGGCGGACGGTTCCGATGTGTACGCGCAGGGGCTCAACCCGGACGGTTCGGATACCGGTCGTCTGCCTCGGCTGCGGGTGCATACCGAGATCGCGGGGCGGCAGGATGAGCCAGGGGTGGCGGTGAGCCCGTTCGGGCAGGTTGTGCTGACGTATACGGATGATCATGACGGGAATGGGTTCGATCAGGTCTACCTGGGGACGGGGCTGATCAACTCCACCTGGTGAGGTCGGGGACCGGCACGGGGATCCGTTCCCGTGCCGGTCCTTCGGGTGCGCTGGTGAGCGGCTGTTGCGATCGGGTGGAGCAGCCTTTGGCGGGCAAGCCCTGCCGGATGTCCTGTCCAGGCTGACAAGAGAGCCTCGAACAGTCAGACGGCGCCTGCGAGAGCGGAGGCGACGACCTTGTGCACGGCGTCCGGGTCGGCGGCTGCCGAGCGGTCGGCGAGCATCAGGTGGCCGGTGCCGACGATGGTCAGGGCGAGCGCGTCGATGTCGGCGTCCGCGCGGATCCGGCCCAGTTCGCGCTCCCGCGTCAGGTACCCGGTGACCATCAGCGCGACCTCCTGCGCCAGCGGGATCCCGCGCGGATGCGTGCGCCGCAGGCGGGTGCGGAGCTCGTCCCGGAAGATGATCAGGCTGACGATGGCATGCGCGACCGAGTCGAGCAGGCCGGTCAGGGCGTCGGTGAGGTTGGCGGCGATGGTGCCGGTGCCGACGGCCGCGTCCAGGATCTCGGCCTGGACGCGCAGGCGGGCGATGCGGTCGTAGACCAGTTCGGCGAGGAACTCGTCGAAGTCGGTGAAGTGGCGGTGCAGGACGCCTTTGGCCACGCCCGCCTCGCCGGTGACCGAGCGGCTGGTCAGGGCGTTCGGCCCATCGCGGCGGAGGACGCGTTCGGCGGCGGCGAACAGTTGCTCGCGCGCGTCGCGGATGGCCACCCCGGTCGGCATCCGGCCCCTTCCGTCGACCTGCCCGTCGGGGCGAATATACCGCCCGGTGCGGCCGCCGGTGTCCCGCACTGTCGTGAACGGACACTCGATACCGCCGTTCACCAGGCCGGATGTCCTCGGAATTCGTCCGCGATCACCTTCACGGCGCCGCCGACGAGCAGGATCAGCAGCCCGAGGACGATGCATGAACACCACTGGAGCCGTGCGCCGTGCACCGCGTCCCGCGAACGACCCGCAGCCGACTGTCCACTCTCGTGCCGAGGGGTGGCCGATCTTTAGGGGTGGGGACCCTGTCAAGGCGCCGTTAGCTTGAACCTGAGCTGGTTTCGGCGCGGCACGGGTTGTCGCGTCCTGGCGTGAGGAGCGGGGCAGTGCGCGGATCATGGAAGCGGGGCACGGCGCTCGGGGCCGTGCTGCTGGCCGGGCTGGGGCTGGCGTCGCCCGCCCCGGCAGGCGCGGAGCGGGGTGCCACGACCATCGCGGTGGGCGGGCTGGGCAGGCCGGTGGACCTGGTGGTGGACGAGTGGGGCGTGCCGCACCTGTACGCGCAGGACACCGCCGACCTGTTCCTGGCCCAGGGGTTCAACATCGCCAGGGACCGGTTGTTCCAAGTGGACACCTGGCGCAGGCGCGGGCTCGGGCAGCTCAGCGAGGTGCTCGGCCCGGCCTACGTCGAGCAGGACCGCGCCGCACGGCTGTTCCGCTACCGCGGTGACATGGCCGCCGAGTGGGCGAGCTACGGGCCCGAGGCCAGGCTGGCCGCGAGCCGGTTCGCCGAGGGGATCAACGCCTACATCGACTACCTGGGCCGTAACCCGGACGCCCTGCCGGTCGAGTTCCGGAAGCTGGGGTACCGGCCCGCGAAGTGGCGACCGGAGGACGTCGTGCGCATCCGCACGCACGCCATCGGGGAGAACCTGTCCTGGGAGGTCGCGCGCGCCAAGCTGGTGTGCCTCGCCGGGCCGGAGGGCAGCCGCGTGTTCCGTGGCCTGCATCCCGACCACACCGCCCAGGTGCCGCCGGGGCTGGACCCGTGCGCCATCCCGGACGACGTGTTGAAGGTCTACAACCAGGCCACCGCCGCCGTGTCGTTCGACCGACGGTCCGGCGTGGTCTCCCCCGCGCTGTCGGCCGACGGCACGGACAAGGCGATCGAGGACGCGACCACCGGCAGCAACTCCTGGGCCATCGGTCCCGGCCGCACCGCCACCGGGCGGCCGATCCTGGCCAACGACCCGCACCGCGGCGCCGACGCGTTACCGTCCGGCCGCTACCTCGCGCAGCTGTCCGCGCCCGGTCTGAACCTGGAGGGCGCGGGCGAGCCGTGGAACCCGGGTATCGCGATCGGCCACAATGGCACTGTCGCGTTCGGACTGACGAACCTGCCGGTCGACCAGACCGACCTCTACGTCTACGACCTCGACCCGGCCGACCCGACGCGCTACCGCTACCAGGGCGGCTGGGAGATGTTCAGCACCGTCGCCGAGGACATCCCGGTCAAGGGCGCGGCCGCGACCCGCGCGCAGTTGCAGTTCACCCGGCACGGCCCGGTCGTGAAGGTGGACGAGGCAGGCCACAAGGCCTACGCGGTGCGCACGGTCTGGACCGAACCGGGCACGTCGCCCTACCTGGCCAGCCTGAACTACCAGCGCAGCCGGGACTACCGACAGTTCAAGAACGCCACCGCGAAGTGGCGCACGCCCGGGTCCAACCTCGTGTTCGCCGACATCCATGGTGACATCGCCTACGTGCCCGCGGGCCTCACGCCCGACCGCACCGGGGAGAACTACGACGGCCTGCTCCCGGTCCCCGGCGACGGCCGCTACGACTGGAACGGCTTCCACGCCAACGCCGAACTGGGCGGCGTGCTGAACCCGGGGCAGGGGTTCTTCGCCTCCGCCAACGACTACAACCTGCCACCGGACCAGAAGGTCATCCCGAACTACGAGTGGCAGCTGCCCTACCGTCAGCAGCGCATCTCCGAGATCATCGCCGCCACCCCGATGGCGGCCGTGCGGGACTCGATCGCGCTGCAGAACGACGAGAAGTCGCTGGTGGCCACCAACATCGTGCCGTTCGTGGCGACGTTGTCGTCCGACGACCCGGACACCCGGGCGGCGATCGACCTGCTGCGCGGCTACGACGGCGTCACCGCGGCGGGTTCGGCCCCGGCGGCCCTGTTCGAGCAGTGGATCATGATGCACCTTTACCCGGGCTGGGCGCACCGGGTGCTCCCGCAGGCCGCGGCGGACGCCATGGTGCGCAACATCAACCCGGACTTCAGCCTGGTCATCGCCTCCTTCGCGGACCCGGTGCGCTGGTTCGGCCCGGACGGCGCCGCGGTCCGCGACGACCTGCTGCGCACCACTCTGAAGACCGCGTTCGCCGATGTCCGCGCGCAGCTGGGCCCGGACACGGCGACCTGGCAGTGGGGCCGGATGCACCTGCAGGAGTTCGTCCACCCGCTGGGCGCGCCGAACGTCGGCCCCACCCCGATCGGCGGCTCGTACCACACGATCCACCCGTCGTTCTACAACCCGATGACGCACCGCCAGGTCATCGGCGCCACCTTCAAGATGTCGCTCGACGTGGGCGGCTGGGACAACTCGCTGGCGATCAACGCGCCCGGCCAGTCGGGTGACGAACGCAGCAGGCACTACCGCGACCTGATGCCCACCTACACGGCGGGTCGGGCGTTCCCGCTGCTGTACAGCCGGTCCGAGGTCGAGAAGCACGCGGACCGGCGGATCCGGCTGGTTCCGTCCCGTTAGGACGGAGGAGCGCCCGGCGCGGGCGCCCCTCCGCCGTCCGGCGGCCGCCGAGGTCGAGGGGGGTACTCGACCTCGGCGGCTACGGCGTGCGCGGCCGGGAGGTCGACTCGCGCACGTATTCGGCGAGACGGTCCCGCCAGTCCCGCAGCGGGACGCCCGCACGTCGGGCCTTGTCGGTGTCCAGCACGCTCGACGCGGGCCTCGGCACGGCGTCCGGATACCGTTGCCGGTAGCGGGCGGTCGCCACGTCGGTGACCCGGTCCGGGTCAGCGCCCGCGAGCCGGTAGGTCGTCCTGGCGAGGTCGGCCCAGCTGACCGGGTCGCCGGTGCCCGTCACGTGGTAGGTCCCGAACGGGGCCCCCGAGCCCGCCAGGTGCGCCACCGCCGCCGCCACGTCCACGGCGAACGTCGGCCTGCCGACCTGGTCGGCCACCACCACCGCGGGCTCGTCGCGCCGGGCCCGGTCCAACATGGTGCGTACGAAGTTCGGCCCGTCCCCCACCAGCCACGACGGCCGCACCACGTAGTGCCGCGGGACGAGGCCGACCACGAGGTCCCCGGCGGCCTTGCTCGCACCGTAGGTGTTCACGGGCGCGAAGGGCGTGTCCTCCCGGCAGGGTTCGCCGTGGCGCCCGTCGAACACGTAGTCACTGGAGACGTGGACGAGGGTGAACCCGTGCACGGCGGCGAGACGCGCGAGCGCGGCGGGCCCTTCGGCGTTGGCCCGCCAGGCGGCCGCCCGTCCCGTCGGGTGCTCCGCCCCCGCCACGTCGGTGTACGCGGCGGCGTTGACGACCAGGTCCACCGCCGCCCAGTCCGGACCGACCGGCCGGGCGATGTCCAGCTCGTCGTGTCCCAGTCCGACCGCGCCGGGCAACGCGGCCGTGGCAGCGCGCCCCACCTGGCCGCCCGCGCCCAGGACGACCGTGCGCGCGGTCACGACGGCGTCCTCGACCCGACATCCGCGGCCCCCTTCGGCGAGCGCGCGGTCGCGCGGTTGACCGCGTCGATCCTGGACACCGCGTGCAGCTTGCGGAAGACGCTGCGCAGGTGCCGCTTCACCGTGTTCTCCGAGATCCGCAGCAGCCGGGCGATCTGGCCGTTGGTGTAGGCGGCGGCCACCAGGTCGAGCACCTCGGTCTCCCGCGGCGAGAGCTCGTCCTCGGCGGTCGCCCCGACCCGGCTCGCCCCGCACGACCGGGTCCACGCGTCCCGGACCGCGGCCACGAACCGGGCGCCGGACACCTGGACCGACACCCGCAGCACCGTGGCCCCCGTCCTGGGCAGCGGCACCGGGTACGCGGGCGACGGCGGGGTCAGCAGGACGAAACCCACCCCCGGCAGGGCATCGGACAACGTGCGCAGGCGCGTCCCCGGGTCGTCCGGCTCCGGGTGGTAGACCACGACGTCGGGGGCCGACAACGGCAGCGACCGCGCGACGTCCTCGGACTCGTCCACCGCGGCGACCACGCGCAGGTCCTCCTCATCGGCGATGAGCTGCGCCAGGCCGTCGCGGAACAGCACCGCGTTGCCGACCACGACGACCCGGCCCGGCCCGGACGGCAACCGGGGGCCGACCAACGTCGTCGGGTCCGGCCCGTGCCGCGGGCCGATCTGGAAACCGCGCAAGCACTGCGCCATCCGCTGCAGCCGTCTGTCGCCGACCTCGCAGGTATCCCGCATGAGCCGCCCCCTTCGACGCGAACTGGTGCGATCGGACAGTCGTCGGCCGGGGCCGTGGTTCCCGACGCGGACGCCCCGGCGACCGGGTCGGGAACCGTCCACGCGCACCCGCGGCACGGGCCGCACGCACCGGGCGCCCCGGGCCGCGGCCGGTGTCATGCCCCGTCCGTCATGGCCGCGACGTCGAGGTTGCGGCGGGTCAGGAAGGTGTAGGCGTGGGTGAAGGTGACCAGCAGGACGATCACGCCGATGTTGGCCAGGGGCGCGATCGCGGCGGTCTTGTCCACCGGCTCGGTGTAGACGAGCACCAGCAGGCCCGCGGCCTCCACCAGCAGGCCGACGCCCCACGCGGCGGTCAGCACCCGCAGGTCCCGGCGCAGCGCCGTCGACCCGGTCCAGGCCCGGTCCCAGGCGCGCGGCGGGAACGGCGAGAACCGCTGGCGCACGAAGAACATCGCGGGCCTGCGCATCGCCAGTGTGGCCAGGCAGAACAGCCCGCCCGCACCGGTGAGCAGGGACTCCTTCGCCACCGCGAACCGCGGGTCGCCGGTGATCGCGGAGAACACCGCGCCGAGCAGGAACAGCCCGGCGATCGCGACCGCGACCAGGTCGACGGACCGGGTCCGGCGCCAGTGCACCGCGGCCCGGCCCGCGGGCACCAGACCGCCCGCGGTCAGCGCCACCACCACGGGCACGTCGAGCGCGGTGAGCACGAGGTAGATCGCGTACGGCAGAACGAGGTCGAGCAACAACGGCGCCGCGACGGCCTTCACCCGGTCGCCGATCGTGGGCGCGGTGCGCGCGCCGGTCGTGTCGGTGGCAGGTCCAGACATCGAGTGTCCCCCGGTTCGGTTGGGTGGCTGGGGTTTCACAGCCCACCGCTGAGGCGGATCCGGCCCCCGCTGAGGTAACCCGCGTACTCCGACACCAGCAGCAGGACCGCCCCCGCGACATCGTCGGGCACCGCGTTGCGGCGCAACGGCACCGACTTGGCCAGGTGCTCGCGAGCCGCGGGCGGGACGAAGCGGGCACTGGTGTCGGTCTCGACGAAACCGGGCGCCAGCACGTTGACGCGCACGCCGAGCGGGCCGAGTTCGAGCGCGAGCACCCTGGCCACCGCGTCCGCCGCGGCCTTGGCCACGCTGGGCAGGCCCATGCCCGGCTGTGGTTGCGTCGACATGCCGGAGCCCACCACGACCACGCAGCCGCGCTCGCTCTCGATCATGTCCGGCAGGGCCGCCCGACACGGCCCGAGCAGTGCCCGCAGCTGCTCGTCGACCAGCGCGGCCAGTTCGGACACGGTGGACTCGATCAGCGGCCTCGGGGCGAAGGCGCCCTTGTGGCCCGCCGCGTTGAGCACCAGGGTGTCCACCGGCCCGAGCTCGGCGCGGACGGACTCGACCATCGCCTGGACCTCGTCCGCGTCGGCGACATCGGCGCGCACGGCGGTCGCGGGCGAGCCTGCCGCGCGGATGGCCCCGACGACCTCGTCGGCCGCCGCGCGGGAGGAGTGGTAGTTGACCCCGACCGCCGCGCCGTGTCCGCCCAGCAGGCGCGCGGTGGCCGCGCCGATGCCGCGCGACGCCCCGGTGACCAGCACGGTGCGGCCCGCGAGCAGGCGCGGCGGGGATGTGGTCGACCGACCGGTCACGCGCCCGCCCGCCAACGGTTCTTGCGACTCGGCCGCGCGGGCCGGGTCTGCGCGTGCTCGGCCATCGAGGCGGTCAGCCTGCCGAGCAGGTCGAGCAGCGTCTCTATCTCCTCCTGGTCGAAGTCGCCGATGACCGGCCGCATGGCCTCCAGCAGGTCGTCGCGCAACGAGTCGAGCACCTCGCGGCCCTTCTCGTTGACCTGGATCAGGTAGGTCCGCCCGTCGTTGGCGTCGGCGATCACGTCGATCTGCCCGGCCTGCTCCAGGGCCTGGACATACCGGGTGGCGGACGGCGCGGTGACGTCGAGCAGGCTCACCACGTCCTGCGGGCGCAGCGGCCCGTGTTCCGCGGCGAGCGCGAGCAACTGCACGGTGACCGCGTTGTGCGGACTGGCCGCCTGACCGCGGCGCACGTGCTGGGCGACGGTCCACAGCTGTCGGACCAGCGCCCAGCTCTGGTTGTTAGTTACTTCCATGAAGGTAACATCCCATGCCGTCCGACCGCCTGTCAATCACACCCCGGGTCCGGGTGGGCGCGGGCGGCCGTCCGCGCCCACCCGGACCGGTCACCCGGTCGCGAGCATCTCGCGATGGACCCGCTGCAGTTCGACGGACGGCTCAAGGCCGAGCTCGTCGATGATGATGCGCCGGGCGCTGCGATAGGCCTCCAGCGCCTCACCGCGCCGCCCCGACACGCCGAGACAACTTATCAACTGCGCGTGGAACCATTCGTTCAGCGGATTCCGCAGGACCAGCGCCCGCAGTTCCGGGATCAGCTCCCGATGCCTGCCCTGGCGCAGATCGGCCGTCACGCGCAACTCCACCGCGGCGCGGTGCAGTTCCTGGTAGTGCTCCAGGTGCTGGGCGTTCAGCGTGGTCACCGTCGCCGATCTCGCGTGTGGTTCGTGCCAGAGCGCGAGCGCCTCGCGCAGTGCCGCGGCCGCCTCGGCCCACCGGCCCGCGCCCGCGAGGTCCCGCCCGCGCCCGATGAGTGCGGCGAACCGACCGCAGTCCGTGTCGGCCGGGTCCGCCCGAAGCAGATAGCCCGCCTGCCGGGTGGTGAGCACGTCCTCGGGCCGGGGCACGCCGAGCTCCTCGGCGAAGGCCCGGCGAAGGTGGTAGATGTAGGTCTGGGTGGTGGTGATGCTGCTCACCGGCGGGTTGTCTTCCCACAGTTCCTGCATGATCGTATCGGTGGCCACGAACTCGCCCGCCCGGAACACCAGCAGCCGCAACACATCGCGCAGCTTCGCCGCCCGCGGCCGGTACGCCCGTCCGGCCTCGTGCACTTCCACCGACCCCAGCACTCTGAACTCCATGCCATCCCCCAGATGTCATTCCGCACATTTTCGCACAGGCGTCGGCAATACGGTGTAAACCGAGGCCGACCCTCCGGGTCTTTTCGTTTCAGCGCCGAAAGAAAGCTACTTGTCCGTAGTCGCGGCGGGCAAGTTCGGGGGGTGTTGATGACTCGAAGGAAGCATACGCCCTACGGCTCCGGCCGAACGGGGCGAATGCGTCGGGCCCGCGCCATTCGCCGTCGGCGCGGCGCGTTCGAGGTCCGCACGAGCCCCGGCGGCCAGGCTGGCCACCATGACACTCGGCCTGACGGGCAAGAACATCCTCATCACCGGGGCCACCCGCGGCATCGGCGCGGGCATCACCCGCGCCTTCGCGGCCGCGGGCTCGTCGGTGGTCGGCTGCTACCGCAGTGACGACGCGGCCGCCGCGGCGCTCGCGGCCGAGCTGGCCGACACCCCCGGCGAGCACCACTTCGTCCGGGCCGACGTGGCCGATCCCGCCGACGTGCAGGTACTGGTCAAGACCGCCCGCGAGCGACTGGGCGCACTCGACGTGGTGGTCAACAACGCCGCGGCGATCAGCCACGTGCCGTTCGCCGAGCTCGAACTGGCCGAGTGGAACCGGGTCCTCACCGCCGGGCTCACCTCGGCCTACCTGGTGACCAGGGCGGCATTGCCGGTGCTCGCCGACGGCGGGTCGGTGGTCAACATCGGCTCCCGGGTGGCGGTGGTGGGCGTCCCGCTGCGCAGCCACTACGCCGCGGCCAAGGCGGGCCTGCTCGGGCTGACCCGGACCCTGGCCAAGGAGCTGGGCGGGCGCCGGATCCGGGTCAACACGGTCGCCCCCGGCGCGATCCTGACCGAGGAGGCCGCCGCCCTGCCCAGGGAGCGGCTGGCGCGCTACGAGGCGATGGCCGCGCTGGGCAGGCTCGGCGACCCGGCCGAGGTCGCCGGGGTGGTCGTGTTCCTCGCCAGTGGACTGTCCACCTACCTCACCGGGCAGACCCTGACGGTCGACGGCGGCATGTGAGCATTCGGGGAATTTACTTCCAGGCAGTAATGATATGGTGGCGACATGAACGCACCGAGTGAAGGACGGCTGCTCGCGGCCGACGGCGGACCGCTGGCCGCGGTACCCGAGCGGCTGCGCGTGCTGGTGGTCGTGGCGATCGTGCTGGTCGTGATCGCGGTCCGGTTCTACGGCGAACCGGTCCAGGCGCGGCGGCTGTTCCTGCTGCCGCCGGTGTTCCTGGTGGTCGGGGTCGCCGACTTCGCGGGCGGGGTCACCGGGATCACCGGCCTGGACGTGGTGTTCCTGCTGGTCGCCGCCGCGCTCGCGGCGGCGACGGGATGGGCGCGCGGGCGCAGCGTCGCGCTGTTCGAGAAGAACGGCTACCTGTGGATGCGCTACCGCGTGTCGACGCTGGTCATCTGGATCGGGCTCGGCGGCGTCCGGCTCGCCCTGGACGCGGGCGCGCACGCCGCGGGCGCCCGGGTGGCCGCGGACCAGCGGACGCTGATGCTCATGCTCGGCCTGTCCCTGGTCGTCGAGGCCGCCACCATCGTGCCGCGGGCCCGCGCCACCGGCGTGCGCACGCTGCCGATCACCGCCCGCACCCCGCGCCGGTCCCTGCGCAGGCGCTAGCGGGCGGCGCCCCAGTCCGCCGACGAACCCGCGGGAGCGCACATGGAGATCGTCGGGAACGGGTTCCTCGCCCGTCATCTGCACATCGCGTTCGGCGACCGGCATCCCGAGGTCACCGCGCTCGCCGCCGGGGTGACCCGGACGATCGACGCGACCGCCGCGGAGTTCGACCGCGAGGCCGCGCTGGTCTACGACGTCACCCGGCGGTGCCGGGCCGACGGGCGGACGGTCGTGTTCTTCTCCACCGCGTCGGACTCCATGTACGGCGGGATCGGGGCGACCGGCGCCGAGGACGGGCCGGTCTTCCCGACCTCCGCCTACGGCAGGCACAAGCTCGCCATGGAGGCCGTCCTCGCCGCCTCCGGCGCCCGCCACCTCACCCTGCGCCTCGCGCACGTCCTCGGTGTCGGCCAGCGCCCGCACCAGCTGCTGCCCGCCCTGGTCGGGCAGGTGCGCGCGGGCCGGGTCACGATCTTCCGGCACGCCCACCGCGACCTCGTGGACGTCCGGGACGTGGTCGGCGCGCTGGACGGCCTCCTCGCCTCGGACACCCGCGACACGGTCGTGAACGTCGCGTCCGGGGTGCTGACCCCGGTCGAGCGGATCGTGGAGGGGATCGAACGGCGGCTCGGCACCCGGGTGGCACGCCGGTACGTGGACCGGCCGGTGGTCACCACGGCCACGTCGGTGCGCAGACTGCGCGCACTGGTGCCGGACTGGCCGAGCCGCGACGACGCCGACCACGCGGACACGCTGCTGGACCGCTACGTCGGTCGGATCCCCGCGGCGGTCCCGGCCTGACCGGTCGGGCCCGGGATCCCGGGGCCCAATCGTCCACTGTGTACTGATCAGGATCGCGGCGCGGTGACGACGGGCGGCCGTGGTGACCTGGTGCGTGCGATGAGTGCGAACGACCCCGTCACGCCAACAGGTCGAGCACCCGTCGCGCGCACGACCCGACATCGGCCGCGCCGGTGTCCAACCTCAGGTCGGGGTGCGCGGGCACGTCGTAGCGGGCGTCCACCCCGGTGAGGCCGGTGATCTCGCCTGCGGCCTGCCGGGCGTAGAGGCCCTTGACGTCCCGGGCCCGGCACACCTCGACGCCCGGGTCCAGGTGCACCTCGTAGAAGGCGCCGTGCTCGGCACAGGCCGCGCGCAGCCGCGCCCGCGCAGCCGCCTCCGGGGCGATCATCGCCAGGACCACGTCGACGCCGTGGCGCGCGAGCAGCACGGCGAGGTCCCCGGCGCGCGCCAGGTTGGCCCGGCGGTCGACCGGGGTGAGGCCGAGCTCCGGCCAGAAGCGGCCGCGCAGCCGGTCCCCGTCGAGCACCTCGCCGCGCCGTCCACTTCGGACCAACGCGGTCACGACGGCGGCCGCGAGAGTGGTCTTGCCGGAGCCGGACAGGCCGGTCAGCAACACCACCCGGCCCGGTGCCGCAGACGGGCGGGCGGGAACGTCGGTGCGCTCGGTCACCCGCCGATCCTGTGCGGGCGGCCTCGAACCGGCCTCGACCGCCCGCGTCCGAGATCCGTTCGAGCCCCCGGCCATACGTTTCCCGACATCCCGAGAAGTCAGGAGCGACCGCATGCGCGTTCTGTTCACGGCCTGTGCGTGGCCGACGCATTTCCTGCCGATGGCGCCCCTGGCCTGGGCGCTGGCGGCGGCCGGGCACGAGGTGCGGGTGGCCGTGCCGCCCGCGCTCGCCGCGGCGGTGACCGCGGGCGGGGCGACCCCGGTGCGGGTCGGACCGGATCTCGACTTCCTGGCCGTGGTGGCCGCGGCGACCCGGCCCGCGCCGGGCGACGACCGGCTGGACCCGGCGGCGCTGCGGGCCGCCCGCGGTGCCCGGTCGATGGGCATGTTCGGCACCGTCGCCGACGCCATGCTCGACGACCTGCTCGCCTTCGCGGACTGGTGGCGACCGCACGCGGTGGTCTACGACCCGACCGCCTACGCGGGCCGCGTCGCCGCCGCCGCGCTGGGCGTTCCCGCGGTGCGCCACCTGTTCGGCCCGGACCTGACCGAGCGCGGACGCGACCATGAGCCCGCCATGCTGGCGCCGCTGCTGCGCCGGGCCGGGACCGCCTTCGCGGACCTGGTGGACGCGCTCACCCTCGACCCCTGCCCGCGGGCGCTGCAGGCCGCGCCCGCGCCGACCCGCCAGGCGCTGCGGTTCGTCCCGTACAACGGGCCGGGCGAGGTCCCGGCCTGGCTGCCCGGTCTGCCCGTCCGGGAGCGGGTGCTGGTCACCGCGGGCACCGGGCGGGCGGGTGCCGAGACCGGCCGGGCCATGGTGCGCGCGGTCGCGGCGGCCCTCGAAGGCACCGGCGTCGAGGTGCTGGCCGCGCTCGGATCGGCCGGGCGGGACCGGTCGCCCGAGGGTGTGCGGGTGGCCGAGTCGGTGCCGCTGCACCTGTTGCTGCCCGCCTGCTCGGCCGTCGTGCACCACGGCGGGGCGGGCACGATGCTCACCGCGATGGCGGCGGGCCTGCCTCAGCTGGGCGTGGCGCAGATGCCCGAACAGGTCTTCAACATCCACGAGCTGGCCCGCACCGGCGCGGGCATCGCGTCCACAGTGGACACTCTGACCGCGGCCGAGGTGGACCGGCTGCGCACCGACCCGGCGCTGGCCGGGAACGCCCGCGCCCTGGCCGACGAGATGCGCGCGGCACCGAGCCCGGCCGAGCTGGTCGGCACCCTTGAGAAGCTGGCGGGCTGAGCCGTGCGGGTGATCGTGGCGGGCTTCGGCCGGATGGGCACGCTGTCGACGGCGCGGGCGCTGACGATCCTCGGCTTCGGCCCGTGCCACCACATGTACGAGGTGGTGGCCCGGCCGGGCAGCGAGCGACCCTGGCGGGCGGCGGCGGGCGGCGCCCCGGTGGACTGGTCGGCGGTGCTCGCCGGGTACGGGTCGGCGGCCGACTGGCCCGCAGGCGCGTTCTGGCGGGAGCTGGCCGAGCACTTCCCGGCGGCGAAGGTGGTGCTGCTGACCCGGGACCCGGCGAGCTGGCGCGCCAGCGCCAACCGGATGTTCGGCGAGGCGATGACCGCGTTCGACACACCGGACCTGGCGCCGCTCGCCGCGATGGTCGGCGAGGTCGGCGCGTTCCAGCGCAGGCAGATGCTGGCCGCGCTGGGCGCGGACGACGACGGGGCGCGCGCGCCCGCGCACCCGTCGGGCGCCCCGCTGCTGCGCGACGAGGCGCACGCCGCCGCGATCGTCGACCAGTACACCGGGATGGTGCGCGCGGGGATCGCGCCGGAACGCCTGCTGGACTACCGGGTCCAGGACGGGTGGGCACCGCTGTGCGCCGCGCTCGGCGTGCCGGTCCCCGACGTCCCCTTCCCGCACCTCAACGAGGCCGGGGCCTACCGGGACCACCTGCGCGCCGCGCTGGCGCGCCGCGAGGGAGGGGAACGACCATGCGGGTGCTGATGACGACCTACCCTGGACCGTCCTTCTACTACCCGATCGTCTCGCTCGGCTGGGCGCTGCGCGCGGCGGGCCACGAGGTGCTGGTGGCCACCCAGCCCGCGTTCGCGCCGAAGGTGACCGGCACCGGGTTGCCCGCGGTGGGCCTGGGTCCCGACGTCGACGTGGCCGCGATGTTCCGGCAGGGCTTCGACGCGAAGCTGCGGGCCACCACCCGGCTGCCCGCGAGCTGGCCGGGCACCGTGACCGGTCTGCGCGACGCGGGCCTGCTGCCGGGTGTGCTGCGCGGGCTCGACCACTTCCGCGACGTCGCCGAGGTGCTGGCGGACGACCTGGTCGCGTTCGGTCGTTCCTGGCGTCCCGACCTGGTGGTGCACGAGCCGACCGCGGTCGGCGGGCCGCTGCTGGCCAGGGTGCTCGGTATCCCCTCGGTGCGGCACGTGTGGGGCCCGGACTTCTTCCACTGGATGGACGAGCTCGCCGGGGACCGGCTCGCGCCGTTGGCCCGCAGGTTCGGTGTGGACGACCTGCGGGCCGCGGGCGACCTGACCGTCGACCCGTGCCCGACCGCCATGCGCGCCCCCGGTTCCGGCCCCGCCCAGGCGGTCCGCTGCGTGCCCTACAACGGCCCCGGCGTCGTGCCGGACTGGCTGCGGGAACCGCCGAGCCGGTCCCGGGTGCTGCTCACCTGGGGCACCTGGATCCGGGACAACGCGCTGACGCACCTGTTCCGGGTGCCGGAGATCCTGCGCGCGTTGCGCGAGCACGACGCCGAGGTGCTGGTGACCGCGGGCGCCGCGGAGCGGGAGCTGCTCGGCGAGGTCCCGGACAACGTGCGGCTGATCGACCCGACCCCGCTGCACCTGGTGCTGCCGACCTGCGACGCGATCGTGCACCAGGGCGGCACCGGCACGGTCATGACCGCCGCCACCCACGGCCTGCCCCAGCTGGCCGTGCCCCAGGTGCCCGACCAGCTGTTCAACGCCGAGCGGATGGCCGCCGCGGGCGTGGGCCACTACCTGCCCACCGCCGAGGCGTCCGCCGACGCGGTGGCGGAGCGGTTCGCCGCGGTGGTCGGTGACCCGGCCCTGCGCGAGCGGGCCGTCCGGACCGCGGCGGAGATCGCCGCCCAGCCCCCGCTCGCCCAGGTCTGCGAGGTACTCGAACGACTGGCCAACTCCGAGCGCGCACAGGGAGCCCTGTCATGACCACGACCGCCGAGACCGCGAGACCGACCACCGGGACGGCCTCGCGCGGCCGGTTGCGGGTGCCCGTCGGCATCCTCGGCTGCGGCGTCGCCGTCCCGGACACGGTGGTGACCAACGCGGACCTCGAACGGCACCTGGACACCTCCGACGCGTGGATCCGCTCGCACATCGGCATCCGCGAGCGCCGCTGGGTGACCGCCGGGCAGAACACCTCCGATCTCTGCGTGGCCGCGGCCGCCGACGCGATCGCCGCCGCCGGGATCGCGCCTGCGGACATCGACGCCATCGTCGTCACCACCATCACCCCGGACCAGCCGCTGCCCTCGACGGCGCTGACGGTGAAGGAGCGCATCGGCGCCACCCGGGCCGTGCCGCTGGACCTCAACCAGGTGGCGTGCGCGGGCGGGGTCTACGGCGTGGTGCTGGGCGCGCAGCTCATGCAGAACGGCGACTTCGCGCACGTGCTGGTGATCGGCGCCGACGCGCTGTCCAGGGTGACCGACCCGGGTGACCGGCGCACCCGGGTGTACTTCGGCGACGCGGCGGGCGCGGTGGTGCTCGGCCCGGTCGAGTCGGGCTTCGGGCTGCTGTCCTGGGACCTCGGCTCGGCGCTGTCGCACAGCGTGGAGATCGTGGCGGGCGGCGCGGCCCGGCCGACGACACCGGAGACGGCCGCGCGCGGCGAGCAGTATCTCCGGATGGAGGGCCGGGAGGTCTGGCGGGTGGCGACCGGCGTGCTGCCGCGCAGCATCCGGGCCGCGGCCGCGCTTGCCGGTGTCGACCCGACCGACATCGCCCACCTCTACCTGCACCAGGCGAACCTCAACATCATCAACGACGTGCTCGGCAGGCTGGGCGTGTCGCCGTCGGCCGCCCCGGTGACGGTGCGGGAGCTGGGCAACACCGGCGCCGCCTCGATCTTCACCGCGTTGCACGCCGGCACGCACGGCGCCAGGCCCCGGCGCGGCGAGCTGGTGCTGCTGTCCGCGATCGGGGCCGGGTTCTGCTGGGGCAGCGTCTGCCTCAGGCAGCAGTGATGCGCGCCGCCGTCGCGCTGCGCGCGGACGCCGCCGACCCGCTCGCGGGTCTGGCGGTGTGCGACTGGCCCGAGCCGCGACCGCGGCCGGACTGGGTCGTGGTGCGGGTGCGGGCCGCCTCGCTCAACCACCACGACCTGTGGACCCTGCGGGGCGCGGGCGCGCCGCGCGGGCTGCCCGTGGTGCTGGGCAGCGACGGCGCGGGCACCGCCGCCGACGGCACCCGCGTGCTCGTGCACGGGGTCGTCGGCGACCCGGCGGCGGGGGCGGGCGACGAAACCCTTGACCCGAAGCGGACCCTGCTCGGCGAGGACCACGACGGCACACTGGCCGAGCAGGTCGAGGTGCCCGCCCGCAACCTCGTGCCGCTGCCCGCCGGCCTGAGCCTGGAACACGCGGCCTGCCTGCCCGGTGCCTGGCTCACCGCCTACCGGATGCTGACCGAGAAGGCGGCGCTCGGGCAGGCGGCCACGGTGCTCGTGCAGGGCGCGGGCGGCGGTGTGGCGACCGCGTTGACCGTCCTGGGCACGGCCCTCGGCCACCGCGTCTGGGTCACCAGCGGCGACGAGCACAAGCGGCGGATGGCGCTGGGCATCGGCGCGGAGGCCGCGTTCGCGCCGGGACAGCGGCTGCCGGAGCGGGTGGACGCGGTGATGGAGACCGTCGGTCCGTCCACATGGGAGCACTCGGCGCGGTCGGTGCGGCCCGGCGGGCGGATCGTCGTCGCGGGCGCCACCTCCGGCCGGTTCGCCACGCTCGACCTGGCCCGGGTCTTCTTCCACCAGCTGACCGTGGTCGGCGTGACCATGGGCACCCGCGCGCAGCTCGCCGAGCTGGCCCGGTTCTGCGTCGAGTCGGGGGTGCGCCCGGTGGTCGACCGCACGCTGCCGCTGGCCCGGGTGCGCGACGGGATCGCGGCGCTGGCCCGCGGCACCGTGTTCGGGAAGGTCGTGATCACGGTGTGACGGCGCGGACCCGAGGAACCCCAGCACTCCCCCGGAAAGGAACGGACATGCCCCAGCAGAGCCGCAAGCTGATCGTGGCCAGGATGCGCGACGACGACCTCACCGGCATCGCGCGGATCTTCGCCGAGTCCGACGCCACCGAGCTGCCCCACCTGGTCGGGGTCCGGCGGCGCACGCTCTTCCGCTTCCACGACCTCTACCTGCACCTGATCGAGTCCGAAGTGGACATATCGGCCGACCTCGCCAAGGTACAGCAGCACCCGCTCTACACCGACGTCTCCGACCGGCTGCGCCCGTTCATGGCGCCCTACCACGAGTCGTGGCGGTCGCCCGCGGACGCGTTCGCCCAGCAGTTCTACGGGTGGGAGGCGCGGTGAGCACGCCCGCGCCGGGCAGACCCGTCCGGCTCGCCGACATCCCCGCGAACCGCCGCCGCGGCGGCGACCTGCGGGTGCTGCTCGGTCCCCGCACCTGCGGCGCGACCGCGGGCTTCGGCGGCGTGCTGCACCTGGGACCCGGCGAGTACGTGTCCGAGCACTACCACCCGTACTCCGAGGAGTTCCTGTTCGTCGTGCGGGGCGAGCTGGAGATGACGCTCGACGGCGAAGCGGTGGCGTTGGGCGCGGACGACGCGCTGATGGTGCCGCGCGGGGTCCGGCACCGGTTGGTCAACACCGGCGCGACGGAGGCGTTCGTGGTGTTCCACACCGCGCCCCTGGCCCCCCGGCCTGAGCTGGGGCACGTGGACACCGAGCCGCTCCCGCCGGGCGCCCCGGACCACGGAGCGGTCCTGTGACCCGCCGCGTCGTCGTCACCGGGCTCGGCGTGGTCGCCCCAGGGGGGACCGGCACCAAGGACTTCTGGCAGCTGATGGAGAGCGGGCGGACGGCGACCCGGCTGATCACCTTCTTCGACGCGGGCGGTTTCCGCTCCCCCATCGCGGGCGAGTGCGACTTCGATCCGGCCCAGTCCGGACTGGACGCGCAGGAGATCCGCCGGATGGACCGGGCGACCCAGATGCTGGTGGCCGCCACCCGCGAGGCCCTCGCCGGGAGCGGCCTGGCGGACACCGGGATCGCGCCGACCCGGGTGGGCGTCGCCGTCGGCTGCGCCACCGGCCAGGCGACCAGCCTGGAGCGCGAGTACACGGTGGTCAGCAACGGCGGGCGGCACTGGCTCGTGGACCACGACTACGCCGTGCCGCACCTCTACGGCCACATGGCACCGAGCACGGTCGCGGCCGAGGTGGCCTGGACCGCGGGAGCCGAGGGACCGGTGACCCTGGTGTCCAACGGCTGCACCTCCGGCCTGGACGCGGTGGGGCACGCGGCCGCGCTCATCCGCGAGGGGGCGGCCGACGTGGTGGTCGGCGGCGGCACCGACGCCCCGGTCACGCCGATCTCGGTGGCCAGCTTCGACGCCATCCGGGCCACCTCCACCAGGGTGGACGCGCCGGAGCGCGCCTCCCGGCCGTTCGACCTGCACCGGGACGGGTTCGTGCTGGCCGAGGGCGCGGCCGCGCTGGTCCTGGAGGAGCTGGAGCACGCCCGCGGCCGCGGCGCGCACGTCTACGCCGAGGTGACCGGGTACGCCGCGCACAGCAACGGCTACCACATGACCGGGCTGCGCCCCGACGGCCGCGAGCTGGCCCGCTCGATCACCCTCGCGCTCGACCGCTCCCGGATCGCCCCGGACGCGGTCGACTACGTCAACGCGCACGGGTCGGGCACCAGGCAGAACGACCGGCACGAGACCGCGGCGTTCAAGACGGCGCTGGGCAGGCACGCCCGGCGGGTCGCGATCAGCTCGATCAAGTCGATGATCGGGCACTCGATGGGCGCGGTCGGCGCGATCGAGGCGGTGGCCTGCGCCCTGGCCATCGACCGGGGCGTCATCCCGCCGACGGCCAACCTGGAGCACCCGGACCCGGAGTGCGACCTCGACTACGTGCCCGGCACCGCCCGGCAGGCCGACGTGCGCACCGTGCTCAGCGTCGCCAGCGGTTTCGGCGGGTTCCAGACCGCGCTCGTGCTGCGCGCGCCGGGGACCCGGCGGTGAGCGGGGTCGTGGTGACCGGGATCGGCGTGACCGCGCCGAACGGCGTCGGCACCGAGCGGTACTGGGCCGCGACCCTGGCAGGCACCAGCGGCATCCGCCCGATCACCCGGTTCGACGCCACCGGCTACCCGTGCGCCCTGGCGGGCGAGGTGCCCGGCTTCGACGCGGCGCGGTGGGTGCCCGGCCGGGTGATCCCGCAGACCGACCACTGGACGCACCTGTCGTTCGCGGCCACCTCGATGGCCCTCGACGACGCCGGGCTCGACCCGGCCCGGTACCCCGAGTTCGCCATGGGCGTGATCACCTCGACCTCGTCCAGCGGTGGCGAGTTCGGCCAGCGGGAGCTCGCGAAGCTGTGGTCGGCGGGCCCCCGGCACGTCGGGGCCTTCCAGTCGATCGCCTGGTTCTACGCGGCCACCACCGGCCAGCTGTCCATCCGGTACGGCATGCGCGGACCGTGCGCGGCGATCGCGGCCGAGCAGGCCGGGGGCCTGGACGCCATCGCGCACGCCCGGCGGGTGCTGCGCGACGGCCCGGCCACCATGGTCGTCAGCGGCGGCACCGACGCCTCGTTGGCCCCGTACGGCCTGGTGGCCCAGCTGACCACCGGGCACCTCGCCACCGGCACCGACCCCGCCGCCGCGTACACGCCGTTCGACCGGGACGCGGCGGGCTACGTGCCCGGCGAGGGCGGCGCGATCCTGGTCCTGGAGGACGAGCAACACGCGGTGCGGCACCGGCGCGCCCGGCCGTACGCGCGGATCGCGGGCCACGCCGCCACCTTCGACCCCAGGCCGGGCTCCGGGCGGCCCGGCGGTCTCGGCCGGGCGGTCGCAGGCGCCCTCGACGACGCGGGTCTCGCCCCGGCCGACATCGACGTGGTGTTCGCCGACGCGGCCGGGGTCGCCGAGCTGGACCTGGCCGAGGCCAGCGTCCTCACCGAGGTCTTCGGGCCGCGTGGGGTGCCGGTGACCGCGCCCAAGACGATGACCGGCCGCCTCTACGCGGGGGCCGCGCTCGACGTGGCCGCCGCCGCGCTGGCCATCCGCGACGGGCTCATCCCGCCCACGGTCGCCACCCGGGACCTCGCCGACGGCTGCGACCTGGACCTGGTGCTCGACCGGCCGCGGGAGGCGCCGGTCCGCGCCGCCCTGGTCGTCGCCCGCGGCCACGGCGGGTTCAACAGCGCCATGGTCCTCGTCCGCCACGACCCGTTCGACCGCTGAACCACCGACCGCGGGAGGAAGCCAGACCATGAGCCAGACCACCACGTTCACCCTCGACGACCTGCGGGAGATCATGCGCGCCGCGGTCGGTGTCGACGACGGCGTCGACCTGGGCGCCGACATCCTCGACACCGGGTTCCCCGAGCTGGGCTACGACTCGCTCGCCGTGCTGGAGCTGACCTCGCTGATCGGGCGGCGCTACGACTTCGAGGTGCCCGACGAGCTGGTCGAGCGGCTGACCACGCCGCGGTCGGTCGTCGACTACGTGAACGACCGCCTCGTCGAGGCCCGGTCGTGACCGCCCGCACCGAGCACGCGGTCGTCATCGACGCGCCGCTCGACCTGGTGTGGGACATGTCCAACGACGTCGCGTCGTGGACCGGGCTGTTCTCCGAGTACGCGCGGGTGGAGATCCTCGACGACGACGGGGTCACCACCACCTTCCGGCTGCACACCCACCCGGACGAGCACGGGCGGGCCTGGAGCTGGGTGTCCCGGCGGGTCCGCGACCGGGCCGGGCTGCGGGTGCGCGCCGAGCGCGTGGAGACCGGCCACTTCGAGTTCATGCACATCACCTGGGAGTACCGGCAGCTGCCCGCGGGAGTGGAGCTGCGGTGGCGCCAGGAGTTCCATCTGAAGGACACCGCGCCGGTGGACGACGAGTTCATGGCGCGGCGGATCACCGCGGGCTCCGCCGAGCAGATGGCACGGATCAAGGGCCTGATCGAGCTGGCGGCGCGCACCGGGGTCGGCTCGTGACCGCCGGACCGGACCCGGCGACGCTGCCGCCGGTCGCCCGGCTGCTGCACGTCACCGACGGGATGCGGCTCATGCAGGCGGTGACCGTGCTCGCCGAGCTGGGCGTCGCGGACGAGCTGGCCGACGGTCCGTGCGACGCCGCGGCACTGGCGGACCGGGTCGGCGCGCACCCGCGGTCGCTGCACCGGGTGCTGCGGGCGGCCGCCACCGGCGGGGTGTTCGCCGAGCTCCCCGACGGCCGGTTCGCGCAGAACGAGGTCAGCGCGTGCCTGCGCGGCGGGCCCGGCGCGTTGTTCCGGCTGCTCGGCGGCGAGCTGGGCTGGCGGTCCTTCGGCGCGCTGCGGCACAGCGTGCGCACCGGGGAGACGGCGTTCGACGCCGTGTTCGGCGCCCCGGTCTGGCGCTACATCGAACAGCACCCCGAGCACGAGGCGGTGTTCGACGAGGCGATGGGCGCGCTGGCGGCGTCGGTCAGCCACGTCTACCAGGCCCGCCTGCGCTTCCCGCCCGGCTCGCGGATCGCCGATCTCGGTGGCGGCGACGGCACCCTGCTGGCCGCGCTGCTGCGGGCCAACCCGGAGTGCACGGGGGTGCTGTTCGACCGCGCGGCCGCGGTCGCGCACGCGCCCGCGGTGTTGGCCGGGGCGGGGGTCGCCGACCGCGCCGAGGTCGTGGGGGGCGACTTCTTCACCGCCGACCCGCCCCGCGGCTGCACGCACTACCTGCTCAAGAGCGTGCTGCACGTACTGGACGACGACGCCGCGGGACGGGTGCTGCGCTGGGCGCACGGTGTCGCCACCGAGGCGGGCGCGGACGTGCACGTGCTCGACCGCGTGCTCGCCGAACCCGGCACGTGGGACAACGCCAAGTTCCTCGACCTGGACATGCTCGCCGTCTTCGGCGGCCGGGACCGCACCCTCGCCGACTGGCGCGAGCTGGTCGGCGGGGCGGGCTACCGACTGGTCGAGGACCCCGAACCCGGCCGCTGGACCGTGCTGCGCTGCCGACCGACCACCGAGCACCCGACCACGAGGAGACCAGCATGACCACCACCGCCGGGCTCGACCCCGCCCGCCTGCACCAGCTCACCATGGGGTTCTTCGCCTCCCGGGCCGTGCAGGCCGCGGTCGAGCTCGACCTGTTCACCGAGCTGGCCGCCGCGGCGGGCACGGCCGCCGAGGTCGAGCGGCGGTGCGGCCTGCACCCGCGGTCGAGCCGCGACTTCCTGGACGCGCTGGTCGCGCTCGACCTGCTCGACCGCGACGACGAGGACCGCTACCAGCCGACCCCGTCGACGCGGATGTTCCTCGACCGGAACTCGCCCGCCTACCTCGGCGGACTGGCCGAGATGGCCGGGACAGTCCTCTATGGAGTGTGGGGGAACCTCACCGAGGCGTTGCGCACGGGCAAGCCGCAGGGCGCGGCAGGCGCGGTGTTCCTCGACGGCATGTACCAGGACCCGGTCACGGCGCGGAAGTTCATGGCCGCCATGGACACCGTCAGCACCAGGGTGGCGGTCGAGCTGGCCGCCGCGCTCCGGTTGTCGGAGGCACCGGAGCCGACCACCGTGGTCGATGTCGGCGGCGCCCGCGGCAACCTGCTCGGCGTCCTGCTGTCCGCCAACCCGACGCTGCGCGGTGTCTGCCTCGACCTGCCCGCGGTGGAACGCCTGTACGACGAGCACATCCCCCGCTTCGGGCTCGGCGACCGGATCCGGTTCGCCGCCGTCGACTTCGAGCGGGCACCGCTGCCCGCGGGGGACGTGCTCGTCCTCGGCCACGTCCTGCACGGCGCGTCCCCCGACGACCGCGCCATGCTGCTGGGCAAGGCGCACGCCGCGCTCCCCGCGGGCGGCCGGGTGGCGATCTACGACCGGATGATCGCCGACGACCGCCGGGGGTCGGCGTTGAGCCTGCTCGGCAGCCTGAACATGCTGCTGACCACACCGGACGGTGCCGAGTACACGGTGGCGGACTGTCGGGAGCTGCTGGTCCGGCACGGGTTCGACGACGTGACGTCGCAACCGATCGCGGGCACCGAGACCTTGGTGATCGCGACCCGGCGCTGAGGTCCCACGGGTACCGCCCGACCGCGACGATCTCACGGTCGGGCGGTGCCGTGCCGTCCCACGGGGATCACCCGCGCAGGGGACGGGAAACGGAGTTCAGATCGATCGGGACCCGTGCAGGGGCAGGGAGCCCTCGGCCCACAGCCTGCCCTTGGCGGCCAGCAGCGCGGCTCGATCGTCCACAGGCGACGCTGCCGCCGGTTGCAGGGGGACCACCCCGCTCGCCCCGGACCGCACCGCCGGGTGCAGCGCGGCAAGTGAGGTCAGGCTCTGTCCCGGTCCGATGTCGAGCAGCAGGTGGTCGCGGGCGAGCAGGGTGTCGAGCGTCGGGTGGAACAGCACCGGTTCCGCGGGCTGCATGGCCCAGAACACCGGGTCGCGAGCCTCGTCGGGGCGCAGCACCCGGGTGGTGTAGGCCGAGCGCACCGGGATCACGGGCGCGGACAGCGGCACCGCCGCCACGGCGGGGATCGACGCGGCACAGGCCGGGGCGATGACCGGGCTGTGGAAGGGCTGTCGGGCACGCACCCGACGGCAGGTGATCCCGCGCTCGCGCAACCGGGCCGCGACCGCGTCGAGCGGGCCGTCGGGACCCGCGAGGATCGTCTGCCGCGGCGCGTTCACCGCGCCGACCGCCACTCCCCCGCCGAGCAGGTCGGCCACCGCGTCGGGCGGGGCCAGCACGGCCAGCATCCCACCGGGGGTGGCCTCGCCGAGCCGCTCGACCCGCTCCCGCAACAGTTCCGCCGCGGTGGCGGGGGCGAAGACACCCGCCACCGTCGCCGCCACGAACTCGCCGACGCTGTAGCCGAGCAGCTCGGCAGGCCGCAGGCCCCACCCGAGCACGACCCGGGCCAGTGCGTGGCCGATCGCGAAAAGCAGCGGCTGGGCGATGGCCAGGTCGTCGAAGACCGCGGGACCGGGGGCCGGGTCCGCGAGCCAGGCCGCGCGGACCCGGTCGTCGAACCGGTCGAGCAGCTCGTCGACGTGCCGGGTGAACATCGGCTCGTGCCGGTACAGGCCCGCCGCCATGCGCGGTTGCTGCGCGCCCTGGCCGGGGAGCAGGAGCACGACCGGGCGGTCACGAGCGCGGACCGGTCGGACGGCCGACACCCGGGCGGCGGCCGTGGCCGCGTCCGCGGCGACCACGGCGCCGCGCACCAGGTCACCCGGGCCCGCGACCGACGGGTCGGGCGGATCGGTCCCCGCGGCCAGGGCCGCGACGACCCGCTCGGCCATCCGCGCGGCGGCCCGCTCGTCGGCGCCCCACCAGCACACCAGTCGGGGCTCCCCGGTGGTCATGGCGACTCCCTTCCGGGATCCACGGTTCCGGAATCCACAGTGGATCCCGGGCCTCGAACCGGCCTCGAACGGTGCGGTCAAGGGCGGTTCGAGGCCGGACCGCGAGGCTGCCCGCGTGCGGTGCGACGACTTGTACGTGGCCGGTACGGGCTCCTACCTCCCGCCGGAGGTGCCCACTCGGGCGGCGGTGGAAGCCGGGCGCTGGCCCGCGGACCGGCTGGTGACCGATCGGGTGGCGGCGATCCGGGTGGCGGGCGACGAGGCCGCGATCGAGATGGCGGCCGCCGCCGCGATCGGCGCGGTGGCGCACTCCGGGCGCGACCCGGCCGACTTCGCCCTGGTGCTGCACGCGAGCGTGTACCACCAGGGCCTGGACCTGTGGGCGCCCGCGTCCTATGTGCAACGCGAGGCGGTGGGCGGGAGCTGCCCGGCGTTCGAGGTGCGGCAGATGTCCAACGGCGGCATGGCGGCGCTCGAACTGGCCGCGTCCTACCTGGCGGCCGACCCACGGCGGCAGGCCGCATTGCTGTCCGCCGGGGACAAGTTCTGCCCGCCCGCGTTCGACCGGTGGACCGCGGAGAACGGCATGGTCTTCGGTGACGGGGCCGCGGCCATCGTGCTGGCGCGTGGTGGCGGTCTCGCCCGACTGCTCAGCGTGGCCACCGTCGGCGACGGCGAGCTGGAACGGATGCACCGCGGGGACGAGCCGTTCACCGACACCCCGCTCGCGGGCGGTGTGCCGTTCGCCGCCGACGCCCGGGTCCGGCAGTACCTGCGCCGGGTCGGACTGGCGCAGGTCATCGGTCGCATCCTGGACGGGCAACGCGCCGCCGTCGACCGGGCGCTCGCCGACGCGGGCGTGGGGTTGGCCGACATCGACCTCTTCGTGCTGCCGCACTTCGGTTTCGGCCGCCTCACCGCCGGGTTCCTCCGGCCGTTCGGCATCGACCCGGACGCCACGAACTGGGCGTGGAGCAGGCATATCGGGCACCTGGGCGCGGCCGACCAGTTCGCGGGCCTGGACCACCTGCTGCGCGCGGGCGCGCCTGCCACCGACCGGCTGTTGCTGGTGCTCGGGATCGGGTCCGGCTTCACCTGGTCCGCGGCGGTGCTGCGGACCTGAGTCCATTCGAGATCGCCTCGACCGTCGGCCGCGATAGTCGTTGCGGCACCGGGAGAACGCACAATGGGAGGTGACATGGCCGGTCTGCTGCCCACGCTGGCACTCGCCATGAGCGCCGTCGTGGCCGGGGTGATGCTGGGCGCCGCCCTCGCCTCGGAACCACTGCTGGTCACCATGGCGCCCCGCGACTACGTGCTGGCCAAGCAGTTCGCCGGACCACGGCTGGAGCCGTTGATGCCGATCCTGACCTGCCTGTCCTGGCTGTGCGAGCTGGGCGCCGCGGTCGCCGTACCGGAGCGGGCGCGGGTCCCGGTGGTCGTGGCGGTGCTGGCGACGGCGGCGGTGCTGGCGGTCTCCGCCACCCGCACCGCGCCGATCAACCGCTGGGTGGCCGGTCTGGACGCCGACCACCTGCCCGCCGACTGGGCCGCCGTCGACCCGCGGGCGCGGTGGCGCCGCTGGCACCTGGTGCGGACAGGCCTGATCTGCGGTGCCGTCGTCGCGGACGCGGTCGCCGTGTGCCTCGTGCTCGCCTGAGACCCCGCGCGGGCTTCCCGCGCATATCCCCTCCGGAGGTTGGAGATGAGTGTTTCCGCGCCGTTCCGCGTGATCCTGCAGATGCGGATCCGCGAGGGCATGGCAGAGGAGTTCGAGAAGACATGGGTGAGCGTGGGGGACGTCGTCGCGGGCGACCCGGCGAACCTCGGCCAGTGGCTGATGCGCAGCACCACCGGTGACGGCCACTACTACATCATCAGCGACTGGACGGACGAGGCGGCGTTCCGGACCTTCGAGCACAGCGACGCCCACGTCGGCCACCGCGAGCGGCTCCAGCCGTTCCGCGAGGGCGGTCGGATGTGGACCACCACCGTCGTGACCGAGCTGGCCGGGGCGGGCCGTGGCTGAGGTGGGCCGCGTGCGCGCGCTGTTGTGGTACCGCGCGACGGGCGATGAGGTCCAGAACCTGGAGCGGGCCTACCGGGAGATCGGTGCCGGGCTGGTGGACGTCCCCGGCCTGCGCGGCAACGAGCTGCTGCGGTCGGTGTCCGCGCCCGGAGAGTTCGTGGTGGCCAGCGAGTGGGAGAGCCTGGTCGCCTTCCGCGCCTGGGCCGACGACCCCGCGCACCGCGCGCACACCGGGAAGCTCGACGGCTACCGCCACCTCGACCGCCCGGCCGGGCGGTACGAGCTCTACGAGATCGCGGGTACCGCGACCGGCCGCGGCCATACCGACCGCGCCGACAGGGAGGCTCCACTGTGAACACCGCCGACGGCGTGCGCCGCGTGACCGCCTGCCGGGTCTGCGGGGCCGACGACTGGCTGCCGGTCGTCGACCTCGGCTCGGTCCCGCTGGCCAACAACTACCTCGACCCGGCCGCGTCCTACGCGGACGAGCGCACGTTCCCGCTGGGCGCCCAGTCCTGCCGGTCCTGCAGGCTGATGAGCCTGACCCACGTGGTCGACCCCGAGCTGCTCTACCGCGACTACGCGTACGTGACCTCCGAGTCGGTGACGATCACCCGGCACATGCGCTGGGTGGCCGAGCTGCTGGGCACCCGGTTCGGGCTCGGCCCCGGCTCGTTCGTCGTCGAGCTGGGCAGCAACACCGGGCAGCAGCTGGTGGAGTTCCAGCGGGCGGGGATGCGCGGGCTCGGCGTGGACCCGGCCAGGAACCTCGCGGGCCGCGCCGCGGCCAACGGGGTGCAGACCCTGGTGGAGTTCTTCGACGCGGACCTCGGCAGGCGCATCGCCCGCGAGCGCGGCCACGCCGACCTGGTGCTGGGACGGCACGTCTTCGGCCACGTCGACGACCTCGCCGGGCTCGCCGAGGGCGTGCGGGAGCTGCTCTCGCCGCGCGGCGTGTTCGCCATCGAGGTGCCGTACCTGCTGGACCTGCTGGACCAGACCGCGTTCGACACCATCTACCACGAACACCTGTCCTACCTGTGCGTGTCGACGATGGCGACGCTGTTCGCGCGGTTCGGGCTGCGGGTGGTCGACGTCGAGCGGACGGCGGTGCACGGCGGTTCCGTCGTGGTGGTCGTCGCGCGCGCCGAGGGCCCGTGGCCGACCAGGCCGTCGGTCGACCGGCTGGTCGAGCTGGAGCGGGCGGCGGGCGTGTTCGACGACGGGACCTACGGGCACTTCTCCCGGCGGGTGGCGCTGATCCGGGCCGAGCTGCCGCAGCTGTTGCGCGACCTGCGCGCGGGCGGCGCGACCATCGCCGGGTACGGGGCCCCGGCCAAGGGGAACACGGTGCTGACGACCTGCGGCATCGGCCGGGACGAGGTGTCGTTCTGCATCGACACCACCGATCTGAAGCAGGGCAAGGTGTTGCCGGGCAGCCACATCCCGGTCGAGGTGCCCGCGCACGCCAGGGCGAACCCGCCCGACTACTTCCTGCTGCTGGCGTGGAACTACACCGACGAGATCGTGCGGCGGGAACGGGAGTTCCTCGCGGGCGGCGGTCGGTTCATCCGCCCGATCCCGCACCCGGCGGTCGTGGCCGCGGGCGACTCCGCGATGGCCGGGTGAGGGGTCCCGTGGACATCGTGACCCGTCTCCTGCTCGCCGGACCGGACCCGGACGCGGTGGCCCGCTTGGTCGATGAGGCCGGGTTGGCCGCGGTGGCGGCGGTGCTGGTCGACGAGGTCGTGTTCCGCTGCGACCCGCCCGCCAACACCCACCCCGTGCACGTCGTCCTGGACATCACCGCGGGCACCGAGACGGCACGGACCGCGCTCCGGCTGGTGCGGGACGAACCGCCGACCGCGGTGGACAACGACGCGGAACCGGTCGGCATGGTCCTGCGGTTCACCGCGGTCGACCTCGCCTGCCGACTCTTCGGCGGTACCCGGCGAGGCGGTGACTTCGGCAACCGCTTCCTGCCCGCTCCCCCGCGCGACCACGCCGGACCGGACCCGCTGATGCGCGCCGCCGCACAGGCCACCGGCACGATCATGTCCGGCCTGGCGGCCGCCCCCGCGCTCGGCGAGCTGTCCGTGCGGTACGGCTCGGACAAGTGGGCGAGCTTCCACTGGTACACGCGGCACTACGAGAACTACCTGGCGCCCTTCCGCGACCGGCCGATCCGACTCCTGGAGATCGGCATCGGCGGGTACGGGCGCGAACTGGGCGGGGCGTCCCTGCGGATGTGGCGACGATGGTTCCCGCGCGGCCGGATCGTGGGCATGGACGTGGTCGACAAGACCGCGCTGACCGCGCCGCGCGTGACCGTCGTGGTGGGCGACCAGTCCGATCCGGGGACACTGCTGGCCGTGGCCCGCGAACACGGACCGTTCGATGTGGTCATCGACGACGGCAGCCACCTGAACGCCCACGTCCACAGCACGTTCGCCACGCTGTTCCCGCACGTGCGCGACGGGGGCGTGTACGTGGTGGAGGACCTGCAGACGGCGTACTGGCCGTCGTTCGGCGGGGTCGACACGGACACCGCACCCGGGCACACCTCGGTCGGGCTGCTCAAGTCCCTGCTCGACGGCCTGCACCACGCCGAGCGGGTCTCGGCGGCGACGCCGGGCGCGACCGCGGGCGCGGTCGTCGGTGTGCATGTCCACCACAACATCGCCTTCATCGAGAAGGGACGCAACGACGAGGACGGCCTCCCGCCGTGGATCGCGGGCCGCGTCCGGGGCGAGGGAGCAGCATCGTCCTGACGGCCGTGTCCACCACCGGCCCATGCCCCGGAGGTGGACAAGCCCCTTCCACCGACACCCGGTTGACCCTAACCCCGATCGGGGTTATAAATAGGGTTATAGATTCGGGAGGTGGTCGGCATGCCGAAGATCAACGTGTATCTGCCCGATGAGCTGGCGGACAGTGTGAAGGCGACCGGGGTGCCGGTGTCCGCGATCTGCCAGCGGGCGTTGGAGCAGTCGGTGCGGCGGGTCAGCGCGATCCGGGCGACCGTGTTGGGCGATCTGGAGACCGAGGATCCGACGGCGCAGTTCTCGCAGTTCACGGAACGGGCGCGGGTCGTGGTGAAGCTGGCTGTCGGGCAGGCGCGGGAGGTTGGGGCGGCGACGGTCGGGACCGAGCATCTGGTGCACGGGATGCTCGCCGAGGGAACCAATCTCGCGCTGCATGTGTTGCGGGCCATGGAGATTGATCCCGCGCACGTGTCCCGCGCGTTGGCCAATGCCGAGGCCGGGCCGGAAGGGACCGCGACGCAGTTCAGTGGGGCGGCGGCGAACGCGTTGGAGCTGACGGTGACCGAGGCGTTGGCGTTGGGGCACAACTATGTCGGTTGCGAGCACCTGCTGCTCGGCCTGGTCGGCGAGCCCGATGGGACCGGCGGGCAGGTGCTGCGGGATGTCGGCGTCGAGTTGCGGGTCGCGCGTCGTACGGTCGTCGCCGCGCTCACCGGGTACACGCATCTGCGCGCACAGACGGGTGGGGACGCGGCGGGCATGATCGCGGCCGTGGTGCGGCAGGAGCTGCGGCCGGTGCTGGAACGGGTGGAGCGGCTGGAACAGCGGGCCGGTGACTAGTGGTGCGACTCAGAACGTCGGCCGTGTATCGGCGGGTCCACGGCGTGGCTGGCGGTGCCGCCGGGACGGCCTCGTACTGGATGTACTTGGTCGTTTCGGCGGTGCCGTCAGGCACGTCGTGGGCGGGTCGAGACATGGTCGACGTTCTGGGTCGCACCACTAGCAGTGCGCTGTTCGTGGCGACAGTCGTGCTCATCCTGATCGGAGCGGTGTGATTCCCCGCGTACTTCTCCTGGCCACCGGCGACACCTTGGCCCACCGCCGGAACTCGATCGCCACCGGGGCCGAGCTGCTCGCCGGGCTCGGCGAGGTGCCGGTGGACGTGCGGGTCGAGGACGTGCAGGCCGAACCGTCCTGGGACACCTCGCCCGCGACGATGCTCGCCCTGGCTCGCCGGGCCCGGAAGGCGCTGGCGGCCGACGGGTTCGACGGCGTCGTCGTCACGCACGGGGTCGATACGGTGGAGGAGACGGCTTTCCTCACCGACCTGTTCCTCGGCCCGGCCCGGGGCGGTGTCGTGTTCACCGGCGCGACCCGCCGTCTGGACGACCCCGACAGTAACGGTCTCGCGAACCTGGCGGACGCGCTTGTCGCCGCCGCCCATCCCGTGACCCGCGTACTCGGCGCAGTCGTCTGCTTCGACCACCTACTGCACGCCGCGCGTTGGGCGACGCTGACGGACGTCACGTTCTCCTCGGCGCCCCACGCGCCACTCGGTCGCGTGGCGGGGAACGACGTCATCGTCACCACTCCCCCGCCGGACCGGCTCGGCCCGGTGCACGATCCGCCCGAGACGGACGTGGCGCTGATCAAGACCTATCCGGGGATGCCCACGGTCGTGCTCACCTCGGTGGTCGACGCGGGAGCGCGGGGGGTGGTGTTGGAGGGCACGGGAGCGGGCAACGTCCCCGTGGAACTGTTCACCACGATCATGGAACTCACCGGCTGGGACATCCCGGTCGTCATCGCCTCCCGGGCCCGCCCCGAGCGGCACGACACCGCCGCCCTGGCTTTGCGGGTCGGGGCCATCGGTTCCCGAGGGCTGGCGGGCCCGCACGCCCGCGTCGCCCTGATGACCGCCCTCGGCGCCGGTGGCGGCGTGGCCGCCGCTCGCACATGGTTCGACCGACTCTGACCGACCCCGACGACCGACGGCGAGTCCGGGCGCACCGACGCCACGACCCGGTTCTCGGTCCAGGCGGGTGAGCGAGCGAGCCGGATCGTGTCGAGCACCTGTCACTGTCCACAAGGGATGTCGAGCCATTGGTCGGCGGGGATGGCGAGGCGGATGCCGTCGAGCTCGTGCAGCAGGGCGTCCAGGCGGGCCGGGTCGTCCAGGAACTCCAGGACGGCGCGGTAGAAGGCCTCGGTCATCGGGGCGGGCATCAGGTCCGAGGCGTCGAAGCAGAGCGACTCGGCGGTCAGGGTTCGGGCGATGCCTCGGCTGACGACGTCGGTGTGCTGGTCGGCGAGGCTGCGGCGGGGCGAGAACACGTTGTCGCCGGTGCCCGCCTGGATCAGTTGGGCCTCGTCGCCCGCCAGGAAGTCGATGAGGGCACGGGACTCGGGGGTGTCGTCGAACATCACGGCCAGGTCCGCCGACACCTCCGACACTCCCCGGGGCGGGAACGGGAAGTAGTCGAAGTCCTGGCCTGCGACCGACCGCGTGGACGATCGTTCGGCCCGATAGCGGCTCAGCGCGAAGGATGCCTGGTGTTCCAGCAGGCATCCGGGCGGGTCGGTGAACAGGCCCTCGCCCGCGTCGCCGAAGTCCGTCAGCAGTGCCGCGCGTGAGCCGCCGCGTACGGCGCCCTGGCCGGTGACCAGCGTTCCCCAGGTCTGCCACGCGTCCCGGACCTCCGGGGTGGTCCAGGCGACCTTGCCCCCGGACCACCGTCGGTAGAAGTCCGGGCCGGACGCGTGCAGGAGGATGTCCTCGATCCAGTCCGTGCCGGGCCAGCCGGACGCGGGCGGTGCGCCCATCCCCAGGCACCACGGTGTGCGTCCGGCCGCCGTGAGGCGCGCGCTCAGGTCCAGCAGTTGCTGCCGGGTCTGGGGAAACGGTTCGGCCATCTTCTTGGGCGCGTACCAGATCATGCTCTTCAGGTCGGTCTTCACCGCCACCGCGTACTGGCTGTCCGTGCCGATCCGCTGCAGCACCGTCCACGCGGGTCCATACCCGGCCCGCACCTCGGGGCTCAGCACACCGTCGAGCGGTGTCAGTTTCCGGCTCCGCACGTACGCCGCCGCCGAGCCCGGGTTGGGCAGCACGGCGATGTCGGGCGGGTTCCCCTGCTGGACCTGGGAAGCCAGCACCTGGTCCACCGCGCGGCTGCCCGCGTAGTCGTAGTGGATGCCGGTGCGGTGCTCGAACGCGTCGAGCACGGCCCGGAACCGCACCTCCTCGTCCCCGGTCCACGACGCCAGCACGGTCACCGTGGCGCGTCGGGCCGAGCACGCCCCGCTGCCCAGCAACGCCGTGATCACCAGCAGCAACACCAGGCGAGTCCGGTGGTTCATACCGCCTCCGTCTCCCGGTACCGGTATTCCTCGATGCGCGCGCGGAACCCCACCACCAACGAACCCCCCGCCAACACCACGGCGACCGCCACCAGCCACTCCGGGATCCACGGTTCCGCCGCGTCCCGCGCCATCGCGGCGACGGGACGCGGCGAAGCAGGCCCCGGCTCCGGCGGCGTGGGCGGCAACGAGTTCCGGAACGCCGCAACCGAGGCACCGCACAGATCGACGCACCGCTTGGCCAGCAACGACTCCAGCGCCCGCTGGCCGAGCACGTCCTCATCGGTGATCCGCAGGCCGCGGTCGGTCACCTCCGCATGCACCTCCGCCCGCACGGCGTCGAGCCGCCCCTGCCTGCTCATCGCCCCGACCACCGCGACCCCGACGCCCACGGTCAACAACGCCGCCACCAACAGCCCCGGCACCAGGCGCCGCCGGAACCAGCGCCGGAAAGCCAGGTGCGCGAACACGATCAGCACCAACAACACCGCGGGAGGGATCAACGCGACCGGCAACAACCGCAGCTGTTCCGGCAACACCTCCGACCCGCCGTCCCGCAACTGGGCGTCCAACACCGCCAGCTCGGCATCCTCCAGATCGGACAGCTGGTCCAACACGCCACCCGGGCCGTGCAGGAGGCGCGAGGCGTACCAGAGGTCGGCGGTGCCCAGCGCGAGCGAGTCGGCCTGCCGATAGTGCGCGTCCGCCTGCGCCATCGCCCCCGCGTAGGCGGCGACCAGGCCCGCGACCACCTGCAGCTGTCCGGTCCCGGCGGCGGACTGGTGTGCCTCCGCGACCCGGGCCAGGCTCTGGTTCGCGATCGCCAGCTGGTTCGTGTACTCCTGCCCCAGCCCGACCAGCGTCGTCTCCCCCGGCGCGAACGTGGTGACCGCCGCCCGGTCCGCGGCCACCAACGCGGTCCGCACGTCGGCCGTGCCGAGGACGGCCACGGTGGCGCGGTCGCGCGCGACCTCGGCGGTGTCCTGCACGAGGCTCACCGCCCAGAACGAGAGCACCAGCATCAGGGTCGTGACGGCGAGCAGCGCCGCCCGCAGCCGGGTCAGCCGGACCCGTGTCCCGGCGCGGCTCATGTTTCGCCCGTCCGGACCGGTTTCCCGCAGGAGACGCAGAACTCCTTGTCCGCGCGCGTGGGTTTCGCGCAGTGCGGGCACGCCACGAGCGGGCCGTCGGTGTCCGGCCCGCGGCGGTTCGGGGGGTGCGCGATCCGCGAGACGTGCGAGATGAGCAGGTTCAGCACCTCGCTACGGCCCGCGTCCTGCCGCAGCCGCACACAGTCCTTGTCGACCCGCACGACGCGGTGCAGCCTGCGCAGGATCTCGTCGTTGCCCTGCTCGGTCGCCAGCCGCACCGCCCGGCCCCAGGCCGCCTCCGCGTCGGCGGTGCGCCCGGCGGCGAGCGCGTCGCCGCCCTCGGTGACGGCGGCCGCCAGCTCGGCCTCCGCCGTGTAGTGCAGCACCATGGGGTGGATCAGCGTGGGCTGCACCGGGTCCAGCGTCCACCGGCCGAGGATCACCGCGGGCCGGTCCATGCCCACCGGTTCCAGGTCCACCCACGCCAGCTGACGGTCCTGGTCGCGGCTGGGCGGCAGGCTCGGGTCGAGGTCGAGGCAGACGTGGTAGTCCCGCGACTCCTCCCCAGCCCAGGCCCCCAGCGACAGCACCAGCTCGCCCTCGCCGTCGGGCGTGCAACGGTCGGTGAGGTCGTACTTGTCCGGCCGCACCTGCTTGACGAACCGGAGCCTGCTGTAGGGCATCAGGCCGATCCGCAGCCGCACCTCGGGCAGCACCTTGGTCAGCGCGGTCTCGATGAGCCCGCGGAAGTCGTCGGCGAGCCGGTCGTCCTCGACCACCGAGTCCACGTTGCCGCGCAGCGCGGTCACGATCTCGGTCAGCTCGGCGGGCTCCCACCCGTCGCCGATGCCGCGCGCGTCGCAGACGAACCGGCCCTCGCAGGCGGCGAGCGTGCGGCGCAAGGCCGTGCGGGACTCGGTCTCGTTGCGGCCGTCGGTGAGCAGGATCGCGTGCCGGACGCTGTCGGCCTGCGGTTCCAGCAGTCGCCGGGCCAGGTCCAGCCAGGTCCCCATCGCCGTGCCGCCGTACGCGGCGAGGTACGCGACCGCCCGCTGCGCCTCCCGCCGGGTGTCGGCCGAGGCCACCGCCAGCGCCTCGTCGCGCGGGTAGACCATGTCCGCGGTCTCGGTCCCGCGCACGACGGCGAACCGCGCGCCGTCCGGGAGCACGCCGATCGCGGCCGCGGCGGCCCGCTTGGCTGCCTCGATCTTGGTGTGCGGCGAGCGCATGGAGCTGGAGCAGTCGACCAGCAGCACCTCTGCGGCCCGGCCCGCGGGCTTGGCGGGCGCGCCGCGCGAGCTGACCGTGAGCACGGCGTGCATGTCCGCCTCGCCCGCGGACAGGAACCTCTGCTGGTGCACTTCGACACCGAGTTCGACGGACGTCATCGCTCCTCCCGGGCGGTCAGAACCACGTGACCGGCCGATGCCGGTTGGCCAGGTCGGTCAGCACGCCGTGCTCGGCGGCGCGCGGCGCCCAGGTGGCCAGGGCGCGCAGCGTCTCCTCCAGCCGCGACCGCAGGCACCGCTCGGTCGGGTCGTCGAGCACCGCGCCGGGCGCAAACCCAGCCTCCATCCGGCTCAGCGCGGTCTCCAGCAGCACGGCGGTGAGCCGGGCCTCGCGGACCCGGTCCAGGCGCAGCTTGGCCAGCAGCCCGGCGGCCTCGGTCAGGTCGTCCTCGGACGGCAGCGACACCCCGGACGCGGACGGCAGCGGCTCGGAGAGCACCCGGATACCGGCGATACGGGCGGCCTCGTCGTGTCGGGAGGAGGCCGGGACCTCGTCCAGCACGGCGAACGCGGCCGCCCGGTCGCCCCGCGCGAGCGCCGCCCTGGCCAGCCCGAACGCGGCGTTGACCTGGTTGTGGTTGACCCAGAGCGCGCGGTAGTACGGGGCGGGGTCGGCGGCGTCGAGGTGCTCGGCGCAGAAGCCGAGGGCGAGCTTGGGGGTCTCCTCGCCGGGCAGGTCGCGGTAGACGCGGTCGAAATGGGTCCGGGCCGCGTCGGTGCGACCGTCGGCGAGGGCGACGAGGCCGTGGTGCCACTGCACGCGCCAGTCGTGCGCGGCCTTGTCCGCGAGCAGGCGGGCCGCCTCGGCGACGGCCTGCCTCGCCTCGTCGATCCTGCTCAGCTCAAGCAGGGCGCGGCAGCGGCGGAACTCGACCTCCACCGAGGACGTGCCGTCGAGCTTGCGCAGCAGCCGCGCGGCATCGGGGGCACGGACGGTGCGCAGGAACGAGATCCGTTCGTCGCCGGGGTCCTCGCGCGGCGCGGGCAGGGCCGTCGCGATCTCGTGCGGGGTGGGGCGGGTGTCGAGAGTGGTCTGCTCGCCTGTCCAACGCGCCAGCGGCGGGGCGTGGCCGAGTCCGGCGTCGAGCAGGACGGTCGGCTCGGCGAACAGGGTGGAGAACATGGGGAACGACTTGCCCTCGCGCAGGCCGCGGATCTCGTTGAGCACCCCGTCGAGCTGGACGAGCATCTCGTCGGCGCTGGCGTACCGGCGTTCGTAGGGGGCGGTGGCGCGGGCCAGGACGTGCCGGAAGGACTCGATGCCGAACGCGGCAGGGTGGTGGCCCCCGGCGCGCGCGCCGTCGCTGGCGGCGAACAGGTCGCCGAGCGTCACGCCGACGGTGTGGATGTCGGAGCGGACGGTCAGGCCGTGGTGGGCGATCTCCTCCGGGCCGACCTGGTAGCGGTCGGTGCCGACGAGGACGCTGTCGTGGTCGCCCACCCGGCGGATCGCGCCGAAGTCGATCAGCTTGACCCGGCGGTCGCCGTGGATCACGTTGTCCGGCTTCATGTCGCAGTACAGGAGATCCTGATTGTGCAGATAGGACAACGCGGTCAGGATCTCTCTCCCGTAGCCGACCACGTGCTCGACCAGGAGGCGGTCCTCGCGGACGAGAAGTTCGCGCAGGGACAGTCCGTTGACGAACTCCATCACGATGTAGCGGGCGTCCTCGTGCGTGACCACGTCGAAGATCCGCACGATGTTCTGGTGCTCCAACGCGATGAGCACCTGGCTCTCGTTCTCCGCGAGCCGGGTGGCGGCGGTGTTGTTGGTGTCGATCAGGCCCTTGATCGCGACCGGCACGCCGAGGCGGACGTCGTTGCCGAGGTAGACGAACCCGAGGCCGCCGCGCGCGACACAGCCGCGCACCTCGTAGCGGCCCGCGACGACGTCGCCCGGTTTGAGCTTGGGGCGGAAGGAGAAGCGGCTGCCGCACTCCGCGCAGTGCCCTTCCAGCGGGGCGGATCCGCCCCCGATGGAACGGCCGACCCGGGCGCCGCAGCCCTGTTTGCCGCAGAACCGGTCCTCGGGCGGGACGGTGGGGTCGGCGAGGACGAGGCCGTCCAGGTCGGGCAGCTCCACCTCCGGCAGCGGCACGCCGACGTCGCCGGTGCCCTGGCCGGTGGTCTGCTGGGCACGGGTCGCGATCGTGCTGGTCACCCGGCCCGGCAACAGGACCGGCGGGTCGTCGGCGGGTGGGGGTTCGGCGGTGGTGTCCTGGGGCGGGAAGCCGCACGTGCCGCAGAACCCGGATCGGCCTATCGTGCCCGGACAGCCGTTCCGGCCGCAGACGGTCATGCCCGACCCCCGATGCCGATCATCCGCGACCCTCGATCCTGCCGCGCACCACGGCGATGTAGGCGTCGACCGCGCGACCGGCCTCCTCGATGTCGCACGGGCCCTCGAAGAGCAGCCGGTAGGCGCGGCCGTAGGCGGTGTCCAGCGCGGCGTCCTCGACCAGGTCGTGGTCGCGGGCCATCTCGGCGTAGGCGGCGAGCCGCGCGCGCAGCTCGGCGCGGCGGGACACCAGGTGGTCGATACCGGCGCGGCCGCGGCGACCGGCCTCGACGGCGACGGTGATGGAACGCTCGCAGTCGCCGAGCTTGCGGGCGACCCAGGTGGCGTCACCGGCGGTCCGGTGGGTGCGGAGCTGGGTGAGCGCGCCGCCCAGGCGCCTGGCCTTGAGGGCGAGCCGGGGGACGCCGGTGAACCGGGGCGCCATGACCTGATGGTGTTCCTCGATGGCGGCGAGCTCGTCGACCAGCTCGGCCATCGCCTTGATCCGGTCGTCGAGCGGGCCGGGCGGGTGGGCGGTGCCGGGCAGTGAGCGGGCGACGGTGACCGCGGGCGACGCCTCGTGGCGGAAGCCGAGGACCAGGCGGAGGCCGAGGACGCCCGCGCTGGTGGCCAGCGGGGCGATGACCGTGCGGACCAGGTGGTCGGGGTCGATGGCCTCGTCGATGCCGTCGACCACGATCGTGCGCAGCGCGGTGGAACCGGGCCCGATCCGTTCGGCGATCCGGCCGCCGACCTGGTCGGACGTCTTGCCCGCGGCGTCCACCGCGACGTGCACGCTGCCCGGCCGCGGCCGCAGGTCGGGCAGCAGGGCCGACAGGCGGGGGGCGCGTTCGCGATCGGCGAGGGCCACGCCCAGGCGAAAGGCTCGGGCGCGGGGCGAGCGGGCGTCGCCGGTGATCACCACCCATACCGGCGAACCGGCGCCCGCGAACCAGGCGACCACCTCGCGGGTGAAGGTGAGGTCGACGCCGTCGTGGGTCACGGTGGCGAAGGTGTCGTCGAGGGCGGGGGTGCCGGTGAGCCAGCGGGACAGGGCGGGGAGGTGGCCCGCCATGGTCTCGACGGGGATCATCCAGGCCTGGTGGCCGTTGCTCACGGCCATGCCGATCACGTCGCCGGAGGGCGGCTCCAGGACGGGTGCGCCGCTGAATCCCCGGGTGATCGGCTCGGCATCCCGGTGCAGCCGCAGCCATTCGGAACCCGGAACGCCGGTGTCGGCCAGGGTTGCGCTCGTCCATGATCCGCTGTCGGAGGTCTCCGCGAATCCGTATACGTCGACGATCTGGTCGTCGACCGTTATTTTCCGACGCAGCGGGGCGCTTTCCGCCGCGCGGAATGGCTCGGCCAGCTTCAGCAGGGCCACATTGCCGCGTTCGTCCGACGTGGCGGGGACCCGATGACCATCGAGCACATGCGCGGTCGCTTTGTCGGCTCCCCGGAAATGGACGAGGATCGGCGCGGCAGGGTCTGCTATGTGGGCGCAGGTGAGTATGTGGTCCTGATCCAGGACGATGGCCGCGCCGATCGTGCGGCCTGCCTCATCGTGTAGTCGTGCCTGCCAGAGTCTCCGCGGTCGGTCCACCCCCACCTGGGGCACTGTACGCGGGAGGGGGTGGTCGCGGTCCCGGGATCGGGCAGGTGACGCGTTTCTGTCCGGTGCGGTCAGCCGTTTGGAGTGACGGGTGGCGGAATACGGTCACGGGTGGTCCGCGCTTGGGCTACGAGGATGGCTCCATTCGAATGAATGGCTACGGCCGGTGGGGCTCCTCCGGTTGCGGTGTACGGGGTGGACGGCTTTCTGGTTGCGGGTTTGTCGGAGCGATGTTCGCCAAGGCGGGCCCCACACAAAGCCATTCCATGGGGTACCGGTTGCTTTTCGGATGACTCAGGCGTTGGCGGGGAGGTCGGTGCCCGCGCCGCGCTTGCGGGACCGGACGAGGTCGTGGCGGCCTTCGGGGAGGATCGGCTGGTCGGCGCCCTCCACGGTGAAACCGAGGTCGGCGATCATGTCCAGGTCCAGGTCGCCGTCCTGGCCCTCGCTGGTGAGGTAGTCGCCCAGGAAGAGGGAGTTGGCCAGGTGCAGGGCGAGGGGCTGCAACGAGCGCAGGTGGATCTCGCGGCCGCCCGCGACGCGCACCTCGACGTCCGGGTGGATCAGCCGGGTGAGGGCCAGGATGCGCAGGCAGCGTTGTGGGGTGAGGGACCAGCGGGTGTCCAGCGGGGTGCCCTTGATCGGGATCAGGAAGTTCACCGGCACCGAGTCCACGTCCAGCTCGCGCAGGGCGAACAGGACGTCCACGATCTCGTCGTCGGTTTCGCCCATGCCGACGATCAGGCCGGAGCAGGGTGACAGACCCGCGTGTTTGGCCTGGTTGACCGTGTCGACGCGGTCGCTGTAGTCGTGTGTGGTGCAGATGTCGGCGTAGCGGCTGTCGGCGGTGTTGAGGTTGTGGTTGTAGGCGTCGGCGCCCGCCTCGCGGAGGCGTTCGGCCTGGCCGGTGGTGAGGAGGCCGAAGCAGGCGCAGACCTCGACGTCGGGGTGGTCCTGCTTGATCCGGACGATGGTGTCCGCGACCCGGCCGACGTCGCCGTCCGTGGGGCCGCGGCCGCTGCCGACCAGGCAGACGCGCTTGGCGCCGCGGGCCACGCCGGTCTCGGCGGCGGCCGCGGCGGCGACCGGTTCGAGCCAGGTGTACTTGAGGATGTCCGCCTTGGAGCCGACGCGCTGAGAGCAGTAGCCGCAGTCCTCCGGGCAGAGGCCGCTCTTCAGGTTGACCAGGTAGTTGACCTTGACCCGGTTGGCGAAGTAGTGCCTGCGCACCCGGGACGCGGCCGCGACCAGGTCCATCAGGTCGTCGTCCGGCGCGCTCAGGACCGACAGCGCCTCGGCGCGGGTCGGCGGTTCGCGGTCCAGGGCCTTCCGCGCGAGGGCGGTGAACAGGTCGGCGGCGTCCATCTCCCGATCATGGCACGGGCTGTTCGAGACCCGGTCCCGGCGCGTTGGGTAGGTTCGGGACACGAGAGCCGAGTGGGGGACCCGGGATGTTGAGCCTGTACCACGAGGCCAGGTCCCCCGTGCACGCGTTGCCCGCCGGGGTCAAGCTGCTGGTACTCCTGGCGGCAGGTTCCGCGGCGTTCCTGGTGCGGTCGGTTCCGGTGCTGGCCGCCGCGCTGGGCGTAGTCGTGGTTCTGTACGTGATCGCGCGGGTGCCGTGGCGGGTCGCGTTGCGGCAGTCCGTTCCGGTGCTGCCGCCGCTGGTGGTGATCGCGGCGGCGCAGGGGCTGCTCACCGGCTGGAGCACCGCGGCGCTGGTGGCGTTGCGGTTGCTCGCCGTGGTGCTGCTGGCGAACCTGGTCACGCTGACCACCCGCACGTCGGCCATGGTCGCCACGATCGAGGCACTCCTGCGGCCGCTGCGGCCACTGGGCGTGCGGCCGGAGCGGGTCGGTCTGGTCGTGGCGCTGACGATCCGGTTCATCCCGGTGATCAAGGAGCAGGCCGACCAGGTCCGCGCCGCCCAACGGGCCCGGGGCGCGCGCCGGGGCACCGGGTTCCTCGCCCCGCTGTTGATCAAGACGCTGCGGCTGGCGGCCGGGCTGGGCGAGGCGCTGGACGCACGGGGCGTCGGTTCCGGGGAGCGCTCCCAGGCCGGGAGCGCTACCGTGCGGCACGGCCCATCCGCGGATCCACAGGGGGATCGATGAGCATCGACGGGGTTTGGTACAACGAGCTGCAGTCCAAGATGACGCTGAACACCCAGCCCGACGGCCTGCAGATCGTCGGCACCTACCAGTCCGTGGTCGGTGACGCTCCCGATGAGTACCAGCTCGTGGGCAGGGTCAACGACTCGCGCGTGGTCACCCGGTACGGGTCGGCCGTCGGGTGGACGGTCGCGTGGGTGAACGGCACGCACGACTCCGACTCGGTCACGACCTGGAGCGGGCAGTACTTCCAGATCGACGAGGAACGGCTCACCACCACCTGGCTGCTGACCGTCCAGACCACTCCCGCGAACCTCTGGGAGTCCACCATGGTGGGATTCGACGTGTTCACCCGGACGCGTCCCTCGGACGAGGAGGTCGAGCGACGGCTGGCCCTGGGCCACAGGTCCTCGCACCCGCTGCAGCTGGTCACGGCCCGGGGCTGACCCGGGGCACCGCGCCCCGCCGAGGTGTCGAGGGGGAGCCGGTGCGCAGCAGGGACATCGCGCTTATCGCGTTGTTCGCGGCAGTCATGGTGGTGTTGGGGCTGTTCCCGCTGATCGAGCTACCGCTGGTACCGGCCCCCTTCACCGCCCAGACCCTGGGCGTGATGCTCGCGGGCTCGATCCTGGGCGCCCGCCGCGGCGGCCTGGCGATCCTGTTGTTCACGGTCCTGGTGGCGATCGGGCTGCCGGTGCTGCCCGGCGGCCGCGGCGGTATCGGTGTGATCCTGGGTGTGACCGGCGGTTTCATCGTCGCGTACCCGGTGGGCGCGTTCGTGACGGGACTGCTCACCGAGCTGGCCTGGCGCCGGTACAACCTGGCGTGGGCGCTGCTGTGCAACGCGGTGGGCGGGGCGCTGGTGCTCTATGTGATCGGGATCCCGTGGATGGCTGTGGTGGGCGACCTCCCGTTGCGCAAGGCGATCACCGGTTCGATCGTCTTCCTGCCCGGCGACGCGGCCAAGGTCATTGTCGCCGCGCTCGCCGCCGTGGCCGTCCGTCGCGCCTATCCCCTGGTCGAGGCCCGCGCATGATCGACCTCACCGGCGTCGCCCACCGGTACGGCGACCGCTGGGTCCTCCGCGACATCGACCTCCGCCTGGACGAACACCGCGTCGGCGTGATCGGCGCGAACGGCTCCGGCAAGAGCACCTTCGCCCGTCTCCTGAACGGCCTGCTGCTGCCCAGCGACGGGCGGGTGACGGTCGACGGGCTGGACACCCGCAAACGCGGCCGGGAAGTCCGGCGGCGGGTCGGGTTCGTCTTCCAGGACCCGGACATCCAGATCGTGATGCCGACGGTGGCCGAGGACCTCGCCTTCGGCCTCAGGCACCACGGCGTGCCCAAGACCGAGATCCCCGCCCTCGTCGACCGCGCCCTGACCGCGTACGACCTCGCCGAACACCGCGACCACCCGGCCCACCTGCTCAGCGGCGGCCAGAAACAGATGCTCGCGATCGCCGCCGTGCTGGTCACGGAACCGGCCCACGTGGTGTTCGACGAGCCGACGACCTTGCTGGACCTGCGCAACAAACGCCGGGTGGCGGCCGTGATCGCCGGACTCCCACAACGGGTCGTCCTGGTCACCCACGACCTGGACCTGCTGACCGACTTCGACCGCGTCCTCGTCTTCGACGACACTCGCGTGGCCTTCGACGGCCCACCGGACAAAGCCATTCCCGCCTATCTCGATCTGATCGAACCCTAGGTGGGCGAGCGTCCGGAGGATCGTGTCGCCGCTGCACCCTTCAGTGAGCGCGTAATCCGCGGCGATTTGGTCACGACAGGCCGAATGGTCGCCGAGGTCACCCGGCCCCATCTCCGGGTGACCTCGTGCTGTGGTTATCCGGGATTTCCTAGAAGTTGTACGCGCGCCACATGTACGCGCCATTCTCGGCGCAGCCCCATTGGATCACCCAGGCGCCCTTGTTGGTCCGACCGCCGCCGACCGCGACGCATTTGCCGCTGTGGACGTTTCGGAGTTGGTAGGAACCCGCGTAAATCGGCAGGGTGGCCGGGATGAGCGTGTACATCTGGTCGGTGGTGCCTTGGCAGTCGTAGACGAAAGCCGCGTCTCCGTCGTTGACGCCGCCGCCCCAGATGGAGAGGCACTGGTTGTTGTGCTCGTTGATGATGACGTAGTTGTCGCCGCCCGCGTTGGCGACGTACCAGGTGGTGGTGTTGTCGTCGTTGCAGCCCTCCTGGCGGGCGGCGCCGCGGGCGGACGGGTCGTAGGCCAGGCAGAGGCCACTGTTGGCGTTGTTCAACAGGTAGCTGCCGTTGGCGAGCGGGCCCGTGATCGATGCCGCGTTCGCCGGGGCGCCGACCAGGACCGTGGTCAGGAAGGAAGCGATGGCCAGAGCCGCGCCGAAACGAGCGAGACCGCGTCTACGTCGGGTTGCGATGAGCATTCCTACTCCTCCGCTGTGCCGTACCCCCGGAACAGGGCCGATACTCCCCCGGGCGGTGATTTCAGGGTCGCCACATCAATGGCGTGCGACCCGCCGATCACGCGAGCCACACGCCACGAATCGTCGCCGACGGGCGGGTGGTTCGCGTTGTTCCCGGCCGTCGGCGAGCGATGCCAGAGTCCTGGAGAATCGCGGCACGTGTCAAGATCCGCCGCGCCGGTCCGTCATGAGTTCATCCGGTTGACCAAGCACGCCGGTTTTGTCGGTTTGAGCGCGCGGGTGAACGGAAAAGGGGCGCACCCCGTGCCGGGTGCGCCCCTTCCCTCACTCCTCGATCAGTTCAGCGTGACCCGCACCGGCACCTTCTGCACCGGCCCGTCCGGGTAGTTCACCGACACCGTGACCGTCACCTGCCCGGTCGGCTTCTTCGCCGACTTCCACAGCACCACGAACGAGTCACCGAACGGGTCGTACAACGCGGGTGTCGAGGCGAGCGTCTGCACGCCCGTCACCGAGACCGTCACGCGGCCGGTCAGGAACACCAGGGCCGAGGCCAGCGGCGGGATCGGGTTGCCGTTGGCGTCGACCAGCCGGAAACGGACCGGGATGATGTCCCCCGCGCGGGCCTTGGAGTTGTCCGCGGGCGACAGGATCCGGATTCCGAACTGGACATACTGGCCGACAGAACCCGTGCTGCCCACGAAGAACGACGATCCACTGTAGACAGCACGAACCTGGTGGGCGCCAAGAGCGAGGCCGGAAACCGGCGCGCTCACCGCGACGCCGTTCACCAAGGCCACCGGGGCACCCGTGTTCTTACCGTCCACAGTGAACTGAACTGTGCCGGACGGGACCAAGCCACCAGACCCGGCGACGGTCGCGGTGAAGCGGACCGCGCCGCCGAGGATGGACGGGTCGGCCGAGCCGGTGACCGTGGTCGTGGTGGCGGCCTTCGCAGGCACGTCCACCCGGACCTCGGCGGACGTCGAGCCCGCCAGGTTCGGGTTGCCGGAGTAGACCGCGGTCACCGGGTGGTTGCCGACCGCGAGCGTGGCCGACAGCGAGGCCGAGCCGTCGACCAGGGCCGCGTCACCCAGGACCGTTGTCCCGTCGAGGAAGCGGACCGAGCCGGTTGCCGGGACCGGCCCGGTCACCGTGGCGGTCAGGGTGGTCGGGTCGCCGACGGCGACCGGGTTCGGCGTGGCGGTCAGCCTGGTGGTGCTGACGCCCGCGGTCACCCGGACGGTCGCCGTGGTCTCGGTCGCGCCGTAGCTGTTCGACGCGCGCACGGTGAAGGTCGACTCCCCCGCGACGGTCGGGGTGCCGCTGAGCACGCCCTCCTCGCTGAGGAACAGGCCCGCAGGCAACGTGCCCGACGCAGGCGACACCGCCGCCGGACCGCTCAGGGTGAACGCGAACGAGTACGGCTCGCCCACCGCGGCCGCCCCGGGCGTGCCGGAGATCGTCGCCGGGGCGCCGGGGCGCAGGCCCACCAGGACCGGGTCGTGGTCGCTGGTGCGGAACCGGTCCGGCGCGTACAGCGACGCGACCTGGCCCGGGGTCTTGAAGTCGGTGTTGTAGTCCAGCACCGACGGCTCGTCCGCGTTGGTGTGCGCCTCGGCCGCGCCGGTCACCTGCGACACCAGCGACCGCGAGGCGAGCGCGTGGTCGAGGTAGCCCCACTGGCCGTCGAAGACATAGGAGTACGCCTCGTCGCCGTGGAAGGCCTTGGGCATGTTGACGTAGCCCGCGGTCTCCAGGGCGGCGATCGGGTCCTCGCCCGCGTACGAGTTGAGGTCGCCGACGATCAGCACGTCCGGGTCGCCCGCGCCGGGCACGACCGTCGAGCCGATCCAGCCCGCCAGCTCGTTCGCCTGCGCGGTGCGGTGCGCGTTCCAGCAGCTCTGCCCGTCACCCTGGTCGGTGTCCGGGCCGCTGGTCGGGCAGGAGCCCTTGGACTTGAAGTGGTTGGCCACGACGGTGAACCGGCCGCCGTCCGCGGTGCGGAAGGTCTCCGCGACCGGGCGCCGCTCGAACAGCGGGTTCTGGTCCACGAAGGTGGCGACCGGGGTCACCGCGGCCGTCCGGTAGAGGATGCCCGCCTTGATCGCGTCCGTGCCCGCCACGTCCACCACGCCGGTGGCCGCGTCCGGGTCGATGAACGCCCAGGAACCCGGGCCGTCGGCGGCGTTCAGCGCGTCGACCAGGGCCTGGATGGCGCTGGTCGGGCCGTAGCCGTCGTTCTCGATCTCCATGATGCCGGTGACGTCGGCGTTCAGCGAGCGCAGCGCGGCGACCTCCTTGGCCAGCTGGCGCTGGTACTCGGTGTCGTCGGTGGCCCCACGGCAGTCGGTGGTCGCGCCCTGGGTGCCGAGCTTGCAGCCGGTGTAGGTGTTGAAGAAGTTCAACAGGTTCGCACCGGTCACCCGCACGGTCGCGGCGCCCACGTCGGGCCGGTCGGTCGGGCGCGGGTCGGCCGCGTCGAACACCGCCGAGCCGCCGAGCGCGCCGATCGGCCGCAGCCGGAAGGCGTTGCCGCTGGCCGCGTTGCCCGCCCAGGTGTAGGTCAGCACACCGACCGGCGCGGTCACGGTGTCGCCACCGCGCAGGGTGTTCGACGCCGACAGCGGCTGACCGCCGCGACCGAAGACGATCGGGTCGGGATTCTGTGCCTGGGTGGCGTCGTCGATGATCAGACGGCTGAGGTTGTTGGCCGTCTGCTTCGCCTGCACCGCCGCCTGGTCGGTGGCCCGGATGACCGAGGTGGGCTGGAGCAGCCGACCACCGGCGGACACCACGACCTGGCCGAAGCGGCCGAGCTGGAAGTGCTCGGTGACGGTGAGCGTCTGGTCGAACTTGACCAGCATGCCCTCGACGCGCTCCAGGTAGTTCGGGTCGGGCACCGGCAGCGTCACCACGGTCGGGGCGACGGCGGCCTGCGCGCCGCACCCCTGCACGCCCGCGGCGGACGCGGTGATCTGCGTCTGCCCCTGGTACTCCGAGACCGGCCCGGTCACCTGGACGACGTCGCCGTTGGACACCAGGTCGGCGCCGTTGTCGAAGACGAAGATGCCGTCCGAGGTGTTCGCGTCGCCGTCGCCCGCGTCCTGGAGGTAGAAGCCGCGCAGCGCGGGCTGCGCGCCCTCGTAGTCCGCGACGACCGTGCCGCGGACGCTGACCGTCTGGCCGTTGCGCGGGCTGGTGTCGGTGGTGCCCTGCACGGAGCCGATCGTCACGACCGACGACGTGCACGCGGGCGCCGCGCCGATCGCGACGGTGGCGCCGACCGCCTTGCGCTGCCACAGCGGCAGTTCCTTGGCGATGGTGCCGTCACCGTAGAAGACGGTGTCGCCGTCGTCGGAGAGGATCTGCGCCGAGGACGAGTCGAGCAGGGGGTTGGGCACGTCCACGATCGCCTCGGGCTTGCCGACCGGGGTGAACGCGTCGAGCGAGCCCGCGCGCGGGACCGGCTGGTGCGTGGCGTCACCGTCCCAGCTGTAGAACCGGTACTCGCCCGCCGCGCCGGTGCCCGCGTCCGAGGGGCCCGCGATGATCAGGTACTGGTTCGCGCCGTTCCGACGGATCTCGCGGATGCCCTTGCCGCCCAGGTCCCAGCGCAGCGGGGTGCCGAAGGTGGCCGCGGCACCGGTGGTCGGGTTGGCGGTGACCAGCGCGTTCGGGTTGGTCACCGGGATCACGATGGCCTTGCCGTCGGCGGTGAGCGGACCGCGGAAACCCAGCAGCAGCGCGCCATCGGGGGCGAACTCGGCGCCCTCGATGTTGACGCCGGTCGGGCCGCCCGCGCCGTCACCCTCGGGGGCGCGGGCCGCGGCGGCGGCCAGGCCGAGCGCGTTGCCTCCTGCCTGGTCCCAGGTGACGAGGTCGTCGCGCAGGTGCTGGTAGCTGCCGCCGAGCGCGAGCGTGGCGCCCGTGCCGGTACCGGTCACCGTGGTGGTGAACAGTTCCTGGCGGTTGAGGCGGGTCTTGGCCGAGGAGTTCTGGCCCTGCGAGCCGACCCAGAAGATCGTGTCGCCGAACCGCGCGGCGGCCTCGATGTCGATCTCGCGGGTGACGTCGGTGTCGCGCAGCGCCAACCCGGCCGCGCGCACGTCCAGGGACTGCGCGGGGTAGCGGGAGTGGTCGCGGTCGTGGACGCGCAGCACGTTGGTCTCGTCGTCGGCGACGACCATCGCGCCGTCGCCGAGGTCGATCGCGGTGCTGGCGTCGCTGGCGCCGTAGTAGTTGTGCCTGCCCGCGGGAAGCGCGGCGGACACGGCGACCGGCACGGCAGTGGACGCGGTGGCCGAACCGTCGGAGACGGTCACGGTCAGCGTCGCGCGGCCCACGGCGACCGGGGCGAACGTGAGCGTGCGGACGTCACCGGTGCCGGTGCTGCCGCCGGTGACGATCGCCGGGTCGCTGCTGGTCACGGTGACGGTCAGGCCGCTCGCCGGGGTCTCGGCGTCGGCCACGGTGACCGTGCGGACGGCGGGCGGGTTGTCCGGGTCGCCCGCGGTCAGCGCGATCTCGGCGCCGCCGGTGATCGTCGGCGGGGTGTTGACGCCACCGGAGATCGCGACCGCCGCCGTGCGGCTGTCGGCCTGGCCGCCGGGGCCGCTGACGCGCACCCAGTAGGAGGCCGACGCGGTGAGCGCCGGGGTCGGGTAGGTGTCGGCGGTGGCGCCCGCGATCGGGTTCGCGGTGTCGCCCGCGGTGCCGGTGTACCACTGGTAGGTCAGCGGGCCGGTGCCGGTGGCGGCGACGGAGAGCGTGGCCGAGGCGCCGGACGCGACCGAGGTGTCCTGCGGCTGCGTGGTGATCGACGGCGCGCTCGTGCTCGCGCCGGGCGCGAACGCGACACCGCGCAGGGCGGTGTTGGCGGCGCCGGTGCGCAGCGTGGTCGCGGTGGCCGTGATGGTGGCCGCGGGGGCGGCGGTCTCGTCGACCTTGACCAGCAGGTTGTTGGTCGTGGTCGCGAACAGCGTCGCGCCGGAGCCGGTGACCTCGCCGGTGAGGCCGCGGACGGCGCTGTTGGCCGGGCGGAACGTGCCGCGTGCGGTCCAGGTGGTGCCGTCCGAGGAGAACTTGAGGATGCCGCCGGTGGCCGAGGTGTCGTCGGCGACGTAGACCGTGTCGATGCCGGGGACCGCCGGGTCGCGGTCGAGCGCGGCGACGCCGTAGGGGCTGGCGGCGGGGACGGTCAGCTGCGGGGTCTGGCCACCGGTGGTGGGCAGGCCCGCGCCGACGGAGTAGACACCGGTGGTGCCGCTGCCGGTGGAGACGTAGAGCTGTCCGCCCGCGATGACCGCGCCGCGCAGGTTGACGGGGTTGGCGGAGTTGATCTGCGTGCTGGTGCCGGTGGCGCCCAGGTTCGCCAGCCGCACACCGCCGTTCGCGCCGACCACCCAGAACCGGCTGCCGTCGTCGGTGACCGCGCCGCGCACGTTGTTGGCACTGAACGTGTCGGAGATGGCCGTGCTGGAGTCGACGGTCCCGTTGCCGTCGACCCGGGCCACGACCCGGTTGACCGCGGCGGCGGTCGTGCCCGCCACACTCGCGGTACCCGGATCGGCGTCGTAGCCCGCGAGAGTCAGGTAGCGACCGTCGGCGGACCGGGCGAGCGCCCCCTCCGACGTCGCGGACCCGCTCAACGTCAGCCGCTTGCCCGCACCTGTCGCGGTGGGCAGCGGTACCGACTGCACGAGCGTGCCGGACGGGGTGTACTCGTCGAGGAACACGGCGGTCGCGGCACTGCTCAACGCCGCGTCCCCACTCCCCACCCTCGCCACCACGATGTTGCCCGGCGCGAACCCGGCCGCCGCGGCGGACTGGACGCCGACCACGGCGACCGCGGATCCCGCCAGCGCGGTCACCACCACCCCGCCGAACAGCCGTCGCAGACGTGAGCGCACGTCAACTCCCTGCCTTGTGAGAACAGTTGCCGGCTGAAACTAGATGGTGGGGGCGGCCGGGGATAGACCTGTTCGGGCAACGTTCAACCACCGTCCATCCCGCGGGGGCCGGGGCGGAATACCACCAACCGGGTGAGCCCATTACCAGTGGACAAGTCGCCACCTGGTGGCCCCCAAGGCGACTGCCCGGTTCCCGAAATCGACTACATGGCCATACGTGGCTTGGGAAGAGAATGCAGTGTGGGGTGCCCCGGTCCCTGGGGCGACTCAGGGCCGGGGCATCCCCGCATGCGCGAGGAACTCGCCACCCACAATCTGGCCGGGTCCAACAAGGAACCCGGGCGACCACGAATGCCGTCCACAGCTCGTCCGGCGCCCGGCCGCGCCGACCGACGCCGGACGGTCAGGTGACCCGCGGTCGGGCGGACCGGGCCACGATGAAGGTGAGCACGGCCAGGACGAGGCAGACGGGTGTCCAGACGGCGCGCTCGACGGCGCTGCGCGAGATGGCGTTGGCGACCGTGCCGAGCACGCAGTACACCGCGAAGAACCAGACGACCCGGCGCGCCCAGGTGTCGGACAGCGGTGTCCACACGGGATGCCCGCCCGCTCTCAGGACCGTCACCACGGCCAGCGCGAACAGCAACACGGCCACCCCGCTGGCGATCCGCAGCCCGGTCGGCAACTCCGCGGCCGAGCCTCCCCACGCCGCCCTCCCCCACGGCACCCCCAGCGCGAGCGCCGCCTGGAACAGGCCGAGCACCCCGAACAGCCCGGCGGCGGCCGCCGCGACCCTGGTGGTCGTCATCGTGTTCCCCTATCCTCATGGAGTATCTGACAGAAATATCTAACAGATAGGTGGGCGATGGCAAGGGTCAGCCAGTCGGAGATGGCGGTGCTGGGCGCCCTGAGCGTCCGCCCGATGACCGGATACGCGGTCCGGGAAGCGATCCGCACCGTCCTCGGCCACTTCTGGAACGAGAGCTACGGCCAGATCTACCCCACCCTGACCCGCCTGCACACCGAAGGCCTCCTCGACCGCCACGGCGGGGAACGGTCCGGATCGATGACGTACTCGCTCACGACCGCGGGCCGGGCCCGGCTGTCGGAACTGCTACGGCAACCGGAGTCACCGCGCCCCGAACGCAACGGCCTGCTGTTGCGCTTGTTCTTCGGCCGTGAGCTGGGGGTGGACGCGTGCGTGGAACTGGTCCAGGCCGCCAAAGTCGACGCCGAACAACGCCTCGCCAACTACGCCGCGATCCGCGCCACGATGGCGACCGAGGAAGAGGACCGGGCCCACCATCCGTTCTGGCTGCTGACCGTCTCGGCGGGCGAACACGGCGCCCGCGCCACCCTCGCCTGGGCCGACGAAACCCTCCGAACCCTCCGCGGACTGGCAGCGAACTGAGCCATGCTCCCCGGATGTCCTGCGGCGGTTACGCTTCGATGATCACCCGCCGATTGGAGGACATGCTCATGTCCGGTTCCACGCCCCACGTCGTCGTGTTCGGTCTCGGGGGCACGATCTCGATGAGTTCGGCGACCGGCGCGGGGGCCGTTCCGGCGTTGTCGGCGGCGGAGTTGGTGGCGGCGGTGCCCGGGTTGGCCGCGGCGGGGATCGACATCGAGGTGGTGGAGTTCCGGCGGGTGCCGGGGGCGTCGGTGTCGTTCGAGGACGTGGACGCGTTGGCGGAGGCGATCGAGGAGCGGTTGGCGGGTGGGGCGACCGGGGTGGTGGTCGTGCAGGGGACGGACACGATCGAGGAGACCGCCTACCTGCTCGACCTCGGCCACACCCGACCCGAGCCGGTGGTGGTCACCGGGGCGATGCGCAACGCGGCCCAGGCCGGTGCCGACGGTCCGGCGAACCTGCTGGCCGCGATCCAGACCGCCGCCACGGCGTCCGGGCACGGTGTGCTGGTGGTGCTCGCCGACGAGATCCATGCGGCCGCGCGAGTGCGGAAGACGCATTCGACCAGCGGGCACACCTTCGTCTCGGCCGACGGCGGACCGCTCGGATACGTGGTCGAGGGGCAGCCCCGGTTCCTGAACGGCCAGACCGGTCGCAAGACCGTCGTCGGGGCGCTCGGCAAGGCGGTCGACGTCGGGCTGGTCACCATGACGCTCGGGGATTCCGGCACGTCGCTCCGCGCGGCCCACGAGTTCGACGGGCTCGTGATCGCCGGGTTCGGCGCCGGGCACGTGCCCGTGGGCGTCGTGGACAGGCTCACCGAGTTGGCCGCGAACATGCCTGTCGTACTGGCCTCGCGCACCGGGGCCGGGTCGGTGCTCAGCCGCACCTACGGATTCCCCGGCTCCGAATCGGACCTGTTGAACCGCGGACTGATCAGCGCCCACTTCCTGGACCCGCTCAAGGCCCGCATCCTCCTCCACCGTCTGCTCGCCACCGGACACGACATCGACCGCATCCGCGCCACCTTCGGCCAGAATGGGTGGCGATAGAAACGAGGCCCGGCATAGCCTCGGGTATGCGTCCAGACCCCGGCCAGGTGCTGCATTTCTCCGAAGACCCCACCATCACCCGCTTCTCCCCCCACGTCGCGGTCACCGCCGCGGAATCCGAACCCCGCGTCTGGGCCGTCGGCTCCCCCCGCAGCCCCGACTACTGGTTCCCCCGCGAATGCCCCCGGGCGATGGCCTGGGTCGGTCCGACCACCAGCCCCGACGACCACGACCGGATCATCGGCCCCGGCGGCGGCACCCGCGTCCACGCGGTCGAATACGGCTGGCTCGACGCGATCCGGACCGTGCGCCTCTACGCCTACCGGCTGCCCGCCGAGCCGTTCCACTCGGTCGGACACGCGATGGTGACGACGGAGACGGTCGAGCCGCTCGGCCCGGCCGAACCGGTCGGCGACCTGTTCGCATTGCACGACGAGGCGGGCATCCAGCTGCGGGTCCTGCCGGAGCTCCACGCGTTCTGGGCGGCGGTCACGACCAGCACCCTGGAGTTCAGCGGGATCCGACTACACAACGCCCGCTGACAGCTTGTCCACTTCGGCCAGGATCACGGGGTAGATCTCCGGGTGCCGGTCGAGCAGGTCGTCAAGCACGTAGTGCCAGTCCCGCTCGACCAGCTCCACAGCCAAGACTTGATCCGCAGGCAGCCCGGCGGTGTCCGTGCGCCGGGCAGGTGGTTCCACAGGCACCACGCGTTTCGAGACGTTCAGAGACACCGTTGGGCTCATCGACACACGTCGATGACTGTCGATCGTCTCCACAATCTCGCGCAGGCTCCGCAAGCTGAACCTGCGCAACCCCAGGAATCGCGCGGCACCCCGGCGGAGCGAAGGCGTCTCCAACCGAGTCAGGCCCTCCTGAGTGACCCTGTCGAGGTCCCCCACCAGATCTTCGACAGCCGTACGACGGCCCGAAGATGCCGCCGCCTCAAGGAGATCGAGAAGTATCCGCCGCTGGACATGCGGTTCGGGCACGGCGTCGACAGCCCGCCGGGCCAAGGCCAAGTGCTCCGGAAGACGCGAGTCGGCAGCCACCACGGCCAATGCGTCCGCCGCGTGCTCGGGGTCGGGCGCCGCACCGGCGAGATCGGCTGCACGCGCGTGGTCTCCCTCGGCAAGCCGACCGCGAATCAAGTCGAGTCGCGGACACCTGCGTAGGGCCTCGTCCTCGACAGCGGCCAAGGCGCGCTCCGCGAGATCGAGTGCTCCTCTTCGGACCGCACCTTCCACGATCACCGCCCAAGCGGCGGACCGCGCGGTCGCGTCGGCGAACCCGGCGGCGGCCCGCTCGGCATGGTCGAGGTCACCGAAGTCCACCATCGCCTGCACCCACTTCACGGCCCGACGCTCGTCCTCGACCGAGTAACGCCCCCTGGTCAACACCTCCACCAGTTCGAGCAGCCCGGTACCACCCTTGACGTCTCCGGCACGCAGCAGCCGCGCGGCCACACGCACTACGGCGTTCCCGGCTTCGGGGCGCGCGTAGTCGCGTGCCATCTCCACGGCCCGCCCCGTGTCACCCTTTTCTGCCAAGGCAGTCGCGACAGCCAGGAACGCGGTACTCCGCTGCACGGGATCAACAGTCTCCCCGGCCAGGGTCTCCGCCTCGGCTATCAGGTCCGTTGCACGCGTTCCGGTGGCCGACGCCGCCACAATCGCCAGCCGGACGCCCAACCGCGCTCCATCTGCCGTAGGACGAGCGAGTTCCTCGGCGCGACCGGAGTCGAGACGAGCGATCCGTTCGACCAGCCTGTCGATCAGCGGTTCACGATTGCTCTTGTCGACCTGGGCCGCGAGCCGGACCGCCTGCTGGACATCACCCACCTCCGCCGCGCATTCGGCGATATAGTCCGCGTCGATCGGAGCAAGGATGCCATCGACCTCGAACCCGGCCGCAGTCAGCAGGTCGGCATGTCCTGGGCTTTTCAGGGCACCGGTCCAACCGTGGTTCGACTCGGCCGCAGCCAAAAGATCCGTGGCTCGCACAGGTTCACCAAGACCGTGGACCACTGTCGCGAGGTCGGCGAGCGCCCGACTGGGCCACTGCTCGACACTCGTCACCGCCTCCGCACGAGCGATCAGCTCCCACGCCCGATCCGTCGCGACAGTCGCCCCGGCTCGCACGGTGAGGGCCCGAATCCTCTCGAACTCGTTCGCACCGAGCCCGGACACCCGCTCGGCCGCCGAGCACTCGCCGAGCCGCTCATACTCTGCGGCGACAAGCGCGATCGGCCTGCCGCCGAAGAACTGATGAACCCTCGCACATGCCGCCTCGGCCTGGGCAAGCAATCTGTCCGCTCGCTCGGTCTCCCCGAGATCGCGCACGGCACGCTGGGTGGCGAGCAGCGAATCGATCTGCTCGGGCGGCCACACGAAGAGACCGGCCATCTCCTCGGCGCGTTCGGTCTGACCCGCCATCGCCCACGCGGCGGCCAGGTTCGTCGGGAACCGGTTGTTCGGCCGTAACAGGGCGGCTCGGTGTACCGCCAGCCGGGCAAGGTTGGCGAGGTCCGGAACGCCACGCAGAACCGCCTGAGTAGCGGCGATCTCGGCGAGGGCAGCGCTGTCCGTATAGGTAGTCCGGAGCAACCAGCGGTGTCTCGCGGGATCTGTGGCCAGTCGGACCATTCGGGCATGGTCACCGATCGCGGTGAGCAGGGCGAAGTAGCCGCGAAACAGGAACTCCGGAGTGTCGGATGGCCAGCCTCGGGCAGCGTGGTCGTCAGCCCAGGTGTGCAGGCGTTCGTGGTAGGGAGCCAGCTTGCCGTGGAGCATGCGACGGGCGGTGACCAACAGGCGCTCATGGGCCAGCACGAGCACGTCGGGCGAGTCGCCACCGACCCCGGGTAGGCGGGTGAAACTGCGGCCCGCGACCGTCTCCAGGCGGTCCTCCACCTCCCACACCGAGCAGTCCGTCAATGCGGCCAGGTCTGCCGTGCCGAGACCACCGCCGGCAGCCGTGACCAGCCCCAACAGGTCTCGCTCGACAGCTGTACCGGTGAGCAGTCGTTTGAGATCGCGTTCCATGGAGGCGCGCACGGCCTTGCCCTTCTCGGACGGGGTGAGGGGGAAGACGACCGAATCCCCGCGCAGGGGATGGTGCTCCGGAAGATCGACCGGAAGCGGCGGCGCGGGCCGACCGGCGACGATCACCCGCATCCCGGCAGGCGGATCCACGGGCAGGAGAGCGGCGATGCTGTGGGCGTCGTGGCCGCCGTCGACCCCGAGATCCTCGTCCAGCCCGTCCACCACCAGCGCGAAATGCTCGCCACGATCGCGGACCAGCCGGGCCGCCTCCGCCAACAGGCCCAACAGGTGCGCTTCCCGGTTGGTCTCCGGGCTGTGGTGCGGAAACGGCCGTCCGAGGAGCGCGCAGAGCTGCTCCAGCACGCTGTCCACGAACGCCCGCCGGTCCGCCTGTCGAGCCAGGTTCGCGGTGATGAAGAACGAAACCACCACCACCCCGTCAGGCGGCTCCAACACGAACGACGACAGCAGCGCCGACTTGCCCGACCATGCCGGGGCCCGCAACCACAGATACCCGCCGCCCGACCTACAGAAGTCCGTGAGCTGGGCGATCTCCGCCGCGCGGCCCACCAGCTCGGGCGGCGCCAACCGTTCCACCTGTTTGAGATAGTGGCTACGCGCGGGCGCTGCCCCACCGACGTACAGGTCTCCGTACACCGAGCCGATCCGGGTCAGGTCCCCGTGCACCTCACCCGAGTTCTCTCCCACCGCCCCATCATCGAACCAACCCCCGGCGGCCGCCTGCAGGCTCGCCGGGCTGATTCTCTACCAGGCGACTGTGCCGGATTCGTTGAAGTAGCCGCCGGTCGGACCGTCGGCGGGAATGGTGGCCAGCCGCACGGCGACGGCGGCTCCCTGGGCGGCGGTGCGCTGGACGGTGAACCGGCCGCGCGTGAAGTCGGTGTCGCAGCCGCCCGGGTCGATCGCGTTGACCAGGATGCCGTCGGCGCGCAGCTCCTTGGCGTACTGGACGGTCAGCGCGTTCAGCGCGGTCTTGGCGGGTGGGTAACCGGCCATGGCCGGGACGTTCACCAGGTAGTGGTCCTGGTCGGCCTGGTTGGTGAGCGACCCGAGCCCGCTGGTCACGTTGACGATCCTGGGCGCTGCCGACCGGCGCAGCAGCGGCAGCATCGCGTTGGTGACCGCGATGACGCCGAAGTAGTTGGTGTCGAACACTTTCCGCACCATGTCCAGATCGGCGCTGCTCGGCCGTTGGGCGGCGACGTCGCCGCCGATACCGGCGTTGTTGACCAGGATGTCGAGCCTGCCCAACCGTTCGTCGACATAGCGCGCGGCGGCCTCGACGGTCGACGAATCGGTCACGTCCAAGGCGACCTCGTGCACCTGCCCGCCCTTCTCCCGCAACCTGGCCGCCGCGTCCTGCCTCCTGGCATCGTCGCGGGCAGTGACAACCACGGTGATCCCCAGCTCGGCGAGCTGCGCCGCCACCTCGAACCCGATCCCCTTGTTCGCCCCGGTGACCAGCGCGATCCGCTGCCCGACCGGGTCATTCCCCATGCCTGTCCGCACCACGCCGTTCCCCTCCGAAAATACCTCTCCCAAGGCCATCGTAGCCCGAATCGAGAATCGACGACGGGAACAATCCATTACGGTGCCGCAGCCTTCTTCTCGGCTGGAGTTCATCCACCGTGGCGTATTCCTGGAGTTGCACCAGGCATCTGTCGAGGACCGCCGGGACCTCATCCGGCGTTGTCAAGGCCCTCGCCGAACCTGGGGATGACTCGCCTGGATGTGGATAACTTCCGGGGATCCCCCGAGTTCGAGTCTACCGGGGCGAACAGGCTCGGGATGGCGCCGTGGGCCTACCTGTGGACAACTCGCGGCCCCGTGCCCGGGACCGGACAAGCCGAAGGCCGAGTCGGCCGGTGGGCTGTGGACGACTCGGCCTTCGGAAGGCTGGGCTACTCGCGGCGTTGCAGGAGGCTGGGGCCGACGATCTTGCGGGCCATGCGGCGGAGGAACGACTTCGGCCTGGCCGAGCTTGCCTTCGTCGCGGGCTTGGTCGGGGCGTCGGGGGCGGGGTCGGCCGGGATCGGGCCGCCGGGGATGGGGGCCGTCGGGGCGGGCTGGCCACCTGCAGGGAGGGGGGTGGTGCCCGGTCGCGGGGTCGAGATCTCGCCGGGCGGGATCGGGTGGGGCTGCGGCGGGCGCGGGTTCGAGATCTCGCCGGGTGGAATCGAGTGGGGCTGCGGCGGGCGCGGGGCCGAGCGGGGCATCGGGGTGGGGGCCGGGGACACGGGGGCGAAGCGGGCGGTCGGCTCGGTCGCGGAGCCCGGCAGGGGCTGCGCAGGTGTCCGGGGGGCCGCTGCCGGGGGCAGGTGCGGGGCGCCCGCGTGGCAGGCGGGTGGAACCGGACCGCGAGACACCCGGGCGTCGGTGGCCGGGCCCGACGGCGGTGCGGCGGGGCTCACGCCGTCCCCGGGTGCCGCGCCTTCTGCCGCGATGGGTCCGGCGCTGGTCCTGGCCCCGAACGCGAACCCGGGCGTGGCGTGCGGGGCAGAACCGGCCGCGGGCTGGGTGGGGGCAACCGTGTTCGGGGTGTCGAGTCCCGGAGGCGGCGTGCCCGGGAAGGCGGAGGGTGCGAACCCGGCATCCTGCGAACCTGCGGTCCCCGACGGCGCCGGTGGAGTGCCAGGTGTCCCGGACGCCGAAACCGGTCCGGTCCCGAACGATGCGGTGGGGTCGGACGCGGCAGTCCCGTCGATGGGAGCCCCGTCTGGGCCCGGGGTGCGCGGTGCACCGGGGTCGGGAGCGTGTGGCGGGGCGAAGCCGGAAGCATGCGGAGCCGCGACACCGGGAGGTGCCGCGGGACCGGAGCCGTGCGGCGCCATCGGGTCAGCGGCGTGCGGCGCCGTGGGGTTGGTGGAAGGTGGCGCAGCAGAGCTCGGGGCCGACGCCTCGGGAGTGGTCGGGGACGCGGTGCCGGGAGTGAGCGCGGGGCCTGAGCCGTGGCGGATCGGCGAGAAGCGGACCGTGGGGTCGGCAGGCGGGTTGAACAGCGCGTGCGGCTCCGCTTCCGGGTCCGGCAGCAGCCGTGGGCGGGTGACCGGGCGCGGCACCGGGCTCGGGCGGAGGCTGTCCTCGCCGGAGGGGGCGTTTCCGGCGGGCGGGACGACGTTCCCTGCGGGCTGCGCGTTCACACCTGGCTGGACGTTCCCGGAGGGGACGGAGTTCCCGGATGTCCGGACATTCCCCGGCAATCGGGCATCGTCGGGACGCCCGTTCTCGACGGAACGGACATCTCCCCCGGGCAGGGCGGACAGGCCGTCGACCTCGCCGACCTGGGCGTTCCCCGGATCGTCGGTACCGAACCGGGCCATGTCACCGCCGGGCCGGGTGCTTCCCGACACGTCGGTGCCGGACCGTGGCAGGCCGGACTCGTCGCCGGGCCGGGCGGCCGAGCGCGTCAGGGACACCGTGGGCTGGGTGGCGCGGCGGGTGCCGGGGTCGGGGGGTGCCTCCGTGCGGTGCAGGGACACGGTCGGCTCGGGGGCGCGGGGGGCCTCGGACCGCTGGGGGCCAGGCTGTTGGGCTTCGGACACCGGACCTTCAGACGATGCGTCGGACAACTGGGCCTGAACCCGTTGCGCGTGTGCCCGCTGGGCCCGGATCTGGTCGGCCAGGTCCTGGGCGACGCGGACGCGCGGGGTGCGCTGGGCGGGGACGGCGGGCTTGCCGGGGACCTGGTCGGACTGGTCGGGGACGGGTCGCGGGGTCGGGTTCGGCACCCCCCGATCCTCTCAAGCCGCCGCGCGGCGGGCCATTCGGGGTCCGTTCAGCCAGCGGAATACTCGACGACCGATATGGCAACCGCGATTCATGGACTTCGCCGTCGGCCGGTGTTCGACTGTTACCACGATGTGATCACAGGGAGATTCGGGAGAGCACATGACTCGTCGGGGGTCGCGTTTGCTCGGCGCCGTGCTGGCGCTCGCGTTGGGTGTTCCGTTGTCGGTGTCCGCCGCCGAGGCGGCGCCCGCCGGGGACACCTGTGCGGTGAAGTCACGGCCGACCGGCAAGGTGTTACAGGGCTATTGGGAGAACTGGGACGGTTCCTCGAATGGCGTGCACCCGCCGTTCGGCTGGGTGCCGATCAATGATTCCCGGATCGCGCAGAACGGTTACAACGTGATCAACGCCGCGTTCCCGGTGATCCGCGGCGACGGCACGGTGCTCTGGGAAGACGGAATGGACAGCACCGTCAAGGTGTCCACGCCGGAGCAGATGTGCGCGGCGAAGGACGCGGGCGCGACGATCCTGATGTCCATCGGCGGCGCGGCGGCGGGCATCGACCTGAACTCGGCCACCGTGGCGGACAAGTTCGTCGCCACCGTGGTGCCGATCCTGAAGAAGTACAACTTCGACGGTATCGACATCGACATCGAGACCGGCCTGACCGCGGGCGGCAAGATCACCCAGCTGTCCACCTCGCAGGCCAACCTGGTGCGCATCATCGACGGCGTGCTGGGCCAGATGCCGTCCGACTTCGGTCTCACGATGGCCCCGGAGACCGCGTACGTCACCGGCGGCAGCGTCACCTACGGCTCGATCTGGGGCGCCTACCTGCCGATCATCAAGAAGTACGTGGACAACGGCCGCCTCTGGTGGCTGAACATGCAGTACTACAACGGCAGCATGTACGGCTGCCACGGCGACTCCTACCAGGCCGCGACCGTGCAGGGTTTCAAGGTGCAGACCGACTGTCTCAACAGCGGTCTGACCATCCAGGGCACCACCATCAAGGTGCCCTACGACAAGCAGGTCCCCGGCCTGCCCGCGCAGCCGGGCGCGGGTGGCGGCTACATGAGCCCGTCGCTGGTCTCGCAGGCGTGGAAGAGCGTGGGCGGCCAGGTGAAGGGCCTGATGGACTGGTCGTTCAACTGGGACGGCTCGAAGGGCTTCAGCTTCGGCCGCAACGTCAAGGCCCTGCAGGGCCGGTGACCCCATGATCGTGGCCGGGCGCCGTCCGCGCGGGGTGGCGCCCGGCCACACCCCCGCTCCGCTCAGACGACCGGGCGGGACGGCTCGGCCGGTCCGTGCCGTTGCAGGTCCGCCCAGGCGCGGGCGAGCCGGTGCACCAGCTCGGTGATCGTCTCGGTGCGGAAGGTGACCGGCAGCCGCAGGTAGTTGTCGTGCGCGCCGGTCGGGTCGGTGGCCGAGCCGGGCACCGCCTCCACCCCGTGCCGCAACGCGACCTGGGCGAAGGTCTGCGCGCTGGTGCCGGGCAGCGCGACCCACAGCCCGGACCCGCCGTGCGGCTCGGTCCACCGCCAGCCGGGCAGGTGCGTGGCAAGCAGCGCGCGCAGGTGGTCCAGGCGGGCGCGGAGCACCTCGCCGCGGGCGGTGGCGATCTTGTCCAGGCGCGGCAGCAGCCGGGCCGACAGCGCCTGGTCCAGGACCGGGCTGCCCAGGTCGGCGCGCACCTTGTAGCGGGCGAGGCGTTCCACGATGGCCGCCGGGCCGCGCACCCAGCCGATCCGCAGCCCGCCCCACACCGACTTCGCCATCGAGCCGACCGTGAGCACCTCGGCGTTGCCGTGCGCGAACGCGGCCAGCGGCGGCGGCGCGGGATCCGGGGTCCGGCCGAGGAACCCGCTGTAGGCGTTGTCCTCCAGCACCGGCACGTTGTGCCGGGCGGCCAGCTCGGCCACCTGGCGGCGGCGCTCCTCGGACATCAGGGTGCCGGTGGGGTTGTGGAAGGTCGGCATCAGGTACGCCAGCACGGGCCGTTCCTCGGCGAACGCGGCGGCCAGCCGGTCGGCGCGCACGCCCTCGCGGTCCATCGGCACGGCGACCAGGCGCGCCCCGGCCGCGCGGAACACGTCCAGGCAGCCCGGCCAGCTCGGCGACTCGACCACGACCGTGCTGCCCGGCCGCAGGTACATCTGCGCGACCAGGCCGATCACCTGCTGGGCGCCGGTGGTGATCAGCACCTGGTCGGGGTCGGTGGGCAGGCGGGCGGCGGAGTAGTAGTCGGCGACGGCGGCGCGCAGCGGCGGGTAGCCGCGCGGATGGTAGCCGACGTCGCCCATGAGCTCGGCCAGGTCGGCGTCGTCCATGGCGCGGTACGCCTCGGCCAGCTCGGGCACGGCCGGTTCGGTGGCCAGCGCCAGCGAGATCATCGGTGCGGGCCCGGCGGCCCACCCGCGCGGGTCGCGGCCGGTGCCTGCTCGACCGCGGCGGCCGTGGTCGCTTGGCGCGCGGCGGCCGCTGACCCGGGTGCCGCTGCCGCGCACGCTGTCGACCAGGCCCTTGCCGCGCAGCTCGTCGTAGGCGGCGACCACGGTGGCGCGGCTGACCATGAGCAGCTTGGCCAGGTCACGCTCGGAGGGCAGGCGGTCGCCCGCGATGAGATCGCCCACCTCGATGCCGCGGGCGACGGCGCCCGCCAGCTTCCGGTACAGCGGCCCGCTCGCGGTCGTCCACTCCCCCAGGAGTTCCACCAGGCGGTCGGCTTCGGCGAGGCGGTCCATGGGCTCGACCGTACCGGGCACGGTCGGCGGGAAACCCGGTCCATTTGCCGGCTAATTGGCCTGATCGTCCCGTCATCCGCGTGATCTCGTGACCGAAAGGATCACCGGCCGGGTGGTCGGTTTTCCGTGCGGTGCAAAGAATCTGCCCGGTCGTCGTGCGGTCGTGTTCGGGAAAGGCGGCCGGAATGGCCCGCGCCCGCGGGTCATCTGTACCGGGGTCCGGCTTATCCGGGCTGGTCGGGCGGCAACACGAGGGCGCGGAACAGGCGGTCGAGGTCGGCGCCGGGGTCCGCGGTGAGGCCGGGGTGCGTCGGCGAGGTCTGGACCAGGGTGCTGCGCGGCGCGGTCAGCCAGCGGAACCGCTGCCCGATCGGGATGGCGGACACCGGGGCGCGGCCGTCGCCGCCCGCACAGGCGCCGTCGAGCACGGCCAGGGTGTCCGCGAGCACGTCCAGGTCCAGCGCCGGGTCCAGGGCCAGCAGCCTGCCGCGGTCGACGTGCGTGCGGCAGCCCAGGTAGTCCAGGTCCTTGCAGTAGAGCAGGACGCCGACGTTGAGCGCCTCGCCGCGGTCCTGCCGCGGGACGGCGCGCAGCAGCGCGTACTCAAACACGTGCGACACGGGCCGCCTCCACCTCCGCCAGCCAGCGCGGCGCGTCCGCCAGCCGGGCGTCGAAGTAGGCCCGGTAGGCCGCGCGGGCCGCGTCGGGCGTCTCGAACACCGGGTCCAGCCACTCGTCCGGGACCAGCCACAGCGCGCGGTCGACCGCCTCGGGCACGCGCGCGGACAGCTCCGCGTGCGCGGCGTCGACCGGGCCCGCCGCGCGCAGCATGACGTGGTCGGCCGGATCCCAGCGGTAGGTCGCGGCGGGCGCCCAGCCGGGCGCGAAGCGGTGGTGGAAGTACAGCGCGGCGCCGTGGTCGATCAGCCACACGTCGCGGTGCCACAGCAGCAGGTTCGGGTTGCGCCAGCTGCGGTCGACGTTGAGCGTCACCGCGTCCAGCCACAGCACCCGGGCGGCCAGGTCCGGGCCGGGATCGCGCACGGCCGGGGTGAAGTCGAAGGAGCCGGGCAGGTAGTCGGAGCCGAGGTTGCGGCCGCCGCTGGCGCGCAGCAGCCCCTGCACCTCCTCGTCCGGCTCGGCCCGGCCGAGATCGGGGTCGAGATCGACCAGCACCAGCTCGGGCACCCGCAGGCCGAGGGCACGCGCCAGCTCGCCGACGACGACCTCGGCGGCCAGCGCCTTGAGGCCCTGGCCGGCGCCGCGGAACTTCAGCACGTACATGCCCAGGTCGTCGGCCTCGACCAGACCGGGCAGCGAGCCGCCCTCGCGCAGCGGCGTCACATAGCGGGTGGCCGCGACCGCCCGCAGGGACGCCACCGGGGATTCCGACACACCGCCCATCATGCCGGTGTCGCCCTGGTCGGCGGCGCGCCGGGGGCCACCCGAACGCGTGAGCCGATCGGTGGCGAGTGGACTGTGCGGGACCGCCCCGGGCTTGTACGGTGCGGTCATGTCGCAACCGCCGTACCGCCGTGACCCGCGCGATCCGCGTGCCCGCGACCCGCAGCAGGGGCGTCCTGACCAGGGCGGGGGCGAACCGCGGCAGTACGGCCACACGCGGCCGTACGAGGCGCCGTACGGCGAGCAGGGCGAGCACGGCGACTACCGGGAAAACCCGTACGGTCAGGATGCCTACGACCCGTACGGCCAAGGGCAATACAACCAGGGTCAGTACCGGCAGGATCCGTACGGCGGACAACAGGGTCAGTACGGGACGGACCCGCGCGCGGCCGGGCAGTGCAACCGGGGCCCGGACCGTGGTTCCGAGCAGTACAGCCGCGCTCCCGAGCAGTACGGTCAGCCCGGTCGTGGCAGTGAGCCCTATCGGCCGGAGCCGGAGCGTCCGCGCGCGGCCCCCGCTCGGTCCACGCAGGACGTGCGCCCCCAGGTTCCCGAGGAGTATCGCGATTCCGGCGGCGGTGGCGGCTTCCGTGTGCCCGGTATCGGGTTGGTGCTGGCATTGCTCGGCACCGTCGTGCAGGTCCTCAGCCTCACCGTGCTGCCCTGGGTCGCGCAGGGCGGTGACCCTCGCTCGCTCATGCAGCTGTGGGACGCGCTGTCCGACGGGCAGCCGCGCGGGTTCGCCGACTGGTACCTGCTGTTGTTCAGCTACCCGCTGGTGATCCTGGGTCTGCTGCTGACGTTCGCGGCGGTGCTGGAGTCGGTGGCGATGAAGGTGGTCTGGGCGGGCCTGGCGATCATCGGCGTGGGCTATCTGCTGCTGCGCTACGGCCTGGCCCCGGTGACCGGCATGTTCGGCGTCGACAAGCACTTCACCACCCGGGATGTGGTGGTGGCACTGGCGGCCGTGGCGGCGGCGGTCGTGGTGGTGTTCGTGCTCAAGTCGGCGGTGACGATGTTCCGCCGGGTGGCGGGTCTGGTGCTGATCGGACTGTCGGTGCTGCACGTGGTGGCGCTGAGCGACCTGGTGGGCGGTTTCAGCTCCCTGCACGACCTCGGTATCGGCGCGTTCGGCCCGGTCGCGGGCTACCTGTTGACCGGCGTCGCGGCGCTGATCGGTCCGCGGCGGTTCGTGCCGGGCGCGTGAGCCAGTGCGCGGGCAGGCGCAGCCGCTCGGGCAGGCGGGTGTCCTGGCCGCCGCGCGCGGAGTCCACTTGGGACTGGGTGAGGAACAGTGCGGTGGCCAGGTCCGCGCCGTCGAGCCGGGCGTTCCGCAAGTCCGCGCCGGTGAGGTCGGCTCGGTTCAGGTCCGCGTTCCGCAAGTCCGCGCCGAGGAGCACGGCGCCGCGCAGGCTCGCGCCGCGCAGCTTGGCACCGCGCAGGTCCGCGCCGATCAGCAGGGCGCCTCGGCGATCGACCTTCTGTCCGATATCCGCACGTGCCAGTTCGCTGGCCTGACGCAACAGGGAGTTCACGGCCTCGCGGTGCTCGGTCACATCCAGCCGCGCGAGATCGTCGACGGTGCCGCCGGTCAGCCGTTCGGTCTCGGCGAGCGCGGCACGCAGATCGGCGTGGATCGGTCGCGCGGCGTCCAGAGTGGCGGCCTCGGTCAGGTAGTAAAGAAGTTCGTGCAGGTCCCGCATGACCGGGAACACCTCGCGCGCCCGCGGTGACGGCCGCCCGCCGAGCGTGTCCTGGGCGACCTTCTGGCCCGCGCCGAAGCAGTCGTAGACCGTACAGCCTGCGAAACCGCGGTCGCGAAGCGAGTCGTGCACGCCGCAACGGTGGTCGGCCAGCAGGTTCGGGCACGGCGTCCCCGCGGGCTTGTCGATGGCGAAGTCGGCCGAGGCGGCGAACGCGGGAACCACGCAGCAGAGCGCGAAACACCGCGCGCAGTCGGCCCGCAGCTCGGCGAACGGATCAAACTCGGTCACCCGTTCCCCTCCGACCAGGACAAACCATCATTGCGACAACCACGACGACAACCGCTAAAGCGACAAACACCACAGCGACAAACACCGTGGCGACAGCTGGTACGGCACCAACCCGCCCCGGCGACAAACCACTGGAATCGCCCACGCTACCCGGCGTTCCCACACCGTGGACACGCGACCCGACACCCGACCGCGGCCAAGTGGTCCAGACCGGGCGGCCCGGGTCCCGGCGACCGGCAACGACTCCCCGGGGACTTGCGCCTCTGGACACGCCGCCCGCCCCGCGTCCAGCCCCCGGACCGGGCTGACGATTCCCAGTTTTTGAGGGTTTTCCCCCATGCTCGACGCCGGGTGGCTGCCTAGGGTCCAACCGAGATCATCGCCGGACCGTGAGGGAGACCGCCATGACCGCGCCGCCGTCGTCGACGCCCCGGGTGGCCGACCGTCCACTGTCCACACTGCCGATCCGCTTCCGCGGCTCCCGCGGCGCGCGCGGACCGGTCACCCTCGGGCAGCACAACGTGCTGCGCTGGCTCGGCTCCGACGGCGACCGCTCGGACGTGCTGCCGGTGTTCATCGAGCTGCGCGCCGGGCACACGCTGGCCGAGGTGATCGGCGCGCTCGGCGTGCTGGTGGCCCGGCACGAGGCCCTGCGCACCCGGTTCGAGCTGGACGGACCCGATGGTCCAGTCCAATCGGTGCAGGTCGACGGCGAGATCGAGCTGCAGCTGCACGAGGTCGTCGGGGAGCGGCTGCCGTTCATCGGCGAGCTGGTGTGGCGGCAGATCGCGGTCCCCTTCGACGTGGTGGACGGGCTGCCGCTGCGGGTGCTGGCGGTGACCGAGCACGCCGCACCGATCGTGATCGTGCTGCTGTTCTGCCACGCCGCGGTGGACGCGGCCGGGGCGGCGATCGTCGGCGAGCAGCTGCGCGCCCTGCTCGACGGCCGCGACGACTTGGCCGAGGAACGCGGCCACCAACCGCTGGACCAGGCCGAGTGGGAGCAGTCCGAGGTCGGCAGGCGGCGCACCCGGTCCGCGCTCAAGTACTGGGACACCCGGTTGCGCCAGGTCCCGCAGGCGATGTGCGCGCTCCCGCCGCACCCGCGCGGCGTCCCGGGACAGGTGGAACGGCGGATGGTCTCCACCGCCGTCGCGTCCGCGCTGCGCACGCTCGCGGGCCGCACCGGCGCCAGCCACTCCACCGTCGTGCTGGCCGCCACCGCCGCCCTGCTCGGCGTGTACACCGCGACCCCGGCCGGGACGATGGTGTCGATCTGCGGCAACCGGTTCCGCTCGGCCTGGCGGGAGTACGTGGGCCCGCTGGCCCAGGACGCGCTGGTGCCGTTCACCCTGGACGACGACGCGCTGTTCGACGACCTGGTGCGGCAGGTGCAGGCGACCACGATCAACGCCTACCGCTACGCCCAGTTCGACTCGGTGCAGCTGTGGGAGGTCATCAGCGCCGTCGGCCACGACCGGGGCAGCCACTTCCACCGCGACGCGGTGTTCAACGACCTGGGCGCGGCCGGGACCCGGGCCGCCGAGGACGCGCCGGAGGACGCGGTGGCCGCGCTCGCCGACACCCGGCTGGAGCCGATGCCCGACCGGATCCTGCCCACCGCGTTCCTGCTCACCCTGGGCGGCGTCGGCGAGGCCGAGGCCGACCTGCGGCTGCACGCGGACACCGCGCGCTTCCCGGACGTGGACGGGATCCTGCTGGCCGTGGAGCGCCTGCTGGTGACGGCGGCGACCGGGGACGTGCGGCTGCGCGACGTGGCGACGCTGACCGGGTTCGCGCCGGTCGAGCGGGACGAGCGCTGGCAGGTCATCGACTCGTCCTGGGTGGACACCGGTGCCGTGCGGGCGCTGCTGGACCAGGTGCTCAACGAGCTGCCCGAGCCTGCGCGGGCGCGGGTGGACATCCAGGACGGTCGGATCGTGGCGCACGTGGCCGCCGACTGCACCCCCGAACGGCTGCACGCGGCCATGCTGGCGCGGCTGCCCCGGCACCCGGCCGTGCTCGCGCCGCATCACTATGTGGTCCACGACACTGACGGATCAATCCGGGCCGAAGGGAGTGGCCGATAGGCCACTAGTAGCGTGTCGCTGACGGTTTGCGCGGAAGCCGGTAACCTGTCCTCGACAATCGCACCCAGGCGATTCCCGTCATTCGATCGCGAATCAGGGGGTCCGGATGGGAGAGCCCACCCGCGAGCGTCTGACCGGTCGCGAGCAGGAACTTTCCGCGCTGCGGCGGTCACTCGACGCGCTCGCGGCAGGCCGACCCGGGATCGTCGCGATCCACGGTGAACCGGGAATCGGGAAAACCCGGCTGCTGTCCGAACTGGCCGCCCTGGCCGATTCGCGGGGTATCCCAGTACTTTTCCCCGAAGTGTCTCGACAGTGGAATGAACGGACCACCGACCTTCCCGGCGCGGTGCTCGCCGTCGACGACGCGCACGGCGCCAGCGGACTGGACGGTGTACTGCGCGCCCCTCCCCCGGCACCCGTGCTGCTGGCCGTCGCCTACCGCGACGGCTGCCTGTGGCTGCCCGCCGCGCTGGCCCGCTCGCCGTGGCCGGTGACCCGGCTGCCGCTCGGCCCGCTGGGTCCGGCCGACGTGCCGGGCGTGCCCACCCATCAGGCGGCCCTGTTGGTGGCGGCGAGCGCGGGCAACCCGCTGTTCCTGCGCGCGCTGGGCCGGGTCGGGACCGAGGTGCTGTCCGCGATCACCGACCCGCGCAGGCTCGGCGAGACCCCGCTGCCGGACCACGTGCTCGCGGTCGCGACGGACGAGCTGGACCGACTGCCGGAGGCGGTGCGCGAGGTCGCGTTCGCGGTGGCGACCGCCGGAACACCCGCCGACGTCGAACTCGTGGTGCGCGTGGCGGGCCTGCCGGAGTCGGTGACACTGCGCGCGTTGGACGAACTCGTGGCGTATGGCCTGGTCACGGCACACGGCTCCCGCCTGGCGTTCCGCCACCCGCTGGTCCGCGCCGCCACCTACCAGGCCGCGGGCGTGCGCTGGCGCACCCTCGGCCACCGCCGCGCAGGCGAGTACCTGCGCGCCCACGGCGGCCCTCTCCCGCTGCGCGCCTTCCACGCCGCCCGCACGGCGGGCTACGGCGACATCGAGACCGCCGAGACCCTCGCGGCGGGCGCGGCGGCCGTCCTGGAGACCGCCCCCGCCACCGCGGCGGCCTGGGTCGGCCGGGCGGTCGAGGTCCTCCCGGACGACCGCGTCGGCGAGCTGCTGCCCCTGCTCGGCCGCGCCCTCAGCCTGTGCGGCGACCTGCCCCGCGCCCGCGACGTCCTGCACACCGCCCTGGCCCTCGACGTCCCGTACGCGGTCGACGGCGACCCGCGCCGACCGATGGTCGAGACCGGTCCGGCCATGGTGGACGAGGCGCCGACGCAACCATTGGTCCACAAGCGACAGAGCAGAGTGGATGCCGTGCGGGCGTGCGCGCGGACGGAACGGTTGCTGGGGCGGTACGCCGAGGCGAAGGCTTTGCTGGAACGGGAACCGGTTCGCGGCCTGGCGGCCGAGCGGGCGACGGTGGCGTTGTTGACCGGCGAGACCGGCGAGTGCGTACGACTGGCGCGGCAGGCGGTGGTCGAGGGCGACGAGGTCGCGGGCCACGTACTCGGCGCGCTCGGGGCCGTGCGGGGCGGCACGGACACACCGGACCTGGGCGCGGTGGTGCGGTTGGTGGACGGGTTGCCGGACGCGTCGGTCGGCGATCACCTGTCGGCGCTGGGGTGGCTGGAGCTGGAATCCGATCGCCTGTCGGACGCCGGGCGACATCTGCGGCGGGGCTTGGATTTCGCCCGTGCCACCGGACGCCGGTCGACGTTGCCGACCCTGCTGGCGGCGGACGCGGCGCTCGCGGTCCGGTCCGGGCACCTGGATCGCGCGCGGGTGAGCGCGGACGAGGGGGCACGGGTCGCCCGGGAGCTGGGAAGTCCCGAGTTGGTCTCGCTGGCCGCGACGGCAGGCTTGCCCGCGGTGCTGTGGCAGATGGGGCCGGAGGAGGCGTTGGCCTCGCTGCCGGAGCCTCGGTCGGCCTGGCTGATCGAGCGAGTCGGGCTGACGGTGGCGGAATGTCTGCTGGCGACGGGCGATGCTTCGGCCTGCGTCGACCATGTCCGTCGGCGGGTGGGCTCGGACCTGGCGGGCGCTTCCGGCGGTGCCCGGTCGCGGTGGGCCGCCCACCTGGCCGTCGGCTTAGCCGAGTCCGGCCGCGAGGACGAGGCCCTGCCCATCGCCGACGACGCCGTCTCCCGATCCGGCGGAGCCCCGCACGCCCACCACGCCCGCTCCCTGGTCCTGGCCCGACTCGACGAACTCCCCGCCGCCCGCGACGCTGCCCGACTCGCCTTGCGCGGCACACCGCTACGCATGGCCCGAGTCCGCGAGTTGTTGGCCGAACACCTGGCAGGCCTGGGCGAACTGACCGCCGCCCGCGCCGAACTGGGCCGAGCCAAGGAGGCCTACCTGGCCTGCTCCGCCGCCTGGCTCTCGATCCGCATCCGCACCACCGAGGCCCGCCTGGGCGCCCGAGCCCCCCGCCCCCGCCGCCCCCTGGGCAGCGTGGAGGCGTTGTCCGGCCGCGAACTGGAAATCGCCGAACTCGTCGCCGCAGGCCTCACCAACCGCGAAGTGGCCACCCGGTTGTACCTGAGCCGGAAAACGGTGGAAGGCCACCTGGCCCGAGTCTTCACCAAACTCGGCGTCAAATCCCGCATCGGCGTAGCCCAACGCCTGGCCGCCCGACCCCACTAGTAGCGTGTCGCTGCTAGCCACCCGCCCCGACGGGAAGTGCGTCCATCAACCGCTGCCAGAGGAAGGGTTGGCCTTTGGTCGGGGGGCGGATGAGTTCGTTGGGCAACACGGTCACGCCCCAGCTGGCGAGCTTGGCGAGGTTTTCGCCGAAGCCTGGATGCGCGGCGAGGGTTGCCTTGGCATAGGGGGCGACGTGGACGGGTAGGCCGAGGCCGATCGACTCGTTGAGGATCCCGAGGGCGAAGGTGTCCGAGATGCCCGTGACCCACTTGTTGATCGTGTTGAAGGTCGCGGGCACCACGAGCACCGCGTCGGCCCTCGGCAGGCTCGCGGTGTCGTCCGGGTGCCGGAGCGCGCTGTGCACCGGATGGCCGGTCAGGTCGGCGAGTACGCCGCAATCGATCCAGGTGGACGCGGTCGGTGTGGGGACGACGCACACGTCCCATTCGCGTTCTCGCAACAGATTGACGGCCGTGGTCAAGTCGCGGACCGGCGGCGCGGCACAGGCGACCAGGTAGAGCATCATGCCTCCACCCCAGCACGACGGGCCAGCGCCCGGAGACCGGGAGTGGTGCCATGCTGTTCCCGGGACAACAGAGTGCCGATCAACCCCCGGGCGACGATGTTGCGAGACACAGCCTGGTTTGCGACCCGTTCCGCTTCGAGCAGGTGCAGCACCGCAACCGAGTCATCCCGCGCCGTGACCGCCGTCCGGCCGAGGTCGAGGTGGACCTGCGCACGTCGACCGACCAGCACGGCGGGCATCCGATCCGTGTCGATCACCGCCCCGAGGGACCGCGCGTGCTCGACACTGCCCGACTGCGCGGCGACGGACAGTTCATGGATGGCGACGTTGGTCGGGCCGAAACCGGTCCACAGGTGGTTCGCGTCGACCCGCAGTTCCTCGGCCAATGCTCGCGCCTCGGCCAGCAATGCCTGGGCCGTGCTCGTCGCACCGCTGCGCGCGAACATGACCGCCGACAGCAATACCAGCGCACCACGCGCCGAGACGTTGTGCGGATGTTTCTCGACGTTGCGGGCAAGGTCGTCAGCTGCCTCGGCGGCGACAGCTTGGGCGTGGTCGGTGTTGCCGCTGCGATGCAACGCGGCGGCAACCTGATACCGGGCGACGCCGATCAACGCCGGATTCCCGACCTCGCACGCCGCCCGATGCGCGCGGTCGGCGGTCACCCAGGCCAGATGAGTATCGCCGACCTTTGTCGCGAGCTTGGCCGCCGCGATATAGCCCGCCGCTCGCCGTGCCGCACCGGTCGATCGTTCGTCGAACCCGGCGATGACGCCCGGCAGGATCCGGCAGACTCCGTCGTAGTCGGCATGCTGGTAGAGCCGATGCGCCCGCAGGACAGCCTTCCCCGAATCAACCGACGCCATGTCGGCAGGCCGCGCCCCACCACCGAAGATCACCGCACGTAGTCGTGACAGCGTTTCAGGCCCCGGCGCGGAGGGTGACGGGGCTGACGTCGGCACGTGTGCCTCAGCCGCCTGCGTGAACCAACCGCCCACCTCATCCGGGCCGACCTTGAGCAGTGCTGCCGTCCTGAGGCGCAGGTCGGGACGCGGCGAGAACCGACCGTGTTCCCACCGCTGGACGGTCAACCGGGTCACTCCCAGGGCCCTGGCGAGTTTCTCTTGTGTGTAGCCATTCGCCGAGCGCACCTGAGCCAGCCTGCTCTTACCTGCGGACACGCGGCCCAGTGTGGCACATCGCAACCGATGAATGGGCAGCAGACAAGGCAACCGAGGACGTGCCGCACAAACGATGCTTTTGTGATGCTTTCGACAAACCGCACCCGAACTGATGGAAAATGGCCGCGCCCATAGCCCTTTCGAGTGATCCGATCGCGGGAAACAAGCAGGTCAGCACGGCGAACGTAGCGGGCGCGATACGGGACGAGACTCGACTTGGCCGACCCTGTCGACTTGGATCGTTCGCGTTACCACGACATTCCGCTACATCCTCCGAACCACAGAGAGGCCAGCCTTGTTGCAAAACCCCATGGTCGACGTCTACACCACGATCGGCTCCGGCTGCGACATCTCGTACAAGATCAATAATGTCGATGACGTCGAGTTCACTTTCGGCACATCGCAGGACGGCAGCACGCTGATCATCGAGGGCGGTGCCCTGCGCGAGCTCATCGGCACCGGCGAGAAAGCCTTGGCCGAACTCGCGCAAGCCGAACAGGAGTACCTGCGCGGCCAGGCGAGCTGACTCCCCGACGCACCCCGGTCGACGCGCGAACATCCCGATGCCGTGTCGCGCGTCAACCGGGGTGATCGCACAGCTGCCCGGTCGGATCTCGGTTGGCGGCGAAACGGGTGAAGTGGCGGGTGGCCAGGAGGATGAGGGCGCCGCCGAGGATGAACCAGGGGTTCCAGAGGTAGAGGCTCCACCGGGTTTGTGCCGGACCCGTCTCCGTCGCGACGCCGCCCAGGTTGGTGGCGAGTGCCAGTTCGATCAGCACTCCCCGGAGCAGGAGCAATCCGCCGATCAGGTAGCCGAGCAATGTGGCCGCGCGGCGGAGATAACCCCGAGGGCGCCAGTGGGACAGAGCGAGAGTGAACACCGCGCCCAAGAGCAGCAATGCGGCCACGCCCCAGAGACCCGCCAGGACGAACCACGTCGGCCGGTTGGCAGCGAGGGTCGGGCCTGCCGAGACGGCGAGACCCAGAGAGCCGCCGAGGGCCCAGTAGAGGTGCAGGAGGGCGAAGACGGTGCACCAGGTCGCCGCCGCGTGCCCCCAGTGGCGCGAAGTGATCAGCACGATCGGAGCAACGTGCCAGGCGCGCGGCGGGTTCCGGGGCAATCCGGCCGCCGACCACGTCCGGCATCCCTAAGGGAATGTTAGGTTGCGTCGCCACGTCTTGTGACCCAGCCGACACCGCCCGCACTGTGGTTCCGATCACCGACGATCGGAGGAGCGCAATGGCTGTCCTGGCGGACGCCCGCGAGCGGCGGGTGGTGGCGAACATCGCCAAGGGGTCGATCGGGAACCTCATCGAGTGGTACGACTGGTACGCCTACACCGCCTTCTCGGTGTACTTCGCGGCCACCTTCTTCCCCAACGGCGACCAGACCGCACAGTGGCTCAACACCGCCGCCGTGTTCGCGGTGGGGTTCCTGATGCGGCCGATCGGCGGGTGGCTGTTGGGCCGGTTCGCGGACCGGTTCGGCAGGCGGACGGCGCTCACGCTGTCGGTGACGCTCATGGCGTTCGGGTCGCTGCTCATTGCCCTGACCCCGGGCTACGGGACGATCGGAGTATCCGCACCCGTATTGCTCGTGTTGGCACGGCTGTTGCAAGGCCTCTCCGTCGGCGGCGAGTACGCCACCTCCGCCACCTACCTCTCCGAGATGGCCTCGACCGGGCGGCGCGGCTTCTACTCCAGCTTCCAGTACGTGACGCTCACCGCCGGTCAGCTTGTCGCGTTGGCGTTGCAGATCGTGTTGCAGAACCTGTTGACCACCGCCCAGATGGAGAGCTGGGGCTGGCGGATCGCGTTCCTCGTCGGCGCGACCGGGGCGATCATCGTGATGTACCTGCGGCGCACGATGGACGAGTCCCCCAGCTTCGAGGCCGAGAAGACGAACGCGGCGCGCGGCACGCTCAAGGCGCTCATGCGGCACCCGCGCTCGTGCCTGCTGGTCGTGGGCCTCACCCTCGGCGGCACGGTCGCGTTCTACACCTATACGACCTACTTGCAGAAGTTCATGGTCAACACCAGCCACATCCCGAAGAGCACCGTCGCCTGGATCAACTTCCTGGCCCTGGTCGTGTTCGTGATCCTGCAACCGATCGCGGGCGCGCTGTCGGACCGGATCGGGCGCAGGCCGCTGCTCCTGGGATTCGGCGTTCTCGGCACCCTGGTCACCGTGCCGCTGTTGACACTGCTCGCGGGTACACGCGAACCGGTGCTCGCGTTCCTGCTCATGCTGGGCGCGCTGATAGTCGTCACCGGCTACACCTCCATCAACGCGGTGGTGAAGGCGGAACTGTTCCCGGCACGGGTGCGCGCGCTCGGCGTCGGTCTACCGTATGCGCTCACCGTCGCCATCTTCGGCGGCACGGCCGAGTACATCGCCCTGTGGTTGAAACAAGCCGGACATGAATCCCTCTTCTACTACTACGTTGCGGGCTGTGTGCTGGTGTCCCTCGTGGTCTACTTCGTCATGACCGAGACGTCGCACGACTCCCCGCTCGAAGACCGGGACTAACCATGCGTGTGCTGCTGGTCGAGGACGACGACGGGGTCGCGGGCGCGGTCGGCGAGGTGCTCGCCGCGCACGGCTACCCGGTGTGCCGGGTGACCCGGGGCGCGGACGCGCTGATCCGGCACCGGGACGCCGACGTGGTGCTGCTCGATCTCGGCCTGCCCGACATCGACGGCCTGGACGTGCTGCGCAGGCTGCGCAAGGTCGCCCCGACCCCGGTGGTGGTGCTGACCGCGCGCGGCGACGAGCGCAGCGTGGTGCGCGGCCTGCGCCTGGGCGCCGATGACTACCTGGTCAAACCCGTGCGGCTGATCGAGCTGCTGGCCCGCGTGGAGGCCGTCACCCGGCGGGCCCGCGCGGGCACGGCCGGGCGGCCCGGGGTGGTGACCGTCGCCGACGTGGTGGTGGACCTGGACGCGCGCGCGGTGACCGCGAGCGGCGCGGTGGTCGCGTTGACCCGGCTGGAGTTCGACATCCTCGCGGTGCTGGCGCGTCACCTCGGGGTGGCGGTCAGCAGGCAACAGCTCTTGGACGAGGTGTGGGGCGACGCGTACCTGGCGGTGTCGCGGTCGCTGGACGTGCACATGGCACAGTTGCGGGCGAAGCTGGGCAGGCCGGGGCTGGTGCGCACGATCCGCGGTTTCGGCTACCGCCTGGAGGGCTGACCCGTGCGCAGGCGCCTGCTGCTGGTGCTGCTCGGACTGTCGCTGGCGGCGCTGGCCGGGTTCGCGTTCCCGTTGCTGCACAGCACGTCGGCGGAGCGCACCCAGCGGTTCGTGATCAGCCGGACCGCCGACCTGGACCGGTTCGCCGAGCTGGCGGGCACGAGCCGGGATCGATTGTGGGCCGAGGTCCGCGCGCACGTGGACCTCTACGGCGACGCGGTGGTGGTCGTGGACGCGCGGCGCTCGCCGGTGCTGGAGTCCGGGATGCGGGCCGACGAACCGGCGGTGCGGGCGGCGTTGGACGCGGCGTTGCGCAACCAGCCCGCCGAGGTGCCGCCGGACATCCGGCCGTGGTCGTCGGGCGAGGTGTTGTTCGCCCGACCGGTCGGGAGTGGGACAAGGGTCACCGGGGCTGTCGCGTTGCGTTCCGCCGTGGACCGGGCAGCGGCCGATGTCGGGACGCGGTGGTCGTTCGTGCTGCTGGGCGTGCTGGGCGCGGCTGTTGCGTTTGTTGCGTTGGCGTTGCTGTTGTCCCGCTGGGTGTTGCGTCCCGTCGCGGAACTGGAACGCGGCGTGCGGGCGGTCGGCGGCGGCCCGAGCGTGGGCACGCACGTCTCCCCCGAACTGGGACCACCGGAGCTGCGCGGGTTGGCGACGTCGTTCAACCGGATGTCGGACGCCGTGGCCGAGTCGGCGCAACGGCAGCGCGCGCTTGTTGCGGACACGTCCCACCAGTTGCGGAACCCGTTGGCGGCGTTGCGGTTGCGAATGGACCTGCTGGCCGACCGGGTGCCCGGGAGCGCACGGGAGACGTACTCGTCGATGGTCGCCGAACTGGAACGGCTGGAATCGCTGCTGGACGCGCTGATGACGCTGGCATCGGCCGACACGGTGGCGACGGAACTCGTCGCCGGGACCCGTTCCGGGACGGGATGCGACGCGGCGACCGTGGCCAGGGAACGGGTCGACGCCTGGTACGGCGCGGCCGACCGGGCCGATGTGTCCATCGTGGAGGACTGCGCGCCCGCCGCGGTGGCCTGCCCGGACTCGGACCTGGCGCAGATCCTGGACGTGCTGCTGGACAACGCCATCAAGTACGCCCCCGGTGGCACGGTCACGATCACCACCCGGCGCGCGGGCGACCGCGGCGAGATCATCGTGCACGACGACGGTCCGGGCGTCCCGGAACACGACCTGCCCCGGCTCACCGAACGCTTCTGGCGCGCGGGCAACGGCACCACCGGCACCGGCCTGGGCCTGGCGATCGCCGAACGGCTGAGCACCGCGCACGACGGCGGCCTGCTGATCACCCGCCGCGAGCCGCGCGGCCTGGCGGTCACCATCGACCTCCCGGGAGCCCGCGCATGATCACCCGACGCCTGTTCCTGCTCGCCGCCCTGGCCACCGCGGGCTGCGCCTACACCACCCCGACCAGGACCGTGCGCGTCGCGGCGGGCGAGTCGGGCGGCTTCTACGTCGAGTTCGCCCGCCTGCTCGCGGCGGAGGTGAACGCGGCCGACCCGGCCACCCGCACCGAGGTGGTGGAGACGCTCGGCAGCGTCATGAACGTCGAGCAGGTCGCCACCGGCCGGGCCGACCTCGCCCTCGTCCTCGCCGACACCCTCGCCGCCGCCCGCGCGGGCGCCACCCCGTTCCCCCAGCCCCTCCCGCTGACCGCGCTGGGCCGGGTCTACGAGAACTACATGCAACTCGTCGTACGCGCCGACAGCCCGATCCACGCCCTGCCCGAACTCGCGGGCCAGCCGGTCTCGGTCGGCGCCGCGGGCTCCGGCGCGGCCCTCTTCGGCGACCGCCTCCTGACCACCGCGAACGTCTCCGTCGCCGTCGACCACCACCCCCTCGCCGACGCCGTCACCGCCCTACGCGACGGCCGCGTCCGCGCCCTCCTCTGGTCCGGCGGCCTGCCCACCCCGGCCCTGACCGGCCTGGACGCCGAAACCGGCATCCGCCTCCTGGACCTCGGCGCATTCGTCCCCGGCCTGCGCGCCGCCCACGGCCCGGTCTACGACGCGGTCACCATCCCTCCCGGGACATACCGGGACACCACCGAGATGACCACGGTGGGCGTGCCGAACATGCTGGTCCCCGCCCCCGGCCTGCCCGACCCGGTGATCCGCACGGTGGTCCGGGTCCTGGTGGAACGCGCCACCCACCTCGTCCCACAACAGGCCCTGGGCACCCAGTACCTGGACGTCCGCTCGCTGATCGACACCGCCCCGATCCCCCTGCACCCGGCGGCCGCGGCGGCCTACCGCGAACTGCGGTAACTCGGCCTCGGCTTCGCCGAGGCGGCGGGATCGCCTTCAGCCGGTCTCTTCCCACCCGATCACGTGCGGCCCGGGGGCCGAACGCGATCGGGTGGGAAGAGACCGGCGCGATCCCGCATAGTGGGCAAGTTGGGGGTAGTCAGGTTGAGGGGTAAGGGGTGGAGTGGGGGTAGGGGTGGTGGGGGTACGGGTGGAGTGGGATCGACACCGTACGAATCCGGTGCACGTAGTCGCCGTTGTGGTCCGCCGGGATCGGCTGAACGAGCACTACAGTGTACGGAGTGGCAGGTCCACCTCTGACGTTCTCCACCGCGTTGCGGATCCTGGGCAAACACGAGTCGAGACTGCTCGAACGGCTTGATCAGGCCCTCGGCGCGACCATCCTCGCCGCAGGCGTCGGGTTGGCGACCGTTCCGGCGACGGCGCCGCCGCTGGTGATGTTCGCATTGGTGTGGGGCTGGGTGGACCAGAAGAACCAGGCCGTGGCCTTGTTGCGGGACCTCGTCTCGGGACTGTCCCGCCGGTTGGGGCGGACCCGGGGGCGGGAACGACGCGACCTGATCGAGGCCGCGCACAGCGTGATCGTGGTCGCGGCCTTCCTTGAGGTGCTGGCGGAGACCATCGGCCGGAAAGCCAGGGCAGCCGTCGAGAAACGACGCGAGCAGCTGTTGCTCAGCAGCGAGACCACGTTCCGCCAGCTGTACCGTTCCGAGATCCCCGCCCCCGATGTGCGGCGGGGCTTTCGCGAGAATCTCCAGCCGATCGAGGAGTGGGTCGAGCACGCCCTCGACATGTTCACCATGTTCGCCGGACTCGACACGACGCCTGAGGACCCGCCGTTCGCGAAGCGGGTCCTGGACCGCTACCAGACGCACTACCTGGTCCTGGCGCGGGAAGTCCCCGAGTTCCTGATCTGGTCCCTGCTGGGCGAACACGCCACGACCCGGGCGGCGATCACCGACATCGCGGCCGAACTGCGCGACCGGCTGGACTCCCAGGGCGGGGCGCTGGACCGCCTGGAACGCCTGCTCGCGGTTCCCGACCTCGACGACACGACCGGCTCGCTCGCCGCCCTGCAGCGGGCCAATCGCGCCCTGCTGACGCGCCCGGTCGTGCCCGCGGACCCGGAGCACTACGGCGCGGGCATCGTGTTCCCCACCGTCGACCGGGCCTTCATCCGACCGCGTTACCGGACCGCCCTGTGGTCACGGGATTTCCGACCGGCGGACGAGGACTGGTGGCGCGACCATCCGGTGCGCGACGACCTCGACCTCATGCTCGTCGGGCACATCACCATGCCGGAGGCCGCCCGGACCCCGCTGCTGATACTCGGGCACCCGGGTGCCGGGAAGTCGTTGCTGACGAAAGTGATCGCGGCCCGGTTGCCCACCGAGTCCTACACCGTGGTCCGGGTACCGCTGCGAGTAGTGGCCGCGGACGCGCCGATCGCCACGCAGATCCAGCAGGCGCTGCTGCACGCCACGAACTCCGACATCCCGTGGGCACGGCTGGCCGAGGACAGCGCGGACACGATCCGGGTCGTGCTGCTCGACGGCTTGGACGAACTGTTACAGGCGTCGGGGCACGACCGAGTCGACTACCTGCACGAGATCGAGCGGTTCCAGCGGGTCGAGCACGAGCAGGAGCGTCCGGTGGTGGTCATCGTGACCTCGCGGACCCTGCTGGCCGACCGGGTCGCCATCCCGGTTCGCTCGGTCGTGGTCAAACTGGAGGACTTCGACCAAGCTCAGATCGCGGCCTGGCTGGCGCGGTGGGCGGAGGCCAACCGAGCGTCGATCGCCGCGGGGCGGGTGCGCGGGCTGACCGAGAACGAGGCCGTGGTCCACCACGATCTGGCCCGACTACCGCTGTTGCTGCTGATGCTCGCCCTGCACGCAGCCGACCCGGGCACGCCCCCGCTCGGCGCCGAGCTGTCGAAGTCCGCGCTCTACGAGCAGGTCCTCGACAACTTCACCCGGCGCGAGGTGCACAAGGGACGGATCCCGCCCGGCCGGACCGTGGCATCGGAGGTCGCCGCGCAGCTGGCCCGGCTCGCGGTGGCCGCGCTGGCCATGGTCAACCGGGGCACCCAGTACATCCACGAGGACGCGGTGCGCGACGACCTCGACGTCCTGGTCGGCGAGCCGGTGGACCCTGGCAAGCGCGTGCTCGGCCGGTTCTTCTTCGTGCACACCGCCGAGGCGCTCGTGGGGACGACCCGACGCGCATACGAGTTCCTGCACACCACCTTCGGCGACTACCTCGCCGCCCGGTACGTGCTGGATGTCCTGCGCGTCATGTCGGCCGATGACGACGAGCGGTTGCACGCACTGCTCTCGCACCAGGTGTGGGCCACTCGACAACCCGTTGTGGACTTCGCCGGGGAGTATTTCGAGCAGCTGCCCGAGGACGAGCGAACCCTCACGCGGCTCACCCTGGTGGAGTTGATCCGCACATACCGCACGCGCGTCCGCACTCCAGGCAGGTACCGGCCCACCAAGCCGGACTTCGTCCGTGCCACGGCCGTGTACTCGGTGAACCTGATGACCCTGTTGGTCGCGTTCAGCGACACCCTGACCCTGACGGAAGTGTTCGGCGGGACGCCCACGGCGGCCCTGCGGACGTGGCGGTCGACGCTGTCGCTATGGGAGAGCCTGGAGGAGGGCTCGTGGCGGACGGTGCTCGGGCAGTTCACGGTGACGGAGGACCTGGCCGTGCGGGGGTTGTTCGGTGCCCGCTGGCAGATGACCGAGGGCTACGCGGACCTCAGCCTGGCCAATGTCGGCCTGCGCCGCGAGCGAGCCCGCCTGCTCGGTCTCGGGCTGGCCGTGACGGGTCAGGTGGTCGACGACCAGCAGCACTGGGTCGACTCGGCCCTGGCTTGGATCGCGGGCCTGCGAGCGGGTCTCCATTCCGGTACCTCCGGATTGCCGATGCCGCCACCGACCGCGTCCCCCGAGGACGCCGACCGGGTCGCCCGGGCCATCGAGGACCTGCCCGACGCGATTTATGAGCGTCTCAGCCCACCCGCGCCCGACGATGAGCCTGGACACTGCCGCTGAAGACGTCCAGACGACTCGGCGGGCGAACCGAGCGTCCTTTCCCGTGTCATGGGTCGCGATTCTTCGACAGGTCGGCAATCGGGAGCGGTTCCAGTGCTGCCCGACGATCTTCACTGTCCGTCGCCGGCTACAGTTCAGTGGATGCGGGATCATCGGCCGACTTTCTCCGCCGCGCTGCGGATTCTCGGGCACCATGATGGAAGGGCGCTCGAACGGCTCGATCGGGCGTTCGGTGCCGCCATTCTCGCGGCCGGGGTCGGGTTGGCGGCGTTGCCTGCGACAGCGCCGCCGGTGGTGGTGTTCGCGCTGGTGTGGGGGTGGGTGGATCAGAAGAACCAGGCCATGGGGTTGTTGCGGGACCTGGTGTCCGGCCTGTCCCGGCGGGTGTCGAGAAGCCGTGGGCGGGAACGGCGGGAATTGGTCGAGGCCGCGCACGGGGTGATCGTGGCGGCGGCTTTCCTGGAGATTCTGGAGGAGAATCTCGGCCCCGGCGTGCGCTCGGCGATCGAGGCGCGGCCCGATCGACTGACGGTCTCGGCGGGGGTGATATTCCACGGGCTTTACCATTCGGATATCCAGCCGCTCGACGCCACTCGTGGATTCACGGAGAACCTGGGCTGGGTGCGGGAATGGGCCCGCGGGCTGTTCGACGGGATCGGCGTCCCCGTCGGGATGACCGGCCGGGAGTTCGCGCGGCGGGTCGAACGCCGCTACGAGTCCTACTTCCTGCGGTTGGCGAGCGAGGTCCCGGAGTTCTACGTCTGGTCGCAGCTCGGCGATCACGCAGGCACCCGGGCCGTGGTGGTCGAGCTGATGGGCGAGTTGCGTGGCGTGCTGGACAGCCACGGCGGGGCACTCGACCGGCTGGAACGTCTGCTCACCGAGCCGGGCGCGGCCGACCAGGACGAGGCGCTCATCGCGTTGCGGCGGGCCAATCGGGCGCGGCTGTCCCATCTCGTGCTCCCGGGCGAACCGCAACATCAATGGGTCACCTTCCCGACCGTGGACGCCGCCTTCGTCGAACCGCACTACCGGACCTCGCACGGCGCGCCGGATCCGCGCCTGGCCGACGAGGACTGGTGGCTGACCCGACCGGTCCGGCGGAATCTCTACCTGGCGCTCTGTGCACACGTCAGGTCGTGGCGGGCCACCCGGGCGCCGCTGCTCGTGCTCGGCCACCCCGGCGCGGGCAAGTCCATGCTGACCAGGGTGATCGCCGCCCGGCTGCCCGCCGACTCCTACACCGTGGTGCACGTCCCGCTGCGCGAGGTGGCCGCCGACGCACCGATCGTCACCCAGGTGCGGCAGGCGCTGCTGCACACCACGCACCAGGAGATCCCGTGGGCGCGGCTGGCCGACCGGAGCACCGACACGATCCGGGTCGTCCTGCTCGACGGACTGGACGAGCTGTTGCAGGCCACCGGCGAGGACCGGAGCGACTATCTGCGTGAGGTCGTCGAGTTCCAACGGGTGGAACTGGAACAGGAACGGCCGGTGGTGGTCGTGGTGACGTCCCGGACGCTGGTGGCCGACCGGATCGAGGTGCCCGAGCAGGCCGTCGTGGTCAAGCTGGAGGACTTCGACGAGGCCCAGGTCGCGGAGTGGCTGACGCGGTGGGTGTCGGCCAACCGGGCGGGCATCGACGCCGGGCGGGTGCGGCCGCTGTCCCGGGACGAGGCGCTGTTGCACCACAACCTCACCCGGCTGCCGCTGTTGTTGCTGATGCTGGCCCTGCACGCGGCCGACCCGGCCGCGCCCGCGCTGGACGCCGACCTGTCCCGGTTCGCCCTGTACGAACGCGTCTTCGACGACTTCACCAGGCGCGAGGTCGGCAAGCGGCGCCCGGCACGCGCCGAGGACCGGCGCTCGGCCGTCGCCGAGCAGCGGGAACGACTGGCGGTGGCCGCGCTGGCCATGTTCAACCGGCGCGCGCAGTACGTTCGCGAGGACGACCTGCGCGCCGACCTGTCCGTCCTCATCGGACAGAGCGGGGACCCCAGGGACCGGGTACTCGGCCGGTTTTTCTTCATCCACGCGGCGGAGGCCGTGCTGGCCCGGACCCCGCACCGCGCCTACGAGTTCCTGCACGCCACCTTCGGCGAGTACCTGGTCGCCCGCTACGGGGTGGACACGCTGCGGGCGACCGACCCCGAGGACGACACCCGCCTGTACACGCTGCTCTCGCACCAGGTGTGGTCCACCCGGCAACCCGTCGTCGACTTCGCCGAGGAGTACTTCGAGCAGTTGCCCGCGGCCGAACAGGACCACGTGCGGCGGACCCTCACGGCGCTGATCCGCACCTACCGCACCCGCCACCGCGCACCGAACGACTACCGGCCGACGGCCCCGGACCTGGTACGCGCCCCGGTCGTGTACCTGGCCAACCTGGCCACGTTGCTGGTCGTGTTCAACGGCTCCGACCTGACGCTGATGGACATGTTCGGCGGCACACCGGCCGAGGCGCTGCGGGCGTGGCGGTCGACGCTGTCGCTGTGGGAGAGCCTCGACCCGGACTCCTGGCGGGCGACCCTCGGCCACTTCACGGTGACCGAGGAGCTGACCATCCAGGGCCTGTTCGGCGCGCACTGGCAGATGACCGATGGCTACGCCGACCTGAGCCTGGCCAACCTCGGTATGCGCCCCGTCCACGCCCGGGTGCTCTGCCTCGGCCTGGCCGTGACCGGCGAGCTGATCATCGACCGCGAGCACTGGGCCGAGTCCACCCTGGCCTGGCTGGCGGGCCTGCTCGTCGGCACGCACACCGACCCGGCCCGGCTGCCCGCGCCGCCGCCGACCGCCACCGAGACCGACATCGACCGGGTGCGCCGGGCCGTCGGGGCCCTACCCGAGCACCTGCGCGACCGGCTGGCGGGCTGGTAGGGCTCCCCGACCGCGGCCGGGGAGCCCCGGGCGCGCTACAGGGTGCGCGCGTACAGGTAGAGACCGCGGGACCTGGCCTCGAAGAAGTGCCCTTCCATCCGGACCGCGTCGGCCCCGCCGATGACGCCCACGATGGTGGGTATTCCGTCGATGTTCTCCTGGACCAGCGCCCCACCGCTGGAGCCGGACGCCCCCGGGCAGGTGGTGACCCAGTTCGTCGGGATCGAGGACGGCGTGATGATCCCCAGGCACGAGGTCTGGGTGTCGCCCGAGTAGTGCACGGCCGTGCCCAGCCCGGTCTTGGCGTGGTCGAACGCGACCTGGAACTCGCCGCCGACCTCGCTCAGCCGCTTGCCGGACTCGTTGGGTCCCACGGACACGAACGCCATGTCGAAAGCTCCGACCGGGGAACCCGGGAACACCGGGGTGAAGCCGGAGTCGATGGTGTAGGTGCTGCCGACGAACGTGCCCGACTGGCCACTGCCGTTCTCGAAGCCGGGCAGGTACAGGACACGGGTGGCGAACCCGTTCGGCTGCTTCACGCAGTGCGCGGCGGTCACGATCAGACCACCCTTGCCCGCCGCGGCGGGCACGCCGGCGGCCGTGCAGGTGAAGGGCTGGTTGGCGTAGACGGCGAACATCCGACCCACCCGCCGATCGGCGGCGGCCACCGCGCGGCCCGCGTTCGATCCGGCATACGCGACGGGTTCGGCCGCGCCGGGTGCCCAGTCCGGGCCGCCTGCCGGGCGAGCGTTCACAGCGTTCCCGATCGCGGCGGGACTCCCGCCTGGACCGCCTGCCGTACGCGGCTCCCAGTCCGGACCGCCGGTCGTGCCGGGCCCCCGATCCGGGCCACCCGCGAGCCGGGGACCGCCGGGCAGGGCCGCGGTCCCCGGCCGGTCCAGGTCGATGGCCTGGCGCATGCGTTCCGGGGTCCAGTAGGCCCGGACCGCGGCGGCGTCCTCGTCGTCCCGGTACACGACCGCCTGGTCGGCCGCGGTGGCGGGCGACGACATGGCCGCCGCGGCGGTCGCCCCCGCGGCCAGTACCACCCCTATCGCGAGTGCCTTCACACCCTTGTGCATGATGATCCTTTCCTGGTTCTCCCCGGCATCCCGGTCTTCGGGACGTCTCGGTACGCGCCGCCCGGGGGCAGCCAGCCGAGCCGGGCGGCGCGGACGCCTGCCTCGAACCGGCTGGCCGCGTCAAGGCGGGTCATGATGTCGGCCATCACCCTGGCCACGGTGCGCGCCGAGTACCCCATCCGCTTGCCTGCGGCCGCGTCCGTGAGGCCACCGCCGAGCAGCGCGAGCAGTTCGGCCTCACGCTCGGCCAGTCCGTTGTGGACATCGAACCCACCCAGTTCCACCGCACGCCCGCGCACGGCCCGGACGAACAGGTCCAATGTGGACGTGAGTCCGATGTCCCGGAACAGCTCCGGCCTGCTCGCGCCGCGATCGGTCAGCACCGCGATGCCGGGGCCGATCAGCAACGGCGGGAACGGTGTTCCGGAGACCAGCACGGCCGTACCGGTCCGTGCCTGCGCGCGGGCCAGTGCCAGCCACGGCGGGTGTCGGTACATCTCGTTCGGGTAGATCACATCGGTGTGACCGCCCCGGGCCGTGACGCGGGTGAGGGTCCGCCCGACGGCGCGCAGCAGCGGGCCGTGGAAGTGCGGCAGCAGCGCCGTGCACCGGTCGGTCCCGGCGAGGATGTCCAGCGCGGCGGCCACATCGAGCGGCGGTTCGATCGACACGGGGACGACGCTAGGCAGCGGTGGTGACCATCCGGTGCCTGTTTCGTGCCCGCGTCAGGCGCGGCGCGCGACCACCCGGAGTCGGTCCAGCTTGTCGCGCAGGCGTTCCGTCCCGGGATGGCGCAACATCTCCAGCAACCGCAACGCCTCCTGCCACGCCATCCCGGCCGCGTCCCGGTCGCCGCTGGCGTCCTGGCTGTCGCCGAGGTGCGCGAGCGTGTCGGCCTCCAGGAAGCGGTCGCTGATCTCCCGATAGATGTGCGCCGCGCGCCGGTAGCAGTCGATCGCCCGCTCGTGGCGGCCCAGGTGGTGGTAGGCGTACCCGAGGCTGTCCAGCGCGGCGGCCTCGCCGTTGCGGTCGCCGGTCCGTCGGTGCAGCCCGAGCGACTCCCGGCACCGGGTCAGCGCGCGGGCGTGGTCGCCGAGCAGCACGTCCGTCCAGCCGATCTCGTTGAGCACCCGGGCCCTGCCCGCGCTGCTCGCCGTCGCGTCGTAGTCGGCCAGCGCGTGATCGTAGTGGGCCAGGGCGGCGGCGTGGTCGCCGAGGATGTTGGCCTGGAAGGCCAGCGCTCGTCGGGTGCGGGCCCGGCCCGCGTGGTGACCGAGGTCGCCGAACCGGCGCAGGGCCTGGTCGAGGTGGTGCCCGGCCTCGTCATGGCGGTCCACCCGCAGCAGCGCGAACCCGACCGCCCGATGGGCGTCGGCCAGCCGCAACGGTTCGCCGAGCCGATCCGCGATCGCCAGCGCCGCGCGGTGCACGGTCAGCTGGTCCTGCCTGCTGCCCAGGCGATCGAGGAACAGCTCCAGCGCGCGGGCCAACCGCCAGCCGTGGTCGCCGGACCCCTCGTGCGCCGCGCGTTCGACGATCGCCACCAGCACCGCGCGCTGTTCGCGCAGCCAGGACTCGGCCGCGTCATGGTCGGCGACGTCGGCGAGCACGACGCCGTCGGCGGGTTCGGTCGACGGCAGGAGACGTTCCCGGTAGGGGTGCAGGGTCGTGGCGGCCGCCTCCGCGGAGTGCAGGTAGTGGTCGTCGAGTCGACGGCGGGCGTCCGCGAGCGCGGCTGCCGGGTCGTGCGTGGCGGCGAGCTCGGCGGCGTAGGCGCGCAGCAGATCGTGGCAGGTGTGGCTGTCCGGCGCGGATTCCTCGACCAGATGGTTGTCGCCCAGTTCGCGCAGCAGGGTCCGCGCCGCGCCTGGACCGACACCCGCGAGGCTGGCGACAGCGGCCACCGACGCGGCTGTCCCGGGATGTCCCGGGAGCAACCGGAACAGGCGAGCCGCCTGCGGGCTCAGCACCCGGTAGGACCAGGAGAACACCGCCCGCGCGTCGGCCACCGGGTCGGTGTCGGTGAACGCGTCCAGGCTGCCCGCGCTCCGCCGCAGCTCGGCGGCGATGGTGGCGAGGGAGAAGCCCGGGTGGGTGGCCGCGCGGGCCGCGACCACCGCCAACGCCAGCGGCAACCGCCCGCACCGGTCCAGGATCTCGCCGACCGCGCCGGGCTCGGCGGCCACCCTGGCCGCGCCGAGCCTGCGGCGCAACGACTCCCGGGCATCGGCCGGGCCGGGCACGGCCAGGGTGATCGACTGGGCGCCGTGCGTGGCGACCAGTCCGCGCAGCCGGTCCCGGCTGGTCACCAGGACCAGGCAGCCGGGCGAACCGGGCAGCAGCGGGCGGACCTGCTCGGCGTCCCCCGCGTTGTCCAGCACCACCACCGCCCGGCGGCCCGCGAGCAGGGCGCGGTAGCGCGCGGTCTGCGCGTCGGTGCCGACCGGGATGTCCGACGGCGGCACGCCCAGCGTCTCCAGCAGGGTGCGGATCGCCTCGCCCGTGGACACCACCGCGCCGGTGCGGTCGAAGCCGCGCAGGTCGAGGTAGAGCTGCCCGTCCGGGAACCGAGCGGCGAGCGTGTGCGCGGCGCGCACGGCCAGGGTGCTCTTGCCCACCCCCGCCATGCCGCTGATGACGGTGATCAGCACCCCGATCCCCTCCCCCGCCGCCAGTTCCCGGATCCGCGCCAGCTCGACCGCGCGACCGGTGAACGTCGGCAGGTCCGTGGGCAGCTGGGCGGGGCCGAACGCGGGCCGGGCGGCCACGGGCGTCGGGGTGGGCACGGTCTGGTCGAGCACCTGGGCGTGCGCGGCGCGCAGGTCCGGCCCGGGGTCCACGCCCAGCTCGTCGGCCAGGCGGGCACGCACGGCCTGGTAGGTGGACAGCGCCTCGGCCTGCCGCCCGGTCGCCGCCAGCACCCGGACCAGCCCGGCCTGCACCGCCTCGTCCAGCGGGTGCTCGGCCCCGGCGGCGGTCAGCGCGCGCAGGACCCGGTCCGGGTGGCCCGCGGCGAGCGCGGTGTCCGCGGCCCGGCGCAGGACGGCGAGCCGCTCCTGGTCGATCGCGGTGAACACGGGGTGGGTCCGGACCCGGGCCGGGACACCCGCGACGGTCGGCCCCTGGCACAGGGCGAGCGCCTCGGCGAGGTGGTCCCAGGCCGCGCCTTGGTCGGTGGCCGCCGTCGCCGCCGCGCCGCATTCGCGGAACCGCACCAGGTCGAGGGTTTCCGCGTCGACCGGCAGCAGGTAGCCGCCCGCCCCGCCGGTGAGGGCCTGCTCCGGCGAGACCAGACGGCGCAGGTGGCCGATGTGCCGGTGCACGATGTTGGCCGCGCTGTCCGGCGGGTCATCGGCCCAGAGTATGTCGATGATCCGGTCCAGCGGGACCGGGGTCCCGGCGTGGGCCAGCAGGACGGCGAGCACGGCCCGCCGGGTGGGTGGTCCCAGGTCCGCCTCGACCTCGCCCCGCCACGCTCGGATGGGCCCCAACAGGACGAAGCGCACGCTGTACGAGTGTAGTGGTCCCACGCCCTGTCCCGCCCTGTCCCGCCCGGTCCCGGTATTCCCAGCTTTGCCGCACCTTGGCATGAACATGCCTGCCACTGGCCGCGGGACGCGGATTCCCCGTCACACGGCCATAAAGTCGGCGCCACTCCCCCATCAGGTCTCGATCCGAACCAGGACAAGTGGCCCCGTGGACGACTACCTCCAGTACTGCCAGGCCGATCCGGACTTCTACGACCACCCGTCGGCCGGTCCCGACCCGCGCTTCGGCGCGGCGGAACGACCGCTGCCCGACGGCTGGACCCGGGAATCCGACGGTCATTGGGTCTACCTCACCCCGGACGGGCACGAGCTGCCCGAGCAGGGGTGGAAACTGCACGTCTCGGTGACCGCGGGCCAGGCCGAGGAGGTCATCGACCTCGTCACCGGGCACTGCCTGTCCGGGCGGATCGCCGTCAAGTTCCTCGTTTCGCCGCGCACGCACCTGCTGGCGAACAGCAAGTACGCGCCGCGCGGCGGCAGCGGGAAACTGATCACCGTCTACCCGCGGGCGGACGAGTTGCGCCGCACGCTGGCCGAACTTTCCGTCCTGCTCGGCACCCGCCCGGGGCCGTACATCCTCAGCGATCTGCGGTGGGGTCGCGGGCCGTTGTTCCTGCGGTTCGGCGGTTTCCGCATGATGTACTGCACCGACGAGCAGGGGCACCGGGTCCCCGCGATCCGTCGACCGGACGGGACGCTCGTCCCGGACGTGCGCGGCCCCGGGTTCACCGTGCCCGACTGGGTGCGCCCGCCCGAGTTCATCACCGACCGGATCGCGATGGCGGAACGGAACGGGAACGGGATCCCCTACGCGGTCGAGAAGGCACTGCATTTCTCCAACGGGGGCGGCGTCTACCTGGCCCGGGGCACGGACCCGCGGGACCGGGTGGTGTTGCGCGAGGCACGGCCGCACGCCGGACTGGACGCGACGGGCCGGGACGCGGTGGCCCGGCTGCGGCACGAGGCCCGCGTGCTCGCCGAACTGTCCGATCTGGACTTCGTGCCCGGCAACCTGGGCCGCTTCCGCCGGTGGGAACACGAGTTCCTGGCCGAGGAGTACATCGATGGAGAGACGCTGCTGTCCTTCATCGCCACCCGCAACCCGCTGACCGGCGGGAGTCCGGACGCCGCCGCGGTCGCCGCGTACACCGAGTCCGCGCTGGCCGTGCTGGCCGGGGTGGAACAGGCCCTGGACCGGTTGCACGAGCGCGGTTACGTGTTCGCCGACCTGCACCCGGGCAACGTGATCGTGCGGCCGGACGGCCGGGTCGCGTTGGTGGACTTCGAGATCGCCTACCGGCCGGACAGCCAACCCGCGCCGACCATCGGCGCGCCCGGGTTCGTCGCGGCGCACGCGCTCGCCGGTCCGGAACGGGACCGGTACGCGCTGAACTGCCTCCGGTTGGCGATCTTCCTCCCGCTGACCCCCATGCTGGATCTGGCTCCGGACAAGGTGGACGAACTGGTCGACGCGGTCGCCGAACTCTTCCCGGTCCCGGCCGACCTGATCGCCGAGATCCGGACAGGTCTGCGGCGTCCGGCCGACCGACGGACCACACCGTGCCCCCGCCCCCGCACCGCGGAACTGTTCGCGGGCGACTCCGCCGACGCTCGCGACGCGGTGGCGGAGTCGATCCTCGCCTCCGCGACCCCACACCGCCTCGACCGGCTGTACCCGGGGGATCCCGCCGGTCTGCGCGACGGCGGCTACAACCTCGCCCACGGCGCGGCAGGCGTCTTGTACGCGCTGCACACGACCGGGCAACCGGTGCCCGAGGACCACGTCGACTGGCTGGCCGCCGCGGTGCACCGCGCGGAGCCGCAGGCCGGGCTGTACAACGGCATGCACGGCGCCGCCGTGGTCCTGCACGCGCTGGGCAGGGAGGACGACGCATACCGCATCATGCGGCGACTGGTCGAGTTGCCCGACCCGGAGACGCCCGGCCTGTTCGGCGGACTGCCCGGTATCGGCCTCGCCCTGCGGTACTTCGCCGCACGCACCGCCGACACCTACTGGCGTGACGCGCTGGACGCCGTCACCGATCGCGTCGTCACCCGCTCGACCACCCCGGGGAGTGGTCTCCACCTCCCGCCCGGCACCGATCCGGCGACCGCGCCGCCACCGCAGCTCCCGGAACGACACGGGACAGGCAGGCACAGTCCCGCGAAACGCGGACCGGGCGCCGCACGGGCGGGTCTGATGCCCGGCTGGACCGGTGTCGCGGTGTTCTGCCTGCGGCGGCACGACGACACCGCCGACCCGGCCCTGCTCGACCTCGCGGGCCGGGCCCTGGCCGCGGACCTGGCGGGCAGCCGCCGGACCGACCGCGGCGACGTGGTGCTCACCGACGGCACGCTGGCCCTGGGCCACCTCGCGGTGGGCGGCGCCGGCCTGCTCGAACCGCTCGGGCGGTACCTGCGCCACCGCCCGAGCGGCCCGTGGTCCGAGGTGCACGCGGGCATCCTCGCCGCGTGCCGAGCGCCGCTGACCGTGGAACCCGGGCTCTTCCTCGGCCGGGCCGGGCTGCTCACCGCCCTGGCCGTCGCCTGCCCCGGGTCGCATGTGACCGCCCCGCACATCCGCAGGCTGAGCTGGCAGGCCGTGCGCCACCGGCAGGGCATCGCGTTTCCCGGGCGCTGGCTGCTGCGCCTGTCGATGGACCTCGCCACGGGTTCCGCGGGCGTCCTACTCGCCCTGCACACGGCCACGCGGGCCCGTCGCACGCCAAACACACCCGCACCGCGCGGACCGGCGCCCGTACCCGACGCACCGGTCACGGTGCGAGGTGCGACCGACCCGGCGCGGGGCAGGCGGGGCGGTCCGAGGACCTCGCCCGAGCAGACCAGCGCGACCACGGCGTTGTCCGACGCCATCGGCCTGCCCGCGGTCGGGTGAGCGATGGGCGTCCTCACCCACTACCGCGACCGCGGGTATCTGCGGCTCTGGCTGGCCCAGGCGCTGTCCACCGTCGGTTCCCTGGCGTCGATGGTGGCGCTGCCGCTGGTGGTGCTCGGTGAGCTGCACAGCGCGTCGGCCGTCGGGCTGACCACCTTCGTCGAGGCGGCGGCCGCGGTCGCGGTCGTGCCCGCGGCCGGGCTGGTGATCGACCGGCTCGGCCCGCGGCCGGTCATGGTCGTCGCGGACCTGGCGCGCGCGGCGGTGTCCGGGCTGCTGGTCTGGATGGTATGGGCGCACCGGCTCGGACCGGCGGCGTTGTTCGGCACCGCGGCGGTCACCAGCGCGCTGGGAGTGGTGTTCGCGGCGGCGAGCACGGCCGCGTTCCGACAGGTCGTGCCCCCGGACCGGCTGACCGCCGCGCTGTCGGTCAACCAGGCGCGGTTCGCGGTGGCGAGCATCGTCGGGCCACTGGTCGGCGCGGCCTGCTACGCGTGGTCACCGCCGTTGCCGTTCCTGCTCGACACCGTGTCCTTCCTGGTGTCGGCGGCGTGCGTGGCACCCCTGCGCCTGGCCCGCGAATCGCGACCGGACCGGATCCGGCCCGGGGAGGCAGTGGCCGGGTGGCGGTTCCTGTGGACCGCGCCGCTGCCGAGATACCTGGTGAGCGCGGCGGTCGTCGGCAACTTCGTGTTCGGCGGCGTGGTGCTGGTGCTGCTGGCGGTGTTCCAGGACCAGGGTCGGGGCGCGCAGACCGGCGTGGTGCTGGCGGTCGGTGCACTGGCGAACCTGGCGGGCTCGGCCCTCACCGGTCCCGCGGTCCGGCGCGTACCCGCCCGCACCCTGGTACTGGGCGTGACCGTCGTCTGGGCCGCGGCGGTGTTGTCACTGCCGGTCGCGCTCGGCGACGTCGCGTGGGTCTGCGCCCTGATCGGGATCTGCGGTCTGGGCGGCCCACCCGCCCAGACGGTGACCCAGACGACCCTGCTGCGGGTCACGCCGCCCGCACTGACCGGCCGCGTGCAGCTGGTCTACCAGGTCGTGCCGCAGGTGGTGCCCGCGCTCGGGCCGCTGGTCGGCGCGTTCCTGCTGGACCGGTTGCCCGCCGAGGTCGTGGTCCTGGGCTTCGGCCTGCTGCTGGCCGGGTTCGCCGCGTTCGGCGCGCGGCCCCGGAGATGTCCGGTCAACGGATGACCGGAGCACGAGAGGACAAGGAGAACGACGATGAACGAGATCCTGGACCTGCAGAACCTGCCCGTCGAGAACGCCGACGAGGAGCTGGGACTGCTGGCCACCAGCGGTGTCAGCGTGCGCTGCACCTCCGGCAAGACCCTCTTCGCCCCGATCGCGGAGTGACCTGACGGTCGTGGCCGACGCACCGTCGGCCACGACCACCCGCCGCGACCCCGTCACCGCTGGAGTGCCGTATGAGCGAGCGAGAGCCGGTGTCCGTGCGCCCGGTCCCCACCGAGGAGCACCGCCGATCCGTCGACCTGTTCCGGTTGGCCACACACGGTCCACCGACCGGCGACGAGGAGTGGTCGGTGCTCGCGGGCACCATCGACCCGGACGGCACACTGGGCGCGTACACCGGCGGCGAGCTGGTCGGCACCTGCCACAGCACACCCAACCACGTCCATGTCCCCGGCGGCCGACTCCCGGCTCGCGCCGTCGGACGGATGGCGGTGCACCCGACCCACACGCGGCGGGGTGTTGCCACCGAACTGCTCGGAGATCTCCTGCGGTCGGTCGTCGAACCCGTGGTGATCCTGCGGTCGAGCGCGGACACCCTGTATCGGCGTCTCGGCTTCGGCATCGCGACGTGGTGCCGGGACATCGAAGTGGACAGTCCACAGGCTACCGCCAACGCGGCAGGCCGGGTCCGGATCAGCGAACTGGAAACGGACGCGGAGTCGGTACCCGAGCTGTATCGGCGCATGCGCACCCGTCCGGGCATGGTCGACCGCCCCGACCACCTCGCCGCCCTGTACCGCCTGACCGCCCGATCCGACCCGCGACTGCTCCTGGCCGTCCACTCCGGAGCATCGAGCGAGGACGCGTTCGCACTGTATTCCGTGCAAGCACAGGCGGACCGGACCGTCCTGGACGTGGCGGACCTGCACAGCGCCTCCGCCCCGGGCTGGGCAGGCCTGACCCGGTACCTGCTGGCCGTCCCGCTCGTGGACCAGGTGATCCTCCGGGCCCGCCCGCTGGACGAGCCGATCCGATGGCTCTGCCCGGACCTTCGGGCCTGCCGGACCGACCGCGTCCGCCCCGAACTCTGGCTCCGCCTCGTCGACGTCCCCGCCGCCCTGGCGATCCGCGGCTACCACGGCGAGAACCCGGTGGTGATCGACGTACGGGACCCGCTGCTGCCCGCCAACTCCGGCCACTACCTGATCAGCCGGGCGGGCGCGTGCCGCACCACCGAGCCCGCCCACCTGACCATGGCCGTCGACACCCTCGCGGCCCTCTACCTGGGCGGCGCCCGTCCCTCCGCCCTGGCCGCCACCGGCCACATCACCGTCCACCGCGACGTCCTGGCCACCGCCGACCGCCTGTTCGCCACGGAGACGACACCGTGGTGCGGCACGTATATCTAGTGGTGCGCCCCAGGCAGGACGCGATCGAGGCGGGAGGGACCCTAGTGGCCAACGACCTCACGATGGTAGGCAAGGGCACGCTCGATGAGCGCATCGGTCGCCCCGAGGTAGCCCGCCGGATCGAGCAGCGCGTCGACGTCCACCGAGGACAGTTCGGGGGCAGCGCGCAGAGCCTCGGCGAAGTCGGGTTCACGAGAAAGCCTGCCGAGAAGCTTCTTGGCCTCGGCCTTCCCCAACACCGGCGCGAGAGCGACGTTGAGCCGTTCGGAGACGATCGTGCCACCGGTGATGGCCAGGTTCTCGCGGAGGCGATCGGGGAAGACCTCCAGGCCCGCCGCCAGTTCGGCGGCCGTGGCCGCAGCCCCACCGGTCAGACGGAGAATCTCGCGGAGCGGCTGCCACTCCGCGTGCCAAGCGCCCGGCGCGCGCTCGTCCTCGGCGATCATGGACTGGGTGAGGATCGTCGCCTGGAGGGGGACCTGGCGGGCAGCGGACATGACGAGGGTGGCCAGGACCGGGTTGCGCTTCTGCGGCATCGCCGACGACACGCCCCGCCCCTCGGCGGAGGGTTCGACCACCTCGGCGACCTCGGTGCGGGACATGCCCTGCACGTCGAGCGCGATCTTGCCCAACGCCCCGGTGATGATCGAGCACACACCCCCGATGTCGGCATACGGCGTGCGCAACGCGTGCCAGGGAACGACAGCCTCCACCAGCCCGAGCCGCCGAGCGAACTCGGCGCTGAGCCGGGGCCCGTGGCCGGGATCGCCGGAGTACTCCACATAGGACGCCAAGGTGCCCGCCGCCCCACCGAGCTGGGCGGGCAACACCACCGCGCGCAGCCGGGACAGAGCGTCGACCACGAGGGTGAGCCAGCCCGCCGCCTTGAGCCCGAAGGTGACCGGGACGGCGTGCTGGGTGAGGGTCCGCCCGGCCATCACCGCGTCCCGGTACCGGTCGGCGAGCCGGGCCAGGGCTTCGGCGGTGTTGACGAGGTCGCGGTCGATGAGGGCGAAAGCGCGCGAGGTGATGAGCATGGCGGCCGAGTCCAGGATGTCCTGGCTCGTGCTGCCCCGGTGCACGTACTCGGCGGCCTCGCCGGGCACGCACGCGGTGAACGCGGTCACGAACGCCACCACCGGGTTCGCCCCGCCCCGGGCTTTCACCGCCAAGTCGACGACATCAAGCTCGGCGACCGCTTCACCGATCGCGGCGGCGGCCTCCGCCGGGATCACTCCCAGCTCCGCCTGCGCCCGAGCAAGCGCGACCTCGACCTCGACCATCGCGACGACCCAGGCCTCGTCGGTCACGATCTCGGACACCTCGGTCCCAGCCCACACCGGCGCCAACAGCCCACTGTCCGTCCCGACCACGAGTCTCCCTCACACCGATCGTCGATCAATCCCGCTGCTCATCCTAGTGGCTACCAACGGGTCTGCCTGCCGTGAGCGGTCCACGTCGACCGTGTGGCGAAACGCTCAAGCCGGTCGGCCCACGACGGCGCGCGTGACCGCCGGAACCGCCAGCGAAGCGCGGGCGATCGCGTCCGCGTCGGCCAGGATCACCGAGTTCACCCCGGGCCGGATCCCCGCCGCCGTGACCCAGTGGACCGACTCCGTGGGCACGCCGAACGCGAACCGCCGGGGATGGGCCCGCCCCGCCGCGTCGAGCAGGTGGTACGGCCGTTCGGTGATCGCCAGGCCGCCGGTCTCCACCGGACCGTCCGGATCCGCGAGCCGATAAGGAGCGCAGTCGCCGGACTCGCGCAGGCGGGTGAGCAACGGGTCGCCGGTGCGCCGGATGTCGACCTCGGGCAGCCGGGCCTCGATCAACGCCTCGGTCACCACCGCCGAGCCCGCCACCACCGGCGAGCTCACCTCGAACCCGCCATCCCCCACCACGACCCGCATCCCGGGACCGACGATCCGCACCACGCCCGCCTCGATCAACGCCACCAGCTCGGCCACCCGACTCGCCGGTGGCCCGATGGACAGGAAGGCGTTGAGCGGCGTGTACCAACCGTCCAGATCGGACCGATAGGACGAGCCGGTCACGCCGCCGTGGTCGACCGCCAACCGGATCTCGTTGCGCAGGTCGCGCAGGACATCCAGCGCGGCCTTGACCGGATCGCCGACATTCCCGCCATACGCGCGCACCACATCCGCGCGCAGCAGATCCAACAGCCAGGAATCGAAGGAGGCCGGGGAATCGAACCGGCGGCCCTCGTGCGGACAGGCGATAGTCGACCAGTCCCACCGAGGAACCGGGAGTTCCACTTCTCCCGCCATGAACCGCGCAGCAGGTTCAGCACCCACGAGCGCTGTGTAATAGACCAGCTCCACCTCGCGGGCGATCAACGGCCAGATGTCGTCCCGGAACGACACCGCGGGCCGGGAACGCAGCGACTCGATCACCGAGGGGGTCAGGAAACGCGGCTCATGCCGTCCGAACGCGCCCTTCTCGTTCTCGCCCCGCGCGTGATACGGCACCCCACGCCGTGAACCGGCCACGATCGACGGCTCCCGACCGGACGGTACATAGGCCAGCGAACCATCGGATCGACGGGCGAACCGCCCGCCCCGATCCACCGTCAACAACGTCAACACGTCGAAGAACGCCAGCCCCAACCCGCGCACCGCCACCGGCTCCGCGGGCATCAGCGCGCCCAGGTTCATCTCCGCCGGGTTCCCCGGACCCCAGTACCACAGCCCCTGCGCCACCGCGAGATCCGCGAGCACCCGCTCCCCCGCACCCAACGGCATCTGCACATGCCCCTGCGCCAGGACCACCGCCGCCAGACCATCCACAGCGGATCCGTCGTCCAGCAGCACGGCCTGGCCGCCGTCCGGCGCCTCGACCAGCTCCACCGCCGTCCGCCGGTGCACCCGCACGGACACCCCCGCGGGCGCCGTCCGACACACCCGGTCGAGCACCCAGTCCAGGTAATGCCCGTAGAACGCCCGCGTCGGGTACGAGTTCGGTGTCAACGAGCGCGCCTCGGCCTCGAACCGGGGATCGGTGACCCCCTGCGCCCACTCGTACAGCGACGGACCCGGCACGATCGGCCCCGTGCACGCCACGCTCGCGTCGGTGAACATCGACACCTGGCAGGCGATGGTGTTCATCAGCAGCGAACCCGGCTGGTCGACCGACCACACCCGACTCCCCCGCCCGGCGTACGGGTCGACCAGGTGGATCACCAGCGGCCCGGTCGCGTTGGCGCAGAGCCGCTCCACCACGCTCAGGCCGCGCGGGCCCGCGCCGACGACGCAGACCTCGTGGACGGCGGGGAACCCGTGCATGCCACTTCCCGGTGGTAAGGGGGCGCGGGGGCCGGGTCGTCCCGACCCCCGCGCTCCGTCTGTCCCGATGCGTGGAGGTTGCTCCGCGCTACCGCGGAGGTCACTTGATCTCGATCATGGAGCACCTCCCTCGCCAGTGTCCGCCCCGGCTCCGGCGGTCGCCGGGAACCTGGTCTCGACCCACACGCCGGTGGGCGTGTCGGGGTCGAGGGCGGTGCTCACCGCGACCGACTCGAAGCCGCGCACCACGGCCTCGGTCTCGTCCGCGGTGAAGTAACGGGTGTCCACCGACATGGTGAACTCGATCGCAGGATCGCCCAGCGGGTCGACTGTGTTGTCGACGTGCAGGTACAGCTTCTGCCGAGGCATCCCCGGCTCGTCTTCCCAGTGCACTTCGGACCGGTCCACAGCGGACGCCAGCTCCGCCACCGTCGGGTCAAGACCCACGGCAGGCGCGCGATCGGACTTGCGGCGGTCGTTGTAGAAGCAGGAGAAGTCCACCGCCTCGCCGCGCGAGGCGATCACCCGGTCGACCACCTCGTCCTGCGCGTCCGGGTCGTAGTAGGCGTGCTTGTAGGCGTTCATGGTGCTGCGCGCGGCCCGCGCCACGGCCTCACCCAGCGTCACGTCGGCCACGTCGATCAGGTAGGGGCTGATCTGCACGATCGTGCTCACCGAGTCGGCGAAGCCCGGCCGGAACCGGTTGCTCACCATCAGCATCGCCATCACCGGATTGCTCGCCCCGGCCCGCGCCAGCGCCACCGCGAAGCACGCCAGCAGCACCGGGGAGGTGCTGATCCCGGCCCGGCGAGCGATCGCGTCCACGGCCAGCCGGGTGGCGGGCGAGCGGAACCGGACCATCCGGAAAGTGGGATCCCGGTCCTCCCGGGGCGGCCCGAAACGCAGGGGTGAGACGGTTCGCAACACGTGTTCCAGATATCGCAACGAGTTCGCCGACTGCCGCAACGCCGCCGGTTCCCGCTGGGACCGCGCCTGTTCCAGCGGTTGCACGGCCGTGACCGGCGGCAGGGTCGCCGGGTCCTGTCCCAGTTCGCCGATCAGCACCTCCAGCCCGCCCGCGTCCAGCGACAGGTGCAGATACACCACGACCATGTGGGTCGACACGCCGTCCCGCCGGACCACGGCCGCCCGCACCGGCCACTCGTGCTCGTAGTCGAACGGCACCGACGCGTACCGCTCCTGCACGGCCGCCGCGACGGCCGCGGGCGACGACGACTCGAAGACCTCCAGCGTCAGCTCGCCCGAGGTCGACACCCGCTGCCGGGGCCGTCCCGGCGTGAGCACCAGCCGGGTCCGCAACGCCTGGTGCCGTCCCACCAGCGCGCCCAGCACGCCCGCGACCGATTCCACCTCGATCCCGGGCGGCAGGGCCGTCGTCCCGCCCATGGTCCGGGACTCGCCGGACCGCTCGATCGCCTGCCAGATCCCGATCTGTCCCCAGGTCAGCTCGGCCTCACCCGAACCCCGGCCGTGGAACGGGACGGACACGCGCTCGACCGGGTCGGGGACGGGGCTCACCATCCGGGGCTCTTGAGCACCGCGCGCACGGCTTCCGCCAGCTGCGCCCGGGTCGGCTGCAACACCACGTCCAGTTCCGGGACGGCGCCCACTATCGCCCCGTCCGGTCTGGTCACCCGGCGCGGCGGCGCGGTCAGCCGCATCTCCTCCGCCGCCGTGGCCAGGATCTCCGCGCCCATGCCGCAGGACCGGTTGGAGTCGTCGAACACGACCAGCCGCCCGGTGCGCGCCACCGACTCGGCCAGCCCGGTCCAGTCGAACGGGTACACCGACCGCGGGTCCCACACCTCGATCGACGCCTCGGCGGCCAGCTCGTCCGCCACCGCGAGCGCCTCGTGCACCAGGTGGCCCAACGCCACGACCGTGACGTCGGTTCCGGCCCGGTGCACCCGGCCGGAACCCAGCGGGATCGGTCCGAGATCGGCGTAGTCGACGTCCTCGCGCACGGTCAGCGACGCCAGCGGCCCGAAGAACACCACCGGGTCGTCGTCGCGGATGGCCGTGGTCAACAGTCCGTAGGCGTCGGTGGGGGTGGCGGGCAGCACGGTCTTCACGCCCATGTGCGCGAACAGGCTGTACGGCTGGTCGGAGTGCTGCGCGCCCCACCCGGGCCGCCAGCCCGCGGCGGGCATCAGGTAGGTGACCGGGACGCTGCGCTGGCCGCCGCTCATCAGCAGGAACTTGTTGGCCTGGTTGGTGATCTGCTCGAACACCAGCAGCAACAGGAACGGGATCTGGAACTCCACCACGGGACGGCGACCGGCCAGCGCCGCGCCGGTGGCGAAGTTGGTGAAGCCCTGCTCGGTGAGCGGCACCTCCACCACCCGGTCGGGGCCGAAGCGGTCCAGGAACCCGGCGGTCACGTTGGTGAGCGCGAAGTTCATGTCCTCGCCGAGGACGAAGACCGACTCGTCCCGGGTCATCTCGTCGCCGAGGGCGCGGTTGAGCGCCTTCAGGTAGGACAGCTTGGGCATTCCTCCCCCTTTCCCCGTGTGCGGAGTGCTACAGCGAGACGCCCGCGCGGGGTCGGAACCCGTCGGCGTACATGTGGTCGGTGGCGTCGGCCGGGTCCGGCCGCGGGCTCTCGACCGCGAACCGGACGACCTCGTCCAGCTCGCGCTCCACCTCGTCGTCGATGCGCGCGCGGACGTCCGCGGCCACCCGGGCGGCCTGGATGTCGAGCGGGTCGCGCAGCCGCCACTCGTCGATCTCGGCCTGCTCCCGGTACTTCAGCCGGGTCTTGAGCTCGAACGTGTGGTGCCCGTGGTAGCGGTAGGTGCGCATCTCCAGCAGCGAGGGACCGCCACCGGAGCGAGCGCGCTCGACCGCCTCGGACACCGCCGCGAAGACGGTCTCCGCGTCCTGTCCATCCACTGTGGAGGACGGGATGCCGAACGCCTCGCCGCGCCCTGTGATCGTACCGGAAACCGCGGTCTGAACGGGAAGTGTCGTGGCGTATCCGTTGTTCTCGCAAATATAGACCACCGGCAGGTTCCACAGCCCGGCCAGGTTGAAGCCCTCCAGCAGCGCACCCTGGGTGACCGCGCCGTCGCCGAAGAAGCTCATGACCACAGTGGACTTCCCGGCTTTCACCGCCGCCCAGGCGATCCCGGCCGCGATGCCGGAACCGTGTCCCACCGTACCGGTCGCGTTGTAGACGTTCGCGGAGAAGTCCGAGGGATGGAACGAGCCGCCGCGCCCCTTGTCGATCCCGGTGACGCGCCCGGCCATCTCGGCCATCACCCTGGCCGGGTCGCAGCCCTTGGCCAGCAGATGCCCGTGGCCGCGGTGGCTGGACAGCACGATGTCGTCGGGTTCCAGGGTCGCGCAGGCCCCGGCGGACACGGCCTCCTGGCCGATGCACGGGTGCACCCCGCTGACGATCTCCCCGGACTTGACCAGGTCGACCGACCGTTCCTCGAACCGCCGGATGAACCGGATCATCCGGTACAGCGCGACGCTGTCCGGCGCGGTCATCGGGCGCCCCCGAGCGCGGCCAGCACGTCGCCGGGCCACCGCGTGGAGTCCTTGCCGTGCCGGTTGATCAGCGCCATGGCCAGTCGTTCGAGTCCGAACGCGACACATGAGGTGTGCGCGGGGGCGCCGCCCGCGGTGATGCCGAAGGTCTCGCCGAAGTGTTCCTTGTGGTAGTTGGCCGAGGCCACGGCCTGGACCGTGCCGTCCGCCAGCGGCACGCGCAGCTCCCACTTGAGCTCCTGCATGCGTTGCGCCGCCTGGTAGACCTTGCGGCCGGGACCGAAGAACGGGTCGTCGGCGACCTCCACCGACACCGCCAGGCCCAGCTCGGTGAACCAGCCCTCCACCTGTTCCAGCCGCGCGGCCCGCCACTTGAGACAGTCCTCGTCGGTGGCCACGGTGACCAGCTCCAGCATCCGGAACGAGCGCAGCCGTCCCGGTTCGCTGGTCGCCTCCTGCCGGAAGCAGGACGCCTCCACGGACACCTTCGCAGGCTCGTCGAGAGTCCGGTCGGCGAGCGTGGCGTAGACGGGGTAGCAGGCGGCGGGCAGCAGCACCAGGTCACCGATCTGCTGCTGCGCGTACCACTCGCCGCCCTCCTCGACCAGCGGCTTGAGCCGGGCCCAACCGCTGGGAGTGCCGCCGTAGCCGTGCACGGTGCCGAGCAGGTTCGGGAACGCCTGCACGTACCCGGCGCGCTCGATGGTCTGCCGGGAGATCACCGGCGGGATCACCAGGCGCTGGAACGGCTCGTCCGCGGCCAGCGCGGCGACACCCGAGCGCAACAGGTCGATCACCCGCTCGAACCCGGGCGGGGACAGGTAGACCCCGGGGACGCCGGTGCCGAGCGGGAGGTCCGTCTCGCCGAGGTTCACCATGGTCGTACTCCTTCGTCGGGCCAGCGGTGCGCGCGGACCCGGTAGTCGTCGATCCCGGCCAGCGCGACCGCGGCCGCGTAGCCGGTGGGCGCGGGCAGGTCCCGCACCCGGTAAGGGCCGTCGGCCTGGCGGACCACCGCCCGCCCGTGCACCGGCAGCCGCAGCCCGGGGAACAGCCGCCCGCCCGCGGCCTTCACGCACGCCTCCTTGCGGGTGAGCAGCCCGGTGAAACGGGTGGGCCGCTCGTGCGGCGGGCAGTCGGCCACGTGCCTGGCCTCGTCGGCCGGGTAGTAGCGGTCGGCGGTGCGGCCGACGTCCAGGCCTTCGTCGACCCGCTGCAGGTCGACGCCGATCGCGCGGCGGGCGGTGCAGGCGAACATGGCCAGCCCGGACGAGCGGGACAGGCTCACCCGCAGCCCGTCGACCTCGGGCTTGCCGTGCCTGCCGATCCGCCAGCGGACCCGGTCGGGCGCCATGCCGAGCACCCGACCGGTGAGCAGCCGCGCGGCCCCGTGCGCGGCCACGAACTCCCGCCGCCGCAGCGGGTCCATCTCGTCCGCGCGGCGCCGCTCGCCCTCGTCCAGGGAGGCTGCCAGCTCGCTCATCAGCACCGGGGGCAGCGCCGAGTCGACCAGCCAGACGCACACGGTGTCGGCCTCGCTCATGCTGCCACCCCGACCGGATCCGCGTCCATAGTGGATTTCGCAGCACTCTTGAAGTCCACTGTGGATAGACAAAGCAGACCGTGCGACGGCTCGTGGTCGGCGAGCACGACCAGCCCGTCGGCGCGCCCGGCCAGGTCCGCCCAGATCCCGGTATAGGGCTGACCGGCGTCGGTCACGACGTCGACCAGGCCGGGCGCGGCGGCGGCCAACCGGGCCGAGCCGACGACCGTGACGTCCTCGCGATCGCCGGACACCCGGCCGATCTCCGCCAATAACAGGCCAGGCAGCCGCTTGGCGTCCACCCCGGTGTGCTGACGACCGGCGACCGGCGCACCGTCCGAACCGGACTCCAGGCGTAACACGACAGCGGTGTGCCGGTCGGGTATCGGCGCGGGCGCGAGCGGTTCGTAGTGCAAAGCGGACTGTTCCACCACGAACACCAGCGCCCGCGAGCAGTCCGGTGTGCCCAGATAGGACCCGGCCAGTCGCAACGCGGTGAACGCCGCGCCCGAGCCCTGGTCGCACACGGCGAACGCGTTGGGCTTGCCCGGACACCGGTCGCTCAGGTAGCACGCGGTGGCACGGCCCAGTCTCAGGTCGTGCATGGCGAACGCAACGATCAGCAGGTCCACCGGCTCGTCCGGGCCCACGACCGCGGGCAGCAGCCGCTCGGCCATCTCGCCGAACGAGTGCCCGACGCCCGCGGCCAGCAGGTCCTCGCGCAGCGCCGTCCCGTACGGGCGGACCAGGTCCGCCAGGAACGGGCGCAGCGCCGGGTCCAGCGCGGTCGGCGAGGTCTCGTCGAACACCCGGGACAGCGCGCCGACCAACCGGGCCGGTGGGGCGGGCGCGCCGGGCGGGCCGGAGCCGAACATCACTCGTCCGCGACGGTGTGCGTGGCGATGTAGCGGGCCAGGGTGCCGACGGTCTCCAGGTCGCCCTGGTCGATCTCCTCGACGTCGATCTGGATCTCCAGCTCGTCCTCCAGCTCCAGCAGCAGCTCCAGGGTGCTGGCCGAGCTCAGGCCGAGCCCGGCGAACAGCGTCGTGTCCGCGTTCAGTTCCGGGACGTCCCGCTTGAGCACGCGCGGCAGCAGCTCGCTCATGCTCGCGGTCACCCTGTCCCGCAACGCGGTGACATCGGCGGTCTCGGCTGTGACATCGGACTCGACTATCTCCACAGACCCCACGGGTCCTCCCATCAGAACTAGTGCTCGAAGACCATCGCGGAGAACGTGGCGCCCAGTCCCGCGGCGCCCACCAGGTACCGGTCCCCCGGCCGCAGCAGCCCCCGGTCCAGGGCGGTGCGGTAGTTGAGGAACGGGTCGGCGGCGAAGCTGTGCCCGGTGACCGGCACGTTGTCCAGCACCACCCGCTCCACCGGGTAGCCGATGCGTTTGGCCACCCGCCGCCAGGAGACCGCGTTCACGTTGTGCGGCAACAGGACCGCCATCTCGGCCAGCGGCGTCCCGGACCGTTCCACCGCGGCCAGCAGCACCTCGGACAGCAGCGCCGGGTACTCGTTCTGGAAGCGGAGGGCCAGTGTCGGGTCGACGACCAGCCTGCCGTCGAAGTCGCCGCGGATGCTGGTGGTGTAGGAGACCAGACGGTCGCGTGGGCCGTCCGCGCTGATCAGCGCGGCGGCGGCGCCCTCGCCGAAGACGGCCGTCTCCGGGACCAGCATGGCGTCCGGGGTGAACGTCTTCTCCCCCGACACCACCAGCGCCAGCGCGTCCGGATCGGGGTCGTCGGCCAGCATCCGGCCCGCCACGTCGATCGCCAGCAACCCGGTGGCACACGCCTGGTGGGTGACGGTGAACGACAGCGCGTGGTCGAGGCCGAGCTTCCCGCACAGCTCCCGCAGCGGGTCGTACGGGTATGGCACGGCGGCGGGCATCCCGCGCGCGTAGATCACGTACCGCACGCGGTGTTCGTTGCCGCGCAAGGTTTCCAGGCCGGAAGCGGCCGCCAGCAGCAGGTCCAGCACGGTGCCGTCGCGGTCCAGGCAGATCCTGTCCAGGCCGTGGAAACGGCGGAACAGGCGCACCTGGCGTTCGGTCAGGCCGACCCGGTCGGCGAGCTCCTCCAACGGGACGAGATCGGGCGGCAGGTACGTCGAGACCTCGGCCAGCGCGGTCATGCCGACACGCCGGTGGTGGCCGCCGGGTCCAGCGCCGCGGCGACCAGGACGGTCTCCACCTCGGTGAGCAGCCCGAGCGCGTCGGCGGGCGCCACCCGGTGGGTGTCGGCGGTGAGGCTGAAGCGGACCGCGGCGGGCTCCTCGTCGACGTCCAGATAGAGCAACGGGTTGTCCACATCGGTCCAGCTCACCCACTCGTGGGTGGTCCGTTCGCGCGCGGCCAGGATCTCCTCCGGCTCCGGCGCGACCAGGAAGCGCTCCTCGCGGCCGGGCGGGCGACGGTCGTTGAAGTAGGTGTCCATCTCGACCGGGCCGCCCAGGTCCGCGGCCACCGCCTCGACCATGGCGGCACGCCGCTCCGGGTCGTAGTAGGCGTACTTGTAGGTGACCATGGTGGCCTGCCGGGCGCGGTGCACGGCTTCGTCGAACGGCACCTCGGCCAGGTCGACCATGAGCGGGCAGGTCTGCGCCATCGTGCTCACCGAGCCGAGCAGGGACTGCCGGAACCGGTTGTTGACCGCGATCTGGAGCACGACCGGGTTGTTGCCGACCGTGCGGGCCAGCGCGGACGCGTAGCCTGCGAGGAGCACGGGCGAGGTGTCGGTGCCCAGCCGGGCGGCGATGGCCTGGGTGGCCAGCAGCGCGGCGGGCGACTCCAGCGACAGGGTGCCCCAGCGCGGTTCGCGCCGGTCGTCCGACTCACCGTCGACCCGTCTTGGCGCGACGGCGCGCAGGACCCGCTCCCAGTAGCGCAGCGCGGCCTCGCTGTTGCGCAGCACGTTGGGCTTGCGCTGCTGCTCGGCCAGCTCCAACGGCTGGGTGCAGTCCAGCGGCATGGTCGGCCCGCCGGTCTTGTGGTCCATAGTGGACAGATCGGCGATCATGGCCTCCATCCCGTGCGCGTCGATGGCCAGGTGGTTGTACACCGCCACCGAGTGCGTCGCGGCCCGGTCGGCGCCTGCGACCACGACGGCCATCCGCACCGGCCACTCGTGCTCGTAGTCGAAGTCGGTGTCCGCGTAGCGGCGCCGGACCTGCTCGGCCACCTCGGCCGGGTCGTCGATCCCGGCGTCCACCACCTCCAGGGCGATCTGCCCGGACTCGGACACCCGCTGCCGGGGTCCGCCGTCCGCGCCGTCGAAGCTGAGCCGGGTGCGCAGGGACTGGTGCCTGCCCATCACGTAGCGCAGCACGGCGACCGAGTCGTCCACCGTGGACCCCGCGGGCAGCGGAACGACGCCGCCCATGGTCTCCGAGCGGCCGGTCTTGACCACCACCCGCCACACGGTGCGCTGTCCCCAGGTCAGCTCGCCGACGCCCGAGCCGGGGCCGCGGAAATCGACGAGGATCCTGTCCGTCATGCTGCTGTCTCCCCGCCGGAATGTAGGTCTCCGGGGCATTGTCGGCAGCGCGAAACGGGAGTGTCAATACTCCACTCGGCACCCTCTTTCATCCGACCACCGGTTCGCCGAGATTGTTCGTGACGGGGTGCGGGCGGTGCGGTACCTTGGCGCGCAACCGGTGTTGTGGAGGTCGCGCGATGGCGCTTTTCGAAGAGATCGCCGGAATACTCCGAGAGGTGGTCGGCCCGTGCGGCGGATGCCCGCCGGAAATTACGCCGAATGCCACCCTGGAGGGCGATCTGCGGTTCGACAGCCTGGATCTGACCGCCGCGAGCGCGGCGCTGGCCCGGCGGTTCGGCCCGGCGGTGGACCTGGCCGGGCACGTGCGCGGGCTGGGGCTCGACGAGATCATCGGATTCACCGTGGGGCAGGTCGTGGAGTACGTGGCCGACCGCTCGACGGTGTCCGCATGAGCCGGTTCCTGTTCGTCGTCCCGCCGCTCGCCGGGCACGTCAACCCCGCGCACGGCGTGGGCCAGGCGTTGCTCCGGGCCGGTCACGAGGTCGCCTACGTCGGCCCGGAGATGCACCTGCGCCCGCTGTTGGGCGAGAACGCCCTGGTCTTCCCCACCGGCACGCGGCTGCACCGCCCGCAGTCCGACCACGGCCTGGCCGCCATCCGGTCGGTCTGGGACCGGTTCATCGTCCCGTTCGCCAAGTTCAGCCTGCCCGCGGTGGAACGCGCCGCGACCGAGTTCCGGCCGGACGTGCTGGTGGTCGACCAGCACTCCCCCGCGGGCGCGATCGCCGCCCACCGGCTGGGCCTGACCTGGGCGACCCTGGCCTGCTCGACCATGGACCTCGGCGAGCCGCTCACCGACCTGCCGCGGGTGCACGCCTGGCTCACCGGGCGCGTGCAACATCTGTGGGACAAAGCGGGACTCCCGGCCGACGAGTACCTCGACCTGCGGTTCTCCCCCCATCTCGTACTCGCCAGCACCACCGCCGCGCTGGCCGGTTCCGGATTCCCGGACCGGTTCCGGTTCGTCGGGCCGATGCTGGCCGAGCGCCCCAACCAGCCGGACTTCCCGTGGGAGTGGCTCGACCCCGACCGGCCGCACGTGCTGGTCTCGGTCGGCACCCTCGCCGACGACGTGTCCGAGCGGTTCCTGAGCGAGGCGGTCGCGGCACTGACGCCGCTGGACGTGCAGGCGGTGTTCGTCGCCGAGAACCTGCCCGACCTGCCCGGACACCTGATCGCGCTGCCCCGGGTCCCGATGTTGGACCTGCTGCCGCGGATGGACCTGGTCGTCACGCACGGCGGTCTGAACACCGTGTGCGAGTCGCTGGCGCACGGGGTCCCGCTGGTCGTCGCGCCGATCCGGCACGACCAGCCGATCAACGCCAACCAGGTGGTCGCCGCGGGCGCGGGCGTGCGGGTGGGGTTCGCCCGCGCCGACGCGGGCCTGCTGCGCGCCGCGATCACCGAGGTACTGGGCGGTCCGGGCTACCGGGTCGCCGCCGCACGCGTCCGGGAGTCCTTCGCCGAGGCGGGCGGCGCCGCCGCCGCGGCCGCGGCACTCGCCGGTCTGGTCACCGAGGAGCCGGTCAGCACCGGCCTGAGCAGGAGCACGTCATGATCGAGGTCAAGGGACTGCGCAAGTCCTTCACGCTGGGCAAACGGCGCAAGACCCGCACCGTCGAGGCCGTCCGCGGCGTCGACCTGTCGGTGGCCGAGGGGGAGATCTTCGGCTTCCTCGGCCCGAACGGCGCGGGCAAGACCACCACCGCCCGCATCCTGTGCACACTGCTCGACCCGGACGACGGCGACGCCGTCATCGCGGGCGCCGACCTGCGGAAAGACCCGGCGGGCGTGCGCGCACGGGTCGGCTACGTGCCGCAGGGCGGGACGACGACGGACGAGGTGACCGCGCGCGAGGAACTGGTGCTCCAGGCCCGAATGCACGGCATCCACAAGGCGGAGGCGGTCGAGCGCACCGAGAAGGCGCTGGCCGCGTTCGAGCTGACCGAGTTCGCCGACCGCCAGTGCCGCACCTACTCCGGCGGCCAGCGGCGCCGGGTCGACATCGCCATGGGCATCATCCACGAGCCCAAGGTGCTGTTCCTGGACGAGCCCACCACCGGCCTGGACCCGCAGTCCCGCGCCCACCTGTGGGACGAGGTCCGGCGGCTGCGCGACGGCGGCATGACCGTCTTCCTCACCACGCACTACCTGGAGGAGGCCGACGCGCTGTGCGACCGCATCGCGATCATCGACCACGGCGAGATCGTCGCCCTCGGCACGCCGACCGAGCTCAAGCACGGGGTGGCCGGTGACGTGGTCACCGTCGGCCTGAACGGCGCCGCCCCGCGCGCCGCCGAGCTGCTCGACGGCCGCGACTACGTGCGCAAACTGGAGATCGCGCCGGAGGGCCTGCGGCTCTACGTCGACGACGGCACCACCGCCATGCCGCAGATCATGCGCGCCCTGGACGGCGGCGAGATCACCTTCGACACCGTCGAGCTGCACCGGCCCAGCCTCGACGATGTGTTCCTGATCAAGACCGGCCGCTCGCTGCGGGACAAGTAGGAGACCCCGGACATGAAGTTCCTCCGTGACACGTGGCTGGTCTACCAGCGCCAGATGCTGCTGGTCTGGCGCACCCCGGCCCGGTTGGTGATCGGTTTCGTGCAGCCCATCGCGTACCTGGTGCTGTTCGCCCCCCTGCTCAAGCAGGCCCTGGCCCCGACGGGCGCGCAGACCTACGCGGACGCGTACCGGATCTATGTGCCGGGTCTGCTGGTGGTGTTGGTGCTGCTCAGCGGCTTCTTCGCCGGGTTCGGCCTGCTGGCGGAGCTGCGGTCGGGGGTGATCGAGCGGTCCAGGGTGACCCCGGTCAACCGGGTCGCGCTCATCCTGGGCCGGGCGTTCTCCGAGGTCACGACGCTGATGGGGCAGGCGGTGGTGATCACCCTGGTGGCGCTGCCGTTCGGCCTGACGGTGCATATCGGCTGGCTGCTGCTGGCCTACGTGATGCTCGCGTTGATGGCCCTGATGGCGTGCGCGCTGTCGTACGCGATGGCGATGCTGATCCCCTCGCCCGCCGCGCTCGGCCCGTTGATCAACAGCGTTTCGCAGCCGTTGTCGCTGCTCTCCGGCGTGCTGCTGCCGCTGACGCTGGCGCCGGGGTGGCTGGTGACGATCGCCGAGTGGAACCCGATCTACTGGACGACGAACGGGACCCGGGCGCTGTTCACCGGCAACCCCGGGGACTCGGCGGTGTGGATCGGCATGATCGTGGTGGTCGCGCTGGCGGCCCTGACGGTCACGTGGGCCACGAGGATGTTCGCCCGCCAGGTGCGGTGATCCTTACCCCGCCAAACGGGCCCTCGACCTCCTCGGGTCGGGGGCCCGTTTCCTACGTTCTCCCTGCTCAGCGCACCCCCACCGCCCCGGAACCCCGAAGTCGATCTCCACGACCGCCACCCACACAGACCCCCGCCCATCCCGGGGGGACGACCCCTTTACAGCCTAGTGGATCTTGCGGCTTGTCAAGAGGGGGTGGCCTGGGGGTGTGGATGGTTCCGGGTGGTTGTGGACAACCTGGATCAGCAGGTCAGGGGCATGATCGCGGGATCGCCCGGCTGAGGTTCACCCGGCCGTGGGGAGCCGCGCCGGGTTATCCACAACCGGCCGGAATCATCCACAGACCCCGACCACCCCCTCTTGACAAGCCGCCGAATGGACTAGGCTTAATCGGGGTCAGCCCCCTGGGTGGGCGGGGTCTGGAAAGTGGTCGGAATCGGCGGAAGAAATGGGTAGCGGAAATGGCCCGGACGCCGCTGGGGCGCCGGGCTCTTCCGTTTTCGGATCAGGTCCGGATCAGATATGGATCAGGTGCGCCAGAGCACCGGGCAGTAGGTGGGGTCGGTGTAGTCGGGCAGGCCATCGTCGTTTCGACGGACCAGCACGTCATGGTTGTAGAAAACGGGTGTGCCGTCCGACTTCAGGTACGGCCGGAACCGGTTGTCCCCGTCCTGCAGGTGCAGCGAGATCGCCCGTCGCGGCAGGTCCGCCAGGTTCGCGCCGCTGCCGTGGTAGGTCTTGCAGTGGTGGAAGCTCACGTGCCCCTTGGGGATGTTCATCGGGATCTTCGACACGCTCGCCCCGTTGTGCGCCGCGTTGGCCGCCAGCAGGTCCTCCAGCTCCGCCCGGTCCCGCTGGGCGAAGTGCCGCGTCGAGTCGTCGCCGGGGATCTCGCCCCAGGCGTGACTGCCGTCGACCATGGTGATCGTGCCCATGCGGACGTCGCAGTCGTGGAACGGCAGGAACGCGGTCAGCATGCGCTCGGACGTACAGGTCTGCCAGTAGTGCCGGTCCATGTGCCAGGGGACCTGGTTGGACTCCTCCTCCGGGCGCGGCGGCTTGTAGATCAGGGTGCTCTGCCAGATCCGGATCTCGTCCGCCCGCGCCAGCCGCGCCGCGACCGCGCCGAGCAGCGGCTTGCGCAGGATCGCGGCGATCTCGTCGCTCTCGTAGTGCACGTAGTCGTTGTGCCGCTGGACATCCCCCTTCTCCGGGGTCCAGTACGCCAGGTTCGGCGGGCGCAACGGTAAGCGGCGGTCACGGTGGCCCGCGTAGAACCGCTCGGTCGCCTCCTGCAACGCGTCGATCTCGTCGTCGGTGAACAGCTTGCGCGACAGGTACCAGCCGCGGGCGGCGTACTCGGCGACCTCGGCGTCGGTGGGTAACAGCGCGTGCTCGGCCTCGGTGAGGACGAACTGGTCGGTGACGGTCACTGGGCGGGCTCCTCTGCCTTGGCCCGGGTCCGCTCGCGCTCGACGGCCTGGTACAGCGCCTTGATGTTGGCGCTGCCGAAGGTGAGCGCGCCAAGGCGCTCGATGAGCTCGAAGAAGATGGTCCGGCGGGGGTGGGTGGTCTGGGTGAAGATCTGGAACAACTCGCCCTCGTTGTCCTGGTCGACCAGCACGTTGAGCTCGCGCAGCGTCGGGATCGGCACGGCGACGTGGTCGACCCGCTCGGCGAGGGCGTCGTAGTAGCCTGCCGGGGTGGTCAGGAAGGTGACGCCGCGGTCGGACAGGGTACGGACCGCGGTGGCGATGTCGTCGGTGCGGAACGCCAGGTGCTGCACGCCGGAACCGTGGTGGGCGGCCAGGAAGTCGTCGATCTGGCCGGGCTCGGCGTCGGTGTCCGGCTCGAACAGGGTCAGCGTGACCTCCTTGGAGATGCTCTGCACCACCTTGGAGTTCATCGCCTGGCCGCCGATCTCGATGCGCTCCTCGAAGATCTGCTTGAAGCCCAGCACGTTCTCGTAGTAGTCGACCGTCGGGTCCAGCTCGCCGCCGCCGACCACCGCCGCCACATGGTCGATCGCGTCCAAAAGGGACAAGGTGTCCTCAGCCGTGTCCTTCCCCGCTTCGGACACGTCCGCACCCGCGAACAGCTCGCCGGGCCGGACGAAGACATGCCCGACATCGCCGAAGCCACCGACCCGGCCGTCGGTCACGACCGCGCCGCGGGTGACCGCCTCGGCCAGCGCGGCCGCCGGGTCGTCGGTGGACAGTGCGATGGTGGCCAGGCCGTCGCCGTGCTCCACGACGTAGCCCGCGGCCGGGTGCGAGTCGTCCAGGGCGGAGGTCACCACCAGCCGGATGTCGCCCTGGCTGAGCAGCACCGAGCGGGCGCCGGGGTGCTCGCGCAGGTGCCCGTGCAGCCGGAAGCCGTACTCGGCGCGCAGCCTGGCGGACACCGCGTCGGCGTCGCCGACGTAGAACTCGACGTGGTCAATCGCGTGAACGTGCATTGTGGACCTCTGGGATGCCGGTGGTTGGCGGTTACGCCGCCGGGGTGGTGGTACGGGTCAGTCGGGTGCCTGGCGCGCCGATGAGCAGGCTGACGTTGTGGCCGCCGAAGGCGAACGAGTTCGACAGGGCGGCGCGGACGGGTCCCGGTCGGGCCGCGCCGCGCACGTGGTCGAGCGCGCACTCCGGGTCCGGGTCGTCCAGGTTGTGCGTGGGGGGTAAGAGATTCGCCGTGACCGACAGGGCGGTGACCGCGGCCTCCACCGCGCCGGAACCGCCGAGCATGTGCCCGGTCAGGGCCTTGATCGAGCTGACCGCCGGGGTGTCGGCGCCGAACACGGACCGGACGGCGACGGCTTCGGCGGCGTCGCCGAGCGGCGTCGAGGTGCCGTGCGCGTTCACATAGTCTACATCGGACGGTGCCAGTCCGGCATCGGTGATCGCCCGGCGCATCGAGGCGATCGCGCCCGCGCCGTCCGGACGCGGGGTCGTCGGGTGGTGCGCGTCGGTGGTCATGCCCCAGCCGCTCAGGCTCGCGTAGCCCGCGGCGCCGCGGGCGTCGGCGAACTCGGCGCGTTCCAGCACCAGCACGCCCGCACCCTCGCCGAGCACGAAACCGTTGCGCCGCTTGTCGAACGGCCTGCTCGCGGCGGTCGGGTCGGCCCACTTCCGCGCCAGCGCCCAGGCATTGGCGAACGCGGCGGCCACCGTCGGGTGCAGGGCCGTGTCGCTTCCCCCGCACACCACCACATCCGCCTCGCCGCCGCGGATGAGCCGCAGTCCCTCCGCGATGGACTGCGCGCCCGCCGCGCAGGCGGTGGCGATGGCCGAGCTGTAGCCGCGGATGCCGTGCTTGATGGCGATCCGCGCGGCCGCCATGTTCGACAGCATCCCGGGCAGTAGATACGGGCTGACCTTCGCCCGGCCGCTCGCCCGCCGCAGCGCCGCGTACTGCTCGTAGGTCTCCAGGCCCGCACCGCCGGAGGACACGACGACCGCGACCCGTTCTGGGTCGACGTCGGTGCCCACGGTGATCCGCGCGTCGGCCAGCGCGTCGTCGGCGGCGGCCAGGGCGAACAGCACGAACCGGTCGACCGCGCGGGCCTGCTTGGCGTCGAGCACCTCGGTCGGGTCGATGTCCGGCGCGATGCCCGCGACGTCCAGCAGCCCGGCCAGCGGGTGTCCCGCTGGCGGGGTGACCAGGCCCGACCGTCCGACGCACAGCGCGTCGAACACGTCGCCCGGCTTGCGGCCCAGCGGCGTGACCAGGCCGATGCCGGTGATCGCGGCGGCGGGTCTCATCGCGCCGCCTGCAGGTACTGCTCCCGCAGGGCGACCTTGCGGACCTTCCCGGTGGGACCCAACGGAATGCGCTCCTCGTCGACCACGACGATCTCCCGCAGGGTCGCGGCCACGTCCGGGCCGAGCGCGGTCCGGATCGCCTCCGCGCGGTCGGCGCCGGGGTCGGCGGCCGGGTCGAGTTGCAGCAGCACGTCGGTGACCACGCCGTCGTCGGTACGGACCGCGACCACGGTGCAGTCGGCGACGTCGGGGCAGGCGTTGAGCACGCGTTCCTCGGACAGCGCGGTGTGCAGCCGTTTGCCGCCGCCGAGGTCCACCGAGTCGACGAGGCGGTCGACGTGGTAGAAGTAGCCTTCCTCATCGCGGTAGACCAGGTCGCCGGTGAGAAAGTAGCCGCGCACCCTGGTCCGGTGGGTCGTCACCGAGTCGTTCCAGTACCCCGGCGACAGGGTGGGCGACCGCGTGCCCAGCTCACCCACCTGTCCGGCGGGCAGCTCGTTGCCGTCGGGGTCGAGCACCACCGGCTCGGCGAACGCGTGCGCGCGGCCGATGCAACGGCCGTAGCGGTCGGTGTCGGTGGTGTGCGTGATGAAGAAGTGCGAGTGGCCCATCTCGCTGGAGCCCAGGCCGTCGATGAACGCCGAGCCCGGCCTGCGGACCCGTCCCTCCCTTGTGGACACGGTGCGGTAGCCGTGCGAGATGAGGCGGCGGATGTGCGCCTCGTGCGCGCAGTCGCCGGTGTTCCACCATAGCGACACCGAGTCAAGGTCGCGGCCGCGCAGGTCGGTCTTGGCCATCTCCGACCAGGTGGCGGCGAAGCCGAGCACGCAGGCCGGGCGCCAGCGCTCGATCGCGTCGACCACCGCCGGGCCGGTCTGGGTGGAGATCGCCAGCAGCTCGCTCTCGCTGGACAGCGCCAGGTTGAGCGCGATGAGCGTGGCCGCGTGCGGGGCGGGCAGCACCGACAGGATGCGGTCGGTGCCCTGTGCCTTGGGCATGCGCAGCCGGTGGTGGATGGCCGCGTAGAGGCTGGCGTGCGAGTGCAACACGGCCTTCGGCACACCGGTCGTCCCGGACGAGTGCGTGATCGCGACCGGGTCGTCCCGGAAGAACCGGTACGGCTCGGGAGCGTCGTCCGGGTTCGCCGCGCCGAGATCCTCGATCGGGGCGAGCAGCGTGAGCCCGTGCGGCGCCAGTGCTTCCCGGCGGGCGGCGTCGGCGAGCACGCCGACCGCCTTGAGCCTGGTCACGTACAGCGCGGTGATCTCGGGCGCCAGCCTGGCGTTGATCAGCGCGGGGATGGCACCGAGCCGGGCCAGGGCGAGGAAGGTGAGGATGTTGTCGGCGGCACCGGTGGCGGTGACCGCGACCGGGTCGCGCCTGCCGATGCCGAGCGCGTGCAGCGCGGCGGCGCGGGCGCGGACGCGTTCGTCCAGCTGCCGCACGGTGAGCGCGGTCCACGCGGGGATGTGCTCCACCGGGGTGTCGAAGGTGAACGCGGGCCGGTCGTGGCCGGAGTCGAGTCCCATCAGGGTGGTCAGGACGTTGCCCGCGCCCAGGTCGGGGTCGCGGGCCAGTCGGGCCCGGATGTTGCTGGCGGTCATGCCCGTCCCCTCGCCGTGACCAGGACGGCCGCCGCCCGGTCGCTGTCACTTGCCCCGCTCGCCTGCTCGGCGACGATCACCAGCGCCGCGTCCGCCTCGTCCGCGGCGAACAACAGCCCGGCGGACGCCATGGCGTCCGCCATCGGTTCTCCGGTGGGGCTGGTGCACACCACCGGACCGGTCATCCCCCACCGCGAGGTCACATACCCGACCACGGCGTTGGGGTTGGACTGGAAGAACAACAACGGCGGCACCCGTTTGCCCGCCGCGAGCGCCGCGGCCACGGTGTCCGCGGTCGTGACGTCCCCGCGCACGCTCGCCAGCACGACGGCGGTCCGCCCGATCGTGGCGGGCGGTGCACCGTAGTAGCCGCGGAGGCAGCGTTCGGCGACCTCGGCGACCAAGGGGTTGAACGTGGACACGACGAACCCGGCGATCGCGGGCAGTGTGTCCTCATCGGACTCCGGCCACCGCGCGCTCGCAAGCACGGTCGGCCCGTCGTCCACAGTCGGCACGGTGGGCACCGTGGGCACGGTGACCACGGCCAGCCGCGCACTCGCCCCCGCCCCGAGCGGAATCGCTTCGGCCCGGGGACCCGGGGTGACCTGTGCGGTGGATTCGCCGGGAGACAGGGTGGTGCTCATGCCGCCTCCAGCAACAACGCCGTGTTGGCCCCGCCGAAGGCCGCGTTCACCGTCAGGGCGTAATCCGGTCGGGTGAACCGGGGTTGGTCGATCACCAGGTCCAGCGCGCACTCCGGATCCGCGCCCAGGTAGCCCGAGTTCACCGGCAGCGTGCCCGAGCGCAGGGCGTGCGCGGTGACCACGAACTCCACCAGGCCGGACGCCTCCAGCGCGTGTCCGTGCGTGGACTTGGTCGAGCTGACCGGAACCGAGTCGAGCCCCACCAGCCGCAGTGCGGCGACCTCGGCGGCGTCGTTGAATTCCGTTCCGGTGCCGTTCGCGTTGACGTAGCCGACTTCCGCGGCCGTCACCCCGGCACGGGACAGGGCGGTGCCGATCGCCCTGGCGAGCCCGGTGCCGTCGGGTTTCGGCTTGCACACGTGGTAAGCGTCGCCGCCCCGGGCCCAGCCCGCCAGCCGGGCCAGCGGCCGCCCGGTGGCGACCGATGTGGACTCCAGCAGCACGGCCGCGACACCGTCGCCGAGCACCATGCCCTGCCTGCCCGCGCTGAACGGCCGCACCCGACCATCGCGGGCCAGTGCGCGGCCCGCGTCGAACATGGCGAACGTGGCCGGTTCCACCAGGTACCCGGCGGCGACCAGGACCCGGTCGCAACGCCCGGTCACGATCATCGTCGCCGCGTCCGCGAGCGCGGAGGAGGCCGCGACGCAGGCGCCGGTGTAGACGCGGGCGACACCGGACACACCGGTCCGCGTGGCCACCTCGGCGGCCAGCGCGGCGTTGCCCGCGTCGGCGTGCGCGGCGAGCAGCAGCGGCACCGACGGCAGGCCGCCGCGTGCCTCCTCGATCACCGCGACCAGCTCGTCGGCGAGCACCGGGTCACCCGCCAGGGTGGCGGCGTGCGTGGTGCGGCGGCCGTCCGTGCCGAACCGGGTGACCGGGGCGAACGCGGGCACCCCGGCGAACGCGTCCCCCAGCAGGGCGATCTCGTCGCGGCCGAAGGCCGTGCGCGCCGCCATGCCGGTGACCGCGACCGCTGCGTCAGCCATCGCCGCGCGCCCGGTCCAGCGCGGTGGCCAGGGTGTCGACCGCGCCGGTGACCGTGCCCATGCCCGCGAACACCTCGTCCGACAGCTCCAGCTCCACGCCGTAGCGCTGCTCGACCTGGGCGACCAGCCAGGTCAGCTCCAGCGAGTCGAGCACCTCGCCGACCTGGTCCGGGCCGCGGTCGCCGAACCCGGCGAGCATGGCGACCACCTGGTGGCGGTCCGGTGGGGTTGGCCCGCCCATCTCAGGACGCGACCTCGGCCGTCGACTCCACAGTGGACAGCCGAGCGGCGAGCGCCCCGACGAACTCGTCCAGCGTCATCAGCGCCAGCGACTCCATGTCGTCGTCGCCGAACTTGATGTGGTAGGCGTCCTCGATCTGCACCGCCAGGTCGGCCAGCGCCAGCGACTCCAGGTCCAGCCCGGCCGGACCGAGGTCGGTGTCCCCGGTGACCTCGCTGACGTCGTAGTTCATCTCGCGCAACGCGTCGAGCACGAACTCCCGCAACTGCTCCTGCATGGCCGCCTCACCCTTCTCCGTTGTTCCGCGCGGCCCCGCTCGCGGCATCCGCGAGCACGGCGGGAACGCGCACGATCTTCCCCGTGGCCGTGCGGGGCAGCACCGGCAGCACGACCAGCTCGCGCGGTCGTTTGAACGGTGCGAGCTGCTCGGCCAGCGCGGCCTTGACCTCGTCCACCGTGCCGCCGTCGACCAGGCTCAGGTACGCCCGGACGCCTGCGTCGTGCAGCACGACGGCCTCGCGGACCGCGGCCAGCCCGGCGATGGTCTGCTCGACCTCGGTGAGGTCGACCTTCAGCCCGCCGATCGACACCTGCGAGTCCAGCCGACCGCGGATGGTCACACGGCCGGTGTCGGGGTCCAGGTCGGCGGCGTCCTTCGTGCACAGCCAGCCATCCACGAACCGCGTCGGGTCCGCGAGCCCGACGTACGGCGAGGCGGGCATGGCGATCCACAGCTCGCCCTCGCGGAGCTGGAACCGCATGCCGTGCGTCGGTTCGACCGCGGGACGCAACCCGCCGGACAGGTCGGTCGCGATGACCCCGATCTCGGTCATCCCGTACATGGTCCCCAGCGGAACGCCGAACCTGTCCCGGAACTTCTCCGGAACACCGGGACGGACCAGCTCGCCCGCCACGATCATGCGGCGCAGCTGCGGAAGCGGCGTCGGGTCGGTGGACGACGTCAGCAACTCGGCGTGGAACGGGACGCCCAGCACGGTCGCCGGGGTGTCGCCCGCGGCGACCGCGGCGAGGATGCCGTCCGCGGTCAGTCTGCGCGGGAACACCAGCTCGGCGTGCGCGTGCAGGGCGTTGAGCAGACCGCCCACCAGGCCGAGCACGTGCACGATGGACGCCAGCAGCACCACCCGCTCCCCCGCGCGGGGGAAGTCCGAAAGGCGGTCGTAGCGGTCCAGTTCGTACGCCAGGTCGGCGGCCGTCCGGGCGATCACCTTGGACGCGCCGGTGGAGCCGGAACTGAACTGCACCAACGAATGCGCGGTGGTCGCGGCCCGGCCGCCCGGACACGCGGACACCTCGGTGACCACCTGCGCGTAGCCGCACAGCCGGTGCCCGGTGATCTCGACGGCGTCGACCAGGTACTGCGCGCCGATGCGGTCGAGCGCGCCGTCGACCTCGTGCCGGGTGAGCCGGTGGTCGAGCAGGCTCACCTGCGCGCCGATCCGCCAGCCCGCCAGCAGGTAGCCGACATAGGCAAGGGACGGCGGGAGTCGCAATGCGACAGTCCCGCCCGCGACCAGGCCCGCGGCCCGCAGCTCCGCCTCGCGCTCGGCCACCAGGGCGCGCAACGCGGACCGGCGGACCGGGTCCTCGAAGCGCAGGCAGACCTCGTCGTCCTGGCCCGCGAGCAGCAGGTCGTCGACCAGGGCCCGGCCGTCGCCGGGCGCATTCGCCCAGGAAAGATCCACGCCGGTCATCGGTTCCTTCGCATTTGCACCGGAGACTTCGGCTACGCCGATCGCCGTATTGATGTCATTTCCTCTTGCTGACTGACCGAAACAATCGCATATGGAGCGAAGAGCGTCAAGGTCGGCCGAAAGGGCTAATTACGCACACTCGTGCCGACTCTTCAGCAGGGCCGCCACCTGCGGGTATACCGTGAGTGGACGCATGAGGACAGAGCGGTACGGCGACCGGGTGGTGATCGTTGCGCGGTTTGCGGGCTAGCTATTGGAAATCATGGTCAGCGGATGACAGGATATCGCGGCGGCATTCCACCGAATGGACCAAACAGAAGGGACCAGCGTGAAACCGGTACGCGTGGCGGACTACATCGAACTGGCGGAATCCACCCTCGCGGGCGATGTCCTGGGATATGTGGCAGGCGGTTCTGGCGCGGAGTGGACACTGCGCCGCAACCACACGGCCTACGCCGACCTGCGGCTGCGGCCGCGCGCGCTGGTGGACGTCGAGCACTGCGCCACCGGGACCACGCTGCTCGGCACCGATCTGGCCGCGCCGCTCGGGGTGGCCCCGATGGCCTACCACCGGCTTGTCCATCCGGACGGTGAACTCGCGACCGTCCGTGCGGCCGGAGCCGCCGGGGCGTTGTTCGTGGCAGGCATGTTCGCCAGCACCGACCTCGCCGAGATCGCGGCGGCCGCGACCGGTCCACTGTGGATGCAGCTCTACTGGCTGCGCGACCGGGGCGCGCTGCTGGATCTCGTGGGCCGGGCGGAGGCCGCGGGCTACGGCGCGCTGGTACTGACCGTCGACACGCCCAGGGTGGCGCGGCGGTTCCGTGACCTGCGCAGCGGTTTCACCCTGCCGCCGGACGTCCGCGCGGTCAATGTCGACCCCGCGCTGATGGCCGCCAGCCATGTCACGGAGGCGGGCACGTCCGCGATCGAACGGCACTCGCGGGAGCGGTTCGATCCCACGATCACCTGGTCGGACCTGTCCTGGCTGCGCGAGCGCAGCACGCTTCCGCTGGTGCTGAAGGGAATCATGACGGCCGAGGACGCCGAGCTGGCCGTCGAGCACGGCGTGGACGGGATCGTCGTGTCCAACCACGGCGGCCGCCAGCTCGACGGCGCGCCCGCGACCGTCGAGGTGCTGCCCGGCATCGTCGACGCGGTGCACGGCCGGATGCCCGTGCTGGTCGACGGCGGCGTGCGCACCGGGACGGACGTGCTCAAGGCGCTGGCGCTGGGCGCCGACACGGTCCTGATCGGCCGTCCGGTCCTCTACGGACTGGCACATTCGGGGGCCGAGGGCGCGCTGGACGTCCTCACCCTGCTGCGCGACGAACTGACGGAGGCCATGGCCCTGACCGGCAGGACCGCACTGGCCCGGGTGGACCGCACGATCCTGGCCTGACGAACGAACACCCAACGCTGACTCTTCCACTGTGCGAACCGAACCGACCACGCCGCCCGGGACCACTCACTCCCGGGCGGTGTGGGCGGCGACGAACCCGGCGAACCGGCGCACGCCCTCGCGCAGGCGCTCCGGTTCGACGTAGCTGCACGACAGGCGGAGCTGGTCGAGCCCGCCGCCGTCCAGGTAGAAGGTGCTCATCGGGGTCCAGAGCACACCGAACTCCCGCGCGGACCGTTCCAGCGCGGCGTCGTCGGCGACGAAGGGGACGGTGACCACCACGAAGAACCCGCCGGTCGGGCTGTTCCACCGGACACCGGAACCGGGCGGAAAGTGCTGGGACAGCTCGGCCAGCATGAGTTTCATGTTGTTCCGGTAGAACGCGATCGTGTCCCGGTTCGCCGCGCGCAACGCGCACCCGGACCGCACCAGCATCCCGCCGATCGCGGCCTGGCTGAGCGCGGAGGTGTTCACCGTGGTCATGCTCTTGATCTTGGCGAGCGACTCGGCGAGCGGCTCGGTGTGCCCGTCCCGGGTGACGACGTCCTGGTCGGCGAGCACGTAACCGACGCGCGCGCCGGGGAAACAGGACTTGGCGAACGAGCCGATGTAGATGACGACACCGGCGGTGTCAAGGGACTTCAGGGTCGGGGTGAGCACGTCCTCGGTGGTGAACAGCCCGTACGGGTTGTCCTCGATGACGTAGCAGCCTTCCGCGGCGGCGACCTCGATCAGCTCGCGCCTGCGGTCGACGGGCATGCTCGTCCCGGACGGGTTGGCGAAGTCCGGCACGATGTAGAGCGCGCGCGGCCGCTTCCCCTCCGCCTTCAGCCTGCGCGCCGTCTCGGCCACGCGCCGGGGGTCCGGTCCCGCTTCCGTCTCGGGAACACCGACGAACCCGATGTCGAGCAGGCTGGCCGCGCCGGTGATGCCGACATAGGCCGGGGAGCTGACGAGCAGGACGTCGTCGGGTCCGGTGAACAGGGCCCGCAGGACGAGCAGCATGCCCTCCTGCGCCCCGACGGTGACGACGACCGCCTCGGCCGGGACGTGGATGTCCTCGTCGTTGGCGACGGTGCGGGCGACCAGGTCGTGGATCTGCCCGTTGGTCCGGCCGTACTGGAAGAACGCGGTCCGCACGGCGTCCCGGTCGAAGTCGCGGTCCCGTTCCAGGTGGTCCCGGTACGCGGCCAGGTAGTCGGTGATCTCGGCCGGGTCGAACAGCCCCTCGTAGGGGCGTCCCGGCGCGAACGAGATGGCGTCGGGGAAGCGGTGGGTGACCTCGTTGAGGAACGTCATCGCCGACAGCAGCGGGTCGTCGAGGCTGCGGTGCAACTCCTCGGCCCGCAACGACATCCGCTGCGGCAAGGCGGCGGGCGCGTCCTGGATGTCGGTCATGCGCCCTCCGTCCCGAATGCCGCGCGCAGGCGGGTGGCCGCGAGCGAGACGGCCTCGGCGGCGGCCGGGAGTTCGCCGAACATGGCGAAGAAGCCGTGGGCCATGCCGGGGAACCGAGTCAGGTGGGTGGGCACACCCGCGTCGGACAGTCGGGCGGCGTAGCGCTCGCCCTCGTCGCGCAGCGGGTCGTACTCGGCGGTGATGATCGTCGCCGGGGGCAGACCGGAGTGGTCGGCCGCACGCATCGGCGAGGCGAGCGGGTCGGCGCCGTCGGCCGGGTCGGCGAGATAGTTGTTCCAGTACCAGGCCACCGACTCCCGGTTGAACAGGTACCGATCGGTGTTGTCGCGCATGGACTCGGTGTCCGAGCCGTACTCGGTGTTCGGGTAGACCAGCAGCTGGTGGACCAGCAACGGCCCGCTCTCCCGCGCCGCCAGCGCGACTGCGGCCGCGAGGTTCCCCCCGGCACTGTCCCCGCCGACGGCCACTCGATCGGGGTCGATCCCCAGCTCGGCGGCGTACGCGACGACCCAGCGCACGGTGGCGTGGCAGTCGTCCACGGCGGCCGGGAACTTGTGCTCCGGCGCCAACCGGTACCCGACCGCGACGGTCGCGCACCCGGCGGCATTGGTCAACCGCCTGCAGATCGCGTCCGCCGTGTCGATCGTGCCCAGCGTCCAGCCCCCACCGAAGAAGTACACCAGCACCGGACTCGGCCCCGCCGCACCCGGCCGGTAGACGCGCAGCGCCAGCTCCCCGCCCGGCCCCGGCACCACCCGCTCCTCGACGGCCGCCACCGCCTCCGGCACGCCCGCCGCGTCCCGGATGGACCGCAGGTCCTCGTCCCGGGCCTGCTGGAGGGTCATCTCGTAGAGCGGGGTGACCCGCCGCTCGGCCCGCCGCTCGCGGTACCGCTCGAACTGGGGGTCCAGGGGCATCGGTTCTGCTCGTCTCCCGGGGAGGGGACGTGGCCACCCAGGCTCGGCGGCCACGTCCGCTGTGTCTGCTAGCGCTATCTGGCCACTCAGGCCTCGCGGACGTTGCGCATGTCAGACCCCTCCCTCCGCTGGTCGATCCTCGACGGGACCGCCGATTTTCGCGTGAGCATATGGCGACCCCGCGATTCCCGTCGATACGCCAAAAGGCGCCATCGCGTGACTAGGCCGAATGGACATATACGTCCATAGTGGATAGACGGTGGACGAACGGCGGACCGGACTGGGCCACCCGGACCAACCACCCGGACTACTCCATCCGAGCGAGCGCACCGGTCCCCACCTGGGCTGATCGGACCAGCGGATCGTTCTTTCGTCCACACAGGACAATCCGGACCACCCGGTTCGCAACGGACGCCGATCGCCACATTGGTTCAGTCCAATCGCCACAGTGGACAACTAACCAACCGATTCCGACCGCTCCACTTACCCGCTCCCGTCCATTCCCCCGCCGCTTTTATCCACAGGCCGACTCCCCGGAGAGTCGCGAACACCACTCACCTCCGCACTCCTCTCCGCCCGCTCCCACTCGCCCGTGATCGGCAATGGTCTAAACCAACACCCGGTCACCCCGGAGCTGTCCACAACCAAGATCGACAACCACCCGCCACCCCGCCCACCCCGGTAGAATGGATCTCGGGGGTCCCTCCCGGGGTTGTCCACATCCCGCGAAACCATCCCCAGGCCGAGCGCAGCGCTTGACGAGCCGCCGAGCGCCCGGACAAGCCGGCCTCCCGGCGTGGCCCCTCCCGACCGGCCCCGCGCCTTCTGCTGGGCTCACCTCACCGCTCGACGGACGCCGGTACGGACGCACGCCGGTTATCCACAGCCAAGATCGTCAGCCCGGCACGTTCCCTGTTCCCCCAGGTAGAATGGACATAGGGGGACCCCCTCGGAGTTATCCACGACCAGGCGAGCCATCCACAGTCACGCGGCCCCGGTTGACGAACGCCGCCACGGTGCTCCCGCAGTGTCGGGCAGGTTGTCCACAGCCACGATCATCACGCCGGCAGCGAACCCGTTTGCCCAGGTAGAATGGATTTCGGGGGTCCCCCCGCCGGTTGTCCACAGCCGGGCGGGCGATCCACGGATCCCGGCACCGGGTCGACCGACGGGCCCCGGCAGCCACCACACCCTCGACACCTGCGACACACGCCAGGTCGATGCCGCCCGCGCACCCCCGCCAACCAGCGCCGAGGGCTGGACACGGGCCCCGGATTGGTCTAGACAATATCCAGCGGTGTCCCCCTGCAACACCGCGTCCTGGAGGTCGTCGATGACTCACGTCCCTCGCCCCCGTCGCCGGATGCGATGGGGGGTGACCGCGCTGGCCGCGGTCGCGTCCGTGTTCTTCGCGGGTCTCGTCGCCGTCGGTCCCGCGGCGGCGGCGAACCTGCTCACCAATCCCGGGTTCGAGAGCGGGTCCACCTCGGGGTGGACGTGCGACTCGGGCGCCGTGGTCGGCACGCCGGTGCACTCCGGCTCGTACGCGCTCGCGTCCACCGCAGCCGGGGCGATGACCGGCAAGTGCGCGCAGACCGTGTCGGTCAAGCCCAGCACCACCTACACCGTGTCCGCCTGGGTCAAGGGCAACCCCGTCTACCTGGGCATCACCGGCGGCAACTCCACCTGGACCGCCGCCGCCAACTACACCCAGCTGTCCCTGACCTTCACCAGCGCCGCCACGCAGACCAGCGCCGAGCTGTACGTGCACGGGTGGTACGGCGCGGGCACCTTCAACGTCGACGACGTGGTCCTCGACGGCCCCGGCGGGGACGGCCCCGGACCCGGCCCGGGTGTGCCCACCGCTCCCAAGACGCCCGTCGTCACCGGCGCCACGGCCAGCTCCGTCAGCCTGACCTGGGGCGCGTCGACCGGCGACGGCATCACCGGGTACAAGGTGTACAACGGTTCGACGGTGAAGGCGACCGTCACCGGCACGTCCGCCACCATCACCGGCCTGGTCGCGTGCACCACCTACACCTTCACCGTCACCGCCACCACGGCCACCGCCGAGTCACCCAAGTCCAACGAGGTCAGCGCCGTCACCAGCGCCTGCCCGGACCAGGGGCTGCCCAAGCACGCGCTGGTCGGCTACCTGCACGCGAGCTTCGCCAACGGCTCCGGCTACATCAAGATGGCCGACGTCCCGGACTCGTGGGACATCATCGACCTGGCCTTCGGCGAGCCCACCTCGGTGACCTCGGGTGACATCCAGTTCAAGCTGTGCCCGGTCACCGAGTGCCCCGGCGTGGAGAGCGAGGCGGACTTCACCGCGTCGATCCGGGCCAAGCAGGCCAAGGGCAAGAAGGTGCTGCTGTCCATCGGCGGCCAGAACGGCCAGGTCCAGCTCACCTCCACCGCGGCGCGCGACAAGTTCGTCAGCTCGGTGTCGGCCATCATCGACCGCTACGGCCTGGACGGCCTCGACGTCGACTTCGAGGGCCACTCGCTGTACCTGAACTCGGGTGACAAGGACTTCCGGAACCCGACCACGCCGGTGATCGTCAACCTGATCGCCGCGCTGAAGAGCCTCAAGGCCAAGTACGGCGCCAAGTTCGTGCTGACCATGGCCCCGGAGACGTTCTTCGTCCAGGTCGGCTACCAGTTCTACGGCGGCAGCACCAGCGGCGGCGACGCCCGCACCGGCGCCTACCTGCCGGTCATCCACGCGATGCGCAACGACCTGACGCTGTTGCACGTGCAGGACTACAACTCCGGCCCGGTCACCGGCCTGGACAACCAGTACCACAACATGGGCGGCGCGGACTTCCACATCGCCATGACCGACATGCTCAAGGCGGGCTTCCCGGTCGCCAACACCGGGTTCGTCTTCCCTGGCCTGCGCGAGGACCAGATCGCCATCGGCCTCCCGGCCGCGGTCAGCGCGGGCAACGGCTACACCTCCCCCGCCGCGGTCCAGCAGGCGATGAACTGCCTGGCCCGCAACCAGGGCTGCGGCAGCTACACCCTGCGCGGCGGCGCGTCACCGGGCATCCGCGGCCTGATGACGTGGTCGATCAACTGGGACCGGTACTACAACTGGGAGTTCCAGAACTCCCACCGGCCGTTCCTGAACTCCCTCCCGTAACGGAACCGGTTGCAACAGCCCCGTGTCCTCGGACACGGGGCTGTTGCACGTTCCGGGACAAACCGGGTATCTACCGTGCTGTGCTCCGACTCGCCCAGGGTGTCCTCGCCGCAGTGTTGCTGACCTGCGCGGTGCTTGTTCCGTTCTCGTTGTGGGACAGCGCCCTCGCGGAGTCCGGCTACACCGGCACGCCCGGGGAGTACGTGGTTGCCTCGTGCCAGGAGGTGGACCCGATGAACAGCTACCAAAGCTGTTCCGGCACGTTCCGGAGCGACGGACAAACAACGTCCGGCATCACCCTCGCCCACGCCGACGGCCTGTACCCGGAGGGCACCCGCCTCGCGGTACGCCTGGCGGACGGGGAGGTTCGCGAGGAGTTGCCCGGCACTGCCACGCTCTGCTTCGGGCTGTTGTTCACCGCCGCTCTCAGTATCGCCGCCTCCGGCCTCCACTCCGCCTACTGCGCGGCAACCGGGGAGGACTGGGCTCTCCCACATGCCCTCGCGGCCCTCGCCCTCGTCGCCATACCCCTGATCCTCGTGACTCTCCTCGCCGCACTGATCGTCACCGTCGTCTCCTGATGTTGCGGGCTGCGCTTGCGGCTCGTCTCCGGCGGGTAGCCGGAGGCGGTCCGGCGGCTCACGCGACAGCGGTTGCTTCGAGTTCGACCAGTAAGGAAGGGATGGCCAGTCTGGTCGTCGGGTCCCGCCGGGGCGCGCAGGCGTTCGGGCTCGGCGGGGCGCTCGCGTCGGCCATGCGCAAGGTGGTCGACGCGCTGCCGGAGAGTTCGCGGGCCACGGCGGCGGGCGCGGTTCGGCGGCTGCTCGTCGATCCCGAGACCGACCTCCTTGCCCGCAGGCTGGTCGCCGAGGACGTGCCCGCCGCCGTGCTGGCCGAGATCCGGCGCGCGGTGTTCGCCGGGCACAAGCTCCGCATCCACTACGCGGCCACGGACCAAGCCCCGAGGTGGCGTACGGTGGACCCGATCGGCCTGGTCACCGTCCGCGACCAGGGTTACCTGCTGGCCATGAGAGCGGGCGCGGACCGCACCTACCGGCTGTCCCGGGTCCTGGCCGCCGAGGAACTCGCCGAACCCGCTCAGCGGCCGGACCGGGTCGACCTGGACCGGGCCTGGCAGGAACGCAGTACGCGGTTCCGCACCGGCGGCGACCAGGTCACCGTGCTGGCGCGGGTGCGCCCCGAGCGGCGCGAGGACCTGGTGGGCACCGCGTTGACCGTCACCGGCGAGGAAGTCGAACCGGACGGCAGGCTGCGTCTGGAGTTGGCCTTCCAGGATCGACGACATGCCGAGTGGGCGTTGTGGCAACTCGGTGTCAACGCGGAAGCCCTGGCCCCGCAATGGTTGCGTGCCGCTCTCCACGACCGCGCCACCGCATTCATCGTCCACTACGGAGTGTCCACCCGAGAGTCACGACGACACTCTCGACGAAGTGAAGGCCCCGCGCCGCACTGTGGTGGGCGTCGGCGACCTCGGGGTGGAGACGCACCAGGCGGCCGGTGACGATACGCCGTCGGGGTCGACCTCGACCAGGTTCGGCTGACCACGCACTCCTGTTCCGGTGGCACCGGGAATGTCCAGTCGGTGTGCCGCCAGGCGTGCGCAGGTCCGCGACGACGGCCGCCGAGAGGATCACCGGATTGTCCCTGGCCTGTCTCATATCCCAGCCCATCGGGTGTCCTCTCGGCGGTGCCAGTCCATTCCGGACACAGCCTACGAGTGGTCGGAAGTCGACGCGGGTCAGGCGTGGGTTGTCCGGGTGGCCGAGACGACGTCGTTCACCCATGGCAGGACCGCGTTGTGGACATCCACCGAGCGGGGCAGCAGGCCGTTGGCGGTCAGCAGGTCGGCGGCGCGCTGCTGCTCGGTGAGGAACTCCGGGCCGACCGGGTGGATGCCGAACGGGCGGTTGCGGAGGGCGCGTTCCCAGGCGTCCAGGCTCGCGTCGAAGCCCCGGGAGATGGCGTCGTCGACGAAGAAGCGGGCCGCGTCCCGGGGGTTCTCGGTGATCCACCGGTCGGACTCCTGGAGCGACTCGATGATCGCCGTCAGTTCGCTGCGGTGGTTCTCGGCGAAGTCGCGGCGGGTGAACCACAGTGACGGGTGGCTGAACAGGCCTTCGGTGCGTACCAGGGTGTGGACCTCGGTGCGCGCCTCGACCCGGTCGAGGTCCGGGTAGGAGCCGGTCCAGGCGTCGATCTCGCCGTCGAGGAAGAGCTGGGCGGCGTCGCCGCCGGTGTTGACCGGCTCGATGTCCGACCAGGTCAGGCCCGCCTGGTCGAGGGCGAACAGCAGCAGCGTGGTCTGCCAGGAGCCGTGCGCGATGCCGACCCGCTTGCCGCGCAGGTCCGCGACCTCCCGGATCGGGCTGTCGGCGCGGACCACCAGCCTGCCGTTCTCCGTGCGCGGCCCGGACACTCCGATGTAGACGATGTCGCGGCCCGCGCCGAGTGCGGTGATCGGCGGGGTGAAGCCGGTGCCGATCACGTCGTAGCCGCCGTCGGCGAACAGCAGGTCACTGTGGACGGTCGGCAGGCCCGACCGCGGGTCCGGCTGCTCGCCCTGGGGCAGCGACCGCAGGTCGACCCAGGTGACGTCCGGGAGCCTGTGCTCCAGGATTCCGGTGTGCCGCAGCACGAACAGCGAGTTGTTGTGCGGGAAATAGCCCACGCGAACGGACATGACAGTCCTCCAGAAAGGGTTGAAGTGAAGTCCCTGGTGCAGGGAAGAACTAGCGAGTCGGCAGCAGCAGCGCGGCGACCTGGTCGACGCGGGCCAGTGCCTGGTCGACGAACCAGCGCACGCGGTCGTCGGTGATCAGCTCGGGGGTGGCGCGCAGGGTCAGCGCGGCGTAGCTGAAGCCGTCGGCGTCCAGTACCGGTACCGAGACCGAGCGGATGCCGAGTTCGCTCTCCTCGTCGTTGACCGCGTAGCCCGCCGCGCGCACCTTGTCCAGCTCGGCGCGCAGCTCGTCACGGTCGCCGATCGTGCGGTCGGTCAGCCGGACCGGGTCGGGCAGCGCGTCCAGGTCGTCCTCGCCCGGCGGTGCCCAGGCCAGCAGCACCTTGCCCATGGCGGTGGAGTGCAATGGCGTGCGGATGCCGTCGGAGGACTCCGCGCCGACCGTGCCGCCGATCAGCACCAGCGCGTCGTCCCCGCTGCGCACCGCGATGCTGGCCGACGCCTTGGTGGCGCGGGCGAGCCGGGCCAGCACCGGGTCGAGCCGGTGCAGGCCATGCTGGAAGTAGTGCAGCTGGCCGAGTTCGGCGACCGAGGTGCCGAGCCGGTACCGCGCGGTGGTCGGGTCGCGCTCCAGGAAACCCGCCGCGACCAGGGTGAGCACCAGCCGGTGCGCGGTGCTGATGGGCAGTGCCATGGCGCGCGCGATGTCGGTGACGCCCAGTTCGGGGCCGTCGTGGCGGAAGCACTGGAGCACGCCGAGCGCGCGGCGCACCGCCTGCGCGCCCGAGGGCGCCGTGTTCGTCGCCATCACCAGGCCCCCGGTCGTCGGTCGCCGGTCAGTCTACGCACTCAGCGTCACCGGCCCGCGTTCGCCGAGCCTGCCGCGCAGCAGCGGCAGCACGCCCTCGGCGACCCGGTAGGCCTCCTCCAGGTGCGGTCCGCCCGCCAGGATGAACGCGTCCACGCCGAGTTCGATCAGGTCGTCGAGCCGTTCGGCGACCTGTTCGTAGCTGCCGACCAGGCCGAACGCCGGTCCGGGCCGCATCAGCGCGAGGCCCGCGAACACACCGGGCTCGACCTCGAAGTCGCGGAAGCCGGTGAACGACTCGGGCTGGAAAGCGACCGCCCGGCGCACCCCGAACGAGTCGCCGCCATCACGGGACAGTTGCGCCCGGACCTCCTCCGGTCGCACGTGCTGCCAGCCGCGTTCGATCTCCGCCCACGCCTCCTCGGCGGTCTCCCTGGCGAGGACATCGATGCGGACGGCGAACTTCGGCGCCGTGCTGCGTGCCCGGACCGCGTCGAACTTTGCCCGCAGTGCCTCCACCGGTTCCAACCAGGACAGGTAGTAATCCGCGTGCCGCCCGGCTGCCTCGATCGCGGCGGGCGAGGAGCCGGAGAAGAAGACCTCGGGGAACGGCAGCCCGGCGAGCGGACCGGGCAGTCCGCCGCCCTCGACCCGGTAGAACCGGCCGTCGAAGTCGAACGGTCCCCCGTCCCATACTCCGCGCAGCACGTCGAGGAACTCCGAGGTGCGGGCGTAGCGATCGTCGTGCGCGACCTTGTCGCCCCACCAGAGCTGCGGTGGGCCGCCACCGCCGGTGATGATGTTGTAGGCGACCCGGCCCGCGGTGGCGCGGTGCAGGCTCGCGGTCATCCGGGCGGCCTGCACCGGGTTCAGGAAACCGGGCTGGAAAGCGATCATGAACTTGTACGCCTTGGTCTCCCTGGCCAGCGCGGACGCCACCGCCCAGGGGTCGTCGGTGCCGGGGAACGACGGCAGCAGTCCGCCGTGGAAGCCCAGGCTCTCGGCCACCCGCGCGGTCTCCACCAGGTAGTCGAGCAGGCCGTAGCCGTCCGGTTCGCCGCCGCGCAGGCCCGGGGTGATGCTGTCCGGTCCGGGCGCGGCCCAGTCGCCGCGGGACTGCCGGTGCGCGGTGCGCAGCGAGGTGGGGTCGCCCGCCATCCCGATCCGCCACCAGATGTCGATCGTCATGTCAGGGCCTCCCTAGTGGTGCGACTCAGGACGTCGGCCGTGTATCGGCGGGTCCACGGCGTGTCTGGCGGTGCCGCCGGGACGGCCTCGTACTGGATGTACTTGGTCGTTTCCGGCGGTGCCGTCAGGCACGTCGTGGGCGGGTCGAGACGCGGTCGACGTTCTGGGTCGCACCACTAGCAGTGGACGGACGTGCTGCGCGATCCGCAGCGCCTCCTCCAGCCGGGGGTCGGCGGAGAGGAAGAAGGAATCGACGCCCCGGTCGCGGTAGGCCAGGATCCGCGCGGCCACCTGCTCGTAAGTGCCGCGCAGTCCGGCCGCGCCGGACAGTTCGACCTCGTCCTCGCGGGTGTGCACGGTGGCCTGGAGCGCGGGCCGGACACGGTCGTCGAGGCGGGCGAGGTGTCGGTCCAGCTCGTCGTCCGGGGCGAGGTCGAACACATGCACGTCGGCGTGCTCGGCCGACAGCGCGAACGCCTCGTCGGAGGTGCCGGACAGGTACACGGTCGGGAATGGCAGCCCGGCCAGCGGTCCGTCGAACCCGCCCTTGACGACCTCGTAGAACCGGCCGGTGAAATCCACGTCCCGCCCGTGCCATACGGCCTTGGCCACGGTCAGGAACTCGGCTGCCCGCGCGTAGCGGTCGGGGCCGGTGACGAAGTCGCCCTGGGTCCGCTGGACACGTTCGTCCAGGTCGACCTCCAGCCGCCAGGCCAGCCTGCCGCCGAAGGCGCGTTGGAGCGTCGCGGACAGCTTCGCCGCGTAGACCGGGGTCGCGATCCCGGCCGGGAAACCGGCCACGACCTCCAGGAACCTGCTGTCCCGGCCGAGCGACCCGGAGACCACCAGCGACTCCTCGCCGTGCGGGTCGTACGGCACGTACACGCCTGCCAGGCCGCCCAGCTCGGCGGCGCGGGAGATCCGGTGCAGGTAGTCGAACGGGGTGAACGCCGGTGCGCCCGCGCGGCCGTCGCGCAGGAACCCGGGCAGGGCGGGCGTCGGGTTCCAGCCGCGGCCGGTGGGGCCGTCGCCGCGGGTGGGGATGGTCCAGATGATGCGTGGTTCGCTCACCGGTCCACCTGCCGCAGTGCTTCGGCGAGCGGCTCGTGTGCGGCCCACGCGTCGATGTCGATGTCGCGGGCGAGGAAACCGTGCGCCAACAGGAAGTTCTTCTGTCGGGTCAATAGACCGAGGCGTTCGTCGGAGAGATCGGGGTGCAGTGCTCGGTGGAAGCCGTCCCGGTAGGCCAGTTCGACGCCCTTGGCACCGGCACGGGTCTCCCGGGCGAGGATCTCCCGCACCTGGTCGAGGTTGTCGGCCGCCCAGTCGGCCGCGCGCAGTGTCCGGACCAGGAAGCGGACCACGAGGTCGGGCCGTTCGGCCAGCAGCTGTTCGTGCACGGTGATCGGCCGGGGTGTGCCGTTGTTGACCCGGAACCGGCGGTCGGCGAAGGAGTCCAGGTCGATACCGATAACCAGACCGTGGGTGACGGCCTGCTCGGCGGCCTGCGCGCCCTTGATGTAGACGGCGTCGACGTCGCCCGCGGCCAGCGCCTCGATCCCGAACAGCGACGACCCACCCTCCGCGCCCCGGCCCACATCTCCCTGCCCCGTGGGCACTTCGACGAGCGTGACGTCCGCGATGGACAGTCCGATCGTGCCGAGCGCGCCGACGAAACCGTGCAGGGCCATCGCGCGCGGGAAGCTGCGCGCCCGGTCTGCGGCCAACGCGGGCAACGCGACCCGCTTGCCCGCCAGGTGTTCAGGCGCGGTGATACCGGAGTCCGGGCGGACGACGATCACCTGCGACTCGTCGATCCAGGTCAGCCCGATCAGGCGGGTCGGCGCCCCCTCGGACCTGGCCACCAGGGCGGGCACGTTGCCGCCCTCGCGGAACAGGCCGACCAGGCGGTGGTCGAAGTGCCGGGCGGCGATTTCCGGCGCGGCGTCCTGCAGGATCCCGACCTCCAGGCCATCGGCGGCGTACTCCTCGGCCAGCCAGCCGAGATTGTGCGCAAGGCCGCTGGCGGTGGGCACCGGGCAACGGGTGTACCAGATGCGGTCCTGTTCGAGCGTGCTCATCAATGCTCCTGGGGAGAATGGCGGGGCGTTACCCCGAGCGCGGAGAGGTGATCCCGGCGGTGGGCGACGACGGCGGGGTCGTCGCGGTCGCGTGGGTGGGGCAGGTCGATGCGGCGGTCGAGGGCGAAGCCGCCCGCGCGCAGGACGATCACGCGGTCGGCGAGCAGCAGTGCCTCGTCCACGTCGTGGGTCACCAGCAGCACGGCCGGGCGGTGTCGCGCGCACAGGTCGGCGACGAGTTCCTGCATCTGCAACCGGGTCAACGCGTCCAGCGCGGCGAACGGCTCGTCCAGCAACAGCAGTTGCGGCTGCCGGACCAGGGCTCTGGCCAGCGCGACCCGTTGCGCCTCACCGCCGGAGAGCGTGGCGGGCCATTCGCGGGCCTTGTCCGCCAGGCCGACCTCGGTCAGCGCGGCGAGCCCCGGTTCCCGGGCCGGCTTGCCGCGCTGACCGATCGTGACGTTGGCCAGCACCCGTCGGGCCTGCACGAGGCGCGGCTCCTGGTAGACGACCGTGCGCACCGGCGGCACCAGGACCGTGCCCGCGTCGGGGCGTTGCAGGCCGGACAGCAGCCGCAGCAGGGTGGTCTTCCCGGTGCCGCTCGGGCCGAGCAGCGCCACGAACTCGCCCGGCGCGATGTCCAGGTCGATGCCGTCCAGGACTCGCTTGTCGCCGAAGCTCTTGGTCACGCCGCACAGCCGTACGACCACGTCCGTGGGGGTCGTGGCGCGGTCGATGTCCACAGTGGTCGCGCTCATGCGGTCGCCGTCCCGTGCCGCAGCCAGGGCATGGCGGTGCGTTCGACCAGTCTGATCACCAGGTCCACCCCGATCCCGATCAACGCGTAGATCACGATGCAGAGCACCATGTAGTCGTTGCGGTAGTACTGCTGTGCCAGCGTCACCAGGTAGCCGATGCCCGCGGTGGCCCCGACCTGCTCGGCCGCGATCAACCCGACCAGGCTGATGCCCAGACAGATCCGCAGCGCCATCAGGATGTTCGGCAACGCGCTGGGCACGACCACACCGACCGCCAGCCGCCAACCGCGCAGCCCGAACCCGCGTGCCGCCTCCACCACCTTGCGGTCGACCGAGCGGACGCCCAGGTAGGTGTAGGCGTACATCGGGGAGGCGGACGAGACCGCGATCAGCGCCACCTTGAACGCCTCGTCCACCCCGAACCACGAGATGAACAGCGGTACCAGGGCCAGGAACGGAACGACCCGGATGATCTGCACGGTGGCGTCGACCAGTTCCTCGCCGAGCCGGGACAAGCCGCTGACCAGGCCGAGGACCAGCGCGGCACTCACCCCGATCGCCACGCCGAGCCCGGCACGCTGGAAGGAGGCCAGCCCGAACTCCCACAGCTGCCCGGTGTTCACCAGCTCCCAGAATGCCTGCACCACCTGGCCGGGCGACGCGAGGACCTCTGTGGACACCAGGCCGTGCGTCGTGGTGTACCACCAGGCGACCAGGACCAGCGCGGGCACGCTTCCCCGCAGCAGCAGTGACAGCCACCGGTTGCGGGTCTTCGCGCCCAGGAACTCCGGGGCCTCCAGGGCGGGTGCGAGCAGGACCGACGCGGCGGTCATTTCCGGTCGCCCCAGGCGTAGAAGACCTTCTTGGGGTCGGAGGCCTTCGGCAGCACCTTGTTGTCGACGAAGACTGCGGACACTCCGGCGAGCCGGTCCTCATCCTGGGGTTGCGGGAGGCGCAGGATGTTGTCGTAACGGGCGACGGCGATGTTGTTCTCCAGCTGCACCCCGGACGCCGCGGTCGGCCCCTCTGCGGCGAAGACGTTCTGGAACTCCTCCGGCTTCGCCTTCTCCTGTTCATCCAGTTCGGACAGAACGCGGATCAGTGTGCGCACCACCTCGGGGTTCTTGTCGAGCAGGTCGGTGCGCGCGACGAACATGTTCAGGTCGTCGGAGGGCAGGTCACGACCACGGAAGACCACCCGGGCCCCTTTGGCCAGCGCCTGCGGGAAGGCCCGCACGATGGCCACCCAGGCGTCCACCTGCCCGGTCGCGAACGCCGACGCGGCCTGGTCCTGCTGCAGGTAGACGCGTTGCACCTGGTCGGCCGGGATGCCCGCCTGCTTGAGCGCGAGCAGCAGCAGGTACTCGCCGCGCCCGGCCTTGTTCACCGCGACCCGCTTGCCACGTAGGTCTTGGACAGTCTTGATCGGACTGTCCGGTTGGACTATCAGTCCGTCACCGGCGCCCGCACGCGGGTCGGTCACCACATCCTTGACCGCCACGATCCGGATGTCGTCCGAAGTGGCCAGATACCCCAACGCGGGCGAGAACGCCCCTTCGGCGAAGTTCACCGCCCCGGAGTGAATGGCATCCGTCGTCGCGGTGAACGACGCGTACGACCCACCCCATTCCACCTTGGCGTTCAACGCGGCCAGCGGCCCGTCGAAGCTCCCGTGCTTCTTGGCGTAGGCCAACGGTCCGTAGTTGCCGGGGTCGATCAACTTGACCACGACGCCCCCGTCCTGCGCGTCCGCTGAGCTGCCGCAGGCGGCCAACCCGACGACGAGCCCCACGGCGGCGATGATCCGGGCGATTCTGGAGTGCGCGAAAGTACCCATGAGCGTGTCTGCTTACCCTTAGGTCACAAGGAGTCTGTGCGAGAGTGTCGGTCGCCGAATCCCCGCGACCCATGACTCGGGACGCGGTCTACCGGCCGAAGTGGACTGCGGTGCGGCTCAGCGCGCCGGACACAACGAACTGGCGACCCGAAGCAGGTCGACATGCTGACGAACGGTCAGCCCCGGCGATCTCATGCCAGGAACGCTAGGGACGCCGACACCGGCACGTCAATCGCCACCCGCGCGTTCCCGCATCATGGAAGCCCCTCTGATCAGCGGCTTCGTCGGGTAACGCCACCCACGTCTTCCACATCGTGGTAAGCGGGCGCTGTCCGAGGCTCCCGGCGAGCCGTCCGCGACGGCCCGCGCGGGTGGCGCTGACAGTCCGAGGTGTCGGCATGTCCTGTTTCTGTCGCGCAGGACAGTTGGTGGCCAATATCGGGACTGTGTGGGGTTTTGCCTTGCCGGTCAGGTAGTGCCCCCCTACATTTCGCCGGGATCATGTGCGTGAGGAGGACGTGGGCGTTGCCGTTGGTGGAAGACTCGTGGTTGTCCGTGTGGGGGAAGGCGGGCCGGGATCAGCGGAGTTGGTTGCCCTTGCAGCAGCATCTTGATGATGCTGCTGGGGCGGCACGGCTGTTGGTACGGGAGTGGTTGCCTCGGTCGGTGGTCGAGCGGATCGGGGAGGATCTGCCCGACGGGGCCTGCGGGGTCGAGAAGTTGGTTGTGTGGCTGGCTTCCGTGCATGACATCGCCAAGTGTTCTCCGGCTTTTGCCTGCATGGTGGACGCGCTGGCGGCGCGTATGGGGTCGGTGGGGTTGGGGATTGACGCGCGGATCAAGAGGCACAGTGACCGGGGGTGTGTCCATCACGCGGTGGCCGGGCATCTCGTTGTTCGTACCTGGCTGACGCAGGAGTTGGGGTTTGCGCCTCGGGGGATTGCGAAGCAGTTGGCTTCGGTGGTGGGAAGTCATCATGGGGTGCCGCCGGAGAGCGTGCATATCGCCGAGGTGAGTGGGCTTTCGGAATTGGTGGGCACGGGGGCTTGGAAGCAGGTGCGGGATCGGTTTCTCGGGCGGGCGGCCGAGCGGATCGGGGGTAAGGACGCGCTGGCGGCGTACCGGGATGTGGATCTTGGGACGCCTGCGTTGGTGTTGTTGACGGCGATTGTGATTGTGGCTGACTGGATCGCGTCCAATGAGGAGTTGTTTCCGCTGCGGGATGGGGCGATCACGGCTCAGGAGCCGGATGAGCTGGTCACCGAGCAGCGGGTCGCGGGGGCGTGGGCGAAGCTGAACCTGGGCGGGGTCTGGGTTCCGGAGGCGTTCGGCGGGGACGCCTGCGAGCTTTTTCGGGCGCGGTTCGGGCGGCGGGCGCGGGCCATGCAGGAGGCGGCGATCGAGGTGGCGAGTAGCCAGCCCCGGCCGGGGCTGGTCGTCATCGAGGCGCCTATGGGGTCGGGGAAGACCGAAGCCGCGTTGGCGGCCGCCGAGGTTCTTGCGGGGCGGAGTGGGGCGGGTGGGGTGTTCGTCGCTCTACCGACGCAGGCGACCAGTGATGCGATGTTCGGGCGGGTTCGGGCGTGGTTGGACGGGCTTCCCGGGAAGGACGGGGCGGTCACGGTCAATCTCGCGCATGGCAAGGCGCATTTGAATGACGAGTATTCCGGGCTGGTGCGGCGTGGGCGGTTCACCGGCATCGGCGAGGAGCGAGACGAGTCGGCTATTGCGCATTGGTGGCTCAGTGGGCGAAAGAAGGGTGGGTTGGCTCGGTTCGTGGTGGGCACGATCGACCAGCTGCTTTTCGCCGGGCTCAAGAGTCGCCACGTCATGTTGCGCCATCTCGCCGTCGCGGGCAAGGTGGTGATCATTGATGAGGTTCATGCCTACGACGTTCATATGTCACAGTTCCTCCATCGTGTGCTGACCTGGTTGGGCGCCTACAAAGTCCCCGTCGTTCTCCTCTCCGCAACGCTCCCCCATCACCGCAGGGCCGAGTTGTTGCGCGCGTACGACGGATCCACCGCCGCCGAATCCACCGCCTATCCCGTCATTTCCGCCACCGGCCTCTCTCCTCGGGAAGTCCCTCTCGTCGACAAGTCCACCGAAGTCATTCTCGACCGGCTCGACGACGAATTGGACGCCCTCGTCGGCTACCTCCGCGCGAAGTTGTCCACCGGGGGTTGTGCGGCCGTCATCCGCAACACCGTGACCAGGGTCCAGGCCACCGCCGACCGGCTGACCAGGGAGTTCGGCGAGGACGCGGTGACCGTCACACACTCGCGGTTCCTCGCCTGTGATCGGGCGGTTCGTGATCAGGAGCTGCTGCGCCGGTTCGGGCCGGGGACGACCGCACGGCCCAAGTTGCATATCGTTGTGGCGTCCCAGGTTGTCGAGCAGTCGCTGGATATCGACTTCGATCTGATGGTCACGGACCTAGCCCCTATCGACCTCCTCCTCCAGCGCCTGGGCAGACTTCACCGGCACGAGCGCAAGCGACCCAAGGGCGTCGCGAAACCGAGCTTCGCGATCGTCGGTGTCGAGGACTGGCAGGCGACCCCGGTACGCGCGGTCGCGGGGTCGCGACGTGTCTATGGAGAGCACCTACTCCTCCGAGCAGCCGCGCTACTGCACGAACGCCACTCCCTAGCACTCCCCCACGACATCTCACCTCTCGTGCAGAGCGCCTACGGTTCGGAACCGCTGGGACCTGCCGGCTGGCGCACGGCGATGTCAGCCGCAGAGCGAACCGCCAAGGCCCAGGAGCGGGAGCGGATCCAGCGCGCGAGTGTGTTCCTACTCGACGCGCCCGTTGCCAAGGGCAATCTCGTCAACTGGCTGCGTGGGCGTACCGACGACGCGAGCGAGGATCACCCGCTGGGTGTCGCCCAGGTCAGGGACGGGGCCGAGTCGCTTGAGGTGCTCGTGGTCGTGTGCGGTCCGGACGGGCTGCGTGTTCCGGACTGGATTCCGCAACAAGCCGGGACGCCGATCGGGACCGGGATCGGCTGGGACCAGGCCAGGGCGCTGGCCACCTGCACGCTGCGGCTCCCGGTCGCGCTCAGCCACGGCGGGATCGTCCGGGACGTGCTCAAGGAACTCCGCAAGAACCGTGTTCCGGCCTTCCAGGACCATCCGCTGCTCAGCGGCCACCTTGTTCTCACGTTGGACGAGAACCGCCACACGCGTCTGCTCGACCATCATCTCCGCTACGACCTCCATCGCGGGCTGGTCCACCACACACACGACGCCGTGTCGTCGTTCGATCTGGTCACGAGTCCGTGGCTGCGGGCTCAGGACAAGACCGGGGAGACGGTCGAGCTGTCACTGCTGGAGGTCTTCGACCGCGCGGGCACTCTGACCGAGCTGATCGGTGACCTGCCGACGCAGACGTTCGCCCTGGTCCGGATGCTGCTCGCGATCCTGCACCGCGCACTCGACCACGAGCCGGATGCCTGGGTGCGGATGTGGCAGGACAAGACCCTGCCCGTCGACAGGATCGCCGCCTACCTGGACAAGCACCGCGACAGGTTCGACCTGCTACACCCGACCACACCGTTCCTCCAGGTCCCGACACTGCGCACGGCGAAGGGCGAGGTATCGGAACTGAGCAAGCTGGTCGCCGACGTGCCGAACGGCAACCCGTTCTTCTCCATGCGCATGGACCGCGACCTCACCCTGTCGTTCGCCGAAGCCGCCCGTTGGGTGGTGCACTGCCACGCGTTCGACCCCTCCGGGATCAAGTCCGGCGCGGAAGGCGACGACCGGGTGAAGAACGGCAAGGGCTACCCGATCGGCGTGGGCTGGTCGGGACATCTCGGCGGTGTGCTCGTGGAGGGCACGACACTCCTGGAGACCCTTCTGCTCAATCTCGTCCCGGGCAGCAAGGACGACCTGCCTGCATGGGAACGCCCGCAACTCGGGCCCCGGGACCAGGACCGGGACGCGACGGGACCGATCGACCTCTACACCTGGCAGAGCAGGCGGATCCGCCTGTTCCGTTCCGGCGACCGGGTCACAGGTGTCCTGGTCTGCAACGGCGACCGGATCGTCCCGCAGAACATGCAACAGCATGAGACACACACCGCGTGGCGCCGCAGCGAGACCCAGGAGCAGAAGCTGCGCCTACCCACCGTCTACATGCCGCTGGAACACAATCCGGAACGCGTGATCTGGCGCGGCCTGGAGTCGCTGTTGCCGGTGGTCAGGTCCAGCAGGGCCAATGCCGAGGCCGAGCCGCGGCTGGCACCCCTCGTCCTCAACCACATCGCCGACCTGATCGTGGACGAGGTGATCCCGAGGACTCACCCGATCAGGCTGCGAACCATCGGCATGAGCTACGGCAGCCAGAGCTCCACGACCGCCGAGGTGGTCGACGACCGCCTCTCGCTTCAGGCGATCCTGCTCAGCCAGGGCGCGACGGAGCTGCGACAGACCGTGCTCGGCCGGGTCCGCGCCACCGACAAGGCCGCCTACGTCCTGGGCTTGCTGGCCGCGAACCTGGCCTTGGCCGCCGGGGTCACACCGGACACGCTGGAGCACAAAGGCACCCGTGCGCGGGCCACGGAACTCGCCTATTCCGAACTCGACCCCCTGTTCCGCCGCTGGGTCGCCGCGCTCGGCCCGGACTCGGCCGTGCTGGATGTCGAGACGGAATGGAACGGGACAGCCCGGGACGTGGTGCGCGAGCTGGGCAGGCAGTTGGTCGCCGGTGCTCCCCAGGTGGCCTGGGAGGGGCGGATGAACGGGGACAACTGGGTCAACACGCCCCGGGCGGAACGCAAGTTCGTGCTCGACCTCGCCGCCGCGCTGTCCACCGCGCGGGCGCCCGTCCGGACGGAGGACGACGAATGACCGACGCGGAGCCGAGACCGCGGCCCGAGGAGGTGGTGGTCGCGCGGATCCGGGCGTTGCAGCACGGATACCGGAACAACCGTTCCGAGAGCGTCGCGGCCCTGGCCCGGCTGCGGCGCGCGGTGGGCAAACCGCCGGGCAGCGTGCTGGACGTCCTGCAGTACACCCTCGCGGACGAGTTCATCGGCCGCCGGGACCAGGAGCCCAGCTACTTCGAGACCGCCGCCCACCACGCGATGGCCCTCTACGCGTTGCACCAGCAGTCGCAGAAGCAGGCCATGCACCGACAGAACATCGGGCTGGGCCGGGCCATCCGCAGCCTGCACCCCGGCGACCGGATCCGGCCCACCGATCCCATCCCGCGCCGGTTCGCCATGCTCGGGACCAGCGACGAGCTCGACGAGATGCTCTACCACCTGCGCGGCGTCATCCAGCTGCTACGCGCGGCCGGGGAGGCGCTGGACTACGAGCTGCTCACCCGCGACCTCATCACCTGGCAGTTCCGGGGCGGCCCGGAACGCGTCCGGCTGAAGTGGGGACGGGACTTCCACTATCCGCCCAAACGGGCTACCCAGGACGATTGAGGACCCAGCCGTGTCACGCACCATCATCGACGTCCACGTCATCCAGACCGTCCCGCCCAGCAACATCAACCGGGACGACACCGGGAGTCCCAAGACCGCCGTGTACGGCGGCGTCCGCCGCGCGCGGGTGTCCAGTCAGGCGTGGAAACGGTCCACTCGGGACGCCTTCGACCGGTTGCTTGACCGGGAGAACCTGGGCGTGCGGACCAAGCAGGTCGTCGAGATGATCGGCGGGGTGATCGCCGAGCAGGAGCCCGACCTGGCGGAACGGGCGCCGGAGCTGGCCACGGCCGTGCTGGAGGCGGCCGGGTTCAAGCTGAAGGCGGCGCGCAAGAAGGACGCGCAGGACGAGTCCGAGTTCCTGCTGTTCCTGTCCCACCGGCAGGTCCGGAACCTGGCCGCGCTGGCCGTCGAGGCGGCCCGGACCGCGACCGGGGACAAGATCGCCGTCGACAAGGGCGAGGCCAAGGCGCGCGCGGACCGGGACCACTCGGTGGACGTGTCGTTGTTCGGGCGGATGGTGGCGAACCTGCCCGACCTGAATGTGGAGGCCGCCGTGCAGGTGGCGCACGCGTTGAGCGTGCACGGGGTCACCAACGAGTACGACTACTTCACCGCCGTGGACGACCACAAGTCCGCCGACGACGAGGAGGACTCCGGGGCCGGGATGATCGGCACGGTCGAGTTCAACTCGTCCACCCTCTACCGCTACGCCGCGCTCGACGTCGACCTCCTGCGCGGGAACCTCGGCGACACCGACGCGACCCGGCGTGCGGTGGAGGCGTTCGCGCGGGCGTTCGTGATGAGCATGCCGACGGGCAAGCAGAACACGTTCGCGAACCGGACGCTGCCGGACGCGGTGCTGCTGGTGGCCCGGGAGACTCAGCCGATCAACCTGGTGGGCGCGTTCGAGGACGCCGTCGGGGAGGGCGAGAAGGGCGGCCGGATCGCGGCGTCGATCCGGCGGTTGGCCGACCACGCGCGGGAGTTGCATGAGGCGTTCGACGAGACGCCGGTGCGGGTGTGGGCGTTCGGCGGCGGTGAACGGGTGGAACCGCTGGCGGAACTGGGCGAACGGGTGACCCTCGACGGGGCCGTGGCGGCGTTGGGAGCGCTGGTGGCCGAACGGGCTCCGTCGTGAGCACGCTCGTGTTGCGGCTGGCGGCGCCGTTGCAGTCGTGGGGCACGCGCAGCCGGTTCACCCGGCGCAACACCGACCGCGCGCCCAGCCGCAGCGGGGTCATCGGGCTGCTGGCGGCGGCGAAGGGCGTCCAACGAGACGAGTCCCTGGACGAGTTCCGCGCGCTGACGATGGGTGTGCGGATCGAGCAGGCCGGGCAACTGGAACGGGACTTCCAGACCGCGCGGAACCGGGACGGGACGGAATCCATGCCGTTGTCGTACCGGTTCTACCTGGCGGACGCGGTGTTCGTGGCGGCCGTGCAGGGGCCCGACGCGGTGATCGACGAACTCGTGGCCGCGCTCAAACGGCCCGCGTATCCGTTGTTCCTGGGACGACGGTCTTGTCCCCCCGCCGGGAAGCTCGTCCACGGGGTGGTCGATGGCGATGTCCTGTCCGCACTGACACACACACCGTGGCTGGCCGCGCGCGCCGTGCGGGAACGAGACCGGAACCCGGAGGTGCGGTTGGACGCCGTGCTGGACTGCGCGCCCGGGACTCCCACCAGTGACCTGGTCCAGGACGTTCCACTTTCCTTCGACCCCCGCCACCGCCAGTACGGCTGGCGCAGCGTGATCCGCCGCGAGATCACCGTCCCCAACCCCGGTCGAGAAGACCACGACCCGATGAGCCTCCTCTGATGTACCTGACACGATTCGAGTTCAACACCGCCCGCCGGGGCAGCCGCGAGCTGCTGGCCTCACCGCACCGGTTGCACGGCGCGGTCCAGGCGGCCTTTCCCACCGACCGCCGGGAGGCCCGGCCCGAGGGACGCATCCTGTGGCGGGTCGACCAGCGGGAGCACCGGGCGTTGTTGTACCTGGTGAGCCCGTACGAGCCGGATCTGACGCACGTGGTCGAGGTCGCCGGGTGGCCGACCACGGAGGCGTGGCAGACGAAGCCGTACCGGCCGTTGTTGGAGAAGTTGGATGTGGGACAGGAGTGGGCGTTCCGGTTGACGGCGAATCCCGTGTACCAGACGAAACTGGATCCCACGGCCAAGCGGTCGAAACGGCTGGGGCACGTGACCGTGCGGCAGCAGACGGAATGGCTGCTGACGCGATGCGAGCGGCTCGGGTTCCGGATCATGCCTGCGGTGGGCGGGGAACCGGATGTGGCGGTGCAGGGCAGGCGGGTGTGGACGTTCCGACGGGACAGCCGGGACGTCACGTTGGCGACCGCAACCTTCGGCGGCCGCTTGGCGATCGAGGACGCGGAGGCGTTCCGGCACTCGCTGACGCACGGCATCGGCCCGGCCAAGGGGTACGGCTGCGGCCTGCTCACCCTGGCACGGTGACGACCCGCGATCCCCTAACGTCCTGGGCGGTGGGACGACTTCTCCAGTGACCGGACGTGGAGGGGCGGGCATGACGCGCGAGCTGATCACGAGGCTGGCCAGGTCGGGGGTCGCGGAGGTGGCGCCGGGCGAGCTCCCGGCCTTCGAGGCCGTGGCCGGGGCGCGGCTGGACGACTCCGGTCGGCTGCGGGGAACGCCACGGCGCGGGCCGGACGTGCTGGGGTCCGGGTTGGACTTCGTGGTGGGCGCGGTGTCGTCGGGGGCGTTGGTCGTGGCCAAGGCCGTGGTCGACGCGGCGGCGGAGCGGACGGTGGACGCCGCCGGGGGCCTGCTCGGTCGGATGATCCGAAAGATCCGCAAGCGACCCACTGTGCGGGCGCGGACCATCGAGGAACTCGCGGCGGAACTCGACGACGTCCGGGTGGAACTGATGCGGCACCGAGGGATCGAGGCCGCACGACGGGCCGGGTTGACCGAGCAGCAGGCCGGGGAGATCGTCGAAGCCATGTTGCGAAACCTGCGGAACAGCTGAGACTCACCACAGTTCGAGGAACACCCGACTGTATACGATCAGCCCGGACACCAGCGAGAACAGCGCCAGCGCGACCAGCACGCGGGCGGTGTGCGTTCCACCGTGTTCCACAACTTCCGTGCGAGGCAACAGATACGCGACAGCGAGGACGATCGGGCAGGCGGCCGTCGCGAGCCCCGTGCCGAGCACAGTGAGCCCGCTGTAGACGGCGCCGACATGTGACCAATCATGGCCCATGCAGGTGAACGCGGCCGGTCCGCATACCGCCACGTAGTAGGGCACTGTCGCGCACAACGAGACCAGAGCCACGCAGACCAAGCTGCCCAGCAGGCAGGCCGACAGCGTGAAACGACCTGCCCGACGAGCCGACAGCACTCCCGCGACCAGCGCACCCACCGTCATCGTCGCGATGATCGCGAAGGTGAGGTACTCCAGGAAATGCGGAACGGTGACGACGGTCGTATACAGCTCCTGCCCGTCCACCAGGTTCACCACCCACGCCCCGGCGAGGAGCACCACCACGGTCACCGCGGCAACCCACGCGGCCGCGAGCAGGGCCGCTCGAAAGGGACGCTCACGGGCACCCCACAACGTGAACAGGCAGGCGGCCAACGGGAGCAACGCGACCCCGGGCACGGCGACGAGCGCGGACAACGGCGCGTAGTCGTACATCAGGATCTTCGCGGCGGGCCAGGCCAGCAGCGCGGGCGACTCGTGGTCCGGTGCCGTCAGCAGGCGGACGTTGAAGGTGTTGTGCGCCGACACCCAGATCGACATCGGGGGCAGCAGTCCGAGGACTCCCCACGCGGCGGTCGCGAGACAGCTCCGCCGCAGCGACGTGGCCGACGACCACGCGAACGCGGTCTCCCGCGCCCACCGGAACAGCAGTGTGAGAATCAGGGCGAGGCCGACCGTGGAGATGCCGACATCGAGGACCTTGCCCCAGGTCGTGGCGTCGAAGACGCCCACGGTACCCGCGTCGGCGTAGACGGTGGCCAGCGGCTCCCCCACCATGAACCCGACCGCCACCGGCACCGCGCGTCGCCAGGAGGCGGTGGACCGGCCGGTGTGGCGGAGGAGGACGGCGTCCCGCCAGCCCAGCACGGCGGCGAACCCGGCGGCGATGACCAGCGCCAGCACGGTCGCCGGACCGAAGCTCACGATCACCAACCACAGGGCGTCGGCGACCCCGGGCGAGCTCAGCATGATCCGCTGCAGGCCGCTCGCGCTGATGACCCCCGTCGCCAGCAGTCCGACCCAGCCGGTGACCACCAGCGTCATGACGGTCAACGACATCCCGACGCCCGCGGCGAACATCGCGAACGCACCCGGCCCGACCAGCTGTGCCGGATCGGTGAGCGCGTCCAACCGGGTCTCGGTCGGGGGGTGCGGGGCCAGCGGGTTCCACCGGAGCCGCCTGCGTGCGGCTGTCGAGCGGATCATGGCGGCGAGGTCACCGTCCGGGTCGTGTCGGTGCGCGGTGACGTCGGCGAGCGTTTCCCTGGCCCGCAGCACGGAAGCCCTGGTCAGGTACACCAACACGACCAACACGATGACCGCGGCGACCATGTGCCCGTTCCACCGAGGCGCGTCGGGCCCGGCCCCGAAGACACCTGGTACGACAAGCGAGACCAGATAGGGCAACACGACCAGGACAACGAAGGCACGCCACGCGGCGATGGTGAGATAGGTCGGTCCGGAGTCCCGGTTGCGCACGTGTCCCAGTTCGTGCCGGATCGTTCCGGAAAACCATCCCGGAGGCACGGTGCCAAGCAGTCCCGCGCCCAGAAGGACCTGGACGCGGCGACCGGTTCCGAACACCATGGCGTCGGTGCGGGACTCGTCGGGATACACCAGGAACCTTGGTGCGGTGGGGAGTTCGAACAGTCTGGTGAGGGCGTGTAACCGGGTGAGGGTGTCCGGATCGGTCACCTCGTCGTATCCCCGCCACCCGCGCCCGGTCCAGAACCTGGCCAGGATCCACTGTTGCGCCAGGTAGAGCAGCAACGTCAGCGACACGACCAAGATCACGCCGACGAGCGACCACACGACCATGGACCCGGTGAACCGACGGAGACACTGCACGTCCGCCAACGGAGTCGCGCCCGCGCCGGTGGCGGCCCCCGCGGGAACACGGCCCAGGCACGTGCGGGCCGTGGCCTCCGCGCCTGACTCGGCGAGCAGCGAGAGGTGACCGTAGACGGTGGCCGAGGTCGCGACGATCACCAGGACCAGCACGGCGAAACGCAGGGACAGGCCGGTGGGCAGGACTTTCTTGTCGGTCAACAGGTCCTGGCACCGCTCGCGGGTCGGCTCGGCGGTCACCACCGCGCGGACACCTTGTCGACGGCGCGCCGAGCCACAGCCTCGATGGTGGCCGGGTCCCCGGTGAGGTTGACCATCGACACCATGATCACCGTGCCGCCATGGGCGGCGACGAGCACGTCCTGCCAGAACAGCACGGTCCCGTCCGGGGTGGCGATGGTCATCCGGACGGCCACGCTCCGGTCCCCCACCGTCGCGGCGGACAGGGCGGCGGTGGTGAACACCAGGTCGATCCCCAGCAGGGACCCGTCGAACCGCGCGCACGCGGTGGGCAGGGTGGCGAAGGTGGCCATAGCGCCCGCAGTGTGCTCGTTGAACTGCAGAAGGGTCTCGGTCATCGTCAACCCCGCGGCCTCGTCGACGAACGCGGCCGTCACCGAGGCGGTCGCGCCCGGCGGGTCGTCGGCCAGGATCGGGCAGTCGGCGAGCGAGCCGAACCCGATGGCTCCCGGCGCGTCGGCGAAACCGGCGGGGAGCTCCGCCGGGGTGAGCAGCGCCGCCCGCAGGTCCGTCTCGCCCGGAACGAACGACAAGGGTGCCGTCGTCGGCGCGGGTGCCGGGGGCGGCACCGGCGGTGCGATGCCGGGTCCGGGCGGTGATGCGGCCATAGGACGGGTGGTGGTGGCGCGGTGGTTCGCCGTGGTGGGTGTCGGCGTGGTGGGTGTCGGCGTGGGTTGGAGCGCGCCCGTTGCCTCGCCCGCGCCCGGCGCGGGGATCGTGACCACGATCGGCGGGGCCGTGGTGGAGGTCGGGGGCGGTGTGCTGACGGTCGGGGTCTCGGTGATCGTGGGCATCCGCGCGCATCCCCCGAGTACGGCGCACACGAACAGGCAGGCCCCCAGTCGACTCCGGCGAGACGCCATGGTCAGCCCTCCATGGGCGGTCGATACTGGCACTGCTTTGATCGTCGAAGCGTCCCGGTTCGTAACCGGACCGGTCGGGTGAGTGGGTTTTCGTGGATGAACCAGACCGGCCATTGCCGAGGAACGGTTCGCTGCCGTCGACTATCGGCGCATCGATCACCGGATGACGGGACGTCGGCAATGACGATCGGCCCGGCGGCTCGTGTCAGGCGTGACTGTTCGACTTTTCCGGAACATGCCAGGTGGTCATGTGGACATGTCCCGGTTTCGGCTGGCGGGTGTCGGTGGGTGCTCGCCCATCGTCCGGGCTGACGAACGACCGGTGCGGCGGCCGACCCCGTCCTCTTGGGACTCGAAGGCAGGCCGCCGCGCCGGGTCAGGCGAGGTGGTCGACGAGGGTCTTGGCGATGACGGGGGCGCTGGCCGGGTTCTGACCGGTGACCAGCGGACCGTCTTGAACGACGTGCGGCTGCCAGTCGGCGGTGGACCTGGTGAAGTTCGCGCCGCGCAGGGTGAGGTCGTCCTGTAGCGAGAAGAGCAGGTGGCGGGACAGGTCCAGCTCGTCGTCCTCGGTGTTGGAGAACCCGGTGACGGTGCGCCCGGCCACATACGGGGTGCCGTCGGGAGTCTTGACGTCGCGGAGGATGCCGGGGGCGTGGCAGACCATGGCGACCGGGGTGTCGGCGGCCAGGGCGTGCTCGACCATGCGGATCACCCGGGAGTCGGCGGCCAGGTCCCAGAGCAGGCCGTAGCCGCCGGGGAAGAACAGGGCGTCGAAGTCGTGGGGGTCGACGGTGGCCAGCGCGTTGGTCTCGCGGATGGCGCGCATCCCGGTCTGGTCGTCGAGGAAGCGGTCGGTGTTCGCGGTGGTGAACGGCGCCTGCAGGCTGAGGTGGTCGATGGGGGCCTCGCCGCCTCGGGGTGAGGCGAAGACGACCTGGAAGCCCGCATCGGTGAACACGTAGTACGGGGTGGCGACCTCCTCGAACCAGGTGCCGGTCTTCTTCCCGCTGACACCGAGGTCGGCGTGCGAGGACATCGTGACGAGGATCCGCCGTGGTCTGGGCATCGAGACTCCTTCGAGGTAGTCTACCTACTAGTAGATAGGGCACCGCAGAGCCTGGTCATGGACGGCGGGACCGTCAAGGGAGTGAGATCGTCGTCACGCCTACCTATCGACAGGTAGGGTGACGGCATGGACCGAGTCGACACCCGGGGCGCCCTGCTCGACCATGCGACGCGGCTGGTCAGGACGCGGGGCTACGCGGCGTTCAGCTATGCCGACCTCGCCGAGGCCGTCGGCATCCGGAAGGCCAGCGTGCACCACCACTTCGCGACCAAGGAACAGCTCGGCGTCGAGCTCGTGACCCGCTACACCGAGCGGTTCCAGGCCCGGCTCGCCGACATCGACCGGCTCGCCGCCGACCCGGTCGACGCACTGCGGCGGTACGCCGCGCTCTACCGCGACGGACTGTCCGATGGGGAGGCATGTCTGTGCGGGGTGATCGCGGCCGAGATCGCCGCCGTGCCGCCCGCGATCGCCGCCGGTGTCACAGAGTTCTTCCGCGTCAACCGGGAGTGGTTGTCCACTTTGCTGGAGAACGGCGAGCGCTCGGGAACCCTGTGTCCACAAGGGAATCCGGACGATCACGCCGCTGTCCTGCTCGCCACCCTGGAAGGTGCCGTGCTCATCGCCAGGGCCCACGCCGACCCGTCCACATTCGACCATGTCGCCACCACCGCGATCGCCGTGCTCACGAGGGCCTGCGCGATCACCGGATAGGTGGCCCGTTCCCCTCGGCGATGCAGGCCGCGGCGGCCATCACGCGGCCGGGTGCAGAAACCGCACTGCAGGGCATCTTTGGCGACGAACGCGCGTTGCACCGGATGCGGTTCTCGGGCGTGCCAAGACCCTCCACCGTCGTGATGGTGCTCGACGCCGTTGGCGCGGAGGGAAACCCTTGTGGTGACGGGTATCGCGGCGCGGTTCTCGGTTGCCTGCCCGGTCATCGGCCCTCCCTTCGCGGCGGGGTCACGGCCTCGTCGGTCGGGGCAGGGAGTGCTGGTAGACGAGGGCGCCCAGGAGCGCGGCCGCGGCGCCGACCACGGGGATCCAGGGGAAGCCCGCCGAGGACAGGAGCAGGCCGCCCGCCGCGGAGCCGAGCGAGGTGCCCAGGTACATGAAGAAGCTGTTCCAGGCCATGACCGAGCCGCTCGCGGTGGGGAACGCGGCGACCAGGCGGGACTGGTAGGCGGGCAGGCACGGGTAGGCGGCCAGGGCGAACACGCCCAGCGCGGCCAGGAGCAGCCAGGCGGGGGCGTGCAGGAGCAGGTCGACGGCCAGCAGGGTCGCGGCGACCAGGATCAGGCTGGTGGTGGCGACCACGCGGGAGCCGAACCGGTCGGCCAGCCGACCGCCGCCCAGACTGCCCGCCACGGCGCCCAGGCCGTAGACGATCAGCGCGGTGGCGATGGCCCCGGTGGACAGGCCCGCGACATCGGCGAGTCCGCTGCCGAGGTAGGTGTAGAAGGAGTACACGGCGAACGCCCAGATCCCGGTGACGGAGACCGCGCGCAGCTTGCGGATCAGCGGGATCTTGTCCGCGGTCTGACCCACGGCGGCCACCGGGGCGCCACGCGGCCAGGTGAAGCGGTTGACCACGGCCAGGACCGTGGACAACGCGCCCAGACCCACGAACGGCGCCTGCCAGCCCCAGACCGAGGCGACGGCGGTGCCGGTGGGGGCACCGGTGGTGAGGGAGATCAGGAACCCCGCCATGGCGATGGACATCCAGGCGCCGCGGCGCGCGGGCGGGGCGGACTGGCCGACCAGGGCCAGCAGCGAGGGCGTGACCCCGGCGGCGAACAGGCCCGCGACCACGCGGGCGGCCAGCAGCAGGCCGAATCCGGGGGCGAGCGCGGTCAGCGCGTTGGCGACGGCGAACCCGGTGAGGCCGATGACGAGCACGGTCCGGCGGCCCGCGCGGTCGGCCAGCGCGCCGCCGAGCGGGGCGCCGAGCATGTAGGCCAGGGAGAACACGGTGACCGTCGAGCCTGCGGCGCCGGGCGAGACGTGGAACTCGGTGGCGATGGCGGGCAGCAGCGGGGACACCACGAACAGGTCGGTGCCGATGACCAGCAGCGTCAGGAAGGCGACCGCCACGGCCACTGGGCGGCCGGTGCCCGCGCCGGGCGGCTGGGTCGGTGGGGCGCCGGTTGTCGGGTCGGTGGTGCTGGTGGAGCTCATGCGGCTCTCCTGCGGGATTGCTTCGCTGGCGTTTATTTTTCCAGCATACTATATTCGAGCGAAATACCCTTGGGGTGAAGTACCCTGGCCGGGTGAGCGAACGCGATGACGTCGACCGGATGCTCGGGGAGTGGGGCTGGTCCGACTACGACCTGGACCTGCGGCAGATGGCCGTGTCCAAGCGGATCAGCCTGCTGGCCCGGCACCTGGAACGGCTCGCGGTCGACACCCTCGCCCCGCTCGGCCTCGACCCCGGCGAGTTCGAGGTGCTGGCCATCCTGCTGCGCAGCGGGCGGGCGCACGAGCTGTCCCCCAGCGCGCTCAACCGCTGGCTGATGATCTCCGGCGGCGGCCTCACCAAGCGGCTGGTCCGGTTGGAGGACCGCGCCCTGGTCGCCCGCAGGCTCGACCCCGGCGACCGCCGGTCGCTGCTCGTCGCGCTCACCCCCGCCGGTGTCGACCTCGCCGAACGGGCCGTGCACGCGCATTCCGCGGCGACCGCCGACGTGATCGACCGGGTGGGCCCGGAGGCCCGCGAGCAGCTGTCCGCGCTGCTGCGCGACCTGCTGCTCACCCAGGACGGACACGGCACCCCCGACCCGGTCGACGCCGTCAAGCGGGCCGACGCGGTCACGAGCTGACCCGACCGCCGACACGATCCGCCCCCTCGCGCCGTACCCACGGACCGGCGCGAGGGAGGTCGTGCGGTCAGCTCGTGCAGGTCGCCGATCTCGCAGGCGACCAGGGCGCGGATGCCCGACTCGGTGTTCAGCATGAGATTCCGGTTCTCCACGAGATCCGCAAGGCACAAGGACTCCCACCGGTCGGCGAGTGCCCCGGAAACCTGCTTGGCCTGCCGGGACGCGACTTCCGCGGCACTGTCCGCCTTCTCGGCTCCGCTGCCGCCGCAATACGTTGCCGTGAGCGGAAAAGGCGACGACACCGGTGGTCGTTCTCTTGATACTGGCAGGTATGGAGAGGGTCGAGGTCGTCGTCGCCCATGACGAGCGGGCCACGCTGCGGGTCGGTGCCGTGTTCCTGAAGGTCGACGGCGATCGGCGGCGGGTGGATGCCGAGCTTGCGGCGATGGCCATGGCGCCGGTCCCCACCGCGAAAGTGTTGTGGCACACGCCGCCCGTGCTCGCGCTCGCCGCTCTTCCCGGCACGGCACTCGGCTGCCTCGGCAGGCCGTCGACCGCGTCCCCGGCGGCATGGGCGGCCGCGGGTACCGCCATTCGGGCACTGCACGACGCGCCGCTGCCTACGCGGTCCGGCCCTTCCGCCGAGGAGATCGCGGCGGACCTCGACCGCGAATGCCGGTGGCTCATCGCCGACGATGTGCTATCCGCCGACGTGGTCGAGCACAATCGCCGGATCGCCCAGGGCGCGCTCCGACCGTGGAAACCGGTGTTCGTCCACGGAGACCTGCAAGTCGGGCACGTGTTCGTGGATGGCGACGACATCACCGGTGTGCTCGACTGGTCCGAGGCGGCCCAGGGGGACGCCCATTACGACCTGGCCATGCTGACGCTCGGGCACCGCGAACACCTCGGCGACGTCATCGCGGGCTACGGCACCGACGTCGACCTCGATGTGATCCGCGCATGGTGGTCGGTGCGCGGCCTGCTGACGATCCGCTGGTTGGTCGAGCACGGCTTCGACCCGGCGGCACCGGGTTGCGAGATCGACGTGCTGAAGTCCCAGGCGTGACAGCAGGTTCCCGCCCTCCACCACGAACGCCTCTCGCGTGGGTGCCTCGATGGGGTGCTGCCTGCGCTGGTATGGCCGTCGGGTCGGGGCACGACGGGTGCTCACGCTCGTGAGCGGTCCCGGTTGCGCAGTTCGACCAACTGGTAGGCCATGCCCGGCACCGTGCCGGGCGGTGTCTCGGCAGCCATCCGGACCGCCAGGTCCGCGTCCCGGGCCAGGTCGTGCAGGGTGTCGAGGTTGCCGAGCGTGCTGAACCCGAGCAGGGCCCGACCATCGGGGGTCAGCCAGGAGCCGACCTCGGCGAGGAACCGCCGGTGCGTCCGGTAGCCCGCGTCGAAGATCGCGTGGTCGAGGTCGTCGGCCGCGCGGAAGTCGTCCGGGGCCTCGATGAACGGGGAGTTCCAGAACACCACGTCGAACCGGTCGCCGGGATCCAGCGGGGCGAACAGGTCGCCGTGCCGGACGCGCACGACGTCCGCGACTCCGTGCCTGCGCACGTTGCGCGCCGCGTTCTCCACCGCCACGACGGACACGTCGGTGGCGACCACCTCGGCGCACCCGTGCACGGCGGCCATCACCGCCGTCACCCCGGCACCGCAGCCGATCTCCAGGAACCGGCCGCCGACCGGGAACACCGTCCATTCGGTGAACAGCCGGGTGGACAGGCAGAACACCGGCGCGAACACGCCGTCCATCAGCTCCCACGTGCGGTCGAACATGGTGAACTCGGCGGGGCGCTGGGCGGGGGCGGCGTTCAACCGGCGCAGCCAGGTGCCGCGCTCCATCGGCTCCTCGGACATCAGACCCGCACCACCCGCGTCGCGTCGGTGCCGGGCCGGGGTCTGTTCCTGGTCATCATCGGGTTCGCGCTCCTGGTCGAGGTGGGGGGTGGGCCGTCGACGAGCAATCCCGGATCCACGCGCCACTCCCGGATCCGCAGGCGCGGCGACGACACCGTGCCGGTGCCGTCGACCTCGTGAACCGTAGACCGTCCACCCCGCGCGCCGCCATACCGTCCGGCACCCGACTTCGCGGCCGTCGTACATGCCTCCCGGCGCACACACGGGGCCGAATGGGTCGAACGCGAACGGATTTCATCGGGACGTCGACCGGAGTCCGATCCGTATTCACCGGACCACTCGGCCCGAATGGTTGCCGTCGAACCCGACGAAATCGTCAAGGAGACCCGGCGATAAAGCACAGCCGCTCCCGGGCCAGACGGCCCGCTGGTCTTTCGGTCCGGAAACCGAGTGCTCAACCGACCTTTCCGAGCCGGGCCACCCTTGAACTTAACACGCCCGGCGAGGTCTGGAAACGGGACCGAACGGACCATGGCGTTCGTATCCTCGTACGCGTGGGCACCGCCATTCGGCACCACGGACTTCGTTGTCCGCCGATCGGCGGTGCCGGGAAAGGAAGTGTCATCGGACACTTCCTCTCGGTCCCGACCGACGGGACGTGAATGCGTCTTGGGGTGAGCTTGCCGGGTCGATCAGTGAAATCACATTCGCATTTCGTCGGCGGGGTGCACGGGTTGCTCGACGAGCGCGCGCGGGTCGATCCGGATCAGGTCGCGGTGGTGTGCGGCGGCGACCGGGTGACCTACGGCGAGCTCGACGCCCGTTCGCGGGAGGTCGCCGGGGTGCTGGTCGGGCACGGGGTGCGGCCGGAGACGCGGGTGGGGCTGTGCGTGGAGCGCGGCGTCGACATGGTGGTGGCGCTGTTCGGCGTGCTGCGGTCCGGCGGCGCGTACTTCCCGCTGGAGCCGGACCTGCCCGCCGCCAGGATCGCCGCGCTGGCGGGCGATGCCGTGGTGCTCACCCAGCCGCACCTGCTGGACCGACTACCCGCGCAGTTGCCGACGATCATCGTCGGGGGTGACCAGTCGACCCGGCCGTTGCCCGAGGTCGTACCGGACAACCTGGCGTACGTCATCCACACCTCGGGATCCACCGGCACACCGCACGGCGTCATGGGCACCCATCGCGGCCTGTTGTCCCTGTATGCGCATCACCGCACCGAGGTCTTCGCCCACGGACGGCGGCTGCGGGTGGCGCACACCGCCGCGCTGTCGTTCGACGCGTCCTGGATGCCATTGCTGTGGATGCTGGCTGGCCACGAGTTGCACGTTCTCGACCGGGACACGCTCTCCGACCCGCGCGCGATGGTCGCCGCGCTGGCCGGGGCCCGGATCGACGTTCTCGACGACACCCCGGCCCGGCTCCGCGAACTCGTGCGCGCCGGGCTGTTGGACGGCGGCAACGCCCCGGCCATCGTGGTCACCGGCGGCGAGGCCGTCGATCCGGCATTGTGCGCGGCCCTGGTCGGCGCGGGCGTCACGGCCTACAACGGTTATGGGACGACCGAGACAGCAGTGGAGAGCCTGATCTGTCCCGTATCCGAGGTGGAACGGCCGGTACTGGGTCGCCCGATCGCCGGGACCTGGGCGTATGTGTTGGACGACGAGTTGCGGGAGGTTCCGGTCGGGGAGCTGTTCCTCGCCGGTCCCGGTTTGTCCCGGGGGTACCAGGGTCGTCCCGGTCTGACCGCGTCGGTGATGTTGCCTGATCCGTTCGGCGGGCCGGGCACGCGCATGTACCGGACGGGCGACGTGGTGCGGTGCCGGGCCGACGGGCTGTTCGACTACCTCGGGCGCGTCGGCGACCAGGTGCAGGTGCGCGGCGTCCGGGTCGAGCCTGCGGAGGTCGAGGCCGCGCTGCTGCGGCACCCGGAAGTTGCGGCCGTCGCGGTCGTACCTCGGGACGAACGGCTGGTTGCGTATGTCGTGCCGGTCTCTGGCAGCGATCCCGGTTCCCGACGGTTGCGGGCCTTCCTCGACGAGTTGCTGCCTGCCGCGTTCGTGCCTGCGAGGTTCGTCAGCCTCGCCGATCTGCCGCTGACCGACCGAGGCAAGGTCGACCGGCGCGCGCTGTCCGCTCGACACGATGAGCCCGACGAACCCGCCATCCTGCCGAGGACACCGGCCGAGGAACGGGTCGCCGCAGTGTGGCGGGCGGTGCTCGGGGTCGAGCGCGTGGGCGTGACGGACGAGTTCGTGACGCTGGGCGGGGATTCCATCCTGGCCATGCGGGTGGCCACCGAACTCGGCCGCGACCGTCCGCTGCCCGCGCGGTTCGCCTTCACCCACCCGACCGTCGAGACCATGGCGGCGTACTTGGCCGATCGTCCCGAGGATCCCGGCACGAGCAAGCCGAACGAGGACGACACCACCGCACCGCTGTCGTTCGCCCAGCAACGGCTGTGGTTCCTGCACGAACTCGGCGACTCCGCCGAGTACAACACCGCCGTCGGGTTCCGGTTGCGCGGCCCGCTCGATCTCGACGCGCTGTCAGCGGCACTGGACCGGTTGGTCGAGCGGCACGAGTCGCTGCGGACCACCTTCCGGGAGGCGGATGGGCGGGGCGCGCAGGTCATCGGTCCGCCGTTCGCGTTGCGGCCCAACCGGATCAGTTGCGCCGAAACCGACCTCGACGACGTGCTCGCGGCGTTCGCCGACGAGCCGTTCGACCTACGACGCGGCCCGCTGGTGCGCGTCGTGCTGGTACATGTGGCCGAGCAGGATCACGTGCTGGCCCTGTGTCTGCACCACATCGTCACCGACGGCTGGTCGATGGGCGTGCTCGCCGAGGAGCTGGGAATCCTCTACTCAGGACAGGCAGAACCGTCCCCACCAGCCACACGCTACATCGACTTCGCTCGTGCGCAACGAGAGCATCTCACGGGTACCACCCTCGACAGACATTTGTCCTACTGGGAGCGGCAGCTCAGCGGGATGAGCACAGTGGAGCTGCCCACCGACCGACCGCGACCCGCCATCCGCACCGGCCAAGGCGACCGCGTGATCCGCTCAGTGTCCCCGGATGTGGTGCGCAGGCTGGCGGAACTCGGCCGGACGCGCGGCGCGACGCTGTTCACCACGCTCGTGGCAGCGACCCAGGTCCTGCTGGCCAGGCTCTCGGCCCAGCGCGATGTCGCGGTCGGCACCGTCACCTCCGGGCGGGACCGCACCGAGCTGGCGGGCCTGGTCGGCTTCTTCGTCAACACCGTCGTCATCCGGTCCGATGTAGACCTCTCCGCGTCCTTCCCGGACTTCCTCAGCAGGGTGCGCGGCACGGTGCTCGACGCGCTCGACCATGACGCGGTCCCGTTCCACCGCCTCGTCGAGCTGTTGCGGCCCGAACGCGACCTCAGCCGCGCGCCGCTGACCCAGGTGGTGGTACTGCTCCAGAACGCCCCGTCCGCAGCACCCGACCTCGCCGGACTGACCGCCACCGAGTACGGGATCCCCCGTCGAACGGCCGTGTTCGACCTGACCGTCGAGTTCATCCCGGCGGAGGACGGCCTGCGGCTGGAGGTCGAGTACAGCACCGACCTGTTCGAGGCGGCCACCGCAGCCCGGCTGGCGGACCAGCTGCTGACACTGCTCGACGGCGTGGTCACCGACCCGGGCCTGCCCCTGCCCCTGGCCCGGCTCCCGTTGATCCCGCCCGACGAGGCCCGCCTGCTGGCACGCTGGTCCGTTGGCGCGCCGACGACCGACCGGTCCGTGCCCGAAGCGTTCGCCGCCCACGTCGCCACTCGCCCGGCCGCGCCCGCCCTCAGCTGCGACGGAGTCGTGCTGACCTACCGCGAGCTGGACATCGCCGCCAACCGGCTGGCACACGAACTGCTCGCGCGGGGCGTGCGCCCGGAGGCGCGCGTGGGCCTGTGCCTGCCGCGCGGGATCGACGCTGTCGTGGCGATGCTCGCCGTCCTCAAGGCGGGCGCGGTGTACGTGCCGCTGGACCCCGACTACCCCCGGCCGCGACTGGCCCTGATGATCACCGACGCCGGCACGGACCTGGTGCTCACCCACGCAAAGCTGCGCGACCGCCTGCCCACGGGCACCCCGACGGTGGCCCTGGACGACAGCGACCTGTCCCGGTGTCCCGATCACGTTCCGCCGGTCCGGACCCATCCGCGCGGCGGCGCCTACGTCATGTTCACCTCCGGGTCCACCGGCCGTCCCAAGGGCGTACTGGTCGAGCACCGGGGCATCGTCCGCCTGGTCACCGGCGAACCGCTGCGGGCCGGTCCGGACGACGTCGTGGCCCAGTACTCGACGCTCGCCTTCGACGCCTCCACCTTCGAGATCTGGGTGGCCCTGCTCAACGGCGCCCACCTGGCCGTCTGCGCGCGCGGCCTGCTCTCCGCCGAGGAGCTGGGCCGCTTCCTGACCACCGAGGCGGTCACCACGCTGTGGCTCACCTCCGGCCTGTTCCACGAGGTGGCCGCCACCGATCCCGGGGTGTTCGCCCGTCTGCGCTGGCTGGGGTCCGGCGGCGACGTGGTCTCCGCCGAGCGCTGCGCCGAGGTGCTGCGTCGGGTGCCCGACCTGCGATTGGTCGACGGCTACGGCCCCACCGAGATCACCACCATGGCCACCGCGCACGTGGTCGGGGCGGGCGAGTCACCGGTGCCGATCGGGCGGCCGGTCGTCGGGACCCGTTGTCACGTGCTCGACCGGTCGCTGGACCCGGTGCCCGTCGGGGTGCCCGGCGAGCTGTACGTCGGCGGTTCCGGGCTCGCGCGCGGCTATCCGGGACATCCCGGGCTGACCGCGCAACGGTTCGTGGCCGACCCGTTCACCCCCGGCGAGCGGCTATACCGCACGGGGGACGTCGTCCGGTGGACGCGGGCCGGGGTGCTGGAGTTCCTCGGGCGGACCGACGAGCAGGTCAAGATCCGCGGGTTCCGGGTGGAGGTGGGCGAGGTCGAGTCCGCGCTGCGCGCCCATCCGGCGGTGACCGGGGCCGTGGTGGTCGCCCGCGACCACGCCGCAGGCCACAAGCAGCTCGTCGCCTACGCCGTGGTCGATCCGGCCGCGACGGACGGGCCGGGCCTGCGGGCGTTCCTGGCGGAGACGGTGCCCGCGCACCTCGTGCCCGCCGCCGTGGTGTTGCTCGACGCCTTGCCGCTGATGCCCAACGGCAAGCTCGACCGGGCCGCGCTGCCCGAGCCGCCGACCCGGGCGACACCGGTTCACGTGCCGCCGGACGGGCATGACGCGCAGGTGTTGGCGCGGGTCTGGGCGGAGGTGCTCGGGGTGGCGCGGGTCGGCGCCGAGGACAACTTCTTCGCGCTGGGCGGCGATTCCATCCTGAGTTTGCAGGTGGTGTCCCGGGCGCGGGAGCTGGGGTTGCGGCTCACGCCCCGGGACGTGTTCCGGCACCAGACCCTGTCGGCGGTCGCGGCGACGGCGGATACCGGGACGGCGGTCGAGGCCGAACAGAGTCCGGTGACCGGAGAGGCGCCGCTGACCCCGATCCAGCGCTGGTTCCTCACCACCGAGCACCGCGAGCACTTCATCCAGTGGCTGACCGTCGAACTGCCCGCCGATGTGGACCGGGACGCACTCCGATCGGCGGTCGAGGCCCTGCCCCGGCACCACGACGCGCTGCGCACCCGATTCGCCCATGTGGACGGTGAATGGACACAGCGGACATCCCAGCCGTCCGATGAGGATGTGCTGGTCGTCGGCGCGTCCACGGTGTCGGACTGTCTGGACCAAGTCCGGGCCCGGATGAACCTCCAGTCCGGACCGCTGTTCCAGGCCGTGCTCACCTCGGGTCCGGTGTTGCTGCTCGCGGCCCACCACCTGGTGGTCGACGGGGTGTCGTGGCGCGTTCTCCTAGCGGACCTGCGCACCGGCTACGACCAGGTGATGTCAGGCCATCCGGTCACGCTGGGGCCCAAGACGACCTCGTTCCGCGACTGGGCACGGCTTCTCGCCGAGCGTGCCGCGACCGGCGCCTTCGACCACCACCTGCCGTACTGGGCGGGAGCGGTCGTCGACCTGCCGACCGTGGCGGCCGAGGATGGTTCCCCGGAGCGCATCGTCACCGTCTCCCTGTCTCATCAGGACACATCCGATCTGCTGCACGGCGCTGCCTCCGCCTATCGCGCGCGGGTCGACGACGTTCTCGCCGCCGCTCTCGCTTTGGTGCTGTCCCGCCACACGGGGCGGGACCGGATCCCACTGGAGCTGGAGGGGCACGGTCGGGAGGAGATCGCCGGGGTCGACCTGTCCCGCACCGTCGGGTGGTTCACCACGGTCTTCCCCTTCACCGCCGACCTGCGCGGCGCGTCGGGCTGGCCTGCGGTGATCAGGTCGGTCAAGGAGGGGCTGCGCACCGCCCACGAGCACGGCCTCAGCCATGGCGTCCTGCGTTGGCTCACCGACCACGAGCCCGCCACGCACCGTCCGATGGCGAGCCTGAACTACCTGGGCCGCTTCGACTCCACCCAGGACGGCCCCTTCGCCCGGGTCCCCGACGGCATCCGGCTCGACAAGCGCACGGCCACCACGGGATCGTCCCATTTCGACATCACCGCCAGTGTCACCGCCGATGGCGAGCTGGAATGCGAGTGGACCTACTCCCCCGGCACCCACAGCCCCGAGACAGTAGGCGAACTCGCCGAGGAGACCCTGGCCGCCTTGCGCGAGATCGCCGCGCACTGCGCCGAGCCGGGCGCGGGCGGGTTGACCCCGTCGGACTTCCCCCTGGCCGGACTCGACCAGGCCGGGCTGGACCGGCTCGGGCTCGACGGTCGGGTGGAGGACGTCTATCCGCTGACCCCGATGCAGAGCGGGATGCTGTTCCACAGCCTGTCCCGTCCCGGTTTGTACCTGGAACAGGCCGTGATCACCGTGACGGGTGTCCCCGAGCCTGCGGCGCTGGAGCGCGCCTGGTCGCGCGTCGTCGAGACCACACCGGCACTGCGGACGGCGGTGGTGTGGCAGGGGTTGCCCATGCCGTTGCAGGTCGTGCACCGCGAGGTCTCGATCCCGGTATCCCGGCACGACTGGCGCGGTCTTCCCGCCGCAGAGCAGGAGGACCGGTCGCGACGCCTGCTCGCCGACGATCGAGCCGCCGGGCTCGATCCGGCATCGGTGCCGTTGGCACGGTTGGCATTCGTCCACATCGACGAGTCGACAGTGCGTGTCGTGTGGACCTTCCATCACTTGCTATTGGACGGCTGGAGCGTGTTCCAGCTTCTCTCGGATATCCTGACCGTCCTCACCGGCGGCATGCCACGACCACGCCGCCCCTTCCGCGACCACGTGGCCTGGGTGCTGGCCCAGGACACGACCGCCGCCGAGCGGCACTGGCGGGACGTGCTCGCCGGGTTCCGGGAGACCACCCCACTCCCTTTCGACCGGCCGCCGGACCGGGCACACCGGTCGTGCTCGTCGGAGTCCCACGAGGTGCCGCTTTCCCAGGACACCGTGGCGGGTGTGCACGCGCTCGCCCGGCGCAACCGGCTGACGCTCAACACGGTCGTGCTGGGCATGTGGGCGGTCCTGCTCGCGCGCCACGCCGGGACACGGGACGTGTGCTTCGGCTCGGTGGTGTCCGGTCGCCCGGTCGACCTGCCCGGTGCCGACGCGATCATCGGCATGATGGTCAACACCGTGCCGGTCCGCGTCGAGGTGGACACCGCCGACGTGCTCGGCTGGCTGGGCCGGGTGCAGGCCGCCCAGGCGGAGTCCCGCCGGTATGAGCATCTCCCGTTGTCCCAGGTCCAGCGGTCGGCGTCGATACCGCCGGGTGCGGCGCTGTTCGACAGCGTCGTCGTGTTCGAGAACTACCCGCTCGACCACGAGCCGACCGGCGACGGCCCGCGCGTGGCGGAGGTCGTGGTGGTGGAGAGCACGAACTACCCACTGCACCTGGTCGCCGAGGGCGGTTCCCGGGACGGCGAACCACTGGCGTTGCGCCTGGGCTACGACCCCGACCTGTTCGACGCCGCGACCATCGCCACCCTGGCCGCCGACCTGGCCGATCTGCTGCGGGACCTGATCGGGAACGTCGTTCCCACCGTCACCCGGACTCCCCCGGCACGGATCGCGGAGCCGCCCGCGCCGGTCGGGGAGTTCCTGGCCCCGCGCAGCACCGCCGAGCGGACGGTGGCCGACATCTGGTCGGAGGTGCTGGCGGTGGCGCGGGTCGGCGTGCGGGACGACTTCTTCGCCCTCGGCGGCGACTCGCTGACCTGCCTGCGGGCCACCGCCCGGCTGGGCGCGGTGTTCGGGGTGGACGTCCCGCCGCGCGCCCTGTTCGACAACCCGACCGTCGGCGCGCTGGCCGCCCTGGTCGAACGATCCACTCGGGACTACGAGCTGTGAGACTGGAGAGCGCCGTGCCGGAAGAGTCCACATCGGACATCGCGGTGATCGGGGTGGCCGCCCTGCTGCCGGGCGCCACCGACCTCGACGGGCTGCACCGGCTGTTGGCCGAGGGCCGCGACCTGGTCGCGCCGCCCACCCCGACCCGGGTGCGGCACACCGGCGGCACCCCGGGCACCGACTACCTGCCGCTGGCCTACCTCGACCGCGTCGACCTGTTCGACCACCGCTTCTTCGGCATCCCGTTGCGCGAGGCCGAGGTGATGGACCCGCATCACCGGCTGCTGATGCAGCTGGCGCACGAGGCGATCGAGAACGCCTGCCTGCGCCCGGAAGGGCTGCGCGGCTCGCGGACCGCCGTCGTCCTCGGCCACTCCCCGTCCGACTACGAGACCCTCTACACCGACGACGACCTCCTGCAGACCCTGGGCTCGCTGCCCGCCGCGCTGGCCGCGCGGATCTCCTACCACTTCGACCTCACCGGCCCGACGTACACGGTGGACACCGCGTGCAGCAGCGCGCTCGCCGCCGTCGCCCAAGCGGTCGCCGAACTACGCCGGGGTACGGCGGATCTGGCCCTGGCGGGCGGGATCAGCCTGCGCCCGGTGCTGCTCCCGGTCGAAGGACATGTCCACGCACGCGGGGTCGAGTCCCCCGACGGCTGCTGCCGCCCGTTCGACGAGCGGGCCAACGGCGCGGCGGCGGGCGAGGGCGGCGCCGTGGTGCTGCTGCGTCGGCTCGACCACGCCCTGGCGGCGGGCGACCCGGTGCAGGGAGTGATCAAGGGTATCGCGGTGAACCACAATGGACACCGGATGGCCAGCATGGGGGCGCCGAGCAGGCAGGCGCAGACCGAGGTGGTCACGGCGGCGTGGCGGGACGCGGGGGTGCGCGCGGACACCGTTGGCTATGTCGAGTGCCACGGCTCGGCGACGCCGCTGGGCGACGTGATCGAGGTGGACGCGCTGCGGCAGGCGTTCGCCGACGCCGGTGTGCCCGCCCCCGGCTGCCCGATCGGCTCGATCAAGGGCAACGTGGGTCATCTCGACGGCGCCGCCGGGATGGCCGGGCTGCTCAAGGCGCTGCTCGCGGTGCGGCGGGGCGTGCTGTACCCGACGGCGCACTTCACCACGCCCAACCCGATGCTCGACCTGTCCGGCCCGGTGCACGTCAACCCGGCGTTCCGGCCGTGGAACCCGGCGGGACAGCGCCGGGCGGGGCTGAGCGCGCTGGGCCTGACCGGGACGAATGTGCACGCCGTGCTGGAACAGCCGCCGTCGGTCGATGTCCCGGTTCCGGATCTTGGGGGTGAGATCGTCACCGTCTCGGCCAAGTCGGCGGCCGCGTTCGACCGGTACCGCGAACGGTTGGCCCGGTTCGTCGCCGGTACCGACCACGATCTGCGGACCGTCGCACACGCGATGAACCGCTACCGGCACGACCACCCCTACCGGGGCGCGTTCCCGGCGCGGACCAAGGACGAGCTGGTCACGGCGTTGCGGGCGGCGGGCGCGCCGGAGGAGCCGGTGCCAGCCGAGCGGCCGGTGGTGGTGCTGTTGGCGGGCGACACCGTCGTGGACGAGCCGATCTGGCGGGAACTCGGCGCGGCGTTCCCGTCTCTCGCGGACGTCCCGTTGCCCGATTCCGACGCGGAACGGCTGGTGGTCACGCGCGCGGCCCTGCTCGACCTCGCCGGGTCGCTGGGCCTGCGCCACGCCCACCTGGTCGGTTCCGGCGCCGGGAACCTGGTGGTGCGCGTGGCCCGCGAGGAGACGACCCTGGACGAGGCCCGGCGGGCCGCGCGGGGGATGGCGCTGACGACCGACCTGGACCGCACCCGGCTGGCGGGTGTCGCCGAGCGGTTCGCCCGGGACGGCGCGGTGCTGGTGGACCTGGCCACCGATGGGATCCTGGCCCGGGAGATCCGCCGGTTGCGCCCGGAGTTGCCGCTGGTGGAACTGTTCGCCGTACCCGGGCGGCGGGGAGTGCTCCGCCGGCTCGGTCTGCTCTACCGTCTCGGCGCCGACCTCGACTGGGACGCGCACTACGCCGGAACGGCCATCCCCCGGATCCCCGCGCCGACCTACCCCTTCGACGAGATCCGCTGCTGGTGCCGTCCCCTCGACGCACCCCGCCCGACCATCGGCGTTCCGGCACCGCGCCTGAGCGGCAGCGATCCCACACTGCGGCCGACCGGCACCCGCACACCACGCCCGACCACCGGCGAGCAGGCCGCACGGCCGACCGGCGGCACTCCCGCACTACGGCTGACCAGCGACGATCCGGCGCCGCACGAGCAGGTGATGGCGGTGTGGCGGCGGGTGCTTGGCGAGGACGACCTGTCCCCCGACTCGAACTACTTCGCGCTCGGCGGCACGTCCATCGCCGGGATCAGCGTGTTGCGGTCGCTGGAGGCCGAGTTCGGCATCACCCTCACCTTCGCCGACCTCTATGCGCACCCGACCGTCCGCGACCTGGCCGACCGCGTGGCCCACCTGCGCGCCGAGGGCGGTTCCGTCGGCGCCAACCAGGACATTCCCCTCCTGTCCCGGGGCGGTCGGCTTCCGGTGTCCTACGGGCAGGAGCAACTCTGGTTCCTGGACCGGCTGGCCCCCGACACCGCCCTCTACAACATCCCGCACGACCTGCGGCTCGCCGGACCACTGGACCAGACCGCGTTGACGGGCGCCGTGCGGGACCTGATCGGCAGGCACGAGGTGCTGCGCACCGCCATCACCGACGACGACGGCGTGCCCTACGCCGTGGTCCGCGACGAGGAGCCCACCCTCACGGTGCACGACCTGTCCGCGTTGTCCGAGCACGAACGACACCGCGAGGCCCGGCGCCTGATCGAGGCGGAAGCCGTCCGGCCGTTCGACCTGGCCCGGGGGCCGCTGGTCCGGGCCACCCTGCTGCGGCTCGCCGAACACGACCACGTCCTCATGTGGACATACCACCACATCATCTTCGACGGCTGGTCCCCCACGGTCTTCTTCCGCGACTTCACCGAGCTGTACCAGGCCCGAGTGGACGGTCGTCCGGCCGACCTTCCCGCGCTCGGCCCCCAGTACGCCGACTTCGCCGCGTGGCAACGCGAACGGCTCGCGGGCGGCGTGCTCGCGGAGGGCCTGAAGTTCTGGCGTGGCGCCCTCGCCGACCTGCGTACCGACGAGCTGCCCCTGGACCGACCGCGTCCGTCCACTCGCGACTTCACCGGCGCGATGGTCGAGTTCGAGGTCGACACCGGGCAGGCCGACCGGATCCGGGCGTTGAGCAGGCGGCTGGGCGTCACCACCTTCGTCACCATGCTCGCGGTGGTCGACGCGCTGCTGCACCGCTGGGCCGGGCTCACCGACGTGGTGATCGGGGCCGCCACCTCCGGCCGGGTCAACCCCGCCACCCACGACCTCATCGGCTACTTCAACAACGTCCTGCCCTTCCGCACCGGCGTCGCGGCCGACCTGCCGTTCACCGACCTGGTGCGCCGGTGCGCGGGCACGGTCGCGGACGTGCTCGACCACGAGGAGGTGCCGCTGGAGAAGATCGTCGCCGACGTACTCGGCAGGCGGGACCCGAGCAGGCACCCCCTGTTCGACGTGGTCTACACCTACCAGAACGTCCCCCAGGACACCGCCGAGCTCGGCGGCCTGGCCTGCACCCGCTACCTCGACGGCGCCATCGCGGGCATCGCCCCCGGCACCGCCAAGTTCGACCTGACCCTGGGCGTGGTCGACCAGGGCACCGGCCCGCTGACCGGCTACGTCGAGTACGCCACCGCCCTGTTCGACGCCTCGACCGCCGAACACCTGGCCCGGCTGCTGACCGAGCTGGTGGCCGAGGTCGCCGCCACCCCGGACCGCCGACTCGCCGAACTGCTCCCCGATGCTCCACAGTGGAGGGACGCCATGCCCCAGACCGACCCCGCGCCCGCCCCGCCCGACCGGACCGGCGCCCCGTTCGCCGAACGGGTCCTGGCCCGCGTCGTGGCCGACCTCCTCGCCCTGCCCGAGGTCAGCCCGGCGGACAACTTCTTCGACCTGGGCGGAGACTCCGTCCTCGGCGTGCGGGTCGCGGCCCGTGCCGCACGGGCGGGCGTGCACATCACTCCCTTGCAACTGCTCCAGTGCCGAACCGTGGGCGAGCTGGCCTCGATCGCAGTGGTCGGCGGACAGCAGACCGCAGTGGAGACTCAGCAGAAGACCCCGGATCGCCCGATCCCCCTGACCCCCATCATGCACGAGTTCCTCGCGCTACTTCCCCACGGCGGACGGGACTTCATCGAGACGCACGTGCTGGAGATGACCTCCACTGCGGTAACCGCCGAACACGTCCGCGCGGCAGTCACCGCCCTGGTAGCCCGACACGAGCCACTGCGGTATCGCTTCCGGGGCAATGATCTGAGTAGACACATCGAACTCGATCCACACGGCACTGTCCCCTTCGATGTGTCGGTCCTGCCCCCGATGAGCGGCCAGGAAGAACAGGACCTGATCGCGGCCGACTGCCGAACCCTGGGCACCGACCTGGACCTGACCCGGGGCCCGATGCTGCGCGCCCGCTACTACGAACGCGGCTACGACCGCACCGGCCTGCTGGTCCTGCTGATCCACCACTTCGTCTTCGACAACATGTCCACCGTCGTGCTCATAGACGATCTCGAAGCCTCCCTGACCGACCTGTCGGCAGGACGCGTCCCCACCACCGAGCCGCATCCCCCGACCTGGCGGCAATGGTCCGAACACCTCCAGGACATGGCCACCTCCGACAACCTGGCGGCCGAACTGTCCTACTGGACCACCATCGCCCGCGCGGGCGCCGACCTGGGCCCACTCCCCGGCAACGGCGGCAGCGGCCTGGTCAACCGCACGCTCACCCCACTCCCGCCGCACGACTCGGCGACCGAACGCGAGATCGCCCTATGCGCGGCAGCCCACGGCCTGGCCCGCTGGAGCGGCGCCCCCGGGGCCTACCTGACCATGGAAGGCGAGACCACTCCCAGCCCCTACCGACACGCAGGCCGTGGCCCCGCCATCGGCTGGTTCACCACGCTGCACCCGGTCACCATCCCGATCGCCCCCGACACCACCGCCCGGGACAGCCTCCCCGGAGTCATCGAACGCACCCGTTCGGTCCCCCACGACGGCGTCGGCCACGGCATACTCCGACACCTGTCCCCGCACACCCCCGCAGTCTCGCGACTGCGCGCCGCACCCATGCCCCAGGCCATCGTCCTGCGCGCCCCCACCGCGTTGACCGCCTTCGACACCGGCGTCCGCCTGGTACGCACCCGCTGGGACCTGGCCACCAACCTCAAGACGGCCGCCACCGCCTGCTTCCCGTTGATCATCGCCATCGCCGAACGGGACGGACGCCTGCACATCGAACTGACCAGCACCGCCTGCCTGGACCAGTCCGAAGTGGAGTCCCTGGCCGACCACATCGAGGCGGCCTTCGCCGACCTCACCGCCCCATGATCGCCCTGACCGCCGCAGGCTGGTACCTACCCGACCGGGTCCCCATCACGGACCTGCCCGAGCTGGCGACCCTGTCCCCCGCCGAACACGCGACGTGCGCGGCCCTGGGCATCGACACCATCGCGGTCGCGGACTCCCTGACCGCGACCGACCTGGCCGCCCATGCCTCCCGCCACGCCCTGGCCTCGGCAAACCTGACCCCGCACGACCTGGACGCCATCCTCCTGGTCGACCCCCGCGCCCCCGACACCCTGATCAGCTCCGAGGCCACCCGCCTGCAGTCCACCCTGGGCGCCGACCAGGCGATGGCCTTCTCCGTCGGCGGCCTGGGCTGCGCCTCCCTGACCCCGGCCCTGCTCACCGCCGAGGGCCTGCTGCGCGCCGACCCGGACCTCGGCACCATCCTGATCGCGCACGGCAGCAAACCCGCCACCCCGACCCGCTACCGGCACCCGGTGACCCTCAACGGCGACAGCGGCGGAGCCTTGGTCGTCGCCCGGGACGGCCCGGTCCGCGTCCGCGACATCGCCCTGCAGACCAGCGGCACCTACTCCGACCTGTTCCACCTCGACTACCGCGACCGCCCCTACACCGAGTGGACCGAGGAATGCACCGACCTGCCGACCTACTCCTTCCGTCTGGCGGTCGAGACCCGCAACCGCCTCCGCGCCCTCGCCGACCGGATCCTGCACCGCAACGACCTGGACCAGGTCCCCTGCCACATCACCCAGAACCTGTCCACGTCGTCGCTGCGCAATCTTGAGGAGATCCTCGGTTCGCCCGTGGCCAAGTCCTGCCACGACAACCTCACCCGCTACGGGCACCTCGGCCCGAACGACGTATTCCTCAACCTCTACACCGCACTGGAACAAGGAGAGCTGTCCCCGGGGTCCCGAGCCCTGCTCTTCAACATCAGCCCGTCCGCCGCCTGGAGCGCCCTGCTGGTGGAAACCGGCCCTCAGGAACAAGAACACCACTTGCTATGACCCCTCGGGCGCTCACGAGCCGCCATCCGGTCGGTGCGGCGACGCCGTCCCGGGACGTCCGCTTGACCCGGCCCCTGGGGCAGGCCTGAGGGTCGAGGCGGCCCCGGGCGACCGTCCGGGTGACCGGTTCGACCAGGGAGCACCCGGATGACCGACGTCAGGCTGCGTGAGATCCCCGAGCTGCTGGTACTCACCGAACAGCGCACGATCGCCGCGCCCGACATCAAGCCCTGGCTGATGGACGCCATGGACCGCCTGCACCGGACCACCGAGGAGGTGGGCGGCCGGGTGGATCACTGCTTCGTGGTCTACCACGGCCGGTTCACCGAGGACACGCCGGAGATCCCGGTGGAGGTCTGCGCGCCGATCGGCCGTGACCGAGCGGGCACTGCGGACGTGCCGATGCGCGTCGAGCCCGCGCACCAGGAAGCGTACGTCCGGCTGCGCAAGTCCGAGTTCTCCGATCCCGCCCAGGTGGCAGGCGCTTTCGCCGCGATCGCCGAGTGGTTGGCACGCAACGGCCACACCATCGCCGATGCCCCGCGCGAGGTCTATTTCACCGATTTCACCGAGGCCGCCGACACCGACGAGGTCTGCGACATCGCGTTCCCGATCAGGTGATCCAGCCTGCCGGGCCTGCTCGGCCCGCGCGCACCGATAGGCTCGACCCGGTGGAGCACGAGCCCGTCGACCCTCCGTCCCCCACGGAGCAGCTCAGCATCGGCGCGTTCGCGCGTCGCTCCCGACTGTCGATCAAGGCGCTGCGCCTGTACGACCGGCTCGGCCTGGTCCGGCCCGTCCGGGTGGACCCGCACAACGGCTACCGGTGGTATCTGGAGAGCCAGCTGGAGACCGCCCGGCTGGTCGGCCTGCTGCGCAGGCTGGACATGCCGCTGGCGCGGATCGGCGAGGTCATCGTGGCTCCGGCGCCCGCCGCCGCCGAACAGCTGGTGACCTACTGGGCCGAGGTCGAGCGGCGAGTGACCGGCCAACGGGAACTGGTGGACTACCTGGCGGGCAAGCTCACCGGCCGCACCACGAGCGACTGCGTCGTCCGACAGCGGGACGTGCCCGAACAGTGGGTGCTCACCGAGCAGCGCCACGTGCAGGTGGACGAGCTGTCCTGCTGGATCGGCGCCGCCTTGCGCAGGCTGTGCACGGCGGCGGTCGACCAAGGCGGCTCGACCGGGCACCCGTTCGTCGTCTACTACGGCACCATCGACGCGGACAGCGACGGCCCCGCCGAGGTCTGCGTACCGATCGACCCGGGCCGGGCGGACCGCACCGACGTGGCCATCCGCCGGGAGCCCGCCCACCGCGAGGCCTACACCCCGCTGCGCCGCGTCCAGGTGGAGTTCCCCCAGATCCTGGGCGCCTACGACCAGGTTGCACGCTGGATCGACGAACACGGACTGACGCCGGGCGGCGCCCCACGCGAGGTGTACTTCGGCGAGTTCATGTCCGCCGAACCGGACGACGAGGTCTGTGAACTGGCGTTCCCGCTCGACTGACGACCGGTGGCGCGATGGGCCATTCCGAGATCCGTCCCTGCACACGGCACGATCAGGACTGGTGGCCGCAGAACTGGTGGACCCGGGTCGTGCAGGCGTCCAGGTCACGGTCGCGTTGGTCCCGGGTCGTGGTGCTGGGGACGGACTCGTCGGCGAGGGTGAAGTCGTCCAGGAGGGCCGAGGTGGATATCGCGGCGACGGTGAGATTCGATTCGCCGACCTTGTGCACGAGTTTCCGGACCTCGGCGGCGAACGGCGACGAGTCCGAGGTCAGGTAGTGGGCGAGGGCGTTTTCGACCTCGGCGGGATAATGGTCGACCTTGGCCACCGCGATCAGCAGCCAGATCGGCTTGCCGGAGTCGCCGACCAGCGCCGCGATCTCGTGGCACGTCCGTCGCCGGGCCGTTCGTCATCTCGCCACGAACAGTCGGGCCTGGAGGTCGGCTTCCTTGAGCACGATGTGCACCCGCGTGTAGGCGCCCGGGTCGATTCCCCGATACCCGTGCCGCACAACGGATTCGTGGATCTGCTCGGACACGCACACCACCAGATCCGCCTCCGGCGACCGTTCCAGTTCCAGGTACAGCGGCTCCCCGTCGACCATCCGACACGCCGTCGTCACGTCTCGGCTGACCCAGCCCTTGTCCGTGCGCAGCACTTCCCCGGCGTGGACCGACATCCGCAGCCGCATCCGCAACCTCGGCGCGGTCACCCCGTTGTACTCCCGCAGCCCGGCGGCGAGGGCGGGCACCACCGGGTCCAGGATGTCGACCTTGGACACCCCGGGCGGCACGAGGATGATCATCCCGTCGCCGGTGCCCTCCACCGCCAGCCGCCACCACGGGATGCCCGCGCGCCGGAATGCGTTCCTTACCAACAGTTCCAGGGTTCTCCTGGCGCGCAGCTGGGCCGGGTTGTCCCATCGGGACGAACCGGCGATGTCGATGACCACTATGGACCGATGCCTCGGCACACCTCGCCGCGCGCTCACCCGGTCGTACACCACCATGACGCCTCTCCCTCCTCGCTTCGGCAGTGACGTGCCGCGACGGAGGGACTTCTCCCCGAAAGCAGGAAAGAACTCCGCGTCAGCCCCGCCAGGGGCGCACGTTGCCCCGGCCCCAGGTCGGCATCGGCTCGGTCAGGTCCGGGTCCGCCCCGGTCGGGAGAGGATCACGGCCGTGCGGGTGCCCCATTCCGGTCGAACTCGCCGTGGACGTGATCGGCGGCAAGTGGGCCGTGGTCGCACCACCAGCCCACCTCAAGGACGGCGCGCACCCGCTACGGCGAGCTGCGCCGAAGGATGCCGGACGTCAACGAGAAGGTCCTGACCACCCGCCTGCGCGAGGTGTGCGCCGCGACCCCGGCCAGCACCACCCACCGGGCCAAGGTCCGTCAGCGCCAGATGACGCCCCGAGGGATGGCGCCGTAGTAGCCCAGGGCACCCAGGATGAGGCCGCTGGGCGTGATCTTGAGGGCGGTCGCGATGGACCGGTAGCCCGTGTTGTCGGCGGGCAGCTCCGTCAGGTGTCCCGCCACGTCCCACCGCGCGGCCCGGCTGTGCAGCGGCCGGTCCTCGCGCCCCACGACGGTGCCCTGTTCGTCGATGTCCCAGGCCCGGGTGTCGGCCGCGTCGGGCATGGTCTCCAGCCGCACCGGGGCACCCGTGCCGTCCCACCGCACCGCGACCACGCCGCCGTCGACCTTGCGTTTGACCTGGCCGGCGATCCGCCCGTTCTCGGCGATCGCGACGGCCGACCCGTCCGGCCCGAACTCCAGTCCCGGCAACGCGGTCACACTGCCGTCGGCGGCCCACCGCGCGGGTCTGCCATCGCTCTGACCGACCGCGACCCCGCACTCGGTGACATCACTGACCGTGTCCGATGTGCCGCCCAGCGTGGACAGGACGCGGGCCGACCCGTCCGGGTCCCACAGCACCGCCCGCTTCTCCCCACCGGTCCCCGTGAGCTGGCCGTAGGCGACGCCGTGCTCGGTGATGCCGGTGACCGTGCCCGCCGGATAACCGGACGGGAGCGCCAGCGCGGTGATCACGCCGTGCCGGTTCCAGCGCACCGGGTGCGTGAGCCCCGCCGCCGTGCCGGTCATCCCGACCGAGACACCGCGGTCGTTGACCGCGACCGCGCGACCGCTGTCGTCCCCCGTCACCGTGCCGAGGTCCCGGATGCCCTGCGAGTCCCACCGCACCGCCCGCCAGGCACCCGCCGCGGTCTGTGCCTCGCCCACGATCGTGCCCGGGTTGTTGATCGCCAGGGCGCGGCCGCGGTCGCCGCCCAGGGTGCCCAGGTCGACCGGGATCGAGTTGCCGTCCCAGCGAAGCGGACGCTGCTGTATCTGGTACGGGATCAGGATGGAATAGCCCACGACCGTACCGCTGTCATTGATATCCGCGACCCCGCTGGCGTTGTACTCCTCGGCCGACGGGAGTTCCACCGGCTGATACTCCCGCGCGGCGGCCTGCGCCTGCCCCGGGAACACCACCAGCGCCGCGAGTACCGCTCCCCCGACCACCAAGCCCCTCTTCGACATCCCGACTCCCCTGCCTTCGACGACGGACCCGTAGCCTCTTACCTCCTTCCGTTGTCCGACAAGGGGAACAGTGCCCATAACACCCGGTTCCCGACCGGCACGGGGTAGTGGACCGACCGTGCGCGCCACTGCTCCATCCCGGCATTCATCCACAGTGGACACAAGATCGAGCATCCCGGGTCGCGCAGGTCCGGCGTTCGGCGCCGGTCGACGGTCGCGGCCCGGAAGAGTGACGGGTCAGGGCAGCAGGTGTCGGAAGGCGGTGTTGACCAACGTCCGCACCTGCGCCGCCGTCAACCCCGCCCGGTCGCCGTCCCGGAAGGTGTCGACCGAGATCGTGCCGTCCGGCCCGTAGGTCTCCATCCGGACCCGCAGATCGACCACGCTGCCGTCGGTGACCCCGTCGGCGGCGATGGACCGCTCGCCCAGCGTGGTGTCGCCGAGCCGGAACGAGTAGCCGAACCGGGCCCCGATGCGGCCGCCGAACATGCTCTGTTCCTCCGGCAGCACCAACGCCGCGCGCACGTGCTTGTCGAATACCTCGCCGGTGATCTCGGGTGACACCAGCACCACGTGCGAGACCTTCAGCGACCGGTTGCGCACATACACCTCGATCCCGCCCTGGGACGGGTTCGGCGCGGGCCGCACGGGTGTGTCCAGCGCGTGGTCCCGGCTCCAGGCCGTGATCAGGAGGTCCACCGCCGCCGTCCAGTCGGCGAAGGCGTCCAGGTAGCGGCGGGGAGCCAGCAGGCGGGGCGGCGGGGTGTCGTCGAGGCGCAGCACGAACAGGAACGCGCGGCTCTGGTCCAGGTCGTGCATCAGGGCCGCCGAGTACTCGGCCTCCACCCAGCGCCTGCCGGGGGTGTGCCGCGACCAGAGCAGCACGTAGAAGTCCGCGGTGCCGAGCGCGTCGTTGATGGCGAGCGCGATGTCCTGGCCGGGCCGGATGTCGGTGTCGATGAACACCTCGATCCCGGCGGCGCGCAGGTCGGCGCCGAGCCGGACGGCGGTGTCGCGGTCCTCGCCCGCGAAGGACAGGAACGCCTGGGGTCTCGTCACGATGCCGTCCCTGGTCACGATGCCGTCCCTCGTCATGGTGCCCTCCCACTGCCGGGTGTCCGCCGGTCGTCGAGTGTCCCGCGGATCCGCCTGCGGATCGGCCCGGCTCCCGTCTGCACGCCCGGATCGCCGTACAGGGTCCAGCACGCCCACGCCGCCGGGTGGGTCGGGTCCAGTCCGCCGGTCGGCAGGCGGAGGTGGCCGCGGGCGATGTCGCGGTGCGCGCGGTGCAGGGCGAGGTCCCGCGGCAGATAACGCAGATAGTGCTCGAACCGGTCCAGCACGGCGGCGGCCCCGCTGTCGAGCGCGTCCCACCGGGCGGCGACCACGGCCGCGGCACCGGCCCGCAACGCGGCGCGCACGAACCCGAGCGGCTCGTCCCGACCGCGGCGCTGCGCCATGCCGGACTCGCAGGCACCGACCATGAGCGTGCCGCAGCCGGTCAGGTCCATGCCCGCGAGCCGGTCGGCCGTCAGGTCGCCGTCGGGTCCGGCGAGGGCGACCACCGAGCGCATCGGGTGGTCCGGGTCGTGCCTGCCGTGGGCGTCCAGGCGGATCCGACGATGGGCCCCGGTGGCGACCGCGTCCCGCAACGCGGCGGGAGTGGCACCGTCGCCTTCGAGCACGGTGCGATGAGGCATGTCCGCCGCCGCGATCAGACCCTCGGCGGGCGGCCGCACCAGCAACCCCTGGTCACCTCGGGTCCTACCAGCACGCGCGCGCAACGGGAAACGCATGGACAGACAAGGCAGGTCCGTGATCGCGTAGCGCTCCCCCAAGTGGAAACCCTCGCCCCGCAACGCATTCAACGGAACATCCGCGAGCAGTCCCCCTGCCACGGCCGTGATCCGGTCCGCGCCCGCCGTCAGTTCCGCGAGCACCCTCGGCAACCCGATGAGCGCGCCGACACGATCGAGCGCGGCGTCGAACTCGCCCCCGGCGACGGCCGCCGCGAGCACATCGGCCCCCTGGCAGGCGAGCAGCTCGTCGACGGCCTCGGCGAGCCGGTTGATGTCGACCGCGACCGACAGGCTGCTCATCCCCCGCCGCGTCACCAGCACGTGGTGCACACGGTCGGGGACGGCGTGCATCATCCACAGCACCCGCGACCGGGGCAGGCCACGCGTCACGCGCAGACACCACCGCCGAGCGGCCTCGGAATCCCCCAACCCCGGCAGATCCCGCGCACCGGCGATCCCGTCGAGCACCGTCGCCCCCCGGGCGGCCTCGATCGCCACGACCAGTTCCGCCGACGCCCCGGGGCCACCCGTGCCCACCCCCGCCGCGGCGGCCCGGACACGCTCGTCGTATTCGTCGCTGGCGGCAAGCAACATGCCGACCCGGACCTCGTCCGAGACCTGCCTGGCCGCGACGTGCTCCTCCAGCCGGTGCGCCGCCGCCCACAGATGCGCCGCCTCCGTCCCCCGCGCGCTCCGCGCGTGGACCCGGCCGAGCAGCCGCAACGCCAACACCCGGACCTCGGTCAGGGCCGTCTCCCCGGCCCGGTCGACCGCGGCCATGAAGTGCCGCGCGGCCTCGTCATCGGCGTTCCGGGCGAACTCCAGCTCACCGGCGGCCAGGTGCCACAGCGCGTCGTCCCGATCACCGGTCACATCGACCCGCAGGCCGCGCAGCGCGGTCTCCGCGTCCGCCGGACGACCGGCATCGATATCCGCCCGCACCCGCCACAGCGTGTCGTCGAAGTCCGCGGACCGGAGGTCGCATACCGTCCCATCCGCGACGAGACCGTCCACCACGGCCTGTTGCCGCGGGGTCGTCGCCGACTCCCGCAGTATCGGCAGGACCAGCTCGAACTTCTCCTCCTGCCTGCACAACCGCAGCAGCACCGCGGCCTCGGCCAACAAGGTGAACCGGTGTCCGACGTCCTTGGCCGGGTCCGCCAGCGCCCGGGTCACCGTCGCCAGGGCCTCCTCGTAGCGCAGTTGCCGTTTGAGCGCCCGCGCCCGGTTGATCGAGTCCGCTGTGGACAGTGGGCCCGCGTCGGCAGCCAACACCCCGGCGGCCGTCGCGTCGCCCGCCCGGACGGCCACCACGAACCGATCCCGGTCGACGGCCGCCACCGCGTCGTCGGCACCGGCCTCGGCGAACACCGAGCGGGCCGACGCCAACCGGTCCATCGCGCCCCGGATGTCACCCCGGTCGGCATCGGCCAGCGCCCACACCCGCAACAGCCGCGCGCGGTCGCCGAGCCCGAGATCGGCCTCTCGCAACACCGGCAGTCCGGCCCGCACCACATCGTGCTCACCGAGCGCGGACGCGATCTCCACCGACTGCAACCGCAACGGCGGGTGGCCGGGAAACCTGTCCAGGTAGTCGGCGCACCTGGCCCGAGCGAGGGTCAGCCGACGCGACGCCACCAGCCGGGCGACATGGTCCATCGCCAGCTCGGGCCACGGGTCGGGCACGGACCCGTAGGCATCGTCCACCCCGTCCGGATCGCCCCGGGCGAAGGCGGCGTCGGCGTCGAGCACGTGCCGGGCCGCCGGGTGCTCGGGCGGCAGCGGAGCCGGTCCGGCCATCAGCAGCCCTCGACCGGGCAGACCAGCAGGACCGTCCCGCCCTGGTCAGGCTGCCCGGGGCCGGCCGGAACCGAGGTCGTGGTGGCCGTGACCGGTGGTTGCCCCGTCACCCGGACGCCGCCGGGCACCAGGTCCCACCGGCCGCCCGCGGCGACCCGGACCTCGGGCTGCTCGGCGGCGCGCGGCTGTTCCGCAGGCCGCGCTTCCTGCACCTTGACGGTGACGTGCCGCGCGACCGCGTCGGCGACCAGCGGCCCGTCCGCCAGTGACCACAGTGGACGGAACTTCTCGTTCAGGTAGACCGGGGTGTCCCCGCCGAGCAGGTCGGCCAGGTCGCGCTCGGTGCCGCCGCCGACGATGGTCATCGGGCTGTCGTCGACCCGCGCCAACCGGTCGCCGGAGACCTGGAAGTACCTCGGGGTCCCGGGGTCGGGGTGGAGCGCGGCGACGACCCGGCTCGTCCACGGGTCGGTGGCGGGCACCAGGAGCACCTCCCCGCGCCCGACCAGGGCGACACCGTCCGCGCCGAGGCCGACGCCGCGCCACAGGCCGTCGTGCTGCGCGTCGACGACCTTGCCGAAGTCCCGCAGCAGCGCGGCGCCCTCGGCGGTCCCGCCGAGGCCGACGACGCCGTCCTCCGGGTGGGCGTAGGCGTGGCCGTCCTTCCACAGCACCTCGGTCGTGTGGCCGTCGCGGGTGGTGACCTTGAACGTGGTCGCGTCGGACGCGCGTTGGTCGACGAGGTTCGCCTTGGTCCCGGCGACATCCAGCCACGGCTTGCCCGAGGTCGGGTGGACGAACAGGCCCCAGCCGAACCGGGCGTCGCCGCCGCCGGGGGTGGGCGCGCCCAGCCGGAACGCGGGATCGGTGCCGCGCGGGGGCGGGGAGTCGGTGAACGACACCCAGTCCGCGCCCACCTTCGTGGCGAAACCGCCGTCGACCGGCATGGTGTAGAGGCCGTCGGTGGGGACGTCGGTCACCTTGGCGCGCGGATCGGCGATCATCCTGGCCTGCACGGACTCCGCGATCGCGCGGGCCAGGTCGAGCGGGCCGCGCGACCAGCGGACGCGGACGGTGGCACCGTCCTTGGTGGCGGTGAGGTCGCCGACGGACTTGCCCGCCATGTCCAGGTGCTGGTCGACCCGGCCGTGCCCGGACTTGAGATCGACGTGCAGCGACCGGTCGCTCTTCTCGTCCGTCCACAGCTTCAGCTCGCCGAACTGCGCGACCTTGCGCGGGTTGGCGGCGATGTCCACGGTGGCGTCGTCGGCGCCTCGTCTGCCCAGGTCCCAGCGGGTCCACTCGGCCCGACCGCCGCCGTCGCCGACCACGTCACGGGTGAACCGGCCGGTACCGTCGGCGCGGGAGAAACGCGAGTCGGGGTCGAAGGTCCCGGCGCGCCCCACCCCGGGGACGCCGTCGGTGTAGGAGCCCTTGGCGTTGCGCGCCGACCGGTCGGCGAGGGAGATGCCGCCGGAGACGTAGATCCCGCCGCAATCCTGGTAACCGGACGACATGGGCTGCACGACGACTTCCTCGTCGTCGCCGAAGTCCGCCTGGACGACCGCGGAGCGCTCACGCAGTTCGGTGTGCGCGGCGTACCAGGCGTCGAAGCGGAGGGTGCGCTTCGGGGTGGCCGTCGTGGGCAGCGTGGGGCCGTCGTGCGCCGACATCCAGTCCATGGCACCGGACCAGCGCATGATCTGGTCGAGCCGGGCGTACTGCGGCTCGTAGTCGGCGACCGCCTGGAAGTGCTGGTCCCACCACCGCATGCCGCGGCCGAGGGCGTAGCCCATCTCGACCTCGCTGGTCGCGCCGGTCGTGCCCTCCGGCTGCGTGCGACTGAACAAGCGGGTCGGCTGGGCCCCGAGCAGCACGTGGTCGTCGTCCCCGCCGAACGCGCCGTCGTTCTGCCCGAACCACAACCGACCGCTCTCGTCGCCGGTCTCGCAATGTGCCCACGCGGTGTCGACCTTGCTGCTGGCCAGGAATCCCGGCACGTGCGCGCCGACATCGGCGCCACCGCCGTCGGCGGCCCACCGCTTGGCCATGTAGTCGGTGTAGAACATGGTCATGCCGACCTCGGTGCCCGCCAGGCCGCCCTCGTAGCGGGCCTGGCCGAACGACGGACCGCCGCCGGGCCTGCCGATCGTGTACAGCGCGACCAGCCAGGCACGGTCGGTCGGTATGCCCAGCCTGCGCGCCGTCGCCTGGTCGGGCAGGGCGTTGTCGTACACAGCCTTGTCGAGGACGTCCGCGAGCTCCGGCGACAGCGCCCCGCTGGACACCTCCAACGCGGTCGCGGGGGTCAGGCCGGGGACCACCGAGGGCAGCGTCGCGGCGTCCGGGGTCTCCGCCGGGTCGAGCGAGAACCCGGGCCGGGTCCCGCCCGCCTCGTACCCCGACTGCAGGACCGCGACATCCTCGGCGGTGATCGGGTTCGGCTGGTCGGCCCAGCGCCAGCCGCCCGCCCAGAGCGTGCCAGCCCGGTTCTCCACAGTGGACAGTGAGCTGGTGCCCGCGAGGAACTCGCGCAGCCGGTCGTCGGTGTCGACGGGGGCGGTGACGTAGCCGAGGCGTTCCCGGGCCTGTGCGGTCGGCTCGGCCGGGTCGGCGGCTACCTGAATCGTCTTCGCCTGCCGGTCGTCGGTGTAGTGGTGCACGGCCAAGGACGCGGGGTCGTGGCCGGAGTCGGTGCGGTACTGGTCGAGCAGCAGGGCGATCGTCCTGGCCTCGTGCGGGTCGCCGGTGGGGACCAGCACGTGCAGGGTGTCGCCGTCGACGAGAGCGCGGCCGGGGCCGACGGCCTGGCGGGAGAGGTCGGCGAAACCGTCGTCGCGGATCGGCAGGGCGTCGAACAGGTTGTCGCGCAGGGTGTCCGTGTCGATGTCGAGGTGGGCGGCGAGCGCGGTGCGGAGCCAGTCTCGTACCTGGTCGTCGACTTCGGGGCCGGTCAGGGAGGCGAGCCGGTCGGCTGCCTGGGCGTAGTCGACGGTGAGGTTCGGGGCTGCGGTCAGTCGGGGGCCTTGGTCGGGCTCGGTGGGCCAGAGCAGCCAGGCCAGGAGTGCGGCCACCACGGCTGCGGCGCCGATGCCTGCGAACAGGGGGCGTTTGCCCTTGGTCGGGCGTGGCTGGGTGGGGAAGCGGATGCGGAAGTGGATGTCCTCGCCCATTGCGCCGCCGCCGGGGACTCTGACCAATGAGCCGTCCTCGGCGATGGGGATGCGGACCTGGACTGTTTTGGAGCCGGTCCAGACGGGCTTGACGACCGGTTGGCCTTGCTCGGTGGGGTCGAGGTCCAGGTCGAATGGGTGTTCGGGGGTGCCGGTGGGCTCTCCGGGGACATCTGTGGGCATCGGGGCTTCCTTGGCGGTGGTGGTCCGCTTGACGGTGCTTACCCAACACCTACGCGGAAGTCGCGGCGGGGGTTGTGTTGGTAGTGGCGGGTAACTGTCGTGTTTTTGTCTTGTTGCTGGGAGTTGTTGGCTGCTGTGTTTATTGGCCTCGGCTTCGCCTCGGCGGCGGGATCGCCTTTAGCCGGTCTCTTCCCACCCGATCCCACTCGGCCCTGGGGGCCTCCTGGGATCGGGTGGGAAGAGACCGGCGCGATCCCGCGTGGTGG
>NZ_KB894406.1 GCF_000374445.1 Actinokineospora enzanensis DSM 44649 | reverse complement strand
GACACGTTCGCCGCGCCCGCCGCACAGCCGAGGCCGCGCGATACCCCTCGCGACCACCGTTACGCGCGACCTCCCGGGCGATCACCGAATGATGCCTGCCCAACAACCGGCCAATACACCGCAACGATCTTCCCGCGCGTAATTCCCGCGAAATCGTCTCCCGCTCTTCCACACCCAACACCACACGACACGCCACCGAGGCAATCTCCGATCACTCATGAACCCATGAAGATCATCTCACAGGCGGCGCATCGACCCATTGAGGTCAAGGAGCCCCAGTAGCCAACCAAGCCCAAGCATAAGCCTCGGCGATAAGCCCGACCCTGCTTCTGCCGAACTTCCCCGCTCGATCCGCTCCATCCGTTTAGGCACCGCCTACTATTTCCCTGCTTTCCTTGTCGTCTCGGCTGCTCTTTCATCCTGTCCTGCCTCGGCTGGTCAGGCATCCGCCTGCTGTTGGGGGCGGGGTCAGAGGGGGCAGTGGTGTAGGTCGGTTCTACCTTTTATTCCTAGTTTGGGGTAGATCTTGTGTAGGTGGTAGCCGATGGTTCGGGGGCTTAGGTGGAGGCGGGCGGCTATTTGGCGGTTGGTCAGGCCGGTGGCGGCCAGGTGGGCTATGGCTTGTTCTTGAGGAGTCAGGCCTGCGGGGGTTTGGGGTGGGGTGGGGGTGCCGCAGGCGCGGAGTTCGGTTTGGGTGGTGGTTAGCCAGGGGGTTGCGCGGAGGGTGGTGAAGAGGTCGGCGGCGAGAGTGAGGGGGATGCGGGCGTCTGTCGGGCGGCGGGATCTGCGGAGCCATTGGCCGTAGAGGAGGGCTGTTCGGGCGCGTTCGAAGGGGGTGGGGGTGTCGAGGGCGAGGGGGAAGTTGTGGTCTGGGGCCATGTTCAGCAGGGCAGCGCATCGAGGGGTTGTGGGGGTGGCCGGATTTCCCTGTCGTACCAACGCCTCCGTCAGGTCTGCGGCCGCCTCGTGCGCCACGGTGGGGTGGGCGCAGGGACCGTTCGGTATGGACAGGGTGGAGAGGCGGGTGGCGGCTTGGGCGTGGTCGCCTTGGGACAGGGCCAGGGTTGCCAGGGCGCGGGTCGCTTGGGCGGAGGCCAGGCGGTTGCCCACGGTTGCGGATAATGCTGCTGCGGCGGCGGATTTGCACGTCGTTGTGTCGCCTCGGGCTGATGCCAGGCGGGCCAGGAGGCTGTGGGCGTCGGCGGCCTGCACGGGTTGGGCGCAATCGTGGGCTGTGCGCAGGGCTTCTTGGGCGTGGTCGGTCGACTCGTCCCATAGGCCCAGGCGGTATTCGGTTTCGGCCAGCCAGATCAGGGGTGGGGCGATCAGGGCCAGCATTCCCTGGCGACGCATGTGGTCCAGGGCGGTCAGGCCGAATTCTCGGACGGCGGCGGGTCGGGTGCCGTGGGAGCTGATTGCCATGGGGAGTAGCCAGCGGTGGGCGCCTGAGTCGCGGATGGCGGATGGGGCCGCGGCCAGGACGGTCCATGGGTTGGAGCCGTGGTCGTCCAGGGTGCCGGTGACTGCTGCGGCGAGCCAGGATCCGAGGCGGTCGTAGCCGGGGATCGAGGCCAGCAGCCGTGCTGTGGCGGCGGCCTCCGGGAGCATTCCCGCGTGTCGGGCCGCGTCGACGGCCATCGGTAGTGACCAGGGGTTTCCGCCGTGGGACAGCATTTCGAAAGCGGTACGCTGGTCGCCCGAGGTCGACTCGATCATGCCGCGTAGGGCGGCGTCGCCGCCGATCTCCCGGGCCAGGTCGGGGTGGCCGGACTTCCAGGCGGCGTGGGCGGCTGCGGTTTGGCGTCGTTCGCGGGCTTCGGGGGTCGTGCTCAGTCGGGCGGCGGACAGGAGGACTCGGGCCGCGGTGGCGATCGCGCCTCGGGTGGACTCGGTTCGGGCGTCCTCCTCCAACTCTCCCGCCAGCTGTTCGTCCGGGCCGGACATTGCCAGTGCTCGTAGTGCTCGGGAGCGTCGAGGGTCCGGTTCGGACTCGGCTGCCGCCAGGTAGTGGCGGGGTTCGATGTGGACTCCTGGCGCGCGGGTTCGTCCGGTCGCCGCCGTCATGGCGAGTGTCTCCCGCTCCGACTCGGGCAGTGCCGCGAACCTGGAGCTGTAGGCGGAGGCCAGGCTCTCCCCCGCCAGCAGGGAACGCAACAACGCGGCGGGTGCGTGTCGGAAGTCCTGGAGTGCCAACGGGTTTCCGCCGGTGGCCTCGACCAGTGTCCGGACGGTGGCCGGGGACGCGTCCGGCAACAACACAGCCGCCGCCCGCTCCGATAGGCCGTCCAGTCGCAGGTCGGGGAAGCCGGTGAGTGCCGGACCGCGCGTGGCGAAGAACATCGCCGGGCCGGATCGTCTGGCCGCGAACAGGAGGACCTGGCGGGACGCCGGGTCCACGTCCTGCACATCGTCCACGACCACCGGCTGACCCACCGCCACCAGCAACGCGTGGGCCGCCGCGCATACGGCCAGGTCGGTCGTCGGGCCCGCGGACATGCCCAACGCACGACGCAGTGACTCGGCCTGGAACCCGGGCAGCACGTCCAGCGACCCGAGCAGCGGCGCCGTCACCTGGTGCAGCACCGCGAACGGCAGGTCCACCTCCCCCGGTGAACCCGCCGCCCGCAGCGCGTCGGGCACGGTCGAGAGCAGGGCCGTCTTCCCGATGCCCGCCTCGCCGTGCACGACCAGCGCACCGCCCGATCGCAGAACTTCCACCACCAGCGCGGTTTCCCGCTCCCGACCGACCAGCACGGGCCCAAGCTAGCGCCCGCATCCTGAGGAAACGGTCAGACTGGTCGGTTCGACAGATGCCACTCGCGATCGTCCCGGCGACCCTGGACGCCATGAGCGACGAACAAGAGACCCACACCGAGGAAACCAAGCGCTTCAGCAGGCGCAGGCTCCTCGCCACCAGTGGCGCCGCCGGGGCCGTGGGCGTGCTCGCCGGGGCCGTCGGCGGGGTGGCGCTGGTCCAGGGCGGCGCGCCGACGCCGACGATCACGCCGTCCGGTGCCCGGCGGTTCACCGACAAGGTCGTGCTGGTCACCGGCGCGACCTCCGGCATCGGCCGGGCCGCCGCGGTGCGGTTCGCCGCGGAGGGCGGCCGGGTGGCGTTCTGCGGTCGGCGGGAGAACCTCGGCAGGCAGGTGCAGGAGGAGATCCGGCGCGCGGGTGGCGAGGCCACCTACTGGCGCGCGGACGTGACCAGGGAGGACGACGTCCGCGCGTTCGTGGACGCGGCGGCGGCGAAGTACGGCGGACTGGACGTGTGCTTCGACAACGCGGGCATCACCATCCAGAAGCCGTTGCACGAGTACACCTCCGCCGAGTGGGACCAGGTGCACGCCACCAACCTGCGCGGGGTGTTCCTGTCGCTGAAGTACCAGATCCCGCACCTGCTCCGGCGCGGCGGCGGGACGGTCGTGGTCACCTCCTCCTCGAACGCGATCGCCACCGACGGCGGCAAGGCGGCCTACGCGGCGGCCAAGCGCGGGCTGGTCGCACTGGTGCAGTCGGCCGCGTTGGAGTACGCGACGCAGGGGATCCGGGTGAACGCGCTGGTCCCGGGCACCACGAACACCGAGCTGGTGCGCCGCGCAGCAGGCCAGGAGGGACTGCCGGACGCGGCGTGGGAGGCGATGGCGGCGGTCTGGGCGAAGTCCAACGTGCCCGGCATGATGCGGATGGCCACCGCGGACGAGATCGCGGTGTTCGCGCTCGCCCTGGCCTCCGCGGACTTCCCCTACCTGACCGGCGCGCAGCTGGTGATCGACGGCGGCAAGACGGCCCATGCCTGACCCGGTCATGCCGTCACCCGCGCCAGCACGACGCCGCCGACGATCAGGGCCAGCGCGAGCAGCCGACCGGGAGTGGCCGGGTCCTTGCCGACCAGCACGCCGACGGTGATCGTGCCGACCGCGCCGATCCCGGTGAACACCGCGTACGCCGTGCCCACCGGGATCGTGGTCATCGCGCGGGACAGCAGGTATACCGCGCTCACGCCCAGCACCAGGCACAACAGCGTCGGCAGCGGGCGGGTGAAGCTCTCCGTCGGCTTGATGCTCAACGCCCACGCGATCTCCACCAGCCCGGCCGCGACCAGCGTCAGCCAACCCATCTGCGGACCGCCAACCCGGCGACCAGGTTGTCCACGGCCGCCTCGGCCCGGGCGACCGACTCGTGGTGCTTGTCGGTCAGGTGGCTCAGGACGGGATCGACCAGCGTGTTGGCCAGCTCCACGTTCAGGAACACCGGGTCCTCGACGGCGAAGTGCCCCGAGAAGAAGTCCCGGAGATATCGCTCCTGGTGGTCGAACACGTACTTCGGCGTGCCCGGACCATAGGCGCCGCCGCGGGCGCCGAGCACCACGAACACCCGGCCTGCCAACGACATCCGGGGGAAGGTGATCTGGTCGATCCAGGTCTTGAGCGCGCCGGGGACCGAGTAGTTGTACATCGGGCTGCCGATCAGGACCACGTCCGCGGCCAGCACCTCGGCGAGCAACGGCTCCACCACCGCCCACGCGGCGGCGCGTCCTGGCGTGGTGACGACGTCGGGGTAGCGGGCCGGGTCGGTGATCCCGTGCCGTAACAGGTCGTCGCAGATCTCGGTCCAGGCCTCGCCGATCGGCGGCGGCGGGTCGGTCGCGAGATCACGGTAGGTGTAGCCGCCGCCGGGGTCGGCGGCACGCCAGGAATCGGCGAACCGGCTGGTCAGGGCGCGGGAGAAGGACCGGCGACGGGCGCTGGCGTCGAGGTGGAGCAGGTGCATGGCAGACCTCCGGATAAGCGGACGCCGTGTCCACTTACTACGGTCAACCGGACAGGCTGTCCACCTATTCCCGGGTCGAGGCACTAGGTTGGCCGCATGCCTGGAGAGCGCGCTGACGCGGCCCGCAACCGCGCGCGCGTGTTGGCCGCGGCCGACGAGCTGTTCGCGGATCGGGGCGCGCGGAACGTGACCATGGACGACATCGCGCGCGCAGCGGGAGTCGGCCGGGGCACGCTCTACCGCCGCTACCCCGACCGCGCCGCCATCGCGCTGGCCCTGCTCGACGAACACGAGCGGGCGTTGCAGGAGAAGCTGATCGGCGGGGAGCCGCCGCTGGGACCGGGCGCGCCGCCCGCGGAACGGCTGGCCGCGTTCTACGCCGCGATGGTCGACCTGCTCGACCGGCACAGCCACCTGGCGCTCGGCGCGGAGGTCGGGCACTCCCGGTTCGCCACCGGCGCCTACGGCTTCTGGCGCGCACACGTGCGGGCGCTGCTTGTCGAGGCGGGGACGGCGGACCCGGACGCGCTCGTGGACGCCGCGCTCGCGCCGCTGGCGCCGGAGGTGTTCAAGCACCAGCGGGAGGAGCGTGGGCTCACGACCGAGCGTGTCACCGAAGGTCTACGCGCGTTGGCGCACGGGCTGACCGCCTGAGCGCATGAGCAGGTGGGGTGGGACGAAGCCGTCCCACCCCACCTGATTCAACTACCGAAGGCAGACCGGTCCACCGCGCCGGGACACGTCATCCCGTCCTGCCCACGCCGGAGACGACCTGGCTTCGGAGTGCCGTCGGTCCTACGCGGAGCAGGACGGCTCACCGGACTGCGCGGGCAGCGAGATGGCGTTCCAGGCGGCCTTGGTCTTGTTGTACAGACCGCAGGTCGGGTCGAGCGACTTCGCCGCGCTGAGGGTGGCGACCCGGTACTTCTTGTAGGTCATGCCGCTGGTCTTGAGCAGCATGGCGCCGTAGAAGATCCGGCCGGCGTCCTTGACACCGACACCGACCACCGTGGAGTTGTTGCAGGTGGGGCTGGTCGGCTTGCCGCTGCCCGGGTTCGAGCCCTCGGCCAGCAGGTAGAACCAGTGGTTGATCGGGCCAGCGGCCTTGTGCACCTCGGTGCTCGGGATCGAGGAGCTGTAGCAGTTCGGGTCCCGGTTCACCAGGGACGGGTTGTACATGTTGCGGATCGGGCCGGAACCCTGCAGGTTGACCGACTCGCCGACGGTGTAGTCCGGCTTGTCCTTCGGGTTGTTGGCGTACGCCTCGGTCAACGCGCCGAAGATGTCGCCGGTGCCCTCACCGAGACCGGCCTCCTTGGAGGTGCCGCCCGGGGTGTTCTGGTCCAGGCCGTGACCGTACTCGTGGCCGACCACGTCCATGGACGCGATCCACTTGTTGGCCGAGTTGTGGCCGATGGTGATCTGCGAGCCGTCCCAGTAGGCGTTCAGCTGGTTGAGCCCGACCTTGGTCGGCCAGCTGCGGCCGGAACCGGTGTGGCCGTTGCGGCCCAGCCAGTCCTTGAGCATGTTCCACTCCTGCTGGGCGTCGTACATGACGTCGCCGCAGCCGGTCTCCTTGCTGGAGGCGCTGCCGGTGCCCCAGGAGTCGGTGGACTTGGTGAACACCTGGCCGCCGCTGTAGTCGGCGCACTGCAGGCCGGGGCGGGTGGTGTCGGCCAGCCGGTAGCTGCTGCCCGACTTGGAGGTGTCGATCTTGACCTGGCCGTTCCACTCGCTGTTGAGGGTGCCCTCGGCGGCGTCCTCGACCTGGTCGAGCACGGCACCGGTGGTCGCGTCCACCCACACGGTCAGGTGGCTGGGGCCGCCCGCCTTGGTGGTGCCGACGAGCAGCTGCTCCCAGGCCAGCGCGGCCTTGTCGTCGGTCACCTTGATGACCAGCCTGCTGGCCTCGGCCTTGCTCGTCGTGGCCTGCTGGGCACGCGCGGTCCGCTCCGCGGCGGCCTTGGCGACCTTCGCGGTGGTGGACGGCACGGCCAACGCGGCGCTGGTGCCCGCCACGGTCGCGCGGACCTGGCCCGAACCGTCGGCGAACACGGTGGCGTCGCCGCCGACCACCGGCATGCCGCGCCAGGTGCGCTGGTAGCTGACCGAGTACAGGTCGTTGACGAACGGGGTGACCAGGTCCCGCTGGTAGGTCTCGTCCGGGTTCTTCACCAACGCGTCCAGGCCACCCGCCGCCGCCCGGTCCGCCGCGGCGACCGCGATCGCCTGACGGTCCTGGGGCTTGGCCTGGTCCTGGCTGGCGAACACGGGCGACGCGGTCAGGGCGACCGCGCCACTGGCGAGTACGGCGAGAGCCACCCCCGCCGTCAACGTCTTTCGCTTCATGAACGCTCCTCGTATGCAGGGTTGCGCGCCCGGCACCGCTCGCCGCCGCCTGTCGGCGACCCACCGGCGACCGGACCCCGTGGGCGCACTGGCGACGCAGAGGTGTACGTGCGTCACCGAGCGCAACCGAGCATTCAGACGCGGCCGAGGTCGGTCAACTGATCACATGGTGGGAATGCCCGTTTGTCAACATCAGTCAAATCCACAATGCTGCGCGTTCGTGCGCAATTATGACGGATCGCCAGGTGAATGCGCGGGTGGGTGTCGTTCGCATTACCGACTGGCGAAATCTGTCAGGCTGGCATCCGATAGCGGCCGGACCGGTGATATGGCCCCGAACGGCCGACAACGAATGGCCGGTAAACAGTTGTCACCGCCATCGCGCGACCCCGGTTCGCGGTGAGTCGCCCGTGCGGTGCCGAGGGCGTGGAGCGGCCACGACGATGGTTGCTATCCGGCAGAAACGCACATTTCAGACACCGCCGGGCTAGTCGGCGGGCGAGGAGACACCCGATGACCCCACCCCGGGGCAGGGACTCCCGTTTCGGTGACGGTCGAAAACGAGCAGGCAGACACTTGTTTGGGCGTTCCATTGTGCGGCGATCCCACTTTTCGCGAGGTACCGTCGAAACGCGAATGCCCGCGCCGCCCGCCTGGTGAACTGCGGTGGGACGGCCGATCACGTCGGCCGTCCCTGGTGTCGCTACTCCGCGTATTCGCCGTAGTGCTCGGTGAGGATCTCCATGTTGTGGCCGTTCGGGTCGTCGAAATAGACGCCACGGCCGCCGTCCCGGGTGTTGATCTCGTTGGGGTGTTGGTGGAACGGGTCGGCCCAGTGCGTGATGCCGCGGGCGCGGATCTTGGCGTAGACCGCGTCGAACTCCGCCTCGCTGAGCTTGAACGCGTAGTGCTGGCCGGTGATCGGGCCGGGCACCCGCAGGAAGTCCAGCGATGCGGAGTTCGACAGGGCGACGACCTGGAACGGGCCGAACGGGGTCGGCTCGGGCAGGTCGAGCAGCTCGGCCAGGAAGCGCGCGGAGGCGAGATCGTCGCCCGAGTGCACGATGGTGTGGTTGAACTCGACGGTCATGGGATTCCCTCCAGTGGTCATTCCTCCCACATCCGACGGTAACCCCTCCACCTAACTGGAGGTCCAGTCGATTCCGGCGGCGGCCGTGGGGTAGTCGAGATAGCCCGCGGCGCCGCCGGTGTAGTAGGTGGCGGGGTCGCCCTGGGCCAGCGGGAGGTCCAGGGCGAGGCGGCTGACCAGGTCGGGGTTGGCGATGAACGGGGTGCCGAAGGAGACCGCATCGGCGGTGCCCGCGGCGAGGGCGGCGTCGGCGGTGGCGCGGGTGAAGCCGTGGTTGACGATCAGCGGGCCGGTGAATCGTCGGCGGTGGCGGGTGAAGACGTCCGGGTCGGGGGTGCCGGGGCCGCGCAGGTGCAGGTGGGCGACGGGGTGCCGGTCCAGCTCGGTGACCAGGTCGTCGTGGTGGGCGGGGTCGGTGGCGAACCGGCCGTCGGACCACCAGGGGGCGAGGCGGACGCCCACGCCGTGGTCCCAGGGGTCGGCCGCGGCGGCGATGATCTCCAGGAGGAGTGTGGCGCGGTCGGTGCCGTAGGTGTCGGTGCGTCGGTTGAGCCGGGGGTTCAGGAACTGGGGCACGAGCGAGGTGCCCAGCGCGTGGATCTCGACACCGGCGAAACCGGCGCGTCGGGCGTTGGCCGACGCGGTGCGGTAGTCGTCGATGGCGGTGCGGATGTCGTCGGCGGTCATCTCGCGTGGAGTGACGGTCGGCCGCGGACCGGACGGGGTGTGGCAGATCTCCTGCGGGTCGATCGCGGACGGGCCTGCCGGGCGGGTGCCGCCGAGCAGGTCGGGGTGGGACACGGCGCCGCTGTGCCAGAGTTGGGCGATCATGCGGCCGCCATGCGCGCGGACCACGTCGGTGACCCGTCGCCAGCCTGTGACCTGGGCCTCGCTGTACAGGCCGGGAACACCGACGAAGCCGATCGCGCGCTCGCTGACCCACGTCCCCTCGGTGATGATCAGCCCGGCGGTGGCGCGTTGCGCGTAGTAGGTGGCGTGCCGCTCGGTGGGCACGCCGTCGGTCGCCCTTGCCCTGGTCAACGGGGCCATGACGATGCGGTTGGGCAGTGTCAAGTCGCCCAGCGTGAGCGGGCTGAGCAGGGTCGTGGTCATGGTCGGTCGCTCCTCGTTGTCACATCGGCCGGTGCAGGCTCGTCCGTTCAGGTGACGAACGGCGACAGGGGAAGGTGACCGATGGACGCGCTCGCGGACCGATTCGAGGCCCAACGCGGCAGGCTGCGCGGGGTGGCCTACCGGATGCTCGGCTCACTCGCGGAGGCCGAGGACGCGGTGCAGGAGACGTGGCTGCGGCTGAGCCGGGTGGACTCGCACGGCATCGACGATCTGGCCGCCTGGTTACGCACCGTCGTATCCCGGATCTGCCTGGATATGCTGCGCACCCGCGCGGCGCGGCGAGAGGAACCGGACCTGCCGGAGGTGATCGACTCGCGTGGTGGGCCCGCCGAGGAAGCGGAGCTGGCGGAATCGGTGGGGCGGGCTTTGCTGGTGGTGTTGGACGCGCTTGGACCTGCGGAACGGGTGGCGTTCGTACTGCACGATCTGTTCGGGGTGCCGTTCGATCGGATCGGGCCGGTGTTGGATCGCACTCCGGTCGCGGCGAAGAAGCTGGCCAGCCGGGCGCGGCAGCGGGTTCGTGGGGTGTCAGCCGGGTCCGCGCCTGCGCACGGGGCGTTCGAGGAGCCTGGCGTGTCCGGGGAGCCTGCGGCGAATCGGCATGTGGTCGAGGCGTTTCTGGCGGCGGCTCGCGGTGGTGACGTGGATGCGTTGCTCGCCGTGTTGGCGCCTGACGTGGTGCGGCGGCTGGTCGGTCCGGGCGGTGTGGTGTCGGAGGTTCGCGGCGCCGGGGCGGTGACCAGGGAGATCGTGGCGTTCGCGCAGCGGGCGGACGTGGTGTTGCTCGACGGTGGTGTGGGCGGTGTGGTCGCGCCGTTCGGGCGGCTCACGGCTGTGCTGCGGGTTTCCGTCGTGCGCGGTCGGGTGGCGGAGTACGAGGTGATCACCGACCCGGTCCGTGCGCATGCGTGCGTGATCACGCTACCCGACTGGCTCCGACCAATGGTGGCACCGGCTCCGATGTGGAGTCAGCCTTCGGGGTTGTCGAGGAAGTCGTAGTTCTCGTCGACCAAGGGGTCGTCCGGAGTGGGGGCGCGCGGTGGAGGTGGTGGTCCCTCGTCGATGATGTCGTCAAGGGACTGGCCGTCCTCGATCGCCGCGTAGGCCTGGCGCATGCCGCGCACCCCGGGGGCAAGGGCGGACTGGACCTCCGGATCGTCCATGTGCCGCCCGGCGGCGAGGTCGGACCACGTCAGTTCACCCCGGTCGATGCGTTCCTGGAGGGCGCGCAGAGCGGGCGGGGCCGAATCGGCGCGGGCGTGTTGTTCCAGCAACGCCAAGTCCTCTTGGGACAACGATGTGGCGGGCACCGTGCGTTCGACCTGTTGGGCCGCAACGATTGCCTCATCGAGGCCGACCTCCGCAGCCTCCAGGTCGGCCAACGCCTCGGCGATGCGGGGATCGCGGCTGAGGTCGGTCACGTGGACTCCTCGTGCCAGGGAAGATCCGACCAGCCCGCCTGGGCGACCTCGTCACGAGTCGCCCAGCGGGTGGTGTCGGGGTTGTAGGTGTTGCCGCAGGCAGACCAGTCCGGGGGCTCGGGGACGATGGCGCGGTCACCGGAGGACGCGTCGTCGGGGGTGCACCACACCGAGCCGCAGGTGTCGCACATCAGGGACAGGGGGATGACCGGGCGGAGCAGGCCCTGGTCGTCGAACGGGCATTCCCGCAGCCACATCATGGCGTCGATCCAAGCACACTGCTCGGGATGCCGGAGACCGGGAACGCGGTGACGACTTCGTTCCCGTTGCGCAGGACCAGCTGGATGTAGCTCACCTGCGGGTTGCCCCCCTGTCCACCCGGGACACCGCCGACATAGCCGACCGGCTGGCCCATGTTGACGTAGTGCGAGATGTTCCCGTTCGGCTGGGCGATGCTCACCACGCCGCCCCGCTGGACCCGGGCGTACGCGTCGTCGACCATGCGGACGACGTCGTTTCCGTTGGCGCTGTTGAAGACGCCGTGCTGCGGGCGGTTGGGGATGTCGTTCGCGTGGTTCATCACATGGTCGTAGCGGTTCGCGAACGCGGGGCTCGGGTCCGGGCCGTAGACCAGGCCGCCCGGGGAGCGGTAGGTGTTCGTACCGGTCGCGGTGAGCGTGCACGGGACCAGGCCGAGCGGGTCGGCGGCGACCAGCGGGTTGGTCGGGTACGCGGCGGGGTCCGGGCCCGCCAGCAGTCCGAGCGGGTCGCGGGAGGCGTACCGGCCGGTGTCCGGGTCGTAGTACCGCATGTAGTTGTAGTGCTGGCCGGTCTCGGCGTCGTGGTACTGGCCGGGGAACCTGAGTGGACAGTCGGTTCCCGTGGCGGCTTCGGCGGTCGGGGCGCCCCAGAGGTCGGTGCTCGACTGCCAGGCGATGTCACCTGCCTCGTCCAGCAGCTCGGTCGGGGTGCCGACCAGGTCCGTGACCAGGGCGTAGAAGCGGTCGTCCACGGTCTGGGTGATCGGCCGGACGTCGCCGGGCCGGGTCTCCCAGGTGGTCACACCCTCCACAGTGGACTGTTCGGCCAGGACCACACCGTCCCAGGTGAACTCGATCTGCTCGACGACCAGGCCCGCGTCGTCCATGCGCTGCTTGGCGATCCGGCGGCCGAGCGCGTCGTAGCCGTACCGCCAGCGCACGCCGTTCGGGGTGATCACCTCGACCAGGCGGTCCTCGGCGTCCCAGGTGTAGTGCCAGGAACGTGCCTGGCCGGACAGGGTGCGCTTGGTCTTGGTGACCACGCGGCCCTGCTCGTCGTACCGGTAGCGCGGGCCGTCGAGGGTGACGCGGGCACCTGCCCGGTCGTAGGCGTAGCGCTCGGTCCAGCCCGCGGCGCGGACGGTGGTGACGCGGCCCGCGGCGTCGAGGTCGAAGCGGCGATCGCCGCCGAGCGTGTCGTCGATGCCCGCGACCAGGCCGTCGCCGCGGTAGCGGTAGCGGCGCTGCCACCCGCGGCCCGCCGCGGTGGTGACGGCCTGTCCGGTGAGGCGGTGGTTGGCGTCCCAGGTCTGGCCGACCGCGGCGCCGTCGCCGAACAGGCGGCGCACCTCGCGGCCCGCGACGTCGTAGTCGAACCGGACCGTCCGGCCCGCGGTGGCGAGGCCGACGAGCCGGTCGGCGGGGTCGTATACCCATGTGGACACCGCGCCCGAGGACGTGGTGCGCTGGACGCGCCTGCCCGCGCGGTCGTAGGCGGAGGTGACGGTGCGGCCGTCGCAGGTCTCGGACAGCACCCGGCCGAGAGCGTCCCGTGTGTACCGGACGTCGGCGTCGGCGTTGGCGGCGCGCAGGAGCCTGCCGACCGGGTCGAACTCGAACACCGACAGCGCCCCGCCCGCACGCTTCTCGACGGCGTTGCCGAGGGCGTCCCGGGTGAACTCGACGACCTCCCCCGCGCCGTTGGTCCGGCGGGTCAGCCGACCGGCGGCGTCCTGCTCGTAGCCGAGGGTCCGACCGTGGAAGTCGGTCTCCCGGACCAGGTTACCGGCCGCGTCGTACTCGTAGCGCCACACCCGGCCCGCCGCGTTGGTCACCGAGGTGAGCTTGAGCCGCGCGTCGTAGCCGAACTCCAGCCGGGTGCCGTCCGGGGCGGTCCGGGCGGCGGGCAGGTCGAAGTGGGTGATCTCGGTGCGGGACACCGCGCCCATCGGGTCGACGTGTTCGACCTGGTTGCCCTCGCCGTCGTAGCGCCAGCGGTCCACCGAACCGTCCGGGGCGGTGCGGGACACCAGTCTGCCCTCTATGGACCATCCCAACACGACAGTCCCACCGAGCGGGTCGATGATCCGGGCGACGCGGCCGAACGGGTCGCGGGCGTACTGGGTGACCGCGCCGAGCGGGTCGGTCACCGCGACGGGCAGCCCGGCCGGGTCGGTCAGCAGGCGGGTGGTGGCGCCCATCGGGTCGGTGACCGCGATCTGGTTGGGGCCGTACTCCGTGTTGGTGACCGCACCGGCGGGGTCGGTGATCGCGATGATCCGGCCGCGGTCGTCGTAGGCACGCTTCCAGACGGCGCCATCGGGGTCGGTGATCCGGGTCGGACGCCCGGCCTGGTCGTAGTCGACGGTGGCTTCGGCGCCGTTCGGGTAGGTGACGGCGACGAGCCTGCCGGTGTCGTCGTAACGGTTTCGGGTGGTGTTGCCGAGTGGGTCGATCCGGGCGACAATCCTGTCTCGACTGTCCCATTCGGACTGTACGATGTGGCCCAACGGGTTGGTCTCGGCGACGACGTTGCCGCGCTCGTCGTAGCGGTAGGTCGTGGTGGCGCCGAGGGCGTCGGTGTAGCGGGTGGTGCGGGTGGCTCGGTCGTAGCCGAAGGTGCCGTTGAGGAATCCGCCTGCGCCCTGGTTGGCGACGCAGGCGCCGGTCGAGTCGTACAGGTAGCGGTACCACTGGTCGTTGCGGTCGATCCAGCGGACGACCCGACCGGCGGTGTCGTACTCGAAGCGCAGTGCCTGGTGGGACGAGTTGAGCACCTGGGCGAGATCTCCGGACTCGCTGTACCGGTAGCGCGCGACGGTGATGTCCTCACCCGCCGGGTCGCGCAGGCGCAGGGCGGTGACGCGGTCGGCCTCGGTGTCGACGTCGATGCGGTAGCCGCCGGAGTGGGTGATGCGGGTCAGCACGCCCGCGTCGTAATGCAGGTCGATCCGGTTGTCGACGGCGTCGGTGATCGCGGCGAGGGGGCGGGTCGCGCCGGTGCCCGCGAAGTGCAGGACCTGGTTGCCACGGGTGATGGTGTAGCCGCCGTCGGTGCGACGCAGTGGCCACTCAGGACCGGCGACCGGGAGTCCGTCGGCCGGGTAGACGAGGATGACACCGTCGTCGGCAATGTAGACGATGCCCCGGGAGTCGAGTTCGAGGCGTTGGTCGATTGTGGACGCCCAGGATCGGCCGAACAGGCGGCCCGCGCGGTGCGAGGAGACGTGGGTGCGGCGGATCACCAGCGGGAGCGTGCCCGCGAGCTCGGCGTCGGTCTGGCCGATGATCACATCGCCGGTGACGATGTCGACCGGGTCGCCGCAGGTGGTGCGGTTGCACTCCGGGGTGCGGGTCGTGTTCGGGTCGGCGGGCCGGTTCGTGCCGGGTTCGCCGCCGCTCTGGCTCGGGTTCGTCGCGTTGCCTGCGATCGGGACAGTCCCATTAGGACTGTCCTGCCGGGCACTGTTCCGTTCGTCGATCAACCCACGGGCGTTGTCGTGCGCGCTGGCGGCGGCGGACGCGGCCGAGGTCGCGCCCGCGTGCACGGCCTGCGCGCCGCCGCGCACCGAGTCGGCGCCGTGCTTGACGCTCGCCGCGCCATGGGCGGCCTGGTTGCCGGTGTTGATCGCGTCGTTGAGGTCGCGGACGTCCTTGAGCTTGGCCAGTGCGCCGCCGACCTGGCGGATGCCGTCGATGACCTGGCGGGCGCCGGTGATGATCGCCTTGATGCCGTCGATCAGCTGCACGATGGCGTTGTAGAGCTGGATGCCGTCGTAGACGAGCTTGACCGCGCGGGCCCAGCCGACCGCCGGGATGGGCAGCATGGCGGCGGCCTGGATCAGCTTGTCCACCAACCGCTTGATCAGGCTCAACGCCTGGTCGCAGGCCCGCCGCGAGCCGTCCGCGACCTTGCGCAGCGCCATCCCGATCAACCCGGCGGCCTGCGCGTCCGCCTCCAGCCCGAGCGTCCAGTCGGTGCCGATCAGCTGCCGGAACCGGTCGAACGCCGCACCCTGCCACCCGTGGGACAGCTCGGACAAACCGGAGTTCATGTTGTTCCGGATCGCCTGCAGGGCGTCCTTGACGTTGCCCCACTCCGCCGCCTGCCGCGCGATCTTCTCGAAGTCCCCGGTGATCGGCGTGATCACCGACTCGACCAGCGACTCACCGACCACCTTCCGCCACACCCAGTCGACGGCCCGAACCTCGATCCCCGCACCCCGCACGGCTTCCTGCACGGACGGCCCACCCGCGGTACTGGGCGCCCGGTTGAGCAACGCAATGGGATCGGTCGCGTCGGCGTATCCGGTCATCGGGCACCGCCACGAATGGTCGGCGTCCGCACGTCATCCAGACCGCGTCCCGCCGTGTCCAGCCCACTCTTTCCGGCGAGATCACTGTCCTGATACGCCGTGGCGGCCTCGTCGAGACTGGTCTTGACCTCGGTGATCTTGCGGTTGGCGGTTTTGAGGGTATCGCCGTAGAGGTTGACGACGCCGGTCACGGCGGGGACGAGAAGCTGCAGCAGACCGGTAAAACCGGACGTATCGCCGCCCTTACTCCGCGCGTGTCCGTCTACCGCCGTGAACTGACCGGCCACGCGATCGAGCATGCCCGCATAACCCTGCAGCTCACGCGGATCGACGTGAAAACCCTCTGCCACCGGACGCCCCCTCCATCACCACACCCCGAACGCGACTTCGACGTGCGGGACGAGGTGAAGTTCCCGACAGGCAGGAAATCGCCATTGGACCGGAATGAACAGGTCCGCAGGATTCACCAGGGCAGGTGCGGTTCACGGTGGTTGTACTTGCGGAAGTCCCGTTTGCCCTTCTCGATGGCGGGCTCGTCGAAGACATCCCAGTAGGCGCGCAGCACCGTGAGAGCCAGATCCATCGTGACGGTGCCGGTGAGAGGCTCGCTGTACTTGTTCTCGATCTCCAGCCGATCCTTGGTGATCAGCACGAACCAGGCATTCCCATTGGCCTCATACGCCTCGTCGGTCTCCCCTGACAGCCGCTGCTCGATCGCGTCCAGCAACTCGACCAACCAATGGCTACTACCTTGGACATCCGACGTCAACCAGCCCGCGACAAGATCGCTCGGGCTACCCTCGGGCGCAGAGTACTCGATGTAGCCATCTTTGTCCGCCCAGATTCGAACGTCGCGCGACGCCATGCCGCCTCACTCATCCCTCGATCACTTGGCACGAATAGGAAATGCGGTCTTCAGCGCACCGGTTGATGGATCGTACCAACCTTCGATCCTTATGCCACGGTGACTTCCCGCCCACTTCCCGGACCTGGTATTGATGTCCTTGGTCTCAGTGAACGCTCGTTCTACAGCATGTCGCACCTGCGCCGACGACCATTCGTCCGGGAAGAACGTACTTTTCGCCCGCTTCTCGACCCAGTCGTTCCCGTTCCAGTCCCGTCTGGTAGCAGTTCCTTGGTATACGCCGTTGGCATCTGCCTCACCGCGTTTGGTGGTGCGCCAGCCGTGGCGGTCCCGGCCGCCTTCGCGGTGGTGGTAGCCGGTGGTCTTGCCGTTCTTGAACTCACCCTTGAGGATGTGGTCCATCGCCGATTCAGGGACGTGCCGTTTACACAGCGACAGGCCGAGCGGGTCGGTCCAGTACATCGGATTCGGCACATAGGCGTGCGGGTTCTCACCGCCCTCCAGCCCGAGCGGATCAGGGCTGGTATACCTGCCAGTCGACGGGTCGTAGTACCGGAAGTAGTTGTAGTGCCAGCCGGTCTCCTCGTCCGCGTACTGCCCGGCGAAGCGCAGTGGGCATGACGGGCCGGTGCGTTGTGGTGGCAGCACCGGCCCGCCCCACAACGTCGTCGCGTGCCGCCAGACGACCGTCCCGCTCGGGTCCACCAGTTCCGTGGGTGTGCCGACCAGGTCGGTGACGATCGCGTGGAACCGTCGGTCGATGATGTCCTGGGGTGCGCCACGCAGCCGACCCTGGTCGATCTGGGTGATGGGGTGCCCGGTGTCCGGGTGGTAGTCCCAGGTGGTGGTCCACGTACCGCCGCCCGAGGTATGCACCTGTTCGGCCAGTCGGGTGCCGTCCCACACGAAATCGACCCGGCTCAGCACGGCGCCGTTGCTGTCGAGTTGTCGTTTGCCGATGCGTCGGCCGAATGGGTCGTAGGCGTACTGCCATCGGCGGCCGTCCGGTGTGACCGTCTCGATCAGACGGTCCTCGGCGTCCCAGGTGAACCGCCAGGTCCGGTGCATACCGGACAACGTGCGGATATGCCTGGCAACGACCCGGCCCTGCGCGTCGTAGTCATACCGAGTCCGCCCCGCGGACCGAAGCAATGTCCCGGTGTACGCCCGCGGACCGGCTTGGTCGTCCGCCGGGTCCGGCAGCTGTGCCTGGGTGATGTTGCCCGCCCGGTCGTAACCGTACGACTCGGCGCGACCAGCCGCAGTCACCCGGCCCAGTTGGTCGAGCACGAACTCGCGGTCTCCGGTCATGGAGTCGCGCGCCCCGGTCACGTAACCATCCGCGCGGTAGCGCCAGCCCCGCTGCTGCACCGTCCGCCCGGCGGCCCGCAGGCTCTGCGCACGCAGCCGATGCATCGGGTCCCACTCGTGCACGAGCATCGCGCCGGGTAGCTGCCTGCGGACCTCCCGGCCTGCCAGGTCGTAGTCGAACCGCACCGTCCGACCGCCGCTGTGCAGGGCGACGACCTGGTCCGTGCTGTCGTACTCCCAGGTGGACACCAGGCCAGATGGCGTGGTCCGACTCGTCCGGCGGCCCACCACGTCAAGTTCGCTGGTGACCACCCGACCGTCGACGGTCTCGCGGATGACCCGGCCGAGCACGTCTCGTTCGATCACGACCTCGGTGTCGGGATTGGCCGCGCGGACGAGATTGCCCGCCGGGTCGTAGCCGAACCGCGTCACGCGGTCGTCGCTGCGCTGCTCGACGACGTTTCCCAGGACGTCGTACTCGAACGCGACGCGCTGGCCCGCGGCGTTCGTCCGCGTGGTCAGCTGTCCGGCCTCGTCCCAGGTGTAGGTGGTGGTGTGGCCGTTGAAGTCGGTCTCCCGCACCAGGTCACCGACGTCGTCGTACTCGTAATGCCAGACAAGGCCCTGTGGGTTGGTGACGCTGGTCAGGCGCAGCTCGGCGTCGTAGCCGTAGACCGTCGTGGCGTCGTCGGGCGTGGTGACCGTCGCGGGCCGGTCGAAGTTGGTCGAGGTCATCCGGGTCGTCCGGCCCACCGCGTCGATGTAGGCCACCAGGTTGCCCTCGGAGTCGTAGCGCCACTGCTCGGCACTCCCGTCGGGCAACGTGCGCCACAGCGGGTTGCCGCCGACCGTCCAGCCCTGTCGGGTGCTCCCGCCCAGCGGATCGATCGTCGCGGTGATCCGGCCGAACCGGTCGCGCTCGTACCGGGTCACCGACCCCTGTGGATCGGTGACTGCCATCGGCAGCCCGGCCGCGTTCGGCTCGATCCTGGTGACGCCGCCCACCGGGTCGGTGACCGCCACCATGTGGCCGTCCTCGCCGTATCCGTACCGGGTCGTCGCGCCCGCGGGTGTCGTGGTGGCGGTGATCCGACCGAGGTCGTCGTACTCGTGGTGCCAACTGCCACCGGAGGTGTCGCCGACCCGGGTCACCTGCCCTCGGTCGTCGCGCTCGACGATCACGCTCGCGCCGTCGGCCCTCGTCAGCCCGAGGAACGTGCCGTCCTCGTCCCTGATGTACCGCGTGACCCTGCCGAGCTTGTCCGCCCGGGACAGCAGGTTGCCGAATCTATCCCATGTAGACAGTATGGTCCGACCTCGGGGATCGGTCTCCCGAACGACGTGGCCGAGTTCGTTGTACTCGAACGTCGTGTTGTGGCCGAGGGCGTTGGTGTAGACGGTGGTACGGCGTTCCGGCTCGTAGTGGAACCGAGAGTCGAGCGCGCCGTCCTTGCCCTCGGTATGGTCACACCGGCCGTTCTCGTCGTAGTGGTAGCGGTACCACTCGTCGTTCCCGTCGGTCCATGACACGAGCCTGCCGTCGTCGTCATAGCCGAACCGGGCTGCCGACCTCCCGACCACCGCGACCTCCGCAAGATGACCGGCTTGGTCGTACCGGTATCCGGCAAGCCCGACCGACTCGTCGCCGGTCGTGCCGGGTCGCAGGTGCAGTCCGGTCACCCGGCCGTCGACCGTGTCCACGTCGATGTGGTAGCCGCCGGAATGCCGTAGCCCGGACAACTGCCCGTCGGTGTAGTCGAGGTCGATCCGACCGCCCACCGGGGTGGTGATCGCGACGAGCGGCCGATCCGCGCCCGCCGCCCACATCGGACCGACCACGCCGAAATGGAGGGTGCGGCCCTCATCCGGCATGGACACCGTGAACCCGTGGCCGGTCCTGCGCAGCGGCCAGCGCACGCCGTGTTCGGGCATGACCGGGTCCGTGCCGTCCGGATGCGGGTACTCCAGAACCCGCGCGTCCTCGGTGAAATACCGGATCCCCAGCGGTCCCACGGCCACGCGTTGGTCCAGAGTGGACGCCCAGGACGGACCGAACAGCCTGCCGGACCGATAGGACGACAGGTGGGTGCGGTTGAGCACCAGGTCCAGGCTCCCGGGCAGCTCGACATCTGTCTGGGTGGCGAACACGTGCCCGGTGACCGGGTCGACCGGGTCGCCGCAGTCCGGTCGGTCGCCCGGGGCGCGGGCGGTGTCGACGGGGTCGCCGGGGTGCGCGCCGCTCGGGTCCGTGCCCTGTCCCCGGGCCGTCGGGGTCTCGTCGGGGACGTGCGCCCGGCCACCCTCCGGAGTGTGCGCCCGGCCCTCGGAGCGCAGCTTCCGCAGCTTGTCGCCGATCTTGCCGAACAGGTCCTGCAGCTTCTTGAGCAGTGGGGTGACTTTGCCGATCGCGTCGGTCACCTTGCCCAGCAACCGCGACACCTTGGCCATCGCGTTGGACACCGCGGCGGCGACCTGCCCGATCACCACCGGGGTGGCCAGGCCGAGCGTGAACGCTTCCTCCAACAGCCACTGCACGGCGTCCCCGACCAGCCGGGCGATCAGGTCGCGCACGGTCGAGCGGACCATGTCGACCAGCGATCCCATGATCGTGGTGGCCGTGGAGAGGCCGTCGGTTACCGACGACGCCGAGGTCAGCGCGTCGGTCAGCCCGGCGGAGGTCTGCCGGTAGGCGTCCGCCGCCGGTCCCTGCCAACCCGTGAGGTCCGCGCGTACCGCGGCCTCGTGGTCCGCGCGGATCGCGTCGAGTTCCCTGGCGACGTTGTCCCAGGTCTGCCCATAGGCGGCGATCACATCCGGTTTGCCCGCCAGCCAGTCCAGCGCCCGGCGCAGCGGCTCGAAGTGTTCCATCAGCCAGCCCGCGCCCGCGGCGAACAACGCGCCGAACGGGTTGGCGACGGTGTCGGTGATGTCACCGGCCAGCCCCAGCGCGCCAAGCCCGCCCTCCAGCCAGCTGCCCGAGGAGATGCCCTCGCAGGTGGCCATGGCGTCCTCGGCGAGCGGGATGCCGGAGTACCCGGCGGTCGAGTCGACCGGCCGGGCGACCAGCGGGTTGCCCATCAGACCGGCCCGCCGCGGAACGCGTCGGCGTTCGCGTCCTCGGTGCCGTCGTAGGAGCGCTGGACCGAGCGCATCCCCTCGGCGTGCGTGGTGACGGTGTCCTCGGCCTGGGAGATCATGTCCGTGCCCAGCGACTCGAATGGGTCCAACAGCCATGCGAACGGGCGGCCAAGCACTCCGTACGCGTCGTTGTCCATCGACACCTCGCGCGCCGCCGACAATGCGGTGCCCAGCCGCTCCCGCACCCCGTCGAGGCTCCTGGCGTGCTTCGCCAACGCCTCAGTGATGACGTCGAAACCGTCGTCCTCGGCCACCGCCCCTACCACCGGTCGCGCAGCGGATCGCTGTCGGAGTAGTCGTCGGGACCCGGCGGGCGTCGGGGGCCGTCGACACCGGGTTCGTCCGGTTCGTCCGGGAACGACTCCGCCGCGGTCCGCAGCATGTGCGCGACCACGCCGTCACCGGCCAGGCCGAGATCCTCGGCTGTCCGCGCCATCAGCTCCGGGATCCTGGACTGCGCGCGGCGCAGGGTCGCCATGATCGTGGCGGACACGACCGACATCGACTGCTGCCCGGCGGCGTCGGCGAGGGTGATGTCGGTGGGCAGCCCGTTCGAGCCCACGGTCACCGTCACCACGCCGTCCGCCGACGTCTCGGTGGCACTCAGCCCGGCGATCCGACCGGTCAACTCCTGCACCTCGGCCAACTGCTGCCGACCGGAGTGCTCCCAGTCCGTGACCATCGCCTGGACCGCGGCCAACTCCGCGTCCGGGTCACCCACCATGAGCCCTCCCCCTTGCCACCCATCCGCACCGAACCTACCCGACGACCGGTCCGTGTTCAGGCGGTTCCACCCGAAGCGTGCAATCGGGTGAAGAACCCCGACGTCCACCGCAGGCGGAGTGGTGCTCGGAAGCTGCCTTTCCGGGAGTTCGATGGTGATCCGGGCCAGGCGATTCAGACGGCGGCGCGCATGGTGGCGGTGGCGAACTCGCGCATGCCGGTCTCGAAAGAAACCGTGGAGTGCCAGTCGAGTTCTCGGCGGATGCGGGCCGGGGAAGCCACGATGTGGCGGACGTCGCCGATTCGGTATTCGCCGGTGACTATCGGGAGTGGGGTGCCCGCGGTGGTGGCGATGGCTGTGGCGACGTCCAGGATGGAGTGTGGGGTTCCGGTGGCTACGTTGTAGGTGCGCAGGCCTGGGGAGTCGTAGGTGAGGGCGGCGACGTTTGCCGCCGCGATGTCGCGGACGTGGATGAAGTCTCGAATGGACTGGCCGTCCTCGTAGACGCGGGCCGGGACGCGGTCGGCGACGGCGGTGCGGAAGACGCCCGCGACGCCGGAGTACGGGCTCTGGTGGGGCATGTGGGGGCCGTAGACGTTGTGGTAGCGCAGGGCGACGGCGTGGGCGCCGGTCTCGCGGGCCCAGGCGCCGACGAGGTGTTCCTGGGACAGTTTGGTCACCGCGTAGACGTTTCGGGGTGGGTCGAGGAGGTCGTCCTCCTCGACCGGGCTGGCGGTCAGCGGGGCGCCGCACAGGTCGCAGGTGGGTTCGAAGCGGCCGTGGTCCAGATCGGCCTTCGAGCGGCGGCCGGGGTGGACGCGGCCGTGTGCCGGGCAGTCGTAGCGGCTGTCGCCGTAGATGACGACCGAGCTGGCCAGGACCAGCCTGCCCAGGTCGCGGCGGACCATGGCGTCCAGCAGGGTCGCGGTGGCCAGATCGTTGCAGCCGACGTACTCGACCACGTCGCGGATCTCGCGGCCGCGGCCGACCATGGCGGCCTGGTGGCTGACCACGTCGATGCCCGCCAGCGCCCGCTCGACGGTGGCCGGGGAACGCAGGTCGCCGACGACGAACTCCACGCCGTCGGGCAGGGACGGCGCCTGGCCGCTCGGGTGCACCGCCGGTAGCAGCGCGTCCAGCACCCGGACCTGGTGGCCCTGCGCCACCAGTGCCTCCACCACGTGGCGGCCGATGAAGCCGGCGCCACCGGTCACCAACACACGCATACGCACACTCCGCGGTCGTCGGGTCAACGGGCCACCAGGCTGTCCCGCCGCGCTCAGGGCCCGCTCGAAGGCGTGTGGACGGCCCGTCGACCGGCTGCTCATAGCTTCGGCGGCACTCGTCGACCGAACTGGGCGGTGCACACCATGGTGAATCCGGTACTCCAACACGCGCCAGCCGCGCAGCGGGCCGTGGTGGTCGGCGCGGCGGGGTTCGTCGGGCGCAGGCTCGCCGCGGCGCTGTTGCGGGCGGAGGTGGCGACCGCCTGCCTGACCCGGCAGTCGCGGTTCCTGCTCAAGGACGACCTGGCGCACCCGCTGCACCAGGCCGACATCGTGTTCTACCTGGCCAGCAGCATCAACCCGGCGCTCGGGGAGAAGCACCCGGAATGGGCGGCGGCCGACCACCGGCTGTTCAGCACCCTGCTGGACCGGCTCAGCGGGTTCCGCGAGCCGCCGACCGTGGTGCTCACCAGCTCCGGTGGCACCGTGTACGACCCGGACTGTCCCGCGCCGTACGCCGAGTCGGATCCGTTGCGCCCCAGTGGTTCCTACGGCGCGGCCAAGCTCGCCCTCGAACGGGAGCTGCTCGACCACGCCGACCGGGTGCCCGCCGTCGTGCTGCGACTGTCCAATGTCTACGGTCCCGGCCAGGCGGTCGGCACCGGGCAGGGCGTGCTGGCCTACTGGCTGGCGGCGGCCGCGCGGGGCGAGCCGCTGCAGCTCATCGGGGACCCGGACAACACCCGGGACTACGTCTACGTCGACGACGTCGTGGACGCGCTGTGCCTGCTGCGCTCGCCCGCCGGTCGGGCGGCCGTGGCGCCGGGTTCCCCACTGGTGCTCAACATCGGCTCGGGCGAACGCACCTCGCTGGCCGAGCTGGCGCGGGTGGTCCAGGACGTGGTCGGCGCCCGGCTGCCGGTCCGCACGCGGCCGGGGCGGCCGTTCGACCGCGGGCACGTCTGGCTGGACGTGCGGCGGGCCGGGCGGACGCTGGGCTGGCGGCCGCGCACCTCGCTGCCCGACGGGGTGGCCGCGGCCTGGCGGGCCACGGCGCGCCCGCTCTCCGCACGCTGAACCAACAACGGGAAAGGCTGACAATGCTAGCTGAGCTGCTCGCCCACTCCGGGAAGGCCATCCTGACCGGCATCCCGCCCAACGGCAAGGACTACTGGGCCGCACGCTTCTGGGACCGGGAGTCCGCCGAGCAGCACCCGCTGCTGCGCGGCGACTTCCTGATCCAGAAGGACACCATCGCCGACTTCCTGCGCGACCACGGCGGCGACGCCGGGCGGGTGCTGGAGTTCGCCTGCGGCACCGGCGAGTTCACCGCGCTGGCCGCCGAGCACACCCCGGCGCGGGAGATCACCGCGCTGGACATCTCCGCCGAGGGCCTGCGCCGGGCGCGCGAGCGGGTCCGGCACGACAACCTGCGGCTGGTACAGGGCGACTTCTGGACCGACAACGGTCTGGGCACCGCCGACCTGGTGATGTGCGTGGACGCCATCCACCACCTCGGCGACGTGGCCGAGGTGCTCACCCGGCTCAAGGCGTTCGTCCGGCCGGGCGGGACGCTGATCGGGAACCTGTGGACCGCCGACCACTTCCACGAGTTCCAGCGCAAGCGCTACGGCTCGGTCGAGCACCTGCGGCGGACCGCGGCGTTCTTCGGCACCGCGCTGATGATCCGGGCCTCCCGGGGCAAGCTCAAGACCGGCGCGTACCGCACCCAACTGGTGCGCAGCGAGCAGGCGCTGGCGATCCTGCACTCGGTGTTTCCCGAGGTGGTCGAGGTGCGCAGGCAGAAGTACTTCATGGGCTTCGTCTGCAAGGTGTGAACCCGAGCGCGCGGAAAGGAGGAGACCTACCATGACCAGCCTCACCAGCCCGGCCGACATCATCCGGCTCGGGATGTCCTTCAGCACGGCCAAGTGCCTGCTCACCGGCCTGCGGTACGACCTGTTCGGCAAGCTCGCCGACGGACCTCTCGACGCGGGCCAGGTACAGGCCGAGCTGGGGCTGCACGAGCGCGGTGTCCGTGACTTCCTCAGTGTCCTGGTCAATCTGGGACTGTTGCAACGGGACGGACAGCGTTATCGCAACAGCACCACCAGCGAACGATATCTGGTGCGCGACTCCCCCAGCTACGTCGGCGGCTTCCTGGAGCGCGCCGACCGGATGCTCTACCCCGCGTGGGGGAGGCTGGACGAGATGCTGCGTACCGGGCGTCCCACGGCGGAGGCCGACTACCTGGAGATGGTCCGCGACCCGGGCAGGCTGCGGCAGTTCCTCGGCATGATGGACGCGCTGACCACGCTGATCGGGCCCGAGCTCGCGCAGGCCCTGGACTGGTCCGGCCACCGGTCCGTGCTCGACCTCGGCGGCGCCCGGGGCAACCTGGTCGCGGGCCTGGTCAAGGCGCACCCGCACCTGCGCGGTGGCGTGTTCGACCTGCCGGTGATGGCCGAGCCGTTCGCCGAGCACATGGCCGCGCTCGGGCTGACCGACCGGGTCGCGTTCCACGGCGGCGACTTCTTCCGGGACGACCTGCCCGCCGCGGAGGTCATCGTGGTCGGGCACGTGCTGCACGACTGGGCGCCGGAACAGTGCCGGGCCATCGTGCGCAAGGCGTACGCCGCGCTTGAGCCCGGCGGCGTGCTGGTGGTCTACGACCGGATGGTGGACGACGGGCTGACCGACCTGACCAACCTGGTGGTGAGCCTGTCCATGATGCTCACCACCGAGGGCGGCGCCGAGTACACGCCCGGCGAGTACCGGTCCTGGCTCGAAGAGGCCGGGTTCCGGGTGGGCGATGCCCGGCAGCTGGGTGAGACGGACACCCTGCTGGTCGGCATCAAGTAGCGGAACGAAACGGGACCCGGCGGGATTTCTCCCGCCGGGTCCCGTTTCGTTCCGTCAGTAGCTCGCGTCGACCAGGAACACGCCGAACGGGCTGCCGTGCCGGTGGTCCTGGAACGGCCGCAACGGCGCGGTGGCGTCCCGGTGTCCCGGGCCCTGCTCCCACTCCCGGAACGCGGCCTGCCCGGACCAGCGGCTGACCACCGCGAACGCCGTCGGGTCGACGGTGGAGCGCAGCAGCTCGTTGCCCAGCAGGCCCGGCACGCCCGCCAGGCGCCTGCTCACCGTGTGGTAGGCGTCGGTCACCGCGGCGGGATCGGTCGTGGTCAGGTAGACGTGCACGCGGAGTTCCCCGGCCACCGGTCACTCCCCGCCCGCGGGCATGTGCACGACGACGTGCATGGTCTGCATGGAGCCGCCGCTGCGGTACGGGTGCAGCTTCTCCCGGTGCGCGAGGTGCCCGGCGCTGCGTTCGAACTCCCGGAACCGCGGCTCGTCCGCCCAGTCGCTGGTGATGTAGTAGACGCCGTCCTCCTCGGCGCTGCGGGCCAGCCACTGGCCCAGGTTGGCCGGATGGCCGGTGACCGACCGGCCGACCTCGGCCCACACCCGCTCGAACCCCGCCTCCATGCCGGGCTTGATCTGCATCCGCAGCTGCACCCGGAACACCTCGCTCATGAGATACCCCCGTCCACGTGGATGGTCGCGCCGGTGACGTACCGGGACAGGTCGCTGGCCAGGAACAGCACGGCACCCGCGACCTCGGCCGGGGTGCCGAGCCTGCCGAGCGCGGTCTTGCCCCGGTAGCGGTCGAGCAGGACGGCGCGCCGGTCGGCGGGCATCTCGTCGAACGCCTCGGTCTCGATCACGCCCAGCGCGAGCACGTTGAACCGGATGTCCCGGTCGCCGAACTCCTTGGCCAGCGACCGGGTCAGGCCGCGCAGCGCGGCCTTGGTGGCGGTGTAGTGCGCCCGCAGCGGGATGCCGACCTCGCTGGACTTGGACCCGATGTTGACCACCGAGGAACCCGGGCCGAGCAACGGCAGCGCGCCCTGGATCACCAGGTGCGCTGCGGTCAGGTTGGTGTCGACCACCCGGTGCCAGTCCTCGATGGACAGTTCGGCATAGGGGACGTGGCTGATCGCGCCCGCGTTGTTCACCACCAGGTCGAGGCCGCCCAACCGGTCCCGGGTCTCGGCCAGCAGCTCGGTGATCTGCTCGGGCCTGGCCAGGTCGGCGCGCAGCACGTGGTGCTGTCCGCCGGTCTCCTTCAGTTCGTGCCGCAGCGAGTCGACCGCCGCGCTGTCCTGCCGGTAGCAGGTGACCACGTCGACGCCCGCGGCCGCGAGCGCGGTCACCACGCCCCGGCCGATGCCGCGGGATCCCCCGGTCACCAACGCCTTGCGCCCTTTCAGGCCGAGATCCATCGTGTACTCCTGTCTCTTCAGCAGGTCAGCGGTCAGTTCTCACTGGACAGTTCTCATGGGACAGTCACGATCCCGATGGCCGCGCAGTTGGCCAGCAGCGCGAGCACCGTCAGCACGGTGCGCACCCGGTTCCATCTACCCCAACCCGGCCGCGGGTCGCGTTCGGCGAAGTCGGCGGGCAGGTCGTCCGGGTCGACCGTGCGCACCCACCGGTTCACCGGCACGTTCTTGGTCAGCGACACCACCAGGGTCTTGACCGCCAGCAACGCGGCCCCCAGCCACAGGTGGAACAGCGCCTGCTGCTCGGCGAACACGGCGAGCACGCCGTCGCCGACCGCGGTGAGGACCAGGCAGGCGGGCATGAACGGGTCGTACCGGGTGGCGAAGAACGCGTGTGTGGACACGTAGCGGTCGGCGGGCAGCGAAGCCAGCAGCGGCCAGTTGCCCAGTTGCGTGCCCACCAGCACCCCGGCGGCGAGACCGTTGGCCACCAGCACCAACGGGGCCAGCACAGCCAGCAGCATGGGACTCCCTCCCGGTCAGCCGCGGGCCGCGGCCTCGACCCGTTCCTTGATCAGCTTCTGTTGCACCGCCGAGTTGCGGTTGATCCGCGCCACCATGTCCACCGTGGTCACCGGCGCGGTCGGCTTCATCTCGAAGTCCTGCACCCAGCGCAGCACCACCCCGCGCTCGGTCTCCTCGTACTCCCAGAACAACGACATGTATTTGAACGGCCCGGTCTCCACCCGGTGCGCGCGTACCGACCCGGCGGCCCGATCCTGGGTGCGTTCGGACACCCAGCTCCAGGTCCGGCCCTGCTCGTCGGGGTGCATGGTGATCCGGAACAGCACGGTGTCGCCGCGCCGGTCGAGCACCTCGGTGGCGGCGTATTCGCTGAACAGCCCCGGCCAGGACGCCACGTCGTTGGTCATCCGCCAGACCAGGTCCAGCGGCGCGTCGATCAGCACGGAGTTGTCAGTGTGCCCGGACATCGGTCCCCCTGGCGGCGGCGAGCCGGTCGTTGATGTAGCGGACCGCGACCGCGGGGGTCGGCATGTCCTCCACCGCGTCGTCCGGGATCACCACGCCGTAGCGGCGCTGCACGTGGCTGGTGAGGTCCAGCAGGGCCAGCGAGTCGTAGCCCAGCTCGGTGAACTCGGTGTGCGCGGTGCTCACGTCCAGCGGCGCCGAGTCGTCGGCGCCCGAGCCGGTGCGGAGGATCTCCGCCAGCTCGTCGAGGGTGAACTCCTTGGTCGTCACGTCATGCTCCTCTCGTTCCGCGCCCCACGACCAGCGCGGCGGTGAAACCGCCGTAGCCCCGCGCGAGGACCAGGGCGGTGTCCATGGGGCGGTGCCTGGGCTGTCCGAGCACCAGGTCGATGTCGCAGCCGTGCGCGAGGCGAGTCGGCCCGACGGTGTGCGGGATGGTCCCCTCGCGCAGGGCCAGCAGCGCGGTGACCACGTCGAGCGGGGCCGCGCCGCCGTAGAGCCGTCCGGTCAGCGTCTTGGGGGCGGTGACCGGGACCGCGCCCGGCCCGAAGACCTCGCCGATGGCGCGCGCCTCGGCGAGATCCTCGGCGGGGATGCCTGCCGCGTCGGCGAACACCACGTCCACCTCGGCCGGTGTCACGCCCGCGTCGCGCAGGGCGAGTTCGATGGTGCGGCGCACCGCGGGCGGGCGGTCGCTGCCCGGCGGCGGGTCGAAACCGGCGGCGTAGCCGAGCACGACGCCGAGGTGGTCGGGGCAGTCCTGTTCCGGCCGTAGCACCAGGATCGCCCCGCCCTCGCCGGGCAGGTGGCCGGAGGCCTGTTCGTCGAACGGCAGGTAGGCCCGGCGTGGGTCCTCCACTGTGGATAGTCGACCGGTGGCCAGCTGGGCGACGAACCCGTACGGGCTCAGCGAGGCGTCGGTGCCGCCGGTCACCACCAGACCGAGGCCGTCGCGGATCAGCCGCCGGGCCTGACCGAGCGCGTCCAGGCCGCCCGCCTGCTCGGCGCAGAGCACCCCGCTCGGGCCGCGCATGCCGTGCCGGATGGAGACCTGGCCGGTGGTGGCCGCGTAGAACCAGGCGATCGACTGGTAGACGCCCACCCAGCTCGGGTCCTTGGCGTGCAGGCTCTGCATCTCGCGTTGACCGAACTCGCAGCCGCCGGAGGAGCTGGCCGTCACCACCGCCATCCGATACTCCGGCACCCGGGCGGGATCCACCCCGGCGTCGGCCAGCGCGTCCGCCGCGGCGGCCAGGCCGAGCTGCGTGTACCGGTCGGTCTGCGCGATCAGCCTGGCCGGGACGCGTTCCTCGATCGGGTACCCGGACACCTCGCCCGCCAGCCGGACGGGATAGCCGGACGGGTCGAACCGGCTGATCCGGTCGATGCCGCTCTTGCCTGCCAACACCGCCTGCCAGTGCTCGTCGGCGGTGACACCGGTCGGCGCGACCACGCCGACACCGGCCACGACGGCCCGCGGGGCCGCGTGCACAGCGCTCATCTGTTCCCCACTCTCAGACCCTGGTCAGGACCATCGCGCTCTGGAAGCCGCCGAACCCGCTGCCGACGCAGAGCACGCCGGACATCCGGTGCACCCGCGCGGTCACCGGCACGTAGTCCAGGTCGCACTCGGGATCGGGCTCGGCCAGGTTCGCCGTGGGCGGCACCACCTGCCGCTGTAGCGCGAGCGCGCAGGCGGCCACCTCGATCGAGCCGATCGCGCCGAGCGAGTGGCCGATCATGGACTTGATCGAGCTGACCGGCACCCGGTAGGCGTGCGCGCCGAGACTGCGCTTGAAGGCGGCGGTCTCGTGCCGGTCGTTCTGTTTCGTCCCGGAACCGTGCGCGTTGATGTAGTCGATTCCCGTTCCGTCCCGGCGCGCCATGGCGAGGGCGGCGTCGATCGCCTCGGCCATCTCCCGGCCGTCGGGACGCAGGCCGGTCATGTGGAAGGCGTTGCTGCGCCCGGCGAACCCGCCGACCTCGGCGTAGATCCGGGCACCCCGGCGACGGGCGGCCCCGGCCTCCTCCAGCACCAGCACGGCGGACCCCTCTCCCAGCACGAACCCGTCCCGCCGGGCGTCGAACGGGCGGGAGGCGTGCCCTGGGTCGTCGTTGTTGGGTGAGGTGGCCTTGATGGCGTCGAAGCAGGCCAGCGCGATCGGCGACACCGGCGCGTCGGTGGCCCCGGTGACGGCCACGTCCGCGGTGCCCTCCTCGATCAGCCGCGCCGCGTGGCCGATGGCGTCCAGGCCGGAGGTGCAGCCGGTGGACACCAGCACGACCGGGCCCTCGGCGGCCACGTCCCTGGCCACCTCGACGGCGAGCGTGCTGGGCACCATGTAGCCGTAGAGGTGCGGCACGCCGTAGGTGTGGTCGAGCAGCCACTGCCTGCCGTCGTCGGAGAGCACCTCGAACTCCTCCTCCAGCCCGGAGGTGCAGCCGATCGCGCTGCCGACCGACACCGCGATCCGCGACGGGTCCAGTGTGGACAGTTCGAGCCCGCTGTCCGCCACCGCCTCGCGCGTACTCACCACGGCGAACTGCGCGGCCCGGTCCATCCGCCGCACCTGCCGCGTGGTCAGTCCGGCCGCCAGCGGGTCGAAGTCGACCTCGGCGGCGATCCGGGACCGGTGGCCCGCCGGGTCGAACAGGGTGATGCCGCGGGTCGCGGTGCGGCCCGCGACCAGCAGGTCCCAGAAGGACTCCCGGTCCGGGCCGCCGGGCGCGACCACGCCGATCCCGGTGATCACGGCCTTGCGCGCCATGGCTCAGCCCACCGCCGGATTCGGGTCGTCCGGCGCGGGCAGCGCCTCGGTGTCCACATGGCCGAGGTCCGGCCGCGGCGCCAGCGGCGACAGGTGGAAGACCGCGTGCGCCCGGTCCGGGCCGACGTTGGTCACCCGGTGTCGCACCCCGATCGGCACCAGCAGCGAGTCGCCCGGCCCGAGCGGGACCGGCTCGCCGTCCAGGGCCACCACCAGGTCGCCGTGCACGACGTGCAGGAACTCCTCGGAGTACGGGTGGTAGTGCTCGGCGACGAACTCGCCGGGCGCCAGCCACAGCACGCCGCCGAAGCCGGAGGTGGCGCCGACCGTGCGCGGGCTGAGCGCGACCCGCAGGTCGCCGCCGCGACGCCGGTTCGGCGCGATGTCGGCCGCGGCCACCTTCCACGCGCGCGCCTCGGTCATCGCGCGCTCCAGGTGTAGAAGGACCGCGCCATCGCGTCGCGGGGGCTGCGCCAGTCCGGCGAGTACGGCTGGATGAACGGCCGCAGCTGCTGGTCGACCTCCCGGAACAACGGGTGCGTGCGGGCCTGGTCGACCTGGCCTGCCACGTCCCGGTCGGCCTCGACGAGGTGGAAGTACAGGTCGTAGTAACGGAACAGGGTGCGGCGGGAGACGCCGACGAGGTGCGGCAGCTCGGTGGCGTCGGAGCGGGCGAACACATCGGCCACCGCGTCCGCGTCGCCCGCGTCCATCCTGGCCACGATCAAGGTCCGGTGTTCCATGGAGAACCCCCTGGGGAGACGAACGTGCATCCCCAGGGTGGCCACGACCGGTGGAAGGGCGCTCGAAACCGCCCCCACCGACCGTCCACTGCATTCCACAGTGGACATTTCGGCACACCGGACATCTCAGGGCGGGAGAGTTCCCCTCCATGAAAGGTCCGCAGTGCCGGGATGTCAAGGCGTGGGTGGCTCATTCCCGTTGCCATGGTGGCGGTGTGGTCGCCAGGCCGGGGACGATGCCGGGCGGGGACGAGGGGGTGGGCGGCGGGAGAAATCAACACTGCCCCGTCCTCGACCGGGCTCCGAGTGGGGGTGCGCAGGCTGACCGGCGACCCGCCCCCGACCCCGAGGATGTCCGATGAGCACTGAGCGCGTGCCCGTCCTGATCGCAGGCGGCGGCCCCGTCGGCCTGTCCACCGCGGTGTTCCTGGCCCGCCACGGGGTGCCCGCCCTGCTGGTCGAGCGGCGGGGCGCCACCTCGACGCTGCCCCGCGCGCCGGGGTTGCAGGCCAGGACGATGGAACTGTTCCGGGCGGCCGGGATCGGTCGGGACATCCGGGCACTGGAGATGGGCGACTCGCACCCGTACTTCGAGGGCGGGATCCTGCGCGTCGGCACCTTCGCGGAGATCGACGACGCCGTGACGCTGGAGGCGCCGACGCTGGACGGGCCGACGGTCAGCCCGGAGCGGGTGATGGGGTGCGGGCAGGACCGGTACGAGCGCGTGCTGGTGGACAAGGCGCGGGAGTTCGGCGCGCGCGTGTGGTTCGACTCGAAGCTGGTCGAGTTCACCCAGAACGCGGACGGGGTCACCGCGGTCGTGGAGCGGGAAGGCGTGCGACACACCGTGCACGCGGACTACCTCGTGGGGGCGGACGGGGCCCGGAGCGCGATCCGGGAACGGCTGGGCGTGCGACGGACCGGTCGGGGCACCGTGTTCCACGCGTTGAGCGTGTACTTCCGCGCGCCGGAGCTGGAGACCGTGCTCAAGGGACGCAAGTTCATCCTCTGCTACGCGACCGCGCTCGGCACGATGGTGGGCCTGTCCCGCCTGCACGGCCGGGACCCGTGGCTGGCGGCGCCGATCTACCACCCGGAGCGGGGCGAGTCGCCCGAGGACTTCACCGACGAGCGGTGCGTGGAGATCATCCGGTCGGTGTCCGGGCGCGACCTGGACGTGGAGATCATCGCGAAGGTGCCGTGGGAGGGCGCGCAACGGGTCGCGGAACGGTTCCGGGACGGCCGGGTGTTCCTGGCCGGTGACGCCGCGCACGTGCACCCGCCCGCGGGCGGGTTCGGCGCGAACACCGGGATCCACGACGCGCACAACCTGGCCTGGAAGCTGGCCGCGGTGCTGTCGGGGTGGGCGTCGGACCGGTTGCTGGACACCTACGACGCCGAGCGCCGCCGAGTGGGGGCCGCCATGTCGGAACAGGCCATGGTGCGCAACCGGATCCGGCACGGGCACGCAACGGACGAGGACCGCGCGGCGATGGTGGACGACGTCATCATCACGCTGGGCTACCGCTACTCGTCGGCCGCCGTGCCCGGTGGACCGGCCGAGGCCGCGGTGCTGCGGCCGGACCTGCGGCTCGACGGGTCGCCCGGCACGCGCGCCCCGCACCTGTGGTTGCGGCGGGACGGCGTGGAGATCTCCACCGTCGACCTGTTCTGGTCCGACTTCGTGCTGCTCACCGGGCTCGCCGGGACGGCATGGGCGGACGCGGCCGAGCGGGCCGCGAAACACCTGTCGGTCCCGTTGCGCACCGAGGTTGTCGACGGGGTTGTCAATGGGGTTGTCGACGAGGCCGTGTCCCGGGACGTGGACTGGACGTCGGTCTACGGCATCGGTCCGACGGGTGCGGTCCTGGTCCGCCCGGACGGGTTCGTGGCCTGGCGCGCCCCGGCGGCGGTCGACGACCCGGACACCGTGCTGGCCGACGTCCTCGCCCGCGCGGTCGGGCACTGACCCCGGATCCGGTTGGAGGGAAACAGTTCCATGCGCGTGCTTTTCGCGACGTTCGCCTGGCGCTCGCACTACTACCCGCTCGTGCCGCTCGCCTGGGCGCTGGCCAACGACGGCCACGACGTCCGAGTGGCTTGCCAGCCGTCGCTGGCCGGGGTGGTGGCGGAGACCGGGCTGTCGCCGGTGGTGACCGGGCAGGACGTGGACATGGGAGCGCTGGCGCGGCGGGACATCGACAGCGGGCCGCGGGCGAGCGGATCGATGCGGCAGTTCCGGGACGCGAAGGAACAGACCGCCGCGCTCGCGCTGACCAGGTTCCGCACGATCGCCGAGGCCATGGCCGACGACCTGGTCTCGTACGCGCGGGCGTGGCGGCCGGACCTCGTGGTGTACGAGCCGATCGCCTACGCGGGGGCGCTGGCCGCCGAGTTGCTCGGGGTGCCCGCGGTGCGGCACACCTGGGGGGTGGACTCGGTGGCCACGTTCCAGGCCATGGAGGCCGAGGTGCTGCGCCCGCTGTGGCGGCGGTTCGGGCTCGACGAGGTCGGCACGCTCCAGGACCTCGTGGTCGACCCGTGCCCGCCCGACCTGCAACTGCCGTTCGACGTGGTGGACCGCGGCGCGCCCATCCAGCCCATGCGGTATGTGCCCTACAACGGTTCCGCCGTGCTCCCGGACTGGCTGCTCGCCGAACCGGAACGGCCGCGCGTGTGCGTCACCTGGGGTACGTCGATGCCCGCGATCACCGGCAGCCTGGCCCTCGCCGAGCAGGCGTTGGCGGCGGCCGCGCGGACCGACGCCGAGGTGGTGCTGGCCATCCTCGACTCGCACCGGGCACGGCTCGGCGAGCTGCCGGAGGGTGTCCGCGTCGCGGAGTCCCTGCCGTTGCACGCGGTGTTGCGGCACTGTTCCGCCGTGGTGCACCAGGGCGGCGCCGGGACCACGCTGACCGCCGTCACCACCGGGACCCCGCAGATCATCGTGCCCACCATGGGCGACCAGTTCATGAACGCCGAGCGGATCGCGACCGGCGGGGCCGGGCTCTATCTGGAACAGCAGGACCTGGGCCCGGACCTGCTCGTCGAGTCGCTCGACAAGGTGCTGACCGATCCCGCCTACCGCGCCGCGACCGCCGGGATCGCCGACCGCAACGCCGCCCAGCCGACGCCCGCGCACGTCGCGGGGGTGCTGGCCCGCCTCGTCACAGACAGGGAGCAGACATGATCGGTCGCCGGGAACTGCCCGCCGAGTACACGGCGTTCAACACCGAATGGGGCGCGCCGTACGGGCACGCGGCAGCGCAGCAACTGTCCATCCAGGACCGGCTGGACGCCGACGGGCGCGCGGAGTTCGGTCCCTTCGCGTTCCAGGTGAACAGTCTCACCCGGACATTCGAATACCCCTGGGCCTTCCACGCCGCGGAGATCCGGCCGGGAATGCGGGTCATCGAGGTGGGCGGCGGATTGAGCGGTTTCCAGTTCGTGCTCGCCAGGAATGGCTGCGAGGTGTTCAACGTCGACCCGGCCACCTCGGTCAACTGGACATTCGTGCCCGGCAACAGCTGGTCGCTCTCGCAGGAGAACATCGACCTGCTCAACGTCGAGTTCGACACCGACGTCCGGCTCGTGCCCGCGCGGTTGCAGGACGCGCCGCTGCAGGCCGGTTCGTTCGACCGGGTCTTCTGCCTTTCCGTGCTCGAACACGTGGACCTGGCCGAGGGGCAGGGGGTGTTGAAGCGGGCGGAAGAGCTGCTCGCGCCCGGCGGGCGGTGCGTGCTGACCATCGACCTGTTCCTGGACCTCAAGCCGTTCGGGGTGCTGGACTCCAACCACTGGGGGACGAACATCGACGTGCGCGAACTGGTCGCGGCGACCGGGCTGGAACTGGTGCACGGCGACCGCGCCGAGCTGTTCGGCTTCCCGGAGTTCGACCGGGACGCGCTCGTCGACCGGCTGGACGAGATCTTCATCGGCAACTACCCGGCGGTGTCGCAGGCCTTGGTGCTGGAGAAGCCCGTGGCGTGACCTGATCGGTGTTTACCGGGGCGGGGTCCGGCGATATGATCGAGGTATCGCCAGACCCTTTCCCATTCCTACCTTCCTGGGGTTGTCGTGCGTCGAATCAGCCGAACCGGTCGAAACAGCAAAGCCTTCGAAATGCTCGCGTCTGCCGTACTCGTCTCGGCCGTGCTGGCCGGGTGCGACTCGGTCAGCGCCGAGTGCAAGAACGGGACCTGCCACCTGCTCGTCAAGGGCGACGACACGATCACCCTTGGCGGCCACAGCGTCCACATCGGACATATATCCGACCACACGGTGACGATCACCGACACCGGCGCCGAGTTCGTGCTGCGCGAGGGCGAGACGGTGAGCGTGGCCGGGAAGACCCTGCGGCTGTCCCGCATCGAGGGCGGTTCGGTGAGCCTGGACGTCGACCCGGCAGGCTGAGACCGATCGCGGCGGCGGCCCGCGTTCGCCTGGGAGACAGGCGAACGCGGGCCGTTCCGCGTCACGGCATCAGTATCACGGCATCAGTATCACGACGTCAGTGTCACGACGTCAGTGTCACGACGTCAGTGTCACGGCATCAGCGCCGGACCTTGCGCGCGAACGACTGCAACGCCAACCAGACCACGCCGGTGGTACCACCGAGCAGCACGAGCAGGAACGACCAGGTCGGCATGTGCGGCATGGCCGGGGTGAGCGCCGTGCGCAACCCCTCGCTGGAATACACCAACGGATTGACCAGCACCGCGATCTGCAACCACTGCGTACTCTGCAACGCCGCCCACGGGTAGTACACACACCCCAGCATCGTCAGCGGCACGGTGACGAGCGAGAACAGGACATTGCTCTTGCGGATGTCCAGCATCGTGCCCATCAACAGACCCAGCCCCGCCGACAACACCGACGACACGACCAGCACGACCGTCAGCAGGGGCCAGTCCGTCAGGTCGATCTGCGGCGGCTGCGCGGACTCGTGCACGAAGTACACGACCGGGAACACCACCAACGCCCCGATCAACGCCTGCACCGCGCCCGAGGAGATCTTGGCCAGCCCCAACAGCCACACCGGCGCGGGCGCGAGCAGGCGGTCCTCGATCTCGTTGTTGTAGGACAGCTCCATCATCAACGGCACGGTGACCGCCATCAGCCCGGAGATGAACATCGTGGTGGACAGCATCCCGGGCACCAGCACGGTGGCAAACGAGACGCCCGCCACCCGGCCGAAACCGTCGCCGCCGCCGATCCGCGGCATCACGTAGGCGAAGACGAACACGAAGAACAGCGGCTGCATCAGCGTCCGACTGAGGAACGTGAACATCTCCCGGCGCAGCACCCGCACGTCCCTGGCGAGCATGGCGAGGAACGTGTGGACCGGGGTGGCCTGTTTCAGGGTGGTCATTCGCGGTAGTCCCGTCCGGTCAGTGCGAGGAACACGTTCTCCAGGCTCGGTGGCACGGTCGCGGAGTCCCGGACCGTCAGCCCGACCGCCACACCCGCCAATACCAGGTCTCCCACCACGTTCTGAGCGGACCGGACGAACAACCGGATCGTCGCGCCGCGCACCTCGACCCGGTCGACGCCCGCGCGGCCGCGCACCGCGGCGGCCACCGGGTCGGCCGGGCCGTCGAAGGTGACCGAGACCAGCGTGCCCGGTCCCACCTCGTCCTTGAGCCCGGCCACCGTGCCGCAGGCCAGCAGCCGACCGTCGTCCACGACCGCGACCCGCTCGCACAACGTCTCGGCCTCCTCCATGTAGTGCGTGGTCAGCACGATGGTCTGGCCCTGCTCGTGCAGCCCGCGCAGGGTGTCCCACAGGTTGATCCGGGTCTGCGGGTCGATGGCGGCGGTCGGCTCGTCCAGGAACAGCAGGTCCGGCCGGTGCATGAGCGCGCGCCCGATCATCACCCGGCGGGCCTGGCCGCCGGACAGCTCGTACACCATGGCCTTGGCGCGGCCGCCCAGGTCGAACAGGTCGAGCAGCTCCTGCGCCCGGCGCACCGCGGCGCGGCCGGACAGGCCGAAGAAACGCCCGCGGAACTCCAGGTTCTCCCGCACGGTGAGCTGCCGGTCCAGGGTGTTGTTCTGGGACACCACGCCGATCCGCCGCTTGACCGCCACCGGCTCCGTGACCACGTCGTGGCCGACCAGCCGGGCGCTGCCGCCGGTCGGCTTGACCAGGGTGGTGAGCATGCCGATGGTGGTGGACTTGCCCGCGCCGTTCGGGCCGAGCAGCCCGAAGAACTCGCCCCTGGCCACCTCCAGGTCCAGCCCGCGCACGGCGAGGACGTCGCCGTGCGCGGACCGGTAGGTCTTGGCCAGGCCCACGGTGCGTACGGCGGCGTCGGATCCGGCGGCCGCGGCGAGCACCGCCACCGAACCCGGTCCCGGCCCGCCCTCAGCCATGCGACCGCTGCCCTAGCTCCTTGACGTCCCGGCGGATCCCGCGGCCCAGGGTGCGGCCGACGACGCCGAGCGCCACGACCATGCCCAGGGTGATGAACTTGGACGCGCCCTCGGCCTCGCTCACCGAGAGGTCCATCGAGTACACCACGGGGATCCGCACGACCGCCTCGGCGAAGAACAGCACCGCGCACAGGACGGTCATGGTGCGCACCTTGCGGCGCAGGCCCGCGTTGCGCTGCCACAGCTCGTCCCAGGCCGCCGGGTCACCGCCGGAGAGGAACCAGCGGGACACGAAGTACATCACCGGCCTGCCGATGAGCAGCGAGCCGAGGAACCCGAGGCCGATCGCGGCGCTGAACGCGGAGTCCTTGGCGATCACCAGGCGCGGGTCGCCGACCAGCAGCGAGGCGACCAGGCCCGCGGCGAAGAGCAGGAACACGAACGCGGCCAGCCCGTCGACCCGCTTGGTGCGGACCGCGCTGAACACCAGCCGGATCAGCGAGGCGGCACCGGCCGCGGACAGCGCCACCGTGTCGGAGGCGCCCTGCAGGTGCAGTGCGAAGTAGACGACGACCGGCAGTACGACGTCGGCCAGCAGGAGCGGGAGCACCTGGCGGAGCACGCCGCGGCCGCGCTGAGCGTTGCCGGTTTGGTTGATGGGCCCAGACATCACCGATCTCCGTTCTCGTCGTGATTGTCCTGCGCGGCCGCGATCTCGATCCGGCCGGTGGTGCCGTCCACGGTGACCAGCTGGCCGTCCCGCAGCTGCCTTGTGGCGTCCCCGGCGGCCACCACGGCCGGGATGCGGCATTCCCGCGCGATGATCGCCGGGTGGGACAGCAGCCCGCCCAGGTCGGTGACCAGCGCGCCGATGGTGGTGAACAGCACCGACCACTGCGCGGTGGTCAGCGGACACACCAGCACGTCGCCGGGGCGCACCTTGCCGAACTCCTGCTCGCTGAGCACGATCCGGGCCGGGCCGGTGTAGCGGCCGGGCGAGGCGCCCAGGCCGACCGGGCCGGTGTGGCCATCGGCCTGCTCCCTCTTGGTGTCGCTGGCGGCGGCGAAGCCCCACATCGCCACCTGCAACGAGTGCGCCGCCTCCGCGGGCAGCGCGCTGAGGAAGTCGTCGGCGCCGCCCTGCACCTGGAAGGCGGGCCGCTCGCCGTAGCTCGCGGGCCCCGGGTGCCGGGCGGCCCACTCGTGTTCCTCGGCGCGGCGTTTGACCGCGTCCCGGGCGTCGGCGCGGGAGTCGACCGCGTCCAGCGCCTCGCGCCAGGTCAGCAGGAACACGTCCGCGGGCTCGTCGAGCTGCCCGCGGGCGACGAGCCGCCGCCCGGTCTCCAGCAGCGCGTACCGCAGCAGGGCCCAGCCGGTGCTGGAGTGGAACACGCTGTCGTCGCGGACCGGGTAGGCGCGCTGGGCGTGCCGCACCATGCGGCGGAAGCCCTCGATGTCGCCGTCGAGCCCGGCGACCGCGCGTTCCTCCGCGCTCACCCGCTCCCCCGCGCTCGGGTCCGGCTCGATGTCCGTTCCACCGAGGACCTGGTCGCGGATCAGTCCCAACAGGAGCGCGGGCTGCTCGGCCATGGTCGGCTCGGCCAGTTCGTTGCCGAGCCCGCGATGGGCGTAGTCGCGCCGGTAGCGTTCAAAACGCTCGGCGAAATCCGGGTAGTCACTGGCGAGCGTACCGAGCACGCGTGCCGCGGACTCCATTCCATCCACTTCGGACAGCAAGGCTGTCAGGTCCTCGGAGTCCGCCACCAGGGTGGCGAGCTCGCGGATCCGGATGCCGGGTTCGCTGGTCTTCCCGGGGATGCCGGTCAGCAGCAGCAGTGTGTCCTGTGTGGTCCATCCCAGCTCGTCGCGGCAGCGCACGCCGAGATCGCCGACCAGGTAGCCGCAGGCGCCGCCCACGGTGAAATGCAGCCGCTGCGCCTTGGCCGCGGTCTGCCGCACGGTGAGCAGGTGCTCGCGCAGGGCGTCGTCGGCCAGCCCGGCCAACGGCACGTCGCGCAGCTGGTCCAGCTCGGCGGCCAGCTCGGGCTGCCACTCGGCGTACCAGCGGTCGATGGTGCGGACCGGTTCGTCGGAGCGGACCGCGGCGACGATCTCCCGGATGCGGTCGCCGAACGCGTTGCCCGAGCCGCCCTGCTCGTCCAGGCCGACGATGCGCCAGTACGGCCAGCCGCCCAGCGCGCGGGTCTCGGTGCCCGCCGCCAGGCCGTAGCGGAACAGCTCGCCCACCACCGAGTTGGTGGTCTCCACCACCGTGCTCAGGTGCATCGGCGTCATCGGCCGCAGCGCCAAGGCGTCGCGCTGCCAGTGGCCGGGCGGGACCTCCACATCGGACAGCGTGGTGATCGGCCTGGCCTGCAACAGGTGCAGCCCCGCGCCGTCGACCGCCCACTCGATGTCCTGTGGCACGCCGTCGAAATGCGCCTCCACCGCGCGGGCCAGCTCGGCCACCTCGACCACCCGCGCCGCGGTGACGGCGTCCTCGCTGCTGTGCGTGCGGCGGGCACCGTCGGTCCCGACGACCCACTCGTCCGGGGTCACCAGCCCGGAGACCAGTCGCTCGCCGAGCCCGCGCACCGCGCTGACCAGCACCTCCGTCCGGTCGCCGGTCACCACGTTGGCGGTGAAGGCGACCCCGGCCGCGGTCGCGGGCACCAGGTGCTGCACCAGTACGGCCATGCTCGGTGCCCGGTCGATGCCGTTGGCCGCCCGGTAGGACGCGACGCGCGCGGAGAACGCCGATGCCCAGCAGGCGCGCACAGCGGTGACCAGCGCGTCGATGCCGACCACGGCCAGCACGGTGGTGTACTGGCCCGCGAACGAGGAGCCCGCCAGGTCCTCGTCGACGCCGGTGGAGCGCACCGCGAGCGGGACGCCCTCGGTCCGTTCCGCGATCGTGCGCAGTGCGCCGAGGACGTCATCCGGCAGCACCACCGTCGCCACCTGGTCCTCCCGGGCCGCCGTGGTGCGCAGGCCCGCGTAGTCCAGCGTGCGGCGCAGGGCGTCCACGGTCAGCACGAAACCGTCCGGCACCGGGAAACCCGCGGCGGACAGCTCGCCCAGCGCGGCGGCCTTGCGTCCGGTCCGCGGCGCGTCGGCGAACCCGACGTCCCGCAGCTCCCTCACTAACTCCTGTTCCAGCATTCCTTCCCCCTGTGCGAGTGTGCGACCGGACTATCCGTCGACCGCCTTGCGCTTCAACGGCGTGACGTTCTCCGCCGCGGGCTCCCCGGACTCCGGTTCCGCGGGATCGGCCGCGGGCATGTGCTCGGCCTCCCAGACCAGCCGCCCGGCCTGCATGTCGGCGACGACCGTGCCGAGCCAGTCCAGCTCGGCCTGGCGCAGCACCCTGGCGTGTTCCAGCTCCAACCTGCCCAGCCGGTGCAGGTACCGCTCCACCAGGGCTATCTGCGCGTCGAGATCGGCGACCTGGCCCTGCAGCACGACGATCCGGGACTGCAGCGCGGTCTGCACCGACTCGGTGGACAGGTGGGACAGGAACGAGACGGCGGCGGTGAACACCGGGTGTTCCACCTCCGGGGTGGCCAGCAGGTCGAGCAGCCACAGCTCGAACTGCTCCCGGCCGCTGTCGGTGATCCGGAACGTGGTCCGCTCCGGCCTGCCGCCGTCCCGGGTCGTCTCGGCCTGTTCCACGTATCCGGCCCGCAGCAACCGGTCGACCGCGTGGTAGAGGCTGCGCGGCAGCCCGGTCACGAAGTCCTTGCGGCGCTCCCTGATCAGGCGCTGCATCTCGTACGGGTGCTGGGGCTGCTCCATCAGCATGGCCAGCACCGCCAACGCGACGACGTCCCGGTTGCCGATCCGCTGTCTGGCCATCCGACCCAACTTTCTTCCTGGAAGGTATTGCGCGGCGCATCACGCACTTTGCACTATAGCGGGGTTCAGTATGCGCGGACAACCGGGCGGGGCCGACCGCTCGGGACCGGGTCGAAACGGGGTCGAGTCCGCGCCAACCGGGGCGGCTTAGGTTCACGCGATCCCACGCGGCCGATAGCCGCGAAGACCCCGGTGAGGTGCCGATGAACCGCAACACCCGAAGAACTTTCCTGTTCGCCACGCTGGCCGCGGGCGCCGCGCTGACCCCGGCGGGGCGCGCCGTCGCCGCCGCCGCGACGACCACGCTGACCACGCCGACCACCACGCCGACCATCGAGGGCAGCCTCAACCTGCGCGACATCGGCGGCCTGGCGGCCACCCCGCCCTACACCGTGCGCCACGGCATCGTCTACCGGTCGGGCACGCTGTCGCTGCTCACCGACACCGGTGTCGGACAGCTGGCCACGCTGGGCCTGGCCCAGGTGGTCGACTTCCGCACCGCGGCCGAGATCGCCGTGCAGGGCGCCGACCGGCTGCCGCCGGGCGTGGTCCGGGTCTCCGCGCCGATCGGCGATCCCCCCGGACAGGCCCAGCACCAGGCGCTCGGCGTGCCCGACCCGAAGCAGATCGCCCTCTACCAGGGCTATGTGAGCAATCCCGCCTGGCGGGCGAGTTTCGCGGACACCTTGCACCGGCTGCTCCCCGACTCCCAGCGGCCATTGCTCTACCACGACAGCGCGGGCGCGCACCGGGCCGGTTGGCTGACCGCGATCCTGCTGACCCTGCTCGGCGTGCCCAGGGCCCAGGTGGACACCGAGTACCTGGCGTCCAACGACGCGCTCGGCGGCGTCTACGCCTACACCGAGTACCTGGACGCCGCGTTCGCGCAGGCGGGGCAGGACTTCGGCTCGTTCCACGGCTTCCTCAGCGTGGGACTGGGCATGTCGCCCGCCCAGCTCGCCCGCCTGCACAACCTGCTGCTGGTGTGACCACGGTCGGTGCGGCCGCGCGGTGGCCGGGACTCCCCGGCCGCCGCTCAGCCCGGCAGCAGGCCGACCACCTCGGCGGGCGTGGGCTGCCGTTCGATCTCCCGACGCAGCGCGTCGGCCGCCGACCGGTGCGCGGCGGAGTCGAGCAGGGCGAGCAGGTCCGACCGGATGCGTTCCGGGGTGGCCACATCCTGCTCCAGATACTCTCCCGCGCCGGTGGCGGCCAGCCGTTCCGCGTTGAGGAACTGGTCGGCGATGGTGGGCAGGACCAGCTGCGGCACCCCGGCCGCGGCGGCGGTCAGCGTGGTGCCCGATCCTCCCTTGTGGACGATCGCGGCGCAGCCGGGCAGCAGCAGCCGCAACGGCAGCGACTCCACGACCCGCACCTGTGGCGGCAACGGGCCGAGGCTGTCGCGCTGACCGGCGGCCAGCGCCACCACGATCTCGGCGTCCACCTCGCGCACCGCCTCGATCACCTCCGGCGCGGTCACCACGCTGCCGGTCAGCTTCGCCAGCGTGGTGCCGAAGGTGAGGCACACCCGGGGCCGTCCCACCGGCTCCCGCAACCAGTCCGGGACGACGGCGGGACCGTTGTAGGGCACGTACCGCATCGGTTGCCGGTGCGGCACACCGGGGATCTGCATGCTCGCCGGGCAGGGGTCGACGGTAAGCACCTCGAACGGCCGCACCGCGCCGAGACCGTGCCGCCGCCACAACGGGGCGAGCAGGTCGTACTCCCGTTCCCGGTGCGGGTAGGTGTAGTCGGTGCCCCACAGGTGGCGCACCGCCGGGATGCCCAGCGCCTGCGCGATCAGCGGGCCGACGTAGACGGCGGGCTCGAACACGACGACGTCCGGCCGCCAGGCGCGGGCGATATCCAGCGCGTCGGCGGCCATCGCCTCGGTGATCGCGGTGAACCAGGTGATCGCCTGCCCGGCCCGCAGCTCCCGGCTCTCCCGCCAGGTCGACATGGTGGAACGGGTCCCGGGACCGACGTCCACGTCCTTGCCGACCATGGCCCGCAGGTCCACATCCCGGCCCGCCACCACGGCGGGCAGCCCGGAGGCGCGGACCTGGTCGACCAGCGCGGGCTGGGTGAGCACCCGCACCTCGTGCCCGGCGGCGCGGGCGGCCCAGCCCAGCGGCACCATCGGGAAGTAGTGCGATGACCAGGCGAGCGTGGTGAACAGCATGCGCACGGCGGCCCCCTCAGCCCGTCAGCGCGGGCGAGCCCGCCAGGTCGGCGAGCACGTCCACGACCTCGATGGGCGAGGGCTGGGCGAGGATGTCCGCGCGCAGCTCCCCGGCGGCGGCCCGGAACGGCGAGTCGCCCAGCATCGCCAGCACCTGCTCCCTGATCCGTTCCTCGGTCGCGTCCTCCTCCAGGACGCTGGCGCCCGCGCCCGAGTTGACCAGGCATCTGGCGTGGAAAGCGTGGTCGGGCAGCTGCGGGACCACCAGCATGGGCACGCCGTTGAGCAGCGCGGTGAGGATGGTCCCGCCGCCGCCCTGGCTGATCATCAGGTCGCAGGTGGGCAGCAGCATGTGGAACGGCAGCGACTCGACCACCCGCACGCCCGGCGGCAGGTCGCCGATCAGCTCCCGGTGCGCGGGCGCGATGGCCAGCACGACCTCCACGTCCAGGTCGGCGATCGCGCGCGCCACCCGGGGCGCCAGGAACACGTCCTGGCCGAACCCGCCGAGCACGGTCCCCCAGCTGACGCAGACCCGGGGCCTGGTCGGCGGTTCGTCGAGCAGCCACCTGGGCAGCACTCCCGGCCCGTTGTAGGGCACGTACCGCATCCCCTGGCGCCGGTAGTCGGTGGCGATCTGCAGCCGGGGCGGGCACGGGTCCACGGTCATCGCGCCGAGGGTGCGCACCCCGGCCAGGCCGAGCCGCTCGCACAGCGGCCGCAGCGCCTCGCCCGCGAACTCGTCGAACCGGTACATCAGGTCCGGCCCCCACAGGTTGCGCACCGCGGGCACCCCGACCAACGCGGCCACCAGCGGACCGGCGTAGCTGGTCGGGTCGAACACCACCAGGTCCGGCCGCCACCAGCGGGCGAACTCCAGCAGGTCGTCGACCATGACGTCGGCCATGGCGCCGAACACCTCGTGCGCCCGCGCGGTCTTGCCGCGGTGCCGCTCCCGCCAGTCCGGCGCGGCCCGCACGATGGGCAGCTCGCCGACCTTCTCCTTGACCAGACCGGGATAGTCGACGTCGGGGCCGACGGACACCGCAGTCAGTCCGGACCCGGTGATCACCGGCGCGAGCGCGGGCTGGCTGGCCACCCGCACCTCGTGGCCCGCGGCCTGCAGCGCCCAGCCCAGCGGCACCTGCGGGAAGTAGTGGGTGGCACCGGACCAGGACGTGAACAGTACTCGCATATCGGGGCTGCCCTTCCGCGCGGCGGGTGACTCGGCGGCCCACCGTGCCCGCCGGTGGTCCAGGTCGCCTCGAATCCCGGTTGCTCGCCCTCCCACCGCGGCGGTCGAGCATTCGGCCCGGGTTGCCGTCGGCTGGAGGGAGCGGGTCGGACATGCGGGTGCTGTTCACGAGCTGGGCATGGGGCTCGCACTACTTCCCGATGGTGCCGCTGGGCTGGGCGCTGCGGGCGGCCGGGCACGAGGTGCGGGTGGCGGGGCCGCCCGGGTTCGCGCCGGTGATCACCCAGTCGGCGCTGACCGCCGTCGCGGTGGGGCGGGACCTGGACTTCGCCGCGCTGCTGCGGGAGAAGCTGGGCGATCTGCCGGTGGTGTCGAAGAAGTCGCCCGCCTGGCGGAACGGCGCCGCCGAGCCCTCGGGCCGGGCGGCGGAGATGGCGTTGCGCGGGCTGGCCCCGTTCGTCGCGATGGCCGAGAACATGATCGACGACCTGCTGGACTTCGGCACCGCGTGGCGGCCGGACCTGGTCGTGCACGAGCCGACCACGTACGCGGGCCCGTTGCTGGCCGCGGCGCTGGGTGTGCCCTCGGTCCGGCACCTGTGGGGCCCGGACTACACCTACGCCGTCCGCGAGCTGGAGTCGCGGGCGATCGCCCCGCTGGGCGAGCGGCTCGGCCTCGGACCGGTCGACACGATGGGCACGGTCACCGTGGACCCGTGCCCGCCCGGGGTGCAGGTGACGACCGACTACCACAGGCAGGGCGTGCGGTACGTGCCGTACAACGGGCCGGGGGTCATGCCGAGGTGGCTGCTCGACCCGCCCGCGCGTCGGCGGGTCTGCGTCACCTGGGGCACCTCGATCCCCAGCTTCGGCGAGAACATGTTCCTGGCGCCCAAGGTGATCGAGGCCATCGCGGACCTGGACGCGGAGACCATCGTCGCCGTGTCGGCGGCACACCGCGAGCTGCTCGGCGCGGTGCCCCAGCACGTCCGCGTGGTGGAGTCGCTGCCACTGCACCTGCTGCTGCCCACCTGCGACCTGGTGATCGCCCAGGGCGGCGCGGGCACCACGATGACCGCGCTCGCCTCCGGGGTGCCGCTGCTGGTCGTGGCGCACCTGCCGGACCAGGTGTTCAACGCGCGGCAGCTGGCGGACGCGGGCGCCGGTGTGGTGCTGCTGCGCGACGACGCGACCGTGCCGGTGATCGCCGAGCAGGCGCGGCGGATGCTGGCCGACCCGTCGTACCGGCAGGTGGCGGCGGGGCTGCGGCGGGAGATCCTGGACCAGCCCACGCCAGCGCGGGTCGCGGCGGGGTTGGCGGAGCTGGTCGAGGACGGGACGCCGGTCCGGTGAGCGGCCTGCGCGTGTTGTTCACGACCCAGCCTGCGGGTGGGCACCTGCGGCCGTTGGTGCCGCTCGCCGCCGCGTTGCGCGGGCGCGGGCACGAGGTGGCCGTGTGCGCGGCGGAGACGCTCGCGGCGGACGTCGCGGCCTATGGGCTGGACCATGTCCCCGGGGGCTACGACTGGTCGCGGGAGATCTGGCAGCTGCTGCCGAAGGACTTCCCGCGGCTGCCGCCGGAGGAGGCCCGCGCGGCCACCGAGGCGCTCGCGCCGCGGATCGTGACCGAGGTGTTCGCCGGGCCGGTCGCCCTCGCGCTGGCCAGGGATGTGCTGCGGCTGGCCGGGTCCTGGCGGCCGGACCTGGTGGTGCGGGAGGTCGGGGAGTTCGGCGGGTACCTGGCGGCGGAGGCGTTGGGCGTGCCGCACGTGTCGGTCGCCTCCGGCAGCGAGATGGACCTGCTCGTGGGCGAACGGCTGGGGCCGCGGCTGGCCGACCACCGTGTCGCGTTAGGACTGTCCGCCGACGTTCGGGGGGAGTCGCTCTACCGGCACCTGCACGTGAGCTTCCTGCCGCCCGCGTACGGGGACTCCGAGCTGGTGCTGCCGAATACCCGCTGCTACCGGCACGAGCACTCGGCGCACCGGGGCGAACGCCTGCCCGAGTGGCTCGCCGAGGCCGATCCCGCGCGTCCGTTCGTGTACGCGGCGCTGGGCACCTCGACCGGCCGGTTGCCGGTGGCCGAGCGGCTGACCTCGACGATACTGGAGGTCGTCGGCGCGCTGGATTGCACCGCGATGGTCGTCGTCGGCGAGGATCCGGAGCGCTTCGGGCCGCAGCAGGCGCACGTGCACGCGGTCGCCCGTTCGCCGCAGGCGCTCGTGCTGGAGAGCGCCGACCTGTTCGTGACGCACGCCGGGTTCAACGGGATGAAGGAGGCGCTGCGCTGCGGCGTGCCGATGGTGGCGGTGCCGCTGACCGCCGACCAGCCCCGGATCGCGGCGCGGTGCGCGGAGCTGGGGGTGGCGCGGCTGCTGCCGCCGTCGTCGGTCACGGCCGGGTCGCTGCGCGCGGCCTGCGTCGAGGTGCTCGACGACCCGCGCTACCGCGCGCGGGGCAGGGCGCTGCGGCGGCACATGCTCGCCCTGCCCTCGGTCGACGACCTCGCCGACGACCTGGCGGCCCTGGTCAGCTGAGCCCGGCGAGCGCGTCGGCGAGCAGGTCGAGCTGGGCCGGGTCATCGGCGCAGGGGAAGAACAGCAGTTCGTCGCACCCGGCCCGGCGATAGCCTGCCACGCATTCCCGTACGCCCTGTTCACCGGTGACGGCCTTGCGGGCCATGACTTCCCGGTGCGGTCCGAGAAAGGCGTAGTAGTCGAGCAGGTAGCGGTTCGCCAGTTCGGTGGCGCGTTCGCCGAGGGCGTAGAAAACCAGCGCTTTGGTCGGTTGTGTACTCGTGTGCCCGTGTTCGGACCAGAACGCGCGCATCCTGGCCAGCGCGCGGCCGTATTGGTCGGCCGAACCGGCGCCCGCGATCCAGCCGAAGCCGTGCCGCGCGGCCCGGCGCAGGGCGGCATCGGAGTTCCCGCCGATCATCAGCGCGGGCCCGCCGTCGGCCGGGTCGGGCCCCACCTCGTCCCCGGCCCAGAGCTCGCGCAGCCGCCCGATCATCGCGTCCAGCCGGGCTCCCCGGTCGGCGTAGGGGACGCCGTTGAGGTCGTAGTCGTCCCGGCGCAGACCGGCCGACAGGCCGAGCGTGAGCCTGCCCCCGGCCAGCCGCTCGACCGAGGCCGCCTGCTTGGCCAGCACCGCGACGTCCGCGCGGTACGGGGCGATCAGCACGCTCGCGGCCAGCCCGATCCGCTCGGTCACCGCGGCCGCGGCGGCCAGGGCCACGAGCGGCTCCAGGTTGGCGTAGGCCAACCGGTCCAGCACGGCCAGGGTGGCGAAGCCGCGTTCCTCCGCCCGAACGGCCCACGCAGGCAAACCCCTGGCCGAAAACCCCGGCACCGCCGCGGGCAACCCGATACCGATTCGCATACCGCCCCCTTGCTGGTCGACGCGGCCGTGGCCGCGGGAATCGACCATCCCCTTTCCGGATCCACCCGCGCTCGACGCATAGTGGAATGCACTCGCCCGCCGCAGCGGTGTAGCATTCGATAACTTGCGAACCACGCGTCGCGCCGCGTTTGCGAGTCGCCACTAGGCCGATAGAGGGATAAGACAAACTGGGGGGAATAATGATCCGGGGGCACGTTCCGGGGTAGCCACATTCGCATGTGGACTTGATCCGCGCCGCCCGCGCACGCCACGCAGGCGGCCGGGGATCCGCGCGATACCCGACCATGACACGTGTCCGCAACATCATTCCGCCCGCTGACGAGTCACTGGGGGACTGGGAAGTGGGTATACGTTTCCGATTGCTCGGCCCGATTCAGGTGCTCGACGGGGAAAACGACATCACGCCGAAAGCGGACAAACAACGCGTCGTCCTGACAATGCTCGCGTTGTACCGGGGTCGGGTGGTGCGAACCGAGGAGCTGATCGACGAGCTGTGGGGGAACAATCCCCCGCGCAGCGCGCTGGCCACGCTGCAGACCTACGTGTACAAGATCCGCAGGCTGCTGCCCGGCCCCGGCCCCGGCGCCGACCTGCTGGACACGCTGCCGCGCGGCTACCGCGCCTCGATCGCGGCCGAGGACCTGGACGTCGCCCAGTTCGAACGGCTCGCCATGGCGGGCGAGACGGCGCTGCGCGGCGGCCAGGTCGAGCAGGCCGCCACGCTGTGCGCGCAGGCGCTGCGGCTGTGGCGCGGACCCGCGCTCAGCGACCTGTCCACCGGCGCCACCCTGTCCGCGCACGCGATGCGGCTGGCCGAGCGCAAGCTGCGCACGCTGGAGGTGCGGATCGAGGCGGACCTGCGGCTGGACCGGCACCGCGAGCTGATCAGCGAGCTCAAGGAGCTGACCATCGGCCACCCGCTGCACGAGGAGTTCCACGGCGACCTGATGCTGGCCCTGCACCGGTCCAATCGGCAGCTGGAGGCGCTGGCGGTCTTCCAGCGGCTGCGCGAGGCGATGATCGAGCAGGCAGGCCTGGAGCCGTCGGTGTCGCTGCAGGAGCTGCACGGCACGATCCTGGCCGCGGGCGGCGCCCCCGCCGTCGGCGTGCCCGCGAGCGCCCTCGTCGGCGCGCGCGAGCCGGTCGTGGCGACCCCGATCACGCCCGCCCAGCTGCCGCCGGACACCGCCGACTACGTGGTACCCGACGACCTGGTGCGGCAGGCGACGCAGTGGCTGCGGCCGCGCACCGGCCCGCCGTCCGCGCTGCGGGTGCTGACCGTGAACGGCATGCCCGGCGTGGGCAAGACCGCGTTCGCGGTGCACCTGGCGCACCGGCTGCGCGAGCACTTCCCCGACGGCCAGTTCTTCGCCGACCTGCGCGGCACCGACGACAACCCCGCGGAACCGGCCGACATCCTGGCCCGGTTCCTGCGCGCGGTGCAGCTGACCCACCAGGTGACCGCCGCCGACCTGGCCGAGCGGGCGACCGCGTTCCGCAGCTGGAGCTCCGGGCGGCGGGTGCTGGTCGTGCTCGACGACGCCCGCTCCTACGAGCAGGTGCGGCCGCTGCTGCCGGGCGACGCGCGCTGCGCGGTGATCGTCACCAGCTCGGCCGCGCCGCCGACCCAGCCGGGCGCGCACTCGCTGCGGCTGGCCCCGATGTGCCCGACCCGCGCGCTGACCCTACTGGCGGGCATCGTCGGCACCGGCAGGGTGACCCGCGAACGGGCGGACGCCGAGCGGCTGCTGGCCCGCTTCGGCCACCTGCCGCTGGCGATCCGCTGTCTCGGCGCCCGGCTGCTGGCCACCGGGGTGCCGATCTGGCAGCTGCGCGACCAGGTCGAGGCCGCCGCCCGCCCGCTGGACCACCTGCGCTTCGGCGACATCAACCTGCGGGCCCGGCTGGACGCCAGCTACCGGCTGCTGCCGCCGCAGCAGCGCGCGGCCTTCCACGGCCTGGCCGACGCGGTGCCCGGCGTCGGCACCACCCCGGCCGAGCTGCGCACCGGCGCCAAGACGCTGGACGCCCTGGTGGCGCGCAACCTCGCCGACATCGTGCCCGCGCAGGACTGCACCGAGTCCCGGTACGGGCTGCACCCGGTGCTCGCCGACTACGCGCGTGAACGCGTCCGGTCGGTGCTACCAGGCTGACGGCTCCCGCTCGCGCAGCAGGACGCCGTTCGGGCCGTCGTCGGGGAGCAGCACGGCGGCGGCCACGTCCCCGGCGGCGTCGGCGGCCGAGCGCGGCGCGTCGGGCATCATCCGGGTGCGCACCCGGCCGGGGTTGACCGCGTTCACCAGCACGCCGGTGCCCGCCAGCCGTGCGGCGAGCATCGCGGTCAGCCCGTTGAGCGCGGCCTTCGACACGGAATAGCCGGGGGTGCGGGGGAACAGGCCGTTGGCGAACGTGCCGGTGCCGCTGGAGACCATGACGACCCGGCCCCAGCCCGCCGCCACCATCCCGGGCACGAACGCCTGGGTCACCTGCCAGGCGCCGAGCAGGTTCACCGCCAGGGTCGCGCGCACCGAGTCCAGGGGCACCGCCAACGGGTCGCCGCCTGCGTCCAGCAGGACGCCCGCGTTGTTCACCAGGGCGTCGACGTGGCCGATGGCGTCCTTGACGCGCAGCACGCCGTCGGGATCGGTGACGTCGAGCGGCAGGCCCACCGCGTCCGGCCCGAGCTCGGCCGCGACCGCGCGCGCCCGGTCACCGTCGCGCGCGGTCACCACCACGCGCAGGCCGTCGGCCCGCAGCCGGGCGGCGACGGCCCGGCCGAGACCGCGGTTGGCCCCGGTCACCAGTACAGTGCGTGTCATCGCTCGATCGTGCCCGGCGGGACTCGAAAACCGTTGGAGGACAACGGGTCGAGCGGATTTCGAGCCGGGGTGGCGATGCTTGGCGGCATGCGCGTGCTGTTCACCACCTGGGCGTGGCCCTCACACCTGTACCCGATGGTGCCGCTGGCGTGGGCGCTGCGGTCGGCGGGACACGAGGTGCGGGTCGCGAGCCAGCCCGGCCTGATGCCGACGGTGTCGGGCGCGGGTCTGCCCGGCGTGCCGGTCGGTACCGACGTGGACACCGCGGCGTTGGTGCGGGAGTACCTGTTGCCTGCCGACCGGGTGACGGCGGGCAGGCCCGCCGGGAAGCCGGACGGGGTGCCGCGGGTGCTGCGGATGCTGGCGGCCCACGCGGAGTCGATGCTGCCCGACCTGCTGGCGTTCGTCCGGGAGTGGCGGCCGGACCTGGTGGTGTACGACCCGACGAACCTGGCGGGCCCGGTCGCGGCCGCGGCGATCGGGGTGCCGGGGGTACGGCACCTGTTCGGCGTGGACCTGCTGCGGCCCGCGCTCGGGATGGTGCGAGACCTGCTGGCGCCGGTGGCCGAGCGGCACGGGGTCGAGCCGCCCGAGCTGTCCGACGCGGTGGTCATTGATCCGACGCCGTCGGGTTTCCAGCCCGTCACCGCCGGGTCGGTGCTGCGGGTGCGGTACGTGCCGTTCAACGGGCCCGGTCCGGTGCCACCGTCGGTTGTGGACACCGGTCGGCCGCGGGTGCTCGTCACCTGGGGGCACACCATCGCGAAGGTCGACCCCGGGCGGTTCCCGGTCGCGTCGATCGCCCGACGGCTCGCGGACGATGTCGACGTCCGGGTGGTGGCGTCGAGCGGTCAACGCGCACTGCTCGGCGGGCTGCCGGTAGTGGCCGATGTCCCGCTGCACCTGGCGCTGCCGGGAGCCGATGCCCTGATCCACCACGGCGGGGCAGGGAGCGGATTGACCGCGTTGAGCCTCGGAGTGCCCTCGCTGGTCGTGCCCCAGTTACCCGACCACGCCGGGTTCGCCTGCCGCCTGGCCGCGAGTGGGGCGGCGCGGGTGCTGAGCGCCGAGCAGGCGGCCACCGGGATGTTGTCCCGGGAGTTGCACGAGATCCTGGACGGTTCCGCGGAACGGGACGCGGCCCGTCGGCTGCGTGCGGAGATGGACGAACTGCCCCCACCGAGCGCGCTGGTCCCCCGGTTGACCGCGCTCGCCACCTGATCGGAGGAGCCATGCCGCTCGCGGCCATCAGCTACGACATCCGGCCCGGCCACGACCGGGAGATCGCGGAGATCTTCGCGGGCTTCCGGCGGGTGGGCGCGGCCGAGGTCCCGGGAGCGCCCGGGACCCGGCTGCGGTCCACCACGCTGTTCCAGCGCGGGGCCGTGATGGTGCGGGTCATCGAGTACGACGGCGACCTGGACGCGATCGCCCGGTACATCGCGGGACAGCCGGGGGTGCAGGAGGCCGAACGCAGGCTCGCGCCCTACCTCGCCGTACCGCGGGACACCGGGACCGTGGCGGGTTTCGTCGAGACGTTCCGCCGCAGCCTGCTGCCCGCCATCTCCCGACTGACCGCCGGGGACTGACGCCCGGCGCCGGTCAGGCCGCGAGCGCGCAGGTCAGGAAGGCGAGTATCGCGAGCACGGTGCGCAGCAGGTGCCAGCGGCGCCAACTCGGGCGCGGGTCGCGCCAGTCCGGGGGCAGGGCGGTCTCGTCGACCGCCTTGACCCTGCGGTTGATCGGCACGTTGCACAGGTGGGACACGGCGGACACGCCCAAGGAGAGCACCGCAGCGATGACGAACAGGACGCGGTGTTCCGGTACCAGGGCGGCCAAGGCGGTATCGGCGGCCACGGTGCCCAGGACGACCAGCGGCATGGTCGGATCGAAGTTTCGGCCCAGCAGCCGGTGCGCGTACACGTAACGCTCCGGGGGCATCGCGAACAATGCGGGCAGCACGCTCAGTGCGACCGCGAACAGCACACCCGCGGCGATCCCGCTGCCCAGCAGCGCCAGGACGCGCAGCACCACGACGGTCATCTCGTGTCCCCCTTCGACAACAAGCGCCCCCGCCCGGGTCGGGCGGGGGCGCCGTTCGTCATCCGCGCAGCTCGGCGACCACGGCGGCGTCCTCGTCGCCGCGCCCGGCCGCCACCGCGCCCTCGTAGGCGCGCAGCGCGCTCTCGGTCACCGGCAGCGCCGTGCCGTGCGCGCCCGCCTCGGCCACCAGGGTGCGCAGGTCCTTGCCCATCAGCTCGGCCCGGAACGCGGCGGGCCGGTAGTCGCGCCTGCGCATGAACTCGGCACGGAAGGCCAGGACCGGGGAGCTCCAGCCGCTCTCCAGGACCGTGCCGAGGAGTTGTTCCCGGTCCAATCCGGCGCTCTCCGCGAAATGCACCATCTCGGCCAGCGCCGCGGTCTGCACGCCGAGCAGCAGGTTCAATGCGAGTTTGAACGCGCAGGAACGACCGAATGCACCAAGGTGGGTCACGCTCGCGCCCACCGCGTCGAGCACCGGTCGCACTTTGTCCACAGTAGACTCGTCGCCCGCGGTGAAAACCCGCAGCTGTCCGGTGTTCGCCATCCTCGGGTTCCCGACCACACACGCCTCCACCCGGGCCACGCCCTGCTCGGCCAGCCGCGCGGCCGCACTGCGCGAGAACCCGACGGAGACCGTGGACGTGTCGACCACGACCGTGCCGGGGCGCGGTCGCAGGTCGGCCAGTACCGCGTCGACCGCCGTCTCGTCGCTCAGGCTGAGCACCACGATGTCGACCCCGGCCGCCGCGGCCCCGACCGACTCGGCGACCCGGGCCCCGCGCTCGGCCAACGGCGCGGCCTTCGCGGCGGTGCGGTTGTGCACGGTGACGTCGAAACCGGCGGTGAGCAGTGCCGCGGCCATGCCCGCGCCCATGCCGCCGAGCCCGACGACGGCCACCTTCCCTGGCATGGCGTCACCCGCCCGCGGGCAGGTCGGCCGCGGACAGCTGGGAGATGCACCGCATGGTGGCGTCCGCGAAGTACGCCCGGAAACCGTCCGGTGTGGACGTGTCGCGGGGCTCGGCGAGGTAGGGCGCGAGACGCTCTTCGAGCTGGTGCACACCACCCTGTCGGGCCATGTGCCGGGCGACCGCGGCGAACTCGCCCTCGTAGTGGATCACTCTGACCAGATTGTCGTCTTTGATGAACACGGCGGTGCCGAGCAACCTGCCCGCCTCCCTGCCCTGCTCGTCGGTGAGCACCGGGGTGCTGACCCGCCGGAACCCGGCGAAGATCTCGGCGATCTCGTCCTCGTTCCCGGGCCGGACCCGGTAACTGATCGCGGCGAACGGCATCAGATTCCTCCATCCACGGTGAGCGTCGTGCCGGTGACGAACGTCGAGGTGTCCCCGGCCAGGAACAACACGGCCCCGGCCACGTCCGCCGGGGTGGCCAACCGCCCCAGCGGCGTGACCGCGGTCAGGCGCTGCCGCACCTCGGGCGGCAGCCCGCCGCCGGTCTCGGTGACCCCGGGCGCGACCGTGTTGACCCGGATCCCGCGACCACCCAACTCCTTGCACAGTCCCCTGGTCAGCCCGATGAGCGCGGCCTTCGACGCGGCGTAGTGCGCGCCGAGCGGCCTGCCCCGCAGCGCGGCCGCGGACCCGACGAACACCACCGAGGCACCGTCGGCGAGCAGGTCGAGCGCGGCCTGGGTGACCAGGTACGCGCTGGTCAGGTTGTGGTCGACGACCCGGTGCCACTCGTCGTCGGCCAGGTCCCGGAACGGGCTCTGGCCGTCGACCCCGACATTCCCGACCAGCACGTCCAACCCGCCAAGGTGCGCCCGGCACCGCTCGACCAGCCGCCCGACATCCCCCCGGTCGGTCACGTCGGCGCGCACCACCAGGTGCCCGCCCCCGATCCCCGCCAGCTCGGCGGCCATCTCGTCCGCCGCGTCCCCGCCGGTGCGGTGGCACACCACCACCCGCGCCCCGGCTCCGGCGAACGCCACCGCGACCGCCCGCCCGATCCCCCGGGTCCCGCCGGTCACCAACACCCGTTTGCCCCTCAACCCCGAGTCCATCCACCCTCTCCTCGTGCCCAGTCACGCCGACATGCCCCGATACCGGTCACCGATCGCCCCGTGGTCGCTCGCGCTCGATCGCACCGATCACCCCGCGAATGCCTCGGTGCGTCGCGGTCGGTAGGTCGAGTGCTCCGCCCGCTCCTGCCCCGCCAACGCCCGCGCCGCGATGCGGACCAGGGCGGGCAGCCGGTAGCGGAAGTCCGTGCTCGCGCCGTCCTGGGTGACCTCCGCCAGCTGGAACTCCACCAGCTGTTCGAGCAGCGCCTCCGCGCAGCTCTCGTCGACGTCCATCGCGGTCGCGATCGCCCGGGTGGAGACCGGGTCCGCGCCGTGGTCGGCCAGGGTGCGCAGCACCAACCGGCTCGCGGACGGCATCGCGCGGTAGGTCTGGCGGACGCTGCGGGCCAGGTCGAGCTCGTCGGCGGACAGTTCCAGGATCCGCTGCCGCTCGTCCCGGATGCGGTTGACCAGGCGGCGGATCGACCAGTGCGGGCGCAGGTCGAGCCTGCTCGCCGCCGCGCGCAGGGCCAGCGGGAGGCCCTCGCACAGGCGGACCAGCTCGGTGACCGCGTCGCGTTCGGCGGTGACGCGGTGCGCGCCGCGGACCTGGCTGAGCAGGTGCACCGCCTCCGACGGTTTCAGCGGCGGCAGCTCCACCACCGCCGAGATGGCCTGGTCGGAGAGCGTGCGCCTGCTGGCGACGAGCACCGCGCAGCCGGGGCCGGTCGGCAGCAGCGGCCGCAGCTGGGCGCGGCTGACCAGGTCGTCCAGCACGACCAGGATGGCCCGACCGGCCGTCCAGCGGCGGAACATCCGGCTCCGCTCGTCCACTGAGGACGGTATGGACCCGCTCGGCACGCCCAGCGTGCGCAGGAACCCGGCGAGCACCTCCTCCGGCCGCACCGGCGTGCCGTCCTGGCCGATCAGCCGCGCGTACAGTTGACCGTCCGGATAGGACTCCGCGGCGCGGACGGCGGCGTGCACGCAGAACGCGGACTTGCCGGAGCCGGGCCCGCCGACCGCGACCACCACCGGCGGCACCGTGCGCTCGGCCGGGGTCAACGCGTGCAGCACCGCGGCCACCTGGGCCTGCCTGCCGACCAGCTCTGGCACATCCGGCGGCAGCTCGCGCAGCGGGGCGGACCCGGCCGCGGCGGGCGTCTCGATGCTCGGGTCGCCGGTGAGCATGGCCCAGTGCAGCCTGCGCAGCTCCGGCGTCGGCTCCAGGCCCAGCTCGTCGGCCAGCGCCGTGCGCGCCCGCTGGTAGGCCTGCAGCGCCTCGGTGCGCCTGCCCGACCGGTAGAGCGCGAGCATCAGCTTGCCCTGCAGGCCCTCCTGGGTCGGGTGCCTGCCGACGATCCCGCTCAGCTCGCTGATCAGCTCGTGGTGCCTGCCCAGCCGCAGCTCGACGTCCACGCACAGCTCCAGCACCCGCTTGCGGATCTCCTCCAGCCGCACCGACTCCACCGCCAGCGTCGGTCCGGCCGCGACATCGGTGAGCGCCGGGCCGCGCCACACCGCCAGCGCGTGCCGCAGCGACGCGGCCGCGGCCACCAGGTCGTCCGCGGCCGACTCGGCCCGGCCGCGCTCGGCCAGCCGCTCGAACCTGGTCAGGTCCAGCGCGTCCGGCGCGATCCGCAGCAGGTACCCGGTCGGCGAGGTGTGCAGGCCGAACTCGCGGTCCGGCGCGCCCGTCCCGCGCTCCTTGGCGCCGGTCAGACGCAGCAGCTTGCGCAGCTGGTAGATGTAGGTCTGCAGGGTCGTCATCGCGCTGAACGGCGGGCGGTCCTCCCACAGCTCCTCGATGATCTGGTCCACCGACACCACCCGGTTCGCGTGCGCGGCCAGCAGCGCCAGCACGTGCCGCAGCTTGGGCGCGGTCGGCGTCACGTCCTGTCCCTCGTCCAGCACCTCTAGCGGGCCCAACAGGTTGATCTGCACGTCGGTCACCACTTTCGCGTCGTGTGTGGTGCGGAGCGCACGGGTCGGCCACCGGCCGCGGCGCGGTCCCCGACCGGGACACGCGCGTCACCCCCCAGTTCCCCCGCCGTCACCCGGCGGTGGACACCCCCTTACCTCTCCGACACTCCCGGCGGGCATTCGACCGGCGCTGGTGCGATGGTCGAGCGGTGCTCGTCCGCGCTCGACCATCGCCACGGCCGCGTGTCCGGCCCGTCCGCGCGCAGCCTGCCGGTGTGCTCGCGGATCAGCCGGGTGGCGCCGATCAGGTAGCGCCGGATCGCGGCCCGCTCCCGGTCGTCGAACTGCCCGTCGACCAGCTCGTCCACCGCCCGCCGCAGCGGCTCGAACAGCCAGGTGAACCGGTCCTCGACGCCCTCGGCCGGGCGCAGCAGCACCCGCCGCCGGTCGTGCGGGTCGCGGACGCGGTGCACGAACCCCAGCCGCTCCAGCCGGTCCACCACACCGGTCACGCACCCGGTGGTCAGCCCGGACGCCTCGGCGAGCCCGCCCGCGGTCAGCGTGGTGGGCGCGCGGAGCAGGAGGTCGAGACACTTGTAGTCGGTGGCCGACACGCCGAGCACCTCCCCCGCCGCGGTGTGCATGAGCACCTGGGCACCGCTGAAGTCCCGGCCCACCTCACCGAAGTCGACCTGCTCCGCCAACCACACGTTCGCCCCCGTCCGCCGAACACCGCGGTCGAATGCTGGACTTGGGCGCTGGAAGGCCGGTCCACGCGATCGGACGGCGCGCTCGGCGCGACGGCGGGGGTAACGGACCGCGGGGCGGGGCGACGTAGTCTCGGAGATGCCTAGTCGTCTGGAGTGGCCATGTCCGGCTTTTGCCCAGTCTGTTCGCGAAGGCTTCCCGCGTCCGGGGCGCCGTGCCAGTGCGTGCCCGGGTTCGCGGTGGTGCCCACTGCCCCTGCCTCGGTGTTGCCCGCGATGTCGCCTCGGACAGTGTCGCCGCAGACGGCGTGGTCGCAGACGGCGTTGACTCAGGCGGCCGCCGCGCGGAGACACGCGGACCGGATGACCGTGGTGGCCGCCTGCTCGGTCGTGCTCGCGGTCGCCGCGGTGGTGGCGGTTTTCGTGGTGTGGACGCGGTCGTCGTCCGCGTCGGCGGGTCAGGCCAGCAGCGGGTCCGGAGTCGCCGCCACGTGGACTTCGACGACCACTTCGTCCTATGAGGACACCAGCACGACCACGACCACCCAGCCGGTGCCCAGGTTCCCGACTGCCGGGGGCGTCGCCCCGTCGTCGGTCAGTGCGAGCTGCGTGTCGCCGCCGGGAAAGGACGCGGCGGGGACGCCGTTCAGTTATGAGGCAGACAAAGCGGTGGACGGGTACAGCGACACCGCGTGGCGGTGCGATTCCGATGGCGTGGGGCAGTCGCTGACGATCGGGTACTCCTCGCCCGTCCTGGTCAGCTCGGTGTCGGTGGTTCCCGGGTTCGCGAAGACGGATCCGTTCGACGGCACGGACCGTTATCGCCAGTGCCGTCGTATCGCGGGCGTGCGGCTTTCCTTCTCCGACGGCACGGCGGTCACCGCGACCTTCGACACCGATCCGGGTCGACGCGGGGCGCAGTCGGTGTCGATACCGACGCGGGCGACCAGTTCGGTGACGCTCACCATTCTCAGCAGCGTTCCCGGCGAGGAGGACAACCGGAAGCTGCCGATCGACAAGGTGGCCATTTCGGAGATGACCGTCTCCTGAGGCACCGGCCAGGCCTGTTTGGGCCCGGCCGGTACTCGGGATCAGAGAGTGCGGCGGAAGTGCGCGGCGGCGGTGTCGGCCGACAAAGTCACCTGCGGTTCCTGGTCGTAGAAGTCGAACTGGGTGCCCTGCGACCACAGGATGTCCTTGCGACCGGGCAGTCCGGCGTGGAACCGGCGCGTGCCGTCCGGGATCGCCGCGTCCTCGCTGTGCACGATGAGCGTGGGCTGGGTGATCTCCGGGGCCAGGGCGACGGCGTCGTAGGTGAGCCATTCCTCCCAGGCCTGCACGGCATAGCGGTTGGGCCAGGCGGGAATGCCGCCACGGGCCGGGTTGAGGTAGAAGTCGATGTCGAAGGGCATGGCGGCGTCCGGGTCGGTGCCGCTGACCACCGGGACGTACTCGACCTCGCCGGTCTCCTCGAACCGCGCGCGGGCTCGACGGGCCAGCTCGATCTTGGCGGCCACGCCGTCCGCACCGCCGTAGGAGGCCTCGACGATCGGGCGGTCGTGCAGCCAGGGAGCGATCAGGGCGAGGGACCGCACGCGTGGGTCGTGCGCGGTGTTCTCGGCCATGTACATGGCGGCGGCGCAGATGCCGAGCGCGCCGACGCGGTCGCCGTCCACGGAGGGGTGGTCGGTCAGGAACGTGACCGCGTTGTGGATGTCGCGCACCTTCGACGCCGGTGACTCGACGTCGCGGGGCTCGCCGCCGGACTCGCCGAAACCGGCGAAGTCGAAGGAAAGCGCGGCGAACCCGCGTTCGGCGAGCCGCTGGGCGTAACGGTCGGCCATCAGCTCCTTCACGCTCGTCCAGGTGCCCGCGACCACAACGCCCGGTGCGGTGTCCGCACCCGCGGGCAGGTAGAGGTTCCCGACCAGCTGAACGCCATCGCTGTCGAACGTCGTCTTCATGTTCTGCTCCCCCAGGTTCATTTCGCCGCTTGCGCGGGCAGGTCGCGGTTGCCGTCGCCCCAGACCGCGGTCATCACCATGCCGTCGATCCGCCACCGGTCGGACCGCGTGAGCGAGAACCGGTACGTGCCCCCGAGTGTCCACAACGAACCACCGAGCGCCGACCCGAGCCGGTGCGTGGCAAGGAAAGCGGCGGTGCACACGGCCTCGTCACCGGCCACGGTCACGAGATGGTTGGTGAGCAGATGGTGCGTCGAGTCATACCCGCCGAGCGCGTCCCGCCAGGCCCCGATGATCACCTCCGGCGCCAGCGTGACGGGCTCACCCCCGTTGAGACTGGTGTAGTCCAGGGAAACCCGGTCCGCGAACACCTCCCCGAGCCGCTCCCACTCCCGCTGATCGGTATGCCACACCACCCGCGTACACGTCTCGATGACATCCAACCGGTCCGCCACGGCGGCTCCCCCAGCATCGGCCACGGATTCCTCCTCCACCCTGCGGTCTCGCCGACCGCGCTTCATGATCACCGACATCCTGGCGTATGCGCCGAGGGGGCAGAAGGGCCGGATCGACCATCCGATCATCCCCTGCCGAGCCAACCATCCACCCGCGAACCGTTTGCCGGTTCGGGCTCTCCACCTGACGACAACGCGGCAGCACGGCGACGGGACCGAATCGCCGAAAACAATCCGCATGCGACTTATCGAATTGCAAATATCGACGGTAGACTATTCGACGCTCATCGGATCGTCTTTCGTGCCAAGTCCGCAAACGCCGGAATGATCAAGACACGACATGGATGGCGGTCTACCCCATGGCCCCTCTCGGCCCGCGCGGGCGTGGCATTGCGGACGCCCCCGATTCACGGTATGGAAACCGCGATGGTCGTCAAGAGCTCAACAGGACGGGACAGCCCGCGACAGGGTCGCATGGGCGGGGTGCCGATGGCTTCGGCGTGGGACTGGCGTTCAGCCGGGCGTCGAGTTAAGCCAGGAGTTGATACATCTCGACGTTCGCGTATTTGACGTTCACCCGTTTCGTGCTCGATTCGAGGGATGTCGACATCTGCCGCATATGATCGTCTAACGCGCCGGTCACACGTTTTCCATCGACGACCCGGTATACCGCGCGCATACCTCGGCGTGATGACGGTCACGCTACACAGCGACCGCGGCCTGTTCACTCGAACGGGCGGTTGCGACCCATAGCCGGACCTGATGACAATCGGTTCCGCGATCCGGGCGGGACACCGGCCCCGGACTCGCGGGGACTGTGTTGTGTTCACGGGGAACTGGGGGAAGGCACCCGACACAAAGGGGAACGACCTTCGTATCCGACGGTGCGCTGTCGGTGTTTCGGCCTGCCCGTGCGTGGGGTGGGTATTGCACGAAGAATGGCACATGCGTTATCGCGGCCGAATTCAGCGGTGTCGCCCACCGGCGCGCCGACTCTGTCGACGATGGGGGAAACGATGTTCCACACGCCTGCGAGGAACCAGGACGACCTCGTCCGCTTCTACCTCGACAAGAACACCGACAGCGCCAGCCTGTTCCACGTCTGGGAGGACGGCGGCAGCCGCGGGGACTCGGTGACGCCGTCGACCTACAGCCTGGAGTACCGCACCTGGATGGCCGACCGGCTGGCCGCCGAGCTGGACCGCGACGGCGGCGAGCTGCTCAGCCTGGGCTGCGGGAACGCCGCCGTGGAGGCCGAGCTGGTCGACCGCGGCTACCGGGTGCTGGCCATCGACGCCATGCCGGAGGCGGTGGAGCTGGCCAGGCGGAAGGGTGTCCAGGCCGAGTGCGCCGACATCTACCAGTGGGAACCGGGCAGGCACTGGACCGTCGCCTACATCGACGGCGTGCTCGGCCACCTCAACGACCCGGCCGCCGGTCTCGTCCCGGTGCTGTCCCGGATCCGCGCCTGGCTGAAGCCGGGCGCCGACGGCCTGGCCTGCCTTGTCGCGTCGAATGACGCGCCCAACGACGGATCGCCCGTCCAGCAGGCGCCCGGCGTGGACGGTTTCCACTGGTTGTCCGCCGACTACATCGCCGACCAGGCCGTCGCCGCCGGTTTCGACAAGGCCGAGCCCGGCGAGTTCCGCTACCACCGACCGATCTCCGGCGAGCGCGTGCGGTCGATCGTGACCGCGCACCTCACCCGCTGACCGAGCACCCCGCCGCAGGAACAGGACAGCAGGAACAGAGCGGCAGGAACAGGAAGGCAGGGCATGGGCAACGGAGCGGATCTGCTGGTCGAGTCGTTGACGCGGCGCGGCGTGGACACGGTCTTCGGGTTCCCGGGGGACACCAGCATCGCCCTCTACGACGTGCTGCGGCGGCGCGCCGACGAGATCCGGCACGTGCTGGCCAGGGACGAGCGGCACGCCGGGTTCATGGCCGACGCGTTCTCCCGCGCCACCGGGCGGCTGGGCGTGTGCGAGGCGCCCAGCGGGGCGGGCGCGGTCTACCTGGCCAGCGGTCTGGCCGAGGCGCTGACGTCGAGCATCCCGCTGGTGGCGCTGGCCACCGACAACAACACCCGCAGCGCGGGCACCGCGCCGATCAGCGAGATGGACCAGGACGCGCTGTTCGCCGCCTGCACCAAGTGGCGGCGCACGGTCACCGACCCGCGGGACATCCCGGCTGCCGTCGAGGCGGCGATCCGGGCGGCCACCACCGGCCGTCCCGGCCCGGTGGCGTTGATCTTCCCGGAGGACGTGCTGGAGGCCGAGCTCGACGACGCGCCGCCGCAGGGCACGCTCACCCGCGCCGAGGTGGCCACCGACCGGCCTGCGGGCAGGCTGGACGCGGTCCGGATCGCCGCGCACATGCTCGCCGACGCCGCGCACCCGGTGATCGTCGCGGGCGGCGGCGCGCACCTGTCCGGCGCCTGGCCGGAGCTGCGCGCGCTGGCCGAGCGCGGGGCCGTCCCGGTCGCCACGACCATCCACGGCAAGGGCGCGCTGGACGAGGCGCACCCGCTGGCGCTGGGCGTGATCGGCGCCAACGGCGCCCGCGACTACGCCAACGCCCGGCTCGCCGAGGCGGACGCGGTGCTGTTCGTGGGCACCCGGGCCAACGCCACCGACACGCTCGGCTTCACCGCCCCGCCGCGGGACGGCTCGGTCAAGGTGGCGCACATCGAGGCCGACGAGGGCCGGGCCGGGCACAACTACCCGCGCGGGGTCGCCATGGTCGGCGACGCGAAGGCGGTGTTGGCCCAGGTCGTGGCCGCCATCCCGGCCGCGGCCGAGGAGGTCCGCGCGGCCAGGTCCGCCGAGATCGCGGCCGCCCGCGCGGTGTGGGCGAGCCACGTCGACGCCGACACGCCGGTGCTCGACGAGGGCGTGGTGCACCCGCGCGAGGTCGTCCGGGCGCTCGGCGAGGCGTTCGGCCGCGACACCTGGATCGCCGCGGACGCGGGCACGCCGACGCCGTACCTGTCCAGCTTCTGGGAGTGCCCCGGCGACGGCTGGCGGGTGGTCATCCCGCGCGGCCACGGCCCGATGGGCTTCGCCATCCCGGCGTCCATCGCGCTCGCGGTCGGCCACCCCGGCTCCCGCGTGCTGTGCCTGACCACGGAGAACAGCGTGGCCATGGCCGTGGGCGAGTGGGAGACCGCGGCCCGGCTGCGGCTGCCGGTCACCTACGTGGTGCTGGACAACACCTCGATGGGCTGGATCAAGATGATCCAGCACCTGTACGCGGGCGGCCGCTACTTCGCCGTCGACCCCGGCCCGCTGGACCCGGTGCTGCTGGCCGCGGGCATGGGCGTCACCGGCGCCCGCGCGCACACCGCCGCCGAGTTCGCGGTGCTGGCCAAGCAGGCGGCGACGGCCGAGGGGCCGTCGGTCATCCACGTCGCGGTGCCCAGCCACATCGAGGTGCCGCCGCCGGTCGCCAGCTGGCAGGCCGCGCTGTCCGGGGCCCAGCGCACCCGCCCCATCCACTGACCCACCCACTGATCTTCCAACCCACCCACCCGCTGATCTTCCAACCCACCCACCCGGCCATTCACCCAGCCAGCGAGCACGGACAAGGGGACGAGCAGAACAGATGTCGAGCAGGACGGGGTTGTGGCTGCGCCGCGAGGTCGCGCCGCACGAGGAGCGCACACCACTGGTACCCGCGGACGCCGCGCGCCTGGTCGAGGCGGGGTTCGCGGTGATGGTCGAGGAGGCCGGACAGCGGGCGTTCCCGGTCGAGGAGTACGCGGCCGCGGGCTGCCGGGTCGTGCCTGGGGACACCTGGCCGGACGCGCCGCCGGAGGTGTTCGTGCTCGGGCTCAAGGAGCCCTCCTCGGCCGCGCGGGCGCTGACCCACCGGCACATCTTCTTCGGCCACGCTTTCAAGGGCCAGGTCGACGGGCCCGACCTGCTGCGCAGGCTCACCTGGGGCGGCGGCACCCTGCTCGACCTGGAGGAGCTGGTCGACGACGACGGCCGCCGGGTGGTCGCGTTCGGCTTCTGGGCGGGCTACGTGGGCGCCGCGCTCGCCGTCCTCCACCACCGCAACGAGCTGCTCGCCCCGCTGCGCTCCGGCAGTCGGGAAGACCTGGACGCCCGGCTGCGCGCCACCCCGGCCGCCGAACGGGCGCTGGTGGTCGGCGCGCTGGGCCGGTCCGGCCGGGGCGCCGTGGAGGCGTTGGCGGTGGCGGGCGTGCCGACCACCGAGTGGGACCTGGCCGAGACCCGGGCGCTGGACCGGGAAGCCCTGCTGGGCCACGACATCCTGGTCAACACCGTGTTCGCGAACGAGCCCGGCACGCCGTTCCTCACCGCGGCCGACACGACCGCGCCGGGCCGCGTGCTGCGCACCGTCTCCGACGTGACCTGCGACGTCACCTCGGACCTGAACCGGTTGCCGATCAACGACAAGACCACGACCTGGGACTCCCCCGCGCGCACGGTGCACGCGGGCAGTCCGGTGCTGGACGTGCTGGCCATCGACAACCTGCCGTCGCTGCTGCCCCGCGAGTCCAGCACGGCCTTCTCCGCCGGGCTGCTGCCGCACCTGACCGGCCTCACCGCGGGCGGCCCGGTGTGGGACCGCGCCCGCGCCCGGTTCGACGACGCGATCGCCCGCCTTGGCGCGGAAGGAGACCTCCATGGCTGACCTGGTGACCCCGAGCGGCCGCGTGCACTGGATCGGCACCGGCATGTCCACCGGCAGCGGGCTCGGCCTGGTCTGCGCGGCGGCCACGACGCTGCTGTGGGGGCGCACCGCGGCCAAGGCGGACAGGCGGCTGGCCGAGCTGGGACTGTCCGGACAGGCCGAGACGCGGACGTTCGGCCACGCGGAGCTCGCCGCCGAGCTGCGCGCCGGCGACGTCGTGGTGTCCATGCTGCCCGCCACCGAGCACCCGGCGTTGCTGCGCCTGGCGATCGAGCACGACGCGCACTTCGCGTGCTCCAGCTACCTCAGCCCGGGGATCGCCGAGCAGACCGACGCGGCGGCCGCGCGCGGGCTGGTCGTGCTGACCGAGATCGGGCTGGACCCCGGTATCGACCACCTGTTGGCGCACGAGCTGGTGCGCAAGGCGGGCGAGTTCGTCGGGGACGGCCGTGCGACCGTCCGGTTCACCTCGTACTGCGGCAGCAATCCCGCCGTGCCCAACGACTTCCGCTACCGGTTCAGCTGGGCGCCGCGCGGGGTGCTGACGGCGCTGCTGAGCCCGGCGCGGATGATCGACGACGGGGCCGAGGTCGAGGTCGCGCGGCCGTGGGAAGCCGTTCGCGCGCAACGGATCGGCGACGAGACGTTCGAGGTGTACCCGAACCGGGACAGTGTCCCGTTCGTGGCGACCTACCACTTTCCGACCAACTGGACGATCGAGACGTTCGTGCGCGGAACGATGCGTTTGGACGGCTGGAGCCAGGCGTGGAAGGAGGTGTTCGCCGAGCTGGTGACCGCCGACGCGGACCGGATCACCGCGCTGGCGGCGGAACTCGCCGAGCGGCACCCGACCACGACCGACGACCACGATCGGGTGGTCATGGCGGTAAGCCTCGACGTACGCACCGAGGACGGCAGAACCTGGAGTGGTGAGTACGTTCTCGACGCCGTCGGCACCGCGACCGAGGCCGCCACCCCGCGGCTGGTGTCGGTGCCGCTCGCCCTGGGCATCCTGGAGGTCACCGGCGGGAACGTCGCGCCGGGACTGCACCAGGCGGCCGACGAACCGGCCGCGGTCGACCGCTGGCTGGGCAAGTTGGCCACGTGGGGCATCGAGACGGGCTACGCTGGCGACTGACCGCCGCGCACGAGTGCGTACCCTGGCGGTCGTTCACGACAGTCGGCGCGCGGAAACCGTTCGGGGGAACGGATAGCGACGCCGTGCCGAACAGACCTCATGGGGGACGCATCGTGCAAGGTGGGGGTACCCGCGCGGGTTCGATGCGGCGCGGGCTGGTGCCGCTGCTCGGCTACGCCGTGCTCACCGCGGCGATGGACGTCTACGCGGGCAACCAGTTCGAGTCGGTGAGCCCGGCCGGGATCGCGGCCGTGTCGTTCACGCTGACCATGCTGTTCTTCCTGGCCGTGCAGGGTCGCCGGGTCCGCTCCGCCGGGCCCGGCGAGCTGCACGCGCACCGCAGGGACCTGGTGGCGATCAACATCACCACCGCGGTGACCTGGCTGGCCACCCTGTACGCGCTGGCCTACCTGGAACCGGCGATCGTCAACGTGCTCGGCCTCGCGCTCGGCCCGGTGATCGCGGTGCTGGCCGGTCCGCTGCTGCGCAAGGACAGCAGGGTGCTCGGCGTCGAGGTCGCGGTGTCGATCGGCATCTGCGGCCTGCTCGCGGGCCTGGTGTGGGTGTCGTTCAGCGGGCGCAGCGGGCTGGCCGGGATCACCGTGTCGGACGCGGTCATCGGGCTCGTGCTGACGGTGGCCTGCGCGGTCGGGTCCTCGGTGAACATCATCTACATGAAGCGGCTCAGCGACGCCGGGTGCGCCCCGGGAACCGTGCTGGCCACCAGGTTCTTCCTGATGAGCGCGCTCGCCTGGGTGCTGTTCGGGCTGGAGCGCCACCCCGATCTCGGTGCCGCACTGCTGCCCGGTGTGGTGGTGGCGGTGATCGGTGTCGCGACGCCGATCTACGTGCTGCAGATCGGGATCAAGCACACCGAACCGATCACCACCTCGCTGGTGATCGCGCTGTCGCCGCTGATGGCGTTCACCATGCAGCTGGCCGACGGCAGGCTGCGCTTCTCCGCCTTCACCCTCGTCGGCATCATCGGCGTGGTCGTGCTGGTGGCGGTGGGAGCGCTGGTCCGGGATCGAGCGGACCGGCGACCGGCCGGGTCCGGGTCGGAGAAGTCGGAGGTTTCACAGTGACCTGCGCCATAGTGGACGCGTACGGGGCGGGCAGGCTGCTGCCCGCCGCACTGCGGCTGCGCGGGGTGCCGTTCATCCACGTCCGGTCGGAGTTCCCGGACACGCGGCTGGCGTACCGCCCGGCGGACTTCGCGGTCGAGCTGGCGCACACCGGCGACATCGCGGCGACGGCGGCGGCGATGCGCGAACTCGGCGTGACCACGGTGGTCGCCGCCGCCGAGTCCGGTGTGCTGCTGGCCGACCGGCTCGCGGCCGCGCTCGGCCTGCCGGGCAACGCGATCGACCACTCCGTCGCCCGCCGCGACAAGGCGGCCATGCAGGAGACGATCCGCGCCGCCGGTCTGGCCGCGGCGCGCGACTTCCGCTCCGCGTCGTCGGCGGACACCGTGGCGTGGGTGCGGGACAACGGGATCCGGCCGGTGGTGCTGAAGCCGGTGCTGAGCGCGGGCACGGACAACGTGATCACGTGCACCACGGCCGAGGAGGTCGTGGCCGCGCACGACCGGATCATGGCGTCGGTGGACCGTTACGGCCGCCGCAACGACACCGTGCTGGCGCAACAGTTCCTGCGCGGCTCCGAGTACTACCTGAACACGGTGAGCTGGGCGGGCACACACCGGCTGATCGAGGTGTGGCGCTACCACAAGCGCCAGGTCGACGGTCAGGCCGTGTACGACTACGAGGACCTGCTGCCATTGGACGCGTTCGGCGTGGCCGAGGTGGTCGGGTACGCGCGCGATGTGCTGGACGCACTGGGAATCTCGCACGGCGCCGCGCACACGGAGATCATGCTGACCGACGACGGTCCGTTCCTGATCGAGACCGGCGCGCGCCTTGGCGGCGGCCAGGTGCCGGAGCTGCTCAGCCGCTGCGTCGGCACCGACCAGGTGAACACCCTGGCGTTCGCCCTCGCCGACCCGGAGAGCTTCGTCGCCGAGACGGACGCGCCGTACCAGCTCAAGAACCTGCTGCGGTGTGTCAACCTCATCTCCCCTGCCACTGGGCGGATGCCGGACGCGGACGGGTGGGACCGGGTGCGCGAACTGCCGTCGTTCGCCGGTCTGGTGGCGAACCACGCGGAGGGCGCGCCGCTGACGAAGACGATCGACATGGCCACGTGTCCGGGCACGGTGTACCTGTGCACGGACGACCAGGCGGAGCTGGAACGGGACTACCAGACGCTGCGGGACATGGAACTCACCGGGCTGTACCGCTAGTAGACCGTCGCGGCCACCACGACGCGGTTGCGGATCTCCAGGATGCCGGAGTCCGCGTCGTGGGTGGCCGTGGCGGTCATCGAGTCGATCTCGGCCAGGTGGTGCACGTGGGTGCCGCCGCAGGGCATGGTGGCGACGCCGCCGGGGGTCTCGCAGACCCACTGCCTGCGGTCGGTGAGGGCGGGGCCGGTGACCTCGACGCGCACCGCCACGTCGGCCGCGATCCAGCCCGCGAGCACCGCGTTGACCTCGCCGATCACATCCGGCAGACGGTCCAGGAACGCGGCGGTGTCGAATCCCTTCTTGCGCAGGGACTTGCCGAGCCGGTAGTGGTCGAGACTGCCGTCCACGTCGTGACGGGTGAGCACGCAGGTGGCGGCGTCCAGGTCGTAGTGGCCGCGTGAGTCGGTGGGGACTTCCTTGCGCCACAAGCCATGGGTGACCTGGTTGAGCGCGTACGCCAGGAGATGGCACGCGGTGTGCGCGGCACTGAGCCGGTTCCGTCGCTCCGCGTCGACCACGAGGTCCACGCTCGTGCCGGGGGTCAGGTGCGGTGCGGCCTCGGGGTCGAGGACGTGGGCGACGGCGAAGAGCACGCCGGGTTCGTCGCGGCGGGCGGCGATGTCGTCATCCACCACCAGTGGACCGTCGTCGCGGCGGGCGGCGGTGAGGGTGTCGCGGACCGGGAAGGCGTGGTCGCCGACGCGGAGTTCACCGTGGTCGGCGGGCTGGTCGGGCCACAACGGGTCGAGCGGGTGGAACGGGGTGCGGTCGGTGAAGACCAACAGCCGGTCCGGTTCGCGCACGGTGGTCAGCACGGACGCCTTCTCCCGCAGCGAACCCGCGGGGTAGGTCACGGTGGTGACGGCCAGTTCGCCGGAGTCCACAACGTTCACGTGGGTACACCCTACGCCCCGCTCCCGGCCGCCCGCGAGCCGTGCCACAGTCGTGCCACAATGGGGGTTGTGCCCGCCTACGTGATCGCCGAATCCCCGTACCAGGACGACGACGAGATCCGCCGGTACCGCGCCGCCTCGGCGGCCGCCATCGCCGCGCACGGCGGCCGCTACCTGGCCCGCGGCCAGACCCCGGTGGCCGTCGAGGGGCAGTGGCCGGACGACCACCGCATCGTCATCATCGAGTTCCCCAGCCTCGCCGACGCCCGCGCCTGGTACGACTCCCCGGACTACCGCGCCGCGCTGGCCGCCCGGAGCGAGCCGCCGATCCGGCGCATCCTGTTCATCGACGGCGGGCTCGCCCACCCGGTCGACTGACCACTGCGTCGACCGACCACTTTGTCGACCGACCACTGTGCGACCGGCCCGCGGTGGCAAGCAGACCGGCGCGGGCGCCGCCGCGGATCCCGCAGCCGAGGACGAAGAGCATGTCCGGGCCGGGGACGAGCATGGCCACCACCGCGGTCAGGACGAACGCTGCGAACAGGTGCGGATCAATGGGCACCGACAGAGCGTCCCACGCGATCGCGCCCGTCGCTCCTGATCGGTGTCTACCATGGCCGAATGATCGACCAGGTGACCATGAACGCGGCGGTGGCCGATGCGGGGCTGGCCGTGGTGGAGTTCGATGACGCTCGGGCGTGGTTGAGGGCCCGGCCGGTGTTGACGGAGCCGATCGCTGCCGAGGTCTGGGTGGTGGATCCGTCTTATCGGCGGGTGTTGTTGGTGCGGCACCACCGGCGGGGGTGGGTCGCGCCCGGGGGGACGGTGGAGATCGGGGAGACGCCTCGGGCAGCCGCGGTGCGCGAGTTGGCCGAGGAGGCCGGGGTTTCGGCCGAGTTGTCGGATGTGCCTGCCGCGGTTGCGGTTCGGTCTTATCGGGCGGATTTGTCGGCTACGTTGTGTTTGGTTTATGGGGCGGTTGTTTCTGCCGAGGTGGAGGTTCGGGGGGAGGAGGGGCAGCCTGTGGGGTGGTTTTCGTTGGATGAGGAGTGGGAGAGTGTGTTCGGGGAGGATCGGGGGCGAATGCGAGGGTTTGCCCGTCGGTTGAGTGTTGGCGGCTGAGCTTCGTCGGGCCGGTCGTGTGTCGGACCGGTCCGCAGGCGGTTGACCTCGGCTTAACTAGAGCTTCTAGCGTAGTGGGCATGGGGACACGGTCCGGGGGGCGCGGGTTTCGGCGTCTTTGGTTCGGCCAGACGGTCAGTGCTGTCGGTGACCAGGTCAGTTTTGTTGCCGTGCCGACGGTTGCTCTGCTCGTGTTGCAGGTGAGTCCGTTCCAGCTTGGCCTGTTGACCACGGTCGGCACCGTCGGCTATCCCCTGCTCGGCCTGGTCGCAGGCGTCTGGATTGACCGTGCCCAGCGGAGAAAGGTGCTGATCGCCGCCGATCTGGTGCGGTTCCTGGCGATGGCGTCGTTGCCGGTGGCCGCTGTCCTGGGTGGACTCGGGTTCGTACAGATGATCGTCGTGGCCGCGATCACCGGTGGTGCGGCGATCTTCTTCGATGTCGGTTACCAGGCCTACCTTCCGTCGCTCGTCGAGCCGGAGCAGATCGCCAGAAGCAATGCGCGGATGGAGATCAGTGCGTCGACGGCACAGGTGGCCGGGCCGCCGGTCGCCGGTTTCCTCGTTCAGGTCGCCGGGGCCGCCAACGCGATTCTTGTGGATGCCGCCTCGTATCTGGCTTCCGTGCTCGCCCTGGTCACGATTCGCGAACCCGAGCGGCTGCCCGACCGTCCGAGGCGCAGTCTGTTCGCGGAGGCGCGGCGGGGGATCCGGATCGTGATCCGGCACCGGCTGTTGTTCCGCCTCGTCCTCGCGACGGCCGCAGCCAACCTCGGTCGGGGGTTGGCGATGGAGCTGTTCCTGCTCTACGCCTATCGCGGTCTCGGTTTCACCCCCACCACCGCCAGCACCATCCTCGCCACGGGCGCGATAGCCACGCTCGTGGGAGCCGCGTCGTGCAACCGGATCGTGGGTCGGTTCGGGCTTGGCCGGGCCATGTTGGTGTCCAGTGCGGTCAAGGGGTTGCCATGGCTCGCCGCGCCGTTGGCACTGGTCTGGGCACCATTCCCGGTCATGGTCGTCATCTCCGTGGTGTCCGGCTTCTTCCTCCCGATCTGGAACGTCAACTCCGTGAGCCTCCGCCAATATCTCACCGACGCCTCGTTGCTGGGCAGGGTCAGCGCCACCGCGCGGACGATCTCGTGGGCCACCATTCCCCTCGCCGCGCTCCTGGGTGGAGTTCTCGCACAGCTCGCCGTGAGCTACCTGGGAAACCGTCTCGGTCTGGCCCTCGTGCTGGTGTTCGGCGGCCTGGCGTGGAGTGCAGCCACGTTGCTCCTGCCCAGCAGCCTGCGCACAGTGGACTCACCCCGAGATGCCGCCGAGTTGTACGGTCGCGTGAGTGAGGGGACAGGCTGCTGACACCAGCGTGGTCCGTCCTCCGTGGAGTCCATCAACGCGCGCCGAGGCCGTGGCGGTCCGGATGCCGCCGAACCACACCAGCGGCTTCACCGATCCCACCGACGGGCTGACGCGCAGAACGAAGCGGACCATCCCACCTGCGGAATGGTCCGCTTCGTCGTTCTCCCGGCAGGTCAGCCGGTGCGCTCGGCCGTGGTGCGGACGAACTTGGCGGCCATGCCCGCCACCACGATCTCCAGGCCGCGCTCGAACATGGCCTCCTGGTCGAACAGCGCCGACGCCTCGGCCTTGCTCAGCTCGCTCGGCGCGTCCGGTTGGGCGGGGGTCTGCGGGTCCGGGCCGCTCATCAGGGCGAGGCTCTGCTGTTCGATGACCGTGCCCGTCGTGTAGTTGACCAGCGTGCTGCACGCGGTGAGCGCCTCGAAGGTGGTGAAGCCCGCGGCGCGCAGGGCGGTCAGGACGTTCTCCAGGCTGCGTTGGGCGAAGCCGTACTGCAGGTGGTTCCCGGCGAACAGGCGGGCGCCGTCGCGGTGGGAGAGCAGGGTGCGGTAGACGCGGCGGGCCAGCTCGACCATGCAGCGGTCCCAGGGGAGGTCGGCCTGGGCCTCGCCGAAGTCCTCGAACTGGGAGCGGACCAGCTCGTCGGCCATGTGCGCGAACAGCTCGCGCTTGTTCTTGAAGTGCCAGTACAGGGCAGGCGTCTGCACGCCGAGCACGTCCGCGATGCGCTGGAGGGTCAGCTTGTCCAGGCCGACCTCGTCCAGCAGCTGCAGCGCGGCCTTGAGGATGACTTGCCGCGAGAGGGCCATGGCCCACCTTCCAGGGGAGATCATTGACAGTTTAATGGGGTTAAGCTACCGTCTTTAACGTCGTTAAGGAACCTCTCTCTGGAGCCCTCGATGTCAGCCAAGCCTCTCAGCACGACAGCCCCACCACCCGCCCCGACACCGCCCGCCGGACCGGCGAAGCTGCCCGCGGCGATCGTGCTGACCGCGACCATCGTCGCGTTCGGCGCCTTCATGTCGGCCCTGACGACCACCGTCTTCAACGCCGCCACCGAGAAGATCAGCGTCGACCTGCACTCCTCCTCGGGAGCCACACACTGGTCGGTGACCGCGTACCTGCTCGGGTACGCGGCGGTCATCCCGCTCGCGGGCTGGCTCGCCCGGCGCTTCGGCGCGGCCCGGCTGTGGCTGGCCATGCTGGCCATGTTCACCGTCCTGTCCGCGGTCGGCGCCGCGGCCAACTCGATCGGCCTGCTGATCGCCGCGCGCGCCGCGCTCGGCATGACCGGCGGCCTGCTCGTCCCGGCGGGCCAGATGCTGCTGGCCGCCCGCGCCCGGCGCGACCAGCTGGGCCGGATCATGGCCATGATGGGCGTGCCGATCGTGCTGGCCCCGCTGCTCGGCCCGACGCTGGGCGGCATCCTGGTCGACCACCTCGGCTGGCGCTCGCTGTTCCTGATCAACGTGCCGCTCTGCGTCATCGCGCTGGTCTTCGCCTGGTTCACGCTGGAGCGGACCCCGGGCGGGGAGGCGGGCCGGTTCGACACCTTCGGCCTGGTGCTCACCGCACTCGGCATGCCGATGCTGACGTACGGCATCGCCGACGTGACCGTGCCGAACAACCCGCACGTCGGCATCAGCGCGGGCCTGATCGTGGCCGCCGTGCTGCTGCTCGGCACGTTCGTCTGGCACTCGCTGCGCCGCGACCAGCCGCTGCTCGACCTGCGACTGTTCGCGAACAAGGCGTTCGCGTCCGCGTGCATCACCTCGTTCAGCCTCGGCGCGGTGCTGTACGGGTCGCTGGCCCTGCTGCCGCTGTACTTCCTGCACGCCCGCGGCGAGACGCCGCTGGTGGCGGGCCTGATGGTGGCCACGCAGGCGATCGGCGCGCTCATCGCCACCCCCATCTCGGGCAGTCTGTGCGACCGCTTCGGCGGCGGCCGGGTCGTGATCTCGGGCCTGGTGCTGGCGCTGGTGAGCACGATCCCGCTCGCCGTCATCGGCACGACCGAGAGCTACTGGTGGCTGGGCGTGGTGCTGGTGGCCCGCGGCGTGGCGACCGGCCTGACCGTGGTGCCCGCGATGTCCACCACCTACGCGGTGGTGCGCAAGGACCAGATCCCGCACGCCACCCCGCAGCTGAACCTGATGCAGCGGCTCGGCGGCTCGCTGGGCATCGCCCTGCTGACCGTGATCTACCAGGACATGCTCCCCGAGCACCCCACCGCCGCGGCGGCCGCGGACGCGATGGGCAGCACGCACTACTGGGTCATCGGGCTCACCGTGCTGGCGCTGCTGCCCGCGTTCGTGCTGGCCAAGGCGGAGAAGGTCAGCCGGGCGGAGTCGGCGGCGACCGACGCGCGGCGATGACCGCGACCGACGCCCCGGCCGACACCGTGTCGACCGATTCGGTCCGGGACGGCACGGTCCGGGGCAGCACGGTCCGGGACGGCACGGTTCGAGGCGGCACGGTTCGGGACAGCGCGGTACGACACAACGCGGTCCGGACCGGCGCGGCGGGACAGGGCACGACGAGAAGGGGCACGCCATGGCAGAGGTCTACGCGTCCGGACCGGTCGACTTCGCGGTCGCGATGGTCACCGGGACGGTGCGGGACCGGTCGGGGCGGGTCATCCCGGACGCCACCGCGACCCTGGTGGACACCTCGGGCACCCAGGTGGACCAGTGCGCGTGCCCGCCGTGCGGGCACTACTGGCTGGCCACCGACGCGCCCGGCAGCTTCCTGGCGATCTGGTCGGCCGCCCGGTGCGAGCCGCGCACCACGCGGCTGGACCTGCCGCCGGGGACGGTGCACTACGACGTGACGCTGCTGCCGCACCGGGCGTCGGTGGCGGGCACGGTGAGCGGACCAGCCGGGGCACTCACCGGGGTCACGGTCCGGCTCGTCCTCCCCGACGGTGAGCTGCGGCGGACGGTGACCGATGAACTGGGGCGCTACCTGTTCGAGGGACTGCACCCCGGCGAGCACGTGGTGGACCTGCCCGGGCACCCGTCGACCCGCGGGACGGTGGAGCTGGTCGAGGGCGAACGGCGTTTCCGTGATCTGCTCCGGCATGACCCACCCTCCGCTCCTGAACCACTATAAGGCAATCCGGCACCCCTATCGGCGTGCGCGCCGAACAGACCACCCCGCATTGACCCGGCCAGCGCAGTTGACGCGCCGACCGGGTCAATCGTCCGATGATCGACAGCGGTACCCGGTCAGGTCACACCGTGTTCCTTTAGAGGCATAATGATTGGCCCCGCTTTACCTGTGCGCTAACGTCGGCAAGGCATGGGGAGTGTTTCGAAGGGAGCGGTGATGAACATCACGATCCTCGGGCCCTTGGGGGTATTCGACGGTAAAGCGGAGCTGACTCCCACAGCTCCTAAAGTAAAACAGGTGCTCGCTTTGCTGACCGTCGGGGCCAACCGATTGATCAGCGTGGACGCGCTGGTGGAGGAGTTATGGGAGGGCACCCCACCGCGCAGCGGCGTCAATACCGCGCGCACCTACATCTACCAGCTGCGCCGATTGTTCGCGAACGCCTTCGGGGAGGCGCGTGCGGAACGGCTGGTGCAGACCCAGGAACCCGGCTATGTGCTGCGGCTGCCGCCGGGCACGGTGGACACTGCCGATTTCGACATGTTCCACGCCATGGCCAAGGAGTACCTGGCCTCCGGTGACATCCGCACCGCCGCGGAATGCGCCACCGAGGCACTGGTCATGTGGCGCGGGCCCGCGCTGAGCAATGTGCGCATCGGCCCGCTGCTGCAGACGCACGTCGCGGGCCTGGAGGACCGGCGGATCGCCGCGCTGCAGCTGCGCACCCACATCGACCTGCTGCTCGGCAAGCACGTGGACCTCATCGGGGAGCTGCGCGCGCTGGTCACCGAGCACCCGTTCAACGAATGGTTCCACGCGCAGCTGATGGTCGCGCTCACCCGGGCGGGCAGGCGCAACGACGCGCTGCACGCCTACCGCAGCGTCCGGTCGATCCTGAACGAGGAGCTGGGCCTGGAGCCCTCGGCGGTCATCCGCGAGGTGCACCGGTCGATCCTGGCCGAGCAGGACCAGATCGACGCGCCGCTGCTCACCGCGGTCTGAAGCCCGGTTCAAGAGATCCTCAAGAAAACAGCCCGAGAACACGGGAAAGCCGGGACGCCACAGGCGTCCCGGCTTCCGCTTCGGATAGGGGCATATCAGTTCTTGATGCCGACCACGACCGTGTCGTTGCCCTGCGGGAACGGAGTGGCCTTGGCGAACCGGAAACCCGCCTTCTCCAGCCAGGTGCGGCACCGGGACACGGTGTACTCGCCGCCGCCCTCGGTGATCAGGCCGACGTTGAGGCTGCCGATCAGGCTGCGCAGCGCGGGCGCGGTCTCGTCCAGCATCTGGTCGTAGATCACCACCGCGCCGCCGGGGTTGAGCGCGTCCCGGACCCGTTCCAGCAGCTCCACGCACCTGTCCCCGGACCAGTCGTGCAACACGTGGCCGAGCACGATCGCGTCGGTGGCGGGCAGCGGGTCGGCGAAGAAGTCGCCGCCGTGGAAGGTGACCTTGCCGGTCAGGCCGCGCTCGGCCATCAGCTCGTCGAACACCGGCTCCACCGCGGGCAGCTCGAACACGCCGCCGTGCAGGTGCGGATGCGCGGCGACCAGGTGCGCGGCCACGTTGCCGCGGGCGCCGCCGACGTCGACGAAGTCGCGGATGCCGGACCAGTCGACGGTCGCGGCGAGCTGTGGGGCGACCTGGCCGTTGTTGGCGTCCATGTGGATGAGGAACGCGCGGGTCTGCGCGGGGTCGCTGTACAGGCGCTTGAACGCGTTGGGCCCGCCGCCCGCCTTGGCCTCGCCGTCACGCAGGGCGTCGGTCAGCCTGCCCCAGGTGTGGTAGTGCTTGGTCGCCGCGGCGCGCACCCGGCCGCCGAGGAAAACCTCGCCACCGGGGACGAGGACCTGGGCCGCGGCGGGGGCGTTGCGGTAGCTCTCGCCGTCCTTCTCCAACAGCCCCAGCGCGACCAACGCGTCCAGGAAATGCGGGAGGAAACGGGCATGCAGGCTCAATTCACGACGAATCTCCGGTTCCACCGCCGGGCCGTTGGCCAGCAATTCGAAGACACCGACCTCCACCGCGCTGTGCAGCAGCCTGCTTTCGGCGTAGGCCGTGGTGAGCCGCATGACCCCGGCGGTGTCCATGGGGCCGTTCGCCCGTACCGTTTCCGACATCGGATTCCTCCTGCTCGACGCACGTGATACCCCATCGTGACCGTCCGCGATCGAATGCCGTTGGAAATCACGCAGAGGACTGATCGCACCCCTAGGACAATTGCCGAGAAAAGTACCGATAAACCAGCTTGACCACCCTGGATAGCCGTTACCATGGCGTCCACTCGTTCGGCGGTACGGAAGCTGAGAGTGTCGCACTTAAGCTACTTAAGATCATGGTCGATACAGGGGGTTAGCACCATGCCTAAGACGATCTCCGTCCTGCTCCTGTACGGCTCCCTGCTCTTACGCGAGGCGCTGCGGAACGCGCTGGCGGCGGAGGGCAGGTTCGTGGTCGTGGGGGCGACCGATCTCGACGGGCCGGAGATGCAGCTGCTGCTCGACGCCTGCCCGGATGTGGTGGTCGTCGGCGGCGCGCCCGCGTTCGCGCTGGCCCAGTGCCTCGGCGGGCTGCGGCTGGTGGCCCGCTCGCTGCGCAGCGTGGCGATCAGCCAGTCCCGCGACCTCGGCGCCGACGTGCACCTGGCCCCCGACAGCCCGTTCGGCCACCTCACCGACGCCATCGTCACCGCCGACCGCCGCGACGACGGCGTGGTGCTGATGCTGCCCACTGCCCGCGCCCAGCAGGACGACCCGTACGACGAGCAGCGCAGGCAGCTGTCCGTGCGCGAGAGCGAGGTCCTGGACCTGGTGGCCAGCGGGATGAGCAACCGCCAGATCGCCACCCACCTGTCCATCGCGGAGGGCACGGTCAAGCGGCACCTGCGCAACATCTTCGGCAAGCTGGGGGCGGTCTCTCGCATCGACGCGGTGAACCGGTCCAACCAGGATGGCAGGCTGGGCATCCGGCTCGACCGCCCGATCACGCCCCCAGAGCACCACGATCGCCTCCGCGCATGCTCGGGCCATGACCGCAAACCCGCACTCGCCGACCGCTACGCCCAGCGCTGAGGCGCCTGCCCTCACCGAGGTCGCCGACGGCGTCCACGCCTTCCTGCAACCGGACGGCGGCTGGTGCCTGAACAACGCGGGCGTCCTCACCGGCCGGGACGACACCGTGCTGATCGACACCGCGGCCACCAGGGGACGCGCCGAACTGCTCCGCGCCATGATCGCGAGCACCGGCGCGCCGCCGCCACGCTTCCTGGTGAACACGCACTCGCACGGCGACCACACGTTCGGAAACGCGGCCTTCCCGGAGGCGACGGTGATCGCCCAGGAGGGCACGGCCGCCGACATGGTGGCGCACGGGCTCCACCTGACGACACTGTGGCCGGACGTGGAGTGGGGCGAGATAGGGGTTGACGCCCCGACGGTCACCTACCGCGACCGGATGACGGTGCGGGCCGGGGGAACGGTCGCCGAGTTGCTCCATCTGGGGCCCGCGCACTCCGCCTACGACACGGCGGTGTGGCTGCCCGCCGAGCGGGTGTTGTTCGCCGGGGACCTGGTGATGTCCGGGGTGACGCCGTTCGTGATGACCGGGTCGGTTCGCGGGTTGCTGGACGCGCTGGAGACCGTGCGGCGGCTGGATCCGTCGGTGATCGTGCCGGGGCACGGGCCGGTGTGCGGGATCGAGATGTTGGACGCCAACGTGCGGTATCTGCGGTGGTTGAGCGGGCTTGCCTGCGAGGCTGTGGCTTCGGGGGTGGGGCCGCTGGAGGTGGCTTCGTCGGTGTCGCTCGGGGAGTTCTCGGAGTGGGTGGACGGGGAGAGGTTGGTGCCGAACCTGTTCCGGGCCTGCGCGGAGGCCCGGGGGGCCGAGCCCGGGGCCGTGCTGGATGTGGGCGAGATGTTCGGGGCGATGGTGAAGCACTACGGGGGTTTGCCCACCTGCCACGCATGAGTACTTCCGCCTGCGCGGCACCTCCCTCGCCGCGCAGGCGGAACCGTTCCGGTCAAGTCTGCTGTGGACGGTAGCCGACACGGCGAAATCCGCCCCCGGCCGCTTCGGCCGGGGGCGGGTTTCGTGTGCTGTGGTTACCGGTGTACCAGCTCGCCCGGCCGCAACACCGAGCCCCGGCCCGACCGCATCGCCTTGTGACGTCGTACCAGCGAGGAGAGCGACTTCCCCTCCCCCGCCTCCACCACGACGAACCCGTCCCCCAGCAACCCGGGATCCGACAACACCGCGTCCACGGCAGGCCAGAACACCACCGGCTGCGCGATCTGCTCGGCCCAGAAATCCGGCCGCCGGGCCTCGGCCCCGGTGACCACCTCGGCGGTGACCGTCGACTGGATCAACCGCCGAGGCGCGTGCAGCGGCAACCCGGCGATCCCGGCGGTGAACAACGCCGCAGGCCCCGCGGCGGCCGGGCTGTGAAACGGCTGTAGCGCGGGCACCGGGAAGCACACCAGCCCGGCGGCGGTCATCGCGGCGACGACCTCGTCCAGGGCCGCACGCGCCCCGGACACCACTGTCTGCATAGGAGCGTTGACCGCCCCGACAACCACCCCGTCGACCAGGAACGGCTCGACGGTCGCCGCCGAGGCGGCGACCGCGACCATCCCGCCGTCGGCGATATCCGCCAGCGCGCTCAACCGGGCGTTCATGATCGCCGCGGCCGTGGCCAGGTCGAACACCTCGGCCAGGCAGGCGGCGACCAGCTCGCCGACGCTGTGTCCGATAAGGACGGTAGGGTCCACCCCGCCGCGCATCAGGGACCGGGCATGCGCATACCCGAGCGCGAACAGCAGCGGCTGGGCCCGGGACGCGTCGTCGATCGGCACCACCGGGTGTTCGGCAAGCCAGTCGGTGCGGATCTCCGCGCCGCGCGGGCCCATCAGCGCGAAGAACTCGTCGATATCGGCGGCGAAGGCCGGGTCGGCGCGGTGTCGGTCGACGGCCATGCCGGGGTACTGCGCGCCCTGGCCGGGGATCAGCAGGACGACGTCACCGGTGGTCATTGTGGCTCCTCCAAAAGGAAAGAGCCGTTCCGCCACCCCGGGGGTGAGTAGGTGGCGGAACGGCAGGCCGGTCAGGCGACCGGCTGTCCTTCGTGGTCGGCGAGCAGCTCGAACGGGCCGGGCTCGGCCGTGGCGACGGCCATCAGCGAGCCGATGTTGGCCTGGAAGCCCGGCTCCTGGGTGGCGGCGCGGTGCGAGGCGGCGTCGTCCCACTCGGCCATCTCGACGTAGACGTCCGCGTCGCGGATGCTGCGGTAGAGCTTGGCCCAGCGGAAACCGGGGCGGCTGGACATATGGGCGCTGATCCGGCCGAGGGCGGCCTCGAAGTCGGCCGTCGGGCCGGTGACCTTGAAGCTGTTGATGAAGGTGAACATGTCCGTCTCCTGATCAAGAGGTGCCGAGGACGCTGTCCCGGACCGCACGGCGTTGCACCTTGCCGTTGGGGGACCGCGGGATGGCGTCGACGAGGGTGATGTGGCGGAGGTTCTCGTAGTACGGGGTGCGGGCGGCGACGAAGGACCGCAGGTCCTCCGGGTCGAAGTCGGCGCCCCGGGGGACGATGACGCCGCAGGCGACGGCGCCGCTGAACTCGTCCGGGTAGTCGACGACCACGCAGTCGGCGACGCCCGGGTGGCGCAGCACGACGCGCTCGATCTCCGAGGGCGACACCAGCCAGTTGTCGCACTTGAAGACGTCCTTGATCCGGTCGACCACGAACAGGTGGCCGTCCGCGTCGACCCGACCGATGTCGCCGGTGGCGAACCAGCCGTCCGCGGTCAGCTCCGTGGCCAGGTCGCGGCCCAGGTAGCCCTGCATGAGCTGGGGGCCGACGACCTCGATCTCGCCGATCCCGCCGACCGGCAGGACCGCCCGGGTGGCCACGTCGACCACGCGCACCGAGGTGCCCGGGACCGGCGGGCCGCTGGAGCCGAGCTTCCAGCGGTCGAGGTTCTCGCTGTTGGTCAACGGCGAGGTCTCGGCCAGGCCGTAGCCCTGCACCACCGGCACGCCGAACTGCTGCGAGAGCGACAGCGTCGCCGGGCCCGGCAGCGACGAGCCGCCGGACAGTATCGCGCGCAGGGTCGGCACGGTGAGGCCGGACAGCCGCGGGTCCACGGCGAGCCGCGAGAGCCGCACGGGCAGGCTGTAGAAATGCGTCGCCCGGTACCGGGCGGCGGTCTCGATCGCGACGACCGGATCGTCCCCGGGGCACAGCACGTGCGTGGCGCGCGCGGCCACCCCGGCGGTCAGGTGCATGAGGTGGAACGTGGGCAGGTAGTTCACCAGCACCGAGTACGGGTCCAGCCGGTGCGAGTGCGCCACCTGCGCCGCGTTCACCGTCAGGTTGCGGTGCGAGAGCCGGACCGCCTTGGGCGCGCCGGTCGTGCCGCTGGTGAACTGCAGGCACGCCACGTCGTCCGGGCCCGCGTCGGGCTCGTCCGACGACGGCGTCGCCGCGGTGACGAGCTCCCGGACGGTCTCCGCCTCCGGCAGCTCCTCCCCCACCCGGTGCGTCAGCACCAGCCACCCCAGCTCGGGCAGCCGGTCGAACACCTCGGCGACCCGCAGGTACACCGACGGCACCACGATCGCCAGCCGTGCCCCGGAGGTGCGCAGCACGTGCGTATAGCCGTCGGGGCGCAGCAGCGGGTTGATCAGCGCGCTGATGTTGCCGGAGCGGGCGATCGCGAAGTAGCCGACCGCGAACGACTCGTCCAGCGCGGCGGTCAACGCGATGACCGCGCCCTGACCGACCCGCTCCCGCAGGGCCGCCGCGAGCGCGTCGACCTTCAGGTCGAACTCGGCGTACGTGAGCGTGCCTGCGGGCGAGACCAGCGCGACCGCGTCGGGCGCGGCCACCGCGGCGGCGCGCAGCACGTCGTCGGTGCGCGGGCCGCCGACCAGGCCGCCCAGCACGTCCAGGGACTCGCCCGTGACCACACCGGTGGACATCGACGTCCCCTCCTCCCGGGTGGCGGTCACGGCAGCAGGTCGTCGCGGGTGACCCGCCGGGTCCGGACCTTCAGCTCGCCGTCCTCGCGGACCAGCACGTCCTCGCACGAGCAGCTCAGGTGCACCGCGGCCTGCCCGCCGCGCGGGGTGTTGTAGACCAGCGCGTAGCTGCGCGCCACCACGGTGCCGTCGGCGGCCTCGGCCACCTCGACCATGCCCAGCCAGTGCCTGCGCTGGATGCCCTGCTCGGCCAGCGCGGCGGCGGCCTTGCGGGCGCCCGCCACGATGTTGTCCCGGCCCACCTGCGGCTCCGGGTGCGCGTTGGCCGAGAACACGCCGTCCTCGGTGAAGGTGGCCGCCCACGCCTCGATGTGGTTGTCGTCCAGGTAGCGCATCTGGCGGCCGTAGAAGTGCTGGACCTCCTGATAGAGATCCGCACTGGTCCGCACCGCGTTGTCGGAGATCGTCACCAGGAAGTCCTTTCGCTCCGCCCACTCGTCCGCGGCGCCGGTCGACGCCACCCCCCGAAGGTTGGTCACCCGCCGTCGAAGGCGGTTGGAGAGCGGATGAGGGTCGGCCGCCTCCAACGGTGTTCGGTCTGCGGTCGAACCGGGCCGGTGAGGCTGGCGGCGTACAGACCACACCCGACAGCGCCCCGCGCTGCCCGGGGCACTCGCACGGAGGTGGGCGGACAATGACGGCGAACACGCTCGACGTGGCACTGGTGACCGGCGGGACCAGCGGGATCGGGCTGGCCACCGCCCGGCGGCTGGGCGCGCGGGGGGTGCGGGTGTTCCTCTGTGCCCGGACCCTGGAGAACGTGGCGTCCACGGTGAAGGAGCTGCGCGAGGCGGGCTACGAGGTGGACGGCGCGGAGGCCGACGTCCGGTCGAAGGACTCGGTGCAGGCGCTGGTCGAGGCGGCGGTGGACCGATTCGGGCCGATCAGCGTGCTGGTCAACAACGCGGGCCGCAACGGCGGCGGCAAGACGGCCGCGATCGCCGACGAGCTCTGGTACGACGTGATCGACACCAACCTCAACAGCGTGTTCCTGGTGACCAGGGCCGCGCTGACCACCGGTCGGCTGGGCGAGGCCGGGCCGGGCCGGATCATCAACGTCGCCTCCACCGGCGGCAAGCAGGGCGTGCCGCTCGGCGCGCCGTACTCGGCGGCCAAGGCCGGGGTCATCGGGTTCACCAAGGCGCTGGCCAAGGAGCTGGCGCAGACCGGCACCACGGTCAACGCGGTGTGCCCCGGGTACGTCGAGACGCCGATGGCGGTGCGGGTGCGGCAGGCCTACGCGAACACCTGGGAGACCGACGAGGCGGCCGTGCTGACCGCGTTCAACCAGAAGATCCCGCTGGGGCGCTACTCCACCCCGGAGGAGGTCGCGGGCCTCATCGACTACCTGGCCACCGACACCGCCGCGTCGATTACCGCCCAGGCAATGAACGTCTGCGGCGGTTTGAGCAGTTATTAGTCCTTCTCCCGCGCCCATCCCCACCGCCCGAGCCCCGGAGGTATGCCATGTCCGAGAGCACCCGCACGCACCTGACCCATGAGATCGACATCGCCGCGCCGCCCGCGGCGGTCTACGCGCTGATCGGCGACGCGGCCGCGTGGCCGCGGCTGTTCGAGCCGACCATCCACGTGGAACAGACGGCGCTGACCGACACCACCGAGCGGCTGGCGATCTGGGCGACGGCCAACGGCGAGGTCAAGTCGTGGACCTCGCACCGCGTGCTGGACCAGGCGGGCCGGGTGATCACGTTCCAGCAGGAGGTATCCTCGCCGCCGGTGGCGAGCATGAAGGGCACCTGGCGCGTGCTCGACGGCGCCAATGGTGGCACGAAGCTGGTGCTGGAACACGACTTCACCGCCGTGGACGACAAGCCGGAGTCACTGGCCTGGATCACCGAGGCCACGAACCGCAACAGCGAGACCGAGCTGGCCAACCTCAAGGCGGTCGCGGAGCGGGCCGAGGAGGTGCGCGAGCTGGAGTTCGAGTTCGAGGACTCGGTGACCGTGCTGGCCTCCCCGGAGACCGTCTACGACTTCCTCTACGACGCGTCCCGGTGGAGCGAGCGGCTGCCGCACGTCCCGGACATCACGCTGACCGAGGACGAGCCGAACGTGCAGCGGATGTCCATGGACACGCTGGCCCGGGACGGCTCGGTGCACACCACCGAGTCGGTGCGGGTGTGCTTCCCGGCCGAGCGGATCACCTACAAGCAGCTGCGCACCCCGTCGCTGATGACCGCGCACGTCGGCGAGTGGCGCATCCGCAAGGAGGGCGACGCGGTGACCGTCACCTCGTGGCACGCGGTGGTGGTCAACTCGGCCAACATCGGCAAGGTGCTGGGCGCGGAGGGCACGGTCGAGTCGGCGAAGGCGTTCATCCGGGCCGCCGCGGGCGGCAACAGCCAGGCGACGCTGGCGCTGGCCAAGAAGTACGCCGAGGGACACGATGCCTGAGGCCGCCGTCCTGGTGGCCGGGGCGGGCCCGGTCGGGCTGGTGGTCGCGCACGAGCTGGCCCGGCGCGGGGTCCGCGTCCGCGTGGTGGACGCGGCCCCCGGCCCGGCGACCACCAGCCGGGCGATGGCCACGCACGCGCGCACCCTGGAGCTGTTCGACCAGATCGGCCTGGCCGAGCGGCTGCTCCCGTTGGGGCGCAAGGTCGAGCACTTCTCGGTGCACCAGCGCGGCAGACGGCTGGTGCGGTTCGACACCAACTACGACGCGCTGCCGACCCGGTTCCCGTTCAGCCTGATGGTGGACCAGGTGCTCACCGAGCGGGTGCTGCGCGAGGGCGTGGCCGGGCAGGGCGTGGACATCGAGTGGTCGGTGGCGGTGGCGGGGCTGGAGCAGGACGCCGACGGGGTGACCGTCCGGTTGCGACACGGGCACGGCGGGCTGGAGACCGTGCGGGTGCCGTGGCTGGTGGGTGCCGACGGCGGCCGGAGCGTCGTGCGGAAGTCGTTGGGGCTGCGGCTGTCCGGCGACTCGACGCAGACCTGGCTGAACGCCGACGTCGTGGTGGATGTCGACCTGCCGCCGAACAGCAACCACCTGGTGCACACCGGGGCGGGGGCGCTGCTGCTGGTGCCGTTCCCGGAGCCGGGCAAGTGGCGAGTGATCGACACCGTGGACCACGAGGGCGACGCGGAGACGGTCCGGGCCCGCATCGAGGCGAAGCTGACGGGCGCGTTGCGCAAGCCGGTATCGGTGTCCGCTCCGACGTGGGTGTCGGTGTTCACCGTGCAGCAGCGCATGATCGAGCGGATGCGCGTCGGCCGGTGTTTCGTGGCCGGTGACGCGGCGCATGTCCACAGCCCGGCGTCGGGGCAAGGGATGAACACCGGGCTCCAGGACGGGATCAACCTGGCCTGGAAACTGGCGGATGTCGTGCGCGGCCACGCGACGGAGACGTTGCTGGACACCTACGGCGCGGAGCGGGTGCCGATCGGGGCGACGCTGCTGCGCTCGACCCGGACGGCGACCGCGCTGGTGGCCCTGCGGGACACGCTGGCGCCGGTTCTGTTGCCGCTGGGGCTGGGCGTGGTGAGCCGGGTGCGGCCGTTGAAGCGTAAGATCGAGGGCAAGATCGTGCGCGGGTTCTGCGGGTTGGGACTGAACTATCGGGACAGTCCACTGTCGACTGTCGCGACCGGATCCGGTTGGCAGCCCGGAGACCGGGTGGGTTGCACCGAGAAGGACGTCGCGGAGAGTCCGGGCTGGCGCGCGTTGCTGGCCCAGCTGCGCGATCCACGGTGGACGCTGCTGCACTTCGCCGGTCCGTCGGTCGTCCCGCTGTCGGTCCCGGACACGGCGGTGGCCCTCCGTACCGTCCTGGGCGCGTCGTCCACCGGCGACCACCCGGCCCCGCTCCCCGACCCGGACGGCCGCCTGCACCGCGCGTTCGGCGGCACACCGGGCTCATATGCCCTGATCCGCCCGGACGGCTACCTCGCCGCCCGCGGCCCGGCCGACACCCTGCCCGCGACCCTGCGACGGGTAGGGCTGCCTGCCGACCCGGTCCGCCCCGGCGTCCACAGTGACGCGGGCTGACGGATCATCCGGCGATACAAGTGAAACAGGAAACCCGGCCGACCGTGCGCGATGACCCTCGGGTCTCGCGCACGGTCGGTTCGGCGTCGACCAGGAGAGGTGGAGGAATGGCTGTCGAGCTGGAAGGGGCGACCGCGCTGGTCACCGGGGGTACCGGTGGAGTGGGGCGGGCCGTGGCCGCAGCACTGGCGGGGCGGGGTGCCGAGGTGTTGCTGGGGTACGCCCGGGACGAGAAGGCCGCCGAGACCGCGGTGGCGGAGCTGACGGCGGCCGGGGGCAAGGTGAGCGCGGTCCGGGCCGACGTGGGGAACCCGGCCGAGGTGGCCGACCTCTACCGGGGGATCGCGGCCCGCTACGGACGGCTGGACATCCTCGTGCACGCGGCGGCCGCGATGACACCGATGTCGGCGGTGGACCCGGATGTCGAGGCGTGCGAGCGGGACCTGGCGACCGTGCTGGGGCCGTTGCTGCACGGGGCCAAGGATCTGGTCGCGCTACTGCGGCCGGGCGGCCGGGTCATCGCGGTGTCGAGCACCGGGGCGCGGCGGGTGGTGCCGGGGTATGTCGGGCAGGGGATCGCGAAGGCGGCACTGGAGAGCGCGGTGCGGTATCTCGCGGTGCAGCTGGCGCCGTCGGGGATCGCGGTGAACGTGGTGTCGCCGGGGAAGGTCGCCTGCGGGGAGCCGGATGAGATCGCCAAGCGGGTGGCGGGGCGGTCGCCATTGAAGCGGCTGGTGACGGCGGTGGAGGTGGCGGACGTGGTCGCACTGCTCTGCCGTCCGGAGGCGGCGCACCTGCACGGACAGGTTCTGACCGTGGACGGCGGGCTATCGCTGCTGGCGTGAACGATGCCTCGACCCTGTATGCCGACCACCGATACTCGGTCGGCAGACAGGGTCGAGGCATTGGCGGTCTCCCCGGCTAGCCGGTGAAGGCGAAGTCGTCGAGCAGGCGGGTGTGGTGGGTGGCGTCGGCGAAACGGGCGTCGGCCAGGACGGCGTCCAGGTAGGCCGCGGTGGTGTGCACGCCGGGGCCGGTGACCCGCAGCTCCGCCAGGGCGTTGCGCATCCGGGTGATCGCGGCGGGCCGGTCCGGTGCCCAGACGATCACCTTGGCCAGCAGCGAGTCGTAGTCCGGTGGGACGCGGTAGCCGGTGTGCGCGTGCGTGTCGACGCGGACGAAGGCGCCGCCCGGGGGGACGAACTCCTCCAGCAGACCCGGCGTCGGCAGGAAGCCGCGCACCGGGTCCTCGGCGTTGATGCGGCACTCGATGGCCACGCCCCGACGCTCCACATCGGACTGGAGTAGCCGCAGCCGCTCCCCCGCCGCGACCCGGAACTGTTCCTGCACCAGGTCGATCCCCGTCACCATCTCGGTCACCGGGTGCTCGACCTGGATCCGGCAGTTCACCTCCATGAAGTAGAACCGCCCGTCCTCGCCCACCAGGAACTCGAACGTCCCCGCGCCCACATACCCGGTGGCCAGCGCCCCGCGCACCGCAGCCGCGCAGATGCGGTCGACGAGCTCGGCGGGCAGCCGGGGTGCGGGCGACTCCTCGATGAGCTTCTGGTGCCTGCGTTGCACCGAGCAGTCGCGCTCGCCAAGGTGGACGCAGTTGCCGTGCGCGTCGGCGAGCACCTGCACCTCGACGTGCCGGGCGCGGGCCAGGTAGCGCTCCAGGTAGACGCGGCCGTCGTTGAACAGCAGGCGCGCGGTCGCGGTGGTCTCCTCGAACGCGGGGGCCAGGCCCGCCTCCGCGGTGACGATCCGCATGCCGCGACCGCCGCCGCCCGCGACCGCCTTGATGATCAGCGGGTAGCCGATCTCGGCGGCGAGGGCGCGGGCGGTGTCCACGTCCTGGATCGGCTCGATGGCGCCGGGCAGCAGTGGCAGACCGGCCGCGGTCATGGCCGCGCGGGCGGTCGACTTGTCGCCCAACCGGCGCATGACCTCGGGCGGCGGGCCGATGAAGACCAGCCCCTCGGCCGCGCAGGCCTCGGCGAAGTCGGCGTCCTCGGACAGGAAGCCGTACCCGGGGTGCACCGCCTCGGCCCCGCTGAGCAGCGCCGACTGGATCGTGGCCGCCGCGTCCAGGTAGCTGCGCCGGGACGGCGCCGGTCCGATGTGGACGACCCGGTCGGCGACCCCGCCGACCGCGGAGCCCAGGTCGGCGGTGGAGCACCCGGCCACCACCCGCACCCCCAGGTCCCGCGCGGCCCGCGCGATCCGGAGGGCGATCTCGCCGCGATTGGCGATGAACACGCTGGAGATCATGGCGCGCCCCTCAGTGCGGGTCGAGCACGAGCAGCGGGGTGGCGAACTCGACCGGGTCACCGTCACCGACCAGGATCTCGGCCACGGTGCCCGCGCGGTCGGCCTCGACCGGGATCATCAGCTTCATCGCCTCGACGATGCCGATCTGTTGCCCCGCGCTGACCGTCACTCCTGCACTGACGAACGGCTCGGCCCCTGGCGACGGCGACCGGTAGAACACCCCGACCGTGGGCGCGGTCACCACATGCCCCGCCGGAGCGACAGGCGCCGTCTCGACCACCGGCACGACGGGAGCGGGCGCGTCCACCCGGTGCCCCCGGCTCGCGGGCTCACGCCAGGACAGATCGATGGCCACCGCCCCAGCCCGCACCGACAACGACGTCGGCGGCCGCCCGTCCCGTCCGAGCAGGTCGGTGGCAGCGCCGATCGCCTCGCGCAGCAGCGACCCCAGGTCGACCGGATCGATCAACTCCACCCCGGCGTCCCGGGTGAACGGGTCCATCGGCCCGCCTGCCTCCAGGTCCGCCCGGCGCAGGCCGGGGCGGTACAGGTCTTCGGTCACTTCGTCCTCTCTTCCACTCGGGGTATCACACGGACGGGAAACGCCTGAACAGGCGGGCGGACGCACGACGCCGCGCAGGCGGGTCAGTCGGCGGCGAAGCTGCGGAAGCAGGTGTGGCGTCGGCGGGTCAGGGTTTCCTTGTCCAGCGCTCGGAGTTCTCGCAGGGCGCCGGTCAGTGCTGCGCGCAGGGCGCGGGCGGCCGCGTCGTGGTCGGACTGGGTGCCGCCGTCGGGTTCGGGGATGACGCCGTCGACGATGCCGAGTTCGAGGAGTTGTCGGGCGTCGACGCGCAGGGCGCGGGCCGCGTCGGGGGCCAGGGAGGCGTCGCCGAACAGGATCGCGGCGCAGCCTTCGGCGCTGATCACCGAGTAGACGGCACCCGCGAACATGAGCACGCGGTCGGCGGTGGCCAGGGCCAGGGCGCCGCCGCTGCCGCCCTCGCCGGTGATGACGGCGACGGTCGGGACGGGCAGCCCCGCCATCAGCCGGATGCTGTCCGAGATCGCGTATGCTTGGCCGTTCTCCTCGGCCTCCAGGCCGGGTGCGGCACCGGGGGTGTCGATCAGCGTGATGACCGGGATGTCCAGCTTGGCGGCCAACCGCATGAGCCGGGCGGCCTTGCGGTAGCCCGCAGGGGACGCCATGCCGAAGTCGGCGGCGCCCAGTTCGGCGGCGGTGTGGCCCTTGCGGATGCCGATGACCATGACCGGCGCGCCGTCGAACAGGCCGATACCGCCGAGCACCGCCGGGCAGTCCTTGCCCAGCCGATCGCCCCGGAGCTCGACGAACTCCGAGCAGATCCGCCCGAGGTAATCCGCAGCGGTAGGTCGAGCGATGTCCCGAGCGCCGCGCACGGCAATCCACGGATCGACCTCCGGCAACGCACCGGGATCCCGCACCACGCCATCCGCCTCCACCGCCCGCACACCAGCGCCAAGCTCCCGCCCGCCGTCCGACCCGCGACGCGCGGTCCCCGGCAGGGTGTCCGTCAAACCATCCACCGTGGACTCACCGGCCGCAGCGGTCACGGCGAGCAATGACGCCAATCGGGCACGGAGTTCCGCGCGCGGGTGAACGGCATCGATCAGACCGCGCGAGAGCAGGAACTCGGCCGTCTGGAAGCCCGCGGGCAACGGCCGCCGGATCGTCTGCTCGATCACCCGCGGCCCGGCGAACCCCAGCCGCGCCCCCGGCTCCGCGATGATCACGTCCGCCAACGTCGCGTACGACGCCGCCACCCCGCCGAACGTGGGATCGGTGACGATCGACACCACCAGCACCCCGGCCGCGTCCAACCGCCCGATGAGCTCGCTCGTCTTGGCCATCTGCATCAGCGACAGCGGACCCTCCTGCATCCGCGCCCCACCCGACGCGCTCACGATCACGAACGGTTCCCGCCGCCGCAGCGCCTCCTCCCCCGCCCGGGTGATCAGCTCACCGACCGCGCCGCTGAGGCTGCCGCCGAGGAACCGGAAGTCCATCACGGCCAACACCACCGGACGACCCTCCACCCTCCCCCGCACGCACACGACAGCCTCGCGCAGGCCGGTCTTGGCCCGCGCCGCAGCACGTCGGGCCGGGTAGGCGACCGTGTCGGTGAAGCCCAGCGGGTCCCCATCAGCCGGATCATGGTCCAACTCGACCACGGACCCCTCATCCAGCAACCCGCGAATCCGCTCGTCAGCGGTGAGCCGATGGTGATGACCGCACTCGGGACACACACCCAGCTCACGCGAGATCCGACGGGCGTAGAGCACGGCGCCACACCCGGCACACCGCACCCACCGCGCAGGCGCGCTCTCCACCGGGCGCTCGATCGTCTCGCTGGACATGGCCGCTCCCTCCCTGCGATCACCGCCGTGGACGGACCCTCCGCCTGCGCGTCCCACGACTGAACGAGGCGCGGTCGACCACGGGGGTCCGGGTCGTATCGCGTCGGCGGGATGGTCGCGTCGGCAGCGGGCACGGGGCGTTGCGCGGGACCGGCGCCGCGTCGACCGGCTCTCCGATCGGCCTCGACACGGCCGACCGAGAGTGGATCACGACATCGGCCCGCCCCGTGGCCGAGGGCACGGAGGGAGGAACTGTGACGGCAGCGTTCGGATCCCGGCGCGTGGTGGTGACCGGGATCGGAGTGGTCGCCCCCGGCGGCGTGGGCACCAAGCAGTTCTGGCAGATGCTGACCGACGGCCGTACCGCGACCCGGGCGATCACCAGCTTCGACGCCTCGCGGTTCCGGTCCAGGATCGCCGCGGAGATCGACTTCGACGCGGTGGCCTGCGGGCTGAGCCAGCGGCAGATCCGCAAGTGGGACCGCACCACCCAGTTCGCGGTGGTCGCCACCCGCGAGGCGCTGGAGGACAGCGGCATCCTGGGCGAGTCGGTCCCGGAGCGGACCGGGGTGATGGTGGGCACCGCCTGCGGCGCCACCACCAGCCTGGACCGCGAGTACGCCATCGTCAGCGACGAGGGCAGCACCTGGCTGGTGGACGAGTCGCACGCCAGCCCCTACCTGTACGACTACTACGTCCCGTCGTCCATGGCCGCCGAGGTGGCCTGGCTCGCGGACGCGCAGGGCCCGGTCGGCATCGTGTCCACCGGCTGCACCTCGGGCATCGACGTGCTCGGGCACGCCATGGACCAGATCCTGGACGGCTCGGCGGACGTGATGGTGGCGGGCGCGTCGGACGCGTCCATCTCCCCGATCACGGTGGCCTGCTTCGACGCGATCAAGGCCACCTCGGCGCGCAACGACGACCCGACCACGGCGTCCCGCCCGTTCGACGCGACCCGCGACGGGTTCGTGCTCGGCGAGGGCGCGGCCATGTTCGTGCTGGAGGAGGCCGAGCACGCCCGTAGGCGCGGCGCCCGGGTGTACGCGGAGCTCGCCGGTTCGGCCAACCGCTGCAACGCCTACAGCATGACCGGCCTGCGCCCGGACGGCCTGGAGATGGCCGACGCGATCAGCGCGGCGATGGTCCGCGCCCGGCTGGACCCGGCCGATGTGGACTACGTCAACGCGCACGGCTCGGCGACCAAGCAGAACGACCGGCACGAGACCGGCGCGTTCAAGCGCAGCCTGGGCCACCACGCCTACCGGGTGCCGATCAGCTCCATCAAGTCCATGATCGGCCACTCGCTCGGCGCGATCTGCGCGCTGGAGGCGGCCGCGTGCGTGCTGGCGGTGGAGCACTCGGTGGTGCCGCCGACGGCGAACCTGCACAACCCCGATCCCGAGTGCGACCTGGACTACGTGCCGAACATCGCCCGCGAGCTGCCGGTGAACACGGTGGTGAGCGTGGCCAGCGGGTTCGGCGGGTTCCAGAGCGCGCTGGTCGTGACGAAGCCGGGGTGGCGGGCATGAGCGTCTCCCCCGCGCACCACGCCAACCGCACCGAGGCGGACCTGCGGGTCGCGCCGGTGATCACCGGCCTGGGCGTGCTGGCCGCCAACGGGATCGGCGTCGAGGAGTACTGGGCGGCGGTGCTGTCCGGCGAGTCCGGCCTGGCCGAGATCACCCGGTTCGACCCGGCCGGGTACAGCGCGAAGCTGGCCGGGCAGGTGGACGCGGACTTCTCCGCGCTGCCCAACCGGCTGATGCCGCAGACCGACCACATGACCCGGCTGGCGCTGCTGGCCGCGGCCGAGGCGTTCGAGGACGCCGACGTGGACCCGCACCAACTGCCCGAGTACGCCGCCGGGGTGATCACCGGCGCGTCCGCAGGCGGGTTCGAGTTCGGCCAGCGCGAGCTGGAGGCGCTGTGGAGCAAGGGCGGCGAGTACGTCAGCGCGTACCAGTCGTTCGCCTGGTTCTACCCGGTCAACAGCGGCCAGATCTCCATCCGGCACGCGCTGCGCGGGGCCAGCGGCACCGTGGTGGCCGAGCAGGCGGGCGGCCTGGACGCGCTGGGCAAGGCGCGGCGCAACATCCGCACCGGCACCGACCTGATGGTGGCGGGCGCGGTGGACGGCTCGTTGTGCCCGTGGGGCTGGCTGTGCCAGATCCGTTCCGGCAGGCTCACCGACGCCACCGACCCGGCCGCGGCGTTCCTGCCGTTCGACCGGCGCGCGGCGGGGCACGTGCCCGGCGAGGGCGGCGCGCTGCTGATCATGGAGCACCCGGAGCACGTGGCGCGCCGGGGCGTCGACCCGGTGCACGAGGTGCACGGGGTGCTGGCCGGGCACTCGGCCACCTTCGACCCGGCGCCGGGCAGCGACGCGCCGTCCGGGCTGCGCCGGGCGATCGAGCAGGCGCTGCGCGACGCCGGGATCAGCCCGCGCGAGGTGGACGTCGTGTTCGCCGACGGGGCGGGCGTGCCGCACCTGGACGCGGCCGAGGCCACCGCGATCGCCGAGGTGTTCGGCCCGCGCGGGGTGCCGGTGACGGTGCCCAAGACCATGACCGGGCGGCTGCTGGCCGGTGGCGGGCCGCTGGACGTCGCCACCGCGCTGCTGTCCATCCGGGACGGTGTGATCCCGCCGACGGTCAACATCGAGCGGCCCGCAGGCCACCCGATCGACCTGGTCCGGGACACCCCCCGGGAGACCCCGCTGACCACCGCCCTGGTGCTGGCCCGCGGCCACGGCGGCTTCAACTCCGCCGTCGTGGTCCGCCGCGCGGCCTGACTTTCCCAAGACACCGCACACACCAGAAGGAGCATCACCGACATGGGCGCTTTCACCATCACCGAGCTGGTCGACACCCTGCGCGAGAGCGCGGGCGAGGACGAGGACATCACCCTGGACGGCGACATCCTGACCGTCACCTTCGAGGACCTCGGCTACGACTCGCTGGCCCTGCTGAACACCGTCAGCCGGATCGAGCGGGAGCTGGGCGTGCGGCTGCCGGACGGCGCGATCACCGAGGCGAACACCCCCGCCGAGCTGCTGGACGCGGTCAACAACACGCTCGCCGAGACGGTCTGACCCGCGCGGCCGCCGCGCCGCCCGACGTCCACTGTGGACGACTCGGGGGCGCGGCGCCGCCGGGTTCTCGGACAACTCACTTCGCCGGAAAGGAGAAACCCCATGTGCGGGATCGCGGGCTGGGTCGACTTCGGGTGCGACCTCGCCGACCGCCGCGCCGTCGCGCAGGCGATGACCGACACCATGGCCTGCCGCGGCCCGGACGCGGAGGGGCTGTGGATCGACCGTCACGTGGCCCTCGGCCACCGCAGGCTGGCGGTCATCGACCTGGCGGGCGGCGCGCAGCCGATGACCGCCAGCACGCACGGCCGCGAGCTGGCCGCGCTGTCGTTCTGCGGTGAGATCTACAACTTCCGGGAGCTGCGCACCGAATTGGAGGGCGTGGGTCACCGGTTCCGGACCGCGAGCGACACCGAGGTGGTGCTGCACGCGTTCCTGGAGTGGGGCGAGGAGTTCGTCGAGCGGCTCAACGGCATGTTCGCCATCGCGGTGTGGGACGTGGCGCGCGAGGAGCTGCTGTTGGTGCGCGACCGGATGGGCGTGAAGCCGCTGTTCTACCAGCCCACCCGGGACGGGGTGCTGTTCGGCTCCGAGCCCAAGGCGATCCTGGCGAACCCGATGGCGGGCCGCCGGGTCGGCGCGGAGGGCCTGTGCGAGGTCCTGGAGATGGTGAAGACGCCGGAGGCGGCGGTGTTCGCGGGCATGCACGAGGTGCGGCCCGGCTCGCTGGTGCGCATCGGCCGCGGCGGGCTCACCAAGCGCCGCTACTGGCAGCTCACCGCGCGCGAGCACACCGACGACCTGGACACCACGATCAGCACCGTGCGCGGCCTGCTGGTGGACATCGTGGACCGGCAGCTGATCTCCGACGTGCCGGTGTGCACGCTGCTCTCCGGCGGCCTGGACTCCTCGGCGATCACCTCGCTGGCCGCGGCCGCGCTGGCCGAGCAGGGCCGGGGCCGGGTGCGCTCGTTCTCGGTGGACTTCGCCGGTTCGGCCGAGCGGTTCGAGCCGGACGCGGTGCGGCCCGCGCCGGACGCGCCGTTCATCGCCGCGCTGGCCGGGCACGTGGGCGCCGACCACCACGACATCGTGCTGGACAACGCCCGACTGTCCGACCCGGCGGTACGCGCGGCCGTGCTGACCGCGGTGGACACCCCGCCCGCGTTCTGGGGCGACATGTGGCCGTCGTTGTACCTGTTGTTCAAGGCCGTCCGTGGACACTCCACAGTGGCCTTGTCCGGCGAGTCGGCGGACGAGCTGTTCGGCGGCTACCAGTGGTTCCGCAACCCGGCGGCGCTGCGCGCGGACACCTTCCCCTGGCTGACCAAGGGATCATCCCGCTACTTCGGCGGATCGTCCCTTCTGGACAAGGGGTTCCTGGAGAAGCTGGACCTGCCCGCCTACCGCGCCGACAGCTACCGCACCGCGCTGGCCGAGGTGCCGCAGCTGCCCGGCGAGAGCGAGACCGACCGGCGCATGCGGGAGATCACCTACCTCAACCTGACCCGGTTCGTGCAGACCCTGCTGGACCGCAAGGACCGGATGAGCATGGCGGTCAGCCTGGAGGTCCGGGTGCCGTTCTGCGACCACCGGCTGGTCGACTACGTGTTCAATGTGCCGTGGGCGATGAAGTCGTTCGACGGCCGGGAGAAGAGCCTGCTGCGCGCGGCCGTCAAGGACGTGCTGCCGGAGGTGGTGGCCAACCGGGTCAAGACGCCCTACCCGGCCACCCAGGACCCGGCGTACGCGCGGGTGCTGCGCCGCGAGCTGGCCGGTGTGCTCGCCGACCGCAACTCGCCGGTGCTGCCGCTGCTGGACATCGACAAGGCCCGGCGCGAGGTGGCCAAGCCGGAGGGCGCCACCAGCATGCCCTACGACCGGGGCGGCCTGGAGATGGCGCTCTGGCTCAACCGCTGGCTCACCGAGTACGGCGTCACCCTCGATCTCTGAGACCCATCCCACCACTCCCGGAAGGGGCCCGACCGTGGCCGACCACACCACCGACGTCTGCGTCGTCGGCGCAGGCCCCGCCGGGACCACCCTGGCACTGCTGCTGGCCCGGTCCGGGCTGGACGTGGTGCTGGTGGAGCGGTCCCGCTCGCTCGACCGCGAGTTCCGCGGCGAGATCCTGCAGCCGGGCGGCCAGGCCCTGCTCGACGCCCTGGGCGTGCTGGCGCCCGCCCTCGCCCGGGGCGGGCACCCGCACGACCGGTTCGTGCTGGAGCAGAACGGCAGGCGGCTGATCGATGCCGACTACCGCGGGCTGCCCGGCCCGTACAACCGGCTGCTGAGCATCCCGCAGCCGCATGTGCTGTCGGCGCTGCTCGACGAATGCGCCCATCACCCCGGATTCACCTACCGCGAGGGTGCCAAGGTGACCGCTCTGGTCGCTGAGGACAGTGCTGTTCGTGGTGTGGTCGTCCGAGAACAGGATGGTGAGCACACGATCCGAGCGTCCTGTGTGGTCGGTGCGGACGGGCGCAGCTCCAAGGTGCGTGTGCTCGCCGGGATCGACGGGGGCCGGGTGGACGCGTTCGCGCAGGACGTGCTCTGGTTCAAGCTGAGCGGGAGCCACGGGCTGCCGACCGACGTGCGGGTGTTCCGCGCGGGCGGCAACCCGGTGCTGGCGTACGCGTCGTCGGGCGCGGTGCAGCTGGGCTGGTGCCTGCCGCACGGCGCGTACAAGGAGCTGGCCGCGTCCGGGTTCGACGAGCTGAAGCAGCGGCTGATCGCGGCCGTGCCGACGCACGCGGCCCGGATCGCGGCGGAGATCACCTCGTTCCGGGACCTGACGCTGCTGGACGTGTACGCGGCGAACGCGCGGGAGTGGGCCCGGGACGGGTTGCTGCTCGTCGGCGACGCCGCGCACACGTTCAGCCCGATCGGTGCCCAGGGCATCAACCTGGCCATCCAGGACGCGGTCGCCGCGCACCCGGTCCTGGTCGGGGTGCTGGGAAAGAACACCGGCGACGCCGTCGTCACCGCGGCCGACCTGGACGCGTACGTGCGGGTCCGCAAGCCCGATATCGACCGGATGCTGAAGATCCAGACCATCCAGAGCAAGGCGATGCTGTCCACCGGCCGGGTGTCCTCCGTGGTGCGCCCGGCGCTGGCGTCGGTGATGTCCCGCAGCCCGCTGTTCCGGCTGATGTTGGACAAGATCGCCTTCGGCAACCGGGCCATCCGGGTCCGGACCGACCTGTTCACCGCGGACGAGCGACCCGCCGAGAGGAGTGCCTGATGACCGCCCCGATCACCCGGCAGACGCTGCTGGAGACGTTGCAGGCGTTCAAGCGGACCGCCGTGCTGCGGGCCGCGATCCGGCTGCGGATCTACGACGCGCTGGCCGCAGGCCCGACCACACCGGAGAAGGTGGCCGTCGAACTGGGACTCGACGAGCGCGGAACCCGGATCCTGTTGGGAACCATGGCTTCCCAAGGGCTTCTCGACTCCGACGGCGTCACCTACAGCGCCCCCGAGGGCGCCGAGACCCTGCTGGTGAGCACCAGCCCCCAGTACGCGGGCGGCGCGGCGAAGCTGGTCGCCGCCGACTGGGAGTGGTCGGCCATGCTGGACCTCGCCGACACCGTCCGGAATGGACACGCGGGCGCCCACGCCGGACTGACCGAACCGGACCTGCCGTACTGGGTGGACTTCGCCGCCGACTCGACCTTCGTGGCCGCGGCCACCTGCAAGCAGTTTCTCGCCACCACCGCGGACTGGGCGGAGGGCCGGGACGCGCTCGACGTGCTGGACCTGGGCTGCGGCAACGCCTTGTTCGGCTGTGAGTTCGCCCGGACGCACTCGGCCGCCCGGGTCGTGGCGCTGGACTGGGCGAGCGTGCTGCCCGCGGTCACCGCCCAGGCCGCACGTTCCGGTGTCGCCCACCGGGTGCGCACGGTCGCCGGGGACGCGTTCACCGCCGATCTCGGCGGCCCGTACGACCTGGTGGTGCTGGCCAACCTGCTGCCGATGTTCGATCGCGAGCGCGGCGTCGAGCTGCTGCGCCGGGTCGCCGCCGTCGTCGCGCCGGGCGGCCGGGTCGTGCTGACCGGGTTCGCCACCGGCGAGCTGCCGCCCGCGCGGGAGCACGCCGCGCACGGGCTGTCGCTGATGATGCTCGCGGGCACCGCGGGCGGGGAGGCGCACCCGCTCGCCGCCTACCGGGAGATGTTCGCCCGCGCCGGGTTCGAGGTGGAGACCGAGGACCGGGTCGGGGAGCTGCCCGTGCACGTCGTCCTGGCCCGCCGGGCCGCCAACCCCTGAGTCGCTCGACTCGTGATCACCCCAGGAGCAGCACCGTGAAGTACACCCGACTGGGCGCAGGCGGCCTGATGGTCTCGGCGCTCGCCTACGGCAACTCCATCACCGCCCGCGACCAGCTGGACCTGGACGCCGCCCGCGGCATGATCGACGCCGCGGTCGAGGCGGGCATCACCACCTTCGACACCGCCGACGTCTACGCCGACGGCGCCGCCGAGACCTTCCTCGGCGAGGCGCTGGCCGCGCACCCGCGCGAGAACATCGTGCTGTGCACCAAGGTCGGCCGCTCGAAGAAGCCCGACCCCAACCAGGGCAGGCTGTCCCGCAAGCACATCCTCGACTCGATCGACGGCTCGCTGCGCCGCCTCGGCACCGACTACGTCGACCTCTACCAGGCGCACCGCTACGACCCGGACACACCGGTCGAGGAGACCGTGGTGGCCTTCGCCGACCTGGTGCGCGCGGGCAAGGTCCGCTACTTCGGCGTGTCCGAGTGGCCCGCCCCGGCACTGCGCGAGGCCGCGAAGATCGCCGCCGAGCTGCGCACCCCGCTGGTGTCCAACCAGCCGCAGTACAACCTGCTGTGGCGGGTGATCGAGGGCGAGGTCATCCCCACCTCGCAGGAGCTGGGCATCAGCCAGATCGCCTGGTCGCCGCTGGCGGGCGGCATCCTGACCGGCAAGTACCGGGCGGGCGGCGACGCGCCGGAGGGCAGCCGCGGCTCGCTCAAGATCGGCGCGATGTCCATCGACCGGTGGAACTACCGCGACCCGATCGTGCTGGCGGCGGTCGACCGGCTGGTGCCGCTGGCCGCCGAGGCCGGGCTGACACTGCCGGTGCTGGCGCTGGCCTGGGTGCTGCGCAACCCGGCGGTCGCCTCGGCCATCGCGGGCGCGTCCCGGCCGGAGCAGCTGGCCGCGAACCTGGCCGCGGTCGACACCGTGCTGGACGACGACCTGGTCAAGGCCGTGGAGGTCGCGCTGGCGCCCGCGGTGCGCGACAACCCGATCCTGACCGCGGACCCGCTGGGTCCGGCCGCCCGATTCCACTGAGCCGATCCCCCTGAGCCGATTACACCGAGCCGATTCCACTGAGCCGGAGACCCCGATGACAGACAACACGCACGAGCTCACCGTCGCCGCCCCAGCCGAGGACCTGTTCGACCTGGTCGCGGACGTCGAGCGGGCACCGCAATGGTTCCCGACGCACCTGCACGCCGAGGTGATCAGCGCGTCCGTGGTCGAGCGGTACGTGCTCGACGGGGACGGGGTGCGCAGCTGGCAGGTGAGCCGGGAGCTCGACCGCGCGGCGCTGCGGATCGTGTTCCAGCACGTCACCCCGAAGCCGCCGCTGACCCGGATGCGCGGCGAGTGGACGTTCACCACCGAGGGCGCGGTGACCCGGGTCCGGGTCGTGCACTCGCTGGACGTGCCAGCGGACAAGGCGGCGATCCTGGACAAGCTGCTGCCCGACCTGGACCGCAACGTGCCGCGACAGCTGGCGCACCTCAAGCAGCTGGGCGAGAACCTGGCCCGCCTGCGCCGCGACACCGTGGAGGCGACGGCCACCCGCGCGTTCGAGGGGCCCGCGTCCACGCTGTTCGAGCGGGCGCTGGCGTCGACCGAGGACACCGCGCTGTGGCGGCGGGTGTCGCTGCCGGAACGGAAGATCGTGGTGAAGCGGATCGCGGACCTGGACGAGGGGGTCGAGTCGCTGACCGGCGAGTACCGCCTGACGGCCCGCCCGGACGGCGGCGTGGACCTGTCCATCCGCCGCACGGCGACGCTGGCCGAGGGCGCGGACGAGTCCGCGGCGGACAAGCTCCGCGCCCGGCTGGCCGACGACACGGCGGCGGAGCTGGACGGGTTCGCCCGGGGCTGAGTCGCGGCCCCCGGCGCCGGTGGCGCCGGGGGCCCGGCTTCTCGGCGAGTGTGATTGTGGACGGTCGCGGTGGTATCGAGAGGTTCTTTCTCCGGGTGATCGACTTGGGTAGCTTCACCCGTACCGTCCCGAATGTCCGCGTCCCACTCCGAGAGGAACCCCGATGCGCCACCCTGCCCGCGCATACCTCCCCCCGGCGCTGGCCCTGGCCAGTATCGCCGCCCTCGCGGTGCTCGTCCCCACCGCGACCGCGGCCCCCGAACCCGCCGCCACCACCGCGTTACCCACCACGACCCTGACCACCTCCGTGACCACCCCCGGGACCAGCGTGTCCGGCACCGTCTCGACCACCGTGCCGACCACGCCCCAGACCACGGGCACCTGGGACCCGTGCTACGGCACCCCGCCCAGCCCGCCTTCCGGCACGACCTACCTGGTCCCCGACACCTCGTCGACGACCCCGCCCAGCGCCCCGCCACCCACGGTCGTCAACCACGCCCGCGCGGGCACCGCCACGGCCTCGTCCACCTACGACCACTACCGTCCCGCGGTGGTCAACGACGGCGACAACAGCACGGCGTTCGGCTGCCAGCACAGCTGGCTCAGCGCCAACCGCTCGATGCTCGTCAATCCGGAATGGATCCAGGTGGTCTGGCCGGACCTGCAGAAGGTGGGCCACATCACCGTGTACACCACCAAGTCCGCCGAACTCCGCGACTTCGACATCCAGGTCCTGAACGAGAACGGCCAGTGGTGGGACACGGTCGCCACCTACAACTACAACACGTCGGCCACGGTCAACACCTGGTTCGCCCCCCGCAACACGCGCGGCGTGCGAGTGCTGGCCAAGGTGGGCACCAGCACCCTGCCGAACATCGCCCGCGTGAACGAGATCCAGGCCTTCGCCTACTGATCCCCGGGGCCCGCCCGCCGTGGGCGGGCCCCGCTATCAGGGGTCCACATCGGACGCGATCATCGGTCCTGTAAGGATCGTCGGTGACCTCAGCACCCGCGTCAGAAGGAGCCGACCCTTGACCGTCCCCCTGTCCGTCCGCGTCAAGGTCCGCACCAACCCGTACGACTACATGCTCACCGACACCGAGCTGACGGACCTGCTCGCTGCCCTGGGCCGCGCCCGCGCCGAGAGCATCCAACGCCACCACGAGGCTCCCGGGCCGCGCGGCCACTACAAGCGCGACTGCATGGCCTTCATCCTGCTCGACCCCACCGCCCCCACCTGGCTCCCCGATCCCCGAGCCGTCCTGGCCGCCCTCACGATCGGCGCCGACGGCCCCCGATTCCTGGCGAACGCCGCCGCCAAGGCCGCCGGACACCGCAGGCTCGGCCGCAACTACGGCGAGGCCGTACTGGTCGACCCACACCTGTGCGGCACCGGCGGCTTCCGCCACGGCCACTCCGCCGAAGTCCGGGGCCTGATCGTCGGCGCCAGCTCCCAGACCACCGACCAGGACCTCTACGAGGCAGGCCGCCTGGCCACCGACTTCATCGACGCCATCGCTCGACACCACCTGGCCTGGGAGACCCGCACGGGGCCGGGGTACTGGGTCGGCACGGAACCGCCGCAGGCCACCCTCGACATGATCTCGTTCTTCCCCGAGGACTGACCTTCACCTGGTCAGGACACTGCCGACCAACCGGACCAGGGACGCGGCCCATTCTCGCCCCGCAGGCACCTGACGCGGTGCAAAGCCTGCCCGACCGCGTCCGGTTCCTCGGCGGCGACCTGCACCGCCATGCACGTCATCCGGAACTCGCGGATGTCCCGGAACAACTCGAACCCGGCCCACCCGGTCACATCGTGGCCGTATGCCTCGCTGAACGTCCGATACTCGTCCTCGCCGATCCACCCGAACGAGACGTACTTGATCGCGGTATGCACCAGATCCCACTCCGGCGACCCGATCGCGGTGCGTTCCAGGTCGAGGAAGACGATCTCCCCACTCGCCAGCGACACCACATTGCCCGCCCAGGCGTCCCCGTGCACGACGCACTCCGGCAGGCCCGGCGGGCGCAGGCTCCAGCGTTGCTCCAGTTCGGCCAGGTGGTCGCGCAGCCATGAGCGGTCGTCCTCACCCAGCGTGGAACCCCGAGCGATCCGCTCCGCCAGGCGAACGAACGGCTGGATGGCACCGAGCCCGATGTCGCCGGGCGGCGGCACATCGTGCAACCTGCGCAACGCGAGCGCCACCTGCCGGGGCGTCCCATGCTCGTGCGCCGACAGCTCCCGCCAGAACGTGACCGCCCGACCATCCACCACGACCGGCTGAGCGGCAGGCTCGGTGAGCCGAACCGCGGGCACACCGGCCCGCTCCATCCACCCGGCCGCGGCGACCTCCCGACGAGCGGCCGAAACCTGGCCCGTCCGCGCGATCCTCGCGACACCGCCGCCAGGCAACCGAAAGATCGCGTTCTCGCCGATCCGGACCACCGTGGCACCGTCAGAGGACACCCCCACCTGGGCACACGCCCGATCGAGGATGTGGCGAGCGGCCTGCTCCCGACCGTTCACGACGTGATCGCCAGCCGATGATCGATCGCCCGTCGCAACTCGGCCACCTCGGCCACCCGGTGATGGCGAGCCGCGAACCCCCGCAGCTCACGAAGGTCATCGACAGCCCGACGCGAGGTGATCGCGCCTGCCTCGACCAACGCACGCTCACCGATCCGGACCGCCTCAGCCGGATCACCGGTGCACATGGTCAACGATGCCAACTTGATCCGGGAGAATGCCCGTGACCTGACATACGGGGCAGTGTGACCTATCACGGCCGTGTGCAGTCGATCAGTGGCCTCGGATGCGAAGCGACCGTGCGTGGCGAGGTCGAACAGGGCATGCCCGGTATCGCCCGCGTGCTGGGCATCGTCGTAATACGCCATCCACGCCGGATCATTCGCAGGCGCGGCGTTCGCGAACTGGTCATCGGCCATGCCGACGGTGGTAGCAGCCTCGGAGACGCGGGTCAGCTTGGCGAGGGCACGAGCACGAGCGCTCAACAACATGGCCCGCTCGGTCGGTGTAAGTCGATCAGCTCGAACCATTGCCAGTTCAACGAGGGTGAGTCCCTTATCCGGATTGCCGCACCAGGTCTCCTGACGAGCCATGCTCGACAAGACCTTCGCGCGCAGATGCCAGTCAGTCGCTTCCTCGGCGCAGGACAGCGCGAACTCGAACATGCGACGAGCGTCGTCATGTGCGTGGGCGTCGAACGCCATGAAACCGGATGTGTGGCCGAGCAGGCCAACCGCACCGAACAGCTCACCGCGCAGCCGCTCGGGGCACCTGGCGTTGAGCAGGCCTGCCGAATAGCGGAGCTGGGCGGTCACCGCCTCGCGGACGAGCCCGCCGCCGTACGTGTGATCCCACGTCCCGAACAGTCTCGCGACCATGCGTACCTTGTCGATCTCCGCCTGTCCGACGACCGACGGGATCGACATGGGCTGGAGGGCCTGGAGCGACTGGGCCAGCGGAGCGATCAGACCGCCCACGGTCACGCCCAGGGCCGCGCGAAGGAACTCTGAACGATTCACGTGGTCGAGGTTAGCGGTGGCGCTGCGTGATCGTCGGAAGCCGAGTTCTCGGTCGGCGCGCACGCCGAGCACCGCTCGCAGACCCTCGCGATAGTCGAGTTGGGGCCACCGAATGAGACCGCGTTCAAGCTTGCCGACGTAGTTCCCATCCAGCTCGACCACCCGGTTGCGATGGGCATGCACCCATGCGTTGACCTGCTCTGCCAGCTCGCTGCGGGAAAGGCTCTCCCCGGGCGTCACCGACGACTCCGTGCGTTCCCGAAGCGCTCTCAACCGGTCATTCGGCTCAATCACGCAGTGCTCCCGTCAACCTTCGTCACCGCACATCGTCGCACAGTCCACACGGAAACATCCTTCAAAGCGGCGCTAAATCATCCCTCAACCCTCCCCTTGACGTCCCCTGATGAGGACGTTCCAGAGAAGCGCGACCCACGGCAAGGTCTGACCCATGAAGCCATCGACCGCTTCGAGAGCGCTTCGTCGCACTCATCGGCTCCTGTCGGCCGCTGCCGCCAGCCAACCGTGCACCGCAATCCACCACAACCATGATCACGGCAAGGATGCCCGCTGATGCCCACGCCCCGCGCCGTCGCTCTTGGTCTGATGCTCCGACGACTACGGACCGAGAAGGGCCGTTCCATGCGGGCGCTCGCTTTCCAGATCGAGCGGGATGCGCCCACCCTGCTTCGGTGGGAAATCGGTGAAAGGGCACCGAAGCCCCACCAGGTCTCACACCTGCTCGCACACCTCGGCATTCGCGGTGAGCGGTTCCGCCGGGTGATGGACCTGAGCGAGAATCTGCACGACTCGTGCTGGATCGCCAGCACAACCAAGGAAGACGTGCTCCAGCGCGAGGCCTACCTCGCCCTGGAGGCCACCGCCACGCGCATCACCGAGGTAGCGCCTCGACTCGTTCCACCCTTGCTCCGCACCCGCGAGGTCGCCACGGCCGTCGCGCACGCCGGGGAAGTCCACATCGACCAGGTCGAAGCCCACGTCGCCACACTGCTCGACCGCCAACGCGCCATTCCGTCGCCGCGAACCCGGCTGACCGCGTTCCTGGGTACGGCGGCCCTCACGCGCCCGATCGGCACGGTCGACATGTTCGGCGCCCAGCTCGAACGCCTGCTGACCCGCGCCACGCATCCTCAGGTCGATCTTCGCGTCGTACCGCAGCAGGTGGGCTGGCAGGCCGACCTCGATCAGGCCTTCACCCTCACCGAGACGCGTCACACGACGGTCGCCATCCAGCACTCCCGGCGCTCGAACACCTGGCTGTACCGCCCCGAGGATCTCCGGAACCTCACCATCGACATCAGGCTGATGGAGATGAACGCACTCAGCCCGGATGACACGGTCGCCTATCTCACCAAAGCAGTACATCGCCTGCATAGCAACGGAATCCGCCACACCGATCCCGGTCTCGATCGAGCGGGTTGACTTCACGCCCCAGTCACCGCAGCCCGTTCTCAGCCCCGGGTTGGGGCTACCTCTACGAAGCAGGCCACCCGGCGGCCGATTTCATCGACGCGGTCGGTCGCGCTTGCACCGCCCCGGTGTGCCGACCTTCGCGTGGGAGAGGAAGAGGGAGAGAGCCAGGTCGAGGCAAAGGCTGCTGTACGTTCGGTAATGATCCGCGTACGGCTGGTGTGCGGCAGGGATCGCGACGGATGCTCAGGGGGCACTATGACGTCGTTGGTGCGGTCGTTCGCGAATCCGGTGACGTTGATGTTGGGCTCGTTGTCGCTGATCCCGTTGATCATCTTGTGCTTGCGGTCGCCCCATGGCCTCGACGTCCAGTCCGCCTGGGCCGGGGCGCCTAATCCGGGACGGCGAGACTGCTGGCCTGGACGCCGAGGTTGATGTCACGGTCGGCCGTCTTCACGTGCACGGTGCCGGACAGGCGGTCCGAGTCCGGGTCGACGATCACCGCCCGCACACCGGGTGCCACGTCGCGGGACGACAGCAGTGGGCCGGCGTCGCGGAGTTCCCAGTGGTCGTCGCCGGGAGTGAGGTGCCACAGGCTGACGTCCTGGACGATGGTCGCGTCACCGCCGGTGGAGTCGCAGTGGCGATCGGTGTAGATGGCGTTCAGGCCGCCGTCGTGGTCGAACCACAGGTCACGGACGCTGGAGCCATTGACGTCTGCCTGCGGGTGCTTGGGATCGACGACGGCCAGCCTGCGATGCTCCTGTGTGGGGGGATCGATCAGGGCCACCGCGGTCACCGACTCGCAGGCACCTGCGTGCTCCGTGGCCGGTATGGCGATGAGCTTCCCATCCGGTGCGATCGCCGCGATCCCGACGGCCACGTTCGCTTCGTCGGTCGTGTTGCCCAGGTCGTGGCGGGAGCCGTCGAGGTCGACGTCGTAGATGGTCTCCGGCCCCCCGTAGGCCGACGTCCCGTCGCCCCAGGCGATGACGACGTGGCCTGCGCGGCCACCGATCGGTTCCACGTGTCCTCCGCCCAGCTCCGTGGGGAACTGCCTCGGTGGGAACGGAACGGCCACGGACCGAGGTGACGCGTCCGGTTTGCTCGCGTCCAGCACCACCATGCGGTCGCCGGAATCGAGCCAGACGATCAGGCTCTCCCCGGCCGGGACGGCCGTCTGGCATTGGTCACAGGGCACCGTGCGTTCCGCGCCGCTCGACACCTCGATGACGAGCACACCCTCCGCGACCGTGGTGAACACGTACCGGCCGTCGGAGGTGAAGGCAGGCCGGAACCAGGCTTGGGACTCGGACTCCTTGCGTGTGACCTGCTTGACCACCTTCTCGCCCCGCACGATCCCCATCCCGGTCGACGAGCCGAACGCGAACACCGGTTCCGCCGGGGGCGGCGCGGTCACGCTGATCTTCGCGGCTTCCGGCGACCTCGGGATCACGAGCGTGTCCAACTCGGCGCTCAAGTCGGCCGCGGACTCGGTGAAGGCGACCGGCTGATCTCCCGCCACCTGTTTCAGCGCGTCCCGTTGGTCAGGTGGAACGCGATGCCCGATGACCCGCAGTTCCAAGGCGAGGCCTGCGGAACGGACATGTTCCTGGATGGTTCGGGACACCGCCGCCGGGTCGCCGGAACAAGCATCCAGTCCTGTGCTGGAGATGATGACGATCCTGTTCCGTTTCGTCCCATGGAACGGCAGAACGCCATCGAAGTCGTCGATCGCCGCGAGGATCCCGCTCAACAGAGTGGGACGACCGGACGGGCGCACACCCCGCAAGGCGGAACCGACGGCGGAAGGATCGTCGGTCAGCTCGGCGGTGTTGTCCGGAGACCCGCACTCGCCCCCGAAGCGGCGCAACGAGAGAGAGTCGTCCGTGCCTATGTTGTGGGCGGTTGCGGTGACGGCGGCCAGGACGCCGGGGAAGTCGGTGGTCTGGGTGGAGGTGTCGACCAGGACGGTGGTGCGGTAGTCGGGGATCACGGCGAGCAGCACGAACGTCGTCGCGCTGGCGAAGACCACGAAGACCGTGACCAGGATGAGTACGAGCCGATTCACCGGCCGCCTCCCGGGGCCTGGGCGCGCAACTGGGCCAGCATGCGGTTGATGTCGTCGACGTTCGCGTTGTAGTTGTCGGCCGCCTGTTGATACCCGGTCAGGCGCTGTCCCAGCGGGGATCCGGAACGGGCGGTGTCCAGCAACCGGGACGCCGAGTCCAACACGTCGCGTTGGCGGTCGCGCAGGGACAGGGCCTTGGTGTGCAATGCGACGGCGTCCGGGGTGCGGGCGCGGGTGCGCAGGTTCTCGAACTCGGCGTCCGCGGTGGTGGGTTTGACCTCGTCCAGCGTCCGCGCGGCCACGTCGAGGCGGCCGTCGATGATCGCCTGGACGGCTTGGTCGACCTTGGCGACCGTCGGGTTGAACGCGTCGACCACCTGGGTCGCGGACCGCAGGACGGGTTCGACGTTGGTGAACCAGTCGAGGGCGCCGCGCAGTTGGTCCTGGTTGTCGGCGAGGACCGGGGGCGGGGCGCCCGCGCCGGAGGCCAGGCGGGCGAGTACGTCGTTCTGGTCGTGTGGGACGCGGTAGCCGACGAAACGGAACTCCAGGGACAGGCCGCTCGCGGCGACGCGGTCCCGGATCTCCTTCTCCACGAAGTCCGCGTCGTCGTCGCAGGCGTCGATCCCGTGCCTGGTCACGACGATAATGCGGTTGACCTGCTTGGCTCGCTGCGTGAACGGGCCGGAGAAGTCCTGCGTGGCCTCGACTATCCCGCGCAACAACGTCGCCGCGCCGGTCGTGTGCGCGCCGTGGACCGCGTCGGCGACCTCCGTGCGGTTGCCGGTGCCGAAGCCGACGAGTTGGTTGGTATTGGCGTCCGAGCCGCAGTCGCCGCCGAAGCCGCGCAGGGCGAGGGCGTCGTCGTCGCCGGAGTTCCCGAGGGCCTTTCGCAGGGAGTCGGCGCTCGCCCCGAAATCGTCCGGGACGTCGCCTGCGGACAGGTCGACGAGGAACTCGGTTTTGTAGGTGGGGGCGAATTGCGGCAAAACCCAGGTCACGACGGCGAAGGTGGACGCGCCGAGTAGGACCATCACCAGGAATACGACAAATGTGATCCGCACCGGGCGCGGCATGTCCACGCTGACGCGGTAGACGCGCCGGAACAGGCCGCCCTTGACCACGCCTGCCTGGATGATGTTCTCGGCGTGCGACCCCGAGACCGTGTTGTGGACTTCCCGCCGCGCGCCCATGCATCACCCTCCCGGCACCGGGATCGCGGCTCACGCTTTCGGTGTAGCACCGAACCTGATTCGCGGCCGAAACCCGCGACCAGGCGAATTCCGCAACCGCGCGGAATCACCGGGCCAAAGCCGCCACCGAGACCGAATGGGAGATCAGGTCCGAAAGCAGACCGGGACCGTCGACGGTGAGCACCGACTCCGGGTGGAACTGCACGGAGGCGAACCCGCGACCGCGCAACGCGTGCACCTCGCCGGTCGAGACATCCCGGCTGACCTCGACCTTCCCGAACGGCACGCAGTCCACCCTGTCCTCGGTGGACCTGACGGCGAACGTGTTGTAGAAACCGACCCTGGCGCCGCGCTCGAACAGCGTGATCTCCTTTTGCAACCCCTGGTTGGGCTCCTCTCGACGCTCCACACGGAATCCGAGCTCGCTTGCCAGAATCTGATGGCTCAGACACACCGCGATGAATGGCCTGCCCGCGTCCAACATCGTGCGCACACCGTTCCGCAAAGCGAGGATTCGCGGCTCGGATCGGTCCAGCGGGTCACCCGGCCCCGGGCCGAACAACACGAGATCGTAATCGGCGAACACGCCAGGATCGACGGCCGGACGAACAGTCACGACGCAGCCGAGTGAACGCAGCTGCCGGGCGAGCATCGCGGTGAAAGTGTCCTCCGCGTCCACGACGAGAACGGTTCGACCGGCCGACGTGGCCGATGTGGTCGGAGCGTCGGACAACCAGAACCGTGCGAGATGGGTGTTGCGTTCCGACAACGCCGTCCGGACCTCCGGCCGGTCCGCCATCCGAACACCGGCGAACGCGGCCCGCAGGCCCGACAGCTTCGCCACCGTCTCGGCCGCCTCCGTCGCCGGGTCGGAATGCCGGACCAGCGTGGCGCCGACACCGATGCTCAGCCGCCCGGCCGGGGAGATCTCCGCCGTGCGGATCAGGATGGCCGAGTCCATCCGGTCCCGTCCTCGGTCGTCGTGCCCGAGCAACGCGATGACGCCGCTGTAGTAGCCGCGACCGTCGGGTTCGTGGTCGCGGATGACGCGGCAGGCGCTTTCGATCGGGCTGCCGGTGACCGTCGGCGCGAACAGCGTGTCGCGCAGGATGTCCCGCGGGTCCCGGTTCGTCCCACCCTCGATGAAGTACTCGGTGTGCGCGAGCCGCGCCATCTCCCGCAGCCGGGGGCCGACCACGCGGCCGCCGTCCGGGCAGATGCCCGCCATCATCTTGAGTTCCTCGTCGAGCACCATGTACAGCTCGTCGGTCTCCTTGCCGTCGCGCAGGAACTCCAGCACCCCGTCCAGCGTCGGCCCGCCTGCCGGGAAGCGGTAGGTGCCGCTGATCGGGTTCATGACCGCGACCCCGGCGTCCAGGCTGACGTGCCGCTCCGGCGACGCGCCGACGAACGTGTGCGTTCCGGTGTGCACGACGAACGTCCAGTGACTGCCGGACTCGCCGAGCACCAGGCGGCGGAACACGCTCAACGCGTCGGCGGGCGTATAGTCCGGGATGGACGCCTCGAAGGTGCGCTTGAGTACGAAGTTCGCGCCGTTGCCCGCGCCGATCTCGTCGGCCACGACCCGCCGCACGAGGTCCGCGTACTCGTCGTCGGCCAGGTCGAAACGGCCGTCGCGCAGGTCGACGGGGCCGTCCGGGAGCCTGCCGAGCACCTCGTCGACCGGCAGCACGGCCTGCCCGGTCACCGCCATCGCGATCAGCGGCGCCCCGTCGTCGACACAGGCGAAGCCACGCTCGGCAAGCTGCCGGAACGGGACGACGACCAGCGTGTGGTGGCCCGGAGTGGGACGATCCGGGACGGGAATGTCCGACAGGGACTCCGGGGTGGACGTCTCGCCGACGACGACGTCGATCCCGCCCGACCGGTGGATCAGGGCGAACGGCGGCGGGTCGGCGCCGAGTACCGCGGCCAGCAGCTCATGACCGTCCACACGGGTCACCGGAACACCTCCTTCGCCGTGGTCACCACCGCGCACCGGGACGCCGCGTAGTCCAGCGCCATCCGGTGGTGCGCGGCGGTGAAGTCGGCCACCGCGTCGGCGACGAAGAACACCTGGATGTCGTGCGAGAACGCCTCGACCGCGGTGGCCAGCACGCCGACGTGCGCGTAGACGCCGCAGAGCACGAGCTGGTCGCGGCCTGCGGCGCGCATGCGGTCGAGCAGGTCGGAGTCGAAGAACGCGCTGTAGCGCCACTTGGTGAACAGCCAGTCGTCCGCCGCCGGGGCCAGCGCGCCCGCCACCTCCCGGTCCGCCGCTTCGGTGCGCATGCCCGGACCCCAGAAGTCCTTGAGCAGCCCGCGCTGCCCGTCGGTCATCCGTCCCGGTTGGACGGTGTAGGCGACCGGGACGCCCTGGGCCCGGCACGCCTCGCGCAGCTGCTGTGCGTTGCCGGTCAGCTGGGCGCGCAGCGGCTCGGGGAACGGGCGCAGGAAGTAGCGCTGCATGTCGTGCACCAGCAGCACCGCGCGGTCGGCCGCCACCGTCCACCGGGCGGTGTTCGGCGGCAGCTCGCCAGCGGTCGGCATGTCGTAGGCCTCGATGGCCGGGATGCCCGCCGATGGGCTCATGGGTGGTCTCCTAGGTTCCTGGTCAGGCGCCGAGGGCGGCGCCGCCGTCCACGACGAGCTCGTGCATGGTGATGTGCGCGGCGGCGTCGCCGAGCAGGAACAGCACCGCGTCGGCGACATCGCGCGGCTCGGCGATCCGGCGCAACGGGATGCCCACCCGGTACGCGGCCTGGTCGCCGTCGATGGTCGCGGCGCGGCCGCCGGGACCGTTCCACATCCCGCGCAACATGGGACTGTCGGTGGAACCGGGCGCGACGACGTTGCACCGGATCCCGGCCGCCGCCAGCTCCAGCCCGAGTGTCTTGGTGAACATGGTGGCGGCGGCCTTGGACGCACCGTAGGCACCCATGCCCACCCTGGGCACGTCGGCGGCGTTGGAGGCGACGGTGACGATCGCGCCTGCCCGACGGGCGACCATTCGCCGGGCGACGGCCTGGGACACCAGGAACACACCCGCCGCGTTCACCGCGAACGTGCTCACCCAGTCCGCCGCGGTCAGCTCCACGATCGGCCCCAGCCGCAGCACACCCGCCGCGTTGACCAGGTACCGCACCGGTCCCAGTTCCTCCTCCACGGCCGCGACCAGCGCCTCGACCGCGTCCGCCGCGCCGACGTCGCAGGGGAACGCCCGCGCCTTGATCCCGTCCCTGGCCAGCTCCCCCACCACCGCGTCGAGCCGCTCCGCGTCCCGGTCGACCACCGCGGGCAGCACCCCGCACTCGCCGAGCGCGCGGGCGATCACCGCACCGATCCCGCCCGCCGCACCGGTCACGATCGCGATCCCGTGTTCCATCGTCTCCTCCTCAAGTCCCGCGCGGCCGTCCGGCGCGCCAGGTCGGTACCGTCGTGCTCCCGGAACGCGCGTGGTCACGCGCGCCAGGCGGATACCACGGTCATGGCCTGGTCGAGGTTCAGCCGCGGGTCGCAGAGGCTGGTGTATGGATCACCCGGGTCGTCCACACGGGACAGACATTCGCGGACCGGGTCCGGGGTGGTCTCCAGGTGTAGACCGCCCGCGACGCCGCCGACCTCGGCCACCGCCGCGCGGAAGCCGCGGACCTCGTGCACGACGCGGTCGACCAGGCGGCGTTTGCGGCCGTCCGGGCCGGTGAACGTGTTCCCGTGCATGGGGTCGCACAGCCAGATCACCGGGTGGCCCGCCGCGTGCACGGCCGCGACCAGGCCGGGCAGGCGGTCGCGGACCAGGTCCGCGCCCAGACGGGAGATCAGGGTGAGTCTGCCGGGTTCGCGCGACGGGTCGAGCCGGTCGCACAGCTCGACCAGGGCCCCGGCGGTGAGGTCCGGGCCGACCTTGCACGACACCGGGTTGACCACCTGGGCGAGCAGGGCCACGTGCGCGCCGTCCAGCTTGCGGGTGCGGGCGCCCAACCACGGCCAGTGGGTCGAGCCGAGCAGCCAGCCGTCGGTGACCCGGCGCAGCTGCGGGACCTCGTAGTCCAGCAGCAGGGCCTCGTGGCTGGTCCACACCTGGCTCTGCGGGACGTGCCCGGGGTGCGTGCCGGTCCAGCCCAGCTCGGCGACGATCCGGGACGCCGAGCGGTGGCAGTGCAACAACCGGGACGGATCCGGGACCCGGGCGGACTCCTCCGGGCGCGGGTCGTTGACCAGGTGCCCCCGGTAGACCGGCAGCTCACGACCGTCGACCGGTTCCACGGCCGAGGAACGCGGTTTGGCGTACTGGCCTGCGATCCGACCCACCCGCAGCACCGGGAGCCCGGTCGCCATCCGCAGCACGCCACCGAGGACGTCCAGCATCCCGGCCTTTCGCGACACGTCGTCTGGGGCGCACTCGGCGGGATCCTCCGCACAGTCGCCCGCCTGCACGACGAGCGCGTCGCCCGCCGCAACCGCCGCGAGCCGCGCGCGCAGCGCCAGCACGTCCACTTCGGACACCAGGGCTTGCCGCGCCATCAGGGCGGCACGCGCGAGTTCCACCTGGCCTCGGTCCGGCCACTGTGGTTGCTGGTCTGCCGGAAGCAACCCGATCCGGTGCGCTGGCGCCGTCATGTCACCGATCCCACCGGAACCCCGGCATCCGGGGCCACCGCCGGGCCGCCGCTCCGTCAGGTCAGCGGTTCGATCCGTCAAATACGTCCCGGGGACCCGGGACCCGGACCGCGCGGCCCGCGAGACCGGTTCGGGCGGCACCGAACAGCGTCACCGCCGTATACGCGACGGACGCCAGCGTCACGTGCCGGTGCCAGCCGCCCGCGGACCGGCCCAGGTAGTCCAGCAGGCCGACGCGGTCGCCGATCAGTCCGAAGTCGTCGGTCACCGCGGCGGGCGCGCGGGTGAGCCGCAGCAGGTCGTCCACACTCGCACCGAGCATGTTGGTCAGCCACAGCCGGGTCACCGACGGCCTGCCCAGCTGCTGCTCCCCGAACAGGGCCAGCGCGCCGGTCTCGGCCGAGGGCGCGCGCACGGCGACGACCGCGGTGACGCTGTGCCCACCGCCGGACCGGGCCCGGTCGGCGGGCGCGCCGACCCGGATCTGCGCGGTGCGGCGCAGGATGTCCACGATCTCCCGCGCGGACAGCAGGTCGCCGCGGCGGCTGCCCACCCGGTGGTCGGTGGCGTAGAGCTGCACCGAGTCCTGGATCCGGGCCAGCCAGGGCCGGTCGCCGAGCGGGCCGAGTGCGGCGGTCGCGTTGGGTTCCGCGCCGTCGAACACCAACGGCGGGCACGGCGCGTCCCAGGTGTCCGCGGCCAGGTAGGTGTCCACCGTGCCGCGGGTCTGGCCGGGTGCCGCGGGCGCGCCGTCGCGCGGCCTGCGGTGCCGGTGCGCGGCGAGCCGGAACTGCCAGTTCACCGGCGCCGACCCGGACTCGCTGACCGCCCACACCCCGATGGCGCGCTGGCTGCCGCCGTCGCCGACCAGGTGCCACGCCCCGGACCGGGTGCCGCGCCGCGGGATCGACATCGACCTGGCCACGAACGCGTACGGCGCGGTCCGCCTGCCGACCTCGCCCGCGAGCGCCCGGCGCATGGTCCGCCAGTCCCAAGTGGAGCTGCTGACGAAGTGCTGCAGCTTCTGCTCGACGGCCGCGGACCCGTCGAACGACGCGGCGATGTTCCGCGCCGACTTGCGCCCTTCGGTGCGTAAGAGCCCCTGCAGGTACATGCGTGCGGTGGCTCGCTGGTCCCGCCTGGACAGTGACGCGAACACCGAGTCGTAGAAGTACTCCAGGGAATCATCGAGATTGTCACTTTCGGAAAGATCGCCGCCGATGACGCACCGGCTCCAGGTGTGCATGAACCCCAGCCCCCTCGCTGCAGAATTCCTCCGGTACCGCCGATCGACATTAACAGCCACCCATGTGGATCATAGCGCCAATCGGGTGAACCGCTTAATCGCGGTCCGTGACATAACATTGTGACGAGAATTCACATCAATTCTGCATTGTCGAACAAGTCGGGCGAAACGCCGTCGCCGCCGGGACCTCGCCCCAGCAGGGCGGAGTCGATATCCGGCCGGTTGCCCGGCCTACGCGATCCCGCCATGCGGGCGCGGCCGCCCGTGCGTGCCGGACAGAAATGCGCGCCTCCGCCCGAATGGAGCGCTGCCAACTCCGCACCCGGCGGATTTCGGCGCAAATCCGCTGGCTTTGGTGAATTACCAGGCACCCGCGACCGCGCACCACCACGGCTTCGCCCGAACGACGGCATACCTCCGCCACAACGGTCGATCCTGGACACCGAAGGTAGCCATTGAGAAATCGAAGTGATAGCATCCGGACCTTCCGCGCCCGGTCTCGGGCCGCCGTCCGGACGAACTTCCACCCCCTCCCCGGGCACGATGGAACGTGGACGGATACCATCCATGTTATGCGGCTATCCGAAGGTGTCGAGTGGGGCCTGCACTGCTGCCTCGCCATCGCTTGGGCGGACGACGGCAACCCCGTGTCCACCTCGAAGCTCGCCACCCTGTACGGCCTGCCAAAGCCGTACCTGGCCAAGCACCTGCGGGCGCTGGTCGACGGCGACGTACTGGTCGCCGTGCCCGGCGCCCGCGGCGGGTTCCGGCTGTCCCGGCCCGCGCGGGAGATCACGTTCATGGACGTCGTCTCGGCCATCGACGGGCGCACCGACGCCTTCCGGTGCACCGAGGTCCGCGCGCAGGGGGTCGCGGCCGCCGCGCCCGACGCGCCGGAGCTGCGCAGGCCGTGCGGTATCGCCACCGTGATGCGCAAGGCGGAGCTGGCCTGGCGGCGCGAACTCGCCGCCCGCACGCTGGCCGACCTGATCGCGACCACCCCCAAGGTCACGGCCGACCGGACCCGACGCGCCTACCAGCGCCTCTCCACCTGATCCCGGCCCACCCACGCCCCCGAACCGCACGCCTGCCGGGCCCACCACCGTCCGGCTCCCACCACGTTCCGGTTCCACGCCCGTCCCGGTTCCACACCTCCCGGGCGCGGGCAGGTTCCGGACCGGTTCCAGATCACACACCGTTCCAGGTCCCGTACCGTCCCACCCGGTCCGGGGCCCGACCTGTCACGCCGGGACGGCCCCGGCACGGAGGACCACCATGTCCAGCACCCCCACCGCGGGAGCGGCGCCGACGCGCGCCGACGCTCCGGACGCCCAGTCCCGCGGCCTGACCGCCACCCTGATCCTCGCCCTCGGCACCTTCGCCGTCGGCACCGACGCGTTCGTCGTCGCGGGCTTCCTGCCGCAGATGGCGGGCTCGCTGCACATCTCCGAGTCGACCGCGGGCCAGTCGGTGACCGTGTTCGCCGCCGCCTACGCCATCCTCTCCCCCATCCTCGCCACCGTGACCGCGCGGCTGCCGCGCAGGCGGCTGCTGCTGGTCGGCCTGGCCGTGCTCACCATCGGCAACGTGCTCGCCGCGGTGGCGCCGAACTTCGCGGTACTCACCGCCGCCCGGATCGCCGCCGCCGCGGGCGCGGCCATGTACACCCCCAACGCGGGCGCGGTCGGCGCCGCGCTGGTACGCCCGGAGCTGCGCGCCCGCGCGCTCGCCGTCGTGGTCGGCGGACTGACCGTGGCGACCGCGGTGGGCATCCCACTGGGCACCGTGGTCAGCCAGGTGCTGGACTGGCGCTCGGCGCTGGGCGCGGTTGCGCTGCTGTGCGTGCTGTCCGGCGTCGGCGTGCGGGCGATCATGCCGGAGCTGCCCGGCGCGACGAAGGTGCCGCTGCGCACCCGGCTGGCCGTGCTTGGCAGGCCGGGCGTGCTGGCCGTGCTGCCGGTGACCGTGCTCGGCATGACCGCCTGCTACACCGCCTACGCCTACACCGTGCCCACCCTGCACGCGGTCGGCGTCACCGCCGGGATCGCCTGGATGCTGCTGCTCTACGGCGTCGGCGCGGTGTTCGGCAACCTGGTCGCCGGGCTCGCCACGGACCGCTGGGGCGCGCTGCGGGTGCTGTCGGCGGGCTACGTGTGCATGGCCGTCGCGCTGGGCGCGCTTGGCTGGCTGGCGGGCGCGCACGCGGTGACGTTGCCGCTGGTGGGCCTGCTGATGGCGGTCTGGGGCGCGAGCAGCTGGTGTCAGACGCCGCCGCAGCAGCACCGGCTGATCGCCGCCGCGCCGGGCGAGGCGCCGCTGGTGGTGTCGCTGAACTCGTCCGGCATCTACCTCGGCATCGGCCTTGGCACGCTCATCGGCGGCGCGACCCTGCCCGCCGGGATCACCGTGGTGTGTGTGATCGGCGCCGCGATCGCCGTGGTGGCGCTGATCTTCCTGCTGGCCACCGCCGCGGCGGCCGCGCGCGGTGCCGAGAGCGCGGCGTGAGCGGGTACGTGCACGCCGCCTACGTCGACGCGCTGGGCGGACCGGACGCGATCCGGTACGGGACGCTCCCGCAACCGCGTCCCGCGGACGGCGAGGTGCTGGTCCGGGTCGAGGCGACGACGGTCAACCACGTCGACACCTTCATCCGGTCGGGCGCCTTCCGCACCCCGATGACGTTCCCGTTCGTGCTCGGCCGGGACCTCGTCGGGACGGTGGTGGAACCGGCCGCCGGGTTCGCCACGGGCGAGCGGGTGTGGTGCAACAGCATGGGACACGACGGGAGGCAGGGCGCGGCCGCGAGCGGGGTCGCCGTGCCCGCCGACCGGCTGTACCGGCTGCCGGACGGGGTGTCGGCGGACGACGTCGTCGCCGTGGCGCACCCGGCGGCCACCGCGTACCTCGGGCTGTTCACGCACGGGCGATTACGCGCGGGCGAGACGGTGGTCGTGATCGGCGCCGCGGGCAACGTCGGCGGCGCCATCGTCGCGCTGGCCGCGGCGGCGGGCGCCCGGGTCGTGGCCGTCGCCGGTGCGGCGGATGCCGCGTACTGCCGGGGTATCGGCGCGGCCGAGGTCGTCGACCGCGCGGACCCGGCGCGGGCGCGGCGACTGGGCGCGGCCTGCCCCGACGGGGTGGACCTCTACATCGACCCGGCCGGGGTCAACGACCTGGACACCGCGGTCGGACTGCTCGCCCGCGGCGGCCGGATCGTGCTGCTGGCCGGGATGGCGACCCGGCCGGTGCTCCCGGTCGGCCCGCTGTACACGAACAACGCCGCCATCCACGGCTTCGTCATCTCGCACGCCACCGCGGCGGAACTGGCCGAGGCTGCGGCGGAGATCGGTCGACGGGTGGCGACGGGCGTGCTGCGGCCGCGGGACATCCTGGAACTCCCGCTCGGTGAGGCGGAACGCGCCCACCGGGCGGTGGCGAGCGGGGAGACCAAGGGGCGCCGGGTCGTCCTGCGGATGCCGACTTGACGGACGACCTGACGGACCGGGTCGGGGCCGGTTGACCCTGTTCGTCGGGAATCCGCAGACTTTCCCCGTGACCACAGCGAAAACCGGAACACCGCCGCTGTTCGAGATCGAGCGGAGCGCGCTCGTCCGCACCTCGCCCGAGATCGCCTACGCGGTGGTCAGCGATCTCACCCGCAGCGGTGAGTGGAGTGCGGAATGCACCGGCGGGGCCTGGGTCGCCGGGACGCCGGGCACGGTCGGCGCGGTGTTCCGCGGCGACAACGTGCGGGCCGAGGACGTGGTGGCCTGGGCGCCGGTCGCGCGCGGCCACTGGCAGACGCACGCCGAGGTCGTCGCCGCGACGCCCGGCCGGGAGTTCGGCTGGGCGATGCGGAACGGGGCGGGACACCGCCAGGAGAGCACCTGGTCGTTCCACCTCGAACCGCGGGACGAGGGCTGTCTGCTCGCGCACCGGTTCCGGATGGGCCGGGCCACCGAGGGCATCGTCGGTATCACCGCCGAGATGGACGACGAGCAGCGGCGGCGGTTCTTCGCCGAGTGGGGCGCGAAGCTGGCCGAGGACATGGCCGCGACCGTCGAGCGGATCAAGGCCGTGCTGGAGAGCGGCGGTGAACCGTGATCCTGCAACGGATCCTCAACCGCGGCATCCGGCTCGGCACCGTGTTCGAGCGGGCGGCCCGACGGTACCCGGCGAACGTGGTGATCCTCGACCACGACCTTGACCTCGCCCCCGGCCGCCGGTTCACCGTGGCGGAGCTGGCCGACGTGGTCGACGACACCGCGTCCCGGCTGTGGGCGGCGGGTGTGCGGCCGGGCGAGCACGTGGTTGTGTACAAATCGGACGGTTTCGACATCACCCTGCTCGCCTTCGCCGCCGCGCGGATCGGCGCGGTACCGGTGCTGCTGTCGGCCAAACTGGACGGACACACGGTGTCCGTGATGCTCCCCCGGGCGCAGCGTCCACACCTGGTGACCGACCAGTCCAAACTGGACGACGAGTTGCCCGGGTCGGTCTTCGACATCACCTCGTCCGTGCTGCTCACCTCGGGCGAGCACGCGAAGGCCAAGCGGCTGGCGGACTTCGCGGGCACCGAGCGGGTCCGTCCGGTGATCATGCCGCCGGACCACCCGACGCTGGTGACGCACACCTCCGGCACCACGGGCATCCCGAAGATGGCCGTGCACACCGGGGCCAGCCTCCAGTCCCGCTACCGGCCGCAGGCGGTCGCCATGGCGTTCAAGCGGACCCGCGAACCGATCGCGATGCACGTGTCGTTCGTGCACTCCCGGATCATCAGCGCCACCGCGATCTCCCTCTACCGCGGCTTCCCGCTGGTGGTGCTGGTGGACGACGCGCCGGACCACGTGGCGGGCATCTTCGCCGCGGTCCGACCGGGCATCCTGGAGGCGCACCCGAACTCGTTCATGCGCTGGGAGGAGCTCGCCGACGACCCGCGCGAGCCGCTCGCCACCGTGCAGCTGTTCAGCAGCACCTTCGACGCGATCCACCCGCGCACCATCCACCGGCTCACCCGCGCGTCCCGCAGGCGCGTCCCGCTGTTCGGCCAGCTGTACGGGCAGAGCGAGACCGGCCCGGTGGTCGTCCGCACCTACACCCGCTTCCGCAGCGCGGAGGCCGACGGCCGCTGCGTCGGCTGGGGTTTCCCCGGGATGACCGGCATCCGCGTCGTCAGCCGGGACGGCAAGCGCCCGACGAGGACCTCCCCCGGCCTGGTCGAGGCCCGCAGCGACGGCCGCGCCATCACCTTCCTGGGCGAGCCGGACCGCTACACCGAGCAGACCCGCGGCACCTGGTGGCGGATGGGCGACCTCGGCTACCGCACCCGCTGGGGCTGCCTGCACATGCTCGACCGCGAGATCGACGAGATCCCCGGCTTCGGCAGCACCCTGGCCGCCGAGGACCAACTGCTGGCCCGGTTGGACGCCCTGGTCGAGGTCGTGATCATCCCCGGCCCGGACGGCCGGGCCGTCCCGGTCGTGTCCACCAGGGACGACCAGCCACTGGACCCGGCAGCCTGGACGGCCGCGACGGCGGGCCTGCCGACCATGAGCCCGCCGGTCCACAAGCGACTGTCCGATCTGCCGCATACCGCCACCACCAAGGTCAAGCGGCTGGAACTGGCCAGCAACCTACGCACCAACGACGCCGACTGACGTCACCTCCGCACCCCATCGAGCCACCCAAGCAAGAAGCGTCCAGAGCGAGATCCCGGAGCCGGACCACTCACCCCACAGCACTCCGCCCCCGTCGGGCCCAGCCCACCGCAGGACCAGTGGCAACCCCCGCGAGCACGAACAACCCCCCAAGCACCAACCACCCCACAGCCCCACCCCCGATCACCAACGCCGTCAGCAACAACGGCCCGACCGTCCGGGCAACCGCGATCCCACTACCGAAGAACCCCTGATACTGCCCATGCCGCCCATCCGGCGCGAGACCGAAACTGATCTCCCAGAAACCGGAAGCGAGCATCATCTCCCCACCGGTCTGCAACAACGCGCCCGCCGCCAGAACCGCCACCGCCACCCAGGCGGCGAGGTGCCCACCGGACAGCGCGAACACACCGCAGGCCACCAGCAACAAGACTCCCGCCACCCGCACGAGCCGTACCGCACTGTCCAGGTCGGTGACTCGATGTGCCACCGCGACCTGGAACAACACCACCGCCACCGTGTTGATCACCATCAATCCGGCCACCATCCACCGCGGCGCGGTGGTGTGCTCGACCACCCACAGCGGCAGCACCACGCTGAGCAGCGGCATGTACAGCATCATCACCGCGTTGAGCACCGTGATCACCGCGTACGGCCGGTCACGCAACACCCCCAGCGCGGGCTCCCCGTCCCGAACCCTCGGCACGCCCGGCACCGACGGCAGGCGACGCAACACCAGGGCCGCGCCGAGGAAGGTCAATGCATCGAGGCCGAACGCGGACAAATACGCGGCTTCCGTGTCGAATTGCAGTGCGACACCACCGACCGCAGCACCGATCGCGATCCCCGCATTGGCCGTGGACTGAAGGTACGCACGAGCGGTGGTGCGCCCGGCCGCGTCCACGACCCCGGCCAACAACGCCTGCCGCGCGGCCACCAGACCGCACTGGCAGATTGTGTACGCACAGGCCGCGATCAGGAACGCCGGGAACGACCGAGCCGACCCGAACGCCGCGACCGCCAGTGCCGTGGCCACGGCCAGCACCACCGCCACTCCCCGCGGCCCGCGTCGGTCCGCGAGGTGCCCGAACGGGACACCCGCCAGCGTGCCCAGCGCCCAGCCCAGGGTCAGCCCGAGCCCCACCTGCGTCGGGGACAGCCCCACGACCCGGGTGAAGTACAGGGTCGAACACACGTAGTAGGCGCCGTCCCCGATCGAGTTGGTCAGCTGCGCCAGCGCCAACCCCCGGGCCGGACCCGCGGGCGGTACGAATCTCGCGAACACTTGTCTCCCTCCCCCATGCCACCCGCGATCATCGGGGATAGGAGCCGGATTCGGCCACCGCGGTGATGATTTGTGACCAGCACCGGTGCACCGAGCGACGCGGACGGATTGCCTGCGCTCGGCCTCGGGTCATGATCCGCGCGGCTGGGGAGTCAGGTCGGGTCCTGCTCCAGGGTTGCCCTGATCTCCAGGTGTCGGGTCAGGAACGCGCGCTCATCCAGGCGTTTGCGGCGCAGCCAGGAGGTGACCTCGATGTTGCACTTGCTCGTGTTGCACGACCGGCAGGCGGGCACCACGTTGTCGATGGTGTACCGGCCGCCGCGGGAGATGGCGAGGACGCAGTCGCGTTGCAGGGGCTGGTCGGTGGCGCCGCAGTACGCGCAGCCGCCCCAGGCGGATTGGAGGGCGGTCCACTGCGGGTCGGTGAGGTCGTGTTCGACGCGTTCCATGCGGCGCTTGCGCTTGCGCGCCGCCCGCACCCTTCGACTGCCCGGCATCCGGACAGCCTACGAGCCGGGGCGGACCGGGGCCGGTAGGCGAGCGGTTCGTTCAAGACGGCGGGCGTGGCGGTCGTCGAGGCTGGGCGGCATGACCGAGAGAACGTTCACCCCCGCGCTGGGCCGCCTCGCCCCGGTGCGCCACTACGACACCGTGATCACGCTGACCCGCGAGCGGCTGTGGCGCGGGCTGGTGGTCCGGCACGTGGCGCCGCACCCGGACGACGTGATCGTGGACGTCGGCTGCGGCACCGGCTCGCTGGCCGTGCTGCTGGGCCGCGCCCGACCGGAGGCCCGGATCATCGGCCTGGACCCGGACCACGACGTACTGGCGGTGGCTCGGCGCAAGGCCGCGGCCGCAGGGGTGGCGGTGCAGTGGCGGGTCGGCATGGGCGACGCGGTCCAGGACGCGGTCGGCGCGGGCGCGGCGAGTGTCGTGGTGTCCAGTCTGGTGTTGCACCAGTGCCCGATGTCGATGAAACGCGCCATGCTGGCGTCGATGTTCGCGGCCCTGCGCCCCGGTGGCCGCCTGGTGATCGCCGACTACGGCCTGCAACGCACGACGCTGGCGCGGCTCGGGTTCCGGCTGGTGCAACTCGCCGACGGCATCGAGCACACCCAGCCCAACGCCGAGGGTGTGCTGCCCTGTCTCATCTCCCAGGCCGGGTTCCGGAACGTGCGGGAAGCGGCGGCCGTTCCCACGATCACCGGCACGATCTCCATCTACACCGGCCGCCGCCCCTGACCGCGTGTCCGGGGCCGTCCCGGGCGAAACCGCAACACGACGGAACAGACCGGGACACGCAGGCAAGCCCTACCCCGCACGTCCCGGCCTGGCGCGAAGGGCCGGGAGCGTCTCGGTCGGCGTCAGTCCCATCATCTCCCGCATCCAACGGGACAGGTGCGCCTGATCGGCGAACCCGCCCGCGACAGCCGCGTCCGCCAGCGAGTCCCCCGCACCCAGGGCCTCGGCTGTTCGACGCAGACGGACCCAGACCCGCCACCGGGGCAGCGGCATGCCGAGCTGCCGACGGGCCAGGGCACGCAACCGCTGCGGGGACAGGCCGACCCGGGCGGCGACCTCGGGCATCGACCAGCCCGGCGTCGTCACCGCGTCCATGGCGGCCAGCAGCCGCGGGTCGATGGCACGGGACGGGAGACCGGAACGGACCTCCGCCTCGTCGAGGTCGCGCAGCTCGTCGACGACCGTGACACCGTCGCCGCAGAGTCCGCGCAGGCGGTCGGCGAAGGCGCTGTGCGGTTCGATGAAGAACGTGACGAGGTCCGTGCCCGCGAGCATCCGGTGCCGGGCCATCGGCGGCACGACCAGGGCCGCCCCACGGTGGCACTCCCCGTCCGCGTCCACCATGGCCACCTCGCCGTCGAGCGCGATGGCGATCTGGAACGCGGCATGGCAGTGCGCCGCGGTGTCGAAGGCCGGGCCGCGATAGCGGGCGAAACCCGCACCCACGCCGAAACTCGGTTCCCGGTATTCAGCCACGCCGTCGATGATGCCAGCGGGTCAAACCGGACGAATACCCGCGACCCCGATGCACGTCGACTACGACGACATTCTCCGGGTCTGGCAGGAAGCGGACGACATTCCGGAAATACAGGACGCGAGCCGCCGCACAACCCGGTGTCCTACATCGCGGAGCGCGCCGAGGTGCTTCGAAGGCATCGGGCGGGATCCGGCGGGGATCGTGCGCTCCGTGCAGACGGTGATCTCCTACGAGGATGTCGCCTCCTAGTGGTGCGACCCAGAACGTCGGCCGTGTATCGGCGGGTCCACGGCGTGGCTGGCGGTGCCGCCGGAACGGCCTCGTACTGGATGTACTTGGTCGTTTCGGCGGTGCCGTCAGGCACGTCGTGGGCGGGTCGAGACATGGTCGACGTTCTGGGTCGCACCACTAGGCGGCTGAGCGGGTCACCAGCTTGGCGATGGCGGCGACGAGGGTGCGGGGGCGGCGTGGGAGCAGGTGGGCGTTGAGGGAGTTCCGCAGGCCCGGGGTGACATAGGCGCGGTCGCGGTCCAGGGCCTTGAGGGCGGTGCCGACGACCGTGCTCGCCGACATCATCGGGCCGATGGCGGCCTTGGTGCCGATCTCGTCGAAGAACTCCGTCTTCGTCGCCCCCGGGCACACGCACAACACCTTCACGCCGCGGCCGCGGTATTCCTGCCGAAGAGCAAGGCTGAAGTTGAGGACGAAGGTCTTGCCCGCGCTGTAGGTGGCGAAGTAAGGCGAGGGCTGGAAGGCCGCGGTCGAGGCGACGTTGATCACGGCGCCCGCGCCGCCCGCGAGCATGTCGGGGATCAATGCCCGGGTCAGCCCGACCAGCGCGGCCACATTGACCATCACCTGGGTCTGGTCGACGCCCGCGCCGATGTCCTCGAAGCGACCGACCGAGCCGAAACCCGCGTTGTTGACCAGGGTGTGGACGACGATGCCCCGGCGAGCAAGGTCGTCGGCGACGCGGGCGGGGGTGTCCGGATCGGCCAGGTCGGCGGCGAGGACGGTGCACTCGACACCGTGACTGCCGGTCAGGTGCGCGGCGAGGCGGCGGAGACGGTCCTCGGAGCGGGCGAGGAGGACCAGGTCGTAGCCGCGACGGGCGAGTTGTTCGGCGAACTCGGTGCCCAGGCCCGCGGACGCCCCGGTCACCAGTGCGACGGGTCGCATGTCTTCTCCTTGAGTTCGGCGAGTATCTGATACAGAGTAGACACCATTGCCAAGCTAACTGCAACACTTATGTATCATTTCACGCCTGACTCGCAGGTCCGAACGGGCAGCAGGGAGGATGACCGGGTGACCAGACCGCGCCCGCTGCGGGCCGACGCCGAGCGGAGCGTCCGCGCGATCCTGGAGGCGGCCGAACAGGTGCTGGCCCGGGACCCGGCGGCGTCGATGGAACAGATCGCCGAGGCGGCGGGGGTGGCCCGAGCCACCGTGCACCGCCGGTTCGCCACCCGCCAGGCATTGCTCGACGCGATGGCCACCGACGTCGTCCGACAACTCGACACACTGATCGACGAGGGACGACCGGAGACAGCGCCGCCGATGGTCGCACTGCACCGGATCACAGCGGGCGTACTACGACTGAAGCTCGCCTGGCCATTCGCGATGGCCTCATCCATGGACCCGACCTCCCCCATGGCCGACGGCCAGCGCCGGATCGCGGACCGCTGCGAGGACCTCATGCGCCGCGCCCGGGACCACGGCCTCCTCGCCCCAACCGCCGACCTCACCTGGACCCGCCAGGTCTACTACGCCCTCCTCGGCGAAGCCGCCCACGCCACCACCGAGCACGACCCCGACGCCCTGGCCACTCTCGTCCTCGACACCCTTCTCCACGGCCTGGGCCCGAAGTCCGAATAGGACAGTCAAGTCCGTTCCGTCAACCCGGAAGCAGGCCGACCGACAATGGCCGGCAGAGCACCCCGTCACCCTCGCACAAAAGCCAGCACTCCCCGCAACGCATCAACAAACTCACCCGCAGACTCACGCGGCGCCAAATGCCCCCCAGGCAACTCCGCCAACCCCACTCCCAACCGCCCAGCAAGCACCCCAGCAGCCCGCGCATAGTACTGGTCCCCACTATCCACCCCCACCGCAGGAATCACCACCCGCCCAGCCCGCGCCAAAGCCGCAATATCCGGAACATATCCCATAATATGTTCCCATTCACACCGAAACAACACGTCCCATTCCCGCTCCAACTCCACCGAAAGCCCCCCACCCCCAATCGTCCCCGCGAACCTCGCATAAGCAGCCCCAACCCCCTCCACCCGATACAGCTCCCCGATCTCCGCGGCGAACCCCGACCACCGCGCGGCATCCGGCAGCAACCCCACCACCGGCGGCTCATGTGCCACCACCCCGGCCACGACCTCCGGATGCTCCGCCACCAACGCCAGCCCGATCACCGCCCCCGCACTACTGCCGAACACCAGCGCGGGACCCCCACCGACCTCGTCGAGCAGCGCCCGGACATCCGCAGCGTGCCGGGACATCGACAGGTCCGCCACCGTGGACCCGGCACTGCCGAAGTGACCCCGGCGATCGAACGTCAACACCCGGTACTCATCGGCGAGCGCGGCCGCCAACGGACCGTACGAAGCAGACGAGCCGACCCCACCCGGGATCAACAGTAGTAACGGTCCGTCACCACGCAGCCGGTAACACACTCCGCGCTCACTACGCCCGTCCATCACCCGTTCCGCCACAACAACCCCTCCCCAGGACACCACCACGAACACGACCAGTGACCGAGAGTACCGAATCCGGCCGGTCGACGAACGTTAACTTGACTGATTCCAGAAGATGGACGAGACTTCCCGCGTGCCCACGGACTCCGACTTCCGGCAGATGCTGCGTGCGGTGTCACTGCGCGTGACCGGCCCTCGGCTGGCCGTGCTGTCCGCCGTGCACGCGGAACCGCACGCCGACACGGATTCCATCATCGGTGCCGTGCGTGGTTCCCTCGGCGCGGTGTCCCACCAGGCCGTGTACGACGTGCTGCGGGCGTTGACCGCCGCCGGACTGTTACGGCGCATCGAGCCGCCCGGCTCGGTGGCGCGCTACGAGGCGCGGGTCGGGGACAACCACCACCACGTCGTGTGCCGGTCCTGCGGCGCGATCGCCGATGTCGACTGTTCCGTCGGGTTCGCCCCCTGTCTGACCGCCTCCGACGACCACGGTTTCGTCATCGACGAGGCCGAGGTCGTCTACCGGGGTCTCTGTCCCGGATGTTCCACCGCAACAAGCTGATAGATCTCCCGTCCCGAAAGGATTCGCGTGTCCGAGCCCCACAACGCCCGTGTCGGTGACATGAACGAGGAGGGCGCCGGCGGGTGCCCGGTGTCCACCGGGCGGTTCAGCCACCCGACCGAGGGCGGCAGCAACCGCGACTGGTGGCCCAACCAGCTGAACCTGGGCATCCTCCGCAAGCACTCCGCGGCCAGCAACCCGATGGACGCCGACTTCGACTACGCGGCCGAGTTCCTGACCGTGGACCTGGACGAGCTGGCCGCCGACGTCGACGCGGTGCTCACCACCTCGCAGGACTGGTGGCCCGCCGACTTCGGCCACTACGGCGGCCTGATGATCCGGATGGCCTGGCACAGCGCGGGCACCTACCGCGTGCACGACGGCCGCGGCGGCGCGGGCGCGGGCATGCAGCGCTTCGCCCCGCTCAACAGCTGGCCGGACAACGGCAACCTGGACAAGGCCCGCCGTCTGCTGTGGCCGGTGAAGCAGAAGTGGGGCCGCAAGGTCTCCTGGGCCGACCTGATGGTCTTCACCGGCAACCGCGCGCTGGAGACCATGGGGCTCAGGACGTTCGGCTTCGCGGGCGGGCGCGCCGACGTGTGGGAGCCGGAGCAGGACGTGTTCTGGGGCCCGGAGCGCACCTGGCTGGGCGACGAGCGCTACACCGGCGACCGCGACCTGGAGAACCCGCTGGCCGCCGTCCAGATGGGACTCATCTACGTCAACCCGGAGGGCCCCAACGGCACCCCGGACCCGCTGGCCGCGGCCCGCGACATCCGCGAGACCTTCGCCAGGATGGCGATGAACGACGAGGAGACCGTCGCGCTCATCGCGGGCGGCCACACCTTCGGCAAGGCGCACGGCGCGGCCCCGGCCGACGAGCACGTCGGCCCGGAGCCGGAGGGCGCGACGCTGCAGGAGCAGGGCCTGGGCTGGCAGAACAGCTTCGGTTCCGGGAAGGGCCGGGACGCGATCACCAGCGGCCTGGAGACCACCTGGACGCAGACGCCGACCAAGTGGGACAACACGTTCTTCGAGAACCTGTTCGGCTTCGAGTGGGAGCTGACCAAGTCCCCGGCTGGCGCGCACCAGTGGCAGCCCAAGGACGGCGCTGGTGCGAACACCGTGCCGGACCCGGAGTCCGGTGAGCTGACCCGCCCGCCGACAATGCTCACCACCGACCTGTCGCTGCGCTTCGACCCGATCTACGAGCCGATCTCCCGCCGGTTCGCGGCGAACCTGGACGAGTTCGCGGACGCGTTCGCCCGCGCGTGGTTCAAGCTGACCCACCGCGACCTCGGCCCGATCCAGCGCTACCTGGGCGCCCAGGTGCCGCAGGAGGAGCTGCTCTGGCAGGACCGCGTGCCCGCGGTCGACCACGAGCTGGTCGACGCCGACGACATCGCCGCGCTCAAGCGCGAGATCCTGGCCTCCGGCCTGTCGGTGGCCCCGCTGGTCCGCACCGCCTGGTCGTCGGCGGTCACCTTCCGCGGCAGCGACAAGCGCGGCGGCGCCAACGGTGCCCGCATCCGCCTGGAGCCGCAGCGCGGCTGGGACATCAACGAGCCGGACGCGCTCGCGGCCGTACTGTCCATCCTGGAGGGTGTGCAGACCCGGTTCAACGAGGCGCAGACCGGCGGCAAGCGCGTCTCGCTGGCCGACATCATCGTCCTGGGCGGTGCCGCGGCGATCGAGCAGGCCGCCAAGTCCGCGGGCCACGACGTGTCGGTCCCGTTCACCCCGGGCCGCACCGACGCCACCGCCGAGCAGACCGACGCGGAGTCGTTCGCCCACCTGGAGCTCACCGCGGACGGCTTCCGCAACTACCTGGGCAAGGGCCACCGCCTGCCCGCCGAGTTCCTGCTGGTCGACCGGGCCAACCTGCTCACCCTGACCGCGCCGGAGCTGACCGTCCTGGTCGGCGGCCTGCGCGTGCTGGGCGCCAACCACCGCGAGGCCAAGGTGGGCGTGCTCACCGACCGGGTGGGCAAGCTGACGAACGACTTCTTCGTCAACCTGCTCGACATGGCCACCGAGTGGAAGCCGACCACCGAGGAAGCGGAGCTGTTCGAGGGCCGGGACCGGGCCACCGGCGCGGTCAAGTGGACCGGCAGCCGCGTCGACCTGCTGTTCGGCTCGAACTCCGAGCTGCGCGCCGTCGCCGAGGTCTACGCCAGCTCGGACGCGACCGACAAGTTCGTGACCGACTTCGTCGCCGCCTGGGCGAAGGTCATGGACCTCGACCGGTACGACGTGGCGTGACGTTGTGAGTGGACGGGGCGCCCGGTGCACCGGGCGCCCCGTTCGCATCTCTATGATCGCCCGGGTGATCACCGATGACGAGCTGTTCGGAGGACTTGACCCGTCGTTGCTGCCCGAGCGACAGCAACGCATCCTCCTGGTGATCCGGGACTGGGTCGGCCAGCACGGCTACTCCCCCAGCACCCGGCAGATCGCCGACGCGGTCGGCCTGCGCTCGGCGTCGGCGGTGTCCAAGCACCTGGCGATGTTGGAGGACAAGGGTTTCCTTCGGCGCGGGTCGGCGGTGTCGCGGCCGATCGACGTGCGCGCGTTTCTCGGTCAGACGGCTCCGGTCTCCGGGGACTCGGTGGCCGTGCCGGTGGTGGGTGATATCGCGGCCGGGGTGCCGATCGCGGCCGAGGAGCACGTGGACGACGTGTTGACGTTGTCGCGGGATCTGACCGGGCGGGGCACGGTGTTCGCCTTGCGGGTGCGCGGGGACTCGATGATCGACGCCGCCATCTGTGACGGGGACATGGTGGTGGTGCGGCAGGGGTCGGAGGCCCATTCGGGGCAGATCGTCGCCGCGATGATCGAGGAGGAGGCGACGGTGAAGGTGTTCCGGCGTCGCAACGGGCATGTTTACCTGGAGCCGCGCAATCCGGCTTACGACGTGATCGACGGGGACAACGCTGTCATTCTCGGCACGGTCGTCTCGGTGCTCCGCACCGTCTGACGCGGTTCGCCCGCGGAGGACTCAGGCCCAGGATTCACGGATCACAGCGGCGTTGTCCTGCAGGAACGCATCGAAGGAGCGCGGCGGACGCCCGGTCAGTTCCGCGACCGAATCCGTGACCGGGGCCAGTCTCCCGGTGGTCACCTCCGCGAACAACCCGGCGACGTCCTCCGCGAACCCGCCGGGCACCCCCAATGCTCCGAGCCGCGCGGCGAAGTCGGACGCGGGCAGGTCCAGATATCGGATCTCCCGCCCCGCCACCTTCGACAGCTTCGCACCGATCTCCGCGTGCGTGAGCCCCTCGGGGCCGGTCAGCACAAACGTCCGTCCAGCGCGCGGATCCCCGGTCAACAACTCCGCCGCACAAGCCGCGATGTCCTCGGTATCCACATAGGACACTCGACTGTCCCGATAGGCGCCGAGCAGATGCCCGCCCTCGGTGAACACCGCCGCCCCGGTCAGGAAGTTCTGCATGAAGCCGTTGGGCTGGAGGACGCTCCAGCCCACCCCGGCCCCCTTGAGGTACTCCTCGATCACCCCGTGCGCCCCCTCGGCCAGCCGCCCCTCGGGCCGCGCGTGCCACACGGACAGCTTCACCACATGCCGAACCCCGGCAGCCACAGCGGCATCGATCACCGCACGCTGCTGTCGGATCATCGGCTGCTCCCCCGCCACCGGCACAGCGCCGCCCGCGTTCAGGAACACACGGGACACGCCCGGCATCGCGGCGGCCAGGGAAGCAGGGTCGTCGAAGTCGCCGACCACGTGGCGACAACCGAGTTCCGCCCCTTTCGCGGGATCTCGGACGAAGGCCACGGCGTCGTCCAGGCGTCGGATCAATGCGCGGCCGATCGTGCCGGTCGCGCCGGTCACCAGGATCATGTCTGTTCCCCCATTGGACCTCCCCCATTGGACCGAGGCAGCCTCGATCGGACGAAATCGAGGCTACCTCGGGTTGATCACGCGCGGCGGCGCCGTCGGAGCAATGGGACGAGGTTGAGCAGCAGGCCGATCAGTGCTACCGCGGTGACCAGGTTCAGTCCGGGGCGGAATGAACCGAGGTCGACCGCGTGCTCGCTGCCCGCCAGTACCGCCGTGACGACCGCCAGGATCAGCGCGGAGCCGACCTGCCCGGAGGTCTGCAACAGGCCCGCCGCCAGGCCCTGTTCGGCGTCGTCGATGCCTTCGGTGCCCTGCGCCATGATCGCGCTGAAGCCGAAGCCGAACCCGCCGCCGAGCAGGAGCATGGTGGGCAGGATCGTGGCCAGGTAGCCGGGCGCGTTGCCCGCGGTCGCGAGGAACCACACGTAGCCGAGGCTCAGCGAGACCATCGAGAGCTGGATGAGCCGTCCCGTTCCGTACCGGTCGATGAGCTTGCCGACCACCGGCGAGCCGACGACCACCACGAGGCCCGCGGGCAGCAGCGCGAACGCCATCGCCAGCGGGGCCCAGTGCAGGACGTTCTGCAGGTAGAGAGTCATCATGAACTGGAAGCTGACGTACGAGCCCATCAGCGCGATCAGGCTCAGGTTGGCCCGCACGACCGTGCCGACGCGCAGGATGCCGAGGCGGATCAGCGGGTGCGCGATCCGGTTCTCGATCACCACGAACGCGGTCAGCAGGGCGGCGACCACGACCGCCGAGCCCAGGGTCAGCGGGGACAGCCAGCCGCGCTCCGGCGCGGTGACCACGGTGTAGACGGCCAGCAGCATGCCGCTGGTGAGGGTGAGCGCGCCCCACAGGTCGTGGCCGCCCTCGGCGCGGCCGTTGTCGCGGGGGATCAGGCGCAGACCGAAGAACAGGGCGGCGAGGGCGAGCGGCACCGGGGTGAGGAAGGTCCAGCGCCAGCCGACGCTGGTCAGCAGGCCACCGATGATCAGGCCGGAGGAGTAACCGCTGGCGCCGAACACGGTGAAGATCGACAGCGCCCGGTTGCGGGCCGGGCCCTCCGGGAAGGTCGTGGTCAGGATGGACATGGCCGTCGGCGCGGTGAACGCGGCCGCGAGCCCCTTGATGAAGCGGGTGACGACCAGCAGGGTGCCGTCGTCGACCAGGCCGCCGACGAACGAGGCGGCGGCGAACGCGCCGAGCGCGATGAGGAAGACGCGGCGGCGGCCGAGCAGGTCGGCGGTGCGGCCGCCGAGCAGCAGCAGGCCGCCGTAGCCCAGGACGTAGCCGTTGACCAGCCACTGCAGCGCGGACTCCGGCATGCCCAGCTCGGTCCCGATGGACGGGAGCGCGACACCGACCATGGAGACGTCCATGCCGTCGAGGAACAGCACGACGCACAACACGGCCAGCACTCCCCAGAGCCGGCCGGACCAGACGGGTGCCCGCGTGGGGGCGGGCGTGAAGGACGTATCGGTGAGAGACACAGCGTCAAACTACATGCAACGGCATCTAATTCTGCAACATCTTATTTCACTGCATAAGATGCGTAGACATCTTATGCAGTGGCATGATAAGATGCGCGCCATGCCAAGGCAGACCGAGCTCGTGGACCGTTGGCGCACGCTGACGCTGCGCTACAACGAGATCGCCTGCCGCCTCGACCGCGAGCTGGACACCGCGCACGGGGTGAGCATGAACGAGTTCGAGACCCTCGACCGGCTCGCCGCCCTGGAGTGCGGGGTCCCGCGCATGCAGGACCTGGCGGGCGAGATGTACCTGAGCCAGAGCGCCCTCTCCCGCACCGTCGCCCGCCTGGAACGCGCGGGCCTGGTCGAACGCGCCCTCTGCGAGTCCGACCGCCGCGGCGTCTTCGTCCGCATCACCGATGCGGGCCGCGCCGTCCACCGCGCCGCCGACGACACCCGCCTCGCCATCCTCGCCGAGCTCCTGGACTGAACGAGCCGAAGGCCGGGTTTCATCGCCGTCCGGCACCGTTTCCGCACGGCCCCTCGCCCGCGCGGAAACGCGCCGTCCCCCGGCAGGCCGCCATGAACGCTCGAACCGACGACAGACGCACTGGAACCGTCCGCCGCTCCGCTGTCCCCAGCGCCTGACCCACCTCGAACTCCCAGACCGGCAACCGGGACTCCCGCAACGGGTCTCCGGGCCTGCCTGCCCGGAGACCCGTGCCGGTCAGGCCCGCTTGCCGGTGCGGCCGAGCAGCGCGGCCGCCGACCGGGCGGCCGGGTCGGTGGAGCTCGCGCGCCAGCCGACGGCCATGAGCCGGTCGCCCACGGCGCAGATCCGGTGCAGGGCGGAGGCGACGTTCTCGGTGGTCGACGCGGCCGGGGCCTCGTCCCGCAAGCGGGTGCCGTCCCAGTGCGCAAGGTGCTCGGTGTCGGGCAGGCCCGGCAGTTCGGCGTAGCCCGCGAACCAGATGTCGTCCGGGCCGAGCACGGCGATGCCGGTCATCTGGGTGACGGCGGTGGGGTCGGGCAGGACGTCGGTCCAGGTCGAGCCGTTCCAGTGCAGCACGACGCCGACGTGCTCGTCCGACTTGCCGGGGGCCGTCGTCGTACCCACGACCCACACCGAGTCGTGCGCGACGACGGCGACGTCGAGCAGTTCGATCTCCGCTCCCGGGATCGCGACCTGGCTCCATGCCGAACCGTCCCAGTGCAGCACCACGGCGTCGGTGTGTGTGCCGTCGCCGCTGTGTCCGACGGCCCAGACATCGTCGCTCGCGCGGGCCGCGACGGCGTCAAGCCGGTTGGTCGCGGTTCCCGGGTTCGGGCACGGGATCTCGTTCCATCCCGTCCCGTCCCAGCGGACGATCAGGTTGTGGCTGAAGTCGGTGTCGGGGCCGGAACCGCCGACCGCCCAGCCCTCGGTGGCCGAGAGCATCGCGACATCGTGCAACGCGCTGTCGTGGTCCACCGCCGGGACGTCCACCGCCGTCGCCGAGTCGGTGTGCCGGGCGTGGCGCTCGATCCGGGGTCGGCTGCCGACGCGACCGTCGGAGATCCGGCCGACCGCCCAGACATCCTCCCCGGCCTGGTCCACCCCGAACAGCCGCACGCCCTGTCCCGAGTCCGCGGGCGGGACGAAACGGAAGTCCTGCCCCCAGCGCCCGACCAGGGCGACATCGAGCCCGGTGCCCGGGTCGACCGTCCCGCCCACCGCCCACATCTCGTCGGCCGAGACCGCCAGCGCGCCGTGGAACTCGGACGTGCCGTGCACCCGTACCCGGGTGTCGAACCGCACCGAGGACAGGGCGGACACATCGGATTTCACCATCGGAACAACTCCCCTGCTGTGCCTTACCGCCGCGACCGTCCTCCCCGACGACGCGACGCTTACCCCACGATCGTGCCCGGCACAGGGGACCGAGCGCACCGAGATCCATACCGAGATTCACCCCGGGGCACACCGATATTCCGACGCACCACCTCGGAGCGCCGGTAGCCCGTTCAGGTGCCCACTGGCCGATAGCGGACAGGCAGCGCCCACTCGGGGCTCCAAATACGGAGCCCCGAGTGGATCCGACCCGCCGCCGGGGGTTGTTAGTTCAGCGGGTTGGTCAGGGACTTGTGCGACTCGCTCAGCGAGGTGCCCGGGTTCAGGTGGAAACCCGCGTCGCCGTCGGAGTAGGACAGGTCGACCTCGTAGGCGAAGTTCCACGTGTCGTGCCCGTTCGGGGCGATGGTGATGGTGATCGAGCCGCCGTTCTCCAGCGCGTCCCAGGCGGCGCCGGAACGGATGCGCAGCGGCAGGGTCTTCGAGGTCTGGTCCTTGAACTGGCCGAAGAACCCGGTGGTCTGCGCGTCCACCCGGCCGTCGCGGTCCTTCACCAGGACGGTGACCAGCGTGTCGGAGTCCTTGTCGTCGGTCAGCGTGGTGAAGGTGATCGACGCGGACCGCAGCGTGGCGCCCGAGGCGTTCGCGTGGACCGGGGCCGCGGCGGCCGGGCCCGCGACGCCGACCATGATCGCGGCACCCGCCAGCACCGGTGCCGCGATCCGGCGCAGCACGGTCTTCTTGTCCATGGGTAGTCCCCTCTCTCGTGCACTGTGGATCCAGTGCGCGTCCTCGGACAATGTTCGGCCGATGAGGGGTCGCGGAGATCCGCGATGGATGCCGAGATTCCCGGCGCGGACCACCGAGAATCGCGTCCACCCTGGTGGACGTTTTACCGTCCGATGGGGAACAGGGTCGCCCACTCACGAACATGCGGGATCGCGCGATGACCTCCATGGAGCAGGAGGAGGAGCAGGGGGCATGGGGTTGACGAGTGGGGCCGACCTGGCGTTGCCGGTACGGAGAATCGGGACTCCGGACATGGTGGGACGGGACGAGGAGTCGGCCCTGTTGCGGTCGGCGCTCGGGGCGGCCCGGCGGGGACGGGGTTCGGCGGTCTTCCTGGCAGGCGAGGCCGGGCTGGGCAAGACGCGGCTGTTGCGGGACGTGACGGGAACGGCGGGACGGGCCGCGGTGCTGCGTGGACGGGCCACGACGTCGTCGGCGCAGTTCCGGCCGTTGTCGGAGGCGTTGTCGTCGGTGCTGCGGCACGGGACGGTGCTCGATGCCGCGGAACTCGCCCCCTACCGTCCCGCTCTGTCCCGTTTGGTCCCGGAATGGCGGGCGCACCGGGTGCCGGGCGCGGACGACTCGCTGGTGGTGCTCGCCGAGGCGGTGTTGCGGTTGTTGCGGCTGCTCGGCGCGGACCACGGGTGCCTGCTGGCCCTGGACGACCTGCACGACGCCGACGCGGACACCCTGGCCGTGGTCGACTACCTGGTGGACAACCTCGCCGCCGAGCCGGTGCTGCTCGTCGGCACCCTCCGGCCCGACCCGGGACCGGCGGTCGACCTGGTCCGGGCGGCGCGCAGGCGCGGGGTGGCGACCGCGCTGGAACTGTCGCACCTGGACGAGACCGGGGTGCGCCTGCTGGTCGCCGGGTGCCTGGGGCTGGACCCGGCCGCCGCGCAGGTCGCCGAGCTGGCCCGGCTGGTGGGTGACGGCGAGGGCAACCCGTTCTACGTGGAGGAACTGCTGGCCGAGATCGTCGGCGGCGGCCCGGGACCCACGGGTCCGGCCCGCGCGTCCGGTCCGGGAGTCCCACCCGCGGTGCTGTCCTGTGTCACGACCCGGGCGGACCGGCTCGGGCCGGACGGGTCACGGGTGTTGCGCGCGGCTGCGGTGTTCGGGCACCGGTTCCCGGCGGAACTCGTGCACGTCGTGGCCGGTGTGGACGAGGTCGCCCTGCTCGACGTACTGCGCGCGGCAGTCGGGGCACGCCTGGTCGTGGTGGACGACGGGGGTTACGCGTTCCGGCACGCGTTGACCGCGGACGCGTTGCGGGCCGGGTTGCTGCCCCAGGAACACGCCGCACTGGCGGCCCGTGCCGCGCGGGCGGTGGAACAGGCCCGTCCCGATCTGCCTGATGAGTGGTGTCTGCTCGCCGAGCAGTTGTGGGAGCGGGCGGGAGAGACCGGTCGGGCCGCCGAGTTGCTCGCCACGGCGGGACGTCGGGCGGCCGGTCAGGGCGGTCTCGGGACGGCCATCGCGTTGCTGGAACGTGGTCTCGACCTGCTCGGGGGTTCCGATCCGACGCCGGTGCTGGCGCCGCTGCTGGACGCGCTCGTCGCGGCGGGCGAGGTGGTGCGGGCGGCGGAGCTCGGCACCCGGTTCACCGTGCGCGCCACGCCGGACGTGCGGGCCGCGGTGCACCTGCGGCTCGCACGAGCCGCGGCGGCGAGCGGGCAGTGGGAGGTGGGACGGCGGGAACTCGACCTGGCCCGCGCGCTGCCGGTCGTGGCGGATCCGGGGTTCGCGGCCCGGGTCGACGTCGTGGCCGCGCAACTCGCGTTCACCGATCCCGGAACGGGACGGCTGGCCCGCGCGGAGGAACTCGCGACCCGCGCGTTGCGGGCGGCGACCCAGGCGGACCTGCCGGACACCGCGTGCGAGGCGTTGGAGGTGCTCGGGACCTGCGCGCGCGTCCGGGACCTGGACGAGGCGGAGTCGCTGTTCAGCCGGGCGCTCGACCTGGCCGACGGGCACGACCTGGTGCTGTGGCGGATCCGGCTGCTGTTCGACCTGGGCGCGCAGGCCGGTATCCGCTCCGGTGACCCGGCGGGCCTGGTCGAGGCGCGGGACGCCGCGTTGGCGGCCGGGGCGTTGGTGACGGCGTTGGACATCGTCGCGGAACTGGCCGTCGTGCACCTGACGCGTGGCGATCATGTCGCGGCGGAACGCGGTGCGCGGGAGTGCGAGGAGACGGCGCGACGGCTGCGGCTGGGCGACATGGCGGTGACGGCGTTGGGGTTGCGGGTCTGCGTCAGCGCTCACCAGGGGCGGCGGGCGGAGACGATGGCGCTGTTCGAGGAGTACGAACGGCTCGGTGGCGCGGACTGCGACTTCACGTCGGCGCTGTGGGGTTTCGGCATGGCGTTCTGCTCGCTGCTGGAAGAGGACCGCGCGCGGGCCTTGGCCGAGTTCGAGCGCGCGATGGCGGCGGAGGCGGACCGGCCGCCGCAGTATGTGTCGTTCGCGCACGGGCCGCGGTTGCTGCTGGCGGTGCTGACCGGCGCGGACGCGGACGTCGAGGCGGTACGGCACTCGGCGAGCGGGCAGGCCCGGTGGAACCGGTCGTTCCTGGCCGCGGCCGACGTGGTCCTCGCCGCCCGCGCGGGCCGACTCGACGAGGCGTCCCGGCTGGTCGACGAGTTCCAGGTCGTTGCGGAACCGTTCCCACTCGCCCGCAACCTCGGCCTGCGCCTCCTCGCCGAGACCGCGATCGACGGCGGCTGGGGTGACCCGGCGCGCTGGTTGCGGGAGGCGGAGGCGTACTTCCACGCCCTGCCCGCGCCTCGGGTGGCCGCGGCGGCCCGTGGGTTGTTGCGGCGCGCGGGCGAGTCGGTGCGGCAACGGCGTCGGGGTACCGATGCTGTTCCATCGGAGTTGCGTTTGTTGGGCGTGACGGCGCGGGAGTACGACGTGCTGGTGTTGGTGGCGGACCGGCTGACGAACCGGAAGATCGGCGAGCGGCTGTTCCTGTCCCAGCGCACGGTGGACTCGCACGTGTCGAACCTGCTGGCGAAGACGGGACAGCAGGACCGGGGTTCGCTGGTGGAGCGCTACGCGGAGGTACTCGGCTCGCGGTAGTCGAGCACGGCTCCCTCGTCCACCCCTATGCGGACGCGCCCCTGAATCGGGCGGGTCGTCGGGTTTTCCGGGTTCTGCGGTGGTGTGGGGCCGTGGGACGGTCGGCGGGAACCGTCGTCATCGAGGGAGAGTGTCGTGAGCGGGACGCAGTCGGCGCAGGAACGGGGCAAGGCGCTGGTGACGCAGGTCAAGCGCATCGTGCACGAGGGCAATGTGCGGCGGGTGCTCATCAAGAACGAGCGGGGGCGCACGCTGCTGGAGATCCCGGTGACCGCGGGCGTGGTGGCCGCGCTGGCGGCGCCGGTCGTCACCGCGCTCGGGGCCATCGCCGGGTACACCCGCCAGTGGTCGATCGAGGTCGAGCGCCTCGACGACCCGCCCGGCAAGCGTCGCGGGCGATGAGAACCGCGCGGGTGCTGGTGGGTCTGGTGCTGCTGGCGTTGTGCGTGGTGAGCATGGTCGACCTGATCGACGCGGGCGCCACCCAGGTGCTGGTCCCCTAGTCCGGTGAGTCTGGTGCGCGGGATCCGTGATCCGCGTGGTCTCTGGGCGTGCGGGCGGGAAGCCGCACGTACCGGGTTGTACTTGGGCTTTCCGCCCGTGCGGCCGGAGGCCGCGCGGGCGCGGATAGCGTGCGCCGGACTTGCCGGACAGCGCCTAGCGGCACGGATGAGCCCGGCCGATCAGGAACCGGCGCGGAGGTAGTGGGCCCAGTAGCCCTGGTGCGGGCCGTAGTGGGTGGCGAGCCGGGTGAACTCGGACGCGGTCACCGGGCCGTAGACCTTCGCCGCGGCGCGGAGGGCCTCCTTGTCCGGTTCCGCCCGGTCCATCCGGCCGAGGCCGCGGATCAGGATGAAGTTCGCCGACCAGGGGCCGATGCCGGGCAGGGCGAGGAGGCTGTCGCGCACCCGGACGTAGGCGCCGGTGCGCAGGTACTCCTCGTCGAGTTCGGCCCAGCCGCGCAGGCCCGCGTGGAGGTAACCGGCCTTGCGGGGGTTGCCGATCAGGCGTTGCAGGGTGGGCTCGTCCAGCGACAGCAGCTGGTCCAGGTCCGGGAACGCGGACAATGTCACGCCATCGAGGGTGACGGTGTTGGCGAAGTGGTCGACGATGGCCTGTTTCGTGCGGCGGGCCAACGGCAGCGGAACCCGTTGGCAGAGCACCGCCCAGCAGAACAGCTCCAGCGGTGACGGGAACTTCACCTGGTGATACCCGTGCAACCGCGCCACGACCCGGGCGAACGGCGGGTCCGCGGCGGCGCGCGCGTAGAACTCGGTCAGGTCGTCGTCGAGACCCAGGTGGGAGGTGAGCCGGTTGGCCACCGCCTCGACGGTGTCGGGGTCGGCCGTGGTCAGCTCGCACCGCAGCGCACCATCCGAAGCGGACAGTCGGGCCCCGACGACCGTCCCGTTCTCCCGCAATGCCTTGGTCAACGCACGCGGCGCGACCGTCTGCTCACCCGCGGTGGCCGGGAACGCGCCGATGAACCGCAGGGTGGCGGTGAAGTCGAAGGGCGCGGTCACGGGCAGGACCATGCTCGTGGGCATCAGCGCGGTGGTCGGGGTCATGGGTTCCTCCTTCGCGCCCATGATGCGTCCGAGCACCGACAATCCGCCTCCCGAGCCGACCACCCGACGTTCGGTGACGAGCGTGGCGCGCGGGCGGGCTGCCCGCGCGCCCGCGTGTCAGGTGGTGGCGAGGAACGGGTTGGCGTCGATCGCGCAGACCTGGTCCGGGGCCGGGAACGTGCCGTCGATCAGGTACTCGCGCTTGACCTGTTCCGTGCAGGTGCTCGGCGACAGCATCGTCGAGTGGCCATAGCCCTCGGTCACGAAGACGCGGGCGCGGGCCAGCTCGGCGGCGCCGTCGCGGGCGCCGTGCAGCGGGGTCGACGGGTCGTAGCGGTTGTTGATGACCAGGATCTCCGCCGACGTCCGGCGGTTCCACGGGCCGGTGTACCGGTCGGTGTCCTCGGGCCGCCAGTAGGCGCAGGTCATCATGTCCAGGGCGCCGATCCGGCCGAAGTACGGGACGCGCTGGTCCTCGGACCGGGCGTACGCGCTGTAGACGGCCGGATCGGTCGGGACGTCGCTGTCGGCGCACTGGATCGCGTTGAACGCCTCGGTGCGGTTCGACGTGTACGGCTCGCCACGCGGGGCGACCAATGCCGCGGGCGTGTCGTACAGGCGTTGCAGGAGGGTGGCGATGTCGGGCCAGCCGCTGACCGCGGACAGGTCGGCGGCGGTGTTCAGGATCCCGGAGTACGTCCACGTCTGTGGACCGTCATCGCCCTGGATCGTGATCGGGGCCTGGCCTGCCCGGGTCATGATCTCGGTCCACTTGGCCCGCGGGTCACCCGAGGAGAAGGCGCACCGGGGGCCCGCCTCGGTGCACAGCCGGAGGAACTGGTCGAAGGTCTCCGAGATGCCGCGCGGTACATCCTGGCGAGTGTCCAGCGGCACGGTCCGACCATTGCCCCGACCTGTGGCGTTGCCGATGAAGTCCATCGAGCCGTCGAACACCATCGCGCGTACGCGGTCCGGGAACAGGTTCGCGTAGGTGGCGCCGAGGTAGGTGCCGTACGAGATGCCGTGGTAGGTCAGCTTCTGGTCGCCCACCGCGCGTCGGAGCAGGTCCAGGTCGCGGGCGGTGTTCGCGGTGGACGCGTGCCGCAGGATCGGGCCTGCGTGCTGCTCGCAGCGGAGCGCGAGCTCCTTGGACGCGTCGTAGAACGCCTGCTCGCCGCCCGGGTCGCCGGGCATCTCGGGGAATGATCCGAGGAACGCCTGCTGCTCGGCGAGCGTGTCGAAGCAGCGCACGGCCGCGCTGTTCGCGATGCCGCGCGGGTCCCAGGACACCACGTCGAACCGGGCGCGCAGCTCCGCCGAGAACAGCCACGGCCACCGCCCGCGCTCGCGCAGCCGTTGCAGGCCGGAGCCGCCGGGGCCGCCGAAGTTGACGAACAGTGTGCCGATCCGGTGCGCCGGGTCGGTGGCGGGCAGCTTGATCACGGCCAGGTCGATCCGGGCGCCCAGCGGCCGGTCGTAGTCCAGCGGCACCGTGGCCGTGGCGCATTGGAAGCCGTCCTGGCAATCGGCCCAGGTCAGGTGCGGTACCGCGGCCGTGGGCTTGGCGGCGGCGGGCAGCGCGGCCGCCGCGCAGAGCACGGCGCCGAACAGGGCACCGAGCGCGCGGCGGCCGCGAGCGGTCAGGAAGCGTGCCAAGGGAGAAACCTTTCCGATCCGACAAAACACCCCAGTGATCGGGTTCTGTATACCGGTCCGCCGCCGCGCCGTCACGGACCTGGACACAGCCCCGACCGGGTGAGCGCACTCCCAAACCCCCAAATGACCACTGTGGACGGTCGGGATCGACCGCACAGCACCGGTAATGGCTTCGTCATCGGATTCCCAAGCTCCACCCGGCCGCCCCGGCCCGCCCTCGGTGCTCTACCGTGAACCGGTGCGATGCCCCGCCCACGGCCTGAACCGCCGGTCGTTTCTCGGAATGCTCGGTCTCGGACTCGCCACCACGGTGGCCGGGTGCGCCACGAACCCCGATCGGCCCACGAACACCACCGACCCCACCGCCGCCCCGCCCCCGTCCTCCGACCCGGTCGCCACGCCGAGCCCGTCGTCGCGCAAGCACGGCCAGACCGCGCAGGCGGGCAAGGTCACCCGCGGCCCGGCGGGCACCCACGACATCGCCCTCACCGTCGACGACGGCTACTGCGACGACTGCGTGGCCGGGTACGTCGACTTCGCCCGCCGCACCGGCATCCACCTCACGTTCAGTCCGAACGGGACGTACGCGCACGCCTGGGCGCCGCAGGCGGCCACGCTGAGGCCGTTGGTCGAGCGCGGCCAGGTGCAGATCATGAACCACACGTTCAGCCACCCCGACCTGCGCAAGCTCAACGACCACCAGATCGAGGGCGAGCTGGACCGCAATGAACAGTGGGTGAACAGCACCTTCGGCACCACCACCCGCCCGTACTACCGCCCGCCGTTCGGGTTCCACAACCCGCGCGTCGACGCCGTCGCCACCCGGAGCGGGTTCACCAGCATGGTCCTGTGGAACGGCTCCTACAGCGACTCCGAGGCGATCACCCCGGAGTTCCTGATGGACCAGGCGCGCAAGTACCTCACCCCGGGCACGATCATGCTCGGGCACGCCAACCACCCGACCGTGCTGGGCCTGTTCGGCCAGATCCAGGACCTGCTCAAGGAACGCGCCCTCGTGCCGGTGACCCTGGACGAGATGTTCGGCACCGACCGGCCGCGGCGCTGAGCGGTGTCCACAGTGGAGTGTCGGCCCCGGGGGTAGGGTCGTACCCGTGACCAAGACGATCCTGATCACCGGCGCGACCGACGGGCTCGGCCGTGGACTGGCCGAGGCGCTCGCGCGCGAGGGGCACCGCGTGCTGGCACACGGCCGCGACACCGCACGGCTCGACCGGGTGGGCGTGGAGCTCGGCATCCCGGCGGGCGACCGGCTGCGGGCGGACCTCGCCGAGCTGGACCAGGTCCGCGCGCTGGCGGCCGACACCCGCGCCGCCACCGACCGGCTCGACGTGCTGGTCGTCAACGCCGGGATCGGCGGCGGCGAGCCGGACGGGCGGGACCGCCGGGTCAGCGCGGACGGCCACGAGCTGCGGTTCGCGGTCAACCACCTGGCCGGGTTCCTGCTCACCCTGGAGCTGCTCCCGCTGCTGCGCGCGTCGTCCCCGGCGCGGGTGGTGCTGGTGTCGTCGTTGGGCCAGCGGGCGCTCGACTTCGACAACCTCATGCTCGAACGCGGCTACGACGGATCGCGCGCGTACTGCCAGAGCAAGCTCGCCCAGATCATGTTCGGCATCTCGCTGGCCGAGCGCGTGCCCGCGGCCGAGGTCACGGTCAACAGCCTGCACCCGGCCACGTACATGCCGACGAAGATGGTGCTGCTGGAGCGCGGCAGCCACCTGGAGGAGCTCTCGGTTGGCGTGAACGCCGTCCGGCGGCTGGCCGTCGACCCGGACGTAGCGGACACCAGCGGCGCGTTCTTCGACCGACTGGCCGAGAGCACGGCCGACTCGCAGGCCTACGACCGGGAGGCGCGGGAACTGTTGTGGCGGCGCAGCCTCGAACTGACCGGCGCGCCCGGGCTCTGACGGGTTCGCTTGCCAGACCGGCGAGTTCGCATACGGGAGCGACTCCCGTGGGCACCCACTGCCACGCTCCCGAAGTGCCCGTTCACCACGCGCGCTTCCGCTCGACGCTGACCTGCCGTTATCCCGGCGCGAAGCGGCCCGGTCGGTCCATATAGGACAACCATTGACCCGGCCCGGCCAGGTCGGGGGCGTTACTGTTGACGGGTGACCGCCGCCGATTCCCCGACGGAGCACCTCCGCCTGGTCCAGGACGTGTCCCGACTGCTGCTGGCGGTCGCCGACCGCCTGCAGGACGACTTCGCGGCGTGCGCGGCCCGGTTGGGCCTGACCGGGGCGCAGACGAAGGTGCTGATGGCGCTCGAACCCGGCGAGGCGGTCCCGATGCGCAAGCTCGCCGAACGCCTCCGGTACGACCCGTCGAACCTGACCACGCTGATCGACCGCCTGCAGGACCGCGCCGCCGTCATCCGCAGGCCCGACCAGGTCGACCGCCGGGTCAAGGCCCTCATGCTCACCGCGGAGGGCGAACGCCTGCGCGTGGACTTCATGCGCTCGCTGACCGCCGCCGCGGGACCGTTGGGGCATCTGGACGAGGGTCAGCTGGAAATCCTCCGCAAGGGCCTGCACGCCGCCCTCTCCCGCTGATCACTGCCGGGGCCGCTCCAAGCGGTACCCGTGGCCGCGAACGGTGGAGATCTCCGGCGTCTGCGGGTTGACGGCGAGCTTGCGGCGCAGGGCGGCGATGTGGACGTCGAGGGTCTTGGTGGAGCCGTACCAGTGCGCGTCCCAGACCTCGGTCATCAGCGTGTCTCGGCTGACCGCGACGCCGGGCTCGGCGGCGAGCCGCGCCAGCAGGTCGAACTCCTTGGCGCGCAACGGGATCTCCTGGCCCGCGACACTGACCCGCCTGCCCGCCGGGTCGACGCGCAGGGCGCCGACCGCGATGGCGGGCTGACCGGGCAGGCCGACGGGACCGCGCCGCAGGTGAGCGCTGACGCGGGCGAGCAGCTCACCGAGGCGGACGGGCTTGGTGAGGTAGTCGTCGGCACCCGCCTCCAGGCCGACGACGACGTCCATCTCGTCCTGCCGGGCGGTGAGGATGACCAGCACGGCGTGCGGCAGGACGGCGCGCAACCTGCGGCAGAGGTCGACGCCGTCGAGATCGGGGAGGCCGAGGTCGAGCAGCACGAGGTCGACGGCCGGGTGCCCGGCGAGGGCCGCGGCGCCGGTGGTGACCCAGGTGACGTCGTGGCCGTGCAGGCGCAGGCTGGACTCCAGGGCCTGACCGATCGTCGGGTCGTCCTCCACGAGCAACACATGCGGCACGTGCCGAGGGTAGTGGTGGTCGGCCCGCGCCGGTCGGTCGTTCAACAAGTCAACATCCAGTGGTGCGACCCAGGATGTCGGCCGGGTATGGGCGGGTCGAGACGCGGTCGACGTCCCGGGTCGCACCACTAGTGGGTCGGCAGGAGCAGGGTGAACCTGGTCGGGGTGGTCGAGGCCAGGACCAGGCGGCCGCCCTCGGCCTCGGCGAGACGGCGGGCGAGCGGGAGGCCGATGCCGTCGCCGGGGGCGAACGGGTCCAGGTCGGGGAAGGCGCCCTCGTCGGCGACGTCGATGGCGAGGGTCTCGCCCGCGTCGCGGGCGGTGATCGTGACGGCGCCGGTGCCGTGGGTCTGGGCGTTGTCGAGGAGGACCTGCAGGATCTGACGGACGGCGGCGGAGGAGGCGTGGGGGTCGGGGGCGCCGTGGGCGGTGATGTGGAGGGGGCGGTCGTGGTGGGCCTCCCAGGCGGTGCGGGTCTCGGCCAGGAGGGTGGGGAGGTCGGTTTCCGCGGCCGTGGGAGTTGCGCGGGCGAGGGTGAGGAGGTCGTCGACTGTGCGCTCCAGGCGGTCGGTGGTCTCCAGGCAGGCGCGGATGGTGTCGTAGGGGTCGGTGTGGGGGTCTTGGAGGGCGGACTCCAGTTGTAGGCGGAGGCCGGTCAAGGGGGTGCGGAGCTGGTGGGAGGCGTTGGCGGAGAAGGCGCGTTCTCGGTCGAGGGTTTCGCCCAGGCGGTGGGCGGTGGAATCGAGGGAGGCGCCTACGGAATCTATTTCGGGAATGCCGGTTCGAGCGGTTCGCACCGTGAAGTCGCCATTGCCGAGGGATCGGGCCGCGGTGGTGAGGGTTTCGAGCGGGTGGGCGAGTCTGGCGGCCATGCGACGGGCCGCCAGCCAGGAGAGGGTCAGGGCCAGCGCGGCCAGGACGGTCATCGCCAGCCAGGTGAGACCGGTCTGGCGGATTACCTCGCCTATGGGGGTGGCGACGCGGACCGTGCCGGTTTCCGCTGGGACGGCTACGACCATTTCGGTGGTCGTGGTGTGGTGGGTCACCTCGTTGTGCTCGGTTGCCTCCTGGACGGCCTGGTCGGCGGTGGGTGGGCCGGAGCCGAGGGTGCGGATGCCGGATGGGCTGTACCAGGCGATGGTGTCGTCTTGGAACTCTGCGGGGATGGTGGTGCGGGAGATGGCCACCCGGGCGGCTACGCGTTCGAGTTCCGCGCGTTCGTTGTGGAGGTAGTACTTGGCGATGCTCAGGGCAAGGGGGAGGCCGAAGAGGGTGGTGGCGAGGATGGCCGCGGCCAGGGCCAGAAGGATGATGCGTTTTCGCACTGGGTCAGTGTGGGGGTGAAGGGGTTGTCGCGCCGGACGGCTCGCCGGTTCTTTTCGTGTTGCCGCCGGTGGTCAGGAGAACGATAGCCATGTCAGTGCCGCCGTTCCGGCCAGGACGCAGTAGATGGCGAACGGGGTGAGGGTTTTGGAGTGGAAGTAGGCGGTGAGATATTTGACGGCCAGGTAGGCGGAGGCGAAGGAGGCGATGCTGCCCGCGATGACCTGACCACCGATGCCCGCACCGAGCGGACCGAAGAGGTCGGGGATCTTGAGCAGGCCCGCCGCCAGGATGACCGGGGTGGAAAGCAGGAAGGAAAAGCGGGCGGCGTCCTCATGGGACAGACCGCGCACCAGGCCGGTGATCATGGTGAGGCCGGAGCGGCTCAGGCCGGGCAGGAGGGCCAGTACCTGGGCGGTGCCGATGAGGAGGCCGGACTTGGTGGTCATGGTGCTCAGCCGGGTGTCCTGGTCGGTCGGCGCGGGGGCCTGCGGTTCGGTGCGGCGGCGAAGGCGTTCGCCCAGGAGGAGGAGCAGGCCGTTGGTGATGAGGAACGCGGCGGCCGGGATGGGTTTGCCCAGGGTGGTCCGGAAGAGGTGTTCCAGGAGCAGGCCGCAGACACCGACCGGGATGGTGCCGATGATGAGCAGCCAGGCCAGGCGTTCGTCCGGCGTGGTGACCCGGCGGTGGCGGACCGACGAGACCAGGCCGCCGACGATGCGGACCCAGTCCCGCCAGAAGAAGACCAGCAGCGCGGCGGCGGTGGCCACGTGCAGGCCGACGATGAAGGCCAGGTAGGGGGACTCCGGCGTGGAGACGGAGAGGTCTTCCGCCCAGCGGCCGCCGATGATGGCCGGGATGAGGATGCTGTGGCCCAGGCTGGAGACCGGGAACAGTTCGGTTACGCCCTGGAACGCGCCGACCACGATGGCTTCCAGGTAGCTCAGGTGGGTCACATCGGCACGATAGGGACAGGCGGGCCAGGGGGTGGCAAGCGAGAGGTTAACCGGATTTTGCCTGACCGGGTTCCGTGGTCGGGAGCTTGAGGCGGGTGGTGCCCAGGACGGCGGCCAGGCAGATCACGATCATGGTGAGCCAGGTCGTCGCGAGGCCGAGGGAGAGTAGCCAGGTGAGGAGGAACGGCGCCACCGCTCCCCCGAAGCTCCACGACAACTGGAACGCCGCCATGTAGCGGCCGGTCATGCCGGGTGGGGAGATCTCCGACAGGAGTGTGTTCAGGATCGGATCCTGCGCCATCTCCGCCACCGTGAAGGTCACCAGCGCGATGAACATCCCCGGGATCACCATCCACTCAGGCACCACCGACATCAACCACATCAACGCGAACGACCCCGCCCACAGCACCGACGCCAACCGCAACACAGCCGGATGGGACAAGGCGCGCAGGGCCCGGGTAGTCAGAGTCTGGGTCGTCGACACCAGAACCGTGTTCACCGTGAACAACGCACCGCCCACCCACGGCGGCTGGTGCAGCTCCTGTGTCACATAGACGACCAACAGGATCGTGAGAACGTTGGCGCACATGACAAACGCCAGGTTCACCGCGGTCACCATCGCCAGGGCACGATCTCGGACCAGCTGTCGATAGCCCCCGAACGGGTTCGACCCACTCTGTCGAGCGGACTCCCCCGCCGCATCCGGAGTCCGCCACCGCAGCACCAGAAAAGCCGCCAGCACGAAACTGGCCGCGTTCAGGCCCGCGAACAGGTAGTACACCCACTGGCTGCCCGACCCCACCGCGACCGCGCCGATGAGACCGCCCAGGCCGAAGCCCGCGTTGCGGGTCATCGACTGCAAGGCGAACCAGCTCGTGCGTTGTGGGGCCGGGATCACCGTTCCCACCAGAGTGCGGATCGCCGTCCAGAAGGTGCTCTGGCCCGCGCCCGCCAGGAAGGTCACCACGACGACCAGCCACACGGTGTCGGCCAACAGGTAGCCCGCGAACGCCGCCGCGCCCACCAGGTTGCCCCACACCAGCACCGCGCGGGCGCCGTAGCGGTCGATCAGCGGGCCGACCACGAGGGACATCGGGATGGCCAGGAGGCGGGCGATGGTGAGGCTGACGCCGACCACGGGCAGGGTCAGGTCCGTGGTGTAGAGGAAGTAGACGACGCCGAAGGGCATGAACAGGCCGGTGCCGACGCTGTCCACGGCGAGGGCGGCGACCAGGCCGCCGTGGCCGCGGATGGACGGCAGGGCCAGGCGGTCGGCCAACGATCTGGTCATGCGGTCCTCGCTGTCGTCATTCCACCGGGGGTGTGTAGTGCGCGGCGTCGTCGCCTTCGAGCAGGTAGCTCTTGCCGCCGTCGACACCGACCGGCACATCCCCGGCGATGGTGACGCGGTGAAGCATGCGGGGCTGGTCGTCGTAGTCGTCGGGGCCGTAGTGCTGGGTGTTGCGGTTGTCGAACAGGACGAGGTCGCCCGGGGTCCAGCGGACGCGCAGGACGTTCTCCGGGCGGATGACGTAGCGCTGGAGCATGTCCAGGATGGCGCGGGACTCGCTGATGGAGTACCCGACCAGCTGCTGGGCGAAGCCGCTGACGAACAGGCCGCGCTCGCCCGACTCCGGGTGCACGCGGACGACCGGATGGACGGACTTGTAGATGGTGGCCAGGAACATCTTGCGGTACTCGTCCGCGCGGTCGGTCGACAGCAGTGGCTGGCCTGCGTCGTTGGTGTGCACCGCCCACAGCTTGTCGGCCAGCTCGCGCAGTTCGCGGGGCAGGTCGAGGTAGGCGGCGGCCTGGTTGGCGATCAGCGTGTTGCCGCCGTACGCGGGGATGACGATGCCGCGCAGGGTGCTGGCCTTGGGCGGGGTGCGCACGAACGTGCAGTCGGTGTGCCAGTGGTTGGCCCGGTGGTCGTCGCCGTCGATCGGCAGTACCTCCGGCTTTCCGTCCACCGAGGGCACGCCGGTCGGGTGGGCCTTGGTCAGCGGGCCGAAGCGGGCGGCGAACTCCAGTTGGGACTCGTCGGTGAGGTTCGCGCCGCGGAACACCAACGCCTTGTGCGCCAGCAGGGCCGCGTTGAGGTCGCGGACGACGTCGTCGGCGAGCGGGCCACCGGGGTCGACGCCGACGACCTCCGCGCCGATACGGCCGCCGATCCGGTGGATGTCGAAGCCTGCCACGGTGTGTCCTTTCGCCAGACTGGGTCTGCGGACCATGCTCGTCCGGTCGTTTCCCCGCGTCATGGGCCGACGGTCCCGCGCGGGTGGGATCAGCCGCGCACGCCGCGTAATGCCGCGGTCGCCGCCTCCTCCAGCAGCATCAGGTCGCAGGACACGGTGGCGAAGGTGAATCCGTCCGCCAGGCGCTTGGCGGCGGTGGCCGCGTCCGGGCAGTGCACGCCCGCCGCGATCCCGGCCCGCTCGGCGGCCGCAGCCACCCGGTCCAGGGCCTCGGTCAGGCGGTCGGCGACGGCCGGGTCGCCGAAACCGGTGCCGCCCAGGGCCAGGGTGAGGTCGAACGGTCCCACCAGGACACCGTCGATCCCGTCGACCGCGCAGACGGCGTCGATGTCGGCCAGCGCCTCGGCGGTCTCGATCATCACCACGCAGGCGACCCGGCCGTTCGCCTCGGCGGGCGTGCCTGCGCCGCGCGGTTCCGCCCGCATCGGCCCGTAGCTGCGGTTCCCCTCGGGCACGTAGCGGCAGGCACGGGCGGCCGCCGCGGCCTGGGCGGCGTTGTCGATCATCGGCACCACGACGGCCTCGGCGCCCAGGTCGAGCGCCCGGCCGATGGTCACCGCGTCGTTGCCCGGCACGCGGGCGATGCCCACGGCGCCGTCGCGGGTGGCGATGTGCGTCAACACGGTCAGCCAGGCGCGTTCGTCCAACAGTCCATGTTGACCGTCCACACAGAGGAAGTCGAAACCCAGGCCCGCCAACGATTCCGCGCCGATGGCGTTGTCCGTGACGACCCAGGTGCCGATCATCCGGCGACGTTCCCGTAACGCCGAAGCGAACCCGCTCACGCCTGTTCCTCCCCCAGTGACTCCCACATGGACAGATACCGCTCGCCGGTGTCCGGGAACACGGTCACCACGGTCTTGCCCGCGAACTCCGGGCGCCGCGCCACCACACGGGCCGCGAACGCCGCCGCGCCCGCGGACACCCCGACGAAGATCCCCGCCTTCGCGGCCAGTTCCTTCGTCGCCAGACCGGCGTCCTCATCGGACACGGTGATGATCTCGTCGATGCTGCCCACGTCGGTCACCTCGGCCACGAACCCCGGCCCGATCCCCGGGATCCGGTGGATGCTGTGCTCGCCCCCGGACAGCACCGGCGACTTGGCCGGTTCGACCGCGACCACGTGCAGGTCCCGACGTTCCTTGATGTAGTGCGCGATCCCGGTCAACGTGCCGCCGGTGCCGACCGTGCACACCAGCACGTCGACCTCGCCGCCGGTCGCCTCCCACACCTCGGGGCCGGTGGTGTCGTAGTGCGCGGCCGTGTTGTCCGGGTTGAACGCCTGGTTCACCAGCCACGCGCCCGGGATCGACGCCGCCACGGCCTCCGCCCGCGCGATCGTGCCCGGCAGGCCCTCCTCGTGCGGGGTGGTCACCAGCTCCGCGCCGAACGCCCGCGCGATGCCGCGCCGCTCCTCGGTCGCGTTGTCCGGCATGACCAGCACGTACCGGTGGCCGCGCGCCGCGCACAGCCCGGCCAGTGCGATGCCCATGTTGCCGGAGGAGTACTCCACCACCGTGCCGCCCGCCGGGTCGAGCAGCCCGGCCTGCTCGGCCGCGACCAGCATGTGCAACGCGGGACGGTCCTTCACGCTCGACATCGGGTTGAACAGCTCCAGCTTGGCCAGCAGCCTGGTCTCGGCCGGGACGTCCGGATAGGACAGCCGGACCAGCGGCGTGCGGCCGACCAGTTCCTCCAGGCGGGTGGCGTAGCGGCGGTCATCGGGCATTTCCGGTCCCCTCGCTCATGCCCGCCAGGCGCGCCCGGCGGGCCGTGGGCTCCACGCCGCCCGCGCCCAGCCGCAGCGCGCCGAGGAACCAGTCCTCCAGCTCGCGCATGCGGCGGACGCTCTCCGCGCGGGTCGGCGCGGCGATCACGTACGTGACCAGGAAGTCCGCGGCGTAGGCGGGCTCGTCGAGCACGTCCCCGGCGCGGATGAACAGGTTCTGCTTGCGCACCCAGTCGAACGGCGGCTCCCCTGGCATCTCCTCGACCACGCCGGGCCGTTTGAGCAGGGCGAGCTGGCCGGTGAGGGTCAGCGGGACGAGCCGGGGCGCGCCGGGGGTGAACGGCAGCGGGAGGCCGACCTGGGCGCGGATCCACGCCTCGGTCGGGTCGATGTCGAACAGCGCGCGCTGGATGTCGCGCTGGGCGGCGCCGCCGGTACGGCAGGCGATCTCGCCGAGCACGACCCGGTCGTCCTCGGTGTGGAAGATCTCCGCGTGGAAGGCGAAGTCGCGGGGTGCGGGCAGCGCGGCGATGCATTTGTCCGCGCAGTCCAGCAGGCGCGGGGTCAGCGGGTCGTCGGCGTCGAGGGTGACGTCCAGCCTGCCGCCCCGGTCGCCCTGGAAGGCGGCGAGGGCGTAGAGGTACTGCGAGGGCCAGGCGTAGATCATCTGACCGTCCACGACCAGACCGTCCACATGGCACATGGTCTCGGACACGAAGTTCTCCACCTTGAGGTTGCCGTGCCCGCCGATGATCGGCTCGCCCTCGTCGGCGAGGAACGCGTGCAGCGCCTCGGGGGTGCGCAGGATCCGCACGCCGAGCGACCCGGCGCCGTCGCGCGGCTTGACCACCACCGGGTAGCCGTGCTCGTCGGCGAAGGTCAGCAGGTCGAGTGCGCATTCCAGGTCCCGGTACGCGGCGACCTCGACCCCGGCGGCACGCACGGTGTCCTTCATCAGCATCTTGTTGCGGTACGGCAGTACGCTCTCGTACCGCTGGCCCGGCAGGTCGAGGATCTCGCGCAGGCGAGCCGCGCGCTCCAGGTCCTGCTCCTGCGGGGCGATGATGTGGCGGATGTCGTACTTCCGGGCCAGTTCCAGCACGCGGGCCTCGACGCCGCCGCCGAACTGGTAGCCGCTGATCGCCTCGACATGGGTGTAGCCGCTGTCCGGGCCGGGCAGCTCCTCGCCACCCAGCTCCAGGTGCTCGCGGGAGGCGAGCAGCAGCAGGTCGCCGTCGTAGTCGGCCAGCCACCGGTCGTAGGGGGTGTCCTTGAGGGAGTTGCGCAGGTGCAGGATCAGGACGCTCATCCGGTCACCTCCTCGATCGCGAGACCTGCCTGCTGTCGGGCGGCGTCACGGCCGGACGCCCAGGTGTCGACGACATCCACGTGCGGCTCGCCGTCGAACAGGACCACGTGCACGACGGGTGGCCCGCCCGGGTCGGGCAGGGCGTCGATGGCGGCATGGACGAGATTTGGGCCGGGGACCCGGTAGCGGACAGCGGGTTCGATCGTGCCGGGTTCGGCCACCAGACCCGGGAGGTAACGCAGGTCCGGGGTGAAGGTGGCGGCGGCGAACGCGGTGATCTCGTCCTCGGTGGACAGTCGAGCCAGGACCGGCCAACCCCGGTCGCGAGTGGACCGCACGCGCAGCGGGTAGCCCCAGAGATGGGCGTACCAGTGCAGATCGGCGGCACGGTCGACCTGTCCGTACGGGACGACCGGCAGACCGACACGGCTCAAGCGCTTGCGCTGCACGAGAAGGTCCACGGCCGCGATCGCGGCGGCCCGTCCCTGACCGGGCAGGCGCAGGTGGTCGCGGAGGGCGCCCGCGCGGATCGCGTCGGCGGGGGCGAGAGCGACCAAAGCCGTGACCGGCTGGTCGAGAGCGGCCAGCTCGACGGCGCCGGACGTGGCGTAGTCGGCGAACGTGCGGACGGCCGAGTAGTGCGTCGGGATGTCGTCGGCGGCGCGGTCGGTGAACAGGATCAGGTCGTCGCCGTCGTCCAGCCAGTCGCGGTAGGGCGGCAGCGGGCCGTCGGCGCGATCGAGGATCAGGGTGCTCACGCGCCCACCTCCGCCTCGACGGTGATGCGCACGGACTCGGCGATCAGCTTCTCGCACTGGGTGGCGGCCGCGTGCGAGTCCGCGCCGGACACCGCGACCAGGCCGAACCGGTCGAAGTCGTCCTGGAGCGGGCCGACCCGGCTGCCCACCGACACATACGTCTCGGCCGCGATCACCTCCGGCCGCTCCTTCAGCTCGTCGACCCCCGCGATCGCACCGACCACACCGGACTCGCCGTGCAGGAACCGCACCGCCGCACCGCCGTTCGGGGTCGGCCGCTCGGCCAACGGCTCGACCAGGCCGAACGGCCAGCCGAGGGCATAGCCGACCAGGTCGATGCCATACGCGGACCGGACCAGGTCCAGGATGCGGTCGCCGCCGCCGCGGTTGTGCCCCTCGATCACGACCGGCCCGTCGGCGCCGAACCGGATCTCGGTGTGGCTGACGCCGTCGCGCAGTCCCACGGTGTCCAGGAACTCGGTGGTGACGGCGACGATCTCGGACTCCAGCTCCGGCTTGATCCGGGCGGGCAGGGTATGCCCGAGCTCGGCGAAGTGGCCGGGGGCGATGTCCTTCTCGGTCACCGCGACCACGATGTGCCTGCCGCCGAAGCTGAACGACTCGACGCTGAACTCGGGGCCGTCGACGAACTCCTCCATGATGAAGTCGGTGATCGTGAACAGCGCCGCCGGGCCGCGGTCCATGCCGTGCTCGCGGGTGTGCGCGATCCACTGCCACAGCGCCGCCGCGTCCGCGGGCCCGTCGACCCGTTTGACGCCGAAGCCGCCCGCGGTGTCGGTGGGCTTGACGATGAACGGGTAGCCGTGGTCGGCGCCGAAGGCGAGCAGGCTGCGTTCGTCACGCACCAGCTCGAAACCGATGGTCGCCCGAAAACCCTTGTCCCGCAGGTGTTCCCGCATGACGGCCTTGTTCAGCAGCAGGTGGCTCACGTCGTAGCCGGTGCCACCGAGGCCGTAGCGGTCGTTGACCCGACCGGCGATCTCCAGCCCCGGGTCGGTGAGCGAGACCGCGGCGGCGAAGCCCCAGCGCCGGTGCGCGAACTCGGCCAGCGGGCCGCTGACGGTCCAGTCGGTGTACTCGACCAGGAACGTCTCGTCGGCCAGCTCGGCCTGGGCGGGCTCGAACTTGCTCTTGTGCTGTAGCAGGATCACCCCGAGGCCCAGTTCCTTGGCCGTGCGGACGGCCTCCGTCGGGTGCCCGACTAGCAGCAGGGTCCGGTCGGGGTTCACGGGTCGACTCCCTCGCTGTCGCCTGCCGCCCGCGGGACGCGCGGGCGTGTCTCCAGGGTGCTGGTCCGCGGTCCGCCCGTCGTGGGTCACCGATCCCGGGTGCGCTGGGATCGGTGACCCGGTCAGCCGGGCAGTCCGGCGAACAGGTCGGTCTCGGTGATGCCGGGCCCCTGGCCCGCGCGGATGTAGAACTCGGTGCCGAAGGCGAAGCGGAAGCCCTCCTCCGGCATGGCCAGCCAGACGGACTTCTCGCTCACCTGGCTGGCGTGCGCGCGGATGGCGGCGCGCTTGTCCAGGGCGTGCGCGGACACGTCGATGGCGGCGGTGATCTCGGACTCCGGGGAGCCGAAGGTGTCCAGGAACTCCTCGTCGGCCGGGCCGGGCAGCTCCATGCCCGCCTGGACGGCCCGAGCGGCGAAGGCCTTGCGGCCGCGGCGCATCCGGTCGCGGTTGACGGTCTGCTGGTAGACGCGGGGCGTTCCGGCGAGGTCGGCGGCGCGCAGGCCGACGCGGTGGACCTGGATGTGGTCGGGGTGCCCGTAGCCGCCGTGGCTGTCGTAGACGGTCAGCACGTCGGCGGCCTCCGCGCGCAGGATCGCCGCGAGCCGCTCGGCGGCCTCGTCCAGGTCGGCGGCCCAGAAGGCGCCGGGCTCGGTGTTGGTGGCCGCGCCCATCATGCCGGAGTCGCGGTAGCCCAGGAATTCCACGCGGTGCACGCCGAGCAGCCGCGCGGCCTCCTCGGTCTCGGCGACCCGGCGGGACGCGAGCGACTCGCCCGGTTCGAGCACGCCCGGCACGACCTCGCCCAGCTCGCCCCGGGTGGCGACGACCAGCACCGCCCGGTGGCCGTCGGCGGCGGCCTTGCGCAGCGTGCCGCCGCAGCAGATGGCCTCGTCGTCGGGGTGGGCGTGGAAGGACACCAGCGTGGCCACGGGTCAGCCCGCCCGCTCGGCGGCCAACCCGGCCACCTCGTCCAGCGGGTCGCGCCTGCCGGGGCCCTCGGTCGCGCTCTGCGCCACCAGCAGGTAGCCGCGGCACCAGACGGTGCGGATGGCCAGTCCGAGCGGCCGGATCCGCCTGCGCAGCCGCATGATCTGCAGGTCGAGGGCGTTGCGCTGTTCGGCGTTGCCGGGCAGGCAGTGCTGCAGCACCTCGCGCGGCACCAGCACGCCGAAGTCCTGGGCGAGCCGGGCCAGCACGCCCGCGCCGACCGGGGAGATGGCCACCGCGCGGCCGCCGTAGCGGAGCACGCCGCCCTCGTCGACCCGGGGCACCACGTGCACGTCGGCCCGCGCGCGGAGGGCGGCGATACGGGCAAGAAGGTCGGCCTTGCTGACCGGCAGCCGGACCCAGTCCTCCTTGACGTCGGCGGTGATCGGCGGCTCGGCCTTGCCCTCCAGGACGAGCAGGCGCAGCGCGCCCTCCTCCCGGTAGCGGTCCAGGGTGCTTGCCTCGGCAGGCCAGCGCACCACCTTCACGTCCTGTACCTGCACGGACACCCTGACCACTCCCTCAGCTCGACGAACCCCGGGGTCTCGCACGTCGACCGGACCGGCCGATCCGGTGGGTCACGATGGTTTCACACTACGCATCATTCCACCGATAGAACCATTACATGTCCGATATTATTCAGTTCTGATGACTACGGGCTACCATCGGCCTGTGGTGGAGAAGACGAGCGAGGCGCCGCCCGCGAACGCGCGCCCCGAGGCCCGCGGCGGTGCCGCCTTCCTGCTCACCCAGCTGGGGACCCATGTCGCGCAGCGGTTCGCCGACCGCACCACCCGGCTGGGGGTGACCCCGCCGCAGCTGGGGGTGCTGTGGTGGCTGCGGCAGTCGCCTGGGCAGAGTCAACAGGCGCTGGCCAGGCACTTCGGGCTGCAGCCCAGCCGGGTGGTGACCTTCGTGGACGAGCTGGAGGACCTGGGCTTGGCCGCTCGCGGCCGGGACCCGCACGACCGGCGGGTGCGCACGGTGTCGCTGACCGAGCTGGGCGAGCGGACCGTGGACGCGGTGGGTCGGGCGATGGCCGAGCACGAGGACGAGGTGACCGCGCCGCTGAGCACCGAGGAACGCAGGCAGCTGGTGGACATGCTGATACGACTGGCCGCGCACGCCGGACTGTCGCCCGGCGTGCACCCCGGCTTCCGCTCCCTCGGTCGTGCCTGATTCCTCCCGCCACCCACCCCCACGTCCCCGCCCGGCATCGTTCCCGACCTGGCAACCGCAACCCCACCAAGGCGTCAGTGCGGGCGCGGACGACGACACCGCGATCACCGGTCCAGATGTGGGCGCACCAGCCATCGGTCGTCATCCTGGTTCAGCGGCGGGTCGTGCCCGAGCCGCGCAGTGACTTGGCGTTGACCGACGGCCCGTCGCCATCCGATCGGGGCTGCGGCATCTCCTTCGGGTCCGCCTTCCGGTCACCCTGCGCGGCCTGCTCCCGGGCGGCGCGCCGGTTGGCGGCCAGCAGGGCGAGCGCGGGCAGGATCGCCAGCGCGGCGCAGGCCAGCGGCAACCAGAACGTCTCGGCGAACGCGGTGGTCATGCCGGGACGCGCGGCCGGGGGTGGCTGTCGGCCGAGCATGGTGTCGCCGTCGACCAGGTCGGACACCCGGTACTGGAGGAACACGGCGAACAGCGCGGTGCCGAGCAGGCCGCCGACACGTTGCACGATGTTGAGCACCGCCGTCGCGCCCGCCATGGCCTCGCGGCGCAGCGTCCGGTAGGCGGCCGACATCGCGGGCGTGATCGTCAGGCCGACGCCGAGGCCGACCACGAACAGCGCGCCGGACAGCAGCAGGTAGCTCGCGTTCTCCTGGTCGCGGACGAAGGCCAGGTAGCCGACGGCCATCAGGACCGAGCCGACGAGCACGGCAACGCCCGCCTTGCCCTTGTCCACCAGCCTGCCGCCGACCTGCATGGAGATCGCCGCGCCGATCCCCTGCGGGGCCGTGAGCAGGCCCGCGACCAGGGCGGACTCGCCGCGCAGGGTCTGGTAGTAGAGCGGCAGCACGAACATCGCGCCGATCATGGACGCGCCGGACAGCACGTTGACCAGGTTCGCCGAGGTGAACGAGCGGTCGGCGAACAGCTTGAGATCCAGCAGCGGCGCCTCGGCCCGCAGCGCGTGCACCACGAACCCGACCAGCAGCAGCCCGCCCGCCCCGAGCATGATCGGCACCGCGGCCGGGACCGGACCCGGGCTGACCAAAGTGGACAGACCATAGACCAGCAGGGCCAGGCTGGGCGAGAGCAGCAGCAGGCCGAACAGGTCGACCCGACGGCCCGGCCTGCCCTCGGTGCGGTCGATGAGCCTCATCGACAGCGGCAGCGCGATCAGTCCGATCGGGATGTTCACGAAGAAGATCCAGCGCCAGGAGAACGAGTCGACCAGCGCGCCGCCGACCACCGGGCCCAGGATCGGCCCGAGCAGCAGCGGCACACCGACCAGGCTCATCACCCGGCCTACCCGCTCACGTCCGGCGATGCTCGCCAACAGCGCCTGCCCGGCGGGCAGCACCATGCCGCCGCCGATGCCCTGGATCACCCGGAACACGATCAGGCTGGGCACCGACCAGGCCAGCCCGCAGAGCACGGACCCGACCAGGAACAACGCCAGCGAGAACAGCCAGAGGTTCTTGCCGCCGAACCGCTCGGCGGCCCAGCCGGTGAGCGGGATGACCGCGGCCAGCGCCAGCAGGTAGCCGCTGGCAACCCACTGGATGGTGGCCAGCGGCGAGCCGAACTGCTCGGACAGCGCGCGGATGGCGACGCTGACGATCGTCGAGTCCAGCACGGTCATGATCGCGCCGAGGGCGACCACCCCCGCGATGACCAGCACGTGCCGCTCCAATGGCGGCGGCGCGCCCGCCGCCCGGTTCTGGGACACCCTCGGACCTTCCTCTCACCCGCTGCGGACGTGACGCGGACGGCGCCTGGGGGTTGCCGGGCCCCGGCGCGCGCTTGGGGGGACGAGCCGCCGGGGGGCGGCGCATGGGGTGCGCCGTCCGCGTCACTCCGACCGACGTTACGGGCGGTGATCGCCGGTACGCACCACGCACATCACCAGTCCGTGCCGGTCCGATCACCGGTAGGATCGGTGGTCATGTTCCTGGGCCGGACCGTCGAGCTGGCCGCGATCGGTCGGCTGATCGGGCAGGCCCGGCACGCCCGCGGGTCCGCGCTGGTCCTGCGGGGTGCGGCGGGCATCGGCAAGTCGGCCCTGCTCACCACCGCGGCGGCCACCGCGCCCGACACCCGGCTACTGCGCGTGGTCGGCGTCGAGTCGGAGTCCACGCTCACCTATGCTGCGCTGCACCAGCTGCTGCTCCCCGTCCGTGACCGCGTCGACAGCCTCCCCGACCCGCAGGCCGACGCCCTGCGCGTCGCGTTCGGGCTGGCGTCCGGACCGCCCACGCAGCCGTTCCTGGTCTCGGTCGCCGCGCTGACCCTGCTGTCGGAGCTGGCGGTCGAGAAACCCCTGCTCATCGTGATCGACGACGCCCAGTGGTGCGACGCCGCCTCCCAGGACGCCTTCGCCTTCGTCGGCCGCCGCCTGGAGGCCGAGGCGATCACCATGCTGCTCGCCGTCCGGGACGACACCGGCCGCGACATCGACGCCGCCGGACTCCGGCAGCTCCACCTCACCGGCCTCGACGACGCGACCGCCGCCGAGCTGCTGGGCGACCGCGTCTCCGCCGCCCTGCTGCCCACCCTGGTCCGCGACACCGGCGGCAACCCGCTGGCCCTGCTGGAGCTGGCGGACCGTCTCGACGGCGACGGGCTGCCGCTCACCGGCCGTCTCGAACGCGCCTTCCTCGACCGCATCCACCGCATCGGTCCCGACGCGGCCATGCTGCTGGTCGCCGCGGCCGCCGGGACCAGCGGGATCGCCGCCGTCGAACGCGCCGCGGGCTACCTGGGCGTCGACCCGGGCGTGCTGCGCTCCCCCGAGGTGTCGGACCTGGTGCGGCTGGAGGACGACGCGCTGTCGTTCCGTCACCCCTTGGTGCTGTCCGCCCTCTACGGCTCGGCCCCGCCCGACACTCTCCGTGCCGTCCACGACGCCCTGGCCCGAGCCCTCGCCGACGACCCCACGCACGCCGAACGCCGCGCCTGGCACCGCGCCAAGGCCAGCGCCGGTCCGGACGAGGAAGTCGCCATCGAGCTGGAACGCTCCGCCACCGAGGCCCTGCACCGCTCCGGCTACCTCGCGGCAGCGGCGGCCCTGGAACGCGCCGCCGAACTCAGCCACGAGGTCGATGCCCGCGCGCGCCGCCTCACCGACGCCGCCAAGGCCGCCTGGCGAGGCGGGGACACGACCACGACCTTGGCCTTGCTGGACCGCGTGCGGGCCCTCTCCCCCGGCGGCACGGTCGGCCTGGAGGCTCAGTACCTGCGCGGCTCGGTCGAGCTGCGCGCCGGTTCGCCTGCCGAATCGGTGTCGATCCTGGTCCCCGCCGCGCGTCAGGCCGTGTCGGTCGATCCGACGCTGGCGTTGAAGATCCTGCTGCTGGCCCGGGAGGCGGTGTTCACGGCCGCGCATCCGGAGGCGATGGACGCCCTCGCCCAGAGCCTGCGGTCGTTGCCCGAGCTGAACCAGCCCGCCGACCGTCAGATGGCGTTCCTGCTGGACACGTTCCTGGCGCCGCACGCCGCCCACCATCACTCGGTGACGGCCGCGCTCGTGGAGGTCGAGTCCTCCGACGATCCCGAACTGCTGCTCGCGGCCGGGGGCATGGCGTGGGCGGTCGGCGAGTACGGGCTGTCGGCTCGTCTGCGGGCCCGTGCTGTCGCTCGTGCTCGCGCTCTCGGGGCTGCCGGGACACTGGCGTTGACGCTGGAATACCTGGTACCGGACGAGATCAGCCGGGCCCGGTACGCGGCCGCGGAGGCGCTCGCCGACGAGGGGCTCCGGTTGGCGGAGGAGACCGGTCGACGGAACTCGGCGAGTCTGCATCTGGCCTTGTTGAGCACGGCCACCGGCTTGCGCGGCCGGGGGCCGGATGCGCGGCGGATGGCCGAGCAGGCCCTGTCCGAGGCTGTGCCGCGTCGGTTGGTGAAGGTGGCCGACGTGGCGCAGCGGTCGTTGGGGCTGTTGGCCCTGGCCGAGTGCCGGTCGGCGGATGCCTTGGTGGCTTTCTCCAAGTTGGACGGTTCCGGGCCGGTTCCCGGCAGTCCGGTGATGGCCGTGAGCGCGGTGCCCGATCACGTCGAGGCGGCTGTGCGAGCGGGGGCGCCCGAGGTCGGGGAACGACTCGTCGGGCGGTACCTGAGTTGGGCCGAGTCCGTCGGTTCGGCCGAGCTGACCGCTCTCGCGTCACGAAGTCAGGCGTTGGTGGCCGGTTCCGCCGAGGAAGCCTCGGGACACTATCGGGAGGCTTTGCGGTTGCACGCTTTGGCGGATCGGCCGTTCGATCACGCGCGTACCGAGTTGCTGTATGGGGAGTTCTTGCGGCGGGGACGGCATCGGGGGGCGGCTCGGGGGTATCTACGGTCGGCGATGGACGCGTTCGCCCGGTTGGGGACGCCTATCTGGGCCGAGCGGGCTCGGGCGGAGTTGCGGGCCGCCGGAGAGTCCGTGGGTGGGGTTTCCGTCGGGGTGGCCGAGGGGTTGACGCCGCAGGAGATGCAGGTGGCTCGGGCGGTGGGGCGGGGGGCCACCAACCGGGAGGTGGCGGCGGAGATGTTCATCAGTCCCCGCACGGTGGACTACCACCTGCGGAAGATCTTCCGGAAGCTGGATATCTCGTCCCGGCGCGACCTGATGAAGCTGAACCTGGACTCGCACCACTAGCCCCACCACCACGAACCACTCTTGTCGCTTGGGGTCAGAGGTCCCGGGTGGGGGTGCTGGTGCGGGTGTGGATCACGGCGTCGTACCAGTCGGTCTGGGTGCCGCCGGTGAGCCAGTAGGACTCCGAGGGGATATCGGGAGACGCCACCGAGCCGATCACCCTGGCCTGTCCCTGCCTCGCCCGCCACTCTCGGACCTCGTCCGGCAACTCTCCCCGGAAACTCACCAGATAACTCTCATGCTCCACCGAGTTCAACACGGAGTCCACGAACCCATCCGGCACCGACGAAGTTCCCACGACGCGCCGCTGGAACGGCGGCAGCCCCCAACCGGAGACGACCTCCCCCTCGCCATAGCTCAACGCCAATGACGCATACCCGTCCCCGAACCGATCCCGGAGATGCCGCCCGGTGGGCCGGAATCGGATGGTCCCCTTGGGTGGAATGGCAATGGCGAGCTCATCGGCCCGGAAGCTGTGCGCCGTGGTGGACCAGTAGGCGATCCGGTGTCCGGTGTGTTCATGCCACCAAGCGAGGTTGTCCGCCATGAACCGGTCTCGATACCCATCCTCCACCACGTGATGGGTGTAGTGCTCGTAGAAGCCCACGATCTGCCGCGTGTGCTGCACAGCCAGTTCGTGTGTCTGGTCCCCCGCGGTACGAGGCAGTGACTCCACCAGCTCCAGCGCGGCTCGCGCGTGCGCCACCAATGCGTCCTTGTCCTGTGCCTGCGTGAAGAACCACCCCACGTGGTCGGGCCCGGTCGGCCGGATCGGACCGAAGTGCGCGGCCAGATCCGCAGCCCGCTCAGGGGCGACGCGGCCCACGTGGTCGGATACCAGGTCGTAGACCTCGGCCCGGGTGTCGATCACCCCGGCACCCACGAACCGGACTCGCTCGGTGGCACGGGAGTTGTAGTCCCGCAACCACTCCAGCAGCTCGCGGGTCTCCCGCGTGCGCCAGGGCATCCCCGAATCGGCGACCAGGGCGTCCACATCGCCTGTACCACCACCGACGTACTCGTCGATGGGGAGCGCGACGTCCCAGTCCTCCTCGGTCGCGACCGTGCGGAAGCCGAGTTCCTCGATCAGGTACTGGATCACGGCCGTGGTGAGGGTGAACTGCTCGTGGGAGCCATACACCGACCCGCCGATACCCACGATCCGGGCGTCACCCACGACGTCCCGCAGCGGCGACAACGCGGGCCGGGCTTGCGAAGCGTTGGTTCCGGGCAGTGGATGGGCGTTGGCGGTGAGCCAGGACGCGACGGCCTGGGTATTGCCGGTCACCGTGGTCATGAACGGGCTCCCTCAGGCCAGGGCGACGGTGTAGCCGCCGCCGGGGTTCTCGCGGAACTGGGGCACTTCGCCGCCCACGGTGATGTGGCGGACGCCGGACAAGCCTGCCGCCTGGACCGGGGTCGCGCGGCTTTCCGTGGTGCCGTCGCCGAGTTCGCCGTTGTCGTTGCAGCCCCAGGACCAGACGGTTCCGTCGGCGCGGAGGGCGACGCTGTGGCCCGCGTTCCCGGGCTCGGCGTCGGAACCGCCGCCCACAGCGGCTATGGCGGTGATGTCGGTGAGATTCAGGGTGGCGACGGGGGTGGAACTGTTGGTGGTCCTGCCGTTGCCGAGCTGGCCACGGTCGTTGAGGCCGAAGGCGCGGACCGTGCCGTCCTCCAGCAGGGCGAGCGTGTGGTGGTAGGCGCCCGCCAGGGCGCGGACACCGCTCAGCGCGTCGATCTTGGCCGGGGCGGCGCGGTGGGTCGTCGTGCCGTCGCCGAGCTGGCCACAGTCGTTGAAGCCCCAGGCGAGTACGGAGCCGTCGGCCAGGAGGGCGAGGCTCTGGCCGCCGCCCGCGTACAGCGACGCCACCTCGGGAAGGCCTTCGACGCGGGCGGGAATGAAGCGGACCGGGTAGGACTTGCCCATGTGTTCCTGGGTGGCGTGTCCGGGCTTCAGCTCACCCGCGTCGCCGAGCTGGCCGTAGTCGTCCCGGCCCCAGGTCCACACCGAACCGTCCGCCAGCAGTGCCAGGCTGTGGCCGCCGCCCGCGACGACCTGGGTGGCCGGGCCGGGGAGGCCCTCGACGGGGATCGGGACGGGGCTGATCTGGTGGGCGGAGTCGCCGAGGCAGCCGAAGAAACCGGCGCCGGAGGCCCAGACCGTGCCGTCTGCCAACAGGTACAGGGTGTGGCCACCGCCCAGGGAGACGGAGCGGATCGGGGCGGGCAGGCCGCGGACGGGTGCCGGGCGGTCGCGGTTGTCGGTACCGCCGGTGGCGGTCTGGCCGAAGATGTTGCGGCCCCAGGACAGCGCGGAACCGTCGTCCAGCACGACGAGGACGTGGCCGCTGCCCGCCTCGACCTGGCGGATGTCGTCGGGCGCCGCGATCCCGGTTGGCGTGGCACGGCTGCCCGGGCCGCCGTCGCCCAGTTGGCCGTTGGAGTTGTCACCCCAGGTGAAGACGCTCATCGGATCCCCTTCTCCTTCGCTTCCTCTTGCTCGGATTGCTGTCCCTCCTCGCCCCAGGGACTGACATCGGCGCGGAGCCGGGTGTTGGGCAGCAGCAACGTCAGCAGCACGGCGGCCAGCATCACCGGGACGCCCGCCCAGAACACGACGCGCAGCGCGTCGGCGAAGCGTTCGGCCAGACCGGTGGGCAGGGCGCGCGGGTCGGTGTAGACGACCCGGTCGGCGCCGCTGACCCGGGACGCCACCAGGGCACCGAAGACGGCCGCGCCGATGGACGAGCCGATGGTGCGGAAGAACGCGGCCTGCGCGGTGATCGTGCCCATGTGCTCGCGCGGGACGGCGTTCTGCACGGCCACGATCAGCTTGGAGATGACCATGCCCATGCCGACGCCCAGCACCGCCTCCGCGCCCCACACCGACCATACCCCGCTGTGCGCGTCCAACGTGGAGAACAGGTACAGGCTCACCGTCATGATCGCGCAGCCCGCCACCACGACCGGCTTCATTCGGCCCAGCACCGAGGAGATCAGCCAGCCGCTGAGGCCGGAGCCGATCATGACCGCGATCATCAGCGGGAGGAGGTTCAGGCCCGCGTCCACCGGGTCCTGGCCGCGCACGACCTGCAGGTAGATGGGCAGGAAGAAGTAGCCGCCGATGATGGCGACGCCGACGAGGAAGGTCACCACCATGGCGATGCCGACTTCCCGGCCACGCAACAGGTCCAACGGCACCAAGGGTTCCGGCGCGCTGCGTTGCCGCAGGATGAACGCCACGGTCAACACCGCCGTCGCGGCCAGCAGGGCGATCGTCGTGGTCGAGGTCCAGTCGCCGCGCACGGTCGCGAGCACCAAAGTGGACACTCCGGCGCCGAGCAGTACCGCGCCGAGGTAGTCCACGGTGTGCTCGCGCCGAACCACCGGCAGCTTGAGCGAGGTCGCCACGGCCACCAGCGCGAGCACGCCGATGGGCACGTTCACCAGGAATGCCCACCGCCACGACACGTACGCGGTGAACGCGCCGCCGATCAGCGGCCCGGCGAGCGAGGCGAGCGCGTACATCGCGCCGACCATGCCCTGTACCCGCCCGATCTGCCGGGGCGGCACGACACTGGAGCTGATCGTGAACGCCAGCACCACGAGCCCACCCGCGCCGAGTCCTTGCAGCGCGCGGAAGGCGACCATCTGCGTCATGTCCTGGCTCAGCCCCACGGCCAGCGAGCCGACCGTGAACACGCCGATCGCCACCAGGTACATCGGCTTGGGCCCGTACAGGTCCGCGAGTTTTCCGTACAGCGCAGTGGACACTGTGGACGTCAGCAGGTACGCGGTCACGACCAGCGCGAAGTCGTCCAGCGAGCCCAGCTGCCCGACGATCGTGGGCAGCACGGTGCCCACGATCGTCTGGTCGAGCGCCGACAGCAGCTGCCCGGACAGCAGCACCACCAGCACGGTCCGCACCTGCCAGGGGGCGAGCCCACCCGGCCGCGCGGCCACCGTCTCGGTCATCGCGTCCTCCTCCGCCTTCACGCCCGCACCGGGGCAGCGCCGTCGACCACCTGGCGGCGCAGCTGCTTCTTGTCGACCTTCCCGACGGCGGTGAGCGGGAGCTCCGCCAGCACGTCCAGCCGTTCCGGGATCTTGTACTTGGCCACGCCGCGCGCCTCGAACGCCAACCTGAGCTGCTCAAGCGTGAGTTCCTGATCCGCGTGCAGCACCACGCACAGACCGACGCGCTCGCCCAGCTCCGGGTCCGGGATCGGGATCACGGCGGCCTGCCGCACGGCGGGCAGCTCCAGCGCCAGGTCCTCGACCTCGGGCGCGGAGACCTTCTCGCCGCCCCGGTTCACCAGGTCCTTGATCCGGGACAGGACGACGAAGTTGCCGCCTGCGCCGACCCGGACGATGTCGCCCGTGCGATACCAACCGTCGGGGGTGAACGCGCGTAGATTGTGTTCCGGGGCGCGGAAGTAGCCGCGTGGCGTGTAGGGGCCCCGGGTCAGCAGCTCGCCCGCGGCACCGGCGGGGACGTCGCGACCCTCGTCGTCGACGACGCGGCATTCGTCGTCGGCGCTGATCGGGCGGCCCTGGGTGGTGGCGGCGACCTGCGGCGGGTCGTCGAGGCGGGTGTAGTTGAGCAGGCCCTCGGCCATGCCGTAGACCTGTTGCACCCGGCAGCCCAGCGCGTCGGCGAGCGTGGTCGCGAAGCCCGCGGGCAGCACCGACCCTCCGATTTGGACTGTGCGGAGGCTGGACAGGTCGTGCCCGGTGGTCCGGGCGGCCTCGGCCCAGCGCTGGCCGATCGCCGGGACCAGCGGGCAGGTGGTGACCCGCTGCCGTTCGATGATGGCGAACGCCACCTCCGGGCGCGGCGATCGGGTCAGCACCACACGGCCGCCCACCATCAGCGTGGCGAGCAGGCCGGGCGAGCCGAGCGGGAAGTTGTGCGCCACCGGCAGGGTCACCAGGAACACGGTGTCCGGGCCGAACCCGCAGACCTCACCGCTGCGGCGGGCGTTGTACTCGTAGTCGTCGTGCGTCCGGGGGATGATCTTCGGCACGCCGGTGGTGCCGCCGGAGAGCAGGAACAGCGCGACCTCGCGGGAGCCGACGCCGAGCCGGTCCAGCCGGTGCCTGCGCGCGGCCGCGTCCCCGTCGACCGCCATCAGCCCGCGCACGCCGTGGTGTCCCTTGTGGACTTCGTCGCCGAGGACGAGCACGATCCGCTTGCGTGCCTTCGCCAGCTCGGCGGCGAGGACCTGGTGGGCGAAGTCGCCCAGCCGGTCGGGGGTGGCGATCGCCTTGACCTCGGCGAGGTCGGCGAGGTAGCCCAGCTCGTGCTCGCGGTGCGCGGGCAGGGCGAGCACGGGGGCGACGCCGATCCGCAGGCAGGCCAGGAAGAACACCACCGACTCGGCCGTGTTCGGCAGCTGCGCCAGCACGTTGTCGCCGTCGGCCAGGCCGAGGCCGAGCAGTCGGTCGGCCAGCGCGTCCACGCGTTCGGCCAGCGCGCGGTAGGTCCAGCGGGTCTCGCCGTCGACCACGGCGACCCGGTCGCCGTGCGCGGCGGCCCAGTCCCACACGTAGTCGCCGAGTGGCCGCCCGCGCCAGTGGCCCGCGCGCACGTAGCGGCGCACGGCCTCCTCCGGCCACGGGACGGTGCCCTTGCGTCGGGTGCCGGGGCTGGTCATCGCTCTCCTTCCGGCTCGGGGTGCAGCAGGGCGTCCAGGTGTGCGGCGACGGCGCGGACCGAGGGCCGGTCCCAGAACAGGGTCGCGGGCAGGCTCACGCCGAACCGGCGCTCCAGCGCGACCCGGATGGCCTGGGCCAGCACGGAGTCCACGCCCGCCTCGGCGAGCGCGCCGCCCTGGTCGACGCGCTCGACGCGCAGCTCGGCCGCGACGACCTCGGCGACCGCCGCGGGGATGTCGTCGGGGATGTCGGGTCCGGTCGTGGTCTCGGGGGCTGTCAGTCCGGCGAGCAGCGGGGGGCGGTGCGTGCCGGGGACGTCCGGGATCGTGCGGAGGATGGCCAGGTTGGCGGTGTCGGTTCCGTTGGCCTGGTCCCAGGCGGCGAAGGCCTCGGCGGCGGTGATGTCGCCGGTGCCGCGGGCGCGGAGTTCGGCGTCGACGGACTCCGACGTGGTGGACATGCCCAGACCGCGCCAGGACGTCCAGGCGAGGCTGACGGTGTCGTGCCCGCGGTGCGTGGCCAGCGCGTCGAGGAAGGCGTTGGCGGCGGCGTAGGCGGCCTGGCCGGGCAGGCCGAGCAGGGGGCCCGCGGAGGAGAACAGGGTGAGGAAGTCGAGCGTGCCGGGGGGGAACATCTCGTGCAGCACGAGCGCGCCCGCGATCTTGGGGCGCATGACCCGGATCAGCGAGAGCGCGTCGACGTCCACGGCGAACCCGGTGTCCAGCACGCCCGCCGCGTGCACGACACCGCGGATCGGGGGCAGGCCCAGCTCGCTTCCGGTGAGCAGCTTGGCCTGGAGCCGGTCGGTGAGGTCCATGGCGACCGCGCGGACGGTGACGCCCGCGGACTCCAGCTCCCGGACACAGTCGACGCGGGCCCGTTCCTCCCGGTCCGTCACGTCGTCCCAGAGTTCGCGCGGCGGCAGGCCACGCCTGCCGACCAGGACGAGCCTGCGCGCGCCCCGGTCGGCGAGCCAGTGGGCCACCTCGCGTCCGAGGGCACCGAGACCGCCGGTGACCAGGTAGGTGCCGTCGGGGCGGCAGACGAGCGGGCGGGCCGGGGTGGTGACCGTGATGAGGCGCGGGGTGCGGGTCTCACCGTCGCGGATGGTGAGGATGTCGGGGGCGGGTCCTGCACGGAAGACGTCGAGGAGCTGGGCGGCGTCGGCGTCGGGGTGGAGGTCGACGAGGCCGCCCCAGAAGTCGGGGTGCTCCCCGGCGAGCACGCGTGCGACGCCCCAGAGGGAGGAGTGGTCGAGCGCGGTGGCTTCGAGGACGCCCCTGGTCAGGCACCACAGGGTCGGCCGGCGCTCCGGGGGCCTGCGGGCGAGGTGGGCGGCGGCGCGGAGCAGGAGCCAGGAGGACTGGAAGGCGCTGACGCCGACGTGCGGGCCGTGGCCGGGGGCGACGAGGACGACGGTGTCGGGGGTGAGGTCGGTGAGGTCTTCGGGGTGGGTCACCCAGCGGGTGGGGACGTCGAACCCGATGCGCGGGGGCGGGGTCTCGCCGTGCAGGACGACGATCCGGGTCACGGTCCTGGTGCCGGTGAGGACCGTGGGCGTCCAATCGAGACGGTGGACCAGGTCGCGGGACCGGGGGGTGGTGTCGACGGCGCCGTAGTCGATGCCGGTGAGGGTGGCGAGGGTGGTGGTGTCGTGGAGGATGCGCAGGTCTTGGCCGTGGACGGCGATGGTGACGTGCTCGGGGAAGTGCTCGTCGGCGACGGTGACGCCACGGATGTGCGCGGGCATGCGCAGGCCTTGGCCCTCGGACGCGTGCGTGGCGGCGAGCGAGAGGGCGGCGTCCAGGGCGGAGACGAGCGGGGTCGTGGGGTCGAGGGTGACCTGGGCCAGCATGCGGTCGCCCTGGCGGGAGAGTTCGCTGATGCGCCAGGGGAATCCCATGGCGGCGACGCCGACCTCGGCGAGCGTGGTGGTCACGTAGTCCGGGTCGAGCCGTTCGGCGAGCGGGGAGACCTGGTGTTCTTCGAGTTCCGGGGTGGTGGCCGTGGACGCGGTGGTGTGGGTGACCCAGTCGTCCTTGTCGCCGCTGCTGAGGCGGAGGGTGGTGGCGGTGTGCAGAATCTGGATCTCGCGGCCTGCCGCCACCGGGACCGGGGTCTTGAGGGTGACGTCGGTCAGGGTTCGGGTGTCGGCGGCGCGGAGGAAGGTGGCGAGCAGGACCGCGGCGGGGACGATCTCGACGCCGAGGACCGGGTGGCGGCCGGGATAGGGGCGGGTGTCCAGGTCCAGGCGGGTGCGCCAGAGCGTGGTGGGGGTGGGGCCGTGCACGACGGTCCGGTGGCCCAGGAGGTCGTGGGTGGCGGGGTTGTGGGTGTGCTGCTCGCGCGCGGGGGCGAAGTCGACACGGAGGTGTTGGTGCTGCCAGGCGGTGGGGGGCAGGGTGGTGAGGGTGCCGTCGGGCTGGATCGTGTGCCAGTCGACGGGGACGCCCGCGCTGTGGAGTCTGCCCAGGTTGTCCAGGAGGGTGAGGCGCTCGGGTCGGTTGCGCCGCAGGGTATGGGCGGTGGTGGCCGAGCGGTCGGTCTCGGTGATGGCGTGGGTGACGACCGGGTGCGGGGAGACTTCCAGGAACAGGCCGTGGCCATCGGCGATGGCGGCCTCGATGGCGTGTGTGAAGCGGACCGGGTTGCCCAGGTTGGCGGCCCAGTACGCGCCGTCGCGGGGGCCTGGGTCGCGGGGGTCGTCGGATGTGGTGCTGTAGAGCGGGATTCGCCGGGATCGAGGGTTGAGGGTGGTCGCGGCGAGGCGATCGAGGAGCGGGTGCACGTGCGGGCTGTGGAACGCGATATCCGTGGCGACCCGACGCGCGCGGCCCTCGGCAACCAATCGTTCGATGACTTCGGGAGTTCCCGAGACCACAGTGGATTTGGGGCCTGCAGCGATCGCCGGAGTGACTCCCGGAAGCGCGGCGTCCTCGAAGGACAGTGGGACGACGGCCATGGCGCCGGTGCCGGCGACCTCTCGCAGCAGCGCCGACCGTCGGCAGATCAGGCGTGCTCCGTCCGCTTCGGTCAGCGCGCCCGCGACGACGGCCGCCGCGATCTCCCCCACCGAGTGCCCGATGATCGCGGCAGGCTCGACCCCGTACCGGGCCCAGACGGCGGCGAGTCCGATCTGGACGGCGAAGATGGCGATCTGGGCGTCCGGGGTGTCGCCGCCCTGCAACAGATCGACCGGGTGGCGGACTCCCTCGGTCGCGAACACCGCGTCCAGGCGCTCCAGGGTCGCGACGAAGACAGGTTCGGTGGCCAGCATCCCGGCCCCCATGCCCACCCACTGCGAGCCATGGCCGGAGAACACGAACACCGGCTTCGCCGCCCGTGCGCGCACCGGCTCGACATAGGCCAGGCGGGCGATCAGGTCGTCCCGGTCCATCGCGGGCACGGTCGCCCGCCACGCCAGGTGATCCCGGCGGTGGGCCAATGTGTGCGCGACATCCGCCAGGGGCGCGTCGGACGTGCCCAGCCAGGTTGCCAGACGCTCGGCCTCGGCCAGGACGGCGTCGGGCGAGGCGCCGGAAAGCGGGTAGAGCCGTGGCGGCCGCACACTCGCTCGACGAACCGGGCGAAGCGGTATCGGCCGGGCCACGGGTGAAGTCGGGGCGACGAGCGGGATGGCGGAGATGTCCGACCAGGTGGCCAGCTGGTCGGACACGCGGCTCGTGGAGCGCTCGGGGGTCTGTTCGAGGACGAGGTGGGCGATGGTGCCGCCGTAGCCGTAGCCCGAGACACCCGCGCGGCGTGGGCCGTCCGGCCAGTCGGTGCGGCGGTCCACCACGCGCAGGCCCGGGGGGATCTCCGGGTTGGGGGCGTCGAAATGCAGCGTGGGCGGGATGACGCCGTGCCGGAGGGCCAGCACGGTCTTGATCACGCCCGCGACGCCGGAGGCGGCCTCCAGGTGGCCGATGTTGCTCTTCACCGAGCCGATCAGGCAGTCCCCGTAGACCTCGGCCAGCGCCGCGGCCTCGGTCGGGTCGCCGACACGGGTACCGGTGCCGTGGGCCTCCACGTAGGTGATGTCGGCGGGCTCCAACGCGGCGGCGGCGAGGGCGGCGCGGAGCAGGTGGGCCTGCGCTTCACGGCTGGGTGCCATGATGCCGTCGGTGCGACCGTCCTGCCGGACCGCGCTGCCCCGGATGACCGCGTGCACCCGATCGCCATCGCGTTCCGCATCGGACAGTCGCTTGAGGACCAACAGACCCGCACCCTCGCCCCGGGCATACCCGTCGGCACTCGCGGCGAACGGCCTGCTGCGGCCACTGGGCGACAACGCACCCGCAGCCGCCATCACGGCCGTCAGACCCGGGCCGATCATGAGCATGACCCCGCCCGCGACCGCCAACGGCACCTCGTCCGCACGTAACGCCTGGCAGGCGAGGTGGATGGCGGCCAGCGAGGCCGAACAGGCGGTGTCGACGGCGATGCTGGGGCCGCGCAGGTCCAGGGCGTGCGACACCCGGTTCGGGATCGCACACAGCGACGAGCCGATACCGGAGTATGCCTCGATGCCGGACAGATCGGCGAGCAGCTCGCGACCATGATCGTCGCTGTTGACTCCGATGTAGACACCAGCATCCGAAGCGGCCACTGTCGACGGCCGAATACCCGCGTCCACCAAGGCTTCCCAAGCCAGTTCCAGCACAATCCGCTGCTGCGGGTCCATGATCGCGGCCTCACGCGGCGACAGACCGAAGAACTGCGCGTCGAAACCGTGCACGTCCGCCCGGAACCCGCCCGCCGTCGGCACACCCGGGGCGTCGGTCCACCGATCCGCAGACACCTCCCCGACCGCGTCGCCGCCCGCGAGCAGGAACCGCCACAGGTCGTCCGGGGAGTCGACCGGTCCGGGCAGCCTGCAGCTCATGCCGGTGATCGCGATCGGCTCCACGGTCCGCACCCCCTCTCGACCGTCCAAGACTCGCGCCGCGACCATCCCCGGCGAATCGGCCGACGGTCCCGAACGGGCTGGGAACCTACCCCTGACATCCTGGGAAAGCCCAGGTCCGGGAACCATTGCGGGCCCCGGCGCGGCGTCCATACCGTCGGGCGGGACAGCACTGAGGACGGTCCCGGGAGGAAACATGCGGGTGCGCTCGACCACGGACATCGACCGGTTCCGGGCGGAAGTCGGCCCGTGGCTGCTGCGCAAACCGGTGGAGAACAACGTCCTGCTCTACCACACCTACGACCCCTCCGGCGCCCTCCCCGGCGACTCCCCCGCCCACCCGCGCTGGGTGGTCGACAGCACGGACGAGGTCGTCGGCGCGGCCTGGGTGCACGCCCCCTACCGCCCCACCATCACCGACATGCCCACCCCGGCCGCGCTCGCGCTCGCGGAGGAGCTGGCCAAGCAGGAAACCTGGCTCCCGGGCGTCAACGGCCCGACCGAGGCGGCCACGGCCTTCGCCGGACGCTGGGCGGAGGTGACGGGTAGGACGGCGAAGCGGGAACGCGACCAGTGGCTGATGGTGTGCACCAACGCCAACCGCATCCCGCAGATCCCCGGCTCCCCCCGCCTTGGCCGGGCGGACGAGGTGGACCAGGTCGCCACCTGGTTCTCCACCACCATGCGCGACTCCGGCATGTCCCCCGACGACATCCTCCGCTACATGCACCACATGGTCGCCGACCAGGTCGAAGGCACCCGCCTCATCCTCTGGGAAGACAAGGACACCATCGTCGGCGCCGCAGGCCGAGCCCGCCCCATCGGCGGCGTCGTCCGCCCCTCCGGCGTCTTCGTCCACCCCGACCACCGCTCCGGCGGCTACGCGGCAGCTCTCCTGGGCGAGACGACGGCACGCGCGCTGGAAGACGGGGCGGACGCGTGCACGTGCATCCACTACCTGGAGTACGCGCAGATGCAGGCGGTGGTGGAGAAGGTCGGCTACCACCACGTCCAGGACCTGACGGAGTACCGCTTCGCCTGACCTTCACCCACACAAGCGCCTGAGCCTTCCCGGCCAGGCGCTTGTGCATTTCCGCCAAAGCCCAGCCTACGACTCCCCGAGCCGATACCGCGCCCACACGCGAGCGGCCGCCGTGGCCTCAGTAGCGGCAAACCTGCGTTCCCACAGCCGCAGCACGGACGCCGCGAAGGCAGTCAGCGCATCAGAATCGGCGTCCCGAAAGCCCGAAATCCGGTTGGCCCATTGTTCCGCCTGGGCAGGCGAGTGTCCTGCGGCGATGAGCCGGATGAGCACGAAGGCCGGATCTATCCACGCGGCACCGGTTCGCCACCACGCCCAATCGACCACCTGCGCCGTATCCGAGATGAGGAAGTTGGCCGGGTTCAGATCGGTATGAATGAGCGCCGAGCCATCCATGTGCTCCGGTGCCCGTCCGGCCCAAGCAGTGAGCTCACCCACGTTTTCGACGGACCACGGAGATGCCTGGTCAGGTGGATCGGCATGGATCTCGGCCTTGAGCACTCTCGCCCACTGCACGGCCATCGCACGCCGATTCGTCGACACAGGTGTACGGGCGATGACATTCACCGCATCGGTCACCAGCGGGATATCACTCGACCCTGGGGACAGATCGGCATGCCGCCCGGTCACGTGCTCGAAACCGAGCAGCAGCCACCCCTCTTCTTCGACATGCCACAACAAGCGCGGCGCGAGTTCCCTGGGAAGGAATGGGCTTATGCTGATCTCATTGTGATGCATGACGGACAACGACGACGCCGTCGTGATTCCCTTGCAGAAGACCACCGCCTGCGAAGTCCACAACGTGGCGGCAAACTCCGAGTTGCGACCAGAGCTCGCGGACTCCGCCTTGACGACGGGACCGGTGCGACTTTCCACCGCACCCCTCACCTGCTCAGGCAGCTCACCCCACTCACGACGGGTCGTCATCCACATCCCTCGCTCTACCGACAGAGACCGCCGTCGCCCCCACCCTGGCCGCAATCAGTGCACCCGGCATGGCACTGCGAACAGTCACCCGTACCCGTCGCCCACAACTCCACGTCCACCTCGAACCCGGCAGCGACCAGCGCCTCCACCGTAGGCGCCAACGCCACACGCATGTCGGTCCGCGTGGTCTTCGGGCGGACGAACTCGTCGGGCACGTGGTGGAGAAACCCGGCACCCGCGTGCAAAACGCAGCGTAGTCGCGGGTGTTGAGGATGAACATATGCCACCCCAGGTCCACGCGCTTGCTCGGACGAAACTGCTGGTCGGGGTTCTCGGCACAGATGGTCAAGAACGCGATGGTGGCGTCCACGATACGAACTGCTTCGTCTCCGGTCATCCCGGCGTGCTCGCGGATCAGTTGCGCCACCACACGATCGTGGAGACCTCGCGCGATCAAATCCGCTGGGTTGCGCACGATAGCGAGTGCCATAGCTCTCCCTTGAGTTTCTGTATATGTCGGATATGGATGCGCTGGCAACCGGATAGGTTGGGGACGACATTGAGGGGATTGTCATCCCCAACCCTTCCGGAAGGCTTGCGCCTCGGTAGTAGCGTGACCGTCGCGGAGTGTCATCGGAAGAACTCTGGCGTCCACAGCCGTCCACAACCCAGGGGAGCGGTCCGCGTGCACGAGACGGGGCGGGTGCTGAGAGCGGCGCGGGAGAGTGCCGGGCTCAGTCTGGCGACGATGGCGAGCCGGGTTCACTACGGCAAGTCGACCCTTGGCATGGTGGAGACCGGGCGGCGGACAGCGACGCCGGACCTGATAGCCGCGTACGAACGAACGCTGGGCGTTCAAGGGTTGGGTGAGGATGTGAACCGACGAGAGCTACTCGCGGCAGCTGCGGCAATGCTGACAGGCAGCCACACCCCGGACCCGCTCGCCCGGCTCCTGGACGGCCTGACGACGAGCGACCACCCTGGGCACGTCGGTAGGTCCGAGGTCGAGGCCGTCCAGCAGGCCACAGCGGTCTACACGACGATGGATCTCCGGTTCGGCGGCGCGGTCGCCGCCGATCTCTCCACCGGCGCCCTCCGATGGGCTGTGAGCCTCTTGGACGCGCCCATGCAAGACGACACCCGCATAGCACTCAGCGCGGCCGTCGGGGCGCTCGCGGACCGGACCGCCTGGATCCACTTCGACGCCGGACGGACCTACTCCGCACGCCAACTCTCCACCCTCGCGCTACGCACCGCAGACGAGGGGGTAGACCCCGACCTACGTGCGCACGTCCTCCTGAACGTCGCCGCACAAGTCGGCGAAGCACTCCCCTCCGAAGCCGCCGGTCTGGTCGACGCAGCCCTATCCGACCGCCGAGTGTGCACGCTGGTACGTGCGAACCTGCACGCCGGACTGGCCGGACACCTCGCCAAGTCCGGCGAGAGGTCACGAGCGTTGCGCCACATCCGCGAGGCCGAAACCCTCGCAGCTCGCGGCGGCAACATCCCCGAGTGGGCGGGATTCCTCACCGCAGACCACCTCGACTCCATCACCACCCAAGCACTGGCAGCAGCCGGTGAACACACCGAAGCGATCCGACGATTCGAAGACCTCCTCCCCCGCATCGGCACCGACCGCCTACGCGGCCGCGCTGGACGAATGATCGACCTGGCCGAGGTCCACGCGACAACAGGCGAGCCCGAACAGGCACGTTCACTCGCACGCCGTGCAAGCAAGGCACTCGCCGACGTCAGATCAACCCGAATCACCGCCAGACTGGCCCAGTTGAACGAAAGCGTGGCGCGGGCCACCTCCTAGTGGTGCGACCCAGAACGTCGGCCGTGTATCGGCGTGTCCACGGCGTGGCCGGCGGTGCCGCCGGAACGGCCTCGTACTGGATGTACTTGGTCGTTTCCGGCGGTGCCGCCAGGCACGTCGTGGGCGGGTCGAGACATGGTCGACGTTCTGGGTCGCACCACTGGACCAAGCACTCCCCTGAGTCGCCCCGCGCACCACACGAATACGAGGGAACCTCAATACCGCGCCCACACGCGAGCGGCCGCTGTCGCCTCAGTAGCGGCAAACCTGCGTTCCCACAGCCGCAGCACGGACGCCGCGAAGGCAATCAGAACATCCGGACCAGCGTCCTGGAAGCCCGGACCTGGTCCGGCCCCTCGGCGACCGGCACACCGTCCACCGAGACACCCACCCGTTCGGCGGCCAGATCCCAACCGGGCGCGAACGCGACCGCGGGCCCTGTGACGACCCGCGCCGAGGAAGCGTTGTCGACGATGCTGTCGACCAAACCGATCCTCCAATCCTCGAACCGGGTATCGATGACCTCCAACGCCAACATCACCTCCGTCACCGCGTTCCGCACGTCCCGCGCGGTGACCCGCGCACCGACCAGGTCCCGGTCGAATCGGAACCCGATCTCGGCCTCCACCCGCGAGCACATCAACTCGCCCATCGACAACCGGCCGCCATCGGGCAGCACCATCCCGTCGAGCAACACGCCCGAATCAGGCGTGTCCACCCGTGCCAGCTCCTGCATGGCCTTCAAGGTCAAGCCCACCTTGTGGCCCACGACCCGCGCGCCTGTGGCCGGTTCGCGGGGTGCCGAGCGGTATATCGGGTATACGAGGAGGCTGTGGCCATGGCTGAACGCGTACCGAACCAGCGCCTGCGTGACCTCGTCACCGAGTCGGGCTTGACCTATCCGGCGCTGGCCAAAGCGGTCCGCGACGTGGCCGCCGAGTGCGGAAGCTCCCTGCGCACCAACAAGTCCGCCATCGAACACCGGATCTCCGGGGCCACACCGCGTGGCGAGACCGGCCGCTTCCTCACCGTGGCACTCTCCCGACGGCTCAGGCGTCTGCTCACCCCCGGAGACCTCGGGCTGCCCGCCGACATCGACGACGAACGCGCCGGGCTCGACCTCACTGCCGACCCGCTGGACGCGTTGATGCCGTTGTGGCAAGGCGAACTCGACCGCCGCCGCTTCCTCACCACCACCGCCTACTCCGTCGCCGCCGCGGCGTGCACCTGTTGGGCTGGAAGCACTACGACGCGAATCAGCACGGCGCGGCCCAACGCTGGGCGACCATCGGACCGCGGCCGAGCACTACGCCCGCGCCGCCACCGCCCGCCCCAACCACACCTACGCCCGCATCATCACCCTCGACCTGATCTCCAGCGGCACCAACCACCTCAAGCGAGGAGCCGTCGAACAAGCCTGCGCCACCTGGCACCGCGGTCTCGACCATCTTGACGGGGTCCGCTCTCGCCGCACCCGCAAAGCCCTCACCCGAATGCGCATGGACATCGCGCACTATCGCGCCAGAGGACTCCCCGCCGCTGTCGAACTCGACGACCGCGTCCGCGGCATCCTCATCACCGGAACGCAATGACGCCGATCACTCCGACGAAAGCCTGTCCACCAAAGGTCCCAGATAGTCGACCCGGCGACCGGGCAACTCCGCGAGTTCGGTCGGCGAATCGACCGTGCTGATCTCCGCGAACTCCGGCTCGCGTCCCGCGGCCCGCTCGCTCGCCACAGTGGCCTCGAATCGGGCTGTGATCTCGGCGAAAGGCAGCGGCGGAGCCAGGTAGAAGACACCGATGTTGCCATGCTCGCCACGAGTCAGCACCCACAGTCTGAGCGCACTCGGATCGACGACCACCCCGACCTCCTCGGCCAGCTCCCGAGCCGCGTGCGCCCGCAAGTGCGCCTCTTCCAACACCACACCTACGGCGGGTTGCTCGGCCGAACCGCCGGAAAACTGCCACCGCCCGGCCGCCGCGGTCGACGACGACATCCGATCTACCACCACGCCGCCACGCGTCGTCGGCTGTGCGACCGACACGAACACCGATCCCCACGCCCGCGCACCCACCACCCATCGCAAGGCGAAATGCCGATAGGTCACTCGCGCCCACGACACGACCACCTCACCGGCCTCGTGCACCCGCAGGTCCGCACACGCCACGACCGGACCGTCGAACAATGCCGGGTTGGCCCCCGCCGTCTCAGCCCACAACCGGTCCCTCTCCAGCACGTGCTCATCGGGGACAACCGGTGGGGCGACCTCGATCAAACGGACAACGGATACGGTGAAGACCTCGACCTCCACCGGCAAGCGCGAGTGCGAGTGCGAGTGCGACATGGTCACCCACATGACCCTAACGCGCGTAGCAAATCGCGCAGGACTGTGTTGGAAACGGCAGTTCGGAGAACAACCGCGCACCACACCGGCCTACCCTCAGGGCCAAGACTCAGCCCCGCACGAACTTCGCGACCGACGCGACGAACCCCTCCAAATAGCCGGGAAAGTCAGGCCGAGACGGCTCCGGACACCCTGGCAGCTCCTCACCACATGGCAGACCCTCAAGAAGGGCATCGACAGTACGCCGCTGGTGAAAAGGATTGTCCGACACCGACGGAACCACACCAACCGGCACAGTCAACGCACCCAGTTCATCATCAGTCACACCACGAAGAGTCCGGCCAGCCAGCAAGGCACGAATCTCGCACTCCGCCGCCCCGCGCACCACCATCCCGGCCCGGACACGCGCATCCACAACCGGATCCGACGCCGTCGCAGGCCAAGCCAACACCAGTTTCTCGACCCTGGGCACAGCCAACGCGAGCCGAACAGCCACCGAGCACCCGTTCGACCCGGCCACCACCGTCACCGGCCCCGCAGGCAGCCTCGCGACCAGGTGCTCGACCTCATCCCCCCAGCTCACCGCCCGCCGCAGACGATCCGGCGCGAACACCACGAACCCCTCTCGCCGAAGCCCGCTCACGATCCCCGGCGTCTTCCAGAACCAGTCCCCAGTCATCTCCTCCCAAAGCCCGCCGTGCACCAATACGACCGTGGAAACCGTCGCGCCACCCTCGATCGGATTCCCGTCGCCCGCCACTTCGCATCCCCACAGCAAACGCACCAGATCAAGTGCCACGACCGGCGACGGTACGCGGTCCTGATGGCGAACAGAGCGACAAAGCACGGAATGCCGACCAATCGACAGCGAGATGAACACCGTCGCAACCGAAATCCGCACAACGAAAAAGGGCCAGGGCACCAGCCCTGGCCCTTCGACCACGTCACGCCCGAGGCGGGCCAAGCACCTTCCCCCCATACGCCTCCACCGAGGCGATCACCGCGCCGAAGTCCGGGAAGTCCGCCGGGTCGAACGCGGGCACCTCCAGCCGCTCCGCCGGCTTCCCCGTGTCGAAGAACCACCCGTCGAACCCCCCGGGTGTCCCCATCACCAACCACCGCGCCTCGGCGGACTCCACTTTGTACGAGTGCGCCAGCCCGCGCGGCGCGAACACCGTCCCACCAGGACCCGGCCGGTGCATGACGCCGTCGATCTCGATGCTGAGTTCGCCTTCCAGGACGTGGAAGGTCTCGTCCTCGCGGGTGTGCAGGTGGATCGGCGAGGCGTAGCCCTGGTGCGAGGTCTGTTCGGCGAGCCAGAACTGGTTGCCGGTGTCGGCGCTGGTGGCCTTGAAGATCATCAGGGCGCCCATGTGCCAGACCGCGCGGCCCTCGGTGGGGGTCAGGCAGAACGGGGTGATCTCGGACAGCTGGGGGTCGGACATGTGCCCTCCTCGGCGCGGGTTGCTGACCCGAGCGTCCAGCGCGCCGTATCCCCGCGTCGTGGGACCGCCGTCCCGTGGCGGCAGGAATGCGGCCCGTCAGCGCTGGAAGCGGCGGCGGCGGATGCGGGCGTGCACGATGAGGCTGCCGACCAGCCAGAACAGCGGGAACGCGGGCCAGAAGAACGGCTCCGGCGAGGCCGCCCAGCGGGCGATGATGTTGACCGCGACGAAGGCCACGATGGCCGCGTGCACGATCAGCGGGGTCGGCACACCGCGCCGGTACGGCATCGGCGCGCGCGGGGCCGGGCGCGGGTCGGGGGCGCCGGGAAGGCCGCGCAGGAGCTGGTCGGGCAGGTCGGAGACGTGGGCCAGGAGTTCGTCGCGGTAGCGGACCGCGTAGATGGCGGTGGTGCGTTCGTCGGCCTCCGCGACGGTCAGCCGCCCCTCACCGACCGCCTGGTTGACGGCCGCGACCACCCGCTCGCGCTCGTCGGTGGAGGCGAGGATGCGCCGACGGGCGGGGGTGTTGTCCTGGTCCATGCCTCGATTGTGCGCCGCCCGGTCGCGTGCTCCCTGAAATCTTTCACAGTTCTGTCGACCGGGCCCGTTGCCCGGCCGGGCGGGACGGCAGGCCCACGACGCGGTGACGGTGCCGCCGCGACGATCGGCTCGGCAGCTGAAACCGGTACCGGGAGGTGCGATGTCGGCCGAGGACAACATGAAGCTCGTGCGCTTCATCACCGAGCGCGGGCTCAACGAGGGGGACGTCGGCTTCGTCGACGAGGTGTTCGCCCCGGACTACGTCGTGCACGCGCGCGACCTGGACCTGCCGCCGGGGCCGGGGGCGTTCCGGACGGCGGTGGAGTTCTGGCGGCGCTCGTTCCCCGACTTCCACTGCACGATCGAGCACATGATCGCCGACGGCGACTACGTGGCGCACCGGTTCAGCACCACCGGCACGCACACCGGACAGCTCGGCGAGATGCCGCCGAGCGGTAGGACCTTCCGGGTCTCCGGCGTCGACATGCACCGCGTGGTGGACGGCAAGGTCGTCGAGTCGTGGATCAGCGACGACTTCCCGCGCATCCTGATCGAGATCGGCGTCCTCAAGCCCGCGGGCGGCCCGCCCGCCGGTGCCCGATGACCACCCGGATCGGGTTCCTCGGCCTCGGCGCCATGGGCGCGGGCATGGCCCGGCGGCTGCTCGCGGCGGGCTACCCGGTGTCGGTCTACAACCGGACCACGGTCAAGGCGGAGGCGCTGCGCACACACGGCGCCACCGTGGCCGCGTCGCCGACCGAGGCCCTGGCGGGCGCCGACGTCGTGTTGCTGAGCCTGGCGACGGCGGACGTGGTCGAGGAACTGCTGTTCACGTCCGGGGCACTCACCGCCGCCAATCCGGGTGCGGTGGTCGCGGACATGAGCACGGTCTCGCCTGCCGCCGCCCAGGCTTCTGCCGCGCGTATCGAGGCGGCGGGTCGTCGGGCGTTGGACGCGTGCGTGCTCGGCAACGCGCGGCACGCGGAGGAGGGCGAGCTGCGGTTCATGATCGGCGGCGGAGCGTCCGATGTGGACAGTGTGCGACCGGTGCTGGAAGTGCTGTCGAAAGAGATCGTGCACCTGGGCCCGAGCGGTAAGGGCGCCACCGCGAAGATCGCCCTCAACCTCATCATGGGCGTCCAGATGCAGGTTCTGGCCGAGGCCGTGGTCCTGGGCGAGGCCGCCGGACTGGACCGCGGCCAACTCATCGACATGATCGCGGCCAGCGGCTACAGCTCCCCGGTCATGCGCTTCAAGAGCGGCGTGATGTCCCGACGCGACTTCACCCGCCCCGATTTTCGGCTGTCCCTGATGCGCAAGGACCTACAGCTCGCCGTGGACCAGGCAGCGGAGCTCGACGTCCCGCTCCCGGCGACGGCGGCCAGCCTGGAAGTCCTGACTGCCGCCGAGTCCGCCGGTCACGGCGATCTGGACTGCGCGGCCGTGCTGTTGCAGGTGGAGCGATCCTGATGTCCGGCCTGGCGGGACGGCCCTTCCTGGGTCGTCCCGCCGAGGATCTCCGCTTGATCGCGAGCCACACGGGCTGCGGTGATTTCGCGGCTCTGTTGCACCCGTCGATTCCCGCCATATGGGCCCATCGAATTGCGCACCATCTGCATCCGCGATTCCGCCTGCTCGCCCGGATAATCAGCGCGGCAGGCCGTCTGGCATCCGGCGGCATCGAGATCCATCCTGGCGCGGTGCTCGGCCGGAGGGTGTTCTTCGCACACGGGACGGGCACGGTGGTGGGCGAGACGGCACGGGTCGGTGACGACGTGGTCATCGGACCGCAGGTGACCCTGGGCGCGGTCGGATGGTGGCGGGACAACAACCGCCCACCCGGGGCGGCACGTCACCCGACCGTGGGGAACCGGGTGTGGATCGGACCGAACGCGACGGTGCTGGGGCCGGTGGTGCTCGGTGATGACGCGGTGATCGGGCCGCAGTCACTGGTCACGACGGACATACCGGCGGGGGCAGAGGTGACAGCCCCGGCCGCCGTGGACTGCTTGCCGGGTTGAGTGCGCGGTTGCCTGGTCGTCGAAGGGCCAGGGCTGATGCCCTGGCCCTTTTCGTTGTGCGGTGGGTGTCACTGGGACCCGGCGGCCACCAGGGTGGTGGTGATGGGGTCGAGGAGAGTGGTCAGTTCGTCGAGTTCGGTCGGGGTGAGGGCGTCGTAGGGTGGAGCGGCGAGTTCGTCGGTGAGGGCTTCGACGCGGGCCTTGGTCTCGCGGCCCGCGGTGGTGAAGTGGCCGTCGGGGTCGACGAGGCCGCGGGCGCGGAGACCGGCCATGACGGTGGCGAGTCGGGTCTTGGGCAGGTGGTGGACGCGGCCGAAGGACTCCGGGGGGTGGATATCCATGTCCAGGGCGGACAGTATGTGGGACTCGGTGCCGCCGATGTGGGCGCAGGCGAGGGCGATGATGTGGCCGTCGCCGCGGTGTTCGCGGAGGGTGGTGGCGGAGTGCCAGAGGCGGGTGACCGGGTCGGTGGGGATCGGGAGGGTGCGCATTCCGGCGTACATCATCCGGCCTGCCGTGGGGGCGCTCGTCGCGGCCTTGGTGGTCAGGTCGGCGGCGCGGGCCAGGCCCGGGGAGTCGGCCAGGTCGTCGCCGAGGATTCGGCGTAGGGAGGCGGCACTGCCGCGTTCGCGGGCGGCGACGGACGCCTCGGGTGGGATGGTCTCCCACGCGCGAGGGATGTGGCGGGCGGCCTCGCCCTCGGCGAAGTTGTAGAAGGCCGCGTGCACGACCTCGGCGGGCACCCGGCCCAGCGGGGCGGCGCGGCTGGCGAAGTAGCCGTCCCAGTAGGTCGGGTGGCCGAGCGCGGCCAGCTCCTCGTTGCACTCGTCGGCGAGGAAGGTGACCAGGCAGATCGGTTCCAGGAGCTCGTGCATGCGACGGGCGATGCGGCGCGTCTCATCGCTCCCGCCACCACCTCCCCGGGAAGCGTCGCGGGACGAACTGCACGGACCTGTCGGACGTGGCCTGGTCATGGCCCCCATCGTGCCGGCAGGGCACGAGGCCGGGCGTCAGGAGGCGGCGACCTTGCGGATCGCGGTGAGGGTGCGGTCCAGTTCCCGCGGGGTGTTCATGATGCCCGCGGACACCCGGGCGAACGGCACCTCATAGGGCGACGTGCTGGCCCGGATCCCTTCCGCCAGCAGCCGCGCGACAGTCTCGTCCGCGGTCTTGCCCTCCAGATCGAACGACACGATGCCGGACTGCAAGGAAGTCAACCGAGGACTACGCGGGATCACCCCCTTGATCTTGGGCAGCTCCCGTTGGAACACCCCGTTGAGTTCCAGGACGCGCGCCTCGATCGCGGCTTTGCCGATCCGCTCGTGGAACTCCACGGCGGCGGGGAGCGCGAAGAGATGGTCATAGGCGACAAACCCGCCAAGGGAAACGAAGTGGGCCTTGGTCGGCGGCAAGGGCTGGTGTTTGAACGAGATCTGCAACAGCCCGTCCTCGACCTCGAACGTCGGCACCGTCTGCTGCACATGCGGCCACGCGTCCGCGCGCCCATAGACGACCCCCGTGCCCCGGGGCCCATGGAGCCACTTGTGGGCGCCGGTCGCCAGGAAGTCGACCCCGCTGCGAGCGAAATCCAGGTCCAACGCGCCGAACCCGTGCACGCCATCGACGATCAGCAGGCAGCGGTCGGCCGCCGACCGCCCCTCGTTGATGGTGGCGATCATGTCCGCCACCTCCGCGATCGGCATCCGCAGGCCGCTGCTGGAGTGCACCCACGTGATCCCCACCGCGCGCGTCCGCGGCCCGATCTCGGCGCGGAGTCGGGACACCAGCTGCTCCGGTCGGGCAGTCACGGCGTCGTCGTGCAGCGTGACGAACCGGACCGGAACACCCTTCTTCTCCCCGGCCCGGCGAGCGGATTCCACATGCGAGTAATGATCGTGCGTTGTGAGCAGGATCTCCTGGTCAGGACGAATGGTCAGTCCGTTGTAGACCAGAGCCAGGCCCGTGGTCGTGTTCGGGACCAACGCCAGTTCCTCCGGCGCAGCACTCAGATAGCGAGCGAGGGCGCGTTTCGTGTCGCCCACCGGGTCCTCGGCCGGGGTCGCGTCGAAGACCACGTCGGCGGCCCAGTGGCAGTCGGCGTCCAGTTTCTCGGAGAACTCCCGGATGGCGCGGCGGACCGGGGCCGGGTGCGAGGAGAGCAGGAACGTCTCCATGTGGACGATGTCGTAGTTCAGGCGGAACTGGTCGCGCACCCAGCCCCAGTCCGGGCGGCCCGCGGGCACCGCGGCCGCGGCGAGGGCTCGGGGGACGGCGACCCCGCTCAGCGAGACCGCCGTGGCCGCGGTGAGGAAGCGGCGTCGGTCGAGTGGCATCGGAGGCTCCTCTCAGGCGTTCACGAGCACGGAAGCGCGGACTCGGCCGCGCGGCTTGTAGACCGACAGGGCGGTGATCAGGACCAGCTTCACCAGCTGCGCGACCAGCCCGCCGACCACCAGCCAGCCGGTGAGGCCGGGGTCCGCGCGCGTCTCCACGGCGGTCACCAGGTCGCCGACCCACGGCAGCAGCAGGATCATCGCGAACGCGCCGGTGGCCAGCAGCAGCCCGAGCTTCTTGATCACCCAGGTGTGCCGGAGCAGGCCCCACGGCGTCATCAGGGCCACCGTCACCCCGGTGACCAGGGCGAGGCCGAGCGCCGGGATGGCCACGGCCACCAGGCACAGCCGGAGCATGTGCACGGCCTCGACAGACGCGGTGGCGAAAGCGGCGACAGTGAGCACGAGCATCACCGCGGTGATGCCCACGCTCACGGTCGAGCCCAGGACGTGCAGGGTGACCAGGCCCTTGCGGCCCCGGCTCACCGCTGGCCCGTCAGCGTCACCACCGCGCGGTGCAGTTCGCCGTCGTCCAGATGGGACACGACGTACTCCGCGAGGTCCGCCAGGGCCATCGGGCGCTCCGGACCGCGAACCGTCCCCTGCACCACCCGGTAACGGCCACCGACACGATCACGCAGCCGCGTCGTGCGGACGACAATCCAATCCAGATCGCTGTGGTGCAGCTCGTCCTCCATCCGCTCCACATCGAGCAGTGGGTTCCGGTTGAGCTTGTGCCAGAAGAACTTCAGCGCTGCCTTGCGCGCCAGGGTGGCGCCCCGGCCGATCTCCACCGCGCTCGGCGAGACCGCCACGACCCGCTTGATCCCGTACGCGTCCGCCGCCGCGACCACATTGGCCATCCCGGTGCTGCGCACAACCGTGGTGGACCGGCCCGGCTTGCCGACCGCGAACACCACGGCGTCCGCACCGTCCAACACCGACAGCGTGTCCGGGTCGAACACATCGACAGGGTGTTCGACCAGCCGCTCGTGCCGGAGCCCGCGCGGGTGCCGGGCCAGTGCCACCACCTCGTGCCCGTCGGCCAGGGCCCGGTCCACCACGACCCGGCCGATCCGGCCCGTCGCGCCGAGAACCGCTATCCGCATCCCAACCCCTCCTCAGGCGATCTGGCCGGCGAAGGCCGCGATGTAGGCGCCGACCGCGGCGATGGCGCCGTAGGTGCGGACCTCGTGGGCGATGTACCAGCGGCTGCGCTTGCGGCCCCAGTCCGCCGCGACCCGCTGCGGGCTCCACTTCTCGATCTGCCGCCAGATGGGCCGGTTGAAGCCCTCCGAGGTCAGCCCGACCACGACCATGCCGACCGAGCCGACCACGAACAGCACCGCCACCGCGGGCGAGGGCACCAGGAACGCCGCCCACACGCCCAGCCCGGCCGCGATCACCCCGTTCCACACCGCGATCGGGTGGAACACGTGCATGTCGATGAGCTGGCAGACGGTGACGTACCGGTCGTAGGGCAGCGAGTTGAGCATCGGCAGGATGGACGTCTTCATGATCCACAGCGTGCCGAGCTGGATGCCCGAGGAGGCGAGCACCCAGAGGGTGAGTATGGCAACCGTTCCGTTCATCGCGTTCCCTCCAACAGGGCGCTCAGTCCGACGCGCCGCGCCGGGTGGTCTGGGCGCGGACGGCGAAGCGCAGCGACCGCGCCTCGGTCATGCACTCGCGCAGGGGCCGGACCAGGACGCGGTGGTCCGGGCTCGCCTCCCACGCCTCGAAGTCGGCCAGCGACTCCCACTCGCTGGTGATGAGCCACTGCTCCGGGTCGCCGGGGGCCTGGCAGACCTGGTCGACCAGGTGGCCGGGCACGCCGTCGGCGACCTCGTAGCGGATCTGCTCGTAGGCGGCCAGGAAGTCGTCGGTCCTGGCCTGGGGCACCCGGACCAGGAACACGACCCTGGCCTTGGACTCCCCGGCCTCTCGGATCTCTCGGACGGTGGTCACGCTGCCTCCCTCGGCCGGTGGGCGCGCAGCACCACCGAGCTGTTGTAGCCGTCGAACCCCCGGGCACCGACCAACACGGTGTCCACATCGGACGTCCGGTTGGCGGGCACCAGGTCCAGCTCGCACCCCGGCGCCCGCACCCGTGTCCCGCTGGACGCGGGCAGCACACCGGCACGCATCGATGCCAGCGCGGTGGCCACGTCCAACGCCGCGCCGCCCTGGTAGAGCCGCCCGGTCAGGGGCTTGCTCGTGGTCACCGACACCCCGCAGGCGCCGAACACGGCGGTGATCGCCTCGGCCTCGGCCCGGTCGGCGGCGGGCACGCCGACCGCGTCCGGCAGGACCGCGTCGACCTCCCCCGGCTCCACCTCGGCCCGTTCCAGCGCCACCCGCATCGCCCGCTCGTACTGACGGGACGGCACCGGTTCGCCCTCCACGGAATGCACACCGTCGTGTGTGGACGCGTGGCCCGCGATCTCGGCATAGATCGTGGCCCCGCGAGCGCGGGCGTGCTCACGGTCCTCGACCACGAACACCGCCCCGCCCTCCCCCGGCACGTACCCGGCGGCGTCCACATCGAACGGCGCGTACGCCCGTTCCGGGTCGTCAAGAGTGCTCAACCGTCCACTGCGGATCTGGCAGGCCAGCGCGTACGGGCTCAACGGCGCCTCCAGCCCGCCTGCCAGCACGACCGGCGTGCCCCGGCGGATGATCCGGACCGCGTGCGCGAGGCTGTCCAGCCCGCCCGCGCTCTCCGCGACCAGCACGTTGCTGGGCCCCTTGGCCTGGTGCCGAATGGACAGCTGCCCCACGGTCGCCGCGTAGAACCAGGCGATCGACTGGTAGGCACCGACCGTCCGCGACGGCTGGCTCCACAGCCGCTGCAGCTCCTTCTGCCCGAACTGGTTGCCGCCGGACGAGCTGGCCAGCACCACCGACACGTCGTACGGATCCAGTGTGGACAGATCGAGACCGGCGTCCGCAAGCGCTTGCTCGGCCGCGTCGAAGCCCAGCCACGTCCACCGGTCGGTCTGCACCAGCAGCCGCCCGTCCACCCGTCCGGCCGGGTCGAACCCGCGCACCTCCCCCGCCAGCCTGGTCGGGTACCGGGAGGCGTCGAACAGGCTGATCGGCCCGACCCGGGAGGTGCCGCCGGTGACCGTCTCCCAGTGCCCGGCCAGCGAGGAACCGCTGGGCGCCAGTACCCCGACCCCGGTGATCACCGCCGTCACCGCAGCGCCTCCCGGAGCCCGGCGAAGATCATCGCGGACTGGAACCCGCCGAACCCGCTGCCCACCGACAACGCCACGTCCACCGGCAGCTCGCGCGCGGTGTTGGGGATGTAGTCCAGGTCGCACTCCGGGTCCCGGTTGGCCCAGTTCGCCGTCGGCGGCACGGTGTCGGTGCGGATCGCCAGCGCGCACGCGGCCATCTCCAGCGCGCCGATCGCGCCGAGCGAGTGCCCGATCATGGACTTGATCGAGCTGATCGGCACCCGGTAGGCGGCCGGGCCGAGCGACCGCTTGAACGCGGCGGTCTCGTGCCGGTCGTTCTGCCGCGTCCCGGAACCGTGCGCGCAGATGTAGGACACGTCGTCCGGGTCGTGCCGCCCCTGCCGCATGGCCTCGTCGATGGCCAGCGACATCTCCACGCCGTCCGGGCGCAGGCCGGTCATGTGGAACCCGTTGCTGCGCGCGGCGTACCCGGTGACCTCGCAGTAGATCGACGCGCCGCGCCGCCGCGCGTGCTCCAGCTCCTCCAGCACCAGCACGGCCCCGCCCTCGCCGAGCACGAACCCGGTGCGGTCGCGGTCGAACGGGCGGGAGGCGTGCGCCGGGTCGTCGTTGTCCGGCGTGGTGGCCTTGATCGCGTCGAAGGACGCGGCGGTGACCGGGGACAGCGGCGACTCCGACGCCCCGGCCAGCACCACGTCCGCCTCGCCGTCCTGGACGAGCTGGTGGGCGTAGCCGATGGCGTCGATGCCGGAGGTGCAGCCGGTGGACACGACCTGCACCGGCCCGGTCGCCCCGTGCCGCACGGCCACGTCCGCGGCCAGGCTGCTGGGGACCAGGGCCTGGTAGAGGAACGGGCTCGCGTAGTGCGGGTCGACCAGCCAGTCGCGGCCGGTGTCGGAGAGGACCACGTACTCGTCCTCCAGCGCGGTCGTCCCGCCCACCGCCGAGCCCAGCACCACGCCGGTGCGCTCGGACAGCCGCTCGTCGTCGAACTCCAGCCCGCTGTCGGCCACCGCCTCGGCCGCCGCGGCCAGCGCGAACTGCACGTACCGGTCGCCCCGGCGCCGGTCCCTGGCGCCCAGACCGGCCTCCACCGGGTCGAAGTCGACCTCGGCGGCGACCTGGGAGCGGAACGGCGCCGGGTCGAACATGCTGATCCGGCGGGTCGCGGTGCGGCCGTCGGTGAGCAGCGACCAGAACGCCTTGGCGCCCACGCCGCCGGGCGCGACGACCCCGACACCGGTCACCACCGTGCGGCGTTCGCCCAACCCGGGTCGGGGGATGCCGGTCATCGAGCGCTCGCGGTGAAGGCGGCCGACTGCTCGGCGGTCTCGGTGTCCACGTGCCCGAGCTCCGGCCGCGGCGCCAGCGGCCCGAGGTGGAAGACCGCGCGGACCTCCTCGGTGCCGTTGTTGCGCAGCCGGTGCCGGGTGTCGACCGGGATCAGCACGGCCTCGTCCACGCCGAGCACCACCGGCTCGCCGTCCAGGTCGACGGTCAGCGTGCCCCGGGTGACGTAGACGAACTCCTCGCTGTAGGGGTGGTAGTGCTCGGCGATGCTCTCGCCGGGCAGCAGCGTGGCCACCCCCATGAACCCGGAGGTGCTGCCCACCGTGGCGGGTCCGAGCAGGACGCGGATCTCGGCGCCGCGGCGGCGGTTGGGCTCGATGTCGGCACGGGCGACGGTCTTGTGCGTCGTGGTCATCTGCGGGCTCCTGGTGTCGGTCCTGTCCAAAAGGGAGAGACGCGGCTAACGGGCGGGCGCGGTCCGGCCTGCCTCGATCTTGTTCTTGATGAGGTCGAGCTGGACCACGGAGTTCCGGTTGATCCGGTCGGTCATCTGCGCGTCGTCCACGGGCGCGGTCGGCTTCATGTGGAAGTCCTGGATCCAGGTCATCCGGGTGCCGCCGTCCTCCTCGGCGTAGGTCCAGAAGATGCGCATGTACTCGAACGGGCCGGTCTCCACCCGGTGCGCGTGCACCTGCCGGGTGTCGACGTGGCCGGTGCGGGCGCTGACCCAGCTCCACTCGCGACCGTTCTCGTCCGGGTGCATGGTCAGCCGGAACACCACGGTCTCCCCGTACGGGCCCGCCGCGCTGTCGAGGATCTCCACCCTGGCGTACTCGGAGTACAGGTCCGTCCACTTGGCGACGTCGTTGGTGATGTCCCAGACCGACTCGAACGGCGCGTCGATGAGGATGCTCTGCTCGGTGTGCCCGGCCATGTCACGCCACCTCCCGGTTCACGGCGTTCTCCGCGTTCTCCGCGATGAAGTCCGCGATCTCCTGCACGCGCATCTCCAGCGCGTCCTCGGGGATGTGGACGCCGTAGCGGTCGAGCACGACCGCCTGCAGCTCCATCGACGCCAGCGAGTCCAGGCCCAGCTCCAGCAGCGTGCCCCCGGTGTCGGCGAACGCGCTCGGCGCCAGCCCGGCGCTGCGCACCAGGATGTCCTCGACCTCCCGGCCCAGCTCGGCGGTGTCGAACCTCTGCGTGGTCATCAAGCCTCCTTCTGCCATGCCTGCAACCGGTCGACCAGGGCGGTCGAGTGGCCTGCCTTGCGGAACTCCGGGTCGGCCACCACCCGTCGCAGGAAGGGGATCGTGGTGCGGACGCCGCCGCCCGCGATGTCGAACTCGCCGAGCGCGCGGTCCATCCGGTCCAGCGCCTGGTCCCGCTCCGGCGCCCAGACCACGACCTTGGCCAGCAGCGAGTCGTAGTGCGGGCCGAGCACGTAGCCGGTGAAGGCGTGCGTGTCGACCCGGGTGAACGGGCCGCCGGGCAGGTCGAAGCAGGTCAGCGGGCCCGGGGTCGGCGCGAAGTCGCGGTCCGGGTCCTCGCCGTTCACCCGACACTCGACCGACACTCCATTGAGGACGATGTCGTCCTGGGTCAGGCCAAGCGGGTGCCCGGCGGCGACGAGCAGCTGCCAGCGGACCAGGTCGATGCCGGTGACCGCCTCGGTGACGGTGTGCTCCACCTGGATCCGGGTGTTGATCTCCATGAAGGAGAAGTCCTCGGCCTCGTCGACGAGGAACTCGAAGGTGCCAACGCCGGTGTAGCCGACGGCGAGCGCGGCGCGGACCGAGGCGGAGGTCATCGCGGCGGTGGTGGCCGGGGTGAGCGCGGGCGCCGGGGCCTCCTCCACCAGCTTCTGGTGGCGGCGCTGCACCGAGCAGTCCCGGGTGCCCAGGTGCACGCCGTTGCCGTGCCCGTCGCAGAGCACCTGCACCTCCACGTGCCGGGCGCGGGCAAGGTAGCGCTCGATGTAGACGCGGTCGTCGCCGAACACCGCGCGGGCCGTGGCGCGCGCCCGCAGGAACGTCTCCACCAGCTCGTCGGCCGCGGTGACGATGGCCATGCCCTTGCCGCCGCCGCCCGCGACCGCCTTCACGATCACCGGGTAGCCGATCCGGGCCGCCGTGGTGACCGCGTCCTCGGCCGTGCCGATCGGGGCGACGCTGCCGGGCAGCAGCGGCAGCCCGGCCTCGCTCATGATCTTTCGAGCCGACGACTTGTCGCCGAGCGCGGCCATCAGCCCCGGCTCCGGTCCGATGAAGGTGATCCCGTTGGCCGCGCACACCTCGGCGAAGTCCGGGTCCTCGGACAGGAACCCGTAGCCGGGGTGGATGGCGTCGGCGCCGGTCTGCAACGCGGCCTCGACCACCGACGGGATGTGCTGGTAGCTGCGCCTGCCCGCGGCCGGTCCGATGTGGACGACCTCGTCGAAGTGGCGCAGCGCCCGGGGATCCCGGTCCGCTGTGGAGTAGACGCCGACCGTGGCGATGCCCAGCTCCCGGCAGGTGCGGGCGACGCGCAGCGCGATCTCGCCCCGGTTGGCGATGAGCACCTTGGCGAACACGGCGCTACCCCCTTCCGGCGGCGACCGGCTCGGCCGCCCGCTCCAGGGCGATCCGCAGCAGCGGCTGGCCGAACTCGACCGGGGCGGCGTCCGGCACGAGCACCTCGACCACGACGCCCGCCAGCTCGCTGCCGATCGGGTTGAACAGCTTCATCGCCTCGATCACGCCGATCGTCTGGTCCACCGCCAGCCGGTCGCCGACCTCGACGAACGGCGGCCGGTCCGGGCCGGGCGCGCGGTAGAAGGTGCCCACCATGGGCGAGTCCACCACCGCGTAGCCGTCGTCGGCCGTCTCGGTCGACGGGGCCGGGTCGGGCGGCTCCGACGCGGGGGGCTGCGCCGGAGCCGCCGACACCGGGGTCGCGGCGGCCACGGCCTCGGGCTGCCACTCGACCTCGATGGTGGTCTCGCCGGAGCGCACCCGGACCCGGCGCAGCGGACCGGACAGGTCCTCGGCCAGCCTGCGGGTGTGCTCGCGCAACTCGGCCAGCAGGTCCGGGCCGGGTCGCTCGCCTTCTGTGCTCGTCATCGTCTGCTCCTCAGGACCGGGTCGGGTCACGCGTCGCGCAGCAGTCCGGCGGTGCCGAACGCGCGGAACCGCGCGCGCCGCGCCCGCACCAGGTCGTCCGGGTCCATCGCGGACAGCTCCGCCAGACCCGCACGCAGGGCCGCGCCCAGGTTCGCGGTGGCGGCGGCCGGATCCGCCGCCGCGCCACCGTCCGGCTCCGGGATCACACCGTCCACAACGGACATTCCGAGCAGCTCGCGGGCGGTGATCCGCAACGCCCGCGCAGCCTCGGCGGCGGACTCCGCCGTGCCCCACAGGATCGACGAGCAGCCCTCGGGACTGATGACCGAGTAGGTGGCCCGCTCGAACATCAGCACCAGGTCGCCCACGGCCAGCGCGAGCGCGCCGCCGCTGCCGCCCTCGCCGGTGACCACGGTGACCACCGGGACCGGCAGCTCGAACATGGCCAGCACGTTCTCCGCGATGGCGAGGGACTGCCCACCCTCCTCCGCGTCCTTCCCGGGATACGCGCCCGGAGTGTCCACAAGGGTCACGATGGGCACGCCGAGCCGGGCGGCCAGGCGCATCACGCGCAGCGCCTTGCGATAGCCCTCGGGACGAGGCATGCCGAAGTTGCGGGCCAGCAACTCCTTGGTGTGGTGGCCTTTCTGGTGTCCGATGACGGCCACCGGCGTGCCGTCCAGCAGGCCGAAGCCGGCCACGACCGCCGGGCAGTCGGCCCGCGCGCGGTCGCCGTGCAGCTCAACGAACCCGTCGACCAGGCCCGCGATGTGGTCCAGGGTGGTCGGCCTGCCGGTGTCCCTGGCGGCCGCGACGACGTCCCACGGGTCCAGCGGGGCCAGGTCGCCCGGGTCGCAGGCGAACGCGTCCGGCACGCCGTCCGGCGCCGGGCCGGGGCGGGTGGCCGCGAGCAGCCGGGACAGCCAGCCGCGCAGGTCGCGGCGGTGCAGCACGGCGTCCACGTGGCCGTGGTCGAGCAGGAACCCGGCGGTCTGGAAGTCCTCGGGCAGCCGCTGCCCGATCGTCTGCTCGATCACCCGCGGTCCGGCGAACCCCATCCGCGCGCCGTGTTCGGCCACCACCACGTCGGTGCTGGTGGCGAACGAGGCCGCCACACCGCCGTAGGTCGGGTCGGTCAGCACGGCCACCGACAGCACGCCCGCCGCGCGCAGGCCCGCCAGCGCCTGGCTGACCTTGGCCATCTGCATCAGCGCCAGCACGCCCTCCTGCATGCGCGCCCCGCCCGAGGCGGTGACCACGACCAGCGGCCTGCGCTCGCGCAGCGCCACCTCGGCGGCGCGGGTGATCAGCTCGCCGACCGCCGCGCCCAGGCTGCCGCCCATGAACCGGAAGTCCATGACGGCCAGGCAGACCCCGACGCCGCCGATCGCGCCGGTGCCGCAGAGGACCGCGTCGCCCAGGCCGGTCGCCCGGCGGGCGTCCACCAGGCGGTCCCGGTAGGGACGGGAATCGGTGAAGCCCAACACGTCCGTGGCCAGCACCCGGCAGGCCAGGGCGGTGAACTCGCCGTCGTCGACCAGCTGGCGCGCGCGCTCGGCGGCGGTGAGCCGCCCGTGGTGGTCGCAGTCCGGGCAGACGCCCAGGGTGCGGGCCAGCTTCTTGGCGTAGTGCATGGTCGAGCAACCGGCGCAGCGCGACCAGGAGCCGGTATCGGACTCGACGCGCGCGGTGGTCACGACCGGCCCCCGTTCGGCTCCCAGGTGTAGAAGCACTGCGCCTGCGCGTCCCGCGGGGACTGCCAGGTCGACAGGTACGGGGTGATGAACGGCCGCAACCGCTCGCTGACCCGGGTGAACTCGGGGTGCCTGCGGGCGGTCTCCACGGCCTGCAGGCCCAGCTCCTCGGTCTCCAGCAGGTGCACGTACAGGTCCCCCAGCCGGTAGAGCGACCGGTGCAGCACCCCGGCGACGCGCGGCAGGTCGGTCTCGTCGGACTCGGCGAAGATCCGCGCCACCTCGCGGTCGGCGTCCGGGGCGATCTTGGCGAGAATCAGCGACCGGTTCAAGAGTCCTCCCGTGTCTCGACTTCGTACTTGTGTTGTGGTGGAACGGGTTCCGGCGGTCATTCCACACCGGACGGCCGTTCCGAACATTCCTGTGAAACCTCTCAGGACGAGTTCACCCCGCGCCGGTCCCACCGTCGTGAGCCGGCTGTCCTGCGGGCGATGGGACGATTGGCCGGGGTGCGGGTGCGACCTTCTCCCCCGCATCGGGTGGACCTTGGTCGCCTGCACGGTGCTTTCTTTCAGGGGCCGAAGGAAACGCTTCTGCCGACGCGCGTGGTCCCTAGACTCGGGGACAATGGAGGCGGAACCAGCGACCCGCCCCGAACCCGACACCCAAGGAGGGACACGTGAGCGGAACCGCCCGCCTGTCACCGGAGGGCAAGCGCGGCAAGCAGCTCAGCGGCTTCGACCGGCTGCTGGCCAAGTTCTTCACCGGCACCCACCGCAACATCCTCAAGCTGACCGGCAGCCGCGTCATGTCCCGCATGGGCGGCAACGAGATCGGCATCCTGACCACCACCGGACGCAAGAGCGGCAGGCCGCGCAGCCACCCGGTGATCACCGTCCCGGACGGCGCGGACCGGCTCATCGTGGCCACCAACGCGGGCGCGGCCAACCACCCGTACTGGGTGCGCAACGTGCTGGCCGACCCGAAGGTGGAGCTGTCACTGCGCGGCACGACCCACCGGATGACCGCGCGCGTGGTCGGCCCGGACGAGAAGCGGGAGCTGTGGCCGCGGCTGGTCGAGGCGTACCGGATGTACGACACCATGCAGAACAAGACCGACCGCGACATCCCGGTCGTCCGTCTGTCCCCCGCGTGAGCGACCCCGGCCGGGCACCCCACCCGGCCGGGTTACCGCACGCACCGAGTCCACAAGCCCACGACAACCCACTCGCCTGGTCCACAGACCCACGACAATCTCGGACACCGCGGCGACAACGCATCTGCCAGGCCGGAAACGACGCCAGACAGAGACCCCACCAAGCCGGGAACGACGCCCGGCAGGGATCCCCACAAGCCGGGGACGATGCCCGGCGGAGATCATCCGAAGCCGGGAACGATGCCGGGCGGGGATGAGGGGGTGGGTGGCGGGAGGAAATAGCTCTAGTGCCCCAGGCCTGCTCGGCGGGCCTCCACGGCCGCCTCGGTGCGGTCCAGCAGGCGTAGCTTGGCGAAGATGCGGGACAGGTAGTTGCGCACGGTCTTCACCGACAGGCCCAGCTCACGCGCGATGGCCGCGTTCCCGCGCCCGTCGGCCACCAGTTCCAGCACCGCGCGTTCGCGGTCGGTCAGCTCCGGGAACGGTTTGCCCGAGGCGGCCGGTTTGGTCAGGTGCTCGACCACCCAGCCGGACACCAGCGGGTCGAACAGGATGCTGCCCGAGCACACCGTGTCGATGGCCCGGCTGACGTCGTCGCTGGCCGCACCCTTGAGCAGGTAGCCGCGGGCGCCCGCGCGCATGGCGGCGAAGAAGGTGTCCCGGTCCTCCAGCATGGTCACGATGATCACCGAGGTGTCCGGCCACTTGCCGACGATGGTGCGGGTGGCCTCGATGCCGCTCACCCTGGGCAGGTTGACGTCCATCAGCACGACCCGCGGCCGCAGCTGGGAGGTCAGGCTCAGCGCCTCGGTGCCGGTGCGGGCCTCGCCGATCACCCGGACCGTGGGCAGGCCGTCGAGCAGCAGCCGCAGCCCGGAGCGGTAGACCGGGTGGTCGTCGGCGATGAGCACGTCGACCCGGTCCGGCGCGGGTTCGCGGGCGGGCCCGGGGCGGGTCCACGCTGACAGGTCCGTCACGGCCGCCTCCCCGGGTCGTCCGACAGGGGGATGGCGGCCAGCACGGCAAGACCGCTCGGTTCGCGTGGTTCCAGCCTGCACCAGCCGCCCTGTTCGCGGGCGCGGTCGGCGATGTTGACCAACCCGCTGCCGGACGTCTCGGGGGCGGGGCCGCTGCGGCGGGGCAAGGGGATGCGCGCGGCCGGGATGCCGACGCCGTCGTCCACCACGGCCACCCGGATCGCGCCCTCGGCGACGGTGAAGGACACCGCGCAGTGCCGGGCGCGGGAGTGCTTGAGCATGTTGGTGACCGCCTCGCGCAGGATCCAGTAGGCGGCCGCGGCCCGGTCCCTCGGCACCCGGTCGACCTCGCGGTCCAGGCACAGCTCGATCCGGACCCGGTCCCCCACCACCCGGTTCATCCGGTCGATCATGGTCGAGACGGCGGTGGCCACACTCGACCCGCAGGGCTGCGGCCGCGGCGGCTCGTCACGCGCCGAGGCGAACCGGCGGACCTGGGCGACCAGGGCGGAGGTCTCGGACCGCACGTCGGCGAGCAGCTCGGTGGCCTCCTCGGGGTCGGCGCCCAGCAGCTGCTGCACGACCTCCAGTTGCATGGCCACGCCCACCAGCGACGACCCCACCTGGTCGTGCAGGTCGCGACGTAATCGGACCAGGGTGGTGTGGTGCCCGCAGGCGGGGCCGCAGCCGGGCTCGTCCCGGCCGATCCCGGGTCGGCCGCGGTCGCCGCCGGGTCCGGGGCGTGGGGCGGGCGCGGTCTCGGCGGTGTCCGTGCGCGTGCCCGCGCGGCTCTCGGCCCGCGGTCGGGCCGACGCGGCGGGGGCCTCGGCCTTGGCCAGGTCCGGGCGGGACGCGTCGGCGCGGGCGGACTCGGTCCAGGCCCGGCCCGCCGCGCGGTGGCCATCGGTGGCGCGCGGGTTCGGCTCGCCGGTCGGGTGGGTCGGGTGGGCCGCGTTGATCGAGCCTGCCGCGTTGATCGAGTTGGTCGGGAGCACGGCGTCGGTGGTCTTGCCCAGGTTCAGCAGCCGGTCGAACGGCGCCTCGGCCTCGACCGGCTCCGGCCTGCCCGCCCGCGCCAGCTCGGTGGCGAAGCGGTACCAGACCCGCTGCGCGGGCGTTCTCGGTGCCGTGCCGTGCGGGTTGCTGTCGCCGGTGAGGCGCCCCAGCACCAGGGCGCTCAAGGTCAACCGATCGAGTATTCCCATGAGGTGAAGCCTCCCCCAACAACAGTGGCTCGACCGCGGGTCACCAGCTGAGCATCGATGCTGTCGGACAGTAACCGAACATAGTCGCGTCCGACCCGGCTCAGCAACTCTCCGAATTGCACCGACGGGCCCGAGACAACCATGTCGGCCGAACGGCAGTCCACTATCTGTCACGAATCTTGCCTGTTCGCGGTATGTCCACTCGGGGACCGCGAGTGCGTTCGGACGATCCCAGCCGACGAGGAAATCCACCTGGTATTCCGGGGCCGCCCGTCCCGGTACGGTCCGGGAACCCCGGGCAGCCACGCGGAGTGATCATGGCTGCTCGGCGCCGTCGACACCCGGGCTGTCCTGCGTGGACAGCGGGCCGCGTCGGTCCATCCGGGACCCGGGACCGGTCATTCCACAACGGTCCCGTGCCCCGCATGGAGCAATATCGGGATGGTTGCCGTCACCGCATGCCACGGATAGATTCGGGCACCGAACACCACCGCCGACCGTCGATTACCGCGAAATCCGCGCGGTTACGCGAAATCCAGGCGAGAAACGCACGCGAACGGTCCCGCCCGACGCGCCGGGTACCGCCGTGCGGCCGATCACCCGACCGGAGCACCGCGCCGGGACCGTCGAAGGGCCAGCACATGCCGCAGCGCGATTCCACCCACCCGGAAATCCGGATCTATCGGACAATGCGCACAATCCGCGTCTTCGAGGAGCGACTGCACGCCGAGTTCGCGGCGGGTGGCGTCCCGGGCGCCGTGCACCTGTACGCGGGCCAGGAGGCGATCGCCGCGGGCGTGTGCGCCGCCCTGGCCGACGACGACTACGTGGCCAGCACGCACCGCGGGCACGGGCACGCCATCGCCAAGGGCTGCGACGTCACGGCCATGATGCTGGAGATCCACGGCAAGGCGGGCGGGGTCTGCGGCGGCAAGGGCGGCTCCATGCACATCGCCGACTTCGACCGCGGCATGCTCGGCGCCAACGGCGTCGCCGCGGGCGGGGTCCCGCTCAGCGCCGGTGCCGCGCTGAGTGCCAAGGTGCGCGGGACGGACCAGGTCAGCGTCGCGTTCGTGGGCGACGGCGGCGCCAACCAGGGCGCGTTCGCCGAGTCCCTGGTGCTGGCCAGGGTCTGGAACCTGCCGGTGGTGTTCGTGGTGGAGGACAACGGCTACGCGCAGGCCACCGGCACGCGGTTCCACCTCGACGGTCGAGACGTCGCCCCGCGCGGGGAGGCCGTCGGCGTCCCGTCGGTCGTGGTCGACGGCTACGACGTGATCGCCGTGCGGGACGCGGCGGCGGAGGCGGTGGCGCGGGCGCGTTCCGGCGGTGGGCCGTCGCTGTTGGACTGCAAGGCGCACCGGTTCTTCGGCCACATGGAGGGCTGGGACCAGCAAGGCTACCGGGGCGCGGGCGAGGTCGACCGGCTGCGCTCCGAACACGACTGCCTGGCCATCCACACCCGACGGCTGCTCGCCGACGGCACCGCGGGCTCCGCCGAGCTGGCCGCCGTCGACGCCGAGGTGGCCGAGCTCGTCGACGCCGCCGTGACCGCCGCGCGGTCCGCGCCCGACCCGGACCCGGCCGAGCTGCTCACCGACGTCTACGCGGCCGTCTGATTCCTCCCCAATCCCAGACGAGAGCGGAGGTACCCGCACATGACCCGCGTACTGACCTACCTACAGGCGATCGGCGAGGCGTTGGCCCAGCAGATGGGCCTGGACCCGACCGTGGTGGTGTTCGGCGAGGACAACATCGGCGGCACCGGCTGCGACGGCACCCTCGGCCACGCCTGGGGCCCGACCCAGGGCCTGCACGAGCGGTTCCCGGACCGGGTGTTCGACACCCCGATCACCGAGGCGGCGTTCGTCGGGGCGGCGGTGGGCGCGGCCGCGACCGGTCTGCGCCCGGTGGCCGACCTGCTGTTCGTCGACTTCGCCGGGGTCGCGTTCGACCAGGTCCTGAACCAGGCCGCCAAGCTGCGCTACATGGCAGCGGGCCGGGCGGGCGCGCCGCTGGTGCTGCGCGCGATGTGGGGCGCGGGGCTGCGGCGCGGCGCCCAGCACTCGCAGGCGCTGTACCCGGTGTTCGCGCACATCCCCGGCCTGAAGGTGGTGCTGCCGTCGAGCCCGGCGGACGCGAAGGGCCTGATGGCGGCCGCGATCCAGGACCCGGACCCGGTGGTCTTCTTCGAGCACAAGATGCTGTACTTCAGCCGCGGCGAGGTCCCCGAGGAGCCGTACGTGACCCCGCTCGGCCAGGCCGCGGTGGTCCGGCCGGGCACCGACTGCACGATCGTCGCCCTGGGGCGCATGGTCCAGGTGGCCCAGGAGGCCGCCGCCGAGCTGGCCGGGACCGGCGTCGAGTGCGAGATCGTCGACCCGCGGACCATCTCGCCGCTGGACACCGAGACCATCTACGCCAGTGTCCGCCGCACCGGCCACCTGGTCGTGGTCGACGAGGCCAACCCGCGCTGCGGCGCCGCGAGCGACATCGCGGGCCTGGTCGCCCAACACGCCTTCGACGCGCTGCGCGGCCCGGTGCGGACGGTCACCGCCCCGCACGCGCCCACCCCGTTCAGCCCCGTGCTGGAGGACGCGTACGCGCCCTCGGCCGGGCAAGTCGTGGCCGCCGTGCGCGCCACGGTCCCCTACGCCGAACAGGAGCGAGCATCATGATCGACCACCCGAACGTGCGGCTGATGCGCCAGGTCTACGACGCCTTCGGGGTCGGCGACGTGGACAAGGCCGGTTCCTACTGGACCGAGGACGCGGTGCACCACTACCCGGGCCGCAGCCCGCTGTCCGGCGAGCACCACGGCCTGCAGGAGTCGATCGCGTTCGCCACCAAGATGTTCGAGCTGACCGACGGCAAGCTGCAGATGGACGTGCTGGAGCTGGGCGCGTCGGACAACCACGCGTTCGCGCTGCTGCACACCCGTTACGAGCGCAACGGCCGGGTGCTGGAGATGCCGTTCGTGAACGTGGCCCGCATCGAGGACGGCAAGATCGCCGAGTTCTGGACCTATCCGGACGACCTGTACGCCATCGACGAGTTCTGGAACGCGTGAGGGGGCGGACGATGGGTCTGACGGCGATCGTGGTCGGTGGCAGCGTCCTCGGCCTGGGCACGGCCCTGGCCCTGGCCGACGCGGGCCATCGGGTGCTGGTCCTGGAACGCTCACCGGAGACGCTTCCGTCCGATGTGGACGAAGCGGCCCAGTGGCACCGTCCGACTGTCCCACAGGGGTTGCAGTCGCACGCGTTTGCCTCACTGGGGTGCAATCTGCTGCGTGACCGGGCTCGTGATGTCTACGACGGACTGTTGGCGATCGGGGCGCGTGAGATCAACCTGGCCGACACGCCTCCGCCTACTTTGGACGGTTTCGAGCGGGTCCCGGCCGATGACGACCTGCGGATGGTGCTGACCCGACGGTCGACGTTCGAATTGGTACTTCGGTCGCGGGTGCTCGCGCGGCCGGGTGTCACCGTGCGGACCGGGGCCACCGTGCGCGGGTTGGTCGTGGACGGTGGGCGGGTCGTCGGGGTGCGGCTGGAGGACGGCGAGACGGTGTCCGGCGACATCATCGTGGACGCGACCGGTCGGAAGACGGCGGCCGACACGTGGTTGGCCGAGGCGGGGTCACCCGCTCGGGAAGTGGTCAGTGAGAGCTGCCGGATCGTCTACTACACGCGGTACTACAAGCGTTTGTCCCCGGTGCCGCCCGGGCCGTTGAACCGGGGGTTCGGGGCCGGTGGCCTGTGGGATCACTACACGGCGGTGCTGTTCCTGGGCGACAACGACACGTTCTCGATCTCGTTCGGGGTGCTGCCCGAGGACACGGCCCTGAAGTCCCTGCGCGAGGAGGCCGCGTTCACGGCGGCGGTTCGGGCCACCCCGTTGCTGGCAGGCTGGGTGGCGCCGGGGAACTCGGAGCCGATCTCGCCGGTGTATTCGATGGGCGGCCTGGACAACTCGCTGCGGACGCCTTCTCGCGTGCCCGGCTTCTTCGCGGTCGGGGACTCGGTGTGCACGACGAACCCGTCCTATGGGCGCGGGGTGTCGTTGGGGCTGCGGCACGCGTATGTGCTGGCCGATCTGCTGGCCTCGCATCCGGTGGTGGATGCCGCGCAGGCCGAGGAGTTCGCCGCGCGGAGTGAGGCGTTGGTGCGGCCTTGGTATGAGGAGGCGGTGGCCAACGATCGCGGCCGGGCCGGGCTGTGGGAGGCGACCGTCCAGGGACGTGCGCCGATGCGGCCGCCAGCGGGAATGGTGACGTTCGGGACCGCGGTGGCCGCGGCGAGCAAGGACGCCGAGGTCTGGCGGCGGGTGGCGAACGTGATGATGATGCTTCGCGAGCCGCGAGAGCTGTACGCGGACGAGGAGATTCGCGGACGGGTCGGGAAGGCGTTGGCCGGTGGTCCGCCGCCGCAGCTGCCCGGGGCAGGCCGGGAGACGATGCTGGCCGCGGTGCGCGGCGTTCCGGTGGGCTGACTCGTTTTCGCCGGATGGCGTGGGGGCCCGTTTTCCGGTCTCCCACGCCATCACCTATGTGAGGGGTGTTCTCGTTGGGTATCAACAGAAATCAATGGCGGATCGCGGGTGTGGTCGCGGCCGTGGCGCTTGTCGTTCCGGTGGGGATCGGGGTTCGGGCCGTCCTGAACACGCCTGCCGCCGAGCCGGAGGTGGCCGCCCTGGGGTCGCGCACGGCCGAATGGCCCACCTGGCAGAAGGACATGTCCGGCAGCCGGTTCAACGGTGCGGAGAAAAAGATCACGCCCGCCACCGTCGGCAACCTCAAGCTCAAATGGGCCTACACCTACCCCTATGTCCCCTACGCCCGCATGGGCAGTCAGCCCGCCGTCGTCGGCAACGTCCTCTATGTCGGCGGCCCCGACGGCAGGTTCCGCGCCCTGGATGCCAGGTCCGGCGCCACCAAATGGACCTACGACCTCCCCGCGGGCCCCGGCACGGCCGACAACCCGAACCTGATCCGCGACGGGGCCGCCGTCGCGGGCGACACCGTCTACTTCGGAGACAGCCGGGGCTATGTCTACGGTGTGGACAAGAACACCGGCGCACACCGGTGGTCGACCCAGGTGGACACCCACGCCGCCACCTGGCTCACCAGCTCCCCCATGGTCTTCGACGACAAGGTCTACATCGGAGTCTCCTCCAACGAGGCGGGCTCCGCCAACAGGCCCGACTACGCCTGCTGCTCCTTCAGCGGCCACGTCGACGCCCTCGACGCCAGGACCGGGGCCGTCGTCTGGAAGCTGCCGCTGATGCCGCCCGCCAAGCAGATCGGCACCTGGCCCAGCGGCGCACCCAAGCTCGGACCGGCGGGTGCCGCGATCTGGTCCAGCCCGGTGATCGACGAGGCCACCCGCACCCTCTACGTCGGCACCGGCAACGCGCACATCGGCACCGGGGCCGAGAAGACCGAGAACATCGACGCCGTTCTCGCCGTCGACCTGGACCGGGGCACCATCAGGTGGAAGCGGCAGATGGTGTTCGACGACGTGCACAACCAGTCGTGCACCTGGCCCGACCCGGCCGAGTACTGCCCCTCCCACTACGACGGGACCGCGCAGAACTTCGACTTCGGGGCCACCGGCAACCTGTTCCGCATCGGCAACCGCACGGTCCTCGGCATCGCGCAGAAGGCAGGCGTGTTCTGGGCCCTGGACGCGCGCACCGGACAGACCGTGTGGCAGACACGGCTCTCCACACCGAACATGGCGCACGAGGACCCGGGGAGCGCGGGTGTGCCGTGGGGCAGCAGCTTCGACGGCAAGCACATCTACGTGGCCACCTGGCGCGGCAACCCGGCGACTCTCTTCTCCCTGGACGCGCGCACCGGCCGGATCGAGTGGAAGTCCGTGCACCCGGCGGACGGTTGCGGCACCGGCGGTGCCGCCAAGTTCGCCGATCTCTGCGAGCGCGCCTACCCGTCCGCCGTCACCGCCACCCCGGGCCTCGTCTACGAGGGCAGCGCGGACGGCAAGATGCGGGTTTTCTCCGCCGCCGACGGGAAGCTCCTCTGGCAGTTCGATGCCGTGCAGACGTTCCAGGGTGTGAACGGGCAGGTCGGCATGGGCCGGGCCATCGGCGCGAACGGCGGCGCCGTGGTCGTCGACGGGATGCTGTACGTCCAGGCCGGGTACTACCCCTTCTATCCCACCGACAACAAGGGCACCGTCCTCCTGGCCTTCGGCGTGTAGGTCTTGCCAATCCCGCGGATGGGTGCATACTGACAGCGATAGAATCATTCAACACATGTAACTATCTCGCCAGCCCGGCGGAAGGACGATCATGACCACTGCCCCGCAGGAGGCCCCCGGCCGTTCGGCGGCCCGGCACGTCGGGCCGCCGCTGGCCGCACCGGCGCTCGCGTTCCTGCTGCTGTTCGTCGCCAGCCTGGTGCTCGGGCCCATCCTCGGCACCGGCCCCACCCCGTCCCCGTTCTCCGACCCGCAGACCGTGCAGGACTACTTCACCGGCAGCCACACGGCCCTGCAGGTGAACGGCTTCCTCCAGTTCGACGCGGCGATCGCGCTCGCGGTGTTCACCGCGGTGTCGGTCTCCCGGATGCGCTACCTGGCGCCGAACGTGCCCGGCCCGGTCATCGGCGGGATCGGCGGCATCCTGGCCTCGGCGTTCCTCGGCCTCAACGGCCTGCTCCAGTGGACACTCGGCCAGGCAGGCGTCACCGACGACCCGACCCTGGTGCGGGCGCTGCAGTACCTCTTCTTCGCCCTGGGCGGTCCCGCGCACACCGCGGGCCTGGCCCTGCTGATCGCGGGCATCGCGGTGACCGCGCTGTTCCTGCGCGCCGTGCCGCGCTGGTTCGGCATCGTGGGCGTGGTCATCGCGGCGATCGGGGTGCTGTCGCTGCTCACGCTGCTGTCGAAGGACGTGGCGATGCTGATCCCGATCGGCCGGTTCACCGGCATGCTCTGGATCGTGGCCGTGGCCTTCCTGCTGCCGCGCAGCAGGCCGCGGCGGCAGCCGGAGGCACCACAGGTTACCGCCCAGGAGCCGGTGAAGACCGGCCGGTAGAGCCTCTGCGAAGAGGGAACAACAGGGAAGGTGGGCCCCGGAATCGCTCCGGGGCCCACCGCTGTGCCCTACTTGACCGCGACGATGACCCGGTTCATCAGCTCCGCGGGCGGCGTCTCCACGATGTCCACCTGGGAGAATCCCGCGCGCACGAGGGCGTCGCGCCAGTACTCCGGGGTGGTCAGGATCTCGCCGTCCTCGCGCATGAACCGCGGCAGCAGGTCGACCTGCAACAGCATCCGCTCGAAGCAGGCCTCGCGCAGGTAGTGGCGGGCCTTGGCGGTGAGCAGGTCGAGCACGTCCGTGGCCCGCTCCGGACTCCCGGCGGGCCCCATCACGCGGCAGAACTGGTCGGCGTTGACGAAGCTGCCGCCGGGCCGCAGTACCCGGAAGATCTCGGCGGCGGCGGTGTCGTAGGCGTCGAGCTCCATGTGGTGCAGGGCGAAACTGCTGATCGCGACGTCGAAACTGGCGTCCGGGAACACCGACAGGTCCTCGGCGATGGCTTCGAGGAACCGGATGTTCCCGTCGCCCGCGAACTTCTTCTCCGCCGCCGCGACCATGGTCGGCGCCGGGTCGACGCCCACGATCGCGGCCGCAGGCAACGCCTTCCGGCACAGCGAGGTGAGCCGCCCGGTCCCGGAGCCGATGTCCAGGATCTCCGCGGCGGTGCGCGGCAGCCGGTCGACGGCGGTGGCGAGCAGCACGACGTTCGACTCGTCGGTGTCGAGCACCTTGTCGTAGTCGATGACGACGTCGTTCCAGTGCGTCCTGCTGCCGGTATCGTTCTGAAAAGTCTCGGTCATGGCTGGCCTTCCTCGGTCAGTCCGTCCCAGATGGACAGATAACGCTCCCCGGTGTCCGGCAGGACCGTCACCACGGTCCGCCCTGCCCACCGCTCCCGCCCCGCCACCAGCCGCGCCCCGTGCGCGGCGGCCCCGGAGGAGACACCGACGAACACGCCGAAGCCCCGGGCGAGCTCAAGGGTGGCGGCGGCGGCGTCCTCGTCGGTGATCGTGATGATCTCGTCGATCACACTCCGGTCGGTGACGTCGTTGACGAACCCCCCACCGATCCCCGGGATCCGGTGCGGTCCGCGCTCACCACCGGAGAGCACCGGCGACCCGGCGGGCTCGACGGCGACGACGTGCACGTCCCGACGTTCCTTGAGATAGCGGGCGACACCGGAGAGCGTGCCGCCGGTACCGACGGCACAGACGAAGACATCCACCTCGCCATCGGTGTCGCGCCAGATCTCGGGAGCGGTGGTCTCGTAGTGCGCGGCGGTGTTGCCGGGATTCCTGTCCTGGTGCACCAACCACGACCCCGGGATGTCCCGCTGCACCTGCTCGGACAGCACGATCGCCCCGGCCAGCCCCTCCTGGAACGGCGAGTACACGATCTCGGCCCCGAACGCCGTGAGAATCGACCGACGCTCCGCGGTGGCGTTGTCCGGCAGGATGATCACACACCGATGCCCACGCACGGCACACATGGCGGCGAGCGCGATCCCGGTGTTGCCGGAGGACGCCTCCACGACGACCCCGCCGGTGGCCGGAAGCTCACCGCTCTGCTCGGCCTGCCGCACCATGTACAGCGCGGCCCGATCCTTGACGCTGCCCAACGGGTTGAACATCTCCAGCTTCGCCAACACCCGCACGTCCTCGCGCGCCCCTGGCAACGCGAGCTGCAGTAGTGGCGTCTCACCGACCAGGTCGTCCATCGACTCCGCCACCCGCAACGGCGCGGGCGCCCATGTGCCGGTCATCGCATCCTCCCATCTCGACATCTCCGAACACTCAGCCAGTGGTGCGGCCATCGGCAGCCCGCAGTACTCACGACATTCCGCCCTGCCGCACCGGCGCCTCCGGGCGCCAACCGAACAAGCCGGCCAAGGCGTCGCCCTCGGTGGTGAACTCGTGCGCGGCCCGATCCCCCCGCGCACCATCAGCCTGCTCATCGACCCCGCCCTTGCGGCGGGAACCGAGCACGACCTGCGCGGTGCGTGGAGCGCGACGAGCGCAGTAGTCGGTCAGGGCGGTAACCGGGTCGGGGGTGTCGAGCAGGTGGGCGGCCAACACGACCGCGTCCTCCAGGGCCATCGAGGCCCCCTGCCCCATGGCGGGCGACATCGGATGGGCCGCGTCCCCGGCGAGGGTGACGCGGTTGACCGACCAGTCGGCGACCGGGTCGCGGTCGTGGATGTCGGTGACCACCAGGCCGGGCGCGGTGTCGGCGATCATCCCGACCAGCGCCGGGTGCCAGCCCGCGACCAGGTCGAGCAGGTCGGCCCGCGCGGTGTCGGGGTCCTTGGCAGGCCATGCCCCGGGCTGCGCGGTGATCTTGGCGGTCCAGTACACCTCGCCACCGCCGACCGGCGCGCAGAACACGTCGATGCCTTGGCCCGCGACCGTGACCCCGTGCGGGAACGGCGCGGGCGCGGGGGAACGACCGCGCACGGACGTGTAGCCACGGTAGGTGGGCGCGCCATCATCCAGCAGGGCCCGGCGGACCCGGGAGTTGACACCGTCCGCGCCGACGAGCACCGAGCCGCCCAGGGTCTCGCCGTCGGCGAGGGCGACCGTCACGTGGTCGCCATGATCGGCGTACCCGACCGCGGCCTGCCCCCGATGCAACTCGACGCCGACGCACTCGGCCTCGGCGAGCAGCGCGTCCTGCAACGCGGACCGCAACACACACACCTGCGGCGTACCGAACCGGTCGCGCAACGAGCCGACCGGATCCGCGGACAACACCTCACCCGCCGGAGTCACCAACGGCCGCGCCTCCCCCGGCGCGGGTACATGCCCGGCCGCGCGCACGGCGGCACCCAGCCTCGGGCTCACCGCGTCCAACGCGGCCACCCCGTTCGGATACAGCACCAGCCCGGCACCACCCGCCCGCACCCGGGGCGCGCGTTCGATCACCGTGACGGGTCGCCCCGCCAGTCCCAGGGAAACACCGAGGGCCAGGCCAGCGATCCCGCCGCCCACCACCACCACGGCGGTCCGGTCGGCGCCTCGTCGGTGCTCAACTCGGTCTCCCACAGCGCGAAGTCCTCCCGCGTCGGTCGGCGAGCCGGACCGCGCCGCCCAAGCGGCCCGTCCGTCCAATTCGGCTCCATCAGTCCTCCTGGTCGACGCCTCCACCCGCGGCCGCACCCGCGCCCGCGGCGCGAACACCGTGGCCCCGGCCCGTACATCCACACAGACCAGCGCGTTCGCCCCGATGTGCACGTCATCCCCGACGGTGATCGGCCCGGTCACCGTGGCATTGGCCCCGACGACCACCCGGTCACCCAGCCGGGGGTGCCCACCCGTCCCCATCGCACCCACGGTGACCTGGTGGAACACGGTCACGTCATCGCCGATCACGGTCGCGGACCCGATCACGACACCGCACCCGTGGTCGACGAAGAACCGCCGCCCGATCCGCGCCCCGGGATGGATCTCGATCCCCCCGGACAGCAACCGCGCCACCGCGGCCACCGCCAACGCGGCCGTGCGCCTCCCCCGCCGATACAGCCGATGCGCGACCCGATGTCCCAACACCGCGATCACCGTCGGATGCAACAACGCCTCCGCACGCGAACACACCGACGGATCCCGCTCCAACACCACATCCAGGGTCTCGGTGAGTGCGCGCATCACCGGACCACCAGTCGTCGGCCGGTGGGTTGGCCGAACTCGCCGGTGGCGGCGTTCCAGACCGACGTGCCCACGCGGATCGTGTGGGTGACGTGGCCGGTCATGGTGAAGCCCTCGTAGGCGGACCAGCCGCATTTGGCGCGGACGTCGGCGGCGGAGAGCATCCAGCGGTGGTCCGGATCGAAGACCACCAGGTCCGCGTCGGCGCCTACTTCCAGCTTTCCCTTACCAGGCAGTGAGAACAGCTCGGCGGGAACCGTCGACAGGTGCCGGACCAGCCGGGTGATCGCGACGTCGGCAGGCTCATCGGGCCGACGACGCCGCATGCCCGTCCACACCGCCGTCGCCAGCTCCTGCACGCCAGGCAAACCCGGCGGCGCCTCCGCGATAGGCCGGGTCTTCTCCTCGACAGTGTGTGGAGCGTGATCACTCCCCAGTGTGGACACCTCGCCCGCGAACAGAGCCGCCCACAGCCGGTCCTGGTCGGCGCGCCCCCGAATGGCAGGCGCGAGTCGAGTGCGAGCGCCGACACGGCAGGTGTCCGCGTCGGTGAAGGTCAGGTGGTGGCCGGTGAGCTCGAACGTCAACGGCAACCCGGACGCCGCAGCCGCGGTGACCAGGTCGGCCTCCTCGGCCGTGGACAGGTGCAGGATGTGTGCCCTGGTCCCATGCCGCTGGACCAGCCGAATCACCTGCGCGACAGCCGAGATCGGCCCACTGCGCGGCCGCCAACGCTCATAGTCCGCGTAGGCACCGACCGGGCCACGCCAGTTGTCGAGCAGTTCGAACAGCCCGTCGTCCTCCGCGTGCAGGACCAGCAGCACTCCCCCGGCCGCCGCTGCCACGAACGCCTTCTCCAGGATACCCGGATCGCGCACGACCGTGGGTGCCGTGTGGTGCCCGGCCATGAACACCTTCGCGCTCACCGCGACAGCGGGATCCAGCTCGGCCAACAGCTCGGGCCGCTCCGGATCGACCCCGATGTGGAAGGCGTAGTCGACCAGCGAGCTCCCCTCGATCAACGCCGCTTTGGCCGCGACCGTGCCCGGGTCGAGCGTGGGCGGCACGGTGTTGGGCATGTCCATCACCGTCGTGACCCCACCCACCACGGCCGCCCGACTGCCGTGCGCCCAGTCCTCCTTGTGCACCAACCCGGGCGTACGGAAGTGCACGTGCGAGTCGATCAACCCGGGCAGCACATACGCGCCACCCGCGTCGATCGTGCGCACGGCCTCGCCGGGCTCGTCGACAATCGCGGTGATCTTGCCGTCGGTGACGTGCACGGTCGCGGCGCGTACCCCCTCGGGAGTCACGACGCGCCCGGTCACCGCCAGGTCGCTCAGGCCCATGGCGCCGCCACCAACTCCCGGCAGAGCTCATCGGTCGGCCCCATCAGCGCGACCGCGCGGGCATCGGCGAGCAACGAGTTGAGCTGGTGGCCCGCCACGTACCCGGCCGAGCTGAGCAGCCGCGCCGCATCGAGCGCCACCTCCTCGCCCACGGCCGACGCGAACAGCTTGCTGTGCAACGTCGTCATGCTCGGGTCCGCCGAGGTGAGCGCCCCCGCCCGCTCGACGATCGCCCGCGCCGCCTCCACCCGCGACCCCAGCTCCACCATGCGATGTCGGGTGGCGTGCGCCGCGAGCAACCCCCGGCTGTCGAGGTGCCGCAGGGTCAGCTCCAGCACCGCCTCAGCGATACCCACCGACACCGCGCCCAACGTCGCCCCGGTCGCCCGAACGCCCGCGATGATCCTCGGCGCCTCCCCGATCGGCCCGAGCGACGCGTCCGCCCCGACCGCGCACTCCCGCAGCGACAGGAACCCGGTGGCCGAACCGCGCATGCCGACCAGGTCCAGGCTCAGGTCCGGATGCACACCCGCCGCCCGCGCGTCCACCAGGAAGAACGACTGCCCGACCGAGCCATAGGTACTGCGCGGATCATCGACCGGGGCCGAGGTCTGCGCGAGCACCAGGTACAGGTCGGCGATCCCCGCCCCGGTCGTGAACGCCTTGGCGCCGTCCAGCAGCCAGCCACCGTCCGCCTGCCGGGTCGCGGTGGTGCCGAGCCGCTTCTTGGCCGCCCCCACCCCGGTCTCGCTCCAGGCCGACGCGGCCAGGACCTCGCCACGCGCCATCGGGGGCAGGAACCGCTCCTGCTGCTCGACCGTGCCCCACTCCGCGATCCGCGCCGCCACGGCACAATGCTGGAACAGTACTATCGACAGCGACGGATTGGCCGTGGCCACCCGGGAAACCACCCGATTGATCTCCCGCGCCCCACCTCCGTGCCCACCGTGCGCGGCGGGTACGGGCAGGCCGAGCAACCCGGACGACCGCAACACCAGCAACGCGGCCTGGTCCGGCTCGCCGCTCACCGCCGTCCTGGCCGCCGACTCGCGCAGCAGCTCAAGGTCCGCACTGTCCACATCGGTCACACCGGTTGCCACAGACATGCCGAGATCTCCTTGCGCTGGACATGGGCCAGGGGTTCGAGCAGGAAGGACCCGTGGAAGGTGACGCCCTTGCCGCCGATGGTGATCCAGTCCAGCCGGGGCTCCCCCTCGGCCGGGAACGTGGTGGCGGCGGTGACGGCCACCCGGCCGCCCGGGGTGTACACGGTCAACGGCCCCCGGGGACACCCCGCGACCCGGGCCGCGAACCACGGCACGGTGCCCGGCACCCCGGTCGCCGCGCCCAGACAGGCCGTCCCGGTGAGCGCGAGGGTCGGGTGCCAGGAGGGCACGGAGATGGCCCGGACCGCCAGCCCGCCCTCGACCGGCAAGGTCACCGCCACCTTGGGAAACGCCCCATCCGGCGACCACCCGAGGTGCTCGGCGGCCGTGGTGCGGACCCGGGACAACCGCGCGAAGAGTTCCGGATCATCCGCGAACAGCTCTTCCCGCGTACTCACCCGCGCCGCCCGATGCCCGACGAACACATACGGATTCCCGGCGGAGACAAGCGACACCTCCACCGGCTCGCCATCGACCGCCAACACCGTCCGGGGCGACCCGGTGAGCAACAACGAGCTCACCGGCCGCGACGGCGACTGCACGAAGTGGACGGTGAAGCACGCGGTGGTCCGGCTGATCTCGTCGACCTCGCACACCATGTGGTCACCGTTGTTGAGCACGTTCACCCGGATGCGATCACCACACCCCAGCCGAGGCACCATCCCGGTCTCCGCCGCCGCCATGATCGACGACAGCACCGAGTGCCCGCACGACCCACGCAGGTCGAACCGCTCCGGCCCGTCCGGCAGCGCCTGGATGAACCGATAGTCGAGATCGAACATCGGATGCGCCGACGGTGCCACCAACGCGATCTTCAGCACATGCCCGGCCCCAGCGTCGATCAGCCACCGCCGCGCCCCCGCGAGGGCCGCCAGCAGCGGCCCGTCGTCCACGGGCAGATAGCGGGAGTCGAGCACCAACGTCGGGCACGGGCTACCGGCGGCATAGGCAAGGTGGGCGATCACGCGACCAACTCCGAGTCCTGGGCGGCAGGCAGCCGCACCCGGAACTGGGCCCGCCACACCTGATGGATCACCAGCGCCCACAACGCCAACGCGACCCGTGCGTCCGGCCGATCCGCCTGCGCGGAGAACAACGCCTCCACCGCCACCGGGTCTACCTGCCCATCGGCCCGCAGATCCGCCCGCCCCAACACATCCCGCGCGAAACCCCACAGCGGCTGCCCCGGCACCAGCATCGCGGTGATCGGCAATGTGAACGGCTGCTTCGGCCGCCGCAGCACGGCATCCGGCACCAGCCCGTCGGCCACCGCGTAGAGAGCCCGCTTCACCTGCCCATCCCGAACGCGCTCGGAATCGGCAAGCCCCCGCCCCACAGCCAGGATAGCCGGTTCACAGAACGGAAGACGAGCCTCGATCGAGTGAGCCATACTCAGATGATCGACCCGGCGCAGATGGTAGGCGGGCAAACGATACGCAAGCTCGAACGCGGTGATCCTGGCGAGAGCGGAACCTCCCGACCTCAGGTCCTCCTCTGCCTCCTCGGGCAACCCGGAGACATCCCGAACCTCGTACGCGTACTCATCGGTGTAGAGCGCCCGCCGACGCTCCCGGGGCAACACCGCCAGACTGTCGACATAGGACTGAATCCATGGCCGCCCGGCCCCTTCATCGGCCACCGCGTCCCGCATCCGGTCATAGCCACCGAACACCTCGTCGGCGGCATCCCCCGTGAGCGCCACGGTGAACCCCGCCTCCCGAACCGCCCGGAACAGCGCGAACGTGCTCAAGGTGATCGGATCGGCGTTCGGCTGCCCCAGATGCCACACCACGTCATCGAGCAGCCCGGGAAAGTCGGCCGGATCAAGCTCGACCTGGTGATAGGTGGCCCCGACATGCTCAGCCACCTCGCGCGCGAAGTGCCGTTCATCCCCCGGCCACCGCCCCACATACGCGATGTTGAACGTGTGCACCCCGCTCCGAGCCCGCGCCGCATGCGCCGTGACCAGACTGGAGTCGAGCCCACCCGAGGTGATCGTGGCAACCGGAACATCCGCGACCAACAGGTTCCGCACCTGCTCAGGCAGCACGTCCCCCAGCTCGCCACCCGCACCCTCGGGCACCGCCAGCCGGGCAATCCGCAACCCCGCACCTCGACCACAGGTAGCCACGGCCCCCGGCGGCAGGACCTTGACGTCGGCGAACATCGTCTGCTCCCCGAAGGGGGTCCGCGTCGCCAGATAGGCATCCAGCCCAGGCGTCCACAGTTCGGTGGAGACCCCGGGGAAGGCCAGGAGCGAACCGATCTCCGAGGAGAAGCGCAGCACCTTCGCGGCAGCGTCCCAGCTGTAGTACACCGGCTTCATCCCGGCCGGGTCCGTGGTCAGGATCAGCCGAGGCTCTCCCCGCAGATCCAGGACCGCCACAGCGAACATGCCGTCCAGCTGCTCCCCGAACCGCTCCCCATACTCAAGATAGAGCGCGGGCAACACAGACCCATCACAGTCGTCGGGGAAGGTGTACCCCCGCCCGCGCAACCGCGCCCGCAACTCGCGATGGTTGTAGATCTCCCCGTTGAACACGACGTGGATGTCCCCGAGCCGGTAGGGCTGCCTCCCCCCACCGGGATCCATCACCGCCAGCCGGTTCCCACCCAACGCATACCCATCCCCGACCAAGCTGCCATGCCCATCCGGCCCCCCATGCCGCTGAAGCGCCGCCACCCCCCTCAACTCACACCGAGACACCGCAGCGTTGACATGCCCGTAGATCCGGCACACACGCCCACCCCCTCCACCCCGCGACCGACTCGGACCCCGACCATCGCAAGCAACCGGTCCACGAGTCATGGGGCACAGGTCCCATCACAGCTGGGATTCACCGAAGCTCACCCCAACAGGTGAGAACCCAACACCTCCCACAGCCTGCCGACCCGATCCCCACAGGAGCGGCAAGCCTCCTCGCCCCCAGCAACCCGACGGGCCGTCAATGAAAAAGAGGTGAGTGGGGCTCGCGCCCCACTCACCTCTCGTCCTGGAAATCCTGAGCAATATCGAAAGAGAAGGGCCCACTAGATCCAGGCACAGGCCGAAGGTAGGCCGTCAAGAACAGGCACCCACAGCGACAACGATCGCGAAGCCTCGTCACCCACCCTCACCAAGCAGCCAACACCTCACCCAACGTCTCCACCGCCCCCACCGACCAAGGCTCCCCCCGAATCACCACGACATGCCCGATCCCCAGCTCCCCCAACCCCCGAACCCTCTCCAAAAACCCCTCGGCACTCTCCCCCGCGTTCAACCGAGTGCTGACCGTCTTCTCGATCTCGGAAACATCCCGCCCCACCTCGTCACAATGCTCACCCAGCACCCCCAACTTCCGCCGCAACGTGGCCCCACCATCCGGAATGTCGAACAGGTTGCAGGCATCCGCATACCGCGCCACCAACCGCAGCGTCTTCCCCTCCCCCATCCCCCCGATCAACACCGGCACCCGCCCCACCGGCAACGGATTCCCCACCGGCCGCTCCAACGACAGGTGCCGCCCGACGAACGCGGAGTCATCCCCGACCCACATCCGCCGAGCCAGCTCCAACGTCTCCCCCAACCGGGCGAACCTCTCCCCGGCAGCAGGCAACGGCAACCCCATGGCCCGAGCCTCGACCTCCGAGTACCCGGCCCCGATCCCCAACCACGCCCGTCCCCGCGACAGCACGTCCAACGTCGTCACAGCCTTGATCAGCAACGCCGCAGGCCGATAGGTCACCCCGGTGACCATCGTCCCCAACCGAACCCGCGACGTCCGCGCGGCCAGGTACCCCAGCGTCGTGTAGGCCTCCAGCATCGCGGCCTCGGGTGAGCTGTTGGGATCGACCTGCAACAGGTGGTCCCCCACCCACACGGTGTCCAACCCGACCTCGTCGGCCGCACGCACCACCGCGTCCAGCTCGTCGGCGAGGTCGGTCTCCCAGGAGAAGTTCGTGACGTTGATGCTGATGCGCATGACCGGGCGCCTTTCAGGGAGTGAGAACCAACTTGCCATGACCGGGCTCGCGCAAGGCCGCGAACGCCTCGGCCGCGTCCGCCAACGGCAACACCGTCACGGCCTTGGGACCGACCAGCCCGCGCGCCACCAGGCCCAGCACGGCGGCCAGGTCCTCCCGATAGGCGTGCGGCTGTGCCTTCTCCAGGCTCCAGGCGTTGTAGAACATCGTCCGGCGGCCGTCGGGGACGAGCTTGGGCAGCACGATGCCGCCGAGGAAGCCGACCGCCCCGACGAGCATGTTCTTCCTGTCGCCGCGCAGGACGTCGTTCTGGCCGTAGCCGACCATCACCCCGCCACGGCGCAGCAGCGAGTGGGAGGCGCGGAAGTGCCGACCGCCCACCGGATCGAAGGCAGCGTCGATTCCGCGCGGCACCACGCGAGTGAAGTCCTCGGTGCGGTAGTCGATCGGTGTGGCGCCGTGCGCGCGCAGCAGGTCCGCGTTCATCGCCGACGCCGTGCCCCACACCTCGACCCCGCCGATGAGGGCGGCCAGCTGGAGGAACGCGAACCCGACACCACCGGAGGCACCGTGGACCAGGATCTTGCCGCCGCGCTCGATCCGGGCGACCCGGTGCAGCATCTGGTGCGCGATGAAGTAGTTGAGCGACGCCGCAGCCACGGAGACCGGCTCGACACCGTCCGGAACCGGTAACAGCCGCTCGACCGGCACGTTCAGCGCCTCGCCATAGCCACCGACCCGGACCAGCGCGGCCACCCGCTGTCCGGTGTGGACGCCACCAGCGCCCGGCCCGACCCGCTCCACCTTACCGACCAGATCGAAGCCGGGCACGTACGGCGGCTTGGGCGTGCCCGGAATGACACCGCGTTGTTGCAATAGATCGCCGTAGGAGACCCCGGCGGCCTCGATGCGCACGGTGGCCTCGCCCGGCCCCGGCTCCGGCAGCTCGGTCTCGCGCACGGCGAGAAAGTCGGTCGCGTCCTGGTTGCGGGTGTGGACCTGTCGTACCAGCATGCTCGCCTCCTCGATGGACAGCGGGTCCAGCATGGCCCGGCCCGGCGCCGGGATGCCCCGGACGCTGTCCCGAACCACCGGGAGACCGTCCCGACGAACCTGGGCCTGGGCCGTGCCGCACAAGTAGTGGCCCGTCCCGCGATGTCCCGGGGCCTTGCCTGCGGTGCGACTGTCAGGTCGGGTGCGGGGCCGGAGAACTGTGCCTAGTGGTGCGACCCAGAACGTCGGCCGTGTATCGGCGGGTCCACGGCGTGGCTGGTGGTGTCGCCGGAACGGCCTCGTACTGGATGTACTCGGTCGTTTCGGCGGTGCCGTCAGGCACGTCGTGGGCGGGTCGAGACATGGTCGACGTTCCGGGTCGCACCACTAGTACGCGACCTCCGCCACGCGACGCACGGTGTTCTCCGCGCCGATGCTGGTCAGCAGGTACTGGGCGAGGTCGGCGCGGGAGATGGACCAGCAGCCGGGCAGTTTGCGGTCGTAGGCGACCCGGTAACGACCACGTGACGGCCCGTTGGTCAGTCGCGCGGCGCGCACGACCGTCCACTCCAGACCGGTCGCACGCACGACGCGTTCCATCTCCGCCATGTCGGCGTACGGCGCGCGGAGGATGTTGTGCAGCACGAACCGGGCCAGAGCCCACTCGGCGAAGCGCTTGCGGCTGGGCAGCTCCAGCGAGGTCGTGGACACCACCAGCAGCCTGCGCACCCCGCACTCGACCATGGCGTCGGCGATGTTGGCCGAGCCTGCCGAGTACACGGTGGTGGCGTACCGGCGCATGCCGATGCCCAGCGCCGAGACGACCGCCTCGGCGCCGGACACCGTCCGCCGGACCGCGTCCGGATCGTGCACGTCACCGGCGAGGACGTCGACGCCCGGGATGGCCAGGGCCTCGGGCCTGCGCGCCAGCGCCACGACCCGGTGCCCCTCGGCGAGCGCCCGCTCCACGAACCGGCGCCCGGTTCCCCCGGTCGCGCCGAACACGGCGACGCGCACGGCCGCTCAGCCCTGCTGGCGCGGGTCGCGGATCTGGCTCAGGTGCTGGCCCGCGAGCAGCCAGGCCCCGTCCCGCCTCGCCAGGATGTGCGTGATGCGGAACTCGCCCTGGGTCGGGTTGCCCTGGTAGGCCATCTCCTCGCTGTGCTTGCCGATCGCGACGGCGGTCTCGCCGTGGTCGCGCACGGCCAGCTCGTCCACGGTCACCTTGGCGGTCTTGAGCGAACCACTGGCGTAGCGGTCCAGCCAGGCCGCCTTGGGCAGCACGAAGCCGACCGGGCCGACCACGGTGAAGTCGTCCACGGTGATCGCGGACAGCGTGTCGACATCGCCCGCGACCTCGGCGGCGGCCCACCGGTCCACAAGCTCGCGGATCTCCTTCTCGGTGCTCATCTCTCTCCCCTGTCGCTGGAACTGGCGTCGTCCCGAAGGCTAATCGGGTGAACGTAAGAAGTCAAACGGTTAGATATCGAACGATTTGCTACGCTGGACCCGTGCGATACCTCGCCGAGCCACCGCTGGGCCTGGTCCTGGCCCAGACCTCGAAGGCCGTGTCCCGGGCCATGGAGGCGGCGATGGCGGCCGCGGGCGGCAGCCTGCCCGGCTGGCAGATCCTGCTCACGCTCAAGACCCAGCCGGTCGCCAACCAACGCGAACTGGCCGCCGCCGTGGGCATCCAGGGCGCCACCCTCACCCACCATCTCAACGCCATGGAGGCCGACGGGCTGCTCACGCGCAGCCGCGACCCGGCCAACCGGCGAGTGCACCGAGTGGAGCTGACCGAGGCCGGTGAAGTCCTGTTCGAACGGTTGCGCGCGGCCGCGTTCGCCTTCGACCACGTGCTGCGCGCGGGCCTGACCGATCGTGACGCCGCCGCCCTGGTGCGCCTGCTGACCAAGCTACGGCACAACGTCGCCGACTGAGTCCGCCCCGGGGACCCGTTCCCGCCCGGCGGTGATGGTGAGCCCATGTGCCCGGGATACCCCCGCCCGCAAGCTCGAACCCGTGACCGGCCGACCGGAGGGGCGAGGGGCATGAGCGTGGAGACCATCGACGTGCACGGGCACGTCACGCCGCCGGAACTGCTGAAGCGGTTCCCGATGCCGCCCAGCCTGGGCGACATCGCCGGGATGATCGAGCGCAAGGCGGCGCTGGGCATCGGGCTGACGATCGTGGGCAGCCCGGTGGGGGCCGGGACCATGTTGCCGGTGCCGGGCCTGGACAACTACGCGCAGACCGTGGACCAGCTGGAAGGCTTCCACGACTGGCTCGCCGAGACCGTCCGCACGCACCGGGACCACCTGCGCGGCTACGTCTACCTCAACCCGCTGGCCACCGACGACTCGCTGGACCGGGCGCGCAAACGCCTGGCACAGGACGAGTTCGTGGGACTGATCGTCAACACGAGTGTGCGCGGGAAGTACCTGGACGCGCCGGAAGCCGAAGGTGTGTTCGCACTCGCGGCCGAGACCGGCGCACCGATCCTGCTGCACCCGCCCGCCGAACCCGTTGGTGCGGCGGCGTTCGGGAAGCATGTAGGGTTGGTGGAGCACGTGGCGCGGCCGTGCGATGTGACCGCCGGGGTGGCGGCGATCCTGGCTGCCGGTTGGCTGGCGACGTACCCGGACCTCAAGCTCATCGCGCCGAACGCGGGTGGGGCGCTGGCGTTGCTGCCGGAGAAGCTCGACCTCGCCCACCAGCGCGCGGGCGCGGCGGGCCCGAGGCACAGCGAGCAGCTGCGCAGGATCTACGTGGACAGCGCGACGCCGAACGCGCACGCGATCCGGGCGGCGGTGGACGTGTTCGGCCCGGGGCACGTGCTGTTCGGCACCGACTCGCCGCCGTTGGCGACGCCGCTGGACCGCGCCCTGGACCTGGTGTCCGGTTTGGACAGTGCCATCCGCGCCGACAACGCGCGGGCGCTGTTCGGTCTGGACGGTGTGTGATGGCCGGGGCACTGGTCGTCGGCGGCTACGGCGGCCTGGGCACGGTCATCTGCGAGCAGCTCGCCGCCCAGGGCACGCCGGTCGCGGTGGCGGGCCGGTCGCCGGACAAGGCCGGGGAGCTGGCGGCGCGGCTGCGGGGCATGGGGGTCGACTCGGTCGGGATCGAGCTGGACATCACCGACTCGGCGAGCGTGGCCGCGGCCGTGGCGCGGGCTGCCGCTGAGCTGTCCGGGGTGGACATCCTGGTCAACTGCGCGAGCAGGCTGGCGACGCAGCCCGCGGAGGAGTTCGACGAGGCCGAGTTCCGCGCGATCGTGGACGCCAACCTGACCGGCGCGTTCCTGCTGTCCCGCGCGGTCGGCACGCACATGATCGAGTCCGGGATCTGCGGCACGTTCGTGCACCTGTCGTCGGTGCGCGGCGCGCTGGGCAACCGGCACGGCTTCACCGCGTACGGGGCGAGCAAGGCGGGGGTGAACTTCCTGGTGCGCCAGCTGGCCACCGAGTGGGGTCGGCACGGGATCACGGTCAACGCGGTGGCGCCCGGGTTCGTGCGCACCGAGTTCGTGGCCACCGCGGCCCGGGACCCGAAGTTCCTCGCGGGCGTGCGCGGGCGCATCCCGCTTGGCCGCTTCGCCGAACCGGACGAGGTGGCGAGCGCGGTGCTGTACCTGGTCTCCCAGCAGGCCCGGTTCATCACCGGCCAGGTGCTGTACGTCGACGGCGGCGTCACGGCGAGCCAGTAACAACCGCACAACCGAGGAGTCGAGAATGGGCACGTGGCACGCGTTGTTCTACCCGCTCAAGCCGGGCAGCGAGGACACCGTGAAGGAGCTGTTCCGCGCCAGCGGCCGACCGGAGTTCGACGTGCGCGACGGCGAGGGCACGGTCGTCGGCCGGTTGCTGAGCACGATGGCGTTCGTGGGCAAGGAGATGGCCGTCCGGGTCATCGAGGTCGAGGGCGCGCTGCCGGTGGTGGCCGCGCACATGAGCAGGCAGCCCGAGGTCCGCGCGTTCGAACGCGAGCTGGAGGAGCACCTGGCCAGGCCGCGCGACATGGTGACCCCCGAGGGCGCCCGCGCCTTCTTCCGCGACTCGGCCCTGGAGTGCGTGCTCAACCGACGGCACGACCAGCCGCTCACCCAGGTCTGAGGAGGCCACCGTGCGGATCGGACTCGGGCTGCCCAACGGCATCCCCGGCGCGTCGGCCGACGACCTGCTGAACTGGGCGGTCGAGGGCGACCGCGCGGGTTTCAGCACCCTGGCCTCGCTCGACCGCCTCGTCTACGACAACCACGAGAGCCTCACCACCCTGGCCGCCGTCGCCGCGGTCACCGAACGAGCGCGGCTGATGACCGCCATCCTCATCGCCCCACTGCACACCAACACGGCGCTGCTGGCCAAGCAGACGGCGACCATCGACCAACTCTCCGGCGGCCGCCTGACCCTGGGCCTGGCCGTCGGCGCCCGCCCGGACGACTTCCGCGCCGCGGGCGCCGAACACGCGGGCCGCGGCCCCCGCTTCGACACCCAGCTCACCGAACTCCGCTACCTCTGGTCCGGCCAGCGCCGCGGCTTCGCAGGCGGCGTCGGCCCCCGCCCGGTCCAACCCACCGGCCCCCGCCTCATCCTCGGCGGCCACGCCCCCGGCGCCGTCCACCGCGCGGCGACGAGGGCGGAGGGCTGGATCAGCGGCAGCGGCGGCCTCACGATGTTCCGCCACGGCGCCGACGCCGTCCGAACCGCCTGGCACGAGGCGAACCGCCAGGGCAGGCCCGACCTCCACGCCCTCTGCTACTTCAGCCTCGGCGACAAGGCGGAAGAACAGGCCAACTCCTACCTACGCCACTACTACGGCTTCGCCCCACCGTACGCCGACGCCGTCGTCAAAGGCACCGCAATCGGCGGCGACGCTGTGCGAAAGGCCGTGCAGGACTACGCGGACGCAGGCTGCGACGAACTGATCCTGGTGCCCTGCGCCCCGGAACTCGACCAGCTCAAGCAACTCCGCGCCGCCCTGCCCGACACTCTGCCACTCTGACCGCACCTCGATCCGGGGGCACGGGGCAACCCCTGTGCCCCCTTGCCATGCCCGCGATCACCCCACCCTATGCGGCCACATCCACCACACGATCCCCTTACCGAGACCTGGGGATGAGCAGAACACCCTGTGGACAACTCCAGCCGGCCCCCACCACCCCGACCCCACGCCCCCGGCCTCCCACAGCCCAGAGACTTGCGGCAAAACAGGCCCCGCCCCACCAGGGGGCGGGCCACACAAAAGACACGCTAGGCGATCACGGCCGCTGTCAAGATCCCTCGATCGGGACCTGTGGATGATTTCGAGGGCTTGTGGACAACTGCCGGGAACCCCCGATGCCAATCCTACCGGGCAAGCCCGTCCGGGAGAGGTCGAAACGATCTTGGCTGTGGACAACCCGACAAGCATCAACGGCCAAGGCCTGCGCGGCGGGCCAACACGGCCGCCTCCGTCCGGTCCACCAGCCGGAGTTTGGCGAAGATGCGGGACAGGTAGTTCCGCACGGTCTTGACGCTCAGCCCCAACTCCCGCGCGATGACCGCGTTCCCCTTCCCATCCGCCACCAGCTCCAGCACTGCCCGCTCCCGCGCGGTCAGTTCCGGGAACGGGTCCTGCGCCGCGGGCGGTTTGGTCAGGTACTCGACCACCCAATCGGCCACATGGGAGTCGAACAGGACGCTTCCGGCGTGCACCACGTCAATGGCTCGTCTGAGTTCCTTTGAGTCCGCGCCCTTCAGCAGGTATCCCCGCGCGCCGGAGCGCATCGCGGACAGGAAGGTGTCGCGATCCTCCAACATGGTCACCACGACCACGGCCGTGTCCGGGCAGCGGCCGACGATGGCGCGGGTGGCCTCGATGCCGCTGATGTCGGGCAGGTTCACGTCCATCAGCACCACGTGCGGCCGCAGTCGACCGGCCAGCGCGACGGCCTCGCCGCCGGTGCGGGCCTCACCGACGACCCGGCACGCCCCGGCGCTCTCCAGGAGCGTCTTGACCCCGGACCGATACAACGGGTGGTCGTCGGCGATCAGCACATCCACCGGTCGTACCCCGCTCTGTCCCGTATTCATCCGGCCCCCGTGTCCAAGCCATCGACACTGCCGCGCTCCGGGCCCCCATCCCGACCGTCGCCGGTGAAAGCATACCGGCATTACGCACACTGCCAAGAAAAACTACCCGGACAGAATACGCAGGACGATCACTCGCTACCTCCATTCGGCCCCCGACTTTTGTCCTTTTCGCCCGTTCGGCGGCGGACGGTCCGCACACCACCGTCGGCAACCCGTCTCGACCTGCACAAACAGCGAGATAAAGCACGCACGACCGTGCGGTTATATGTCCGAAAACCGACCATTTCGAATGTCGTACGGCAGTTGAGTAATGCTCATCCAGGTGCCTGAACGCAGTTATTCATCAACCGCAGAGACGCTTGACAACGTCCGTCAACCACCGGTTTCATCCTTGCTCGGCGAACGGCGGCCGCACATCCGGCCATTCCAACCGGGCTTCCTCGACCACCGCGGCGCGCGCCGCCTGCCGGACCGCGGACACCAGTTCCACGTCACCGCAGCAGTCGAGCAGCTCCGCGTCGCCCGCGTCGGCGAGCGCCGCCGCGCCGGTCAGTCCGGCGCCTGCCAGCCGGAGGTAGACCTGCCGGTCGAGGTCACGGTCCACATAACGCGCCACCGGCACGTGCCCGGAGATGATCCCCAGCTCCAACTGCACCGGCAGCACGCCCGCGATATCCCCGAGGTTCACCATGGGCAATCGACCGTCCACCACGCGCACAACCGCCTCCACGACGTCGGCGGTCCGTCGCATCGCCTGCGCCACCGGCGGATTCATCCGCGTCCGCTCATCCCCCCGCACGAGCGCCTGCTCGATCCAGGACAGTTCACTGCCCCCGATCCAATACAGACACGCCAACGCCTGCCGCGCCGCCGCGAACCCGTGGTCCCCCGACACCGCCAGCAGCTGGATGACAACGTGCTCATCCGCGCCCAACAGGGTCAGCTTCTCGCGCAGCGCCTCCTTGAGCGCGTTGCGGTTCTTGGTCTTGCGCGCGAACCGGTGATCCCACACCTCCCGCGCGAGATGCGCCAGACACACCAGCGTAGACCGGTTGACCGTCGGCTCCTCCATGTTCCCCACGGCATCGTCGATGGCCGCCACGGACGGCACGTCCAAGCCGCTGCCCACCACGATCCCCGCCAAGGCCGTGGGCACTAGCCGCGCCTCCCGATGTTCCAGGAAACCGCGCGACTTCAGGTCCACGATCTCGGCCCGCACCTGCTCCCGTGAGAAGGGCGGCGGCGCTCCCTCCCGACGTGCCTGCCGGGCGGCGAATGTCCGGTCGAGGAAGTCGAACACATCGTCCTCGTGCCCACGATCGCTCCGACCGGCCGCCAGCGCGGTCAACACCAATGTACTGAGATCCACCGACTCCGACCGCAGCGCGGACCGCTCGGCCTCCGGCTCGGCCTGCACATACCGCCGGAGCTTCACCCGCGCGTCCGCCTCGTCCGCGGCCACGATCATCGACCGGCCCTCGGCGACCCCGGACCCCGGCCGCCCCGCCCGACCCGCCATGTTCCGGTACTCCGCCACCGAGTACTCGACGTCGCCCGGGTGCTTGAGCTCCCCGATCACCACGGTGTCGGCGGGCAGGTTGACCCCGTGCGCGAGCGTCATCGTCGCCACCACCACGCGGATGGTCGAGTCGGGCGCACGGAAGTTGTCCTCCACCACCGCCCGCTGCGCATCGGTCAGATCGGCGATGTGGAAGGCGACGCCACCACCCAGGCAATCCCGCAGCCGATGATACGTGAGTCCGACATCCCGCCCGCGCAACTTCACCCCGGCGGTCGGCAACCCCAGTTCCTTCGACAGCCGCAACGCGGTCTCCTGAGCCGCCTGCCGGGTGCTCCGGAAGACGATCACCCGATGCCCGCGCTCCACCTCGGCCCGGACGATCGCGGTGATCACGTCGTCGGGTGACGCGGTCTCGGCGGGCGGCATCAGTTCCAGTTCGTTCGCCCCGATGAACCGACCATCCGGTCGGATGACTCCTTCCACCAGCGGGACCGCCCGCGCCGAGCTGGTGATCAGCTGCGCGCTCAGCCACTCGGCCAGCCCGTCCGGATCGCCGAGCACCGACGACAGCCCCACCAGCTGCGGCACCGGCCCGACGAGCGCCTGCCTGCGCACCCGGGTGAGCAGGTATTCCAGGGCCGGGCCGCGGTGCTTGTCGAACAGGTGGTGGATCTCGTCGATCACCAGGACCGCGGTGCCGGTCAGCAGCCGGGGGTGGCGGGCGAGGAGACCGATGTACTTCTCGTAGGTCAGGACCGCCACGTCGTACTCGCCGCGATACAGCTCGCCCAGCTGGTCGCGCAGATCCCCGGTGACCCGGATCGCGCGCAGCCCGATCGACGCGTACTGCCGAAGTCGTGTGTATTGCTCGCGCACCAATGCACGGCTCGGCAGCAGGATGATGCTCCGCTTGCCCTGACCCCACGCCCGGATCACAGGCAACACGGCGATCAACGTCTTACCCGCCGCCGTCGGCGCATTCACCAGGACCGACTTGCCCCGCAGCAGTCCGCCCTGATTGATCGCCATCATCTGCAGGTCGTTGAGCCGGGGGATGAAGTCGGCCAGCCGCTCGGTGAACGGCTTCGGCACGCCGTGGCCGTGCATCGAGGACAGGCCCCAGTTGACCGCGGACGGGATATTCCCGCCGACCTCCGCGTAGCGCTCCCCCGGCCGCCAGGCAGGCATGGACGCGTTGCCGAACGAACCCTCGACCACCGGGTTCTGCTGCCTGTCACCGATTCCGCCACGCGTCCAGCCGACATTCTCCAGGACGTGCGTCATCAGCCTGGCCATCGCCACCCGGCCGTCGACCACCGCGTCCCGGATGAGGCCGGTGATCACGTGGTAGGTCAGCTGCCCGTGCCCGAACTCGGGGATCTCGTAGGCCCGTTCGGTGGGGCGCGCGGCCGCGATGACGAACCGGTTCTCGCCGTCCAACCGGTCGAGGATCTCGTGGACCTCGGCGGACCGGCTGAGGTAGTCGTCGTCGCGAGCCGAGGACTTCGCCGGGTGGGTCACGACGGCCTGGTTGAGGTGCTCGCTCCACGCCTGCCCCGAATAGCAGCAGTCCAGCACCACGACCACCAGCTTGGCCTTGATCCGCTCGACGAGCCGCACGAAGCCACCCAACGGCAAGGCGGTCTCGTCCAGGCGATCCCGGTCGGTGTCATAGGCGATCAGCTCGCGTGACTGCGTGCCGTGTCCGGAGAAGGCGATGAACACGACATCGGCCTCGGTCTCCTCGGCACCGAGCCGGGCCAGCTCCCGCTCGATCCGCCGCGTGGTGGCGTCCTCGCCGACCAACAGCGTGCCGCCCTCGCCGAACGTGTCGAGGAACAACGCGTGCAGCACCCGCGCGTCCTGCTCCGCGTGCTGGAGGCCGTTGAACCCGGGATCGAGGTACTGATCAATGCCGACGAACAGCCCGTGGACGCGCGTCATGCCCTACTCCGGTTGCCAGTCACGCCGTTTGGTCTCCTGCATCGCCGCGACAAGGTTGCCGATCCCCCGACGAGTGAGGTCGTCGAGCGAGTAGCGACCCTCCGCCTCGGCCCCGAGGAAGAGCGGAACCTCCTTCGTGGTCTGGCCGGGGACCAGCACCGGGAGGACGTAGCACCACCAATCGGGATTGCGCTGGTAAAGCGTCCGCAGCACGACCAGTTCCTGGTGCAGTCCCCGGTTCCGCTCGGACCCGGCGGAGCCGTTCGCCAACGCCGCGCAGGTCGGTGAGGCGATCACGAGGGTGAAGTCGCACTCCTTCATCATCGCCACCGACCACTGGTGCCAGTCACGCCGGACCGCCGACTCGAACTGGTCGAGGTGCACGTCGAATCCGGACTCCAGCAGCAGGTTCGCGAGCAGCTTGACATCCGCCTTGTGCCTGGGCGACTCGTGCGCGTAGCAGACGAACACGGAGATCGCCTCGGTCAACGGCCGGTCCGGCCGCCCCTCGGCCGTGGCGGTCAGGGGTGGGTCAGGATCCTGGAGGGTGATGGGGAAGTCGGCGGGCTCCTGGAGCGGCCAGTACGACTCTCCCATACCCGCCCGCAGGTCGTAGCGCACCGACAGTCGGAACGACTGCTCATTCCGCCCTTCCGGCACCAGCAGCACCAGCCATGCCCACCGGGATCCGGGGCGCACTCCCTCCGCCGCCGAATGGCGCCAGCGCACCGACCCGCTCGCGCCACCGAACACCTCGACCCGTTCCGCGACGGCCGGGGCCCGGATGCCCTCTCCCTCGGTCGGGATCAGTTCGAGGCGCCGGCTGGGCGTGAACAACCGCTCGGCCTGGGGCGTGGTCGAGCTGCGGGGCACCGCGTCGACGATGGTCGCGTCGTCGACCGTCAGGCCCAGCTCGTACCAGGTCATCGGGGCCAGGTCCGGGACCAGGTCCAGCTCGTAGTTCACCTTGATCAGGTACGCCGCCGACCCGACGAACTCGCCCGATGTCGGGGCTATCCGGTGGACCTGCCAGCACAACAGTCGCAGAGCACCGATGCCCACGCCTTCCGGTCCGGCGTCCACCCGCTTTCCGGCATGGTCCGCGACCACCAGTGAGATCGAGGGCATTGACACCGGCTGTTCCTCTCGTCCGAAGTGGGTCCGAGAGTAGGCGGTATCGGTCACCGCAAGTGACATTGTCCACTGACTGTCACTACGGACACCTACATGTCAGCAGGCGTCGGCAATTCGGGGAAAGGTCATCCGTCTCCCGGGTCCCGTCGGGCTCGGTCCAGGACCTCGTCCGGCGACAGCGGGCTGGACGGGTGGTGGCTCAGGCACAACGGCGTCGTCACCTGTCGGAATCCGAACGTCTCGCTCGAAACGTAGAACTGGGCGAGCGTCAACCTTGAGATGTCGGCGACCGGGCTGCCCTTGGCGCGGGCCAGCTCGTTCGCGGCCTCGATCTGGGCCGGGCTGTTGAGCCTGCCGAAGAACTGCGTGGTCGCGTTGCCGACGATCTGGTTGTGCAACCCCTTCGGGGCCTGGGTCGCGAACAGCAGCCCCAGCCCGTACTTGCGCGCCTGTGCCGCCAACACGATCGTGCTGCGCGTGCTGGCGGTCAGAGTTCCCGACGCCGCAAGGGTTTGCGCCTCGTCCATGACGAACAGGCCGCCGAGTGGGCGCTCCCCCGCCGGGTTGCGCTTGATCCAGGAGAACAGCTCCATCTGCAACTGGTTGACGAAGTGCTGCCGCTGGCTCTCGGCGGGCAGGCCGATGAAGCTGACCACCGACACGCGGGCGCGCTTGCCTGCCCGAGGAGTGAGCAACTCCCCGGGGTCCACCGGCGTGCCCTCGCCCGCGAACAACGGATCGTTCACCATGGCGGCCTTGAGCGACTCCGCCAGTCCCGCCGCGATCCGCTTGTCGTTGCTCAACCGGCTCACGCCCTCGGGCAGGTCTTCCAGCAGGGCGATGAGCGCGGGCAGGCTGCGCGACCCCGTCCGGGCATGGTGACCGACCGCCTCGCGCAACACGGCCAAGCCGATGCTCGCCTTCGCCGTCGCCCCCGTCAGCCGCGCCTGCGGTGCCAGCGCGGCGACCGCGACCTCCACGGCGGCGGCGAACTCGTCCTCGTCGTCGAGCACGCCCGCGAAGTCCGGCAACGGCTGAAACGCCAGTGGTCGGCCCGCCGCACGCCCCGGCGTCCACACCACCACATCCGTGTCGGCCAGGTACCGCTCGGCCAGGTCCGCGTCCCCCGCTCCCCACGCGTCCGGTCGCTCCGGCCAGGCATCACCGAGACGCGCGAGGTCGTTGTTGGGGTCCAACACGATCGACGATACACCACGCAGCGCGCACTCTTCCACTATCCGTCGCAATAGGACAGTCTTGCCGGACCCCGAGCCTGCGAACAGCGCGACGTGCTTGCGCAACGTCGGCAGCCCGACCCGCACCGGCTCGCCCGAGGCGATCTCGATGCCCAGCGGTATCCGATCATCCTCGGGCGGCGGGTGGGTCCCCGACTCGGTCTCGGGCGCGGGCAAGACCTTCGACAGCAGCTCCGACCGGGTCGCGGGAGTGCGGCGCACCAGCCAGTCCTGCAGGTCGGCCGGTCCCAATGCGAACAGGCGGTGCAGCGCCCAGAACGTGCGGAGATCGGATTCGGCCAGCTTCCGCTGTTGCCCGCCCATCTCCTCGAACGCCTTCAGCTCCGCCTGTGTCTTGGTCCCGCGCGACCAATCAGTGTTGCGCAGCACCACCAGCGTGCAGTTGTCGGCACCGGGGCGTAGACCGGCCGCCGCGCGCGCCTTGCGGAAGCGGTTCAACGCGGCCAGGTGATGCGTCGCCGCGATGGCCCGGAACGCCCAGTGCTCCTCCAGATCGGAGGCCTCGTCGATCGTGCGGGTCAGCGACGCGTGCAGACCGCCACCCTCGGCACGCGCGTGGATGGTCCACTCCATATCGTCGTCGCCGACCTCGAAGATCCACCCGCGCAGGGCCGCCGCGAGCAGGCGCGGCATCAGCTCGTCCTCGTTGTCCGGATCGAGCAGCGCCCGCACATCGACAGCCGCGTACTCCTGGGCGAACAGCTCGTCCAACTCGGCGAACCGGTCCGGCTTCGGATCGGCCACCGGGATCGGGACCGGGGTGTGCCTGGGCTCGGGGGCGTCGAAGGTGGTCAGCTCGCGGACCGCGCCCGCGCGCAGGCAGACGTCGATGTGCGCGCCGATGCGCTTCAACAGCTCACGTGGCGTGGACTGGTGCCACGCGCCATCGAACGCGGCAGGCGACACCGGCCAGGTCGGATGCGGTGGCACGAACCCCATCGCCGCGTACGCCACCCCGAGCCGCTTGGCCACCAGGGCACGGCCGACATCCGCGTCGGTGACGCGCCCCAGGATCAACGACTCCCGGAACCGGTCCCCCACCGTATCCGTCGCCTGGGTGCGGATCTGCTCCCAGGTGCCGGGTAGGCACGCCAACAGGGTCACCGTCCGGCGGGTGACCTCGCGCAGCCGCATCAGCCCGTCCGCGATCCGGGCGACCAGCACACCGTCGTCGCCGTCGCGGCCGATCTCCTGGGTGGTGCGCTGGGACCGGGCCAGCAGCGTGTCGATCTGGTCGACCGCGATGACGATCGGCCCGGTCAAGGCCAGCAGCCGGGTGATCTCGCGGACCAGCTTGTCGGCGGACTTGGGGCGGCCGATCCCCCACTTCCGTCGATCCGCCTGCTCGATCGCGCCCACCAGGTAGTCGTCCCCGACACTGCCGGTGTCCCGTTCCTCGCTGGCGTAGAGGACGAGAGCGCGGGCCGTGTCCGCGCATTCGCGACCCAGCTGACGGTCGAGCGCCCGCAGCCCGGCGTCGAACGCGTCCAGGTCGCTCCTCGCCACCCCGTGGCCGGTGACGATCCGCTTCGCCACGCCAGGGTCGATTGTGCCACGCTCGCAGACCCGGCGCACGAACATCGTCACCTGCTGCTCGCCGGACTCGTCCATTTGGGACAGACCGGTGCGCAGGGCCTCGGCGGTGTTCTCCCAGAACGAGTCCCCGGCCGTGATGTCGTCGAGGAAGAAGTAGCCACCGGCCCGGTACACCTGCCGTCGTACCAGTCCGAGCAGGTGGGTCTTGCCGACCCCCTTCTGCCCCTGCAGCACCAACCCGATCGGGCTGGGCCCGTCGCTGGCGGTGGCATCGCGGATGCCGACATCGACGGCACCCAGCGCCTCCAGGTGCAGACCGTCCACGTGGTAGGGCGAGTCGCGCCAGATGTGATCGGGTGTGTCGGCCCAGTCCAGGCGCAATGTGGCGAGCGCGGCCAGGTCCTCGATCACGACGCCACCAGGGAGATCAGGTGGTTGTCCTCGCCGCCGATCCGCACGGCGGCCGCCCGTGCGGCCTCGGTGAGCGCCTTCCGGTTGGACTCGGGAACCAGGTGCGCCTGCCCGGTCCGGCTCAGCTCGGTCAGCACGGCGTCCACCTCGTCGGTGGGCGCGTCCCCGAGCAGCGGCCGCAGCTCGACCAGCCCGACCCAACCACGCGGCGAGCTCGCGAGTTCCCGGTAGGCGGCACGGATCCGACTCTCGATGTCGACGTCCTCCGTGACAAGGTCGGCCAGGACCAGCTTCTCCCGCCGCATCAGCTGCCCGAACCTGGCGAGAAGAAGGTAGAGCGCCGGGACGAGTGTGCTGCGCGGCCTGGGCGGTGGCGGTGTGCCGGCCTCCATCTCGCCGCCGCACCACGCCCACCCCCGATCGGTCAGCTCATGCACGTATGGGCGACCCTCCGGCTTGCTCGTGATCAGCCCAGCCGCTACGAGTCCCGTGCGGTCGTCACCGACAAGTGTGAAACCGAGGAGATCGTGCAATTCCGGGTTGGACAGCCGACGGTTGAGCGCCATGAGGGCTAACATGGTGGCAGTTTGCTTGTGGCTCAGTCGATCGGGCATGTGCGGGTCCTTTCGTGGTCACTTGTCGACCGGTGGCGTTCCGGTGGCGCCGATGCGCGCGTTCAGCACGCCGATGGTGAACTCGATGTCGGCCAGAATCCGACCCGGCGCGGGCACGCGCTGGTCGTGCTTCCCCTGCCGGGCACGCGGTCGGGTCGCCAGGGCGAGGTCGGCGGCGAAGTCCCGCAACCGTGCGCTGTCTCCGGCCGCTGCGGCGTCGCGCAGGTCGTGCACGGTGTCGTCCACGAGCTGCCATCGTTCCGGGCGCAGCACGGCGCGCGCGGCCTGGCGCAGCAGGGCGACCGGATCGAGGCCGTCGGTGTCGACGATCGACGTGATGCCCCGGACCTGGTCGGCGAGCGACCTGGCGACCTCCGCCGGGCCGTGCCCGGGGGCGAGCCGCAGGTGGCGCAGGTTGGCCAGGTAGCCGGGCAGGGCGAGCACGAGGGTGCCCGAGGTGAGCACCGGGATGACGCGGCGGTCCTGGCCGAGGGTGCGGTAGAGGAACAGCTCCGCCTCGGCGGACTGCCACGCCGTGGGCCGCCCGTCGACGAGCAGGCACAGGTGCCGGGCGGTGTCCTCGGTCGTGGCCAGCCGCGCGCGGTCGCCCGACAACGAACGTCGCACCGTCAGGCCGAGCTCGGTGAGCGCGGCGACCAGGTCGTCCGCGATGTGCATCGCGGGCCGGGCCGCGCTGACCACGATGTCGTGGGTGAACTCCCGCTTCGCCGAACGCACGGCCGCGACATAGGCGTCCCGGTTCTCGGCCAGCAGTGCCGTGCGGTCGAGATCCTGGGCGATGACGGCCGCGATGGTCTCCAGTGCGTAGCTGATTTGGTCCACGGTCGGCTCGCGTTCGGCGTTGACCGCCAGTTGCTCGCCGAAGGCCCAGTACGAGACGTAAGGCACGGTCAGGTGTCGCGACATCACCTCGACCGACACCTCTTGGTGCAGCCAGTTGTGGTAGAGGCCCTTGGTCTCGTTGACGCAGTCCGACCGCCAGCGCTCGGCTTGCGCGTACTCCTCACGCGCGTCAAAGCGGGACAGCACCGGTAGCACTACCAGTCGCGGGCGATCGAACGGCAACTTGTCCCGGGCAGCATCGGCGCGACGGGCAACATCCACTGCGCCGCGCATACTCTGCACGTTGGGAGTAAAGAGAACGACTAACCGGTCCGGCAGCTGCGCGGTGCAGATCCCGCCGACGTCGGAGATACCGGTACGGCTGTCGAGCAGTACGAAGTCGTACTCCGCCGTCCACCGCTCCCGGCATCGCTCCAGGTATTCGCCGAACCCCTGATCGTAGAGAGAGTCCCACTCGATGTCCTGGACCCGCTTGGTGTAGTCGGGATCATGCTGGCCCGCCACGATCAGGTCCAGGGTGCCGTCACCGGTCAGCCGGGTGGTGTGACTCGGCGGATCGGCCCGGCCCGCGCGGAAGTCGTCGACCAGGTCGATGACGCCACCGGCCGGTTCGGCGTTCATCAGCGGCCGGAAGTAGTCGTGCAGACCCGGCGCCTCCAGGTCCCAGTCGACGCACAGCACCTTGTGGCCCCACCGGGCCAGCAGCACGGCGATGTTGGCCAGCGCGAAGCTGCGCCCGACCCCGCCCTTGTACGAGTAGAAGGTGAGCACCGTCCCGGGCATGGTCACAACCTCGGCTTCCGTGCGATCGGCGGCGGTCCGGGTTGCGGGGTGAGCACCGGCCAGTCCGACCGCCACTCGGGCGCGAGCTTGATCAGGTCCGCGACCTCGTCGGCGATCCGCCCCATCTCCTTGTGGAACCCCAGGTATGCCGGGGACTCCTGGAACTGTGGGTACGGTTGCGCGTAGTCGCGCAGGTCCTGCATGCGCCGCAGACCCGCCCACGGCGGGAAGCTCTCCGAGTCGTTGAAGATCACCGGGTAGATCAGGGTGGCCGGACCGGACAGCTGCTCGCGTTCGGCCATGGTGTGCCACTCGGCCAGGCACCACTCGTCCCGGAAGTACTTCGGGGAGCACACCGGGACGAGGATCCGGCTGCGCTGCAGGGCGCTGCGCGACCGCTCCGGCCAGGACTGGCCGCCGCCCACCATGTCGTCGGTGAAGACGCTGACCGCCTCCACCACCGTGACGTCCAACAACTCCGACAGCCGCGGGTGGAAATGGGTGTGCACCCACTGCCCGATCACCGACCCTCGGCGGCAATAGCTGATGAACACGTCGTACTCGTACACGCGTGCCATCGCTCCCCTCACGAACCAGCGCCCGGGTGGGCCGATCGTAAGTCGGCCGTCCCGACCCGGAAAGGCCGTGGATACGACAGAACCTGGACAGTTGCCCGTCCACTTCCACAGTGGAGCGGAAAAGGGCGACAGAAACCTGACACGCGGGCGCGGGATGCCACACCTCCCCGACAATGCGAGGCGAACCGCTCCCCGCACACCCCAGGAACGCCCATGTCTGACATCCCGGATCCGCGCGTGTTCATCACCTACGCCCAGGAGTCCGCCGCCCACACCGAACAGGTGCTGGCGTTCGCCACCTACCTGCACGCCTCGATCGGCCTGGAGGTCGAACTCGACCAGTGGGCCGACGGCCACCGCATCGACTGGTCGCTCTGGGCGGGCGACCACCTGCGCGAGGCCGATTTCGTCCTGGTGATCGCCTCACCGCAGTACAAGCGGCGGGCCGAGGGCCGGGCACCGTGGAACGTGGGCAACGGCGCGCAATACGAGGCGGCGAGAATCCGCGACCAGCTGACCAGGAACCTGCACGCGGGAACCCGCAGGTTTCTCCCGGTCATCCTGCCGGGCGGCTCGGTCGAGGACATTCCCGACTTCCTCAACGCCTACTCCACCACCCGTTACCACATCGACTCCTTCACCGAGATCGGTGTCTCCGGCCTCATCTCGGCGATCACCGGGAAACCGCTCAACCCCCGTCCACCGCGCGCACAATGGCGGCAGGGATTGGAAACCCCACCCGCCGATACCCGAACGCCACTCGCGTCCCTGCCCTGGTTGACGCACAGTCCCTCGGTGGCGGCCGCCGCGGCGGTGCTCGACGGCGTCACCCTCGACAACAGCCTGGTGCTACGCCCGAAAACCCCGGAACACGGCTTCGTGGAAGTCGACCTGGGGCACGCCTACCGCGGACTGACCGCCGTGGTCGGCGTCCTCGACGACGCGCGGCAAAGCTTCCAGGTCGGCCATTTCCAGGTCTTCCTGGACGGCGGCAGGCACACCGAAATCCGCGCCATCGCGGGCGAACCGCGAACCGTCGAGGTTCGACTGGCGGGCATCCGACGACTGCGGCTGGAGATGCACCGCCCCGGTACGCTACGCCCGGGTTCCGGTGAAACCGGTGTTCGCTCCGCGGGCCTTCCCGAACTGGCCTGGGGAAACCCGATGCTGTTCTGACCCGACACAGACCCGTGAGAACGCGAAGGCGATGGTAGAGCAGGGCACCCATGGTCAATCCATCGTCGGCGCGGTCCACGCCACCGCTATCCGGGCCGACAGCGTCCACGGCGGCATCAACGTGGGCGCACCAGGAAACGCCCGCTCACGCTATGCCGAGCGGGTGGACGAAATCGCGGCGCGAGAACCGCTCCAGGACCGCGACAACGAACTCAGGCTGCTCCGAGCGCACTGCCAGGAGCCGGTGGCATGCCCTTACCTGGTCTGGAGAGCGCCTGCCTGGGCAGGCAAAACGGCACTGCTAGCAGCGTTCGTGCTGAGTCCGCCCGCGCACACCCGAATATTCTCGTTCTTCGTCGGGCGCTTCGCCGGACATGACAACCGTGACGGCTTCCTGCACGTCCTGCTCGAACAACTCGCCGACTTCCTGGAGCGCCCACTGCCGCAGTCGTTGTCTCCGTACACCCAGGAAGCACATTTCCTGGGCATGCTCTCGGATGCCGTCGAGAAGTGCACCGAAATGGGTGATCGCGCGGTACTCGTGGTCGATGGCCTCGACGAGGATCGTGGGGTCACCACCGACCCCGGCGCACACAGCATCGCCGCTCTGCTGCCGAGCACCCCACCCGGGGACCTGCGGGTTATCGTGTCGACCCGCCCCAACCCGACCACTCCCGGCGATGTCCCAGACCTTCACCCACTGCGCAGACGTCGCGACATCCATGACCTGCTCCCTTCCCGACGCGCCCAGGTGGTGCGCCGCGACATGGAGCGCGAACTGGACCGCTTGCTCTGCGGAACCGATCAGGAACGGGAACTGCTGGGTCTGCTGACCGCTGCTCGAAGCGGCCTTACCGTGTCGGACCTGGTCGAGTTGACGGGCTGGTCTCACCGCACCACGACAAAGCTCCTGGACAGCGTCGCGGGTCGCACCTTCATGCCACGCTCGGTGCGCGGCAACAAGGCCTACATCCTCGGACACGAAGCACTCCAAGCCAGCGCCGAAGACTTCATCGGCGCTGCCGCCCTGACCGGGTACTTCCACTGCTTGCAAACCTGGGCCGACCGGTACCGCGAGGCGGAATGGCCAGATAGCACCCCGGACTATCTGGCCGAGGGCTACCCGCGTCTGTTGATGGAGACGAACGACGTGGACCGCCTTGTATGCCTGGCCACCGATCAGTTCCGCCACGAATGGCTGCACCGCATCGCCGTCAGTGCGGCCGCGCTGGCCGATATCAACCTGGCCAAGGCTCTTGTCAACGACCTGCCCCGGATGGCCAGGCTCGCGCTGCACACTGGTCTCCTGCTCGAACGCCGCGACCAGATCCCGCCAGAACTCGCCGGTCTGTGGCTGGCTGTGGGCAGGCGAGACCACGCGGACAACCTGTTGGCAGGTTTCGACACGCCGCTGCTTCGGGCCGAGGCTTTGGCAAGCATGATCACCGTGGCGCCCGAGCTTGACGCGGTCAATGAGGTGGTCTCGATATGCGCACGTTCGCTCGGCCCTTACGACCAGGCACGGCTGCTATCTCACGTGACGGGGGTGATCCGGCGATGTGACACGTTGCCGCGTGCGATGTGGGTCTGCCGAAGTATCCAGCACGACAACTTGCGGCTACCGGTAGTGCTAGAGCTGATCGAACACGCCATGCGCACCGGCCAGGCACAGTATGTGGAGGGACTACTGTCCCGGTTGCCTCTATCGGGTGAAGGTCGACGTGCAGGACTGGCGTTGGCAACCACCAGTACGGATCCGGCCCGAGCCGAGGCAATGTGCGAACAGATCACTTCGAGCAGCCTTCGTGCCGAAGCGCTGGTCGCCATTGCCCGGATCCATGCGGCGCGCGATGAGCGCCGTCTTGCGCACACGATCATCCTGCGTGTCGTAGGCGACCAGGATGACGAGCGGTCGTCGGCGACGCACGTAAAGATTCTCATCTCCGCGACCGGCATCCTGTGTGCAATCGGTCTGACCGATCAGGCGCGAGACCTAGCCGAGGAGCTCGCGAAGTTCCTCGACAGTTCGATCTCATCCGACCCCTTGGCCGTGGATGTGGCGGCCGAGTTGAGTGCGGTCCTGACCGCCGCGCCCGAGCTACGCAACTGGATGCGCCCGGTGGTCACTGCCCTGTGCGCACACCCACCGTGGAGTGTCGACCTGGTCAGACTGGTCGCCGAGGTAAAGTCGGTGGACGAGGCTTGGACGTTGGTCGACACGGGGCTCGACCATGCGCGTCGCTTGTCCGCGATCATCGCGGTAGTCGAGGTGGCCTGTCGCAATGTGGCCGCCGACCAAGCGGCTGCCCTGGTCGAGGAACTCGAACAGGCGATCACCGCTGTCGCGCATCCCGCCGGCCCGGCCGGGTTCCTGGCGACAGTAGTAGCGGGCCTCGCAAAGCCGCCAACCGTAACCGGCCAGTCGAGGCCGAACGAACTGTACTCGCTGGTGTGCGCGACGGTTCGCACGTTTCCCGGGGCCGACGCGCTACCTGCGGAGCTGCTGTCACAGAGGTCGAACGCATGGCTGCCCACCTTGATCAAAGCGATACTCGCCGTCGGCGGGCCTGGTTGGATGGTGCGCCTCCTCGAACAGGTGGGAGTGCTGAGCGGATTCATCCTGCGGACCGCCACCATCGGTGTCCTTGCCGAGTCATGTGCCGATCGCCAGTTCGCCCTGCGCCTGCTGGCCGAGGCTCGCAACCTCTACGATCGGACCCCTGGTTTGCCAAGTGATCGCCATGTCGTGGACTTGGTCGTCGCGGCGAACCGACTCGACCCAGTCGAGGCGCTGCTGGCCAGCCGCCAGATCGTCTCCACCGCCACCCGGATGGATACCCTCGCCCACCTTGGTGATCTCCGCAAGCGAGCGGGTGTCGAAGACTTCTCGGCGCTCCTCGCCGAGACAGATGACTTGATGGCGAAGACACTGAGCCCGGTTGAAGTCGATGATGTCCGCTACGGCAAGGTCCGCTTGGAAGCCACAGCAGGACTGTTCAGCGAGGGTGAGGCCACCGCCGCGCAGATCGATGACCCGTTCACCCGGGGGCGTGCCACGGTGGCCCTGATGCGCGCGGCTGCGCGGGCAGGCGATGACCGGCGCGCGAGACACTTCCTGCATCTAGGCGTGACCGCCGCCCACTTGGCCGCAGGCTCAGCGGGCCGAGGCCGCGTTATTGCCGTAGTCGCGCAGGGCGCTCGGGACGTGGGCTGGTACGACGACGCGATGAACCTGGTCGACCGCATCGACGACAGCTACGATCGCGCCGCAGCACTGGTCGACCTCGCGCGCACAGCGTCCGCCGACCACCGACATGAGTTGCTGATGGCCGCCCTACGATGCGGTCACCTGGATGTGGTCGCGCCTGCGTTCATGGACGATCCGGAGGTCTCGGTCGCGATTCTCGACGAGGTGGCGCGGGTGTCTTCTAGGTCAGCTGACGCTTGATGTCGAGTTCGTGGTGGCGGCCCTCGTGCAGTGTGTGCAGCACGACCCACTCCACCGTTCGCTCTACCGGCGCCGGGTAGGGATACCGCACTACTCGTTCGAGGTCTTCCGGTTCCAGGCGGTCGATCACTCGGGCCAGCAACGCCGCCGCGTCCGTCAGCTGGCGCGCGACGTCCTCCGGTTCCTGCTCCCCGTACCCGTCGTGGTCCACTCGCTCGTCGCGTCCCATCGGGACGATGTCGCTCTGCTCACCCCGGCGCGCGGCCAGCAGGCGTTCACGCTGGACGAGCAGCACGTCCCGGAGGTGGCAGCCGTATTCCAGCGGGGACCACACCTCGGCGGCGGGCCGCGTCCGCAGGTCCGCGTCACCGCGCAGGATCGCGGCGACCGAGGCCGCCACCTCCGCGATCGATCGGGCCGCCCCGGGTGTCCACACGGGGTCGTACTCGTAGCCGCATTCCTCGCACCGGTCCACGCGCAGGATCCTAGTGTGGATTCGTCCCGCCACCCAGCCCCTCATCCCCGCCCGCCCCGGCAACCGAGGCGTGCCGGCGGCACCGGCCACCGGACCGCAACGCGGACGCCACTCACCCAGGCGTGTGTGGTGCCGATACCGTGACGGTGAGCAGCCCAGTCCGAACCCCGCGCCGAGTCCCACTGTGGACTGTCGGCAGGCTGCTCGCGGCCGGGTACGTGCTGGCGATCGGCGCACTGGTGGCCATCGGTGCCGCCGCGTACGTGCGGATCGGGACACTCCTGGACGAGTACGCGCCGGTGGACCGCAGCCACCACGTGCTGGAGTCGATCGGGGACCTGTGGTCGCAGCTGCAGGACGCCGAACGCGGGCAGCGCGGATTCGTGATCACCGGCGACGAGCACTACCTCGCGCCGTACGAGCGCGCGCTCACCACCATCCCGCGCACCCTGACCACCCTCACCGAAACTACCTTCGACGACCCGGCGCAGCAACGCATTTTGACCCGCCTGCGCGAGCCGGTCCACCAGAAGCTGGACGAGCTCGCCGAGACCGTGGACCTGCGCAGGCAGACCGGTTTCGCCGCGGCCGAGCTGGTCGTGGCGACCGATGTCGGCGCGAGCTACATGGCCGAGATCGAGGGCCTGCTCAACGCGATGCAGCACGAGGAGGCGCGGCTGCTGGCCGAGCACCAGCGGGCGACCCTGGGCGCGGCCGACCGCACCCGGTCGTTCATCGCGTGGGGCGCGCTGGCCGCGGCGGTGCTGGCGGCGGGCGGCGCGTGGTGGATCACCCGCCGGGTCACCCGGCCGATCCGCGCGGTGACCACGGCGGCCACCCGGATCAGCGCGGGCGAGCTGGCCACCCGGGCGCCGGTGCGCGGCCCGGCCGAGCTGGCCAGGATGGCGGAGGCGGTGAACGCCTCGACCGAGGCGCTGATCGCGGCGACCGCGGCGCAGACGACCTTCCTGGCCACCATGAGCCACGAGATCCGCACCCCGATGAACGCCGTGATCGGCATGACCGGCCTGCTGCTGGACACCGACCTGAGCACCGAGCAGCGCGACTATGTCGGCACCGTGCGGGACAGCGGCGAGGCGCTGCTGGTGATCATCAACGACATCCTGGACTACTCCCGGATCGAGTCCGGCGAGCTGGAGCTGGAGCACGCGCCGTTCTCCGTGCGCGAGTTCCTCGACAGCGCGCTGGCGCTGGCCACCACGTCCGCCGCGGCCAAGGGCCTGGTGCTGACCGGCGAGATCGCGCCGGACTGCCCGCCGGTGCTGCGCGGCGACGCGACCCGGTTGCGGCAGGTGCTGGCCAACCTGCTCGGCAACGCCGTCAAGTTCACCTTCCGCGGCCGTGTCGAGGTCCGCGTCGGCGCGGACGTGGTCGGTGACCGGGCGTTCCTGCGGGTGGCGGTCAAGGACACCGGCATCGGCATCCCGGCCGACAAGGTGGACCACCTGTTCCGTTCGTTCCACCAGGCCGACACGTCCAACACGCGCGCCTTCGGCGGCACCGGCCTGGGCCTGGCGATCAGCAGGCGGCTGGCGGAGGCCATGGGCGGCACGCTGACCGCGGCCAGCCGGGAGGGCCTTGGCTCCACCTTCACGCTGACCGCGGCGGTGGGCGTCGAGGCGGCCGCCGAGCCGGAGCCGGAGTTCGTGCCCACGGTCTCGGCCCGGACCGGGGCGGGCGCGCCGCGGATCCTGTTGGCCGAGGACAACCAGGTCAACCAGCGGGTCGCCCAGCTGATGCTGGCCAAGCTCGGCCACCGGGTGGACATCGTGGCCGACGGCCGGGAGGCGGTGAACGCGCTGCGGCGCGCGCCGTACGACATCGTGCTGATGGATGTCCAGATGCCGGTGATGGACGGCCTGGCGGCCACGCGGGCGATCCGCGCGCAGCTGCCGGTGGAGCGGCAACCGCACATCATCGCCATGACGGCGAGCGTGCTGGTCGAGCACCGGGCCGCCTGCCACGCCGCCGGGATGGACGACTACCTGGCCAAACCTGTCCGCCCGGCGGATCTCGCGGCCGCGCTCGCCCCGTTCACCAGGGGCCCCGCGCCCGAAGCCCCCGCCGAACAGACCGGCGACCGCGCGACGGGGATCCTGGACCGGCTGCACGACATCAGCGGTCCGAACCCGCCCGAGGCGGAGCGCGCGCTGCTGACCCGGTTGCTGAGGTCGTTCACCACGCGCACGCCGCAGGCGCTCGACCGCCTCACCGATGCCTCGGACGCGGCCGACACCGCGCTCGTGGCGACCGAGGCGCACGCGCTGCGCGGCGCGGCGGGCAACATCGGCGCACACGCGCTGGCCGCCCGGCTGACCGTGGTCGAGGACAACGCGGGTGCAGGCCGGTTGCCGGAGACGGCCGAGCTGGTGGCCGTCCGGGACGAGTACGCGCTGGTGGCGGACGCGTGCGCGGCCGTGGCAGCCCGGCTCGAACCGAGCGAACGGTAGCGCTCTTTTGTGCCGATCGGGTGAATCTCCTGCGTCGGCACCGGGCCGCGCCGAATAAACCGGACGTGGTGGGCTCCCCCTGCCCGACCACAAGTACTCGCGAGGGAGGGGTGGGTGTGAGCGAGTCTGCCCGGCTGGCGGAGCTGCACGAGTACGGCGTGCTGGACGCACCCGCCGACGACGAGCTGACGGCGGTCGTGCGCGCCGCGGCCATGGTGGCGAACGTGCCCACCGCGTCGCTGAACCTGCTCGACGAGAACCGCCAGTGCCAGCTCACCACCATCGGCTTCGAGGGCGGCGACTCGCCGCGCGAGGAGTCGATGTGCCAGACGGTGGTGCTGGGCGGGCACACCGCGATCACCGCCGACGCCAGGGTGGACGGGCGGTTCGCCGCCAACCCCTGGGTCACCGGCCACTACGCGGCCGTGCGCTTCTACGCGTCCGTCCCGCTGATCACCCCGAACGGCCACGTGCTCGGCACGCTGTGCGTGTTCGACGACAAGCCCAAGGAGCTGGCGACCGACCGCCTGTCCGCGCTGGAGGACCTGGCCAACGTGGTGGTCGCGCTGTTCGAGCGGCGGCGCCAGGCCCGCTCGAACCGGGCGCTGGCCGCCGAGGCCGACGCCCAGCGCGCCCTCGCCGAGGACTACTCGCGCGAGCTGGAGGTGCGCCAAGAGCTGACCGACGCGGTGCACGAGACCATCGAGGTCGCCATCGTCGCCTGCGACTCGGCAGGCCACCTGACGCTGTTCAACCGGGCCGCCCGGGAATGGCATGGCCTGGACCCGGACGCGAACCTGGACCCGGCCGAGTGGTCCGACCGCTACAGCCTGTACGCGCCGGACGGCGTCACCCTGCTCGCCCCCGAGGACGTGCCGCTGCTGCGCGCGCTGCGCGAGGGCCGGGTGGACGACGTGGAGATGGTCATCGCCCCGCACGGCCGCCCGGCGGTGCACGTGCTGTGCAACGGCCGCGCCCTGCGCGCCGCCGACGGCACCCGGCTGGGCGCGGTCGTGACGATGACCGACGTGACCGTGGAACGCGCGCACCAGCAGGCGCTGGCCGACCGCGAGCAGGTGCTGTCGACCATCCTGGACACCGCCCCGGACGCGTTCGTGGCCACCGACGCCACCGGCGTGATCACCGCCTGGAACCCGGCCGCGCAGCGGATGTTCGGCTGGACCCCGGCCGAGGTGACCGGCAGGCCGCTCACCGAGCTGATCATCCCCACGCACCTGGCCGACGCGCACGCCCGCGGCCTGGTCCGGCGCGCCACCACCGGCGAGGCCCGGCTGTCCGCGGACCTAGTGCAGGTCCCGGCCCGTCGCCGGGACGGCTCGGAGCTGCTGGTGGAGCTCAGCCTGGCCGAGTTCACCTGGCAGGGCGAACGCCGCTTCCACGCCTTCCTGCGCGACGTCACCGAGCGCGAGGCCGCCCGCCAGCGGCTGGCCCGCGCCAACGCCGAACTCGCCGCGGCCAACGACGAGCTCGACCGCTTCACCGCGATCGTCGCGCATGACCTGAAGAGCCCGCTCGCCGCCATCTCAGGCTACGCCGAGGTGCTGACGGAACTGGCGCACACGCGCGAACAGGAGCGTCCGCTCTCCGCGATCACCCGCGCGGCCACCCGGATGAACTCGATGATCGAGGACCTCCTGCACTACGCGCACGCCAGCCACGAACCACTGCGCAGGCGCCCGGTCGACCTGAACACCCTCATCGACGACCTGACAACGGAAATCGACGCGGCGGGCACCCGGGTGGAGATCACCCACGGCCCGCTCCCCCTGGTCGACGCGCACCCCACCCTGCTGCGCCAGGTGATGGCCAACCTCCTGGGCAACGCGGTCAAGTACGTGGCGCCCGAGGTCGAGCCGTGCGTGCGCGTCTACGGGGAGGAGGACGCGGACTGGGTGACGATCCGCATCACCGACAACGGGATCGGCATCTCCCCGGAGGGCCGCGAGCAGGTCTTCGCGCTGTTCCACCGGGAGCCGACCGCGGGCGAGTACAAGGGAACCGGGATCGGCCTGAGCACGTGCCGCCGCATCGTGGAACGCCACGGCGGGACGATCTGGGTCGAACCCGCCCCCACCGGCGGCACCACCGTCGTGTTCACGTTGCCCGCGCCCACACACACGATCGAACCCGCACCGGGCAGCGTTCCCACCACCCGCGAGCACATCCGTCGCGTCCCGGCCCAGCCCCGCCGCTGAACCACCCGACCACGCGCCTGTACGAAACCTGCCCGCACAGATCACCAACCGCACGGCGAGACTGCCGAATCCCGCGCCCTGTCAAGATCACACAACTGGCAACTGTGGACAACTCCGCACTCCTGTGGACAACCACCCCGTCGCGTTCGCTTCCCGCTAAAGCGGTCGCGGCTGTCGGGAGGAACGTGTAGACCGTGCGCGTGAGCTCACTGTGGACTGGGACCAAGGTATGGCTGCGCGGCGTGGAGCCGGAGGACTGGCAGACTTTTCGGTCATTCGATGAACATTCGGACGACATGCGGGCGGGCGACCGCGTGCACCCGCCGCTGTCGAGCGAGGGGTACCGCCGGGTCACCGTCGAGCGGTCGGTGCGGACGACGCCGGAGAACATGCACCTGTCCATCGTCTCCGTCGCCGACGGCCAGGTCGTGGGCGGCCTGAACACACACTCGGTCGACCGGCGGTCGGGCCGCTTCCAGTACGGCATCGGCGTCGGGCGCGCGCACCGCAGGCACGGCTACGCGGCCGAGGCGATCGGGATCCTGCTGACCTACATGTTCGGCGAGGAGCGCTTTCACAAGTGCGAGGTCAAGGTCTACGGCTTCAACGAGTCGTCGATCGCCCTGCACCGCGCGCTCGGGTTCCGGGAGGAGGGTGTGCTGCGCGACCACGAGTTCTTCGGCGGCCGCCATCACGACGTCGTGCTGTTCGGGCTGACCCTGTCGGATTACCTCGACCGCTGGGAATTCCCCGAGGTCTGACAGCCCGTACCATGGCGCCGGTGATGGCGCCTCGTCCGCGCGGTGGTCCCGGGCCGTTCGGCTCGCGGCTGTTGGGCCCGCTCGACCAACACGGTCTCGCGCTGCGCCTGCGGGTGCAGGTGCTGCTCACGGTGAGCCTCGTGCTGGCCAACCTGGTCGGCGCGGTGGTCGTGGTGGCGTTGGCGTTGTTCGTCATCCCCGGGCCCGGCCCGGTCGGCGGCACCTGGCTGGTCATCGGTGTCGGTGTGCCGTGTTACGTTCTCGCCGCGGTGGTGGGCGGCGGTGTCTGGGGCACCGACCGGGTGTTGCGCGTGCTGCGGTGGGCGGTCGACGACCGGGAGCCGACGGCCGAGGACCGGCGGGCGACGCTGCGGATCCCGTTGCGGTTGACGTTGATGCAGGCGTTCCTGTGGGGCCTGGCCACGGTGGTGTTCACCGTCGCGGTTGGACTGTCGCAGCCGACGTTGGTGTTCACGGTCGCGTTCACCGCCGGTTTCGCCGGGATTGTCGTGTGCGCCAACGCGTACCTGCTCAGCGAGTTCGCGCTGCGCCCGGTGTCCGCGCGTGTCCTCTCCGCCGCTCCCCCGCCGCGACGCGGGCCGGGGGTGCTGGTGCGGATGCTGGTGTTCTGGTGCCTGGGTACCGGCGTCCCGGTCGCGGGCGTGCCGGTGGTGGCGGTGTTCGCGCTCGCGCGCGGCACCGTGCCGACCGAGCGCCTGGCCGTCACGGTGATCGTGCTGGCCGCGGTCGCGCTCGTGGTCGGTCTGCTGGTCACGGTGTTCACGGCGCGCGCCACGGTCGCGCCGATCCGCTCGGTCCGCGATGGGATGACCCGCGTCGAACAGGGCGGACTGGACACCCGGATCCCGGTCTACGACGGCACCGACCTTGGCCTGCTGCAGGCGGGCTTCAACCGGATGGCCGCGGGCCTGGCCGACCGCGACCGCCTCCGGGACCTGTTCGGCAGGCACGTCGGCCACGAGGTCGCGGCCGCCGCCGTCGACCAGCTCGGCGGCGCCGTGCGCGAGGTGGCCGTGGTGTTCGTCGACCTGGTCGGCTCCACCGGGATCGCCGCCACCCGCCCGCCGACCGAGGTGGTCGACCTGCTCAACCGGTTCTTCACCATCGTGGTCGACGAGGTGGACGCGCACGGCGGCCTGGTCAACAAGTTCATCGGCGACGCCGTCTTGGCCGTCTTCGGCGCCCCGCTGACCCTGCCCGACCACGCGGGCCGCGCACTCGCCGCCGCCCGCGCCCTGGCCGCCCGCCTGCCCACCGAGCTGCCCGACTGCCCGGCGGGCATCGGCGTCGCCGCGGGCCCCGCCTTCGCAGGCAACATCGGCGACGAGCGCCGCTTCGAGTACACCGTGATCGGCGACCCGGTCAACGAGGCCGCCCGCCTCACCGAGCTGGCGAAGTCCAGGCCAGGCCTGCTCGTCGCCTCGGCCCGCGCGCTCGACGCGGCCGACCCGGCGGAGGCCCGGCGGTGGCGCACGACGGACGCGGTGACCCTGCGCGGCCGCACCGAGGAGACATTACTGGCCGTTCCCGTCTGAGTGCGGAGTGCCACCGGCAATCGGGGTTCATCCTCAGGGGTGGACTCGCTCCCGACTGCTGGAGCCGCGCATGAACGTCACCATCTCCGGTCTCACCGCGGCGGGCAAGACCACCCACGCACTGCTGCTGGCCCGTGAGCTGGACTACGACTACGTCTCGGCGAGCTCGCTGCTGCTGTCCGCGCTCGGGGTCTCCGCCGGGGGACGCAATACACTGTGGGCGACCGGGTTGTCCACAGTGGAGCGGATGCGGGACGCGCGGCCGGTCGACCGCGATCTCAACGATCGGCTGCGCAACGAGTTACGCACCCGCGACCGCACGGTATTCGACTCCTGGGCCGCGCCCTGGTTGTCCGAAGGCGGTTGTGTGCGGGTCTTCATCGAGTCGGACCGACCATCGCGGGCGCGGAAGGCGCGGGTGTCGCAGGAGCCGTGCGGACCGTTCCTCACCCAGCGCGAGTGCGGCGCGCTTCTCGACACCAAGGACACGACCACCGCCGAACGGCTGCTTCCCCTGCTCGGACTGGATATCCGGCGGGACCGCACGGTGTTCGACGTGGTCATGGACAACTCGGCCCTGATCGAGGCGCCGACCGTCACCGCCGCGCGCCGGGGCATCGCCCAGTTCCACCCCGAGCTGGTCACCGCCGTCCGCGCGATTCTCGACACACCTGGCTGATTCCCCATGGTGGCAACACTTTTGGGCGAATTCCCGCGACCGGTTCGCCGGATGACTGACAAATACACGACAGTTCACGGACAAGACCGAGTGATTGCCTCCGGGGGCGCCGAAGTTAGCGGTACGACTTGCCTTGGCGGCAACACAGTACACCTCCAACTGTGAATGATGGGACGTTTTGCCATGCAACCTCTCCGGCTCGCAGGCTGTGTGATCCCGGATCCCCAGGGGCGTCTGCTGATGCTGCACCGCAGAACCGCGAGCCTCACCCAATGGGAGATTCCCGGCGGAAAGCTCGAACGGGACGAGGAAGCCGACGCGGCTGCCCGAAGGGAACTGCTGGAGGAGACCGGCGTGGAGGTGCACATCGAACGCGAACTGGGCAGCACGGAGTTCCAGCAGAACGGCCGGTGCATGGTCTACACCTGGTTCCTGGCCTCGATCCCGCACGGCCGACCGCGCCCGGTCGAGGCCGACGTGCATGACAGGTGCGACTTCCTGGGCATCGACCAGCTCCTCGACATGCCGGACGCGCTGTCCCCCAACGTGCGCAAGCTCATCGAGGAGCTGAACACCGGCCGGATAATCATAGCGGCAACGACGCACTAACGATATGAGGTGTCGCATGCGGATACTCGCCGAGGACACGCGGCTGCGTGACCTCATCACCGCGCAGGCACACGCCGACTACGTCTACATGTATCCCCCGCGCCAGGCCTACCGGCCGTTCGATGAACCCACGAACGCGCGGTTCACCGAGCTGGTAAGTGATTCCCTGGCCCGGTTCGACGATCTCAACCTCTATGTGCACGTCCCGTTCTGCCGACAGATCTGCCGCTTCTGCAATCTGTACGCGGTCGGCGGGACCACGCACGACCTCGACGGCTACGTCACCGCGGTGCTCACCGAGGCCGCGTGCTACGCCGAACTGACCGAACCGAAGACGATCACGACGCTCTACCTGGGCGGCGGCACACCGTCCCTGCTCCCGCCGAGCTCCCTGGCCCGCCTGGTCACCGAACTGCTCGGGCTGTTCGCCCGGGACCCCGGCCGGACGCCGGGCGAGGTCGCGCTGGAGGTCGACCCGGCCACGGTCGACGCCGAGCGGCTGCACCGGATCCGTGCCGCGGGCATCAACCGGATCAACCTGGGCTACCAGTCGATGGTCGACGCCGAGGTCCGCGGCCTGGGCAGGCGGCGAGCCCCGACGGCGGGCCTGGGACTGCTCACGGACGCGCTGGCCGCGGGCTTCGACAACGTCTGCGTCGACCTGATCTACGGGCTGGCGGGCCAGACGGACGCGAGCTGGCGGGCCTCGATGGAACAGGTCGTGACAATCGGGCCGCCGACGGTGTGCGCGTACGCGCTCACCTCCCGACCGCACACCGGCTACGACCGCATTGGGTATTCCACAGTGGACGGCGAACTGCTGTATCGGCGCTACGACCTGGCCGACCGGCTGCTACGCGAAGCGGGGTACCGGCGCGAGACACACGTCCGCTGGGTCCGCGCGGGCGGCGGTTACCAGCAGAAGGCCAACCACTGGGGCATGCGCAACCTGCTCGGGTTCGGCGCCGGGAGTCGCAGCTACCTGTGGGGAGTGGACTATCGCAACGGGTATTCCCTCCGCTCCCGCCCCGCGGCACTGCGCCGGTACCTCGATCTGGTGGCGGACGGTCGCTCGCCGGTCTCCGACGGGATCATCATGACCGCCGACGAACGGACGCACAAAGCCGCCGTGCTCAACGTCGCCGCGCTCGACCGGCCGAGGTTCCGCGCCCTGCTCGGCCACGACCCGGTCGACCGCTTCGCCGCCGAGTTCGCCTCGTTCGCCGAGGAGGGCTTATGCGAGGTCGGCCCCGACCGGGTCCGCGCGACCGAAACCGGGAGCCGCTATCGGGATCTGCTCTCCCAGGCGCTGTTCAGCCCGGCAGTGCGCGAACGCGTGCGCGAGTTCAGCTATGCCGAATAGCCCGGACGGCGGCCACCGCGTCGGCCACCACCTCGTCGACCGACCGGTCCGCCGCGATGGTCGCCACCGCCATCCCGGGCGTCCGCCGCAGGAACTCGTCTGCCGCACGCACGGCACGGTCGATGAACCCCTCCCGCGCCGGGTCGCAATGCCCATCGCGCCGCAGCAGGCGTTCACGCAGACATGGTGTCGGTGCGACGAGTCGAACCGTCAAGTCGGGCGGCGGCAGGCACGCGAACACCGGACCCAGCAACGCGCGAGCGGCGTCGGCCCCGATCTCCGCGGCGAGCACGACCTCCTGATAGGTGTACTTGCTCAGGTAGCCGCGATCGCTGACGACCGTGCGCCCCTGCCGCAGCCGCGGTGCCACCGCTGTCGCGTGCACCTCGAAGAAGTCGCCGAGGAACACCAGCGACTGCCCGACTGGGCTCGTCGAGATGTGGTGCGGTGTGGTCGCCACCACCGAACACAGCGCCCGACCGAAGACCGCGGCGGAGAACTCGGGTGCCTGGTCCGCGTCCAGCTCGCGGGCCAGCCGGGCCGCCACGGTCGTCTTGCCGGTGCCCTCCACGCCGTCGACACAGACCCACGCACCGACTCCGACACCGCCCGCGCTACCGACACCGCGGCCGTCCCCGGTCGCGGAAACGCGTCGGGATGCCACACCGACGTCCGCCACGCCCGCACACTTTATCAGCAAGCGGCGGCGGGGAATTCGACATCGAGTTCACACGAACGGGCCTTCATCGCGACGGACACCCCGGCACCGTCCGACAATCCACGAACCGGGCGCGGCAGACAGGAGAGACCGCATGGAACACAGACAGGCGTTGGCGGCGGCATTGCGGTCGTTCGCGGCGATCGACCTCCGCGACGCGATCTACCTCGCCTGCCCGATCAGCTCGGGCAGGCGCGAGGTCGACCTGATGCTGGGACTCGGCGTCTTCGACCGCGAGCACCTGCGCACCACGCACGTCACACGTTGGCGCGACGAGGTTCTGGAGCCGAACAAGGCCGCCGCCGCCGAAGCGGTCGACCGGACCCGGCGGCGGCACCCCGGGCGCCCGGTGATCAACCCCGTGGAGTTCGAGCTGGACGGCCTGTCGCAGGCGCACTACGACGCGCTGTGCGAGCAGGTCATCCGCGACCACGTCGGCGCGGTGACGCTCGCCGCGGGCTGGGAGTACAGCCGCGGCGCCCGACTGGAGGTCGAGCTGGCCCTGGACCTCGGGCTGCCGATCACCGACGTGTCCGGCGACGAGCTCACCGGCGACCACCTGGTCCGGGAGCTGGCCAGGGTGTCCGAGGCGTTGATCGTGCTCGGCGTCCCCGCGGACCACGCGCACCGCCTCTACCCGGTGCCCGAACCGGACGGGTCACCGTCCGCCGGTCGCGACCGCGTGCATGGCCTGCAACTCCAGCAGTAGCTCGCCGTCGATCGACGACCCGTTCCACAGTGCCGCGAGCGCGGCCGCGGCCACCTCGACATCGTGTTCGGCGAGCTCCTCACCGCGCCGGATCGCGTAGTCGTAGAACGAGTACAGGTCCAGGAAACGCCGTTGGGCGGCGATCGCCGAGTAACCCGCCCCCGACAACAACGCCACCGACCGCTCCCGCGTGCGGTTCCACGTCATGAGCGGTTCCCCGTCGACGTAAGGCGGTCGCGCGCGCCGATCGAGGTCTCCGTAGTAGTACATCAGATATCCGCGGTTGAGAGCACGCCATCGTGCGGACGCGCGGGAGCGCTCGACGAACTCGGTCAGCGCGGTGTCGTCGCCGAGATGGCACAGCCCCCACAGGAGCGCCTGGCTCAGGAACTCGTCCGTCTCGTGCTCGCGCAACCGCCACAGTGCCCGGCGCGGCTCGGCCGCGGCGCGGGAGAGCAGGTAGGCCACCAGGTTGCCCGCCGTGCGCCGGGTCGACAGGTCCGCTGTGGACAGTACGGCGTAGGCCCGGGTCAACACGTCGACCAGGTCCGGGGCGCGGGCCGCGACGAGGTCGTCGACCACGAAGTGGCGGATCTCGGGGGTCGGGTCCACCCGGAGGCAGGCCATCAGCTCGGTGGTGTCCCCGCCCGCGGCCGTCCGCCGCAACACCCTGGCGTAGCAATGGCCCACCAGGTACTCGAAGAACGAGTAGTGCACGAACGTGCCCCACACCCGACCGCCCGACCGGCGCTGGTCGCAGATCTGGCTCAGCGCCCGCGCCACGCCGCTCGGGGACCCGCCGATCCGCGCGGCGACCTCGGCGGTGACGGCGTCGAAGTCGAACCGGTCCTCACGCAGCCAGCCCCGGGAGAAGATCGTCCAGGCCGCCTCCGCCCAGATCCCGGCGGCGGGGAGCGGGTTCCGGAACCGGGTCAGCATGGCGTCGCTGACGGCGGCGAGCCGGTCGATGTACTCCGCGTACAACGACAGGACGCTGGTGACCGCCGGGGATCCGCCCGCGCCGAGGAAGGTCAGCATGCGCGCGTACAGCGGTCGGGCCACCAGCCCGGCCATGTCCGGCGAGGCCGCGACGACGTCCACCAAGGCGCGCGAGTCCAGCATACCCACATCGACCAGCCGGTCGACGAACTCGGCGAACTGGTCTTCCGGCGTCCACGCGTCCACCGCGTAGATCGCGTCGAACAGGCCGGTCTCCAGGGTGTGCGCCAGGTCGTCCTCGTAGTCGCGGCGCCTGCACGTCACCACGATCACGAAGTCGCGGTGGAAGCGGTGCAGCAGGTCGGAAAGCTCGGTGGCCGACACCAGGTCGCCCTGCGCCTCGTCGAGGCCGTCGACCACCAGCACCGGGCGCGGTCCGGGGCGCGGGCCACCGTCCGGTCGGGACAGCCACGGGTGGGTGGCGGCGGCGAGGTCCGACACCCGGACCGCGATCGCGGGCACCCGCCGCCACAGCGCGCGCAACAGCGCGTAGGCCGCCACGCTCTTGCCGCTGCCGGGTTCGCCGAGGATCAGCAGGGACGAGCCGGTCTCGATCTCCTCGACCAGCCGGTCCACCGAGACGGCGGTCTGCTTGCCGGTCAGCTTGGTGAACCCGGCGGCCACGTACAGCCCCTGCGCGTGCAGTTCGGCTATGCTCAGGTCGAGCGGGTAGGCGGTGCGGCGGGCACCGAGGCGCTTGACGGACTCGGCCGCCGCTGTCCACAGTGAACGGTCGGGGTCGGGGGCCGTGCCGCGCGCGTGCGGCACGGGGGCGGAGCCGGAGTCCAGGTCCGGCAGGCGGATCCAGCCGGTGGTGTCGGTTTCCTTGGCGCGCACGCGGACCGGGTGGTATCCGGCCGGGTCGATGCGCGGGCTGTGTCGGATCACCTCGGTGTAGAACCAGTTCGAGGCGATCAGCGCCAGCGCGCCGGAGGAGGCGCTCAGCGACTGCCGCAGCTCCTCGCAGTCGACGAGCCTGCAGGCGTGGTTCACCGCGTCGCCGACGACCCCGTGCGCGTCGAAGTTGACCTCGCCCGCGTGCACGGCCATGCGCAGGCGAATCCGTTCGCTGTGCGCGTGGGTCTTGTTGTGCGCCCGCAACAGTGTCGCGAGACCGTCCGGCAACCGTTCCACGAGCGCGCTCTTGGCGACCTCGGCGGGCACCAGCACGATCACACCGTCCCCGGTGCCCTCGTGATCACAGCCCGACCAGTCGATCCCGACGCCTGCCAGCGCCGCCGCCACCAGCCGGAACAGCGCGTCCCGCACCACCCAGCGGTCGGCGTTGGTGCGGCCGTGGTCGCCGAAGCTCTCCACGTCCACGACCAGGATGGCGCGGTGCACGGCGGGCGGTACCGGCGGCGGCTCCGGCCTGCCGCAGCCTGCGAACCCGATCATCCCGGGTCCGGGAAACGGAACACTGGCCGGAAAGGGGGATCGGTCGGCGGTCTGGTCACCGCGGGGCTCCCGTCGACGACGTGTCGGCACGAATGTCGCAGACCGGGCCGCCGGTTTCAACATCGCGGACGAGGTGCGTGTCATTGACCTGTTTTTGACCACAAGGCGGCGGTTCTGTCGCCTTGTCCAGGCATATCCGGGCGCGGATCACGAAGCGTCCCGGTCACCCGCGCCGGTGACCGGGACGCTCCCCCCTACCCCGTGATCATCCTGTGGTCACTCGGAACTCGACACCGCCGAGGTCCTCGCCCTTCTCGTCGGTCTGGTTCACCCGCAGCACGGCCCGGGACTGGTCGGTCGCGGTGAACTCCAGCTTCGTCTCGAAGCGCTCCTTCGGGTCGATCACCAGGCCCATGATCTGTGCCTGCTTCGGGTCCACGATCTGCACCTGGGTCTCGCCGACCGGCCGGACGCCGACGCCGCGCTGGCCGGACTCCTTCCAGCGGGCCGCCAGCTCCGGTCCGAGGTCCACCACGAGCTTGCCGGTGAACGGTGCCTCCGGGGCGGTGAAGACCAGGTTGGTCACCGCGCGCGGGTTCGGGTTGGCCAGGGTGAACGGGCGGGTGTCCGGCTTGCCCGGCACCAGGCGCACGGTGTCCACGTTGCGCCAGGCGATGTTGTTGTTGTTCCGGGTGTTGTTCAGCGTGTTCGGGCCCTCCGCGAAGGTCATCGGGTCGGTGGCCGAGACCCAGCGGGCGAGCAGGCAGAAGTGGCCGGGGCCGGGCACGCCGTTCCACGGGACGACCACGTTGGTCGTGCCCGCCGGGACGGTCACGTTGACCGCGGTGTTGATGTGCGTCCAGTGCGTCGGCCAGATCGCCGCGCCGCCCTGGGCCGTGTAGTACAGCATCAGGTTGCCGGTGGCGGTGCCGGATCCGTTCGGGCCCGGGTTATTGAGCTTGACGTGGATGTAGCTGGTGCCGCCGACGACCGGGTTGGTGCCCGCGCAGGGGGTCGTGGTCGGGCAGACCGCGATGTCCGGACTGGTCCAGATCGGGTTCAGGCCGTGCGGTTCGACGCCGGTGTCCGCGGCGTGGTCGCGGATGAACACGTCGGTGCGCTTGCAGTTGCGCAGGCTCTGCTGGATGGTCGTGGCGGTGTTGGAGCCGTCGGCGGCGGCCTGGGTGTAGAGGCCGCCGGTGGTGTTGGCGTAGTCCTGCATGATCGTGGCGACCGGGGCGGAGACGCCGCCGGTGGGCACGTAGACACTGTTGATCTTGATGTTGTTCTGCGCCTGCAGCGCGCGCAGGTGCGCGTTGGTCACGTCCACCGCGGTGTGCGTGTCGTCGAAGCCGCCGGGCAGCGCGTCGGTGACCAGCACGACGGTCTTGGTCGCGTTCGAGCGCCAGGTGCCCAGGAAGTCGCCGGTCTGCGGGCGGCCCGCCGCGGGCAGGTTGTTGACCACGGTGTTGAGCGCCTCGTCGGAGGCCTCCGGACCGGCGCCGCCACCGGCGGCGACCAGGCCGTTCACCGCGGTGGTGACGGCCGCCTGGTTGCCTGCCGCCAGGTCGTTGATCACCCGGACATTGTCCTTGAAGCTGACCAGGCCCAGCTTGAAGTCGCCGCCGGACAGGCTCGCGACGTCGCCGATGATGGCGTTGATGCCGGTCTTGATGTTGGCGATGGCACCGCCCATGCTGCCGGTGTCGTCGATGACGAAGGTGACGTCCATCGGCCCGCACGGCCCGGTCTTGGGCGGCAGGGCGGGCTGGGCGACCGGGTTCTCGGCGGCCGCGGCGGGCAGCACGGGCAGGACGGCGGCCACCATGGCCACGGTGGCGGCGACGAGTGTCCGGCGGGTGCCGGGTGATCTGCGGTGGGACATTCGGGTTTCTCCTCGCGAGTGGAACAGGGTTGACCGCAGCGTGTAGGCCACCGGTTGTGGCATGGTTGTCGCGGAACGCAACCGATCCGTGGGCGGACGGCCGCACGCTCAGCCGGTTGGGTGTTTGCGCACCGCAGCGGGCTAGTTACGCTCCCTTTACCGAGCTGTGCGGAAGGAGCTGGGGAGTGTGACGCGACCCGGCGAACTGCGCGTGCTGGGACCGGTCGAGGCCGTCGGCCCGGCCGGGCGCGCGTTGGTGCACGGCACCCGCCAACGCGCGGTGCTGGGCGTGCTGGCCCTGCACGCCGGGACGGTGTTACCCGCCTCGCGCCTCATCGATGTCCTGTGGGGCGAGAACCCGCCCCGGACGGCGGTGAAGACCCTGCACAGCCATGTCGCCCGCATCCGACAGGCGCTCACCGCGTGCGGGTTCCCGGTCGTACTGCGCACGCGCGAGCCCGGTTACCTGTTGGCCGTCGAACCGGAGACGGTGGACGCGCTGCGCTTCGACCAGCAGGTCCGCGCCGCCCGCGCGCACCTGACCCGGGACGAGGCCGACCACGCGGCGCCGCTGCTGCGGTCCGCGCTCGGCCTGTGGCGGGGCGACGCGTTCGCCGACGCGGCCCTGGAGGGCTGGGGCTGCGGCGAGGTGGAGACCCTGCACGAGCGCAGGCTGGCCGCCGTCGAGGACCTGTGGGACGCCGAGCTGCGCCTGCACCGGCACACCGAGGCCGCCCGCGAGCTGCCCCGCCTGGTCGCCGCGCACCCGACCCGGGAGCGCCTGGCCGCGCTGTGCATGCTGGCGCTGCACCGGTGCGGCCAGCACACGGACGCGCTGGAGGTCTACCGCCAGCTGCGTACCCGCCTCGCCGACGACTACGGCGTCGACCCGGGCCCCGAGGTGGTCGAGCTGCACACCGCGATCCTGCGTCGCGACCCCGCGCTGCAACCCCGTCAGGCCACCCGCGGCCCGGCGCAGCTGCCTGCCCGGGTCGGCCACTTCACCGGCCGTACCGCCGAGCTCACCGCGCTCGACGACATGCTGTCCGGCCCGAGCGACGAACGACCGGTCGTGGTCATCTCGTCGGCGGCGGGCATGGGCAAGACAGCACTGGCCGTCCAGTGGGCGCACACGGTCGCCACGCGCTTCCCAGACGGGCAGTTGTTCCTCGACCTGGGCGGCCACGACTCCCGCCGCGCACTGTCCGCGGCGGACGCTCTGGCCCATCTGCTGCGCGCCCTGGACGTCCCGGACGAACGGATGCCGGCAGAGCTGACCGAACGCGCGGCGCTGTACCGGTCGTTGCTGCACGGGCGGTGCTGTCTGGTGCTGGTGGACAACGCCGGTGACGTCGACCAGGTTCTGCCCCTCGTTCCCGGGACGGGACAGACACTGTTGGTTGTCACGAGCAGACAGTCTCTCGCCGCTCTAGGCACCCGCCACGCGGTCCATCCCGTCGCGCTGGACAGCCTCGGGCACACCGAGTCGCTGGAACTGCTCGGCCGCGTACTCGGCCCGGCCCGGGTCAGTCGCGAACCCGGGGCCGCCGCCCGCCTCGGCCGCCTCTGCGGCGGCATGCCGCTGGCCCTGCGCCTCGCCGCCGCGCGGTTGGTGGCCACCCCGGGCCGATCGGTCGCCGAATCGGCGGCCGAGCTGGTGAGCGCCGGTCGCCTGGACACGCTCGCCGTCGAAGGCGACACGCGGACGGTGCGCGCGGTCTTCGCCAGCGCGTACGAGCCGCTGGAGCCGGGCCGCGCCCGGATGTTCCGCCTGCTGGGCCTGGCCCCGGGCAGCACGGTGAGCACCTCGCTGGGCGCCACGCTCTGCGAGGTGCCCGTCGAGCACGCCCGCGAGGCGCTCGCCGGTCTCACCGCCGCGCACCTGGTGACCGAGGTGGACCGCGACCGCTTCCGCTACCACGACCTGGTCCGCGAGTTCGCCGCCGAACGCGTCGGCCCGGACGACCGCCTGCCCGCGCTGTCCCGGCTGATCGACTGGTACCTGGTGGTCGCGGACGAGGCGAACAGGGTCATCGACCCCAACCGCGACCTGGTGACCCCGACCCTGCAGCACGGCCCGCGCCCGTCGGTCCCGTTCACCGACCGGCGCGGCGCCTTGGCCTTCCTCGACGCCGAACGCCCCAACCTGCGCGCGGTGGCCCACTGCGCGCGGGAGATCGGCAGGCTCACCGCGGCCTGGCAGCTGACCTACCTGCTGACCAGCTTCTACGACGCCACCGGCCACTGGCACGACCGCGTGGAGCTCTGCCGCCAGGGCGCGGCCGCCGCCACCGCCTCCGGCGACCCGGTCGCCGAGGCCGAGATGCTGCGCGCCCTGGGCGTCGCGTACTTCATGACCCGTCGCCTGCGGGAAGCCCTGGAGACCAACCAACGCGCGCTGCGCACCGTCCGCGCCGCGGGCGACCTGGCGGGCGAGGGCCACGTGCACAACAACATCGCCAACGCCTACGCCGAGCTCCGCCGCTTCGACGAGGCCATCGCCGCGCACCGGCTCGCCGTCGCCCGCTGCGCCGAGGCGGGCAACGACCTCGGCCGAGCCCTGTCCCAGCGCAACCTCGGCCACACGTTCGTCCGGATGGGCCGCGCCGACGAGAGCCTGCTGCCGCTCACCGACGCCCTGGCCACCTTCCGCGGTCTGGGCAACGCCCGCCTGGAGGCCGCCACCCTGGACACCCTCGGCGAGGCCTGGCTGCAACGGGGCGACCACCGGACCGCCCTCTCCCACCTGGGCGAGGCGCTGACCGTCAGCCGCGCGATCGGCGACCGCTGGCTGGAATGGGAATCCCTGCTGGACACCGGCCGCGCCCATCTGGACGCGGGCGACGTGCCGCAGGCCCTGGCCCACTTCCAGTCCGCGCTCGACCTCAGCCGCGATGTCGGCGACCGCCATGGCGAGGCCTCCGCCCTCAACCAGCTGGGCCGCGCCCACCTGTCCGCGGGCGACCTGGCCGCCGCCCGCCACCACCTGGAGCACAGCCTCGCCGTCCGCTCCGCCGTCCCCGACGACTACGAGCTGGCCCACCTGCACAAGGACCTGGGCGACCTGGAATCCCGGACCGGCGACCAGACCACCGCGACGCGCCACTGGTCCCGGGCCCGGCACCTCTACCACCAGGCCAACGCCACCTCGGAAGCCGGCGAGCTCACCGCCCGCATCCCCTGATCCGCACGCCCGACCAGATTATCGCCCCGGGCCCCTTGCCACTAACGCGAATGCGTTCCCTGTGGATGATTCCGCCCCCTTGTGGACAACCCAGGAGCAAGGCCCGGCCGACCCCGCGGGGCAGGCCGGGCCACACGCTCAGCCCCGGGACCTGACCGTCACCAATGCCTTGGTCGCACCCAGGGTCCCCGCCGACGGCGAGAAGATCTCCACGACGAACTGCTCGTCCGGCAACGACGGGTCCGTGATCAGCCGCACCGGCGCCACGCCCTTGGTCGACCCGACCGGAATGGTCACCACTCCGTCGCGCACCGGGTAGTACCCAGGCTTCCCATCCCCGATGGGAATGGTCCGGTAGTGCACGGTGATCGGCTCACGCGCGGGCACGTTGGTGTGCACGCCGACCTCGGCGACACCCTGTTGCCGCCAACAGATCTTCCCGCCGTCGACGGACGTCTCTATCGGCGGCAGGTCGTCGTCCACGATCTGCCCGCGCGCCTTGTCCCTCAGCGGGACCAGGTTGTGCGGATTCACCAGCCGGACGTTGAAGAACTCCTCCGGCTCCGCGACCGCGTCGCGCACGATCGTCACCGACACCTGCTGCGTCGCGTTGGAACCGTTCCAGGTCAACGTGCCCGCGGTCGCGACGAAGTCGGTGCCGATAGCACTACCGGGATCGGTTACGTAGTCCACCGACCCGACGGCCGTGCAGCCGGGAGCGGGCGCGACGGTCACGGCGAAGGTGAATGTCGTGGTGCCCGCCCCGGTGCCTTCGTACTGCCGGTAATCGTCCACCGCGACGCCCGCGGGCGCGCAGCCCGAGGTGAGTGCCGCGGGTGCCGGTAGGACCGGCAGAGCCGCGGCGACCACCGCCGTGGCGACCAAGACTGCCCTCATCGACCAATCCCTCTCCGTGATAGCGCCCTGGGACTGGTTAGCGCACCCCGGTTGTGGCTCGGTTGTGACCGCTCAGTCGAGGTCTTTACCGAGCCGGAGGGCATCGACGCTGATGTCCTTCATCTCCTTCTGGTGCACCGCCGGATCGGGGTCCTTGTCGGTGGTGTCCGACTCGGCGATGACCACGTTCTGCCCGTCCGAGGCCGCGGCGAACCCGCCGAGGCTGAGCCGGTCCAGACCGGGCGCGCGCACGAGGCCCTCGCGTATCAGGTCGTTGACGCTGCCCGTCCCGTCCTGGCGGACCAGCAGCTCAAGCTGCTCGGCCAGCTCGCGACTGGGCATGCGCACCACGCCGATGTTCGTGTAGACGACTCGGCCGTCGTCGGCGTTGCTGATGTAGACGGCGCGCGAGAGCTGCCTGCACTGGTTCTGGACCAGGAACTGTCTGACCTTGCCGTAGGCGTGGGCCGCGCAGTTGCTGTCGCGCATCGGCTCGATCGTCTCGCCCATCCGTTGGAACAGGTAGACGCCATCGGGCTTGGAAGGGGTGACCGGCGGCGGGTCGTCCGAACCGGCGGTCAGCCAGACGATGAGCCCGGCCACGATCGCGGCCACGACGACACCGGCAACGGGCAGCAACCACCGTGGGCGCGCGCGCTCGGCGGCGGGAGCCTCGGTGGGCGCCTCGACGGTCGCCAGGGTGACCGGGGGCTCGACGGGTGGAGGAGTGTCCTCCTGACGGCCGCCCACGGTCCAGGGCAGCTCGTCCGGAAGCGTGCTCACGATCATGACGGGCGCGGAGACGGACTCCACGGGGCGCGGCGGGAACTTCGGCACGCGCATCGGCAGATCGGGTGAAGGTTCAAGTTCCGACACGGGAGCAGACAGTAGCGTAATCCGCTCGTTATACAACGATCGTGTCGATCGACACACCGTGCAACCGTTTACTCGAATCGAGCGGTGTCACCGGCACCACGTCGGATGATCTCCGGTTCGTCCTCCGAGAAGTCGATCACCGTGGTCGGCACGGTGCCGCACTCGCCGGAGTCGATGACGGCGTCGACCACGTGGTCAAGGGCCTCTTTGATCTCCCAGCCGGACACCATCGGCGCCGCCTCGCCGGGCAGCAGCAGGGTGCTCGACAACAGCGGTTCGCCCAGCTCCGCGAGCAGCGACTGGGTCACCACGTGGTCCGGGATACGCACGCCGACGGTCCGCTTCTTCGGGTGCGCCAACCGCCGGGGCACCTCCTTCGTGGCGGGCAGGATGAACGTGTAACTACCGGGAGTGGCGGATTTGACGGCCCGGAACACCGCGTTACCCAGATGCACGAATTGGCCCAGTTGAGCGAAATCCTGACACATCAGGGTGAAATGGTGTCGATCGTCCAGACCGCGGATCGATCGGATGCGATCGATGCCGTCCCGGTTGCCCAGCGCGCAGCCGAGCGCGTAGCAGGAATCCGTCGGGTAGGCGATCAGTCCACCATCCCGCAACAGGTCCACGACCTGCAGGATCGAACGCTTCTGCGGGTTGTCCGGGTGCACGTCGAAGTACCTCGCCATGCCGGGAGTCTACGGACCGGACCGACCCCACCGGGAAACGCTGCCAGGTGGGGAGCGATCCTGTAGGGAGACACGATCGGGCTAGTGGTGACGGGGAGCGACGTGACACGGTGGAGTCTGGGGGTCGACCTCGGGACAAGCTTCTCGGCTGGCGCCATCGCCACCGCGGACCGGGTGGAGTCGATCGAGGTCTCCGGCGAGCGCCGCATCCCCTCGACCGTGCTGCTCGACGAGTCCGGTCGGCTGGTCGCGGGCACGCTGGCCCAGCGCATGGTCGGCCGGTCCCCGGACCGTGCGGAGCGCAACCCGAAGCGGTACGTGGGCAGGCGCCCGATGCTGCTCGGCGGCGAGCCGGTCACCGTACAACGTGCGCTGGCCGCCCTGCTGGAGCTGTTCGTCGGTGAGGCCCGCCGCCGCTTCGACGGGGCCACGCCGGTCGGCCTGGTGCTCACCCACCCGGTCGCGTGGACGCCCGCACAGCGGCAGGTGCTGACCGAGGTCGCGGAGATGGTGCTGCCGGGTGTCCCGGTGGAACTGATCGAGGAACCCGTCGCCGCGGCCGTCCACTACAGCCACACACACGCGGCCGACACCCTCCGGGGCAAGGACAGCGTCGCGGTCTATGACCTGGGCGGGGGCACGTTCGACACGGCCGTGCTCACTGTGGACGGCTCCGGGTTCACCGTGGTCGGGCCGCCCGGCGGCGACCCGGAGATCGGCGGCGAGACCTTCGACGAGCGCGTGTTCCACCACTTCGGCGAGCAGCTCGACCGGCTGGCCCCGGACTGGTGGGCGCAGGTCAGCACCAACCCGGACCGGCGCTGGCTGGCCGCGGCCTCCGACCTGCTCACCGAGGCCAGGCTGGCCAAGGAGTCGCTGTCGGACTACGACGACGCCAACCAGTACGTCCCGGGCGCGGACGTGGACGTCCGGATCACCCGGGCCGAGTTCGACGCGCTGATCGGCGAGGACGTGCGCCGCACCACCCGGCTGCTGGCACGTAGCATCGAGGGCAGCGGCCGGGCCCCGGACGAGCTGCGCGGCATCTTCCTGACCGGCGGTGCCAGCCGGATCCCGCTGGTCCAGGACAGCCTGCGGGGCGAGTACAACGGCCTGGTCCGCACCTGGCAGGACCCGAAGACCGTGGTCGCGCTGGGCGCGGCCCGCTGGGCGCAGCGCTCGCTGGCGCTGCGCGCGACCCCCGAGGCACCCCGGACCATCGGCGGCAGCGTGTTCCCTGTCCTGGCCGAGGACGTGGTCGACGCGCAGGCCACCAACGGCGCCCTCTACACCTGGAACGCCGTCGAGGGCGGCCACCTCGTGCGCAAGCTCGACCGCGCGGGCAACGTCGAGCGCGAGCTGCCGATGGCCGAGGTCACCGGCTGGGCCATCGCCGAGGACCTGGTGCTGGTCGCGGAACGGCGTGCGCAGGTCATCCGGGTGCACGCGCTGAGCCCCGAGCTCATCATCCGCTCGACCACCGACATTCCCACCGCGTTCGACCCGTGGCTGGTCGCCCAGGGCGCCGTCGGCTGGGTGTTCCTGCGCGGCGCGGGCACCCGCGCGGTGGACAACTCGGTCGGGCTGCCCTGGGGCGAGACCGGCGACCTGCAGGTCCTGCTGATCCGCCCGGCCACGGCGTTCGCCCCGGTGGCCGCCGCCCCGCACACGCTCGGCCCGTCGTGCACCTGGTACATCAACGAGGACGGGGCCCGCAGGCGCCTGATCGACCCGTCGATGCCGACCTCGATTCCGCCGACGGCCCTGGGCGACGGCCGCTCCGGCGCGGTGATCCTGGGACGTACGACGAAGCGGCGTACCGGCCTGCGCAGCAGTGTGCTCGTGCCGAGCCAGACGGTGGGCACGGTCGACACGAACGGCGTGCTGTCGGTCGTCGCGGAGCAGCAGGACACGACAGCGTTGTGGGTCAACCAGGTCGTGCGCCGGGAGTCCTCCTGGTATCTGGGGACCAATATCGGGCTGGAGACGTTCGCGGGCACGGACCGCAAGCTGTTCGTGGAGCGCCCGCGCGCGGGAACAGCGCGGTGGGTGGCTGCCGGGAACCGGATGTACGGGGTGGTGCAGGAGTCGCTGGTACCGAACCGGGGACTGGCGCTGCACATGTGCGACGAACGCCAGCCGCGCGGTCTTGGAAATTTCCCAGGTTTGCTCGGTAACCTGGCATCGGTGGAACCGGCGGAGGCGCCGCGGATCCGGGTGGACGGGAACGTCCTGTGGATCGGCGCGCAGGCGGGGGTGGAGACCTCGCAGGTGCTGCGGGTCAGCGGAGTGCGGGTGGACCAGGTCGCGGCGGCCCAGGGATGGCTGGAGCCGGTCGGGCAGGGGTTCGCGCTGCACGCCCCGGACGCGCCGCCGGGCGACGGGCGCACCGGGGTGGCGTCACTGGTACGCCTGCCCTCCTAGTGGGTCGAACGCGGGGCATCGGCATATCCGGCAAGGGCATGGGAGCAGTGCACTTGGTACTCGGCCCTTGATACTCGGCAGCGTTCGGATTCGAGTCGCCGCCTGAACCCTGCTCCGTTCAGCCTTCCCGAAGCGCGGCGTCGAGGGCTTGGTGCAGGTCGCCCGCCTGGGCGAGGTGGTTCTCCGTCGCGGCGAGGTCCTGGACGGCGGCGCCGCCGGTTCCCTTCCCCCTGCCGAGCGACTGCCTGCGCCTCTCCAGGTCGTGGTGGCGGGCGGTCAATGCGTCGTCGACGGCCTGTTCGGCGGCGGCGCGCCAGGCCAGTACGGCCTTCTCCACGGCGAGCATGATGTCCGCGGTGACCGCAGCGAAGGTCTCGCGGACGGTGGCGGTCAATGCGGTGCGGGTGCGGGCGGAGGCGGCCAGCTTTCGCTTGTGGGCGAGAAAGCCGATGGCAAGGACGGAGCCGATCGCGACCGGCGCGAGCGGTGACAGGGCGGTGGCCCCCAGGGTCATGGCGAGGTAGCTGGTGCTGCCCGCCATCATCACCGTGGGCAGGCCCTCCACCAGCGGGTCGAAGCGGGCCCGGCCGGGGGTGGTCCGGATATCGGCGACGGTGTCCGGCCGGACGAGCAGCTCGGCATCGACGGCGGCCGCGCGGACGTCCATGGCCCGCAGGAACTCGTTGATCACGGCAGCCGCGACGTCCGCGGTCTCGGCGGTGATCTCGGTCCAGGCGGCGGTGAGCGAGCGGTCGAGACTGTCCGGCAGCGCGGCGGCGTAGGCGTTGGTGTCGCGCGGGCCGGACAGGTCGGCGATCTCCGCCTCGTACGTGCGCCGGTAGCCGTCGAGCAGCGCCTTGGCGCGCCGGGTGGCCTCGCGGGCGAGCAGTTGCTGGTCGATCCCGAGCCGCCTGCGGTCCCGGCGGCGCGCGGCCAGGTCCGTGATCTCACAGTCCACTTCGGACTTCCGAGCGGTCAGCCCGGCCTCGTCGGCGTTCTGCACGGCGGCCGCGTCGCGCAGTGACGTCTCCAGTTCCCGCAGCGCGGAGGTCGCGAGAGCGAGCACCCCGCCCGCGCGGACGAGTTCACGCCGGTCCGCCCAGCGGCGCAGATGCCGCTCCAGCAGGGGGAACCCACTGCGCTCACGGCGCGCGGCAGCCCGCTCCGGGTTCGGCGACGACAGCGCGGCCTCGGCGAGCTTCGAGCTGACCGGCAGCCAGGGCGCGGCGAGCAGTCGCCTGGCCACCCGGGGATCAAGATCGACGACCGACCGGGCGAGACGTTCCCGGTTCTCGGTGAGCAGCTCGCGCCACCCGGTCGAGTCCTCCACCTTGGTCAGCACGAACGCGACCGTGTGGATCCGGGTGGCGGCCTCGGCGAGGAAGTCCAGTTCGTGCCGCAGGATCGGCTGATCCTGTGCGCTGACAGCGAACAACAGCGCGTCGGCCCCACCGAGCGCGGCGACCGTGGCGTGCCGATGGCCGAGCGTGAGGCTGTCCACGCCGGGCGTGTCGACGAGCCGGACGCCGTCCAGGAGCGGCGCGTCCACGGTGATCTCGACACCCGTCACGTCGCGTCGCTTGGCCGGTTCGCCGAGCACGGACGCGTAGTCGGCCAGCTCACCCGGCTGGATGACGAAAACGCTTTCCCCACGCCGAATCGTGACTTCCAGCGCGGGCCCCCGCCTGATCGAGACCTGTGTCTCGCTGGCGATGTCCGCGTCCACCGGCAGCAGGCCTGGCATCCCGATCAACGCGTTGACCAGTCTGCTCTTGCCCCGCTTCTGCGCCCCGGCCACGACGACCGTGGCGGACTGCTCCGACCAGCGCGCGGCCTGACCGGCCAACAGCCCGGCGAGATCGTCCCGATCATGGCCGCGCGCCAGGCCGTGGGCGTCGTTGGCCAGCCGCAGCACCCGGCGGATCAGCTCCTGGCTCACCGCGGCCCCCACGAGTTGTCCACAGGTCCCTCGATTCATCCACAGGTGGAAGTCTTTTCGTTGCGGCTCTTGGTTTTCCAAGGCCATCATGGTGTGGAAGCCGGAGGTGAGATCATGTCCCAGCCAGAGACTCGAACGCATCGCAGGCCGCCTCGACCGCCCGCCGAACGGGTGTCGGGAGCGGTCGGTGCAGCAGCTCCCGAAACCGCACCGCACAGGCCGCGGCCCGCGGCGCTATGTCCACTTCGGACACAGCGCCGGTCATGGCGAGCCGATCGACGCCGTCCAGCAGTGCCCGGACGACCCGCCGATCACCCTCGGTCAAGGTCGACTCATCCCGCAACCGCTCCACCAACGCCCGCTCGAACCCGACCGGCGCAGCCGCCTCGGCCACGTCCTCCACCGCCGCGAGCACATCCCGAGCCCGGTGCCCCGCGACGGTGGAACCCGCCATAAACGCCACCTGCCGCCACCGCCGCGACGCCGCCCGCGCCGCGTGAACGACCTCGTCCGCACTCGCGTCGGGTGCTAGCCCCAACCGGGCCGCGATCGTGTCACCACGCACGAGGGTGAGCAACTCGGCGGTCATGGCCTCGTCCAGTACCAATACGCCCTTGGCCACCGCCGCACACGCCGACAACACCCGCAACCCCGCCAACTCATCCGCGATCGGCCGGTTCTCATCGACGGCGGAAAGGAGGTGCCCCACCAGCGCGCGATCCGGCCCGGCCAAGCCGGGGAACCGCGCGCCCAAGCCACGCAACCGAACAAGAGCGGCATGCGCCTTGAGCAGGTCCGCATGCCTGGTGAACCGATCGAGCACGTCCGTCACCGTGGGACTGCTCGGTACCTCGGACCGGGCCCGGTCTTCCTCGACCCTCTCAGTTCCACCGATCCCTGTTTTACCGATCTCGGTTCTACCGACAAAAGTCCGGTGGTCCGACCCCACCGAACCATATCCGCCACCAACGCGCACATGTCCGGCCCCGCCCCCGCGACCCGCGGGTGTGTCGACGAGGGCGGGGCCGGACACCTGCCGCCGAACACCGCCCTGCGCCGGGTCCGGCTCAGGCGTCCCCGAACGGGAAACACCCGACCGGGCCGGGCTGAGCCGGGCCGCCGAGGCTCGATGACCGCCTTCGCCAGCGGAGAGACCCTCTCGCTGTCCGGTGCCGTCGTGCTCGAAACCCGAGCCCGCGGCCGCGCCATCCTGCACGCCGTCGACGGCGGAAACCGCTGACTGCGGCGTGTCGACCGGTCCGGGGCCGGGACGGGGACAACCGTCCCCAGTCCCGATCCCGGGAGCATCGCCGACCTGGCAAGGAGTACTCGTCTGCCCAGGACCTGGGCGGACGGTTCCGCGCTCCGTTGCAGCACCCCGCTGCCACGGCGGAGGCCCATGCCCGAGATCCGGGCGGGCGGCTCCGTTCGCGGTGACTCCTTGCCGTCCTTCGGCGGTGCGCGGTGCGAAGCCGGAGTGGGTCACCAGTAGCCGGTAGAGGTCGTCGAGGGTGGCCGTCGGGTGCCTGCGCAGGTGGTCCACCGCGATGGTGATGCCGTAGCGGTGGAGGCGGTCGACCAGGGCGCGGGCCTCGGCGGCGGGGAGCGGGCCGTAGCCGTCGGTGAACTCCTCCAGGTCGAAGAGGGCGTCCTCGAACTCGGCGGGTGAGCACTCGGCCAGGGTGTGCAGGGCGGTGAGGTCCGGCGGGCGAAGGAGGCGGGCGCGGGCGGTCTCGGCGAGGAGGCCGATCACCGGGGCCACGTCCAGCACCGTGGCGCCCAGTTCGGTGGTCGCTCGGGCGGTGAGGCGGTGGGCGACCGGCCACGGGTCGGGGTCGTCGGAGCGGCGGTCGATCTGGCTGAGCACAGCGGCCGTGTTGACCGCCGTCAACCCGCACGCGGCCGACAGGGCGCGGAACTGGGTGAGGGTGTCGGCGTCGAATCGTTGGACGTAGCGGAGGACGTACAGCAGAGCCTGTGCGTGTTCGGCCGCCGCGTCGCCGAAGAGGAGGCGGCGGGTGGCTTCCTCGGTGGCCGCGCCGACCGTGTTCAGGCCCGGGGTGTCGATCACGGTCACGGTGCGCAGCCACGGCATGGGCAGGCGGACGCGGAGGCGGAGCACGTCCTCGGTCGGGACGCCCAGGTTCTCGGGCAGTCCGGTGTCGGGGAGGCGCAGGTGGCGGACACGGCCGGCGACTTCCTCGACCAGCAGGCCGGGTTCCGGTCCGTACTCGTACCAGGTGACGACCCGGGTGCACTCCCCCGCGTCCACGGCCGCCACCGGGCGGCCCAGGATGGCGTTGATCAGGGTGGACTTGCCCGCGCTGACCGCGCCCGCGACGGCCAGTTGCAGGGGCAGCTCCAGGCGTTCGGCGATGGCGGCGAGTTCGGCGCGCAACCCGGCGTCGTGGGCACGCGCGGCGCCGTCGCGGCACATGGTGCGCAGCACCATGGCGGCACGCTCACGTGTCGTCACCTGATCACTCCACAAACAACCCGAACCCGGTCAGCACTCTCCCCATCGACTTCGACCGGTCAACCGCTACCGGTCGATCCCGGTCGAACAACGGGCGTCGGTGGGGAATCGGTCACCACGGCGGGTCGATGTGGTGCTGGTGGTCGAGGCCGGGGTCCGAGTCGTGGTCCGGGCCGTGGTCGTGGTGGGTGTCGAGGTCCGGTTCCGGGTCGTGGTGCGGGTCGAAATGGTGGTCGGGCTGATGGTCGGATCGGTGGTCGGATCGGTGGTCGAGGTCCGGCCGGAAGTGGTCCGGTTCGTCCACTGTGTACGGCTCGGTGGGTGCGTCGCCGAAGTCGGCGCCGACCGGGTACAGGTCGTGCGCGACCTCGCCGGTGTCCGCGAAGGTCGTCTCGAACATCGCCGCCCCGTGCGCGGCGGGCAGCGGGTCGACGCTGTCGAAGAGGAGTTCACGCAGGGCATTCCGGTCGTAATCCTCGGTCACGGCGCACCCTTTCGCGATAACGCCGGGGGTACCGGCGGCGAATCACTGGCTGACCCGTCCCGCAGTCCCCGGATCGGAGCGCGCGTGCCCTGGAGTCGCCGGTGAGTGCCGGTCCGTTCCCGGTGGACGACGCCCCCGAGTCCGAAGAGGAGCTGGTCAGGGCCGCGGCCGCGGGTGACCAGCGCGCCTTCCGTGCGCTGTGGACCGGCGCCGAGCGGCAGGCCTACGCGCTCTGTTTTCGGCTCACCGGCAGTCACGCCGACGCCGCCGACGCGTTGCAGGACGCGCAGATCGCGGCGTGGCGCGGGCTGGACAGGTTCAACGGCGACTGCGCGTTCGCGGTCTGGGTCTACGCGATCGCCCGCAACGCCGCGCTCGGCATCCTGCGGTCGCGCAAGCGTCGCGCCGAGGTCGACCTCAACGGCACCGCCGAGCCCACCGCGGCCCCGTTCGCCGACGCGGTCGCGTCCGCGATGGACGTGCGCGCCGCGCTGGCAGACCTGCCCGAACGCCACCGCGAAGCCGTGCTGCTCTGGGCGGCGGGCCTCACCTACGACCAGGTCGCCGCCGTGCAGGAGGCGCCGGTCAACTCCGTGCGGGTGTGGATCCACCGGGGCCGCCGCGCGCTGCGGGAACGTCTCGAACGCTGACACCGGCCTCACCCGGCCCGGTAGACGACGACCTCGGGGAACCGCACGACGCGACCGTTGTCGAGGTATCCCGGCCGCACCGTCTCCGCGACCCGATCATGCTGGTCGGCCCGCGTCGCGGTGACCGTCGCCGTCGCGGTGTGCCGGGTCGGGTCGAACAGCTCCCCCTCGCACCGAACCTCCTCGACCCCGACACGGCTCATCGCCCCGTACAAGCGCGCCGCCAACTCCGGCAGGCGCGCGCCGAGTTGGTCCCGGTAGCGCACACAGGCCAGCACCAGCGCATCACGTTTCGGCTCCTCGTCGAGCAACCGCGCCACCTGCTGCCGGATCGCGTCACCGGGCGCGCGCTCCGCGACATCACGCAACGCGTCGGCCAACACCACCCGGTCGTCCGGCAGGTCGACCGGCGGCACCATCGCCGTCGGCGCGACCGGCGTCGGCCACGACATCGACACCGGCGGCCGCCGACGACGGAACACCAGCAGCAGGACCACCACCAGCGCGATCACCCCGAGCCCGATGAGCGCGGGCACCAACAGCCCGGCCCCGGTCTCCTCCGGCGGCCGCACCGGCGGCTGATCCGACGGCACCAGCACAACCGACGTCACCGGCTCGGCGACCGTGCTCGGCGGCACCCGCCCGACCCCGGACGGCACCCCGACCTCGCCCGGCTTCGGCAGTACCGTCGTCTCCCCGGGCTTCGATTGCACCGCCGTCTCGCCGGGTCTGGGTGCTCCCGCGGTCTCGCGAGGGTTCGGCTGCGCCGGGTTCTGCGGCACTGCCGTGGGCTCGGGTCTCGACGGCAGGGCAAGCGTCGTCGTGGACACCGCGAGTGTGGCCGCGCCCGCGTTGATCGGGGCGGTCATGGCCGCGGTGGCGACGAGGATGAGAAGAGCCGCGCGGGTGGCGGTGCGGAGACGGGTCACTGGTCGAGTGCGTCCTGGGCTTGCGAGATGGCGCGGTCGGTCTCGATCGCGTTGTCAGTGGCGGTCTCGTGTACCTCGTCCAGGGCCGCGCGCTGCTGGTTCTGCACGTCGATGTCGTGGTAGATCTGGTCCTGGTAGATCTGCCCCTCCAGTGCGTGCGAGGTGCGGGCGGCGTTCTCGATGTGCTCGTTCGCGGCGGCGACGTCGTCCGCGGGGACCGAGCCGGGGTCCATCGCGTCGTGGTAGATGGTCGATGCGTCGTGCATGCTGCTGCCGGTCATGTCCATCACGGCCTGGGTGCCGCTGGGGATGTCGTAGATGCCGCTGCCGTAGTCCGGGGTCGCGGTGTCGACGGGCGTGTAGTCGACGTTGGTGTAGTCGCCCCCGGTGTGATCGTCCGCGGTGTGGTCGGCCCCGGTGTAGTCGACGTTGGTGTAGTCGCCGGTGGTGTCGGGTGGGACCGCGGTCGGGTCGACGACGATCACGTCCGCGTACCCGTCGGCGTCGACGTCGTACACGGCCACGTCGGCCGTGCCGTCGCCGTTCAGGTCGGTGGTCACCGAGTCGGCGACGTGGTCGCCGTTGGTGTCGACCATGGTGGTGTCGGCCAGGCCGTCGCCGTTGCCGTCGGACAGGTAGACCGTGGTGTCCATGCCAGTGCCTCTCGTTCGCCGGGTCCGATCACCAGATGCCGGGAACGCGGCACGAGTTACACCCGGCCGGAAGATTCTTCCCAGCGGGTCGGCCGCAGCTCGTCGCCGATCGCGATCCGGCCCGGCTCGACCACGGCGAACTTGGTCCCGAACGCCACCCCGCCCAGCGGCGACCGACGGTAACCGGCCAGCGTGCGCAGCGGTTCGGGCCCCTGGCGCGCGCCTGCGGCCTGGTCGACGAGTGTGACGGCGCAGCGGATGGCGGGCTTGGTGTAGCCGAGGCGGACCGTGCCGACCACACAGCCACGCAGGTCGTCCTCGGTGTACGGGTCGGGCCAGCCGTCGATCAGGAGGTTGGGGCGGAACCGGTCGGGCCGGACGTCCCGGTTGCCGATCCGCGCGCACAGGTCGTCATAGGACGCGGTGGAGAACAGGTGGATGGGGCTGCTGTCGGCGAACCCCGAGGTCCCCGGGGTCTCCCCGTCGGTGACCCGATCGTGCTCCGGCGGCACCCGGACGAGCCTGCTGGGCGCGCCGAGCACGTCCGACAGCCAGGCCGCGGCCTCGTCGCCCTGGTCGATCGCCCGGTACGGATCCCCGAACATGGTCACGTCCCGCCGCGCCGACGAGATGTCGATCCCCACCACGACCCCGCCGAACCCGTCCGCGACCAGCGTGATCTTGTCGCCGACGACCTCCGGGGCGATCAGCGCCAGCCGCGGGTCGCGCCGCTGGCTGCGGAACACGCCGTCCGGGCCGACGACCATGAACGCCCTGTCGTGCTCGACCCCCGCGCGGCCGACGCGCGCCTCGGTGTGCGCCACGCCCGCGCACCCTTTGACCGGATAGCTCCAGACCCCCACGACCCGACTCACGACCACACGTTACCGGCAGTTGTCCACATCCCCCAAGACTTATCCACAGCCCTGCCCATCCCGTGTCGACGCCCCTCGCCGAACGCGTAACTTCGGCTGTGGGCCCAGGGCGGGGTGGCCCGCGTCCGGGTCGGCGGTGGGCGTTCTCGGGTGGGGCGCGCCAGCTGACAGTCCACTGTGGTCAGTGCTGGTGTCGCGGGGCGGCGAAGAGGTCTCGCGGCCGGGGATGGCCGGGAAGTCCGGGGGTGCGGCCCCGTCCAGCTGATCGGGGGGCTGGTCAGAGACTTGGGCGGGGCCGCATTCTCCAGGTCGTGTCACGTGGGGTTTGTGTTACAGCCGGTCACCAGCCCCGACCGCTGCCTGCGTAGACGGTGGCCTGGCCCGCACCGCCCAGTTCGAAGACCTCGTGCAGGGCGCGGACGGCCCGGTCCAGGTCGTCCTCGGCGCAGAGGGTGGAGATGCGCAGTTCGGAGGTCGACAGGGTGGTGATGTCGATCTCCAGGGCGGCGAAGGTCTCCCACAGCGTGGCCGCCACGCCGGGGGCGGCGCGCAGCGCGGCGCCGACGATCGAGATCTTGCCGATCGTCTGGTCGACGGTGAGCGTCTCGAAGCGCAGGTCCGAGGCGCGCAGGACGGCCGCGGCCGTGGGGGCGAGGGCGCGCGAGACGGTGAACGACAGGTCGCCCGTGCGGGAGCGGGTGGGCATGTCGATGTCGATCTCGGCGTCGGCCAGGACGCGGAAGACCTGGGCGATCCGGGCCGGGTGGTCGGGGACGCCGGTGATGGTGAGCAGGGCGCTGGTGCGGTCGTGCGCGATGGCGGTGACGGTCGACTTCTCCATCCGGGTCTCCTCCCGTGTGGTCACCAGGGTGCCGGGGTCGTCGGTGAACGACGAGCGGACGTGGATCACCACGCCGTGCCTGCGGGCGTACTCGACCGAGCGGGGCATCAGGACCTTGGCGCCGTTGGCCGCCAGCTCCAGCATGTCCTCGTAGTCGATGCGTTCCAGCAGGCGCGCGGTCGGCACGATCCTGGGGTCGGCGGTGCAGACCCCGTCCACGTCGGTGTAGATCTCGCAGACGTCGGCTCGGAGCGCTCCGGCCAGGGCGACCGCGGTGGTGTCCGAGCCGCCGCGGCCCAGGGTGGTCACGTCGTCGGTGTCCTTGCTCAGGCCCTGGAAGCCCGCCACCATGACGATCCTGCCCTGGTCGAGCTCCTGGCGGACGCGGGTGGGCAGGACGTCGACGATCTGGGCGCGGCCGTGGTCGGGGGAGGTGAACACGCCCGCCTGCCACCCCGACAGCGAGCACGCCGGGTGGCCGAGGTCGGTCAACGCGATGGCCAGCAGCGCGTTGGAGATGCGCTCCCCCGACGTCAGCAGCATGTCCAGCTCACGGGCCGGGCCCGGGGAACGGGACACGCGGGCGGCGAGGTCCAACAGCTCGTCGGTGGTGTCGCCCATCGCCGACGCGACGACCACGACGTCGTTGCCCGCGACGCGGGTGGCCACTATCCGGCGGGCGACGGCCAGGACGCGCTCGGCCGTACCCAGCGAGGAGCCGCCGTACTTCTGGACTACGAGGGCCATCTCAGCCACGCCCCCATTCGCCGCCTCCGCCGAGGCGGCCGATGGCGTCCAGGAGGATGTCGCAGGCGGTGTCGATGACCTCGGCGGTGACGTTGAGCGGCGGCAGCATCCGCACCACCCGGTCGTCGCGGCCGCCCAGTTCGACGATCAGACCGGCGTGCAGCGCGGTGTCGCGGACGCGCGCGGCGAGGGCCGGCGCGGGCGTGCCGTCCGGGGCGTCGGTGAGCTCGATGCCCCACATCAGGCCCATGCCGCGCACGTCGTGCACGAGCGGGTTCCACGCGATCTCCGCGAACCGGGCGGCGAGCTGCTCGCCGCGCCTGCGCACGTTGCCCAGCACGTCGTCGCGGCGGATCACGCGGACCGCCTCGGTGCCCGCGACGAAGGCGAGCTGGTTGCCGCGGAAGGTGCCGGTGTGCGCGCCGGGCGACCAGGTGTCCAGCTTCCGGTCGTACATGATCAGCGCGATCGGTGTGCCGACCCCGCTCAGCGCCTTGGACGCGACGATGACATCCGGCTCGATACCGTACTGCTCGAACGCGAACCAGGTCCCGGTCCGGCCGCAGCCGGTCTGCACCTCGTCCACGATCAGCGGGATGTCCAGCTCCGCGGTCAGGTCCCGCACCCGACGCACGAACTCCGGTCGCGCGGGGACGACGCCGCCCTCGCCCTGGACCAGTTCGAGGATCACCGCGGCGGGCAGCGGGAGTCCGCCGTTGGGGTCGCGCAGGGACCGTTCGAGGTACTCGACGCAGTTGGTCGCGCAGGTGTCGGGTCGCAGGCCGAGCGGGCAACGCGCGCAGGACGAGTACGGGAAGAAGTGCACGCCCGGCAGGCCGTTGGCGACCGGCCGCTTCTGCGACACCAGGCCGGTCAACGCCATCGCGGTCGCCGTCGCACCGTGGAAACCGCCCTGGAAGGAGACGATGTCGCCGCGGCCGGTCGCGGTTTTGCAGAGCTTGACGGCCGCGTCCACGGCATTGGCGCCGGTGGGGCCGCAGAAGTGCAGTTTGGTGCGAGCACGCATGCCTTGCGGGAGCATCGCCAGCTGCGTCTCGACAAAGGCTTCCTTGGCCGGGGTGGGGAAGTCCAGCCCGTGCGTGAGTACGCCGAGCTGGTCGACCATCACCTGCACGAGTTCGGGATGGTTGTGTCCGAGGGAAAGGACACCGGCACCGGCGAGGAAGTCGATGAAGACGTTGCCGTCCACGTCGCGGACGAAGCTGCCCTGGCCGCGCTCGATGGCGATCGGCAGGCCGCGGGGGTAGCTGCGCGCGTTGGACTCGGTCTGCTCCTGGCGGGCCAGGTACCGCGCGGACCGCGCGCCGGGAAGCGCGCCCTCCACGTGTGGCCTGCTCATCTCGACTATCAGGTCGGTCATGTGACTGACTCCCATATGGCGTGGTCAGGATGGGGTGAAACTGACGTTCGCTACTCGTTTCGGGTGGGTTGCGCAGTGGCCGGGAAGGAACATCCGCACAGCTCACGGAAGGTCCTCGGGACGGTGAGGACGATCCGGCGTCCACTGTGATCACAGCAGGTCCGATGATCGGGTGCGCGGTCGGGTCGATCGAACATGACCCCGATCCCTTTCTCATGGATTTCACAGGTTCCACTAACGGTGGACGGACGGACGAAACCTAACCGTTGCTAACTAACCCCACGTAGACCCTTTGGGGTAGGAGAATTCACAGCTCATTACCCGAAGGGAGTAGTCACACCTGATCGCGTCTTTACAGGTGGAACTGTGAACGGTTACCTACGAAAGTTCGGCAACTCGTATAACCCCAGGCCATAGCACCAGTCGATGCCTGGTCCGGTTCCCTTGAGACCCAAGCGATCCGGACCGAACGCCGCATACCACGCGACCGTTCGGCCGGAATCGAGCGTTTTGTGCGCGGCGTCGGAGAATGGAAATCATCCGATCTCTTTCGGCGGATCGGCGTGCCTCGCGGCCCGGTGGGACAATCACGCCATTAGGTGTCCAGCCGACTTCGAGCCCATATGCGAGATACCCGAACGGGCGCCCCGGCCGCGCTAAATCCGGTCACGGAACAGAAAAACCCCCGGACGACGGCCGGGACTTCCGGCCGCCGTCAGGGGGATGCCGACAGGATCGTGCTACTGGCGGTATCCCTCGACCTCGCCCACCGGCCGCACCTCGGCACCGTCCGGGTCCTGCCCGGCCGAACGGCGGGCGCGGCGCTGACGCAGGAGGTCCCAGCACTGGTCGAGAGATGCCTCCAGGTCACGCAGGCGCTGCTGCTCCTCCTGGGGGGACAGGCCACCGTGCTGCGTGCGCTCGCGCAGCGCGTGCTCCTCGTCGACGAGGGCGCTGATGCGGTGGTGGATCCGCGTGTCGTCCATGCGGACCACCCTGTCAGGCGGCGTCGAGCCAGACCAGGCGGGCGGAGACCTCGGGGTGGTTGCCGAAGACGGCGAGGGCGGACTCCGGGGTGCGCAGGACGAACCGGCTGTCCCCGTCCTCGGTCACCACGGCGGCGTGCTCCTCGAAGGCGATCCCCCAGGCGGCGACCCGATGGTCCTCGCTGTCGCCCAGCTCCTGGACGACGGCGAACATGCGGGGTGCCTGGGCATGGACGAACTCATGCAGGTCTAGCATTCGAACCCTCCTACAGAACGCATTCGAGTCGGTACTCGTTGTGTAGGATCCAGAGTGGACTTGGACGTCCAGTTTGAAAAGTGGACGTCCATAAGTTCACTCGAAAGAGTGCATGCCCGCTCCCCGGAGGTCGACCCGGTTTGAACCACGACAACATCCCCGCCAACGCGACGGTGCGACGCTGGCAGCTTGCCGAGACACTGCGGCGCCTGCGGGAGGAGACGGGGTTAACGCACGACCACGTGATCGCCAAGCTCAAGGCGACCGGTCAGGGCAAGTGGTCCAGGCCGAAGCTGTCGCGCATCGAGAACCAGGAACAGGGTGTTCGGACCAAGGAGGTCGAGCAGCTGCTCGACATCTACAAGGTGTCCGACCAGGCTGTGCGCGGCTGGCTGGTCGAGTTGGCGGGAACCGCCAACGAGCGCGGGTGGATTGTGGACGTCCGCAAGAACCTGCCCGCCTACTTTCACGTGTTCCTGCACTGGGAAGCGGCGTTGGTGGAACGTCGCGAGTTCGAGACGCTGCTGGTACCGGGTCTGCTCCAGACACCCCAGTACGCCCGCGCGCTGATCTCGGGAATCCATCCGGACCTGTCGGAAGACGAGGTGGGGCGCCGCGTCTCGGCTCGCACGACTCGCCAGCAGATCCTCATCCGTTCCGATCCGGCTCGGCTGCATGTCATCCTCGACGAGGGACTGCTTGAGCGGCCGGTGGGCACCCCGCTGGTGATGCGCAACCAGTTGCGGCGGCTGATGGAGGCGACCGAGGCGCCGAACATCACAATCCAGGTGCTGCCGAAGGCGGCAGGCGCGAGCGCGGCTCTGGAAGGGCCCTTCTCTGTGCTGACGCTGCCCGACCCGATGCCCGATGTGGGCTATTCAGAAGGCCCGTCGCGCGCGGTATATGTCGAGGAACGGGACGAGGTCCGAGAGCTGACGCTCCGCTTCGGGTCCCTTCTCCAGCAGTCACTATCCCAGGCAGACTCAGTGCGGCGAATCGCTGAGGCGGCGACGAGCTTCGAACGATCCTGAAGGAGCCACTAGATGATCGACAACGCCACCTGGCGCAAGAGCAGTTTCTCTGGCGGCGGCGGCAACGGTGGAGCCGACTGTGTGGAGATCGCCCACTTGGTGGACGGCACTGTCGCGATCCGCGACAGCAAGTCGCCCGCGCACGGCATGATCCGCTTTGGCGCCACCGAGATGGCGGCATGCTTTGCGGCTATCCGGGCGGAGAATCTCGACCATGGCAACCGCTTGGCGTAAGAGCAGTTTCTCCGGAGGCGGAGGCGAGCAGGGCGGGAACGACTGCGTCGAGGTCTCCTACGTGGCCGAGGACACCTTGGTTCTCCGCGACAGCAAGGCACCGAGTCGTGGCGTGATCGTCGCGATCGGTCTGCTCATCTGGGTGAAGTCCCGCTGAGCAAACAGAAGGGGGAGGCCGTGGCCTCCCCCTTCATCAGTATTGATCCCCGCCGAAGAACATCTCCTCGATCTGGTCCGCCGTGCCCGCCAACAACTCCAGCGGATCCGTGAACTCGTGGATGTCCAGGTCCTTCAGTGGAAGTGAGTGTCGGAGCACCACATGCTCACCCATGATCGCCGCACCGCAGGCGATCGACGAGTTCCCGATCTCCGCCAGCAGCGCCTTCAGGTCGACCTTGTCCGCCAGTCCCACCGGCGAGGCAATCTGCACCCACTCGTGCTTCGCGTCCAGGATCTCCCGCGCCACGATGACGACCTGCGTGCGCTCGTCGTCCTCGTTGTGCATCTCGAAGTTGAACAGGACCCGGATCTCGTCCTCTCCCTCGGAGATGACGTCGTACTCTTCCCGCACGTACTGGGCCAGATCACGCCACGTCGCCATGCGGTCAGGGTAGCGGGATCTCAGTCGAACGCGATGGTCGGCAGGTCGACGGCGCTGGAGCCCGCGTCGGCCGTGACGACCGCGCCGCTCACGATCGAGGCGTCCTTCGAGGCCAGGAAGGTGATCACCGCGGCGACCTCCTCCGACTCGGCCGGGCGGCCGAGCGGCACGTTCTCGGTGACGATCCGGTAGGCGCCGTCGCGGTCCACGTCCTTGACCTTGCCCAGCTCGTCCATCTGCTCGTCGGCCATCGGCGTGCGCACCCAACCCGGGCACACCGCGTTCGCCCGGACGCCGTGCTTGCCGTAGTCGCGTGCGATCGAGCGGGTCAGGCCGATCAGCGCGTGCTTGGTCGTCACGTAGCCCGCCACCGCCGGACCCGCGAACAGACCCGCCAGCGACGACACCAGCACCACCGAGCCACCGCGCTCGGTCAGCGCGGGCAGCGCCTCCCGGATCGTGATGAACGCGCTGGTCAGGTTGGTGTGCACGGCCTGCTGCCAGCCCGCGTCGTCGGTGTCCAGCGCCGTGCCCAGGCCGTGGCCGCCCGCGTTCGCGACCACCACGTCCAGCCTGCCGAACGTCGCCAGCGTCTTGGCCACGACCGCCTTCATCGCCGCCGAGTCGCCCGCGTCGGCGGGAACGACCAGCGCGGACTCGCCAAGCGACGCCGCGACCTCCTTCAGCGGCGCCTCGCGGCGGCCGGAGAGCACCACCTTGCCGCCCTCCGCCACGATCCGGCGGGCCGTGGCCGCGCCGATACCCGTGCCCGCCCCGGTGATCAGCGCCACCGTGTCCGCGAACCTCATGCGCCCTGTCCTCTCGTTGTGATCGTCTGTCCACTCAGGTGCGCGCCGCCCGGACCGACCAGCCCGAACACGGCGGCGGCGATGTCGTCCGGCACCAGGAAGTCGGCGCAGTCCGGGGCCACCGCGCCCACCCGGATGCCGAGCGGGGCCACGTCCTTGGCGACCGCGGCGGTGAAGCCGCGCATCGCGCCCGCCACCGTGCCGTGGTGGGCCAGGTGCCCGCAGTCCGCGGCGACGGTCACGATCACCCCGCTGCCCTGCCCCTTCATGCACCGCAGCGCGGCCCGGGTGCCGTAGAACGCGCCGTCCAGCCGGACGCCCAGCGCCGAGTGCCACTGCTCGTCCGAGATGTCCATTGTGGACCCGGCGGCGGCCGGTCCGCAGTCCCAGCCGCCCGCGTTGTTCACCAGCACGTCCAGCCGCCCGAAGTGGTCGACCACCGCCGACACCGCGGCGTCGACCTGCACGGGGTCGGACACGTCGGCCCGCACGACCATCCCGCGCCGGAGCACGCGCGAGGCCAGCTCCGCCGCCGTGGAGTCCCCGTCCAGCACCGCCACCGTGGCGCCCTCGGCGTCCAGGCACGCCGCGATCGCGGCCCCGACCGCGGAGCCCGCGCCGGTGACGAGTGCCACCTTGCCGTCCATGCTGCCCATGACCGGGCACGCTAATTGCCCACGGGGTGGTTTCCGCCACGCCCGGGGCCACTAGTGCGCAGCCGAACAACGAATGTTCGCCGTCGGGCAACCAGTGTCTTGACCTTGAAGCAACGCCCCGCGAACAGGTGAACCGGCCCCGCGAACGGGGCCGGTTCACCTGGTCAGACCCGGCTTACCGGGGCAGGCCCCTACTTGCCCGACTTGCCGAACTGCGGCACGTGCAGGTCGCCGACGGCCACGTGGATGGCACGCACGTCGCTGTAGAAGTCGATGCTGTGCACGCCGCCCTCCTGGCCCACACCGCTGGCCTTGATGCCGCCGAACGGGGTACGCAGGTCGCGCACGTTGTGCGAGTTGATCCAGACCATGCCCGACTGCACGGCGCGCGCCACCCGGTGGCCGCGCTTGATGTCGCTGGTCCAGACGTAGCCCGCGAGGCCGTACTTGGTGGCGTTGGCCAGCTCGATGGCCTCCTCCTCGGTGTCGAACGGCGTCACGCCGACGACCGGGCCGAAGATCTCCTCCTGGAAGATCCGGGCGTCCGAGCGGACGTCCGCGAAGACGGTCGGCTGCAGGAAGTTGCCCGTCGACAGGCCCTCGGGGCGCGCGCCGCCCGCGACCAGGCGGGACTCGCGCTTGCCGATCTCCACGTACTCCATGACCCGCTCGTAGTGCTCGGGGTGGATGAGCGCGCCGACCTCGGTGGTCGGGTCGGCGGGCATGCCGACCTTCACCGCGTTCGCGCGGGCCGCGAGGGCCTCCACGAACCGGTCGTAGATCTCGCGCTGGACGAGCACGCGCGAGCTGGCGGTGCAGCGCTCGCCGTTGAGGGAGAACACGCCGAACACGGCCGAGTCGACCGCGCGGTCGAAGTCGGCGTCGGCGAAGACCACGCACGGCGACTTGCCGCCCAGCTCCATCGACACCTCCTTCAGGTTGTCCGCGGAGGTGCGCATGATGATCTGGCCGGTGCCGCTCTCGCCGGTGAACGAGATGCGCGGCACGTCCGGGTGCGCGACGAGCGCGGCGCCCGCCTGCTCGCCGATGCCGTGCACGAGGTTGAACACACCGTCCGGCACGCCGGCCTCGGTCATGATCTCCGGCAGCAGGCTCGCCGACAGCGGCGACCACTCGGCGGGCTTGAGCACGACCGTGCAGCCGGAGGCGAGGCTCGGCGCGAGCTTCCAGGTCTCCAGCATGAACGGGGTGTTCCACGGGGTGATCAGACCGGCCACGCCCGCGGGCTGGCGGATCGAGTAGTTCACCTGCGCGTCGCCGACGATGTAGGACTCCTCGTGGATGGCCACGATGACATCGGCGAAGTAGCGGAAGTTCTCGGCGGCGCGGTGCGCCTGGCCGCGGGCCTGGGTGATCGGCAGACCGGTGTCGAAGGTCTCCAGCTCGGCCAGCCGCTCGGCGCGCACCTCGATGCCGTCGGCGATCTTGTTCAGGATCTTGGCGCGCTCGCGGGCGCTCAGCCGCGGCCACGGGCCGTCGGTGAACGCGCGCTTGGCGGCGGCCACGGCCAGGTCGATGTCCGCGGCGTCACCGGCGGCCACCCGGCCGTAGACCTCGTTGGTCACCGGGTCGGCGACCGGGAAGGTCGCACCGTCCACACTGGACGCGGGCTTGCCGTCGATGAAGTGCCGCAGGTCGCTGGGCAGGTCCGCCGGACGGGGGACGTCGATCGTCATGGTGGTAGCTCCTTGGTCGGTTCGGGAGGTCAGTTGGCGGGGCGGACGAGCAGGTGCTCGGCCTGCGCGCGCAGCGCGTTGATCCGCTCCAGCCCCTTGGGGGTGGGCTCGATCAGCGGCGCGCGGACGAACCCGCTCTCGATGAGACCGAGGTCCTTGAGGACATGCTTCGCGGGCGCCGGGTTGGTCTCCACGAACAGCAGCTCCACCAACGGCGCGAGCTGGTAGTGCAGGTCGATCGCGCCATCGTGGTCGCCGGAGACGTACAGCTCGTACATCCGGGCGACGGCCGCGGGGGCGATGTTCGCCAGCGCGGAGACGAAACCGATGCCGCCGATGGCCAGCAGCGGCAGGCACAGCAGCTCGATGCCCGACCACATCAGGAAGTCCCGACCGCACTTGTGCAGAACGTGCGAGAAGTGCTCGAAGTCCTTGGTGGTCTCCTTGATGCCCACGATGTTGTCGTGCTTGCGGCGTAGGGTGGCCACGGTGTCGGGGGCGATGTCCAGGGCGGTGCGCGAGGGCACGTTGTAGACCACGATCGGCAGGTCGGGGAACTCGTTGGCGACCGTGCCGTACCAGGCGATCAGACCCTCCTGGGTCGGACGGCTGTAGTACGGGGTGATGACCAGGGCGATGTCGGCGCCCAGGTCCTTGGCCGCGGCGGTCAGCTCCAGCGTCTCGTCCAGCTTGGTGGAGCCGGTGCCGGGCAGGAACGGGACGCGGTCGTCGATCACCTCGGCGACGGCCTTCATCGCGGCGATCCGCTCGGCGATGGTCTGCGCGCTCGGCTCACCGGTCGACCCGCCGATGGAGATGCCGTGCGAGCCGGAGTCGAGCTGCCAGCGCACCAGGTTGCGCAGGCCGTCGAGGTCCACGGCGCCGTCTGCGGTGAACGGGGTGACCACCGGGGCGATCGAGCCCTTGACCGCGGCGGGGGTGGAACGGAACTTCATCTACTTCTCCAGGCTTGAGGTCTATGCCTTGTGGGAGGCGGTGGACACGGCGTTCACGGTGTTCAGCTTGTGCTGACGGGCGAAGGCCTCGACTTCGGCGGCGGGGGCTCCGGTGCGCAGCAGGCGTAAGAGCTCGTCGTGCTCGTCCACCGACTCGCGCGCCCGACCGGGGACCAGGCTGAACGTGGAGCGGCGCAGCACGTCCAGCAGGTTCCACTCGCGGGTGATCAGGTCCCGCAGGTGCGGGTTCGGGCACCCGCCGCACAGCAGCAGGTGGAACTCCCGGTTCAGCCGGGTGAACCCCAGCGGGTCGAACTCGGTCAGCGTCGAGCGCATCCGCTCGTTCAGCTTGACCGCGCGGGTCAGCAGCGCGGGCGTGATCCGGGAGGTGGCCATGGCGTGGCCCTCCAGCAGCGCCAGCGTGTGCATCGCGTGCCGGTACTGGTCCGGGTCGACACCCGCGACCTGGGCGCCGACGTTGCGCTCGAAGACCACCCAGCCCTCGGCCTCCAGCCGCCGCACCGCCTCGCGCACCGGGACGGCGGAGACGCCCAGGTCGCGGGCGATGCGGTCGAAGACCAGCCGGGTGCCGGGTCCGTACCAGCCGTCCACGATCCGCTGCTTGAGCGTCTCGTAGGCGTACTGGGTCTTGGACCGGCCCTCCAGCGCGGGCGCGGTGGTCACTCGCCGTCCCACTTCGCGTACTCGGCCTTCCAGCGCGGACCCATCGGGTACAGGCCGTCGACCGACTCGCCCTCGTCGACGCGGGCGAGGATGAACTTCTCCTGGCGCTCCATCTCCACCGCGTCGGCGGCGACCTCGTCCACGATGGCGGGCGGGATCAGGATGACGCCCTCGCCGTCGCCGACCAGCACGTCGCCGGGGCGGACCAGCACGCCCGCGCAGGCGATGTCGACGCCGATCTCCCACGGCACGTGCTTGCGGCCGAGGACGGCGGCGTGCGCGCCCGCGGAGTAGGTGGGGATCTCCAGGGAGCCGAACGACGGGCTGTCGCGCAGGCAGCCGTCGGTGACGATGCCGACGGCGCCACGCCGCGCGGCCCGCAGCGCGAGGATGTCGCCGATGGTGCCCGCGCCGTGCTCGTCACGGCAGTCGATGACCAGGATCTGGCCGGGGCCGACCGCCTCCACGGCGCGCTTCTGGGCGTTCATGCCGCCGCCGCGCTCGTCGAACATGTCCTCGCGCAGCGGCAGGTACCGCAGCGTGTGCGCGAGACCGACCATGCGCAGGTCGGGGCGGGCGGGGGCGAGACCGGTCAGGAAGGTGTGGTTCAGGCCGCGCTTGCGCAGCTGGCTGGACAGCGTGGCCGTGGACACCGACTTGAGGGCGGCCTCGGTCTCCGGCTTGATGGCGGGGACGTCGTTGCCGTAGGCGATGGCCTTGTCGGTCGTGGTGACCTGGGGGCGCGCGCCCGGCTTCGGCAGCTCGTCCTCGGCCTCGACGACCTTGTTGACGAGCCGCTCGGCGTCGCCCACGGCGACCTCGACGACATCGCCCGGGTTGACCACGGTGGCGCCGGTGGGGGTGCCGCAGAGGATGACGTCGCCCGGCTCCAGGGTGATGGTGCGGGACAGGTCCGCGATCAGGTAGCCGAAGTCGAACAGCAGGTCGTCGACCTTGGCCTCCTGGACCAGCACGCCGTTGACCCAGGTGCGCAGGGTCAGGTCGGCGGTGCGCGGGTCGACCAGGACGGAGCCGACGGGGGTGTAGCCGTCGGAGCCCTTGCTGCGCAGGTTGGAGCCGCGGTCGGCGTAGCGGAGATCGTGCACACCGAAGTCATTGGCCGCGGCGACGCCCTTGACGTAGTCCAAGGCCTCCGCGCGCTTCACATTCTTCGCCTGCTTGCCGATGACGATGGCGATCTCGCCCTCGAACGCGGAGAGGACGGTGCCCTTGGGTCGGATCAAGTCCTGACCGGTGGCCGACAGGGAGGACGGCGGCTTGAGGAAGTAGGACGGCTCGTCGGGGAACCGGCCCCGCTCGGCGGCCCGGCTGCGGTAGTTCAGGTGCACCGCGATGATCTTGGTCGGCTGGATGCCCAGCGGGTGCGCGCTCACGCCGGGACCGGGAAGTCGACGATGACCTGGCCGGTGCCGCTGCTCGGGAAGTAGTCGCAGAGCTGCTCGCCCTTGCCGGTGTAGTCCTTCCAGCCGAGCAGGCCGAACAGCATCGCGGTGTCGGCCATGGCGGCCTCGCCGGTGCAGCGCTCGTTGTAGGTGGGCAGGGTCTCCAGGAAGTCCGCGATACGGCCCTCGCGCCACTGGTCGAGCACGATCCGGTCGGCCTGCTCGTTGAACGGGTTGGAGATCGTGTTCAGGTACTGCGAGGAGATCTCGTTGGTGGGGAACTGGTGCGACAGCGAGCCGCTGGCCAGGAACGCCACCTTGCGGTCCGAGCGCTTGATGGCCCGGAGCATCGCCTCGCCGACGCGGCGGTTCTCGTCGATCGTGGAGTAGATATTGCACCCGATCGGGAGTACCGCGATCGGTGCGGCGCCCTCGGTGTTCTCGGGGCGGTTCATGAAGTGCATCGGGACCAGGGTGGCGTACTCCAGACCCAGGTCCTTGACGTCGTGGACCAGCGCCTTCTGCCCACCGGCGTTGATCTCCTCGCCGATCAGCCTGGCGAGGTCGGGGGCACCCTCGTAGTCGTACTCCAGGTCCTGGATGAAGTGCGGCAGCTCGTGCGAGGCGTAGCTGCCGTGATGCCGCTCCTTGCCGTTGAGGTGGAAGCTCATGCTGTTCATCCAGTGCGAGTCCGCGACGAGGAAGGTGTCCGCGCCGCGTTCCCGCGCCCGGTTGCCCACCTCGGCCAACCCCAGCTCCGCGGGCCTGCGGATGCCGTGGTTCTTGCCAGGCTGGATGGACAGCCAGATCGACGGCACGTGCGTGATCTTCGCGGCCAGGACCAGCTCACCCATGGTGACCTCCTCCTCGGGAATCATGTAGCGGATCGCATATGATTCTGACTCCGGCGGCGGCCAACACCGCCGATGGGAACAGGTGTACCCACTCCGGACGTTAGTTGATTGGCAGGCTGTGCACAGAGGTTGACCCGGAGCGCATCGACAACGTTGCGGGTAGGACTCGGTGCAGGGCGAGCTATTGACGCGAGCGGGACCCGGGTAACAGTGTTCCCAGTCACGCAGTGTCACTCTGGCAAGGAGGTCAGGCGTTGACGTACTCGGTGACGACGGCGGGCGCGCCCGCGGCGCAGCAGTTCGACCTGTGGGAGTCGGCCGTGTCGCAGACGTTCGTGCCGTTGGAAGCCGCGCCGGGCGAGCGCACGGCCGCGTTCCGTGGCCGCCTGCGCGGCCAGAACCTGGGCAGTGTGGCGGTGTACGAGGCCACCGCGGACGCTCACACGGTACGTCGTACGCAACGCGCCATCGCCCGTGCGAACCCGGAGCTGTACAAGCTGGGGTTACAGCTGCACGGATCGGCCCGACTCTCCCAGGACGGGCGACAGGCCGCGCTCGACCCCGGCGACTTCGCCATCTACGACACGACCCGGCCCTACACGTTGGCCTTCGACGACGTGTCGTCCACTTTGGTCCTGATGTTCCCGCGCGACATGCTGTGCCTGCCGTCGGGGCATGTGGAGCAATTGACCGCCACGCGGTTCAGCGGCGGGTCCGGGGTCAGCGGGATCGTCAGCTCGATCCTGGTGCAGCTGGCCCGGAACCTGGACGACCCGCAGGTCTACGGGAGCGTCCGACTGGCACGCAACGTGGTCGACCTGCTGGGCACCGCGCTGGCCGACCGGGTCGACTACGCGAACGTACCTGCGGAGTCCTCTCGCGGGGCCTTGCTGGTGAAGATCAAGTCTTATGTGGAGACCCACCTCAACGACCCGGCCCTGAGCCCGACCGAGATCGCCGCCGCCCACCACATCTCCACCCGCTACCTGCACAAACTCTTCAGCGACGCGGGCGTGACGGTGTCCGGTTGGATCCGGCAGCGGCGGTTGGAGAGGTGTGGGCAGGATCTGGCGGACCCGAGCAAGCAGCAACTGGCCATCGGCGCCATCGGCGCGCGCTGGGGCCTGGTCGACGCCTCGTACCTCAGCCGCGCCTTCAAGACCGAGTACGGCCTCAGCCCCAGCGAGTACCGCCAGCGCAGCGCCACCCACCGCACCGACTGACACTCCCCCGACCTGGGGGTTCCCGGGATCCCCGGACATCGGCCGACCCCGCCGATAGGATGGTGGGGACTCGGGGAGGTTGACGTGTACATCGACGAAGGCCGCGGCCCCACCGGAGCCGTGGGCACCGGCATGGCCGACTTCCTGCAGGCTGCCCAGAGCGGCAGCTTCGCCGTCAACGAACAGGGTGGTCAAGCCCTCCTCACCGCCATCCGCAACATGATCGACTGGATCGACGAGAACCAGGCGGGGTGGCGTTTGCTCGCCCAGCAGCCGCGACTGGGGTCGACCAACAACGCCGAGGTCCTGAAACCGTTCATGGTGCAGGTGGCGTCCGACAGCCAGGGGTTCGTCACGCAGATGATGGCGATGCGCGAGTCCCTGGGCAAGGCGCAGGACGCGATCCGGATCGCCATGGCGAACTACAAGCACACCGACAGCGACGCCGCCGACTCGCTCAAGACTCACTAGGACACCACACACACCATGCGCGTGATCACTGGTGCGACCGTCGCCGTCCTCCTCACCGCGGCCGTGGCCGCTTGCTCGACCTCCACGCCCGGTTCGCCCACTGAACAGCCGAACCCGCAGCCCACCACCGGCGCGGGCACCACCGGTACATCGACGCGTACGACGAAGACCACGACCCCGAAGAGCCCGTTAGCCGGACTCGATCCGTGCAAGATGCTCAACGATTCCGACAGGTCCCGACTGGGCCTCTCGGAGAGCGGCGCGCCCGTGAAGGCGAATTCGTATCGAGGGTGCCAATGGAAATTGCGCGGCACCGACTACACCACCCTTTTCGATGTGGCCTTCTTCGAGAACTTCGGCGTACGGGAAATCCCCGACTACAACGACCTGAAGGACCTCCCGCCCATCGGCGGCCGCACCACTGTGCAGGTCACTGGACTGGGCGCGAAGAACTGCGCCGTGACCATGGAGGTCACGGCCAAGTCCGCCGTGTCCGTGGTCGCGACGACCGGGGTCGACGAGGCCAAGGCCTGCGAGACCGCGCACACGCTGGCCACGTTGGTGGAGCCGAAGCTGCCTCGTTGAACCGGAACGTCGCCTGAGCTTCGGATGACCTCCTCGGTCGACCCGCGCTGATCAACGAGACTCGGGAACCCGGCGACAGTACGGTGTGGCTGTTGTCGGGTGTTTGTGCTGTCCGTCTCCTCGTGACTGCTTGTAGTGACCATGATCGGTCCGATCATCGGGTGGCTGTCCCCGGTCGGGCACGCCCGGTCAATGGCCATGCGCTGACAGGCAATCACGGAGGGGTGGGAGGGGCTGACACTTGCTTGCGCGTTCGTCCAGTGGCGGCAAGGAAGGGGAGCCGATGCGCACCGAGAGTCTGTACATCGACGGGGAGTGGGTTCGGCCGGTCGGTGCGGGTGAGTTCACCAGTCTCGACCCGGCGAGCGGGGAGCCCATTGCCACGTTGGTGGACGCGGGTGCGGCCGAGGTCGACGCTGCGGTCGGGGCGGCGCGGGCGGCGCTCGATGGGTGGGCGAAGGTGCCCGCGACCGAGAAGGCGACCATTCTGTGGCGGATCGCCGATCTGTTGGAGGCGAACCAGGACGAACTGGCGGCGCTTGAGACTCGGGATCAGGGGCAGCCGCTGGGGATTGCCAAGGCGGTCAGTGTCACCGGGGCGATCGAGCATTTCCGGTACTTCGCCGGGTGGACCACCAAGATCGACGGGGCGGTTCGGCGGGTCTCGTTCCCCGAGACGTTGCAGTTCGACCAGCGGGTTCCGGTGGGTGTGTGTGCGCTGATCGCGCCGTGGAACTTCCCGTTGATGATCATGGTGTGGAAGTTGGCGCCCGCGTTGGCGTGCGGGAACACCGTGGTGTTGAAGCCTGCGGAGCAGACCTCGTTGAGTGCGGCGTACCTGGTGCGGCTCTGTGAGCAGGCCGGGGTGCCGAAGGGTGTGGTCAACCTGATCACCGGTGGGCCCGAGGCCGGTAAGGCGCTCGTGCGGCACCCGGGGGTCGACAAGGTCTCGTTCACCGGGTCGACCGCGGTGGGCAAGGACATCGTGGCGGCGTCGGCGCACGACCTGAAGCGGGTCACGCTGGAGCTGGGTGGCAAGACCCCGACCGTGATCGCGCGGGACGCGGACATCGACGCTGCCGTGGCCGGGTCGGTCATGGGCGGTCTGCTCAACAGCGGTCAGGTGTGCGCCGCCTACACGCGGCTCTACGTCGACTCGTCCCGGGTGGACGAGTTCGCCACCAAGCTGGGCAAGGCCGTGGACGCGCTCAAGCTCGGTCCCGGTCTCGCCGAGGACACCCAGATGGGGCCGCTGGTGACCGCGGAGCACCTGGCGCACGTCGACCGGTACGTGCGCGGTGGCGTGGACGCGGGGGCGCAGCTGGTGGCCGGTGGGTCGCGGGCCGACGGCGAGCTGGCGGCGGGCAACTTCTACCGGCCGACGGTGTTCGCCGGGGTGGCCGACGACATGGCGATCGTGCGCGAGGAGATCTTCGGGCCGGTGCTGACCGTGCTCGACTACGACGACGAGGACGAGCTGCTCGCCCGCGTCAACGACTCCCCCTACGGGCTGGGTGCCGCGGTCTGGACCAACGACGTGCGCACCGCGTACCGGCTCACCGAGGGCATCCGCGCCGGGGCCGTGTTCGTGAACATGCCCTGCATCCCGGACGCCGTCGCGCCGTGGGGCGGGTTCAAGTCCAGCGGCCACGGCCGCGAGATGGGCCCGTACGCGATCGAGGCCTACACCGAGATCAAGGGTGTCTGGATGCACTACGGACAGGTAGGCCAGTGACGATCCCGTACTGGGTCGCGGGCAAGCCCCGCACCTCGGACTCCCCGGTGACCGTGCGCAGTCCCTATGACGCCGCGGTCGCCGGGGTCACCAGCAACGCCACCGCCGCCGACATCGAGGAGGCGGTGGCCGCGGCCGTCGCCGTCCGCGACGAGGTGGCGGCGCTGCCCGCGCATGTGCGGGCGGACGCGCTCGACCATGTGTCGCGGCGGCTGGAGGAGCGGCTGGAGGAAGTGGCGGCGCTGATCACCGCCGAGTCCGGCAAGCCGATCAGCTGGGCGCGGATCGAGGTGCAGCGCGCGGTCGGTACGTTCCGGTGGGGTGCCGAGGAGGCCCGGCGATTCTCCGGCTCGGTGCAGCGGCTGGACACCGACCAGGGCGCGGAGAACCGGGTCGCGCTGGTCCGGCAGGTGCCGCGCGGGCCGGTGCTGGGCATCACCCCGTTCAACTTCCCGGTGAACCTGGTCGCGCACAAGCTGGCCCCGGCCATCGCCGCGGCCTGCCCGATCATCATCAAGCCCGCGCCCGCCACTCCCCTCTCGGCGCTGCTGCTGGGCGAGCTGCTGGCCGAGACCGACCTGCCCGCGGGCTCCTGGTCGGTGCTGCCGATGACCAACGAACAGATCGCCGAGCTGGCGCCGGACCCGCGGCTGCCGGTCATCTCGTTCACCGGCTCGGACGCGGTGGGCTGGCGGATCAACGACGCCAACCCGCGCAAGCACGTGCTGCTTGAGCTGGGTGGCAACGCCCCGGTCATCGTGTGCCCGGACTGGCACGACATCGATGACGCGGCGCAGCGCGTCGCGACGTTCGGGACGCACCAGGCCGGGCAGTCGTGCGTGTCGGTGCAGCGGGTCTACGTGCACGCGGACGTCTACGAGAAGTTCGTGCCCGCGCTGGTCTCGCACGTGCGCTCGCTCGGCACCGGTAACCCGGCCGACGAGGACACGCACGTCGGGCCGCTGATCAACGGGGACGCCGCGCGGCGCATCACCGACTGGGTCACCGACGCGGTCACCCGCGGCGCGACGCTGCTGACCGGCGGCCGCGGCGACGGCAACACGCTGGAGCCGGTCGTGCTGGCGGACGTGCCCGAGACGTGTGCCGTGGTGACCGAGGAGGTCTTCGGGCCGGTCATCGTGGTGCAGAAGGTGACCTCGGTGGACGAGGCGATCGCGTCGGCGAACACCTCCCGGTACGGGTTGCAGGCCGGTGTGTTCACCCACGACCTGCGGGTCGCCGCGCACGCGACGGCGAAGCTGCAGGTCGGCGGCGTGGTGATCGGCGACGTGCCGACCTACCGGGCCGACCAGATGCCGTACGGCGGGGTCAAGGACTCCGGCGTGGGGCGCGAGGGCGTGCTGTCGGCGATGCTCGACCTGACCGAGCCGAAGGTCATGGTGCTGACCGAGTTCGTGGCGTGACCCGTCCCGGCGGCCGTGTCCACACACGGCCGCCGGGATGATTTCATCCGTTCCGGTGACGACAGCATGGCCCGTTTGCTGGGGCCCGCCCGCTATGCTTGGCAGAAATCAGACCAGTTCGCCGACCAGGGTGGCCTGGGCGGCGGATATGGATCATGATGCGGGGGACCCGATGCCGATCAAGACTGGTGTGCGCTGACGACCATGCGTGATGTGATGAGCGCGAGGCGCCCGGCCGTGGTGCTCGGGCACCTGGTCTTCGGGATCGCCGCCGGGTTCGTCGCGCTGGCGAGCGGCATCCTCACCGCGGACGCGGTCGCCGGGACACCCGTGTCGTCCTTTCTCCCGTTCGTGGTTGCGGTGGCGGTCGCCATCGGGGCAGGCTGGTTCGCCGGGACACTGCGGCAGCGGTCGCGGCTCCTGCTGGCGTGGGCGGCCAACCGGGCGCTACTTGCGCCGTCGACTCCAGTACAGCTTCGCGGTGGTGGCCACACCACCGAGCCCAGTCACGCCTGCGAGCGCCCACGGCTCGCCGGCGAGCTTGTCCGGGACCTTGAGCGCCATGATGATGACGAGCGCCGGCACGGCGAGGGCTAGCACGAGCAACGTGAGGAGAACGACCCACGACTTCCGGGTCTTCGACTCCACCATGGCGCGAGCGAGGTCGATGTACTGCTGGAGGACACCACTTCTCGGGGTGTACTCCGCCTCTTGCGGTGCCCGTGCCGGCTTTGTCTTCTCGGCGGGTGGACCGGGATCAGGAGTGGGTGGGTTGGCAGTGCTCTCGCCCATGGGGCCATGCTCCGTTTGACCTAGGATTCCGGACGACGACGCGGATCACGACTCCCCCAGTATTCGCAGCTGTTCGGTGATGAGGTCGCGCGTTTCCGCTTCCGACAGCGCAGGCTCCAGCACCTGTTGCCACTTCCGTTCGTGATCGCTCACCAGGTCGGTGTCGTCCCCCGCGAAGAAGTCGCGGTCGGCCTGTTCCAGGTAGAGCACGGTTTCCCTGGGCATCGGCGGGTCGTCCGCCAGGTCGAGCAGGATGAACGCGCCCTCCAGGCCGAAATGCCAGCCACGGGCGAACGGGATCACCCGGATCCGGACTCGCGCGTCCCGCGCCAACAGCGATTCCAGCTGTTCGCGCATGACCTCGCGGCCGCCGACCACCCGGCGGATGGCGCTCTCGTCGATCACCACGGTCAGCTCCGGACCGCCGTCCTCCACCAGGCGCCGTCTGCGTTCGACCCGGGCCTCGACGGCCAGGTCGAGCTGGGCGTCGCTGAAGTACGGGCGGAGCTGCTCGCGCGCGTAGCCCGCGGTCTGCAATGGACCGGGGATGTGCACGGGGTTGACCTGCCGGATCCGGGCACAGGCCGACTCGTAGCCGAGGACCTTGCGCACGGACGGGGTCAGCACGTCGCGGTAGGGCTCGTACCAGGGGATGCCGCGGCCCGCGCGGGCGGCTTCCAGGTGCGGGTCGACCTGCGTCGGGTCGGTGATCCCGTAGTGCCCGAGCAGGGCGCGCACGTCGGTGACCGACACGCCGTGCGTCCCGGCCTCGATCCGGAGCACCTTGGACAGCGACCATTCCATCGCGGCCGCCACCTCCTGCTGGGTGTGGTCGAGCTCCTCGCGGAGCGCGCGGAGGCGACGACCGCCGAGCCTGCGGACGACCCAGGGATCCCGGGTGAGAGTCAAGGTCGAGTCCTCCTTCCGTGCCGCTGCCCACACCGAACGTGTGGCACTCGGCAGCGTGACACACGTCAGTTTGCAGGCCGCAGTGGGTGCCGCGAAAAGTACCACGCACTCAGCGTGGAGTACTGGCGGTGCGCCTCCGGGGCCGTCACCCCACCGATAGGACACACCGAAACCGAGGAGCTACCAAGCGTAGCGAGGGTCCACCTTGCCGCGCGCGGGCTAGCCCTTTCGGGAAATGCGGCCACCCGTGCAGCGGATTCGTCGCCGGGAAGGGTTCGGAACAATCGGCTGGCATGGCTCCGATCGGCGAGAACGGGACGAGGGGTATTGGTGGCAGGCGCGGAATCCGTCAGTTGGCGGAAAGGTAGTCACTGCGAGTCCGGGAAGTGCGTGGAGCTTTCGACATTCGGGGTCCGGGACTCGAAGAATCCGATACGAATACTGGGCGCGCCCACCGGCGCGGTATTCCGGCTGGTCGACTTCACCCGCCGCACGATGCGGGCACGGGACGGCGGACCGGATTAGCCGGTAGCGGCCGACGAGAGCCCGTCAGGTGTGATCGGGGACACATCAATCGGGTGTCCCCGATCGTCCGGGCCGTTCGTTCCGTGGTGTCGGAAGGAGTCGCCATGGGGCGCGTTGTGGTCATCGAGTTCGTGACGGTGGACGGGGTGGTCGAGGACCCGGATGGGCGGGGTGGGACGCCGTGGGGCGGGTGGGCGTTCCGGCACGGGCCCGACTCGGTGGCGGGTGACAAGTTCGCGCTCGGGCCGCTGATGGACGACGGGGTGCTGCTGCTCGGACGGGTCACGTGGGAGTTGTTCGCGGGCGTCTGGCCGGGCCGGGACGACGACTTCTCGCGGCGGATGAACGGGATGGACAAGCTGGTGGTGTCCCGTTCGGACGTGGACATCACCCGGTGGGTGAACTCGGCGCAGGTCAAGGGCGATCTGGTCGACGCGGTGAAAGCAGAGTCCCGGGACATCGTGATCGCGGGCAGTGTCGGGATCGTCGAGCAGCTGCGGGACCTGGTGGACGAGTACCGGCTGCTGGTGTTCCCCAGCGTCGCCGGGCAGGGGCGGCGGTTGTTCGCCGACGCGGCGCCCGACCTGGAGCTGGTGCGGGCCGAGCAGGTGGGGCAGGCTGTGCGGTCGGTGTACCTGCGGAAATGAGGTAGGGAATTGCGGTACGCGCTGCTGATCAACGAGCGGGTCGGCGCCTATGCCGACCTGGACGCGGCGGAGCGGGCCGCGATCACCGCGGAGTACGTGGCGTTCCTGGCCGACGAGCGGGTCCTGTCGGCCGAACGGCTGGCCCAGGCCGACACGGCCGCGACGGTGCGGCTGCGGGACGGCGAACGGCTCGTCATCGACGGGCCGTTCGCCGACACCAAGGAGATCCTGGGCGGTTTCTACCTGGTCGACGTGCCGGACCTGGCGGCCGCGCTGGAGCTGGCGGGCCGGTTCCCGGCCGTGCGGCTCGGCGGCAGCGTGGAGGTCCGGGCGGTGGTGACGCACTGATGGATGTCGAGGCCGTTTTCCGGGCGGAGTGGCCTCGGGTGCTGGCGTCGTTGGCGAAAACGCTCGGGAACGCGGATCTCGCCGAGGAGGCGGCGCAGGAGGCATTCGCCATCGCGGCCGGGCGGTGGGAACGCGAAGGGGTGCCGGAGAACCCGCGCGGGTGGTTGGTGGTGACCGGGCGGAACCGGGCCGTCGACCGGCTGCGGCGGGAAAAGGTGCTGGCGGAGAAAATCCGGTCGTGGCGGCCTGCGGAGGTCGTGCCGTACGAGCAGCTGGACCTGATGCTGATGTGCTGCCACCCGGTGCTGCCGGTGGAGTCGCAGGTGGCGTTGACGTTGCGGTCGCTGGGCGGGCTGTCCACGGCCGAGGTCGCGCGGGCGTTCCTGGTCGCCGAGGAGACCATGAAGCGGCGGCTGTCCCGGGCTCGGGCGCGGATCCGCGTGGAAGGGCTGGCCGGGGCCGATCCCGTCACCCGGCTGCCCGGGGTGTTCGCCGTGCTCTACCTGATCTTCAACCAGGGCTATGGGGACGGGCGGGTCGAGCTCTCCGCCGAGGCGATCCACCTGGCGCGGACGCTGTGCGGGGTGGTGGACGGCCCGGAGGCGGCCGCGTTGCTGGCGTTGATGCTGCTGCACGACTCGCGGAAGCGGGCGCGGGTCCGGGACGGCGTGTTCGTGCCCCTCGACGAACAGGACCGCGAGCTGTGGGACTCGGCGGAGATCGAGGAAGGCCGGGCGTTGCTGGACACGGCGCTGCGGCGGGGAGCGCGCGGGGTCTACGCGGTGCAGGCGGCGATCGCCGCGGCGCAGACGGATCCGGTGATCGACTGGGGCGCGGTCGCCACGCTGTACGCGCGGCTGGGCGAGTTGACCGGCTCGCCGGTGGTGGAGCTGAACCGGGCCGTCGCGGTGGCGGAGCTGTCCGGGCCCGAGGCGGGCCTGGCCGTGTTGGACGGGCTCGACCTGGACGGGTACCGCTACTTCCACTCGACCCGCGGCGACTTCCTGCGCAGGCTGGGGGATCTCCCGCGCGCCGCGGCCGAGTACCGGCGGGCGCTGGACCTCAGCGTGGTCGAGGCGGAACGGGGATTCCTGTCGCGACGGTTGCGGGAAGTCGGCGGTTCCTGACCAGTGCCCCGAACCCGGGGTTCACGGCCACTGCGGGTCGGCGCCCCGGGTCAGCCGGTGCAGGTCGCCGACGCCGCCGGTGGGGTGCGGGCGGATGATGCCCGCGCGCGCGGCCACGCCCGCCGCCTCGCCCCTGGACTGGCAGTCGAGCTTGCCCAGCAGGCGTTCCACGTAGGTCTCCACGGTGCGGCGGCTGACGACGAGGCTCTCGGCGATCGCCTGGTTGCTCAGGCCCGCGACGATCCCGGTGGCCACGTCCACCTCGCGGGCGGTGAGGCCCATGGCGTTGGCGTACGGGGCGGTGGCGAGGATGATCCCGCTGCGCACGCCGTCCGTGATCTTCAGCAGCCGGACCCGGTACCAGCCGTCCGGGCCGGGCCAGAGGAAGGCGACCATGCCCGCGGACAGCTCGTTGAAGGCCGCGCCCAGCAGGTTGATCGTCGGGTCGTCGACCAACGGGGAGGGATCCCGGTCGCCCAACGGCAACGGCGTGCCGCCGGGGACCAGCCTGCTGGCCGTCCACTCCGGACCGAACCAGGCCTCGAAGCGGGGCGAGCGCATCGGGTCGACGCGTCGGGCCAGCACCTTCTCCAGCTCGTTGACGAACGTACGGGTCCGCTCGCCGAAGGAGCCCGCCACCGAGGCGTTGAGGTGCAGCATGCCGACGATCCGGTGCGGGCCGAGCCGCAAGGCGGCCGAGAGACCGTCCTCCAGGCCCGCCGGGCGCAGGTTCTCTTGGTAGTGCGGGGAATCCCGGAAGTTGTGCGGGGCGTCGTCCATCAGCAACGGCACGGTCGAGTCGAACAGCTGGCCGCCCCAGCGGGTGCGCGGCAGCTCGTAGGCCAGGTCCTGCGAGATGGACCGGCTGTAGCCGCGCTCGGCGAGGATGACGAAGCGGTGGGCCACCGGGTCCCAGCCGGTGATCTGGGCGGCGCAGGTGTCCGGGACGGTGCCGACCAGGGCGTCGAAGACCTCGTCCCACTCGACCTCGGAACTGCTGCCCAGGGCGGCCCCGATCCGCACCGCGGAGGCCACCATCGACGGGTCCATCGTCCCCTCCTCGCCCACGTAAGCCAGGAGAACTTACGAGGGGCGCGCGGAAGCGGGCAATAGGACCGGCACGAAAAGCACCCGCGGCGCACCACAGGAGTGCGCTGCGGGTCAACGGTCGTTCCCGCGCGATCAATGATCGCGACGGTCAGTGACCGGTCGTGTCCACTGCGTCGGCGGCGGGCTCCAGTCCGGCGGTGAACGCCTTGCGCAGCGAGTTGACGGCGCGCTGGTGGGCGATGCCGGAGATGCTGAGCTGGTCGACCAGGAGGGCGAAGAAGCCGTGGATCTGGCCGTGGTAGCGCACCAGTTCGGTGGGGACACCGGCGTCCATCAGCCGGTGGGCGTACTCCTCGCCCTCGTCGCGCAGGACGTCGTACTCGGCGGTCATGACCAGGGCCGGGGGTAAGTCGGACAGGTCGGGCGCGGCGAGCGGGTTCAGGTACGGGTTGTCCAGGTCGGACTTGTCCCTGGCGTACTGCTCGAAGAACCACTCCATGCTCGACCTGGTCAGGAAGTGGCCGGTGGCGAAGTCCAGGTAGGACGGCCGGTCGTCCGGTGGGGCGATCACCGGACAGGCCATGACCTGCAGCAGCGGCTGCCGACCACCCCGGTCCTTGATCATCAGACAGCCGACCGCGGCCAGGTTCGCGCCGGCGCTCTCCCCCGCCACGGCCACCCGCTCGGTGTCGATGCCCAGCTCGGCGCCATGCTCCTGCACCCAGGTGATCGCGGCGTAGGCGTCGTCGGCGGCGGCCGGGAACGGGTGCTCCGGGGCCAGCCGGTAGTCCACCGACACCACCACGGTCTCCGCCTCGCGGCACAGGGTGCGGCAGGCGGCCTCGTTCTCGACCAGCGAGCCGATGACCCAACCGCCGCCGTGGAACCAGACCAGGCCAGGGAACGGGCCCTCGCCGGTCGGCTCGTACACCCGCACGACCAGCTCGCCTGCCGGGCCGGGGATGGTGCGTTCGTGGACGCGGCCGACCGGCTCCAGGTTGTCCGGCATGGTCCAGCTCGCGGCGAAGGTGGCCCGCATCTCCGCGGCCGGGACGCCCTCGGGGATCAGACCGCCTGCGGCGTCGGTGGCCGCGATGACGGCCCGCGCCTCGGGGTGCAGTGGCATCTAGCGCTCCTTTCCATACCGATCGGAGCTGAACGAGCGCAGGACGGCCGCGGTGAGCCGGGACACGTCGTTGGCATCCCCGCGGTGCGACAGCGCCGCACACCAGCCGATCGACCCGACGGCGAACACGGTGCCGCCGCCGGGGGTGTCCAGAAGGGTCAGATCAGACCGGCGGTGGTCCACCGGGTCGGACAGGGGGTGCGGCGTGGTCGGGCCGGTGTCGGCCGACATGTAGGCCTCGCCGAGCAGGGCCCGACCGATCAGCCGGATACCGGGCGGGCTGCCCAGCAGCGGGTTGATCCCGTCGGTCTCGAACGAGGACGCGCCGCCGAGCAGGGCGCCGAACGCGCCGAGCGGCTCGCCCCGGTCGATGCCCTGCAGCAGGGCGTCGATCTCGGCGTCGCCGGTCTTGGCGAGGATGTCGTACGGGCCGCCGGTGGTCAGGCCCGCGGCGGTGGTGCCGATGCCGAACAGGCGGTGCGGCGAGCGGCCGCGCTCGGACCACAGTCCGCCGGGCTCGCCGGTGCAGGCCAGGGTCAGCTCGCCGGGCTCGCTCTCCCACATGCGCACGCCCGCGTAGCCGCGGCGCAGCTCGGCGATGTGCGGCTTGCGCGGGTGCACGGCGGTCACCCAGTAGGCGCCGTTGCCGCCGAGGTAGGCGAGCGCGCCGCCGCCGTGCAGGTGCCCGGTGACCGCGTCGAGCATGGTGCCGGTCCAGTACTCGGGGTGGCTGCCGGTGAACACGCCCCGGTAGCCCGCCAGGGCCGCCGCGCCCTCGCGGTGCAGGTCGTGGTCGGTGATGATGTCGAAGTGGATGCCCTGGCGGCCCAGCCAGCCGACCAGGTGCAGGTCCTCGCTGTACTGGTGCGGGCCGCTCGCGTGCCGGAAGACGTGGTCGTCGCGCATGCCAAGCAGCGGGCGGTGCAGGGACGCGGTGGCCGCGCCGCTGCCGTCGCTGTGCCGGTCGTAGAGGCTGTGCAGCTGGTTGGCGCGGGCGAACGGGGCGGCGACCTCGGCCGGGTCCTCTGGCAGGAACGGCATGTACACGTGTTCCAGCGCGTACGCGAGGTAGCTCAGCGTCGGCACCAGGAACGCCAGCGGGGCCTTGGTGGCGCCCTCGGCGGGGCGCACGAAGAACGGCAGCCGGTCGACGCCCGCGGCCGAGGCCAGCTCGACGGCGTAGCAGCCGGTGGGCAGGTCGTCGGGCAGGTCGACGGACAGCACCGGGTCCCAGCCCGCGTCGTGCAGGTCACTGGCGTGGAAGTGCACGGCGCCGTAGCCGGTGTCGGCGAACCGCCAGTCCAGCACGTCGCCGGACCAGTCGTGCGCGGTGACGCCGCGCAGCGGTCCGTTGTGCAGCGTGCCGTGCCTGCCGTCGACCAGGTCGAGCAGCTGGTCGCCGCCGATGTCCTGGGCCAGGTCCCACTGCGCGGCGGCACCGCGGTGCCAGGCGCCGGTGGTGTCCGCGGCCAGCTCGGCCACCTGGGCGGCGTCCAGCGCGCGGTCGAACAGGCAGGGGGCGCTGAGCTTGCCGTCGTGGTTGTCCACGATCACGCCGTCGACCCGGCGGGCGGCGAACACCAGCGAGGTGTCGGCGGTGCCCAGGGTGCCGCGCGGCGGCGCGACCACGACCGTGGACGCCTTCTCCTCGGCCAGCGGGTCGCCGGGGCGTACCTCCAGCCGGGCGCCGCGCTCGGAGTACGAGCCGGTGAGCAGGTACCAGCGGCGGGCGTACACCGGCGCGGAGGCGGTCACGGTGACCGCGCCGTCGTCGGTGTGCGCGACGAACTCCGGCCTGCCCCGCTCGTCCAGGCCGAGCTCGGCAACGCCCGCCTGGGTGAGCAGGCCCTCCCGGCCCTGGCCGGGACGGGTCGGCCACACCCACACCGCGAACGTGGTCGCCCCGGCGAACGCGGGCGGGTCGGCCACCTCGCCGTAGGACCCGTGGTCCAGGTCGCGGTGCGGCACGGTGATCCGCTCCGGCAGGTCGGCGGCGACCGGCACCCGGACGGGCGCGGTGCCGTCGTGGTCGATCAGCAGCAGCCGCACCCGCACGTCCGGCTCCGTGGAGCTGGCGTGCACGGTGATCCGCTCCCCCGGCCGGGCCGAGAGGCGGTCGGTGTAGCCCACGACGGGGGCGTGGGTGTGGTCGACCGGGCGACGGGTCACGCCGGGTACATCCCTTCTCGGGCGGGCGGGTGGGCTGGTGAATCAGGGCGGGTGGGC
>NZ_KB894405.1:153109-516406 GCF_000374445.1 Actinokineospora enzanensis DSM 44649 | reverse complement strand
AGCCGACGTCCGCCGCTGGATCAACGAATGGAACGCGGACCCCAAGCCCTTCGTCTGGACCAAAGCAGCCGACGACATCCTCAACACACTCGCCGCCTACTGCCAACGAATTACCGACTCAGAACACTAGTCGGCGGGCCACCTCAGGGATCACCCCGTAACCGCCGCCGCGTTCTTCGCGGATCTGGAACACTAGTCGGACAGCGCGGTCACGCAGTTCGTCGGGGTACTTCTTGGGTGCGGGCACGGATCCATTCTCCCATAGCTTCGGAACCTCCAAGTCTCCCGATGCGGTTCATTAACCTATATATGAAATAGAACAGAAACTGCCTAGCAAAAAGAGAATAGCGCTTGGATCACGCCCTGGAGTCCGACGACAAGCCGTCATTCCTGCGTCCGTCTTTCGAAACGTAGCGCGGTGCCATTGCCTCCATCTGCTCGATCACGAGTCTGATGGCTTCGGGCTGCTTGTCCGGCGGGTACTTGTACTTCACGAGCAGCCGTTTGATCGACGATCGGAGCTTAGCGCGCACATCGTCTCGCACCGTCCAGTCGGTCTTGACGTCGCGTCGCATGACCGCCACCAGTTCGCGTGCGATCTGGGCAAGCACATCGTCGCCCTGGAGTTCAACGGCGGACTCGTTGGTGCTGACCGCGTCGTAGAACGCCAACTCGTCGTGGGACAGGGGCGGATCGAAGCGCCCGCCGCGGTTGCCCTCCGCGGCGACTTCCTTGGCCAGTTCGATGAGCTCGGCGATCACCTCAGCCGAGGTGAGCTGCTGGTTGGTGTACTTGCGCATCAGCTCGGCAATCCGCTCAGAGAACGCCCGCTGACGCACGAGGTTGTGCCGCGTGATGTGATCCGACTCCTCAACCAGCAGCGCGCGCAACGCTTCGATGGCGAGGTGCGGGTTCGACGCCGATTGGGCCTTGAGCTGGAACTCCGGCCCCAGGTCGGACAGCGACGGCTTCGGCAAGCCGGCGGCGTCGTAGATGTCGATGATCTCACCGGACGCGGTTGAGGTGGCCACCAGCGCGGAGAGCATCCGCTGGATCTCCTCCGGCACGGGCTTACCCTCGGCCTGCCGCTGTTGGGCGTCGAACTTGCCCATCCACACGCGGACTTCTTCGTAGAACCTCGCCGTGACGCGGAGGTGTTCGAGAGTCTGGTTGCCAGAACACAGCGCCCACGCACGGGCCAGTTGGTTGGCCAGCTTGCGGAAGCGGTCGCCGAGCTTTTCCTCGCCTTCCGGCACCTGGTTGCCAGGGGTGGTGGGGGATCGCAGGTAGTTGGTGAGCCCGTAGGCGGCCTTGACCCAGCTCTTCTGGCCGCCATCAAGTTTGGTCCGCCACGGGTAGCCTGCGCACAGCTCGTCGAGGGAGGTGATGAGCGTGCTGGTGAGATCGACGGCCTCGTCGATGTTCTTGCCGACCGGCTTTTTGGCCTGGTCGGTGTCGGTGTACTCGGCGAGTGCCTTGTTGAGGTTGTCCGCCAGGGGCGCGTAGGCGACGAGCAGCCCGTCCGGCTTGCCGCGGAAGGTGCGGTTCACCCGTGCCAGGGTCTGCATCAGCAGCGCGCCCTTGAGGGGGCGGTCGAGGTACAGCGTGTGCAGCGGCGGTGCGTCGAAACCGGTGAGCATCATGTCCTTGACCAGGACGATCTGAAGCTCGTCGTCCGCGTCACGGAGCCGCTTCTGGATGACCTTGTTCTGTCCATCACGCCGGACGTGCTTGGCCACAGGCATGGCATCTTGGGCCGAGCCGGAGTAGACGACCTTGACCACGCCCTTGTCGACGGCGTCGTTGTGCCAGTCCGGCTTGAGCTTGACGATCTCGTCGTAGAGGTGGGCGCAGATCTCTCGGGTCGCGCCCACGATGAACGCCTTGCCGGGGGAGCCGATGAACTTGTGCATCTGCTCCGAGCGGGTCTCCCAGTGCTGGACAATGTCGGCAGCCAATGCCGCCAACCGTGCGGGAGCCCCGTACACGGCGTTGATCACGGCGACGGACTTCTCGATCTTGGCGCGTTCCACCTCGTCAAGTCCGAGAGTGGCCTCGTCCGCGGCACGATCGAGGTCTTCTTCGCTGACGTCCTTGGTCAACCCGACCTTGATCAGGCATGGCTCGAAGTAGACCGGGACCGTGGCACCGTCATCGACCGCACGGGTGAGGTCGTAGATGTCGATGTAGTCACCGAACACCTCTCGGGTGTTGCGGTCGTCGAAGGAGATCGGCGTCCCGGTGAACGCGATCAGCGCGGCGTTGGGCAACGCGTCCTTGAGGTGGCGGGCATAACCATTGAGGTCGTCGTAGTGGCTGCGGTGGGCCTCGTCGGCGATGACGATGATGTTGCGGCGGTCCGACAACAGCGGATGATCCAGCCCGGCGTCCTTCTCGGCCTTGCTGAGACCGAACTTCTGGAGCGTGGTGAAGTAGATGCCGCCCGTCGCCCGGTTAGCCAGTTCCTCACGCAGTTCCGCGCGGGTCGTCACCTTGATCGGAGACTCGCTCAGCAGACGGGACCGGTTGAACGCCTCGTACAGCTGCCCGTCCAACTCCTTGCGGTCGGTTACGACGATGATGGTCGGGTTCTTGAGCTTGGGCTGCGTGGCGACAAGGTGGGCATACAGCTCCATCTCCATCGACTTGCCCGACCCCTGGGTGTGCCACACGACCCCAGCCTTGCCGTTGCTCCCCACAGCGGCGACCGTCGACCCAACTGCTTTGGTGACCGCGAAGTACTGGTGCGGTTTCGCGATCCGCTTCGCGTACCCCTCGGCCCCGCCGTCGAACGCGGTGAAGTTCCGCTGCAACTGGAGGAACCGCTCCGGGTTGAACACGCCCTCGATCAGGAACTCAAGCTCGGTGCCGAGGTGCACGTCATCGAGCGGTTCGCCGAGCTTCACCGGCTTGCCGTCGTCATCGACATTCCACGGCGAGTAGTGGTTCAGCGGCGTGAAAGGCGTGCCGTATCGGGCGGTGATCCCGTCGCTGATCACGGTCACCACGGTGAACCGGAACGCCATCGGGAACTCACGCAGGTACGTCGCCAGCTGGGCATGTGCCGCATCCAGATTGGCCTTGGCCGCTCCCGCCTGCTTAAGTTCGAAGACCGCGACCGGCATGCCGTTGAGGTAGAGCACCACATCGAAGCGGCGCTCGACCTCTGCGGTGCGGACGGTGACCTGGTTGACCGCGAGCAGCTCGTTGTCGCCGACCTGGTGGCTGACCAGCCGGATGGTCGGATTCTGCTCGACGCCATCAGCGTCGATGTAGCTGATCCCGCGGTAGCCCTGAGTGCAGATCTGGTGCAGCCGGTAGTTCTCGGCGATCGCGTCTTGCGAGGTCGGCTGAATGATCTCCGCCAGCGCCTGCTCCAGGTATTCCGCCGGCACCTGCGGGTTCAGCTCCCGCATCTTCGCCAGCATCCGCCCAGGAAGCACGATGTCATCCCACGACGCCCTACCGTTCTCAGCGCCCGGCGCGATGGTGGCCCCTGGGAGTGACTGCCACTCCTGCTCGGCCAGCGTCTCTAGCGCGACACCTTCCCACTCCGCCTCACTGAACCCCGGCTGCCCCACCATCACACAACCCCCTCCGCGACCTTTTCAGCCTCACGCGCACGGATCTTTCCGGACATAAGCAACGGCAACAGCTCGTCGCGTGTGGCCGTCAGCGACCGGTTTTCTACTGTCGCCGCATGCGACCGCCTCCGCAGCGGCAGCGCGATCGATTCGAAGTGGTCCCACTGGTCATCGCGCAACGCTGGGACTGGGGCTTCATTAAACCGTTCCGCGCGAACAGCGGGATATGCGCTGCCCTCCGCGACCCCTTCCAGGTACTGGACAAACTCCTCCCGTCGGGCGCTTTCATAGGTGCAAGCGATTCGTCCCTTCTTCGGGGTTAGCACAGCAAGCCCTGTCGAACCCACCAAGAGAGGGTCGTCGTCCATTATGAGGGCATGTGACCTACGGTTAGGACGCACGGTTGACCACACTGTGTCACCTGGCCTCACCACACGTCGGGCACGGCCCGGTGCTTTTTCCCAGTCAGTGACGGCAGGGAAGTCGTAGCCTCCGTTCGAAATCGTTGAGATGTCCAGGTAGCGCAACTGGCCGTTGGTCACGGGGCGAGCGACAGCAGTGCTCACCGAGGCGATGTCTCGGAGTGCGCCGAGTGCTGCGCCCGCACACAACCGTTTAAACTCACTGCTCAGATACTCGTCGACGGCGGTGACGAGTTGACCATTTACGGCGATCTTGTCGTCCAGCACCCCGAGAACATCTGCAATCGCCCGCTGCTGTCCAAAGTTGGGAATAGCAATGCATTTGGTTTTTGCAAAAGTCGTGTATTGAAAACGCGCAACCCCTGTGTGCTGTACCTGAAACTCAAACGTTTCTCCGTTTTCGTACATTGCCTGGAGATGCCAGAACAGGTACCTCGGGTAGACCATTTTCGGATCGGCGCGCAGGAATCGAGTGAAGCTCGCGCCAATTACGGGATGATCAAATTTGCTAAGGAGCTTTTCGGTTACCAGAAGTGTACGACCAGTCGGGCGGTCGCGCGTCCCCCCCGCTGTTTCTAGTAGAATGTCGTCAGGCTGCAGGACGCGTCGATGCACCGTGCGAGCAGGAAGATACCGAAGTGGCACACCTTCGACTACGAGCTTGCGCGCGTCCGGAAAATCGGCACCACGAATGACGTAATGGGGCTCGTGCTCGTCAACTTCAGTGTCGAGCCCCCAGTCGCCGTCTCTCGTGTCGATCAGCAGGTCTTTCAAGAGCAAATTTTCAATCACGTCAACCGCTCCAGTTGCTCGCGGACGACTTTCTCCAAGCGGGCGGACTCGTCAAATGCTGACAGTAGTTCCTTGGTCAGCCGTCGGATCTTGTCATCGATAGGTTCGTCGTCGTCTTCGACTTCGGCAGCGCCGACATAGCGGCCCGGGGTTAGGGCGTAGTCGGCAGCCTTGATGTCGGGTAGACCGACGGACTTGCAGAAGCCGGGGACGTCCTCGTAGGTCAGGTTCTTCTGTGCGGCGGATCGGGTACCGCGCCAGGCGTGATACGTGTCGGCGATCTTGGCGATGTCCTCGTTCGCCAGTGCGCGTTCAGCGCGGTCGACCATGTAGCCGAGTTCGCGGGCGTCGATGAACAGCACCTGGCCCGATCGGTCAACAGCCCCGTGCTTGCCGGCGCGCTTGTCCTTGGCGAAGAACCAGACGCAGACCGGGATGCCGGTGCTGCGGAACAGCTGCGTCGGCAGCGCGACCATGCAGGAGACGAGGTCGGCCTCGACGACCTGGGCGCGGATGGCGCCTTCGCCGTTGGTGTTCGACGACATCGAGCCGTTGGCCATGACTACGCCAGCGCTGCCGCCGGGGGCGATTTTGTACAGGATGTGCTGAATCCAGGCGTAGTTGGCGTTGTTGGCTGGCGGGACGCCGAACTTCCAGCGGGGGTCTTCGGTGTTGCGGGACCAGTGCTTGATGTTGAACGGCGGGTTGGCCATCACGTAGTCCATCTGTACGTCCGCGTGCTGGTCGCGGGCGAAGGTGTCGCCCCATCGCGCCCCGAGGCCCTTGTTGTCGATGCCGTGGATGGCGAGGTTCATCTTCGCCATCCGCCAGGTCTCCTCCAGGCTTTCCTGGCCGTAGATGGCGATGTCCTTCGGGTCACCGTTGTGTTCGTAGATGAACTTCTCGGTCTGCACGAACATGCCACCCGAGCCACAGCACGGGTCGTACACACGGCCGCGCGAGGGCTCCAATACCTCGACGATTACCCGAACAACGCTGGGCGGGGTGAAGAACTCGCCGCCCCGCTTGCCTTCCGATCGCGCGAAGTTGCCGAGGAAGTACTCGTAGACCTCGCCCATGAGGTCGCGGGCGCGGTGCTCGCCCTGGCGGCTGAACTTCGCGCTGTTGAACAGATCGATCAGCTCGCCGAGGCGGCGCTGGTCGATGTTGTCCTTGTTGTAGAGGCGGGGCAGTGTCCCTTGCAGCGTCGGGTTCGCGCGCATGACGATGTCCATCGCGTTGTCGATGAGCCAGCCGATCGTCCTGGCTGGCTCGGCGCCGGAAGCGGGCAGGCCCTTGGCGTGTTCGGCCAGGTAGGACCAGCGTGCGGCCTCCGGTACGACGAACACCCCGTATCCCTGATACTCCTCGGGGTCGTCGATCAGGTCGGCGATCTGCTCTTCGTCGTAGTCCTGTGCCGTCAGGTCGGTGCGGATGGCTTCGCGGCGTTCGTCATAGGCGTCCGAGACGTACTTGAGGAACACCAGGCCGAGGATGACGTCCTTGTACTGGTTCGCGGACAGCGAGCCGCGGAGCCGGTCGGCAGCTTTCCAGAGCGTGTCCTTCAGCTCCTTCATCGTCGATGGTGCCGACGGGTCCTTCTTCGTGCGGGGAGGCATGCTGCCTGTCCTTCCTACTGCTTTGTCCGCGTGGTGAGGGCCACCGCGCCTGCGGCGACTCCGTCGATCATGGCGGTGACGAGATCCCGTGTTGCGTCCAGGTGCCGCCGCAGGGTGGTCTCGTGGTTCACCGCGGCGAGAAGCGCCTCTTCCAGCCGCTCCACCTCGGAGGTGTCGAGAATCGGCACGTTCCAGGTCTGCCACTCGGTTGGCTCGTTCGGCAGCCGATTGATGATCGCCGCGACTGCGTGGGGGCCGATTCCTGCCTGCGAACTGATCCGAAGGATCTTCGACGGGGAGGCCACCAGTGATCCGCCGTGGTCGTCGACTCTCGCGATCGGGCGTGGCCGTTCCGCGAACACCACATCCCCCGGATCTGTTCGGACGGCGCGCGGGTAGAGCCGCGCAGCATCGAACGGGTCGAGGTGCGCAGTGCCATGTGGCTCGGTCGCGGACAGGACCGTGACCGAGCCACCAGGATTGTCGTGACTGTGGTCAATCCGGCTGCCACGGACCACTCGCACGTGCCCCAAGTCTTTCAATTCGCCCAGCGACCGTCGGCGCAGCAACATTGCGCCGGGGGCGCGTTCGGCCAGCACGTCGAAAGGCTGGATCGGCTCGCTCGTCACTAGGGTGGCCGCGTTGATGACGGCGAGGTGCCGCTCGATCTCCATCGTCGCGAGCTGCAGTGCTCGCACCCCACGGGGTACGACGACAGTGCGGGCACTCAGGATCGGCGGGAGGTCGTGTGGGCGAAGGTAGCGGAAGGCACGACCTCGCGCGGCAGCCAACGCGCCGGTCATGTCGGAGGCGAGGTCGCCGAGGTCCAGTTCGTCTCGGGTGAACGCGGCCAAGTCGGCGACCAGCGGCCGTTGCATGGACCCTCCGGTCGCGCAGATCCACAGGCCCAGCGCCTGTCGGTGCGCCTCACGCCACATTCCCCGAGGAAGGCGCAGCGCGACGGCGAGGCTCTCCGAGCGGAGAGTCTGCGCTCGGTGCCGCTCCCGCTCTCCCTGTAGCTCGTCGCACAGGACGCCAGCCGGGCCGATGATGATCGCGAGTTCACCCTCACCGAGATCGAGCACGAGGTTGTCGACCAGGTCAAGCACCTCGTCGGCGGGCCTGCCGATGGCCGACAACACTCGGACGCCAGGGCCTGCCGCGTCGTCGACGGTCTCAATCTCGCGAATCGCCGCCCTACGTCTGATGTCCCGCAACTCCGGAGTGCCGCCGGGCATCACGAGATGGGTGAAGGCGTCGGCAAGCGCGAGCGTCACGCTCGACGCCGGACCGATGTGCACGAGCGGCACGCCCTCGGGGTCGAGGTGGAGGGCGCAGGCTTCGGCGACGGCGTGGATGAGGTCGACTGCCTCGGAGGTGAGATCACGAGTGCCCAGCGTTCGCGCGGCCCTTCCTTGTTCCAACCAGTCGAGTGCCTCGCGCGGGCCATACGACGCCTCAACCAGGTCGTCGATGAACCGCAGCGTGCAGACTGCCGGCACGGAAGCCTTCACCTCCCGGAACAGCACCCGGTCGTCGGGATCGACACCGCGCGCCAGGGTGATGCGGTTCTCCGCTGTCGTGTCCGCCAGTTCCTCCCTCGTCAACACCGCGAGGCAGAGCCACGTGACGAGTTCATCCAGGGGCACGTCATCGGGCACGCTCAACGCTGGTGCGTCGAGTTTCGCCTCGGGGTTGTTACCCCGGCCAGTGCGCTCCAGCCACTCAACGATGTCCTCGCGACGGAACCGCTCCATCCCGCGCGAGACCTCGACAGGGTCGGGGAAGGGCACATGCAGACCGCGGACGTGCGGCCGGTTGCGCCACATGCTCACGACCGGCCGGCGGACACGAGCAAGATCCGCGACGTCCTGCAACGTCAACGTAGGCCCTCCACCTGCCACGACACACCTCCTCGATCTATCCGCCGCCTCGTGGGACACAGAGTATCGAGCATGATGCATGTCGCCACCAAGGAAAAGTGATAACCCTCCTTATCCACGTTCAAGTACGACAAAGTCACAAGCTCGGACTCAACCTGTGTAGGCCCGCTGTCGATCATCGGCAGCGCTTCCCGCAGGAGAACGCGATGACCCAGCACATCAAGCACCCAGCCCACTTCGACAACGACGCCACAGCGGTCGTCATCGAGCGACTGACGGTCCACGACCGCGAGGTCGCACGAGAGGCCCAGCGCTGGGTCTCTGGCGAGCGCGGCCCGCTCGTGGAGAACCTCGACACCCTCGCCAGCGCCGACCTGACGAACTACGTCACCGAGGCCGTACGCATCGGCGCCCATGCACTGAGCGTGACCGGACAGGCCCAGGAGGCCCAAGCGCTTGAACGGCTGCTGAAGGATGTCGGAGACAAGACCGCCCACTCCACCGCCCAGGCAGCTGAACTCACGGCGCGAGCAGTGAAGGAAGCGTCCGAAGCCGTGATGGCGGCGGCCCGCGACGCCAAGACGACCATCACGAACGCGGACACCCAGAGCCGCAAGGAGCTCACCACGGCGGTGATGACGGCGAAGCAGGACCTAAACTCCGAGCTGCGACGCATCTTCGCTGGTGAGAGCCCTGAACTTGTCGAGCGCCTCCAGCCGGTGCTGGACAAGTTCGGCACCAATCTCGATGCGAAGGTGAGCGCTGGAACAGCCGAGCTGCTGGCCAAGGCCGCTCGGCAGTTCGACCCGTCCGATCCGACGTCCCCGATGGCCAAACACGCCGCCGAACTCACCGCCCGGCAGGAGCAGCTCACTCAGCAGTTGGCCAAGCAGCACGCCGAGCTGACGAGCAAGATCGAGGAGGTGTCGACGGTACTGCGCGTCCACGAGGCAACGACCGCCCTCGCCAAGGTGACGCCGATCAAGGGCGAGTCCTACGCCAGCTCGGTGCACACCGTGCTGACGGGCATCGCCGCCGGTCTCGGCGACGACTACACGGACACCAGCACGACCACGGGCCGCCTGCCTCGCTGCAAGAAGGGCGACGGTGTGCTGAGCCTGAACGACGGCGTCGCCCGCGTCGTCATCGAGATGACCGACTCGTCGCGCACCGGCTGGACCGACTACTTCGCCGAAGCCGAGCGCAACCGCGATGCCGTCGCCTCGCTGGGCCTCGTCCGCGCCATCGACCAGAACGGCGGGCAGACCCTCCGTGTGATCGGCGCGCAGCGGCTCGTACTGGCCTTCGACCCCGACAACGACAGCCCCGACCTCCTGCGCACCGTGATCATGCTCCTGCGCACGACCGCCATCGCGACGGCAAGCCGCAAGGGCGTCCACCAGGTCGCCACGGCCGAGGAGAAGATCGCCGAAGCACTCAGCCACCTGGTGAAGATCGACTCGGTCAAGAAGCTATCCGCCACGATCCAGAAGTCGGCGACAAAGATCGACAGCGAGTGCACCGCCCTGAACTCCGCCGTCCGGCGCCTGCTCGACGAAGCGCTTGTCGCACTGGCTGGCGCGCACGCGACCGGTCCCGAACTCGTTATGGACGCCGTCCACGGTGCAGCCTGACTGAATCGAGAGGGGCTGCCACAACGGTGGCAGCCCCTCTGCCGCAGGTTCGATCACCCACCCTTAAGCACTTTTCCAAGGAAGCGATCTTCACCGACGGTCATCGCCCACCTCCGGCCGAGCGGCGGCGCCGGACAACTTCAATCGTGGCAGAAACGTGCAGCTCACGTCGGGTACGGGTTCGTGTGGATGCTGTACGAGCCGGCCCGGGGGCACTCTGTTCTCTCCTTACGCCCCGCTCACGATAGGCATCGTCGATGCGGCTACGGGCCAGGTCTTCCATTCCAGCGATGACCTGCGCGTAGATCTGCGACAGCACCCACACCGAGTGCCCACCCATTCCGCGATCTGCCGTGGCGGAACCCCGCCATCAGACATGTGGACACGAACGCGTGCCGGAGGTCGTAGGGCCGCTTGGCCAACGGGGACCGGTACTCCTCCTCGGTCAACGCGGCTTTCCGGGCCTTGTCCAACACCCGCGCGGCGGTCGACTCGGCGATCAGGCCGCCATCGAGACCCCGAAAGAGCCTGTCGTCGGCCGCGAACTTCTCGATGTGCTCGTTGCGGATCCCGGTCAGCAAAGGTGGCCGCACTTCGTTCTCCGCACGGTGTTGAGGCCGCGTTGTCCCTGCGCTCCCCCGAGTCCGTCCACGCGGCCACCGTGATCGGGGCCGGCGTTGGGCAGTGCGGCGCATCGAGGTGAACGTGATTCGGGCCCCGGCCGCGCGCGGCCGGGTGTTGGGGTGAACATCAGTGGATGCCTCGCGGGCGCCTGGTGGGTGCGCGACGATCCCCCGATGGCGAGAGGGCGGCGTGGTGGTCCGGGGTGGTGGCGGCCGGTACTGGTGATCGTGGTGCCGGTGGTGGCCGCGACGATCGCGGCGGTGATGGTGTTGTCGCGGGTGCTGGACGTGGCCTCATCAGGCGGCCGGTTGGACATGATCCGCACCGCCCTGGCCGTCGGCGCGGGGAGCGGCGCGGTGATGACCCTGGTGTTGGGCTGGCGGCGGCAGTGGTCCACCGAGCACGACGCGTCCGAGCGGCGGCTGACCGAGCTGTATGTGAAAGCCGTGGAGCAACTGGCGCGGCGACGGAACCGCCCTGGTCGGTTGCGTCACGACGGGGGCTTTGCCGAGTGCCTGCCGCTCCCAGTGACGGGTGTTCCCCCATTGCGCCCCGGACCCCAACCGGCGCGCGGTGAATGCTGTGCAAACGCCGCCCGAGGGCACTGACAGCAATCACACAGGCCGTGACCTGTGATTCCTATCTTGCGCCGCTGGAGTTCTGGACGTGCTGGCGAAGTTTCGTGGTGAAGGGCTGTCATTCGGAGTCGAGGAGTCTGGCCAGCCGGAGGGTGTCTTCGAGGTAGCGCTCATAGGGGAAGTCCGCCGCGACGAGTCGGGTGCGGAGTTCGTCGTAGAGTGGTTTTCCGCTGGTATGGAAGGCTTTCCGGCCGGTTTCGGTGAGACGGACCAGTCTCCGTCGGGCGTGGTCGGGGTCGGTGGTGATCTGCACCAGGCCGTCGGCTTCGAGTGGTCGTAGGGCTCGGCTGATCGCCGGGTCGGACACCGACAGTGCCTGCGCGAGTCGGTGTTGCGTCGTGGGCTCGATCTCCTCCAGCGCACCCAGCAGCCGCATCTGGCTGTAGGTCAGGCCGTCGCGGTCGTCGGTGCGGCGCCGGGCCGCCTCGCCCAGCAGCATGACCACGCGGTGCAGCAGGTCTGCGAGTCCATCGTCCACGGCATCACCATAGCATGAGTGTTGACTGATTAATATTAACCAGGTAAGAATGCGTCCATGGACACCTTCTCCTACCTCGCCCAGTCCGCCTTTCCCCTGGTCTGGATCCTGGTGCCGGCCATCGGGGCGTTCGTGCGGGCCCGCCACGCCACGTCGAGTCACGAGCGGCTGGAGATCTGGCAGCGTTGGTGGGCGATCGGCGCCATGGGCTTCGGCAGCCTGTGGATGACGGTCGCGTTCCTCGCCTTCCCGGATGTCATGGCCACCGCGATCGGCTTCGGTCGGACGCCGTTCCTGTTCGAGATCGCCTTCGCCAACCTCGGGCTGGCCGTCCTGGGCTTCCGCGCCGCCTCGGCCACGTCGCGCGAGCGCATCACCATCGGGCTCGGTGCCGGGATGTTCCTCTGGGGAGCGGTGGTCGGCCACGTCTACCAGTGGTTCGCCAACGGTGACCACGCCTCGGGCAACACCGGCGGCGTCCTCGTCACCGACCTGCTCATCCCGGCAGTCATGATCATCCTGGCCATGCGGTCCCGGCGACTGGCGGCCACGCCTCGGCCGACCGTGGAAATGGCCGCCTGACGATCGAGGACGTGGACCGAGACCTGCGACCAGCGCCAATGAACGTTCAAAGTCTTATGGGCACATTCTCCAAGTCTTTCAGGCAGATCTGCTCGAATTCGGGCAGGAGGTTTCCCGAGTGCAGATGACTTTCGCGTCGATTATCGGTGTCGGGGTTACGCTCCGGACATGTCGTTCTTTCGGATATTCCGGCGCGCGCGTGTACCGATCGCCTGCGTGGTGAGTCTGGGGGTGGTGTTCTCCGGTGTCGCGGTGCCGTCCCCGGCGGTGGCGCAGGCGAGCAGCGACTTGCCGTTGGATGAGGCCACGGTGATCACCAACAATCTCCAGGGGCGGACCGCCGGGGGTGATGCGGCCAGTAAGTGGACCAGTGCGGTGCATGATTACGCCCGCAATGCCCGTGTCGTCCTGTTGCAGGAGGTCGGGAACGGGGGGCCGCCTGCCGCGGGGGACGGGACCGATTGGTGGACCCCCGCTCCGGAGCGGCGTCGGTACACCCATTACGAGTGGACGCCGGGCACCGACCGTGACCCCACGACGTACAACGTTTTCTACGCCCAGACACAAGGTGGCGTGAACGCTCCGGAGACCGACAACCAGGGGCGGGTCAACATCGCGATCGTCACCCGTGATCACCCGGACGAGGTGCGGATCGTGGAGAACCCGGTGGCGCCGGGGCGGAACGCGTTGGGGGTTCGGTTCGGTCATTTTTGGTATTTCACCATGCATGCACTGTCCGGTACGGGGAACGACGTGGTGCCGATGCTCAACCGCATCGAGCAACGCGTCCGGGACTGGGCGCGGGAGGCCAACCAGAATCCGCAGGACTTCCACTGGACCGTCGGGGGCGATTTCAACCTCGAACCCGAGGAACTACGGGCCCGCGGCGGCTACCCGCAGAACGCCGTCGTCCGCGGCTCGGGTGAGACGACGCACGATGACGGCGGGGAGCTCGACTACTTCGTCACCACCGAGATGAACTACACCATCCGACCCGAGCGGATGGACATGCGGTCCTCCGATCACGCACCGGTCCGATGGGGGCCGATACAGGCGGCCGCGGGCAGCAGGCCGACGGCGCCGATGCGGGTCAACACCACCGCGAACCTGGTGCACGCGGACAAACCGCCCGGCGCGTGGATCGGCACCACGCTCGCCGGGATGCTGGGCGCGCTCGCGGTGCTCGTCTCGCGCAAACGGGACCTGCCCGTGGAGCTCGTCGGTTCGCAGTCGGCGGGCGACGGCCTGAACTACACCGGCAAACCCGGCGACGACACCTCCCAGCTGGGCAGACGCGGCGAGGGCGACATCCCGGAGTACCAGCCCAACATCGTGCTCGTGCAGGCAGGCCTCAACGACGTCCTGGCCGAGCACCAGGACGACGTCGCGGGCAGACTGGCGAACCTGGTCACCGAGGCGCGGGCGGTGAACCCGCAGATCGTCGTGGGGGTGGCCGAGCTGATCCCGGCCACCGACGCCGAGACCCAGCGGCGGATCACCGCGGTGAACTCCGCCATCCGCGCGCTGGTCGCCGACGAGCAGCGGGCCGGGCACAAGGTGCTGCTGATCTCCATGCGCGACGTCGACACCGCCCACCTGGACACCGACGGGCTCAGCCCGAACGACACGGGCGCGCACAAGATCGCCGACGCGTTCGCCCGCACCGTCGCGGACGCCCAGATCCGCGGCTGGGTGGTGGAGCCGAGCAACAACCGGCTCGACCGGCTGCCTGCGCCGACCGTGGGACGGACCGACATCCGCAACGCCGATCCCAGCGTGATCCGGGTCGGCGGCACCTATTACTCGGTGGAGTCCAGCTACGGCCGCGTCATGGTGCGCTCCGCGTCCAGCCCTGAGAACCTCGACGACTCGGTCCGGTCGTCGGTGTGGGCCGACAATGGACTCGGCGAAATCTGGGCACCGGAGTTGGTGAAGCTCGGCGACCGATATTACATCTACTTCTCCGCGGGCAGAGGCAGCGCCCATCGAATGTACGTGATCAGTTCGGACTCACCGGACCGCAATTACGGCAGAGAACAGAAACTCGCCCTGCCCGACGATAAATGGGCCATCGACGGCGCCGCGTTCACTTTCGACAACCAGCTCTGGTTCGTCTGGTCAGGCTGGGCGGGCGACACCAACATCGAGCAGAACCTCTACCTGGCACGAATGAGCAATCCGACCACGCCGACCGGTGCCCGCTTCCAGATCTCCCAGCCCCGCGAGCCGTGGGAGCGGGTGACAGGCAATCCGTTCATCAACGAGGCACCGGAACCGATCCGCGACCCCAACGGCCAGCTGCACATCGTGTACTCGGCGAACGGGTCGTGGACCGACAAATACTGCCTGGGCGATCTACGGCTTAAGGCCGGGGGCAATCCGGAGTACGTGTGGGACTGGTACAAGTCCAACGGCTGCGTGATGGGCTCCGACGGCGCGAGCATGATGTCCGGCTGGACGGCGACCGAGCACGTCAACGGCCCGGGGCACCACAGTTTCGTGCTGGCGAACGGGGATATCGCCACCAGCCCGCCCGCCGGGCGGAAGTTCCCGCTGATGTACCACGGCGTGCCCAAGGGGATGACCTACAAGTGGGAGAACCGGGTCTGGTACTCCGGCGCTTTCACCTGGTGGAAGGACATCCCGTACGGCAGGCAGAACGTGCCGGGGGACAACGTGAACACCGGCTACAGCCTGGGCTTCTTCGAGGACGCGAACTCCCCGCTGCCCCCGCCGCCGGTGACCCGCCCGCCGGGCAAGCCGGGACCGCCCGGTCAGAGCATCAAGAACGCGGACCCCAGTGTGATCCGGGTCGGCGCCACGTACTACTCGGTGGAGTCCGACGGCGGCAATATCTACTCCCGGTCGGCCGCCGACATCCACGGGTTGCAGAACGCGGACCGCAGGCTGATCTGGTCGACGCCGAAGAACATGCCCAACCTGTGGGCGCCGAAACTGATGCGGCTCAATGCCGCGCTGGGCACCCAGGTGTACGCGGTCTATTTCGCCTCCGGTGACGGCCAGGGCGGGCAACGCATGTACTACACCTGGTCGAACGTGCCGGACCGCGGTTTCAGCGACCCGATGAAGCTGAACCTGCCCGACGACAAATGGTCGGTGGACGGCTCGGCTTTCTACTTCGGCGACAAGATGTGGTTCGTCTGGTCCGGTTGGGAGGGTGACACCAATATCGAGCAGAACCTCTACCTCGCCGAGATGACCAGCCCGTCCGACGTCACCGGCAAGCGGTATCGGATCTCCCAGCCCCGGGAGTCGTGGGAACGCGTGGTCGGCAACCCGTTCATCAACGAGGCGCCCGCCCCCATCAAGGACCCCAACGGCCAACTGCATATCGTGTACTCGGCCAACGGGTCCTGGACCGACCACTACTGCATCGCGGACCTGCGTCTCCGCAAGGGCGGCGACCCGACATACGTGTGGGACTGGTACAAGTCAAATGGCTGCGAGTTCGGCTCCTATCGCGCCACCATCGCCAAGGGCTGGGACCCGACGTTGTACGTGGACGGACCCGGCAGCCACAGTTTCGTGCTGGAATACGGCGACATCTCCACCAGCCCACCCGCCGGACCCCGGTTCCCGCTGATGTACCACGCCGTGCCCAAGGGAACGCCCTACAGCTGGGGCAACCGGCACTGGTTCACCGGCACGTTCAGCTGGTGGGGCAACAGCACCTACAGCCGCCAGAACGTGCCCGGCGCGAACAATGACACCGGGTTCGGGCTGAAGTTCTTCGAGGATGAACCGACGACCGGGGCGCCGGGCCAGACGTCCATCAGGAACGCCGACCCGAGTGTGATGCGGGTCGGCAGCACGTACTACTCGGTGGAATCCGACGGCGGCAGCATCTACGTCCGACAGGCTTCGGCGCCGAACGGGCTCGGCGGCGCCGCGCGCGGCAGGATCTGGTCCGATCCGGGGATGGGTGAGGTCTGGGCCCCGGAACTCGTGCTCGTCGGCGGCCGCTACTACGTGTATTTCTCCGCCGGAAGCGGGAATGCACATCGGATGTACGTGATCAGCTCCGACCGGCCGACGACCGGCTACGGCACCCACCGAAAAATGCCGTTGCCGGATGACAAATGGGCCGTGGACGGCACCGCGTTCACCTTCGAGAACCAGCTGTGGTTCGTCTGGTCGGGTTGGGAGGGCGACACCAACGTCGAGCAGAACCTGTACCTGGTCCAGATGAGCGACCCGGCGACACCGACCGGCCCCCGTGCCCGGATCTCACAACCACGGGAACCGTGGGAACGTAGGGTCGGCAACCCGTTCATCAACGAGGCACCGGCGCCCATCAAGGACCCCAACGGCCAACTGCACATCACCTACTCGGCCAACGGATCCTGGAGCGACCAGTACTGCATCGCGGACCTGCGGCTGCGCAAGGGCGGCGACCCGACGTACGTGTGGGACTGGTACAAGTCCAACGGTTGCCAGTTCGGCTCGGTCCGGGACTCCATAATGGACGGCTGGGATCCGACGCTGTACGTCAACGGTCCGGGCAGCCATAGTTTCGTACTGGAGAAGGGGGACATCGACACCAGTCCGCCCGCCGGGCCGATGTTCCCGATGATGTACCACGCCGTTCCCAAGGGCACGCCCTATTCCTGGGCGAACCGGCTGTGGCACACCGGCACGTTCTGTTGGTGGGGCGACAGCACCTACAGTCGCCAGAACGTGCCCGGCGCCAACAGCGACACCGGGTGGGGCCTGAAGTACTTCGAGTAGCCCCTTGGCATTGAACCGCGAGGCGCGCACCCGGTGGGTGCGCGCCTCGCACGGCTTTGCTCCGCGCCGGATATCGGCTCGCCAGGCTATCGTCGAGAACTCTTGCGCTTGACGGCCCCGATCGCCGCCGTCCCCAGGAAGAGGACGATGCCGATGAGCCCCAACCACAGCAGCCCCTTGAGCGCGAACCCGATGATGGAGACGATCAGCCACGCCACGAGCAGCACGACCACGAGTACGACCATGTCCTTGCCTCCACATTGTCCTGATGCCGACGTCCTGATGCCGACGCGGCACCGACCGCCCGGCGCACGCCCCCGCCTGCCTCGGCCACGGGTGGGAGGCTGCGCAGAGAATGCCCGGTGGTCGACTTTCCGAAACGTGGCAACTCGACGCCCGGCCCACCGGGCTCGTGCCTGCGGAGGATCACCCAGGGTCGCGACCGTTGCAGGGCAGGGAGACCGCGTCGCCGAGGCCCTCCGTGCTCGATTGCGTCACAGCGGACTGGCCCGGCGCCGCCGTGGTCCGGGGGTCAGCGACGCCGTCCGCTCTCGGTGTGCCGGGGCCGGGCGGGTGCGACGAGGGTCGCGCCACGCGTCACCGCCGTCGGGCCGCGTCGGGTCGGTCGTCGAGCCCCGCATCGGCCGGAAGAGCGGGGACGGCGGCATGGCGCCGCGCTGTCGAGCCGTTGTCCGGTCGTCGACCTGCGGATGGCTGAAGACCATCGGACATGCCGGGTTCGCCTGGTCGGTGCTCGGTCGAGTCGTCCTCGGAGGCATTGTTTCCTTATGTGTCGCGAATGAACCTGTCGGATCGACGTATCCGCACGGTCAGGCGCGAGTGGGAGCGGCCACGGCGAACATCGATCGGCAGACGGACCAGCGCTCTCGGATGGCGCGTCCTGGAACAGCGCCCACGAGACGTGAGCGGGCCTGCAACACCACTGTATCCCATCGAGGGTCACACCGTGGATCGGCGGCGGCGGGCTACTTGTACACGAACGGGTTAGTCGAGTTGCCCCGCGGCCGCACTTGGGGCATCCAAGGGTCGTGGTTGTGATCGACGAGTCCGTGCTCGCCGAGGCGCGGCGCCTGGCGGCGGTGCATGGTGTGGAACGAGCCCTGCCCGGCCGGTCGGTACCGGCCGACTGGATCGCGTGGTTGGCGACCCGCGCGCTGGGGGCCCCGATGGCGGTGCTCACGCTGGTGCGGACCACCTCGGTGCATTTCGCCGGGCGCTCCGGGCTACCGCCGGAGTTCTCCGCGTCCCGGGACATGCCGCTGACCGGTTCCTTCTGCCCGGTCGTGGTGAGCACGAACCGGCCGGTGGCCATCGACGACGCCCGAGCCGACCCGGACTACCGCGGTTTCGACGCCGTCCGAAGCGGCGTCCTGCGGGCCTACCTGGGTGTTCCGCTGCGGGACGGGCACGGCCGGGCGGTGGGCGCGCTGGCCGTCGCCGATGGCCTGCCCAGACGCTGGAGCGACGACGACATGGTGACGTTGCTGCGGTTGTGCGAGTTCGCGTCACCGCGCCAGGAGAAGCCGATCGGCACGGGCGGGCCGGACGAAGCGGTGCTGGTGGTCAATTCGCATGGTGATATCGCCGAGTGCAACACCACGGCGGCGGAGATGTTCGGGTGGTCGACCGCCGAGCTGCGCGGTCGACCGATGAACACCCTGATACCCACCCAGGCGTGGGAACGGGCCCGGGACTCCACCGGCCGGGCCGCCCGCAGCCGGGTCACGGCCCACCACAGCGACGGGCACCCGGTGCCGGTCGAACTGTCCATCTCGGATCGGGAGACCGCGCACGGGCACCAGTGGTCGGTACTGGTCCTCGACGCGGCCGAACGCGCGGCGGCGGAGCGGTTGGCGTCGCGACAGGACAGTTTCCTGCACACGGTGCTGGACAACCTGCACGCCCCGGTGGCCGCGTGCGACGCGGAGGGCAATGTCGTCCTGCTCAACCAGGCGTTGCGGCAGAGCATGGGGTTGGCGGGCGGCGGGATCTCCAGCAACATCGACCAGGTGGACTCGGTGCTGTTCCATGGCGACGGCGCACCCATGTCCGGCCGGGACACACCGCTGGCCAGGGCATTGGCCGGGGCCGTGGTGCGCGACGCCGACCTGGTGGTCAAGCTCCCCGGCGCGCCCGTCCGCGCCTTCCTGGCCGACGCCACCGCCATCCACGACGACGGACGGGTGACGGGCGCTGTCGCCGTGCTGCACGACGTGACCCGCCAGCGCCGGTTCGAGCGCTTCCGCCACTGCGAACTCCAGGTGGCCGAGACCCTGGCCACGGCCGTCAGCCTGACCGAGGCGGCACCCGCGCTCGCCGAGGCGGTGGCCCATGCGTTGGGATGGCCGCACGTGCGACTGTTGCTAGTGGACCCGGTGACCGACAGCCTGCACACCGCCGGGCAATGGACCGCGCCGCCGCTCGATGCCTCCTCCGTCGACGAAGTCGTGCACGAAGCCGCCATGACGAGCGGTAGACCGGTCTGGGTCGCCGATATGGCCGATGCCAGAACCGGGCTGCACACGGCCGTGGCCATGCCCATCCCCGGCAGCCCCCCGGTCGGGATACTCGCCTGCTTCGCCGACACGTGCGAGACCGACGAAGCCGACTTCACCGCGGCCCTGCGCTCCATCGCCGCCCACATCGGACAATTCGCCGCCCAACGGCACGCCGCGGGCCTCGCCGCCCAGCTGGACAGCTCCCGCGACGATTTCGTCAGCCTGGTCGGCCACCAGCTGCGGACACCGCTGACCGCGGTCGTCGCCTACACCGAACTCCTGCTCGACGGCCCCGTCGACCCCGCCACCGAACCCCTGCTGTCGGTCGTCCACCGCAACGCGACCGCGCTCACGACCATCGTCGACGACCTGCTCGACCTCGCCGCCCTACGCAGCGGCGACGCCGACCTGCGCCCCACCACCACGGACTTCGCCACCATCGTCCGCGACGCCACCACCGCCCACCTCGACATCGACACCCCCGACCACCTCCCCATCGAGGCCGACCCCACCCGACTGCGCCAACTCGTCGACCACCTCGTGTCCAACGCGATCAACTACGGCGCCCGCACCGGCACGATCCGCCTCACCCGCCTGCTGGACACCGCCGAACTCACCGTCACCGACACGGGCATCGGAATACCGGCCGAGGACCGCCCCCACCTGTTCCGCAGCTTCTTCCGCGCGACCAACGTCCGCCACGGCGCCATCCCGGGCGCGGGTCTGGGCCTGGCCATCACCCGCGCCATCGTCGAAGCCCACCACGGCACCATCACCATCGACCACCACGACCCGGGAACCACCGTGACCGTGCGTCTCCCCCTGCACCTGCCTCCGGTGCCTGGCCAGCGGGCTCGGCCGGCATCCGCTGGGTACTGATCATCCACCTGGCAAACCAGGCCGCGCGTGGTGGTCGTTCGGCGCTCGTTGTTCAGAAGACGGAAGTCTATTCGAACCTTCAACGAAGGGAGGGTCCGATAAAATCGAGACCGGGTGATCCGAGTTTCCAAGCAGGGCTCGCGGTCTCAGCTCGTCGGGTGCTCGCGCGCCCTGCGCCGCAACGCTTTTCGGGCGGCTCGCGGGGAGATTCCGGGGCGTTCGCTGAGCAGCCTGCTGATCTCGGTCTTGCGTAGGTGGGCTGCTTTCAGCGAGGGGAACAACCGGTCGGGAATCGCGGGCACGGAGTCCATGACGATCTGGTATTTCATCGACAGCTTGGCCTGTTCTTCCGGCGTGGACGGGATCCGGTATTCCGCTTTCAGTCCCGACAGCCTGCGCACGGCGTCGTCGTGGCGTCGTTTGCCCGCCTTCCAGTCGACCGTCAGATCGACCAGGGTCACGATGAAGGTCAACACCGCAAACCAGCCGAGCCAGGTCGACCGCTGCGCCACGACCGGGCCGATCCGCACCACCGCCTCCCCCGCGGCAAACGCGAACGCGGTCGCCACCGTCGAGGCGACCAGCAACCCGCACGTCATGGCCAGTGAACGCCGTGCGCACCGGTCGCGCAGGATCGAGTGGGCGGTGATCATCTGATCGAGCACGCGCCGCTGCCGGTCGAACTCGGCGGTCTCGCCCGAGGCGGGTGGCGAGGTGGTCACGAGGCACAACCGTTCGCTCGATGAGCCAGGCAGTCCATGTCGCTCCCCGACATCGTTGACGTTGCCACCAGGACATCGGGTGTATCGCCTGCGGCAGGCCACCCGCAACGGATGCGACCTCGACGCCCGCGGCACGCATCGACGCCTGCCCGAGCATGTCCTCAAGACGGTGCCCGCATGCCTCCTGCGCCGGAACCACGTCCCGTCGCGCTTCGATCGTGCGCACTCGCGTCGACGGGGGCAGCACCGGCCCCGTTTGGAGTCTTGTCGGAGAGTGGCCGGGAAGCCACGGTGGGTGTCGGTCGGTTCTGGGGTCGCGTGGGGTCGGGGGCACGCGCTGGGCTTTCCTGGAGGGCGTCGACGATGCGTCGTGCCGTGGTTTTGTTGTCCTGTCTTGTCTTGGCGACGAGTCTGGGGGTTCCGGTCGCCGCCGCGGGGAGTGTGCGGCCGCGGGATGTGGCGGTGTCGGATACCGATCACGTGTTGTTCTGGAACGACGTTCTCCTCGATGTCTTCCGGAGTCGGTCGAGCGGGAGTGCGGCGCCGACCCGGTTGTCCAGGGCGGCGGCGATGATGTACGGCGCCGTCTACGACGCGGCGAACTCGGCGCGGTGTGCGACCGCGAGTGGTTGTCTGGGGCAGCCGTATCTGACCCGGGTTCCGGTGCAGGCAGGCACGGCACCGGATCCGAGCAGCGCCATCGACCACGCCGCGTACCGGATCCTCACCGGCCTCTACCCGAACGACTCGATCGACTTCGGCGCGAAGCTGGCCGCGGCTCAGGCGACGATCCCGGGCACCGTCACCCAGGCGCAGCGGGACCAGGGTGCCGCGATCGGGGACAAGACCGCGCAGGTGATGGTCGTGACCAGGGCCAACGACCACTCGGACGACACCGTCGCCTACTCACCGGGCACCCGGCCGGGTGACTGGCGGCCGACCGGCTCCGGGGCCGCGCTCGACCCGAACTGGGGGCTGGTGCGGCCGTTCGCCATGGACACGCCGAACCACTTCCGGCCGTCGCACCCGGAGGGGGCACAGGACGTCGGTGAGCTTCTCGCGTCCCCGACCTACCGGGCGCACCTCGCGGAGGTGCGGGACGTCGGCCGGTTCGGGTCGACCTCGCGCAGCGCCGACCGGACCCAGGCGGCGCACTTCTGGGCCAATGATCTCGACGGCACCTACAAGCCGCCGGGGCAATTGCTCCAGCACACTGCGATCATCGCGCGACAGCTGCCGGGTCAAGACCAGTTCGCCAACGCCAGATTGTTCGCGTGGATGTCGCTCGCCCTGGCCGACGCCGCGATCGCCGCGTGGGACGCCAAGTACCGGACCGACATCGACCTGTGGCGGCCGGAGACCGCGATCCATCTGGACTCGACCGACCCCGACCCGAGCTGGCAGCCCGAGTCGCGGCGTACCGACGGCACGACGTTCTCGCCGCCGTTCCCGGCGTTCATCTCCGGGCACGCGACCTTCGCCGGAGCCTGGGCGGGCGTCATGAAACGCTATGTCGGCACCGACAACTTCGCCTGGACCGCGACCACGGAGGACCCGTTCGCCCAGGGCGTCACCCGCTCGTTCGGCACGTTCAGCGACGCGGCCAGGGAGAACCAGCTCTCCCGGGTCTGGCTGGGGGTGCACTACCGGTTCGACGGCGAGTACTCGCTGCCCACCGGTGACCGGATCGCCGAATGGGTGACCCAGCACCTCCTCGGCACCAACGCGACGCTCGGCCTCGACTCGTTCGCGCGCTCGGTCACCGACGGGTTCGGCCCGGCCGACACGGGCGGTGACTGGTGGGTCGGCGACCCGGCCGTCGACTACGCCGTGCGCGGCGGCGCAGGCCGGATCACCCTGCCCGTCGCGGGTGCGGGGCGCAGCGCGTACCTGAACCGGATCCGCTCGACCGATACCGACCTCGCCGTCAAGATCAGCACCGACAAACTCGCCACCGGCAACGGAGTGTACGTCGCAGCGGTGGGCCGGAAGATCAACGACGCGGGCACCTACCGGGCGACCGTCAGCCTGCGCCCCGACGGGAGCGTCCGGCTCGGGCTCCGCCGCACCGACGCCGCCGGGGCGGAGACGGCGCTCACGACCGACCAGACGATCAGCGGGCTCGCCTACCAGCCGGGCAGCGTGCTGCGGGTCCGGCTTCAGGTCACCGGCACGGCACCCACCACCCTGCGCGCCAAGGTGTGGGCCGACGGCACCGCCGAACCTGGTTGGCAGGCCACCACGAGCGACCAGACCGGCGCGCTTCAGGGCGCCGGAAACGCGGGACTGCTGGCCAACCTGTCCGGCTCGGCCACCAATGCCCCGATTGTTGTCACCGTCGACGACATCGCCATCTTCCGCGTGGTCGGATGAGGACGGAGATCATGTGGGGGTCAAGGAAAGCATCGCCATATCGCCTAGGCCTGACGGCCGTCGGATCAGCTGATTTCCTTGCGGGCTAAGCCATTCGTGACGACCATCCACCACAGTGGTCCGAGCGCGGCGAGGGCTCCCGACCAGACCGGCCGGGAGCCTTCCACTACAGCGGTGCATTGTCGGAGCATTCCGCTGTCAAGTTCGTCAGGTCTTCGGCAGGATGGACGTGCCCGCGCGAGCGATGTCGAAGCGTCGTGTGACGTCGGTCCAATTGACCAGGGACCACAGCTTCTGCACATAGTCCGGACGGACATTGCGGTACTGCAGGTAGTACGCGTGCTCCCAGGCGTCGAACACCAGCAGCGGCGCGGTGTTCGCGCCGACATTGCCGTGATGGTCGTAGACCTGCTCGACGATCAGCCGCTCCCCCAACGGTTCCCAGGCCAGCACGCCCCAGCCGGAACCCTGCACCGTGCTCGTCGCCGAGGTGAGCTGGGCGGAGAAGCCGTCGAACGAGCCGAAGTGCTCGTCGATGGCCGCGGCCAGCTCCCCCTCGGGGCGATCGCCGCCGTCCGGGGACAGGTTGTCCCAGAAGATCGTGTGCAGGACGTGCCCGGACAGGTTGAAGGCGTAGGTCTTCTCCAGTCCGACCAGGCCGCCGAACTCGCGCTGGTCGCGCGCCTCCGCGATGCGGTCGAGGGTGTCGTTCGCGCCCTTGACGTAGGCGGCGTGGTGCTTGCCGTGGTGCAGCTCCAGGATCTCGCCGGTAATCGCCGGTGCCAGCGCGCCGTAGTCGTACGGCAGGTCGGGCAGCGTGTACTGGCCCATCGTGCCTCCCAAGCTTCCGGGGTCTTGTCGCATACCGATGCTAGTTGCAACTTACTTGCGATAGATCACCGGGGTCGACGGAAGACCATGACCTGCGCGGTCGGTGCACCGGGCCGGTGCACCGACTGCGACGGCGGTCAGGCCGGGCGCGGGAGTGCGACCTTGTCGCTGAGCCGGAAGACGGTGAACTCCACCTGGGACTGTCCCTCCAGCCAGGTGGCCAGCACCGAGGAACCCTGCGCCACCAGGGACTCGTCGCTCCCCTGGTTGGCGCCGAGGTGCATCAGGCCCGCGCTGCCGTCGGTGCAGAAGTAGGACAGGTGGGCGCGCAGCCCCGGGTCGGCCACCGCTTCCAGGGCGGCGGCCCACTCCTCGTTCGCATCGGCCTCCAGCGGCAGCACGCTCTCCGGCCCGTCACCCAGGGTCAGCGCGGCGCGCATCGCGTCGAACAGGGTGCCGTCCGACACGAGCCTCGGGTAGGCGACGTACCACCGGCCCGCCCAGACCGGGTCGGCGAGGTCGACGCCGTGCCGCTCCAGCAGGGGCGCCAGCTCCGCACCACGCACCAGACCACCCGCGATCGCCACCTCGGCCAGGTCGGCCGCGAACCCCGACGGCGCCTCGTCCAGGTCACCGAACTCGAAGATCGACAACGCCGCGTCGAACCGCGACGGCGGCTCACCCTGGTCGAACAACCCACAGTCCAGGACGACCGGCTCCGCGCCGCGCAACGCCTCGGGGCGGACCCAGGCCGGGTCACTGTCGTATCCGAACTCGTCGAAGACGTTGCCGCCCGCGTACGCGGCGTAGTCGGCGTCGGGCGAGTGGGTGGCGAGGGGGCTGCCCAGCATGATCTCGAAGGCCTGGGAGAGCTGTCGACGCCAGTCGTCGGACAGCGTGGATTCATGGTTCACACGCAGACAATACGACCCGGTGTGGATCTTTGTCGACGTGCCGGAGTCCACATAGGAACTCCGACATCGTGGCGATCCCCGCCACCCGTGCCTACCGGGACGACCGGAGTTCAGCTCGACCGGCGCCTCAGGCCCGCCAGAAGGTTGCGCCGGTTGTGCGGAAGGTTGGTGCTCAACCCACTCCGGCCAGCTCCATGACGACCGTCACCTGCTTGTCCTCATGATTGAGGCGGATCTCCTTGGTCCCGGACCATCCGTCCTCGAAACGGACGTGCACGGTCCGATCGGCCCAGTTGAACGCGTTCTCCACCTGGGCGACGAACGGCAGGCCTGCATCCAGGTCGAACCAGGGCACCGGGCACTCACGTCACCGCGGCCAGTTTTCGTTCGCATTCTCGTAGAGCGGCGATGATGTCCGGGTCCTCGGGGGCGAGGGCGTCGGCCGCCGACAGATCGGCTGCGGCGGCTGTCAGGTCGCCGACCTGTTCGTGGACCACGGCTCGGTTGAACAGCAGTGCCGGGTCCTCGGGGCGCAATCCGAGTGCGTGTCCCAGGTCTGCCAGGGCGACCACGTGATCCCCTTGCGCGTGCGCGACGACAGCCCGGCCCGACAACGCCGCGACCAGGTCCGGGTCGGCGGTCAGGGCGCGGTCGAACTCGGCTCGGGCGGTGGTCAGGTCGCCTTCGTCGGCGTGGGTCTGGGCGAGGGCGGCGACGAGGGCGGGGGCGGCGGGGTGGAAGGCGAGGCCGCGGGTGGCGGCGGCGCGGGCGGCGGTCGGGTCGCCTAGTTCGAGGTGGAGGGCGGAGAGGTTGATGTGGGCGTCGAGGCGTTCGGGTTCCAGGTCCAGGACGTACTCGAAGTCGGCGATCGCGCGGATGGTCTCGCCTGCTTCGGCGAGGGTGTCGGCGCGGTTGTAGAACACCTCCGGGAACGGTGGGCCCAGGTGGGTGCACTGGGTGTACTCGGCGATCGCGCCGTCCAGGTCGCCCAGGCGGCGGAGGACGGTGCCGAGGTCGAAGTGGTACTCCGGGTAGTCCGGGTCGGTGGCGATCACCGCGCGGTAGTCGGCGGCGGCTTCTTCCAGTCTGCCCAGGCCGGTGAGGACCTGCGCGCGGTTGTAGCGGAGCACGGACCGGTGTAGCTGGTGTTGGTCGGCGCCCAGTTCGCGGTCCAGTTCGGTGATGCCCGCGGTGACCAGGTCCAACGCGACCAGCGGTCGGCCGCGGTGGGCCTCGATCAGGGCGAGGCCGTTGTTGTGGAACACCGTGTTGAACGCGCGCAGCTGTCGGTCGTCCAGCAGGGCGGAGATCACGATGGCCTGGTTGATCCAGCCCAGGGCACGCTCGTGGTCGCGGTGATCGGGATCGTGGTGGCGGGTGTACAGCATTGCCGTGGCGTAGGCGCATTGCAGGTGGATGCCGGTGCGCACGCTGTTCGCTCGGGCTTCGTCGCAGATCTCCTCGGCCTCGGGGGCGCGGCCCAGGGCGGACAGCGAGGTGGGGAGCTTGGTGGTGAAGATCCACCACAGGTCGTGGTGTTCGGTGGCGGTGACCATCGCTCGGCCGCGTTGGGACCATTCGACTGTGGCGTCGTAGAAACCCAGCTTCATGCAGTCGTCCAACGCGAACGCGATCGCCTCCGCGCCCGCGCCCAGTGGGTCGGCGCCGCGGCCTCGATGCAGTGGGAGGGCGCCCCAGCGCCAGGATCCGCCCTCGACCTCGTCGGCGCGGCGGTCGTGCAGGATGCGACGGTCCTCATCGGACAGTGCCGTGTAGGCGGCGAGTGCGTGCGGGTCGTCGCCGGTCAGATCGGTGGCGATGTGGTGCTCGGCGAGTGTTCTCTGGTCGGATGTCGGGTCGCGGTCGATGGTGTCGACCGGGACGACGCGGCACCAGCGGGCGGTCTCGGCGAGGGCGGTGTCGGCCTGTTCGTGGTCGGAGTCCATGGACGCGGTGGTGGCCACCACGGTGAGCAGCGCCGGATCGATCCGACGGACCAGGACCGACACCAGCTCGCGGTCCGTGGGATCGGCGGCGTGCAGGTCGGTGATGACGAGCGAACGGCCACCGCCGAGGACGCGCAGGCGGTCGCGGATGAACTCGACCAGGCCGTGGGCGATGCGCAGGGTGCGCAGGCGGGAGTAGAACCGGGTGCGTTCCTCGGGCACGGCCAGCATGGTCAGCGTCCGCAGCGAGGCGGGCACCACGTCGCACAGTTCCGGGGCGACGCTGAGAAGTTCCACCTCGTGGTCGCGCACCAGGTCGGGCTGTTCGCGTTGCGCGTCGGGGACGAGCAGGCGCAGCAGCGTGCCCGCGGCGGTGTAGGGGCCACGCAGGTTGCGGTGGGCGGACACCGGCTCGGTCAACGGGGGCGGCAGGGTCGACGCGCGTACCGCGTCGGCGCGGTCGAACGCGCGACCGCCCACGAGCAGAAGGTGGCTGTCGGACACGGGTTCCTCCTTCACGCGCCTGCTCGGCGCCGTTCACGCAGGTGGAGAACTCCGGCGAGGACGATCTCGCCGACACTCAGGAACAGGAACACCAGACCGTCCACGAACTGGCCGGTGCTCTCCCCGCCCGCGAAGAGCGCGCCCAGCACGGTGCCGAAGGCGTGCCCGGCCGCGGGCACCATGGACGTCACCAGGACGGCGATCATGAAGGCATAGCCGAGCACGATCAGCACCGAGTACCAGCGACCCACCGCTTGGTCGCGCGGGTGCCACAGGTCGGGGTCGTGCGGGCGGGGGCGGCCGCGCACGGCGGCCCAGCGGTTGGCCAGGATCGCGCGGGCGGTGACGTGCAGGTCGACGCAGCCGAGGATGGTGACCACCAGGTGGTAGATGTCGGTCTGCAGGAAGAACCAGAACTGCCAGACCACCCGCAGCAGCGTCAGGTACGCCAAGCCGAGCGCGATGGCCGCCACGGTTCGCGCGACCGTGCCGCCGTCGCGCAGCCACGCGGCGAGCAGGGTCAGCACCGCCATGGCGCCCACGTCGACGAACAGTCCTGCCAGCAGCGGCACGAACCGTTTGCGGCGGGGCACCGAGACCAGACCGTCGAGGGTGGTCTGGAAGACCAGGAAGTAGAGGCGTCGGCTCAGGGACAGTTTCGACGGCAGGCCCAGGCGTCTGCCCGCCAACGCGTGCGCGGCCTCGTGCAGCAGGACCAGCGGCAGCTGGCCAAGGAACATCGTCACCATGACGACGGACATGTAGTGGGTGAAGAAGAGGTGGTGGTAGGTGGGCGCGAGGTCGTCGCCGGTGAGCGTCACCCAGACCCACGCGGCCAGCAGCGCGACATAGAGCACCGCGGCGACCGGGGAGAACAGCACCGCGGCCAGCCGGGTCCAGCGCAACCGCATCGGCGCCGCCGGGGCCTCGCCGTCCGCCAGCAGGAAGCCCAGCTCGTCCAGGTCGGCGGCGAACTCGGCGATGTCGACCGACTCGCCGTAGGTGTCGGCGTACCAGCGCGCGGCCACCGGCGGCGGCGTGCCGTCGACCAGCTTGCGCAGCAGCGCGGCGCCGTCCGCGGGCAGGGCGACGAAGGTGCCGGTGTCGATCCGGCCGACGGTGACCTCGTCGCCGTCCTGGTTGAAGACCAGCGGGTGGAACCTCGGCGCGACCGCCGTCTCGTCCGCCGTGCTCTCCGACATGCCTCGCTCCTGCCTGCTCGCCCGGTCGCCTGGTCGGGATGGCACCCCGGCGGCTCGGGCCACCGGGGTGCCGATGCCTGGACTAGGCGGGCCTGCAGGCGCAGCCGCCGTAGAGCGCGGTGGCCGCGCTGGTGAGCTTGACCGAGCCGACCTTGCGCATGGTGATCTTCTTCATGGTTGCTCCTCTCGGGGTGCCTCGAACGCCGATTCCGGGTTCGGCGCAGACATTGTTAACAGCAGGTTTCCACTGTTCACAACGGTCGCGACCATGAACAGAACGAGTTCGGAACACCGGCGGGCAGCCGGGAAACACCGATGGGCCACGAGCGGGAACCCGGACGAAATGGACCGACTATCGGAACGGGGACGCGCGGAATCCCGGCACGGCGAATCGCGCCGTCCGGGTGGAACTGTCCTCGGTCAGGCCCGGGGGCCCATATTCCGGTGCGCCCGGCCTGCCGCCGCCACGCACATCTCGGCGCACCGGGACAGCAGCCAGGCGGCGCTCAGCAGCACCGCAGCACCGAGCCCGCCGGGTGACTGTTCGGCCGGAACCCTCGGCTGCGCCGGGGAGTCACCAGAGCGCATCGACACCTGCGCGCGCATCGCGGCGACCCGGAGATCCCGCAGCGTGGTCAGGTCGGATCCGGCGATCCGGGCGTACGCGGCCAACGCGGACGGCGGCGGCACCCGCTGTCCCCGTTCGTAGTCGACCAACGCGCTGTGCGCCCGCAACCCGAGCCGCCGCGCCATGGCCCGCAACGACAGCCCCTCGGTCAGCCGCAGCCTGCGTAACTCCGCACCCAGCGCGCGCGTGGCATCCGATTCCATGGAACCGCCCCTCCTCCACACCGCGATGCCCCGCCACCGCACGAGGACCCCCTCGATCCCAGCAGGCTATCCCCGCCGCGTGGCCCCGGAAATCAACCGAACGCAGCACGGTACGGCAGTCGGCCGATACCGGAAGTAGGAGTGTGCCGGGAAAGATCGGCCGAATGGGAGCAATCCGCCCTGGAGGGTGCCGCCGAACCGGTCGATCGCCGCAGATATATGCATCCGTGAATTCGGCCCGAAACGGACGGAGAACGGACCATGGCTGCCGTTCGGACGTGTTAGAGCCCATTCAGTCCAGGTTCGGTGTCCCGGTTCGAACGCCGTCCGGGAGCACCGGCCCGCGTCACGCGCGGGCGTAGCGGTCGGCCAGGACGTGGAGCAGGGGGCGGAGTTCGGGTGGGGACTCGACGGTGAAGTCCAGGCCGAGCATGCCGATGAAGGCGGCCACCGTCTCCAGTGAGTCGGCGCCGGTGACCAGGACGGAGGTGGTCGCGTCGACCGCCTCGACGGCGCCGACGGCGGGGTTGATGCGGGTCAACACGGTCTCGGCGGGGGCGTCGACACGCAGTCGGGCGTGCACGTTCCAGCCACTGCTGGCGATCCGGCGCATCGCGAACGCGGTGTAGTCGCCGTCGGCGATCGGGGTCGGGGCGAAGCGGCGGTGGGTGCGCATGCGCGGGGTGAGGCGGTCCGCGCGGTAGACGTCCCAGTCGGCGGTGACGGGGTCGCGGGCGACCAGGTACCAGCGGCGCTGCCAGGACAGCAGCCGGTAGGGCTCGACCAGGCGCGGGGTGCCGTCGTAGTCGAAGCGGAGCTGCTCGACGGCGTGGATGGCGGTCGCGACGGCGCGCAGCACGGCCGGGTCGACCTCGGGGTCGGGGGCGTCGGTGGCGGTGTTCTCGGGGGCGTGCTCGACCGCCGTCGACAGCGCCTCGACGGCGGGGCGCAGGCGTGGGGGCAGGACCTGTTCGAGCTTGGCGAGGGCGCGGGCGCTGGCCGCCTCGATGCCCGCGATGCCGCGACCCGCGCGCAGCCCGATCGCCATCGCGACCGCCTCCTCGTCGTCGAGGAGCAATGGCGGCAGCTTTCCGCCCGCGCCGAGCCGGTAACCGCCCGTGGCACCCCGGGTTGCGTGCACGGGGTAATCCAGGCCGCGCAGTCGTTCGATGTCGGTGCGGACGGTCCGGGTGGTCACCCCGAGGCGCTCGGCCAGCTCGGTACCACTCCACACGGGACGGGCCTGGAGCAGCGACAACAGGGCGAGCAGCCGGGCCGGGGTGTCGGTCATGAACTCCTCCGCCAATTAGGAAGCAAACGTTCCTATAGCCACTCTAGCGTTACCGGCATGACGAACACGAACCTCCGCCCCTTCCGCGTCGAGATCGCCCAGACCGAGCTGGACGACCTGGCCGACCGCCTCGCCCGCACCCGCCTCCCCCAGCCCGCCCCCGGGGACGACTGGGCGACCGGCACGCCGAACCACTACCTGCGCGCGGCCGTCGCGGCGTGGCGGGAGTTCGACTGGCGGGCCGCCGAGGAGCGGATCAACGCCTACCCGCACTTCATCACCGACATCGACGACCAGCCGATCCACTTCGTCCACGTCGAGTCCCCGCACCCGGACGCCACCCCGCTGCTGCTCCTGCACACCTACCCGGGCTCGTCCGTCGACTACCTGGGCATGATCGACCGGCTGGTCGACCCGGTGGCCCACGGCGGCACCGCGGACCAGGCGTTCCACCTGGTGATCCCGGACGCGCCGGGCTTCGGTTTCTCCACCCCGGTCACCGAGTCCGGCTGGCATTCGGCCCGCGTCGCCCGCGCGTACGACACGCTGATGCGCCGACTCGGTTACGACAGCTACGGGGCGCACGGCTCCGACCAGGGTGCGATGATCGCCCGTGAGCTTGGGCTGCTCGCGCCGGAGGGGTTCCTCGGTCTGCACGTGTTGCAGTTGTTCTCGTTCCCCTCGGGCGACCCGTCGGAGTTCGAGCGCTTGGAGCCGCGGGATTACGCCGGGCTTGAGCACATGAAGTGGTTCCAGAAGGTCGGCGGCTACAACACGATGAACGCCAGCAGGCCACAGACTGTCGCCGCGGGTCTCAGCGACTCTCCGCTCGGCCTGCTCGCTTACAGTGAGCTGTTCCAGTCGTTCGGCAATGGCACTTCCCTGGTGCCGCTGGAGACTGTGCTGTTGGAGGTGTCGGTGGCGTGGTTCACGAACGCCGCGGCCGGGATGACCCGCTCGTACTACGAGAACTCGGAGGCGCCTGAGTCCTCCGCGATCAACGCCGCGCCGACCGGGGTCGCGGTCTTCGCGGACGACTTCCAGACGATCAAGGTGTTCGCCGAGCGGGACAACAGCGCCATCGTGCACTGGAGCCGGTTCGAACGCGGCGGCCACTTCGCCGCGTTGGAGGTCCCGGAACTCGTGGCGACCGACATCCGCGCGTTCTTCACCGCCCTGCGCTGAACCGGGAACGTCGGATGGACCGGTGTTCCGTTGGGGGCTTTTTGGGGGTGTCGGGGTGGGATGCTGGGGATGATCATGTTGCCGATAGTGGGGACGAGCGATGCAGATCAATCGGAGAGCCTTGATCGGGGCGGCGGCGCCGCTGGGGGTGGTGGCCGCTGCCGGGTTGACCACGCCTGCCGGGGCCGAGGGTGTGGGTGTTCGGCGGGTGGAACGGTGGACCGACGCGTATCTCGCGGCGTGGGGGGCGAAGGATGGGGACGCGGCCGCGGGGCTGTTCACGCCGGACGCCGTCTATCAGGTGATTCCGGGGGTGGCCGCGCAGACCTACGTCGGGCGGGCGGCCATCAAGGACTATTGGATCGGGGTCACGGCGCCGCAGTCCGACTTCACCGGAGTACGGGGTAAGCCTGTTGTCACCGGTAACCGTGCCGCGGTCGAGGTGTGGGTGACCATGCGCGCGGCCGGGGCCAATCCGGACGGGGATGACTGGGTGACGCTCATCGAGGCCAATCTTCTCACCTTCACGCGGGACGGGCTCTGCTCCCGCAACGCCGAGTACTGGCATTTCCAGCTCGGCCGTATCACCCCGCCTGCGGGCTGGGGCTGCTGACCTCATTGCCGAGCGTGCCCCAGGACGTCCGCGGATGTCCTGGGGCACGACGCTATCCTGCCGACCGGTCCCGGAATGCCTTACCCGTTCCGCGTCACCCCCGCGACCGGCAGGCTCCTCTTCGGACTTCCCCGGGTCCGACGGCTATCTGCGGGTGGCGCGGTTCTCGGTGGTGGCGCTGACGGAGCCGGGATCGGTCTGAACGTAGGCGAAGCTGTCGCCGGAGGGGTCGAGGTACAGGTCGAAGTGCAGGGTGCCGTTGATGGTGAAGGCGCCGGTGCAGTCCGCGTTGACGGAGTAGGTGCCGGTGAAGGCGGCGCGCGGGGAGGCGACGCCGTTGAAGTTGCTTGTGGACGTCCCGGTGAGACCGCCCGTGCCGTCGAAACGCTCGGAACCGGCGAAGGCCAGCGGGACGGCGCCGCCGCCGGTGACCGACCAACCGTTGCCCGCGAACAGGTAGACACCGCGCAGCGTGGCCTTGGAGCAGGTGGGCGTGGCCGTCGTGGGGCTTGCCACGGCGGAACCGGTCACGGCGATGGCGGCCACGACCGCGGCGGCGGCGATCGCGATGGGACGGGAAAGTCGAGCGAACATCGGGACTCCCTGTGGGGTCGGCGCGCGTGACGAGGGAACTGCGCACGGGGATCGTCATCGCGGAAGTGGCGGAGTGGTTGGCGATGGATTCATCACGCTGCCGTATGCGCGGAGATCTCGTCAACGGGGCTTCCGCCCCTGTTCCGGCCGGATTTCGCGTTGTGGGACATCATATGACGTAGTCTCTCTCCGAGATCACCGGAAAAGCATGGAAACTGTCCCACCGAAAACCGGTGAAACAATTTTCCGTCAATCTGTTCAACATACTCGAAGATCTCTGTCAGCCGCCGCGGACCGCGAGTGAACAACACTCGCATTGCCCGGGCGCCTACCTGCGGTGGCCCGGCGCCGCCCCCGGGTCGGGGGCATAACAGAACCGGCGGGGCGGGCCGTATATCCCGTGGTTCCCAGGCTTTTTGTTAACTGGCAAAGGTTTCCCGATCTGTCCGGATCGTTAGCATGGGTGGACCGACACATCGGAGGCGGCATGTACCTCACCCAGGTCCGCAGGCGTCCGTTACTCCTGATCGGCGCGCTGTTATCCGCTGCCGCGCTGGTCTCGGGAAATGGCAATGCGGTCGCGGCCCCACCCGACCAGCCCGAACACCAATGGCAGTATGGCCACTGGCCGCGACAGCAGCCGTGGCAGCAGGCCCGGGATGGCGCGCGGGTCGCGGCGTACGACGGGCTGCCCGGACCGATCGACCCGCAGAACTGGGTCAACCCCGACCACATGACGTGGGAACAGGACTACCGGAAGATCCCCGGCACGAACTGGGCCGACCCGGCGGTCAAGGGGTCGAAGCGCACGTTCAAGGGCGCGCTGGTCCTGCTGGACTACCGGAACCAGCCGTTCGTCGTGACCCAGCCGCAGCACTCGTCGGTGTTCGGCAACCCCGGCGCCGAGGCGCACGATGTCCCGCGCACCCAGGTCGGCCAGTTCTACCAGGACTTCCTCAACAAGCCGGGCACGCTCAACCGCGGCCACACGGTGCACGAGTACTGGATGGAGAACTCCGGCGGGCGCTTCGGCGTCGACCTGAAGGCGTTCGGGCCGTACACCATGCCCGGCAAGGACCACGAGTACGGCATGGAGTTCCAGTCCGGCACGGCCTGTCCCGCAGGCGACCGGTGCACCCGCGACCTGCGCGCCGACGGTCGCGCGGCCTGGGTCGCCGCGGTCGGGTCGCAGGTCCCGGCCGGGTTCGACTTCGTCTACTACCTGTCCGCGGGTCAGGACGAGACCAGTACCTGGCAGGAGTTCGGGCCGATCAAGTTCGCGACCAAGGCGGACGTGCCCAAGGCGTTCGGCTCGCCCGACCCGGCACTGCCGAACTGGGCGCGCACCCGGTACGTGGACTGGACGTCGTGGGCGTCCGCGTCGACGCTGTGGCCCAACGCGGTCAGCGGCTCGTCGACGCAGGCGGAGAGTTCGGGGCAGGGCGTGTTCGCGCACGAGCTGACCCACATCCTCGGCATCGGCGACAACTACGGCAACCCGTTCGGGACGCCGCAACGCCGGGACTACTCGGGAATCTGGGACATGCTCTCCCGCGGCGCGTTCAACGGTCCCGGTGGCCCGCACTCCCGCTGGGTCGTCCCGGCCACCGCGGGTGCGTCGATGGGATCCCAGCACACGTTGCGGAACAAGCTGAAACTCGGGTTCCTCGACGAGGTCAACGTCCTGCGCCTGTCCCGGGACGCGCTGGCCAAGTCCGGCATGGTGATCGCCAGGGTCACCGCGCGCGAGGCGCGGCCCGGCGCGACGGGGCTCTCCGGCGTCAACATCGTGCTCGACCGGGGCGACCTGTCGACCAGATGCGACATCCGCACCGACCCGTACTGCGACGGCGGCGGCTACCAGAACTACACCGTCGAGGTCGTCGACCGGATGGGCGCGGACTCGTTCACCCCGGACTCCGGCGTGCTGCTGGCGAAGACCAAGAACGCCGATGACGCGCCGTTCACCTGGGTGATCGACGCCAACCCGCAGGACATCGGCATGACCGACTACGTCCTGCCCGACGGCCGCAAGGTCCCCATCACCATCGGCGACTACCGCCAACTGTCGGACGCGCTGTTCCACGCGGGCACGAACTCCGGCAGTGAATACGAATACGTGGACCAGGCCAACCGCCTGCACTTCTACGTACTCGACATCAAACGCGACGACAAGGGAATCCTGTCCTACACCGTCGCCATCCGCTCACTCAGCGGCGCGGGCCCGCAGAAACGCGGCGTCCAGGTGCAGCCCACATCCGGGCACTCCGACCCGGACGGCGTGGCGACCTGTGCGTTCCCGTTGTCCAACACCGGTACCGGCGGCAAACCCGCCGGGCAACACCCGGAGGACGTCAGCGCCTATCTCAACGGCGACGTCTACCGGGTCACGGCCAAGGCCGATGGTCCCGGGTGGACGGTCGACGTGCCCAACGCGCTGGCCACGGCGCAGTTCGGTGAGAACGTACAGGTGCCGGTGTACGTCAAGCGGGACAGCGGTTCCGGTCCGGCGAAGGTGACCTTGACGGCCACCTCGGAGAGCAGCCCGACCATCACCGCGACCGCCACCTGCACCGTGGACGGCTGATGGGTCCGGGGGCGGGCCTCCCCCGCCCGCCCCCGGACTTCCCCTTACCGGTTGGCCAGCAATACCGCGGGTGCCGCCAGGCCGTACTCGATCGCCGTGGCGTCCGTGCCGTACTCGATCGCGGTGGCCTGGGCGTGGATGACCCCGTCGGTGTCGGTCGTCTCGGTGTGGATGACACCGTTGTCGGCCAGGGCGGGCTGCCCGGCCAGGCTCATCGCCACCACCGCCGCGACCCCCAGCCCCACCTTGACCACGTTCGCTCTGCCACTCATCGGAACCGCCCCTCTCCACAGCTACGCCCGTACGGCTCACCACTTCATACCGATCGGGGTTACACGGGACCGGGGGCTCGGTTCACGGCTCCCGGGGATGCTCGGCAAACCGACCGCGCCGCTACGAGAAACCGCTACGAGAAAGAGCCCGTCCGGCCACACAGGGCTGAGGCCGGACGGGCTCTTCGTTCTGGCACAGGCTGGGACTATCCGGTACAGGCTGGGACTAGCGGCCCTGCAACGATCTGACGTTGTCGCCGAAGCTCCAGCTCTTCGAGCCGTCCCAGTTGAGCGACCAGGTCATCAGCCCCTTGAGGCTGCCGCCGCCGGTGGTGCTCCACGCCTGGGACACGAGCGAGGGCGTCATGTAGCCGCCACCCGCGCCGGGCTGCGCGGGCAGACCCGGGACCTGCTTGTCGTAGGGCACCTTGATGGTGGTGCCCTGGATGGTCAGGCCGTTGTTCAGGCAGTCGGTCTGCACCTTGAAGCCCTGGACCGTGGCCGCCTGGTACGAGTCACCGCTGCAGCCGTACATGCTGCCGTTGTAGTACTGCATGTTCAGCCACCAGAGGCGGCCGTTGTCCACGTACTTCTTGATGATCGGCAGGTAGGCGCCCCAGATCGAGCCGTAGGTGACGCTGCCGCCGGTGACGTACGCGGTCTCCGGGGCCATCGTGAGACCGAAGTTGGACGGCATCTGGCCCAGCACGCCGTCGATGATGCGGATCAGGTTGGACTGCGACGCGGACAGCGTGTTGATGCTGCCCGAGCCCGACAGGCCGGTCTCGATGTCGATGTCGATACCGTCGAAGTTGTACTTCTTCAGGATCGGCACGATGGTGGCCACGAACTTGTCCGCCACGGTGGCCGAGTTCAGGTCGATGCCTGCGGCCGCGCCGCCGATCGACATGAGGATCGTCTGGCCGGAGGCCTTCGCCGCGCACATCTCCGCGGGCGTGGACACCTTGACGTTGCTGTCCATGCCGTCTTCCCACAGCACGGTGCCGTCCCCGCGGATCACCGGGAACGCGGCATTGAGCACGTTGTAGCCGTGCTGGCGGATCACCGGGTTGGTGACCGGCGTCCAGCCGAACGGCGGGTGCACGCCGTTGATGGAACCGTCCCAGTTCTCCCAGTAGCCGACGAGGACCTTGCCAGCGGGCCTCGACTTGACCGCGCAGGTCTCGCCGCCGGGGGTGGTGGTCGTCGTGGTCGGCGGGGTCGTGGTCGTCGTCGTGGTGGTGCTCGTGTTCGGCGGGGTGGTGGTCGTGGTGGTGGTCGTCGTTGTCGTGGTCGTCGTCGTTGTCGTGGTCGAGGTGGGCGGGTTGCCGTCGCAGGCACCCTCGTCCGACCACAGCGACTTCGACGCGGCGGGGTTCCAGCCCGCGCCCGGCCACGCGGTGTGCGCGACCCTGGCCTTGTAGAGCCGGTTCTGGTAGGTCACCTGGGCCCCGGCGGCGTAGTTCGTGCCCTCGGCCCACGCGGGGGCGCTACAGGGCACGAGCGCGGACGGCGCGGCCGACGCAGGCCCGCCCCCCACCGCGAGCGCGGTCGCCACAATAATGGCAACACTGGCAACCATCGCGATCACTAATCTCTGGGATCTCGTCAATCTTGATGGTAAAGAAAAGTTCCACATACTGTGATTATCATAAACCGTCCAGTCCATGTCCATACTTGCGCGCGCCCGCGACCCGGCGCCACCGGCCCGCTGTCACGCTTTCCGAGATCGGGTGCCGTGTGTCCGGTTACGGAGTGTTTCACCGCGTTCCCAGAATAGGGGGCGATTCGGTCGACCGCCGAGATGTCGGGTGTCCGATGACGTGCGCCGGGCCGGGCAGCGCGCGGGCCGGGCAGGCTCGGTGCATCTTGATCCGCAGCACCGTTCGGCCTCCCCGCCGCGCCGCCCGCACCAGCGACGACGCCCTGTCCCGGTCCGGACCACACCGATTTGACGTGGTGGCTGGGTAGGCTCCGGGGCGCATGGGGGTCTTGTCGCCGCGGCGCGTGTGGTCGAAGTGGTATTTCGAGGTGCCACTGCTGGTTGTCGGGTATTTATTGTTCGGGCTGGCTCGGGCGGCCGTCGATCGAGGTGAACCTGCCGCCACCGATAACGCGTTGTGGGTTCAGCGGGCGGAACGGGCTCTCCATATCGCTATCGAGGATCCGTTCAACCAGGCGATGCTGGGAAGCTCCGCCGCGATCTATCTGACCGGATACTTCTATCGGTTCAGCGTATTCGCCGTCCCGGTCGTCCTGGTCTGGCTCTATATTCGGAAGCGGGAGCGGTACGGGCGGTTGCGAACCGCGCTGGTGGTGGTGATGTTGCTGGACCTGCCATTGGTGTGGCTTTGCCCGGAAGCGCCACCGCGCTTTGCCCAGCCGGGGATTGTCGACTACATGGCCACCTACGACATTCTCGGCGGCGCGGCCGCGCGGGTCCCGCACGCGGGGGCGAACCTGTTGGCTGCCATGCCGAGCATGCACGTCGCCTGGACGACCTGGTGCGGCTATGCGGTGTGGTCGGCTCTACGCGAACGCGCACCTCGGGTCGCTTGGTCGGCTTGGGGGTATCCGGTGCTGACCGCGCTTGTCGTGATTGTCACCGGACATCACTACGTGCTCGACGTCCTGGCCGGGGTGGCACTCACGGGAGTCGCGGTCGGTTTGACCACCTGGGGCCGTCGGATGGTCGCGCGCGGTCGGGAGTGACCGGCGCTTCTGTCTATAAAGGACGACCGAGACGGTCAGCCGATGATTTGGCGGTCCGGCTCGATGAGCGCGACGACGCGCTGTTCGTCCCGGCCGTAGGGCCTGCCGATGTACTTCGTCGAGATGCGGTCGACGATTTCCCAGGCGGGGTCGCCCGCCAGCCATTCGACGACCCGGCCGCGCAGGATGACCGGTCGGAACGGGTTGTCGGCGGGGGTCAGGGAGACGGCGACGCGCGGATCGCGGTGCAGGTTGCGGGCCTTGCGGCTGTCCGGGCCGGTGAGGATCACGACGTGGTCGCCGTGGGTGCCGATCCAGACCGGGACCGAGTGCGGGGCGCCGTCGGGCAGGAGGGTGGCAAGGTGGGCGATCGGGGTGCCGTCGAGGACGCGGCGGATGTCGGGGTTCAGCATCGTCGGCTCCGGCTTATCGCTTGATCAGGTAGTGCAGGTGGGTGACGCCGGGGGCCGGGACGGCCTCGACGAGGTCGAGGCGCACGTGCTCGGGCAGCGGCTGGAAGAAGGGTCGGCCCGCGCCGAGGAGGATCGGGACCTGGTGCAGGACGAGCTCGTCGACCAGCCCCGCCTTGAGCGCCTCGGTCATGACGCCGCCGCCCATGAGCCCGACGTCCTTGCCGTCGGCGGCCGCGCGGGCGGCCGCGATCGCGTCCTCGATACCGGTGGTGACGAGCGTCTGTCGTTCGCTCACCTGCGGTAACGGGCGGTGGCTCAGCACCACCAGCCGCGCCGCCGGGTGCGGGCTGCCGCCACCGAAACCGTCGGAGTCCTCATAGGTGTTGCGCCCCGCCACGACCGCGCCGACGCGGCCCGCGAGGGCGTCGAAGACCCTGGCGCTGGGCTCGCTGAGCCGGAACCCGTCGAAGACGCGGCTGGGGGTGTCGCCGTCGAAATACCAGTCGAACAGCATCGACCCGGTGCCGAGTCCGTGCCCGGGGCCCGGCTCGCGGCCGGTGATGTACCCGTCGACCGATACCGACAGGGCGCCGATGACCTTGCTCATCCTCGCGTTCCCTTCCAAGTTCCTTCAGGAGACTCCGCAACCGTAGCAGCTTGAGTTCCCTCAGGGAACCCCACGCGCTAGACTGGCCACATGCAGCGCACCGACTTCGGCAGCATGACCTGCTCGATCGCGCGGACCCTGGACGTCATCGGGGAACCCTGGTCCCCCCTCGTCCTCCGGGACGTCTGGGTCGGGCTCACCCGGTTCGAGCAGCTCCAGGCCGACCTCGGCATCTCCCGCAAGGTCCTCACCGAACGCCTGAACCACCTCGTCGACGCGGGCATCCTCGACCGCCGCCCCTACGACCGCCGCCCCCGCTACGAGTACGTCCTCACCGAGAAGGGCACCGAACTCGTCGACCTCCTCCTGGTCATGGCCCACTGGGGCGACAAGTGGCTCGCGGGCCCGGCAGGACCCCCGGTCCTCCACCGCCACCACGCGTGCGGCGAGATCACCACCGTCGACCTCCGCTGCACCCACTGCGGCGAACCGATGCACGCCACGGACGTCGACCTGCTGCCCGGTCCCGGCGCGACATCCTGACCTGCTTCGAGCCACGAGACCGGGTGGCCCTCGCCCGTATCCACGCGGCAGCGGACTCCGCCGTGCTCGGCATGATCGACGAGGCGCGAGAACGGCTGCGGGGCGCGCTCGGCGAACTGCGGCACCTGGCCCGCGGGAGCACAGCGTCGGCTACCTCCTGGAGGATCGGGTCGCCGACGAGGTGGAACAAGGACCACAACCAGGCGGGATGGCCGGGAACTCAGGCGAGGGCGCGGACGAGGCCGTGCAGCCAGGTGTCGTAGGTGCTGGTCGCGTAGATCTGTTCGGGGACCAGGTACAGGGAGCTGCCGACCCGGCGGACACGGTCCTCCACGATCGGCAGGACGGTGATCCGAATGGCGAAGGGGGCGGCCTCGTGGCCGATCTCGGCTTCGACGGCCCGGACGATGTCGCCCTCTCGGCCGTGCGGCCTGCTCATGGCGGCGCGTTTGCGGCGCGAGTGCCAGGTGTCGGCCTCGGGCCAGCGGGCGGCGACCACGGCCTGCAGTGCGGGATGGTCCGCGAGGCCTGCGAAATCGGGCGGGGCGAACCTCGATATGTCGGCGAAGGTCGGATCGGTGCGCGTGCGGTGGGCGACGAGGGTTTCCCACCAGCGCAGCCATCCGTCGGTGAGGTCGGCGGGGCGCGGTGTGGATGGGTCGGGCAGGGGTGTCAGGTCGGTCTCGCCGACGACGTCCACGTCGATGCGTTCGGCGGCGCGGAACCACAGGGCCCAGTCGAAGCCCTGGTCAGAGGGTTTGACGCCGATCGACCACGACTCCGGTCCCGAGAACATCCCGACCACCCCCCCATCCCACACTCCCGCGAATCACCGCCGTTGTCCAGTTCGGTGGCCCCGGTCGCGGCCGGATCCGCTCGACGTCGGCCATCGGGAGTTCGCCGTCGTCGTGGACGAGGATGACGCCGTTCCGGTCTCCCACCGTCGAGGACGACCGGACGGCTGCTGGGGCGGCGCACCTCGGAAAGGGCTTCTCCGTCAGCGACGGATGTCGATGCGCAGGCCTGCCAGCAGGTCATGCAGAGTCTCGTCGACCGCCGCCCGGGTGGGTCCGCCCACGACGAGCACGCCGTGTCGGTCCGCGGAGCCTCGGATGGGACCGATGACGTCGCCCGGTCGGACCGACAGGTGGGCCGTGATCACCGCGGGATGGGACACCGCGTCCGTCCATCCCCCGACGGAATGGACGGTGCCCGGTGGCAGCAGCAGGAACTCGACGCCCGCGGCGGTGGCGGGTGGCGGGATGTCGGCGACCTCGCCGAACAGGTCGTCGATGAGCAGGCCGTACAGCTCCAGGCCGGGGCGGGTGTGCTCGACCATGGCGTGGATGAAGTCGCCGCCGGGGCGGGCGTGGACCTCGCCCAATACCACGGTGTCGTCGTCGACCCAGAACTCGACGTGGAAGATGCCGTGGGTGATGCCGATGACCCGCAGGGCCGCCTCGATCTCGGCGTGGGCCGTGGCGGCGGTGGCCGGGTCGAGGTCGGCGGGCATGCGGTGGCCGGTCTCCACGAAACCCGCGCCGGTCGTCTTGGCGGTCAGGGCGAGCACCCGGGGTCGGCCCGCGAGCAGTACGCCCTCGGCGGAGAACTCCCGTCCGGACACGAAAGTCTCGACCAGGAACGGTGTTCCGGCGGGTAATCGGGACACGGCATCGGACAGATCCGCCGGTGAGCGCACCAGGGATACGCCGACGCTGCCCATGCCGTCGCGTGGCTTGACCACCCAGGGGCCGCGGGTGCGGGCGACGAAAGCCGTCGCGGCTGCCAAATCCTCGGCCACCGCGCATTCCGGCTGACGGAATCCCTTGTCCCGCAACAGCTCCCGACACAAGTCCTTGGTGCGGATGGTGTGCGCGACAGCGGGATCGTTGCCCGCCAGGCCCAACGCGGACGTGGCGGCGGCCACCGACTCGACGCACATCTCCCGGAACGTGAGCACGGCGCCGATGCCCGCGCGGCCGTTCGCCCACGACCGCACCGCGTCCGGCGAGTGCACGTCCAGCACCGCGGTCTCACCGACCACACCGGACACATCAGCCGCGGCCAGGTTCGCCGCGGTGTCCGCGCCGATCACCCGCACGTCCCGGCGGGCGGCCTGCTCGGCCACCCGGCGCATCTGGTCGCGGCCGTGCGGCGTGGTCGAGGCACAGCCCAGGACCAGGAGAGTCCGATCAGCCACGGGTCAGCCCTCCGCCGGGGTGACGCGCACGGTCACCGCGTCGACCGCCCGGAGCAGCGTCGCGCGGACCGCCTCGGCCGAGTCGCCGACCGCGAGGACCGCGCCGATCGTGCCGGACATGTAGTCGGCGGGCGGCAGGGCCACCTTCGCGCCTGCCGCGCGTTCCACGATCGCGTGCCGCACGCCCGGCACGCCCAGCGCCTCGGCGAGGCCGTCGACGCCCGCGAGCACGCCGTCCCGGTCGGCCATGATCTTCCGCACGCCCGAGTACAGGCCGTCGCCCGCGGGCAGGACCGGCTCGCGCCCGGTGGCCACCCGGATCACGTTCTCCGCGAACGGCACCCCGGTCGCCAGGCCGACCAGGTGCGAGGTGATGAAATCGCCGCCCACCCTGGCCGCCACCTCGACCAGCTTCGCCGTGCCCGCCGGGGACACCATGCACTCCAGGTGGAACGTGCAGTCGTCCAGGCCGAGCGCGCCGATCACGACCTCGGTCAACCGGCGCACCTCGGCCAGCGTGGACTCGGGCAGGCTGCTCGGGAAGACGTGCGCGACCTCCAGCCGGAACGGCTCGCTGGTCTCCTTGTCGGTGACGCCCGCGATGTGCAGGCGGCCGCCGGTGACGAAGCCCTCGACGCTGTGCTCGGTGCCGACCAGGAACTCCTCGACGATCAGCTCCCCCGGGTTGCCGGTGAACGCCTTGTCCACCTCCGGCCGGGTGTAGCGGACCAGCTCGTCGAACGCCGCGCGCAGGTCGTCCTCGCCGCGCAGCACGAAGATGCCCTTGCTGCCGGAGCCGGAGGTCGGCTTGAGCACCGCCGGGTAGCCGATGTCCGCGACCGCCTTGGTCAGCTCTGCCCACTCGGTGACCCGGGCGAACCGCGGGATCGCCTCCGGGTGGTCGACCAGCGCCTGCCGCATCAGGAACTTGTTGCGGGCCGCGCGCGCCGCCGCGACCGACGGGGCGGGCAGGCCCAGCCTGGCGGCGATCCGGCTGACCGTCTCGACGTCCCGGTCGGACCAGGTGACCACGCCCGCGACGGTGTGCTCGGCGGCGATCGCGTCCACCGCGGCGTCCACCGCGGCGAGGTCGAAGGTGTCCACCTTGTGCACCGTGCGCACGATCCGCTCGGGCAGCCCGGCGGGAACGCTGTCGGCGATCAGTGCGACACCGTGGCCCTGTCGGTGCGCCGCCTCGATCGCCGCGCCGTGCTCCAGGTGGGTGCGGCGGGTGTTGAGGAAGATGACGACGGGCTTGGACATGCTGACGGTCCTCACTGGCTCTGGTCGTTACCGGGCGGTGGCGAGCGTCGACGAATACCGGGCCTGGTACCACGGATTGTCGAAATCGAGGATACCGGGATCGGCGGCGCCGTCGGCGAACGCGTCGACCCGCGCCTGGTACAGGCAGCGCAGCAGCTCGCCGACGGCGGTGCCCGCGCGGAGGTCGTCGAGCGTGTACGGCTCGCCGAACGCGCGCATCAGGCGGAAGTCGAACATGCCGGGCCGGTGCTCGCCCGCCATGGCGACACCGAACGGCACGCGGATGGCGTAGCGCACGCCGTTGGCCACGTGTCCGGTGTGGTGCTGGTCGGACCAGTCCGTCAGATCGGACATCGTGGGGGCGAAGAACCAGTCCCGTTCGTCCGCGCGCTCGTGCATGCCGATGGTGTGCGGCAGGTAGTGCCAGCCGTTGTAGCGCATCCGCGCGCTGATCGCGCGCAGCACCTGGGGCAGCTCGTCCGCGGCCGCGGCGAAGTGCTCGACGAAGCCGCGGCTGGGGGTGACGCAGCAGTAGAACGCGGTGGTGGTCCACTCCATCGCCTCGGGGCTGTCGGCGGCGACCATGGCGGCCAGCTCGCCGATCCGGCGCGGGCCGCGGGACATGCCGACGTCCGAGCCGATCGCCTCGGTGCCGACCATCACCAGTTCGTGCAGCACCTGTTCGAAGCGGGTGCTGAAACCGTCCGCGCCGGAACCGTTGAGCGCGGGCATGGCCGCCTCGAACGCCGTGCGGAGTTCCGCGAAGTCGGCGGGGATCGGGCAGTCGAGTTCTCGTGCCGCCGCGCGGACGACCGCGGTGGGCACGTCGGCGATGGTCACCGGGTCGTGGGCGAGGGTTTCCCGCTTGTTCAGGTTGAGCCCCTGGATGACGCGGTAGGGCCGGGCGCCCGCGGCCGTCGCCGTCGCGCGGCCCTCGGCGCAGGTCTCGGCGAGCAGCTGGAGTGCCTGCCCCGTCGGAAGTCCGTCGATCGGAGGTCGCCCGACCCGGTAGTCGTCGATCTTGCGTCGGAGGAAGGCGAGCAGCCGGTCCGGGCGCAGCTGGGTGCCGCTGAACTCCTCGGCGCGGACGGCCGGGCCGGAGCTGATCAACGCGTGCAGGCAGGCCAGGAAGCAGGCGTCACGCACGTCCCAGTCGGTGATCTCGGTCTCCGCCAGGGACTTCAGCCTGCATCGGTCCGAGTCCGGGCGCACGGACTTGCCGACCAGGTTGCTGGACTTGCCCAGGTTGCCGTAGTGCGCGGTGCCGGTGTAGAGCTGCACGGGAGCCATGTGCAGCAACGAGAACCGGATCTTCTCGATCATCGCGTCGACCCGGGTCCGGGGCAGTCCGGCCAGCCAGTCGCGGATGTCGACCGCCTCATCGAAGTCCCGAGTGGACAGACGGGCCAGCTCGGCGGCCAGGCCCGTGGGCCTGCCATTGGGCCAGTGGACGTATCCGACCGGGTGTCCGTCGTTCTCTTGGTCGTCGTTCTCTTGGTCGCTGTTCTCCTGGTCGCTGTTCTCCTGGTCACCGAACAGCAGGCGGGCACGGCCGGTGCGGGTGAGCACGAGCCGTTCACCCGATCCGGGCTCGGCGCGCAGTTCGGCGCGCGCCGCGCGGGCGGCGGCGAACAGGTGTTCCTCGGGCCGCGTCAGCGCGCGCAGGCCGATCTCCACCGGCACCCGGCCCGCCAGCGAGGCCGCGTGCTCGACCGCCTCGGCGACCGTCGCGCGCGCCGCGGCCTCGCTCGCCACCGACTCGACGAGCGCGGCGAAGCCTTCCGATCGCAGAATTCCCACGTCTTCCCCCAAAGAAGCGGTTCGCATGTCCGATTGGCATGGTGCGGAGCGGTCGGCTCCGCGATGACCCGATCCATGGCACAGCGCGACACGATCCGTCTTCGGATTCGGGCCGCACTCTCAGATTGTCAGCAGTCAGCAGTCAGAAGTCGGAACGTCTCGGAATGTCCGGGAGTCGACGACACAGGGTCTACCGGACGCCCGGCGTGGTCCGGGCGCTGCATTTCCCTTGCCACCCTACCCGCACCGCGGCGGTCACCGGGAGTCCATTTCGATGAATCCGTCAGGTCCGGACAGCCAACAACCAACCGACACGATGTGTGGTCGGCCGAAAAGTACCGAACCCTCGGCGGCCAGGTCAACGTGAATATCGAGGAGCGGACTTGTGATCACCGACACCTTGCCTCGGCCCCGGTCGACTGCGGAGCCTGGCGTGGAGACGGACATCGAGACCGCCGGAAAGTAATCGGCCACGGTGGATAGTCACCTCCGCCCCGCCCGGCGCGTCCCCACCTTTCGCTTATTGTCCACAGCGGAGTGGAGGAAATCGGACAACCCGCGTCGAGCGGCCTCCCCGGTCGCGCGTGGTCACCGGATCGAGGTAGGGAAGTACCCTCGGACGGTCCATCCAGGAGACCTGCCGGTGGACATCGGCCGTGGAACGAGTGAATGCGGTCAACCTGTTCTCCGTGGCGATGTACATTGGCGCTCGGTCCCGGTCATCGCGCCTGCTGTGGCGAGAAGTGGTCCGGCCTGACCGCGGGTGGGGTGTGGTTCCGCGGCCCGGACCCGGCGTCGTGCCTGCTCGGAACGGTGCGGCCGGTGGCGTACCGGGGTGGGGTCGGTGAGGAACGAGAGAGTGGGATGACGGAGACGCTCGTGCAGGAAGCGCGGTCCCGCCGGTTCCGGCTGCCCATGGAACCGGGCTCGCCCGCGCGCAGGCTCGTCGCCGTCTCCCTGGTGGACTCGCTGGGCACCGGCCTGTTCTTCGCGGGCTCGGTGCTGTTCCTGACCAGAAGCGTCGGTCTGACAGCAGGCCAGGTCTCGCTCGGCCTCGCGCTCGTCGGCCTCGTCGGCTTCCTCAGCTCGGTCCCGGTCAGCTCGCTCGGCGACCGGATCGGGCCGCTACGGCTGCTGATCGTGCTCCAGTTCTGGCGGTTCGTCGGGTTCTGCGGGTACGCGCTGGTGCACACGTTCCCGCAGTACCTGATCGTGGCGTTGTTCATCGCGCTCGGCGACCGGGTGTCCAATCCGGTCCTACAGGCGACAGTGGGACTCGCGGTCGGGGAATCGGAACGGGTCACGACGATGGCGTGGGTGCGCAGCACCCGCAACGTCGGCTACACACTGGGCGCCGCGCTGGCTTCGGGAGCGGTCGCGATCGGGACAGAGTGGAGCTACCGGGGGATCGTGCTCGGGGACGGGCTTTCGTTCCTGCTGGCGGGTTTCCTGCTCTGCCGCGTCCGACTTTCGCCCGCAGGCAGCGAAACCGGTGCTGCCGCCGTGCCGAAACGCCGGTTCCGGTACCTCCGGGACAGGCGGTACCTGGCGTTGACGGCGTTCAACGGCTTCCTGGCCCTGCACCTGAGCATGCTGACGGTCGGCATTCCGTTGTGGCTGTCGCAACGGACGGACCTGCCCGGTCCGTGGGTACCCGCGCTCGTGTTCGTCAACACGATCCTGGCCGTCCTGTTCCAGGCCGCCGTCGCGAGACGCCTCGGCTCCCTGCGGCGTGCGGGCATCGCCTGCCTCGGTGCCGCCGTCGCCCTCGCCGCCACCTGCGGCGTGTACGCGATCACCGCGAGCACCGCGGGCGTGCTCACCATCACACTGGCCATCACCGGCATCGTCGCCCTCACCACCGGCGAGCTCCTCCAGTCCGCGGGCGCCTGGGAGATCTCCTACGACCTCGCCCCGCCCGAACAGCGCGGCGTCTACCTGGGTGTGTTCAGCCTGGGCGTGGTCGGCGCCGAGATCCTCGGCCCCAGCCTCTACGGCGGCGTCGTACTGCCTCTCGGCCCGCTCGGCTGGGCCATCCTCGCCGCGTTGTTCCTGATCGCGGGCGCGGGCGTCTTCGCCCTCTGCCGCCGCGAACTCGACCGTCCCACCGCGGACTGACCCGCCCCTCTAGCCCCCTAAGCCGCGCCTGACCTGGGTGTTTGACGTGGCCCGGCCTGGCGTGCAACTCTGAAAGAGGTCTTTCGAAACAATCCTTTCAGAGTGGGGTGGGGATGGCCGAGCTACCGCCGCGGATGCGGGTTCGGGATGTCGAGTTGATGCGGGCGTTGGCGCATCCGCTCCGGGCCGCGCTGGTGAACTACCTGCTGGCCGTGGGGCCGCGGACGGCGAGCGAGTGCGCGACGGCGGTGGACTCGTCGGCGTCCAACTGCAGCTGGCATCTGCGACAGCTGGCCGGGTGGGGGCTGGTCGAGCGGGTCGAGGCGACGGACGCGCGGGAGCGGCCGTGGCGGGCGACGCAGGTGGGGCTGGACTTCGACGAGCTGGACACCGACCCGGCCATGCAGGCCGCCCAGCTCGCCGTGATGGGGGCGAACGTGGCGAACGACCAGGTGCTGACCCAGCGGTTCATCGACACCGTGGACGAGCTGGACCGGGAGTGGCGGCTCGCCGCGGCCATGGGCACCTACTCGTTGCGGGTCACCCCGGCCGAGCTGACGGAGCTGACCTCGTCCATCGACGCGCTGCTCCGCCCGTACACGACCACGATCCGCACCGACCCGCCCGCCGGGGCCCGCCCCGTGCATGCCAACTGGCGGGCGTTTCTTCGAATCGAAGCCGACGGGAATCCCAGTTCATGAGGGACCTGTTGCGGGAACGGGCGTTCGCGCGCCTGTGGATCGCGGGTCTGTTCGCCGAGACCGGTGAGTGGATGCTGCAGGTGGCGCTGCCGGTGTACGTCTACCAGGCGACCGGTTCGGCGGGCTCGACCGCGCTCACCATGGCGGCCGGGATCCTGCCGATGGTCCTGCTCAGCCCGGTCGCCGGGGTGCTGGCCGACCGGTGGGACCGGCGGCGGCTGCTCTGGGGCGTCTGCCTCGCCCAGGCCGTGGTCGCGGCGCCGCTGCTGGCCATGAGCGGGCACAGCGCGGTGTTGATCTACGTCGTGATGGCCGCGCAGTCCGCGTTGGCCTCGCTGTTCGAACCGAGCCGCAACGCGCTGGTACCGGCGCTGGTGGGAACGGAACGGCTCACCGCGGCCAACGGACTGATGGGGTTCAACAGCAGCATCTCCCGGCTGGCGGGCAGTTCCCTCGGCGGTCTCGTCCTCGGCACCAGCGGTCTCGGCTGGGTCGTCTGCGGCTACCTCGCCGCGCTCCTGGTCGCGGCCGCCCTGCTCCTCCCGCGCTTCACCCGACCGGCCACTCCCCCGCCCCGCCAACCGATGCTCGCCGCGTGGCTGGAAGGTCTCGCCGAGTTCCGGGACGAACGGCGGCTGCGGGTCACGGGCCTGGCACTGGGGCTGACCTCGCTGGCACAGGGCATGTTCCTGGTGTTGTTCGTGGTCTTCGTGACCGGTCCGTTGCACGGCGGCGACGCCCAGGTCGGGCTGTTGCGCGGCATCCAGGCCGTGGGCGGGCTCGCCGCCGGGGTGTCGATCGCGGCCCTGAGCCGACGGGTCGCGCCCGCGGTGTCGCTGGGGGTCGGCACGGTCGCGCTCGGGGTGCTGTCGGGCGTGATCTGGAACCTGCCGTCGCTGACCACGTCCGACTGGGTCTACCTCGTGCTGTTCGGCGCGGTCGGGGCGCCCGCGGTGTTCTGCACGGCGGGCGCGCTGACCATGGTCCAGACGAGTGCGCGGCCGGACCGCGCGGGCCGGGTGCTGGCCACGGCCTACGCGGGCATGGCCGGGTGCCAGACCGTCGGCATGCTGGCCGCGGGCGCGCTGGTGAGCGTCTGGTCCCTGGACGTGCTGCTCGACCTGCAGGCCGTGCTCCTCGTCGTCGCCGGTCTGGTCGCCCTGGTCGGCCTGCGCCGACGTGCGGAAACGCCGATCGAGCGGCCGGTGGCCCTTGTCTCCGGGTAAAACTTGCGTGCCGCGCATATTTTCGTGGCGCGCAACTTCGGGTACGGTGGCGGACATGGGTCTTCGGGAGCTCAAGAAGGAACAGACCCGGGAGGCGCTGAGCTGGGCGGCGATCCGGCTGACCGTCGAGCGGGGGTTCGACGCCGTGCTGGTCGAGGACATCGCGGCGGCGGTGGGGGTGTCGCCGCGGACGTTCAACAACTACTTCTCCGGCAAGGCGGAGGCCATCGCCGCCCGCAACCTCGACCGGGGCAAGCGGATCGTGGCGGCGCTGCGGGCCCGCCCCGCCGACGAACCGCTGTGGCAGGCGATCGCCGAGGCGGTGGCCACCGGGTTCATGACCATGCCCACCGGCACTTTCACGGAGAGCCCGCACTGGCACGCGGGCGTCAAGCTGATGATGCAACACCCGGCGTTGCAGGGCGAGGCCCTGCGCGCCAACGCCATCGTGGACGGTGCGATGGCGGTGGTGATCGCGGAACGAACCGGGACGGACCCGGAACAGATGTACCCGCAGCTGATCGCCCGCACGGTCGGGGCCGCCGTCCTGGTCGCCATGGAGCAATGGTGGCGGGCAGACTCGTCGGCCTCGTTCGAACCGTTCCTGCGCGAGGCGATCCAGCAGCTCGCCAATGGTCTGACCGCACCCTGACCCACGTTTGCCCGTCGCCCCCGCGGGGGCTGCTTCGCCATGCCCATTTTCCGGGAGGAACTGCCATGTCCTACGACGTCGTCATCGCGGGCGCGGGCCCGAACGGCCTGATGCTGGCCTGCGAGCTCGCCCTCGCGGGCGTCCGCCCGCTGGTGCTGGAACGGCTGCCCGAGGTCACCGAGCGCAACCGGGCCAACGGCCTGGTCGGCCAGGTGGTCCGGGTGCTCGACCACCGGGGCCTGTACCAGCGGTTGAGCGGGACTCCCGGACCACCGGAACCCGTCCCGCACTACACCTTCGGCGCGATGCGGCTGGAACTGTCCGACATCCCGGACAACCCGCTGTACATCATGGCCGTGCCGCAACAACGGGTGGAACAGGTACTGGAACAGCACGCAACGGAACTCGGCGTGGAGATCCGACGCGGCCATGAGCTGACCGGGTTGTCCCAGGATCCCGATGGCGTGAACATCGACGTGTCCGGTCCCGACGGTCCCGATCGGTTGCGGACCCGCTATCTGATCGGCGCCGACGGTGGGCACAGTGTGACCCGCAAGCTGTTGGACATCGGATTCCCGGGACGAACCCGGAACGACACCGTCTCCCGCACCGCGCACGTCACCGTTCCCGCGGAACTGGTCGGACCGTCCGGACTGGACGTTCCGGGATACGGGCTCGTCCCATCGTTCCTGCACCACCGCACGGAGCGCGGCCTGATCGGTTATGTCCCGTTCCCGGGCCGCCCGGCCATGCTGTTCACCCTCGAATGGGAACCGGCCCCGACCGACGGACCGATGACCCTGGACGAGCTGCGGGCGAGCGCGCACCGGGTGCTCGGCGTGGAACTCCCGCTTTCCGAACCCGCGGGCCCGGGACCACACCTGCTGCGGCGGGTCGAGGGCGGGAACACCCGACTGGCCGACCGGTACCGGGACGGCCGGGTGCTGCTGGTCGGCGACGCCGCACACGTGCACTCGGCGATCGGCGGTCCCGGGCTCAACCTCGGTCTCCAGGACGCGGTCAACCTCGGCTGGAAGCTCGCCGCCGTACTGCACGGCCAGGTCGGCCCCGACCTGCTGGACACCTACGAGACCGAGCGGCGACGGGCGGCCGAGCGGGTGATCACGCACACCGAGGCCCAGGGGATGCTGATCTCCCCCGGCTCCGCCACCACCGCCCTGCGCGAGGTGTTCGGCGAACTCCTGACCGACCCCGGCAACCGCCGCCACATCGCGGCCACGATGGCAGGCTCCGACGTCCGCTACGACCCTGGCCCCGATCCACACCCGCTCACCGGCCACTTCCTCGGCGACCGTCCGGTGTGGACCCGGGACGGCCGGACCCGACTGGCCGAACTGGCCCGATCCGCCCGCCCTCTGCTGTTGGACCTGGCAGGCGACCCGGCCACCGCCACCGCCGCGACCGACTGGCGAGACCGGGTCGACGCGATCACCGTCCGGGCGGACATCCCGGCCGGAGCCGTACTGATCCGCCCGGACGGCTATGTCGCCTGGGCCACCGACACGGCAGGCCAGCGTGGCCTGCGCGCGGCACTCACCCGCTGGTTCGGCACCGCATCGGTATCCGTGCCTGCCGGTCTGTCATGAGGCACGTCGGCGATGACATGGATGATGTGACGGTTCGGTCGGCGCCCTATCCGGCAGCCGACACCATTCAGCTCAGAGACAGGCGCTGCCACGGTCCCGGACAGGACACTGGAACTCGGCCACGTACTCGCCATCATCGAGATATTCGACAAAAACCTGCCGGTACACCCCATGAGATTCCAGATCATGGCTTTCCAGTGCGGCATCGATGGTGAGCCACGGATCGCCGGTGTCGTCCAGCGAGCGGCGATGGGTCACGACAGCCGCCCGCTCCACCGCAGGCAACTCGACCAGTTCCAGACCTGATACCGGAACAGCACCCGAAACAAGTGGGACACCCACCGCAACGTCGATCTTGGAACCGTCCGGGCGGCCAAAGTAGGTATGCACACGAAGGCCGTCCGGCACGCCCGCCGCAGTCAGCTGCCCGGTAAGCGACGCGGCCAGCGCGCGCACCATGGACTTGATCTCGCTGGTGTCGTTGACCTCGCCGCTGACCTGGGCGAGGCGCAGCGCGGGCAGGGATTGGAGCCGCAAGGTTTCGGTGGTCATGGACTGTTCCCTCTCGATCGCTCGGAGTCGCCGCTCCACCCCGGCCAGCCGCTCCCGGTCGGCCGCGATGCGCTGTTCCAGCTCGTCCCGGCGCAGCCGCAACATGTCCCGCAACCGCTCCACGGGCAGGTCGTCGAGGAGGGCGCGGCACTGGTCCAGTGTGAACCCGAGGTCCTTCAGCGCGACCAGACCGCTGACCCGGCCGACCTGCGCGGCCGAGTACCAGCGGTAGCCGGAGGCCGGGTCGATCCGCTGCGGCGCCACCAGCCCGAGGGCGTCGTAGTGCCGCAGCATCCGGACCGACACGCCGGTGCGGTGGGCGAGTTCTCCGATGCTCAACATGGTGAGCCGATTCCAGGCCGTGACACGGTGTCAGGGTCAAGGCCGCGGCGCGCGTTGGCGGGCGATCTCGTAGAGGGTGATCGAGGCGGCGACCGTGGCGTTGAACGAGCTGGCCGAGCCGACCATGGGGATGCTGATCGTGCTGTCGCAGTTCTCGGTCCAGAAGCCGCTCATGCCCGCGGTCTCGTTGCCGACGACGATCGCGGTCGGGCCGCGGAAGTCGTGGTCCCAGATGTCGGCGGCGGCGTCCTCGCTCGTCCCGACCACCCGGAACGGGACGGCGGAACGCAACCAGTCCAGGGCGGCGGCCGGGCTCGCGGCGCGGACGGCCGGGACGGCGAACAGCGAGCCACGGCTGGCCCGGACGGTCTTGGGGTCGTAGAGGTCGGCGGCGTGCCCGGTGATGATCACGCCGTCGGCACCGAGCGCGTCGGCGGAACGCAACAACGAGCCGATGTTCCCGGGACTGATGGGACGGTCGAGCACGACCACCACGCCGTCGGCACGCGGCCGGATCCGGTCGAGGTCGTCCGGCGGGGATTCCACGACGGCGATCAGCTCGGGGGTGTCCTCGTCCTTCTCGCCGAGGTCGTGCAACAGATCGGGAGCGAGGTGCACCACCTCGTCGGCAACCCCGCCGGTCACCAGGTCCCGGGCCCACTGCGAACGCACGTCACCCGCGTGCAGCAGGGCCCGGACCCGCCAGCCGTGCGCGAGCGCCTCGTTGATCGGCCGCACGCCCTGGACCAGGAACTCGCCCCGCCGGTGCCGGGCGTTCCGGTTCGTCAACAGGGACTCCCACTGTTGGAACCGGGCGTTGCGGCGACCCACCCGGGACTCGTCCGTCTTCGGGGGATGGCGCCTGACGTTGGACATGGCTCGTCTCTCTCGGATAACCGGCATTCACACGGTGAAGGTCACGACTGAGGGGTGCGCGCCGAACAGGCTCACCTGGCGGACGTCCCGCACCCGCAGCCCGGCGGCCTTCGCGGCGGTGAACTGGTCTTCCGCCTCGTGCAGCAGCAGCACGGCCTGCCCGGTGTCGGACAGCACCCGCCGGACCTCCCGATAGAGGCGTTCCGGTTGCGCGGACAGCGTGCCCTGTGCCGGAACCTGCCGGTCCCATGGCGGGTTGCTCACCACCCGATCCACCCGACCGGTGGCGACGGGCAGCCTGCCCGCGTCCGCCCTGAGCCAGGTTGTCGCGGGCCCGTTGGCGGTGGCCGCGGCGACGGCGCGCGGGTCGTGGTCGCTGCCCAGCAGCCGGGCCTCGGAGACGAGGGCGGCGGTCTCGATGAGGATGGTTCCGGTTCCGCAACAGGGGTCGAGCACGGTGTCGCCGGGCCTGACGCCTGCCAGCACGGCCATCGCGGCGGCCAGCGGCGGGTGCAGGGTTCCCCGGGTGGACTCCTGCTTGTAGTCGCGGCGGTGCAACGGACGGTCACCGATACGGAGGGCCAGTGCCGCGCGGGTGCCCTCGACCGTCACGCGGAAAGACAAGGTGCCTTCCGGCGGGGCCGCACCGCCACGCCGGGAGTGGTAGGGCAGGCCGAGGGCGCGGGAGAGCTCGATGCCGACGGCGTCCTCGATGTCGAACCGGTTGTAGTTGCGCTTGCCGAGGAAGGAGGCGGCGACGTCGACACCGGTCGCCGTGTCGGCACCACCGCAGCGGCCGCGTTGACGCAGGAGCTCGACGGGGTCGGCGGCGCGGGCGGCGGTGGTGAAGCGGACCAGGTCTGCCTTGGTGTGCCCGACCTCGTCGATGGCCGCGACCAGCAGGAACAGGTCGTCGATCGTGCGCAGGCCGAGCAGCCGGGGGTCCGGCTCCGGCGCGCTGAACCACACCTCGCGGTGCCGCTCCCGCCGCACCCGCCCGAACCCGGCGATCTCCCGCGCGGCGACATCCTCCAACCCACGCAGGGTCCTCGCCAGGAAACGCACGTGTTCGATCCCTTCCCGCCGGCGGGATTACCGGCCGTCACATCATAGAGCGGGGGTTTTCAGCGCCGGTGCCCGAGAAGGTGGAACACCCGGCTGAGCCCGCGGTACGGGTCCCGCAGACTCGCCTGCAACTCCACGGCGGCGACGACTTCGAGGTCGTCGGGATCGGGATCGCGCCAGTCGGTGAACAACCACACTCCGTACCAGGCCACCGGGTCGACCTCGCGGTCCCGCATCAGCTGGGACAGGTGGTCGACGGTGTCGGCCCGGGTGGAAGTCCCGAAAACTCCCGTTTCGGTTGCGGCATCGAACGCGGCCAACGCCTCGTCCCACCGCTGCTCGATCGCGGGCCGGACGGCGAGGGTGCGCGCGTTGAGAGCCATGATCGAGAGCAGACCACCGGGCGCCAGCGACCGACAGAGGGCGTCAAGCATGGGCTCGGGCTGGTCGAGGTACATGAGCACGCCATGGCAGAGGACGACGTCGAAGGTCTCGCCGTCCGCCTTCTCCCCCTCGGCCTGGATGAACCTGACCCGGTCCCGAACCGCCTCGGACTCGGTCGCGACCCGTTGCCTCGCCTTCGCCAGCATGGCCTCGGACGGGTCGAGGACCGTCACGTCGTAACCGAGCCTGGCCAACGGAAGGGATTGGTGCGCGGCTCCCCCACCCACGTCCAGGACGGAGGCGGGCGGGGCGGGGAGGTGGCGGAGCAGGTGCTGGTGCAGGACGTAGGTACGCACCTGCCCCTTCACCGTCGCATAGGCCCCTTCCACGAACGCGTCGGCGAGCGCGGCCCAGGCATCATCATCGGACACGACCGGAGTCTCCCAGCCCCAAGGCCCATCCACGCGCGCCGCGCCTGACCGTCACCCGGTTCCCGAGCCGGACTCCTCGTCCGAATGACGCTCCGGCCGTCGTCCCGTTCGCTCCCGATCACAGTCGACAAGCATCCACCACCCAGATCGGTGGACACGGCAGATCGGGACCCTTCCCCCAAGTTCAATCCAACGGCGGCCGCACGCGAACAGTCGACTTGCGAGATATCGGACCGCGCTCAGGTTGCGCGTTCCCAACCGCGCCTCGGAGCCCTGTTGCCCGGGGCGGCGTCGCGGCTGCGATAGACGATGTAAGGCCTGGTGGCGTAGCCGAGGGGGAACGAGAAGACGTGAACGAGGCGGCTGAAGGGCCAGAAGGCGAAGAGGGTCCAGGCGGCCATGGCGTGCAGGCGGAAGCCGAGTGGGGCGGCGGCCATCAGGGCCGGGTCGGGTTGCAGGATGAAGATGGAACGGAACCACGGGGACACCGTCTGTCGGTAGTCGTGCGGGTCGCCCGCCAGGGTGCCGAGGAAGGTGACGGTCAGGCCGAGCAGGATCGTGCCGATCAGCAGGACGTACATGACCTTGTCGTTGCGGGTGGTTGCGGAGAAGACCGGGCCGACGGTGCGGCGGCGGTAGATCAGGATGGCGGCGCCCGCCAGGGTGCAGATGCCCGCGAGGATGCCGAGGGATACCGCGACCAGGTGGTACGCGTGGTCGGTGATGCCCGCGGCCTCGGTCCAGGAGCGGGGGATGACCAGGCCGCCGACGTGGCCGAGGGCGACGAGCAGGATGCCGAAGTGGAACAGGGGGCTGCCGAGGCGCAACAACCGGTTCTCGTAGAGCTGGGAGGAGCGGGTGGTCCAGCCGAACTTGTCGTAGCGGTAGCGCCAGAGGTGGCCGACGATGAAGACGGCGATGGCGGCGTACGGGATCGCGCCCCACAGCAGGATGTCCAAGGGGGAGTTCATCGGGCGGCTCCGGTGGGCATGTACTCGGGCGGGCCGTACGGTGCGAGGCCGACCTCCTCCTCCGGCGGCCCCTCGGCTGCCAGGCGCGCGATGGTCGAGTGGTCGTGGGTGTTCAACGGCGGGAGGGTGGCCGTCACCGACTCCAGCACGTTCGCCCAGGGCGAGTCGCACTCCCGCAGACCGAGGCGCATCAGTTCCAGGCCCGCGCGGTGTTCCAGCAGGAGGCGGCGGCCCGCGGCCGCGTCCCCCGAGGCGGCGAACTCCAGTACGACGGCCAGGTGGTCCGGTAGTTCGTCGTCGTTCAGTTCCATGCCGACCGCGCGGTACGCGTGTTTGAACCGCAACAACGCCATGCCGCGTTTGCGGGTGTCGCCGTAGGCGAAGTACGTCAGGTACGGGCTGAACTTCCGCCGGTGGTCGAACGTGGCCACGTAGGACGAGGCCAGCTCGATCAGCGGCGTGGTCTCGACCTGGTCGGCGAACACGCCCAGTGGGCGGGCGATGGCGTCGGGCAGGACCCCGGACGCAGCGCGCAGCAACGGGATCGCCTCGACCAGCCGCGCGTCCGGATAGCACAGGGACAGGGACTGGAGCTGCCAGGCCGTGGTCGGGTACTCGGTCACGGCTTCGGCTCCTCTCCCCGCAGCGGGAACAGCCCGTCCGGCCGTCCCTTCCCGTCCCAGTTGAGCAGGTTGACGCGCTTGCCCTTGTCGGTGGGCGCGGCGAGGGTGTCGGCGGTCTGCCGGTCGCGGAGCAGATGGAAGTTCTCCACCGCAATCGGGGACAACGCGCCGGAACTCTCGCCGAACGGGCCGGTCATGCCGGGGCCGCCCTCGTAGTCGAGGCTGCACTCCGTCGCCAGTTCTTCCAGGCCGTGGGCCTGTTCGGCGTGCGCGGGCGGGATGACGTAGCGCTCGTCGTACTTGGCCAGCGCCAGCAGCCGGTACATGTCGTAGACCTGTTCGCCGGTCATGCCCACCGCCGCTGGGATGGTCTCGCGCGGCTCGCGGCCGAGGTTGATGTCACGCATGTAGCTGCGCATCGCCGCCAGCTTGCGCAGCACCGCGTCCACCGGGGCCGGGTCGCCCGCGGTGAACAGGTTCGCCAGGTACTCGACCGGGATGCGCAGGGCGTCGACGGCGGCGAACAGGTTGCCGTGGTCCTCCGCGTCGTGCCCGGTGTCGCGCACGACGTCGACCACCGGCGACAGCGGCGGGATGTACCAGACCATCGGCATGGTCCGGTACTCCGGGTGCAGCGGCAGCGCCACCCGGTACGTGTTGATCAGCGCGTACACCGGGGACCGCTGCGCCGCCTCGATCCAGTCCCGCGGAATACCCGCGCGTTCCGCCTCGGAGATCACCGCGGAGTCGTTCGGATCAAGGAAGACTTCGCGCTGCGCCGCATACAGGTCTCGATCATCCTTTGTGGACGCGGCCGCGAGGACGCGGTCGGCGTCGTAGAGCATCAAGCCGATATAACGCAATCGTCCGACGCAGGTCTCGGCGCACACCGTGGGGATGCCGACCTCCACCCGGGGGAAGCAGAAAGTGCATTTCTCCGCCTTGCCCGTTCGGTGGTTGAAGTACACCTTCTTGTACGGGCAGCCGGACACGCACATCCGCCAGCCCCGGCAGCGGTCCTGGTCGACCAGCACGATGCCGTCCTCGGAGCGCTTGTAGATCGCCCCGGACGGACACGACGCGGCGCACGACGGGTTGAGGCAGTGCTCGCAGATGCGCGGCAGGTAGAACATGAACGTCTTCTCGAACTCCAGCCGCACCTTGTCCTCGATGCCCTTGATCATCGGGTCCTGGTCGGCCAGGTCCGGGGCACCGCCGAGGTTGTCGTCCCAGTTCGCCGACCAGGTGATCCGGGTGGGCTTGCCGCTGATCAGCGAGCGCGGGCGGGCGACCGGGGTGTGCTCCTGCAGCGGCGCGGTGGTCAGCGTGTCGTAGTCGTAGGTCCAGGGCTCGTAGTACGCGTCCAGGCCGGGCAGCTTGGGGTTGCTGAAGATCGTCAGCAGTTTGCGCAGCCGACCGCCGCCCTTGAGCCGCAGCCTGCCGCGCCGGGACAGCTCCCAGCCGCCGCGCCAGCGCTCCTGGTCCTCGTAGGTGCGCGGATATCCCTGCCCTGGACGGGTCTCGACGTTGTTGAACCAGACGTACTCGACGCCGGAGCGGTTGGTCCACGCCTGTTTGCAGGTGACCGAGCAGGTGTGGCAGCCGATGCACTTGTCCAGGTTCATCACCATCGCCAGCTGGGCCATGACGCGCATCAGTAGACCACCTCCTGCGAACGGCGGCGGATCACGGTGACCTCGTCGCGCTGGTTGCCGGTCGGCCCGAGGTAGTTGAACGCGAAGGACAGCTGCGCGTACCCGCCGATCAGGTGCGACGGCTTGATCAGCAGCCGGGTCAGCGAGTTGTGGATGCCGCCGCGTTTCCCCGAGGTCTCCGAGCGGGGTACGTCGATGAGCCGGTCCTGGGCGTGGTGCATGTACACGGTCCCGGCGGGCATGCGGTGCGACACGATCGCCCGCGCCACCACCACGCCGTTCCGGTTCACGGCCTCGATCCAGTCGTTGTCCGCCACGCCGATCCGCTCGGCGTCGTGGTCGGACATCCAGATCGTCTGGCCGCCGCGGGACAGGCTGAGCATGAACAGGTTGTCCTGGTACTCCGAGTGGATCGACCATTTGGAGTGCGGCGTCAGATAGCGCACCGTGATCCCGGTTGCCCCGACCTCTCCGATCTCCGGCTCGGAGAACAGCGCGGTCATATCCAGTGGTGGTCGGAACACCGGGAGCTGTTCGCCCAGCTCGGCCATCCAGTCGTGGTCGAGGTAGAAGTGCTGACGGCCGGTGAGCGTGTGCCAGGGCTTGTGCCGCTCCACGTTGATGGTGAACGGCGAGTACCGGCGGCCGCCGGTCTCCGAGCCGGACCACTCCGGCGACGTGATCACCGGGACCGGCGCGGCCTGGGTGTCGGCGAACGTGATCCGCTTGCCCTCGTGCTCGGCGGCCAGGTCGGCCAGCTCGGTACCGGTGCGCTGCTCCAGGGTGCGGAAACCCTGGGTGGCGAGGTGGCCGTTGGTGGTGCCGGACAGCGCCAGGATGGCCTCGCACGCGTGGATGTCGCGGACCAGCGACGGGCGGCCATCGGCCGGGCCGCCGCGGATCGCCCCGTTCTTGCCTCGGAGATAGTCGACTTCCCGCTCGACGTGATAGGTCAGGCCCTTGGTGGTCACACCGAGCTGGTCGACCAGTGGACCCAGCGCGCCCATCTTCGCCGCGATCGCGGTGTAATCGCGCTCGACCACGGTGATACGGGGCATGGTGACGCCCGGGATCGGTTCGCACTCCCCCATCCGCCAGTCCAGCACCCGCCCGTGCGGGGTGGCCAGCTCGTCGGGGGTGTCGTGCAGCAGCGGCGTCGCCACGATGTCCTTGCGCACACCCAGGTGCTTCTCGGCCAGCTTGCTGAACACCTCGGCGATGGCCTGGAACGCCGCCCAGTCGGTGCGGGTCTGCCAGGGCGGGGCGATGGCCGGGTTGAACGAGTGCACGAAGGGGTGCATGTCCGTGGTGTTGAGATCGTGTTTCTCGTACCAGGTGGCCGCGGGCAATACGACGTCGGAGAACAGGGTCGTACTGGTCATCCGGAAGTCCAACGAGAGCAACATGTCCAGCTTGCCCTCCGGCGCCGCCTCGGCCCACCGCACCCCCATGGGCCGCATGCCGGGCCGTGCCTCCTCGGCGCGCAGCGCGGAGTCGGTGCCCAGCAGGTGCTTGAGGAAGTACTCGTTGCCCTTGGCCGACGAGCCGAGCAGGTTGGCCCGCCAGACGCTGAGCACGCGCGGGAAGTTCTCCGGCGAGTCGGGGTCCTCGCAGGCGAACCCCATCATCCCCGTCTTGAGCTGGGTGACCACATGGTCGGCGGCGGACACGCCCGCGGCCTCGGCCTCGTCGGCCAGGTCCAGCGGGTTGCGGTCGAAGGTCGGGTACGAGGGCATCCAGCCGAGCCGGGTGGCCAGCGCGATGATGTCCGCGGTGGTCTTGCCCGCCAGCACGCCCTTGGTCGTCGCGGCGGAGAGCGTGTCGGCGCCGAACGGGTCGTAGCGGAACTGGTCGGTGTGCAGGTACCAGAACGCGGTCTGGATCATCTGCCGCGGCGGGCGCGACCAGTCCAGACCGAAGGCCAGCTGCGACCAGCCGGTGACCGGGCGGCACTTCTCCTGGCCGACGTAGTGCGCCCAGCCGCCGCCGTTGACGCCCTGGCAGCCGGTCAGCGTGGTCAGCGCGAGGAAGGCGCGGTAGATGGTGTCGGAGTGGAACCAGTGGTTGGTGCCCGCGCCCATGATGATCATCGAGCGGCCGCGGGACTCCTCGGCGTTGGCCGCGAACTCCCGGCCGATGCGGGCGGCGACCTTGGCGGGCACGCCGGTGATCGCCTCCTGCCAGGCGGGGGTGCCCGGGTGCGCGGCGTCGTCGTAGCCGCGCGGCCAGCTGCCGGGCAGGCCGGGGCGGCGCACGCCGTACTGGGCGAGCAGCAGGTCGAACACCGTGGTGACGAGGTGGCCGCCGACCCGGCGCACGGGGACACCGCGGCGGAGGGTGTCGGCGGTGGGGTTGTCGAAGCGGGGCAGCTCCACCTCCACCGACTCGCCGCCGTGCACCGAGAGCAATGGGTCCACCTGACCAAGGTCGAGATTCCACTTGCCCACGCCCTGCTCGCCGTAGCGGAAGCCGAGGGAGCCGTGCGGCACGATGGGTTCGCCCGCGGCGTCGAGCAGGACGGTCTTGAACGCCGCGTTGTCCACATCGGATTGATCCGGGAGGTCGGCGGCGGTGAGGAACTTGCCCGGTCGGTGCACTCCGTGGTGCTCGTCCAGGCGCACCAGGAACGGTAGGTCGGTGTAACGCTTGACGTAGTCGGTGAAATACGGCACCTGGCGGTCCACGAAGAACTCGCGGAGCACCACGTGGCCCATCGCCATGGCGAGCGCGCCGTCGGTGCCGGGGCGGGCGGCCAGCCACTCGTCGGCGAACTTGACGTTGTCGGCGTAGTCCGGGGCGACCGCCACGACCTTCTGGCCGCGGTAGCGCGCCTCGGCCATCCAGTGCGCGTCCGGGGTGCGGGTGACCGGCAGGTTCGAGCCCCACATGATCAGGTACCCGGCGTCCCACCAGTCGCCGGACTCGGGCACGTCGGTCTGGTCGCCGAACACCTGCGGGGAGGCCACCGGCAGGTCGGCGTACCAGTCGTAGAAGGACAGCATCGCGCCGCCGAGCAGCGACACGAACCGGGCGCCGGAGGCGTGCGAGACCATGGACATGGCCGGGATCGGGGAGAACCCGGCGACCCGGTCGGGCCCGTAGCGCTTGATGGTGTGCACATGCGCGGCGGCGACCATCTCCGTGGCCTCGTCCCAACTCGCGCGCACCAGTCCGCCCTTGCCCCGAGCCGCCTTGTACCGACGTGCACGTTCGGGGTCCTCGACGATCTCCGCCCATGCCTCGACCGGGTCCCCGGTGCGGGCCTTGGCCTCTCGGTACATCTGGAGGAGCAATCCACGGATGTACGGGTAGCGCACGCGCGTCGGCGAGTAGGTGTACCAGGAGAAGGCGGCGCCGCGAGGACAGCCGCGCGGCTCGTACTCGGGCCGGTCGGCGCCCGCGGAGGGGTAGTCGGTCTGCTGGGTCTCCCAGGTGATGATGCCGTCTTTGACGTAGACCTTCCACGAGCACGAGCCGGTGCAGTTGACGCCGTGCGTGGAGCGGACGACCTTGTCGTGGCTCCACCGGTCCCGGTAGAACTCGTCGGCTTGGCGGCCGCCGATCCGGTGCAGGGTGCGCAGGTCGGCCGAGACCTCGGCGCGGGTGAAGAAGCGGCGGGTGCGCACCAGCGCCGCACTCAGTTCCGAATCGAGGCCGGGGGGCTCGGTCGAGGTGCTCACAGGCGTCCTTCCGGTGGTGGGTTCTCGGTGCTCAGCCGTGCGCGGGCAGACGGCGCCGCACGGCGGTAAGGGTGAACGCGAGCGTCCCGGCCGCGACCACGGCCAGCGCAGCCAAGCCGACCGCATACGAGCCGAACGCGCCGTACAGGGCGCCCATGACCAGCGGCGGGACGAACCCACCGAGCCCGCCCGCGGCACCGACCACGCCGGTGACCGAACCGACCTTGTCGGCCGGTGTCACCAGCGCGACCAGCGCGAACACCGCGCCGCTGCCCGCGCCCAGGGCGGCGGCCATGGCCAGGAACGCGATCGTGCCGACCGGCATCAGGGCCGGGGTGAACGCCTGGACGGCCGCGCCGAGGGCGACCACGGTGTAGGAGGCGGCGAGCACGCGGACGGGCCCGAGCCGGTCGGACAGCCAGCCGCCCGCGGGCCGCATCACCACGGCGAGCAGCACGAACCCGGCCATCCGGTTCGCCGCGTCGGACTGGGTGAGGCCGTAGGCGGTCTTGAGGTAGGCGGGCAGGTACACCGAGAACGCGACGTACCCGCCGAAGGCCACGGCATAGAGGAGCGAGGCCTGCCAGGTCGCGCCCAACCGGGCCGTCGCGGCCAGCCGCTGGGCCAACGGCGCGGTCGGCACCGGCCGTCCCGGCGCGTCCCGCAACACGACCGCCGCGAGCACCGCGTAGACGAACAGGGCGACCGCGATGGCCAGGAACGGGGTCTCGATGTCACCCGCATTGACCAGGGGAACGGTGGTCAACGCGCTGATCGCCGTCCCACCCATTCCCGCACCGAACACCCCGATCGCGAACCCCCGCCGCTTGGGCGGGAACCACGCGTTGACAAACGGGACTCCCGCCGCGAACACGGTCCCACCGATCCCCAGGAAGAACCCGCCGACCAGAAGCGCCGCCAGCGACCGATGCCCCCACAGACCGAGGAAAAGCACCGGCACGATCGTGGCCGCCGACACGATCGGGAACATCACCCGCCCACCGAACCGGTCCGTCAACGCACCCACGGGAATCCGACCGACGGAACCGACCACCACCGGGACAGCCACGAGCAGGGCCTGTTGGAACGCCGACAGCCCCAGCGACTCCTTGAACCGGGGACCGAGCGGACTCAACAACGCCCACGCCCAGAAGTTCACCGCAAAACCCAAGGTGGCCACGACCAACATGCCCACCCGCCGCCCGACCGCAGACACGCCCGCGACATGCTCGCCCTTGATGTCCCGTGTCGAGGTCATGGTTCCCGCTCCACCGCTCCCAGCCCACGCCGATTCAAGTGAGACAACCGGAAACCCCACTGACGTGCCACTCCGACATGCCCCATTCCGGTGACCCCACTCCCTTCAAACCGCCCTCCACTCGATTCCCCCCTTCCCCACCATCCCGATCACCACCACCCCACAAGATCACCTTCACCCCCCTCACCCACACACACCACCCACCCCAGCCACCCCAAACCCAGCCACCACTAACTCGCCCACCCCAACCCCGCCCTCCCACCCCAGCCACCCCCCAACTCGACTACCCCTAACCCAGCCACCACGCGGGATCGCGCCGGTCTCTTCCCACCCGATCCCAGGAGGCCCCCAGGGCCGAGTGGGATCGGGTGGGAAGAGACCGGCTGAAGGCGATCCCGCCGCGAGGCGAAGCCGAGGCCAACAACACAGCACCACTCCACTTTGCTCACTGAGGCGACACCGGTCCAGAAGCCCAAAGCCGCGACCACCAGTGACATTGGTCCCGGCCCGGTCAACTACTCCGCTTTCACGGCGAACGACGCCACACGCCCGTCGGCATACTCCCACTCGATGACCAGCCTGGTGATCGCGTCGACGACGCTCGCGTACTCCGCCGCGATCGACGAAGACGCGTCCACATGCGCACGCATGACGTCCAAGGCGTGCTCCAGTACCCGCCGAGCCGCGCCCGCGTCACCCAACCACCGGAGCAGCCCGGCGGCCAGTGTGCACTGGTTGACATAGGGCGGGATGTTGCGCAAGGGGTTGGCGCGGACGAGAGACAGCGCGTCCGCGCGCATGTTCTCCAGATCCATCAGAGCCGCCCTGAGCTCACCCGCGTCCGCCTTGCATATGGCGACCACGTGGAATGCCCTGTTCACATCCGGGATGTGGCGACCGGGCGTCGACTTGTCCGCTTCCCGGAGCAACACCACCGCCTTCTCGGCCGAGGCCAGACCGGTCGCGGGTCGACCGGCTCGGGTGTGCATCAAACCCGACATGGTGAGGGTCTTGGCCAAGGCTGGACGGTAGCGCGGGTTCTGCGCGGCGAGCCTTTCCTGCAGTGTCCTCGCGATGTCGAACATCTCTCCCGCCTCGTGCACACGCCCGGCCGCCATGCGGCTGGAGCCCAGTACGAAGTGGGCGTTCGCGTAGTTGGCCAGATGCATTTCCCGGTACAAACCCAGGGGCGCCGACTTCCAGGTGGCGACACCGGCTTCGGCAGCCGCCAGCGCCTCGTCGAGGCGTCCCGCCATGCCCAGGTCCGCCGCCAGGTTCGTCTGCGCGGCGGCGAACGTGGTGAGGAACAGGTCCGGTCTGACAGCCACCGGGCCTGCCGCCCGGGCGATGATCCGTTCCCAGGTCGCGACCGCCTCCGCGAACAAGCCGGACTCGTGCAACCTGATGCCGAGGGAGTTCAACGACGCGAGCAGTCGCGGCAACTGGTCGAGCGAGTCCATGTCGATGGCGGACATGGTGAGGGCGACGGCCTCCCGGGCGTGGGTGAGTGCCGCCCGCGTCTGCCCGAGTTCGGCTTGGACTTCGGCGAGTACGTGCACGGCCGCGGCCAGGCTCAGGGTGAACTCCGCGGGCATCCCGGCAGCCAGGCCGCGATATCGACGAGTCGCCTCGTTCGCCGCGACGTGGGCCTTGGCGACCTCACCACGCCGTAGCAACGCCCGCGCCCGTGCATCCAGGGCTCTGGCGATCAGGGCCTCCTCGCCGATCTTCCTGCCGACCGCGACGGCCCTGGTGGCAGCGCGCACGGCGCCGTGCCCGTCGCTCAACTGTGTGCACAGTTCGGAAAGTTCGATCAGCGCGTCGACCAGGGCGCTCGACCTGCCCGGCAGTCCGCTGACCACGGCGGCCAACTGGGCGCGACGTGTCCGCGGGAACCAATCGGGTGCCGCCGCCTCCACCAAGGCCGAGTCCGCCCGACCCGGAATGAGCTCGGCCAGGGCCGCGTCGAGACCGTCGGTCGGCGAGGCGTGCTCGAACACCGCGGTCAGCAAGGGAACTCGTTCCGGGACGCTTCGCAACAGGTCGACGAGCACCGGGAAATGTTCCGGATAGGTCCGCAGCGCGTTCGCGAGGATCTCGATCGCGTGCTCGTCCGGCGGAATGATCGTGGGCACACGCGATGCGGTCGTGAGTACGACGTGGTCGGCCAAGGCGCGAGGTGCCAGTCGGAGGGGCTCGCCCACGCGGTCCCGGAGCCAGTCGACGGCGCCCGCGAGCACGTCGGACGAGGTGGTGGCCAGGCGCGGGACCCGGCTGAGCGCCGACGGGGTCACCAGTGCCGCGGTGACCAGCTCGGCCAGCGCGTGGTCGCCGCGCAGGCTCGCGGGCAGCCTCAGATCCGGGTCCGCCGCCCAGCGGTCCACGGTGTGCCGCCACAGGGCGGTCATCAGCTCCGTCCGCGACATCGTGCGCGGGCCCCTCGGGTCCGCACGGTCCAGCACCGCGAGCACCGCCCGGCACAGCACGTCGAGCGGGGTGTCATGGTCGTCGCCGACCCGGGTCCTCGCCATCGCAGGCGGCGGGACCCGCCAGACCGCGGCGAACGCCCGGGTGGCCTCGTTGAACCATCGGATCCGGTCGTTGTCGGTGCCGATGGGACCGAGTCGGAGCACCAGCGCCGCCGCCGAGATGTCCATGGGCGTACGGGCACACAGCAGCAGCCGCACCCGGGTACGGACGGCGCGCAACGAGCCGATCAGCTCGTCGAGGTCGGTTCGACGGTCGGCATCGGTCACCACGACCAGGGTCGGTCCCGGGCAGGCATCGATGGCCGCGGCGACCCCGGACACCGAGACGACGCGGCCGCAGTACCACTCGTCGGGCAGGGTGCGGGCGAGTTCGACGGCCAGGCGCTTCTTGCCCACGCCGCTGCCGCCCTGCACCACCGCGATCCAGCCCCGGTCGCCGAGGCACCAGTCGCGCAGTTCGGCCGATTCCGTTCTCCGGGACCACAACGGTGCCGGGCACCGCGCCGCCGACAACCAGGTCACGACCTCGGCGGATGGGCGTGGCGGGTCGAGCAGCTCGGGCAGGATCCCGGTCCGGGCGATCAGGTTCTCGTCGGCCTGTGTTCGCAACCTCCACAGGCTCAGTGCTACGAGGGCCGCGACCGTGGTCACCAACGCGAGCGCCGCCCAGGCCTCCGGATCGTCGTCCGTGGCGATGTTGGTGAGCACCCCCGCGCCCGTGTTGAGCAGGATCGCACCGACGACGTCCGACACGGCCAGGCCGCGCCATCTCCGAGACCGCACCGCGGCAGTATGTCGTACGGACAATCTCACGTGGATTTTCGGGGCTCGATGGACATTGTCCAGTGGCCATATTCGAGACAATTCTCCGCGATATCGCGTGGGCATTCCGGAACGGCAGGCCGGGCATGTCCCTGTCCGGACCCGGGAGCGCCACTGTGGACAGTCGCGAGCTGTGAGCCGCGCCGCAGACGAGGCTGTGGTCGAGGTCGGGGCTCGCGCCGCGCCATCTGTTCCGCCTTGCGCGTTGAGCGTGATTACCGGGATGGTCACGCAGGCAACCCTCCCGTTGTCCGTGACCGATCCGCTTGACCTGGTTCGGGTGATCTTCGCCGACCGGGACGGCGGGGCGCCTGGGTGGCGCCCCGCCTTGGTGGTCAGCGGGTGTTGCGGATCTTGTCGTTCTTCAGGGATAGGGCGAATAGCAGGCCGACCAGCAGGATCGGGGTCGCGACCAGGAAGACCGGGGTGAGGGCGTCGGCGGCGTCCTGGGGCAGGTATTTCGTCGTGGACGGTAGGTGGGTGTTGAAGATCGAGGCGAAGATGGAGATGCCCAGGGACGTGCCGACCGACCGGCTGAAGGCGATGGTCGAGGAGACCGTGCCCATGTGCTCACGGGGAGCCGTGTTCTGCGCGGCCTGCGTCAGGACCTGGATGTTCAGGCCCGCGGCGATGCCGTAGACAGCCATGTAGGCGCCGAGCAGGGCACGCGGAACATCGGCGTCCATAGTGGATAGAAGGAGTGCGCCGACGGCGCCCAGGGCCATGCTGGTGACGGGGAACCACTTGTAGGTTCCGGTTCGGCGGATGAACCGGGTGCTGGCGATGGATGACAGGACCAGGCCCAGCATCATCGGCAGGAGTACGACGCCGGAGAGGGTGGGGGTGGCGCCGGTGACGAGTTGGGTGAACAGGGCCAGGAAGTTGACGGAGCCGAGGAAGACGAATCCGGCGATGACGCTCAGGATGACGCTGAGGGTGAAGGTGGGATTGCGGAACAGGGTCAGTGGGATCAGCGGTTCGGTGGCGCGGCGCTCGGCGGCGATGAACGTGAGGATCAGGACGACGAAACCGGTGGCGAGGCACAGGATCATCGGGGACGTCCACGCATAGGCGGTACCTGCCCAGCTGCCGAGAAGGGTGATCGCGACGATGGCGGCGCTCAGCAGGATGATTCCCGCGTAGTCGACGGACTTTCGGCGGCGTTGCACCGGGAGTCGCAGCCGGGAACCGATGGCGGTCAGGGCGAACGCGGCGATGGGCAGGTTGAGGTAGAACACCGAGCGCCAGCCGAGGGCGTCGGTGAGCAGGCCGCCGACGGCCGGGCCCGCGAGGGAGGCGAGGCCGAAGACGACGGACACGTGGCCGTAGTACTTCGCGGCCTCGCGGGGTGGGGCCAGGTCGGCGATCACGGTGATCGCGGTGACGAAAAGGCCGCCTGCGCCGATGCCCTGCACCGCGCGGAAGGCGATCAGTTGCGGCATCGAGGTGGCGAGGGCGCAGGCGAGTGAACCGACGGCGAAAACGCTCACGGCGGTGGTGAAAGCTATTTTTCGACCGGCGGTGTCGCTCAGTTTGCCGTACAAGGGGGTGGCGACCGAACCGGCGATCAGATAGGCGGTGGTGACCCAGGCGAACAGGTCGAGACCGCCGAGGTCGGCCACCATTCTGGGCAGCGCGGTGGCCGTGACCTGGGCGTCGAGGACGCCCAGGAAGACGGCGGCCATCAGGCCAAGCACCAGCAGTGTGCTGGGGCGGGTGGATTCCACCGTGGGTGAAGTCATGGGGGGATGTCTCCAGATCAGCATTTGTGAATGTGATCCGTCGCCATTCGACGCGTGGAACCATGAGCCAGGAGTCTGTGCGGCGACGGGTAAGTAAGGCCCACCAGGGCGACCGGGCGAGGACATGCCTCGTCGACGGTCCCGGCGTAGCCAGGCTTGCTTCCCGAACGCGCACACGAAACGCCATTACGGCGCGACGCCTACGAGCTCACTCCATGCGAATGGGTACCTCTTTCCCCAGAAACATTCTCGGCGAGCACCATACCGGCGCCCCGAACACCTGACAACCGTTTTATCGCGGCTCTCGCAGGAGCAGCGCGAGACCCGCCGGGACCAGTGCGATCAGCGCGGCGACGAGGAACACCGTGTCCGTCGCGGAGATGAACGCGTCGAGCGCGGCGTGCCTGCGGTCCGGCGGCAGCGCGGCGACCGCGGCCGGGTCGAACTCGCCGAGCGACCAGCTGATGATCGTGCTGAACAGCGCGTACCCGAACGCCACCCCGAGCTGCTGGTTGAAGCGCAGCGACGCGCTCGCGATGCCGACATCCGCGAGCGGGACCGCGTTCTGGGTGAAGCTCAACGCCAGCCCCGTCGACTGTCCCAAGGCGACTCCGATGACGAACATGCCCACGCCGACCCACACGTAGCTCGTCCGGTCGTCCAGTCCGCTGAACCCCAGTAACACCGACGCGTTCACCACGCCGGTGCTGAACAACAGGTACTTGAACCCGCCCAACAGCCGCACGATCCACTTTGCCACGAACGCGGCGGCGACCAGCCCGGCCGCCATGCACAGGCTCGCCAGTCCCGCCTGGGCGGCGCCGAGGCCACGGCCCACCTGGAGGTAGCCGCCGACGTAGAACAGGGCGCCGGACAGGCCCAGTCCGGAAAGGAACGCGCTCGGCATCGTGATCCGGAACACCCGGTTTCGCAGCAGGGACAACGAAATCAGCGGCTCGGCAGCGGTCGTGACCCGCCGGACGAACCCGGCGAGCAGTGCCACCCCCGCCACCGCGAGCAGGATGATGACGCTCGAACCCCACGGGTACCGCTTGCCGCCCCACTCGACGCACAGCAGCAGTGTCCCGCCCGCGCCGCCGATCAACGCGGCACCGAGGAAGTCGACCCGGCGGCGGACCCGGTGCGCGGGCAACCGGAGCAGGACCGCGACGATGACGAAGGCGGCCAGGCTGAGCGGCAGGTTGAGGTAGAACACCCACCGCCAGTTCAGGGTGTCCGCGACCAAACCGCCAAGGGACGGGCCGAGGGCGAGGCCCAGTCCCAGCAGGACACTGGCGAAGGCCGACCGCGCCGACGTCGCGGTGGCCATGTCGACCTCCGCGTCCTCGGTCCGGAACAGGATGCCGATGATCGTCAGCGCGGTCGTGGTGAGCCCGCCGGCGCCGACGCCCTGCAGGGTGCGGAACACGATCAGCTCGGTCATGGACCGGGCGATCCCGCACAGGCACGAGCCGACGAGGAACGTCCCCATCGCGACCAGGAAGACCGGTCGCGGGCCGTGCACGTCGACGAGCTTCCCGTAGAGCGGCACGACGACGCAGTCCGCGAGGGCGTAGGACGTGGTCAACCAGGGCAGCAGGGCGATGCCGTGCACCGGGTCCAGGTCCGCGACCATCCGCCACGAGACGGCGCTGACGATGTTGATGTCCAGCAGGGACAGCAGCAGCGTGGTCAGGCAGCTCGCCGCCACCAGGATCACCCGGCCCCGGCCCGGCGCGGGCAGTACCTCGGTCATGCCACTCCCCTTCGTCGGTTCGGCAGCAATATTGATCCGAGTCAAAGTTTTTGGCAAGTACAAGTTTCAGCCGAGTACAGATGCGCTGCTAGGCTGCCCGGCATGGGCGACGGGCTGCGGGCACGGAAGAAGGCGCGGACCAGGGACGCGATCGCGGCGGCGGCGACCGCACTGTTCCTCGAACGAGGGTTCGACGCCGTGTCCGTGGCGGAGGTCGCGGCGACGGCCGACGTGTCCAAGATGACCGTCTTCAACTACTTCCCCACCAAGGAAGACCTGGTCATGCACCAGATCGACGACGCGGACGCGGCGGCCCGGACGGTTCGCGGGCGGACGTCCGGCGAGTCGCCCGTCGCCGCGCTCCGGCGCGGGTTCCTGGCCGATCTCGCCGCTCGGGATCCCGGCAGCGGGCTGTCGGCGGACGAGCACTTCCTGGCGTTCCGGCGGATGGTCGTGTCGACACCCGGGCTCCGGCTGCGGTTGGGGGATCTCCAGCTGCGCGCGGCCGCGCGCCTGGCCGAGGCGTTCGCCGAGGTGCTCGGGGGTGCGGAGCTCACCGCCCGGGTCGCGGCGAGTCAGGTGATCGCGGTGCGGCAGGAGCTGGTGCAGTACAACTTCGACCGGGTGTCGGCCGGTCGGACTCCCGACGAGGTGTACCCGGAGGCCGTGGCCGCCGCCGAGCAGGGCTTCGACCTGCTGGAGCGGGGGTTGGGCGCGGTGTTCGCCTGAGTCAGACAAACGTTTGTCTCAGTCAGGCGGCGGTATGATGCACGCATGCCCCCTTCGAAACCGCGCCGTTCGCCCGCGCCGGAACAGCGGCAGCGTGACTCGGAGCGCAGTCGGCAGCGGATCCTGGAGGCGGCCGCGGCCGAGTTCGCCGCACACGGGTACGCCGGGGCGCGGGTGGCCGCGATCGCCGCGCGGGCCGGGGTGAACCAGCAGCTCATCTCGTATTACTTCGACGGCAAGCAGGGGCTTTACCACGCGGTGACCGGGGCCTGGTGGGAGTACGAGCGGGAACTTGTACCGCCGGGGACCCCGTTCGCCGAGGCGGCGCGGCGATATGTGTTGCAGGCGTTGCACAACCCGGACGGGATGCGGCAGTTCGCGTGGCGGGGCCTGGAGTACACCGGGCCCGAGGACGACCCGGATCGGGTGCAGCGGTCCGAGCGGATCCGGCGGGACGTGGACGCGGTGCGGGCGCGGCAGGCGGAAGGGGCGTTGCCGTCCGATGTGGATCCGGAGTGCCTGGTGGTCATGTTGATGGCCGCCGCGATGGCACCGGTGACGTTGCCGCAGGTCTTCGCGGGACTGTGCGATGTGGACCCCCGCTCGGCCGAGTTCCTGCACCGTTACGCCGAACAGATGGCGGTGGTCACGCGGATGCTCGGCCTCGGGGAGACCACTCAGTGACCCAGTAGGCCGCGCATCGCCTGGTGGAGCACGGGTTCGGCGGGACGGGCGGCACTGCGCCAGGCGACGAAGCCGTCCGGGCGGATGAGGGTGGCGCCGGTGCCGGTCAGGCCGAAGGACGCCAGGAACGTGCCGTCGGGGTCAGCCAGGTCGGTGCCGACGCGGTAGGCGTCGATGGCGACAGGCGCGGACTTGACCTCGGCGTCCCAGTCGTCCTCCGGTCCGGTGAGGAGGGTCCAGACGCCCGCGCAAAGCTCGGTGGTGGAGAAGCGGGTTCCGTTTCGTGCCAACCAGACGTGCGGTGCGCGGAGGCCTGGTTCGCCGGTGGCGGTGCGAGGGTCGCTGGTGATGCCGCCCGGATGTTCCGTGTGGACGGCCGCGGAGGTGTAACGGTAGCCGAAGATCATGGTCAGGTCGTCGAGGGCGGCGTTGTCCTCGACGGTGCCGGTGCCGCGGGCGCGCATCACGTCCAGGGTGTGGGCGAGCGTGGCCAGCGCGACGGGGCGGCGTTCGGCGTCGTAGGTGTCCAGGAGCGCGGGGGCGCCGTGACCGGCCAGGACTGCGGTGAGCTTCCAGGCCAGGTTGTGCGCGTCGGCGATCCCGGTGCTGGCTCCGTAGGCACCCGAGGGCGGCACGGTGTGCGCGGCGTCGCCGATCAGGAAGACCCGGCCGTCCCGGAAGCGGTGCGCGATGACGCCGCCGCCGGTGGCCGAGGTGTGCGCGACCTTCTCCGGGCGGCCTGGGACGGGTGGCAACAGCGTGATGTCCACATCGGATAGACCGATGGCCTGTCGGGTCAGCTCGGTGCACCGTTCCTCGGTGTAGTCCGACGGGCGCTCACCGGGGGCGTAGCCGAAGCTGATCGTCCAGCGGTTCGGGCCGACCGGGACCAGGGTGGTGTTGGGGGTGGGTTTGTCCAGGTAGGCGAGGATGAACCGACGTCCGCGCATGGCCTCGGTGAGGTCGGCCGCGAAGATGATGTACGCGCCGAGCGCGGGCGGGAGGGCCTGGTCGGTGCCGATCCCGAGCCCGGCCCGGATGCCCGCCCGGTGGCCGTCGGCGGCCACCAGGTAGTCCGCCCCGATCCGGTACTCGGTCCCGGCCGACTCCCGGACCACGACCTCGACGCCGTCGGTCCGGCTGTCCAGGGAGATCATCTCGGTGTCGAAGCGGATGTCCGCACCGGCCGCGATGGCACGGGCGCGCAACAGCCGTTCCAGCTCGTCCTGGTCGATCGCGGCCCACGCGACCGGGCTCAGCTCGACCGGCGCCCGGTAGTGGTCGGCGAAGTCGACGCGGAACCGCTCCTGCCCGGCAAGGGTGTCCGCGCCGATCATCTCCGGGAAGTCGGCCAGGTAGGACCGGCGTGCCCGTACCTCGTCGGCCAGGCCGTGGCCACGCAGGATCTCGACCGTGCGTGGGTTGAACGCCCGCGCCTTGGGCATGATCGACTCGGTCGGGTGCCGTTCGACCAGCGTGGCCCGGACCCCCTGCCGGGCCAGGAAGAAGGCCGTGGCCAGGCCGGTGAGGCCGCCGCCGATGATCAGCACCGGTGTCCGGTGGTCGCGCGTTCCCATGGATTCCCCCTGCTCGTGGTCGCTGCGAGCATCCATTTTCAACCAGCCGTCCGGCTATGTCAATCATCTGGTTGATTGACTACGTTCCCCGGTGCTCGGAATCACTCCGACCTCGCTCGACGGGTAGGTAGGGTCGGCGCGGGATCCGGGCCGGTGGTCCGGGCCACACGAGGGTGAGGAGCGAGACGCGTGAAGAAGATCATCGACAATCCGGCCGGGGTGCCCGCCCCGCCGCCGGGCCGGTACTCGCACGTGGCGCGGGTGGAGGTCGCGGACAGCGTCACGCTGGTGCTGGCCGGGCAGTGCGCGGTGGACGACGAGATGAAGGTCGTGGCGCCCGGGGACGTGCGCGCGCAGTCGGAGCGGATCTTCGAGATCATCGGCACCCTGCTGGCCGCGCACGGCGCCACGTTCGCCGATGTCATCAACGTCCGCACCTACCTGACCGACATCGGCGGCGACCTGGCCGCCTACGCCGAGGTTCGCAACCGCTACCTGCCGGTGGACGCGCTGCCGACCAGCACGACGGTCGAGGTCTCCAAGCTGTTCCTGCCCGAGGCCGTCATCGAGGTCGAGATCACCGCCGTCCGCGCCCTGGTCGACGGCGAGTAATCAGTGGCGTGACCGCCGGTGGCGTGCCCGACGCGCGACCGGCGGTCACGGCGCGACGACTTTCCCTCCCGCCTCCCACGAAACACATTTCCGTGGAGCGATCAGGCCGAGATCGTCGCCTGATAATGGGATGATCCGCAGGACGCGCCGCCGTAGCCGGTTATGTCGATAGCGCCTTGGACGCCCCTATCGAGGGTGAGGCGCAGTTGGCCGGAGACCGGAAAGAACGGGCAGGCGAAGATATAGTCCGATGACGCCGTGAAATTGTTGGAGCCGGTGGCGGCCATTCGCTCATCCGGGGCGACGGTGTAGGTGTTCCCGTTCGCCGACACGGTGGCCATGTCGAGCTTGGCCGAGGTCGACGGGTAGCAGCCGGAGTTCGAGCCGAAGCGGATCGCGCCCACTTCCGGTTGGCCCGCGGGGAATCCGGAGATCAGGCAGACGTCGACCGGGTTCACGCCGTTGGTGGTCCCGGTGGTGGTGATCGTGGACACGACGCGCAGGGTTCCGGTGCGGCGGAAGGAATTGCCGGACACGGTGCCGGAGATCGTCACGGTGAAGGCGCCGGTGGCCGGGGCCCGTGGGACCTCGGTGTCGGACTTGGGCGGCAGCGCGGCGGTCGTGGTGCGGGTGGCCTTGGCCGGACCCGAGGTCCGGGTGGAGCCGCCCGCCCGTGCGGTCCGGGCGGTGCTCGTGCCGCGAATTGTGGTCACCGCGGCGGAGGATTCCGGTGTCGTCGCAGGCGCGGCGGGCGGCGGTTCGGTGGTCGTGGTCGTCGTCCGCGGGGTCGGCGTGGTGCTGGTGATGACGATGGCGTCGGAGTTCTCGTGGCCGCAGGCGGACAGCGACAGGGCGGTCGCGACGAGGAACACCATCATGGTGCTGGACAAGGGCGTGCCGCATAAGGAAGTGCGCACGGTCTTCCTCCCCTGTTCGGGGCGTGGGGTTGTCGCCGACTATGTCTGTGCGGATTGTGATCCCGTTACGACGGCCGCCCCATTCGGAGTAGTAACGGCTCCGGACAGGTCCGCGATATCGCAGGCGGATCGATCGCGAACGGAAGGGGCGATCGGTGAGTTCACCTCGCATTCTTCGTCGCCGTTGGTTTCTCGCGGTCGGCACGGTCGCCGCCATCGTGGTCCTGGGTGTCGCCATCGCGTTGTCCGGGGCGGCCGGACAGACCACACCGGACGGTCCGCGGACCGGTGTGCCGCTTCCCACCACGGTGCCCACTCCCGTTGCCACGCACCAGATCGAGCGGGACTGGCTGCTGGTCGACTACCTCGTCCAGGATGACGGCACCGGATTCTTCACCGGTCGGATCACCGTCACCAACCAGGCCGCCACGGCGCGCATGGGGCTGTTCAAACTGGAGATCTCGTCCGGCAAACAACTCAAGACGCTCATGGGCCAGACCGAGAAGCCGATCGACCCCGGCGAGACCGAGGTCGTGGAATTGCCGATCGGCGACCAGTTCGTGGCCGGACCGTACACGGTCGTCTTCCACGAGGCATACGCGTGAGCGCCGACCGGCAGACCTCGGACACCGGCAACATCGGCAACACAGCCGAGCTGGCCGCCTGGGCGGCGCGGCTGGCGGCCGCGGCGGTGCCCGACGAGGTCGAGCTGGCCCCGTCCATGGTCCTCGCCTACGTGGCGGGCGGTCGGGAGCGCGCGGAACTGTTCCGTGTGGACGGCAGCACCTCCTCCGGCTTCGATCCCGACGGCCTGGTGGTCGTGTTCCCGTGGATCCTCGCCGCCCTGCCGGGCGCCGGACGCGGCCTGTGGAACCTGGTGGACCGGCACGCGGACGCGGCCCCGGCGGTGGGCGCGCTGCGGATCCTGCGCGCCGCCGACCCAGAGCTGGACCAGGTGCTGGGCACGCTCGACGCCCGGTTCGCCGAGGCGGGAGTACCCCTCGCCGAGCGCGAACCGCTGGCCCTGCGCACCACGTGGGCGCTGCTCGCCGACGCCGGTGGCACGCGGGCGTTCCTGACGGCGGCCGGGCCTGCGTGACAAGCAGGCCGAGCACGCCGCCGTGGCCGGTGTTCTGGCTCGGCACGGCGCTGCTGTGGACACTCCCGCGAGGCGCGGGGCCGTGGTGGACGGAGCTGCTCGACCTCCTCGGCATCGCCCCGGACCCGGCCAGGGAACTCACCGCCAGTGGCCTGCTGCGGATCGCCAACCTGGTCGATCTCGTCGGGCCACTGGTGATCGTGACGGCCGTCGTGACGGTGTTCGGCGCAGGCATCCGCGGCCGTTTCATCGAGTCCCGCTACAATCTGCGGGCCGCTGCTCCGGTGGGCGCCGTCGCGGAGATGGCCGAGTACGCCCGCGCGCAACTGCCGAACATCGAGGTCAGGGTCAACCTGGTCCGGGCCAGGCAGACATCGTTCGCCTACTTCCGCGGGCCGCGGCGGCCGCGGCTGGCGGTGTTCGGCTCGCTGGTCAAGCTGTGGCGGTCGGACCGCCGGGCCGCGGAAGCGGTGGTGCGGCACGAGGTCAACCACTGCAGACAGGGCGACAACGCACTGCTGGGCGCGGTGAGCCCGTTCGAGTTCGTACTGCGGCACTGGCTGCTGCTGTTCGTCTGCGCGGTGCTGATCCCCACGTCGGCGGTGTGGCTGGCCAACGCGATCGACTTCCTTCGTACGACCGGCGGCACCTCGCACACCCTGGGCCAACTGCTCACTCATGTCCTGCCGGGCCTGCTGCTCACCCTGGCCGGTTCCGGCGCCCGGCTGTTCGCCGCGCTCACCATGGCGATCGCCGCGTCGTGGAGCGCGGAGCTGGGCGCCGACCAGGCGGCGGCGCTCGTCGATCCACAAGGGACGATCGGCGCGCTCGCGCACACCGACCGTCCCGGTGGCTCCCGGCACTGGCTGTTCGGCCGGATCACCCATCCCCCACGCGCCCTGCGCCGGGCCGCGCTACGCGGCGGACCGACCACCGCGATCGTCTGCTACCCGCTGGGGTGGCTGGTCCTGCTGTTCTGGGAACTGGTCGCGGCCAACGCGTCCTTCCTGGTCGACGAGGTGCCGGCGACCGACATCCTGCACGAGAACGGCCGCCTCACCCTGCTCTGGATCGGCAGCATGTGGCCGCTGTGGCTCGCCGCAGCGGGGTTCATGCTGCTGTGGTCCGTGCTGCGGCGAGCCCTGTCATGACAGCGGAAGGCAGGGCCAGGAACCGGTGTCCCGCCGGAGTTGCCGATCGTGCGTGGCGAGGACGACCGCGGCCCCGGTGAGCCGGAGCGCCTCGGTGAGCTCGTCGACCAGCGCGATCGACAGGTGGTTGGTCGGTTCGTCCATCAGCAGCACGTGCGGTCGGGACGCGAGCGCGATGGCCAAATCGAGCCGCCTTTGTTGTCCCATGGATAGATCACGGACACGTTTGTCGGCATCCGCAGCGGTCAGGAGTCCGAGTGCGGAAAGCGAGACCGACGGGTTGTCGACGAGCCGGTTCAGTCGGGCGGCGAACACATCGGCCGCACGGCCGCTCCGGGCTTGTGCGGATTCCTGGTCCAGCAGGCACACCCGCGCCGTGCGGGCGGTGCGGACCGTGCCGCCGGACGGGTCGAGACGACCGGCCAGTACCGCCAGCAGTGTCGATTTGCCTGCCCCGTTCGGACCGCTGACGACCAGCCGCGCACCGGACTCCAGGTGCACGGTGACCGGTCGGTCCAGCCGACCGTCCACTGTCACCTCCTCCGCGCTCAGCAGGGTCACGCCCGGCCGCGTCGGCAGGTCTGGCATACGGAACCGCAGCGGTGGCGGCGGCACGGTGACCGCGTGCCGCTCCAGGTCCTCGCGGCGCCGGTGCACCGATCGGACGAGCGCGGGCGCGCGGGTGGCCCGTTCGTGCCTGCCGTGCCCCTTCTCCGGCCGCCAACCCGCGACCAGACGGTTCTGGGCGGTGGACAGGTCCTGGGTGAGACGGGCGTGCTCGGCTTGCTGTTGCTCGTATTCCTGCACCCAACGCTCCCGCTCGGCCTGCCGCCCCTCTTGATACCCGGCGAACCCGCCCCCGTACACGCGGGGTCCGCCGTCGCGGCTGGGGTCGAGATCGAGGATCGTGGTCGCCACGTCCGCGAGCAGCGCCCGGTCGTGGCTGACCAGCACCACGCCGCCCGGGTACTCGCGGAGCCGGTCGGTGAGGAAGTCGAGCCCGGCCTGGTCCAGGTGGTTGGTGGGCTCGTCGAGGAGCAGGAAGTCGTGGCCCGCGCCGAGCAGGCACGCCAACCGCACCCGGTAGCGCTGACCGACGGACAGCTCGGCCAGCCGCAGGGAACGGTCGGTGACGGCGCCGAGGTTGTCCAGCGCCAGGTCGACGCGCCGGTCCGCGTCCCAGGCGTCGAGGGTCTCGGCGGCGTCCAGGGCGGCGGCGTAGTCCTCCGCCGCACCGGGCCGGTCCTCGGTGAGGGCCTCGGTGGCCTGGTCGAGGGCGCGGAGCACGAACCGGGCGTCGGCGAGTTCGGTGTCGACGACCTCCCCGACGGTGCGGTCGTCGGACATTTCCTGTTCCGCGACACCGAGTGTCCCGGTGCGGTGGATCGTCCCGGAATCGGGTTCGAGGACACCAGCGAGAATGTGCAGGAGGGTGGATTTCCCGCAGCCGTTCTCGCCGACGACACCCCAGCTGGACCGGGGTGTCACCGTCATGTCCACACCGGACAGCACTGGACGTCCACTTCGGACGATGGCGATCCCGGACACGGTGAGCTGGGCCCGCGCACGCGCGGGCAGGGGAATGGAGATGGTCACGCTTTCCTCCGGACGGAGGCGCAGTTCGGCTGCGCGTCGATTTACTCGGGCTGGCTGAGCGCATCAACCGGACCGCCGCCTCGAACTGTGCGAGGGGCGGTCCGCTCGGGTCCGTCAGAGGTAGAGCTGCGTGATCACGGTTCGGACGCTACCAGGCGGTCCGGGCGCCCCCAACCGCATTTACCGACAGCCGAAATGGGCGCGGCCGTCGCGGTAGGGGGATACCGCGACGGCCGCTGGGAACCGGGACGGACGGGGCTATCCGTCCCGGGCCTGCTTCACCAGAGGTCGACCTCGTCGTCGTCCTCCGGTTCGGCGGGGCGGGGGCGGCGAGGGCGACGCCCCGTGGTCTCGGGTCTTGACTGGGATTGCGGACGGACTTGCGGCTGAGACTGTGCCTGCGGCGGTTCCTCGGCCGGGTAGTAGGAATCGGGAGCGGGGTCCTGCTCCTCCGGCAGGTACACGCTGAGCATCCGCATGACCTCGGTGCCCGCGCCCATCGGGGCGAAGGCGTCCGCGACCTGCCGCACGACCCGGCCCCGGGCGGCGGACACCGTCTGCATGATCGCGGCGGTGAGCCGGGCCGGGCCCAGCTCGCAGGCGCGGTGCCCGAGAGACAGGTCCAGCAGCGCGCCGGACAGGCTGAGCGTGACGGTCACCGCCCCGTCCTGCGACGACATCACCACCCGGTCGTTGGACAGCCGCTCGCCGAGTTCGACGGAGCGTGCGCGCAGCTGGTCGATGTCCTGCTGGATACCGCCCAGCGACGGTGGGTCGAGGTGCGGGTTGGTCACGGGGCCACCGCCAGGATCGTGTCCAGCCGCTGGGCGATCCGCTCGTTGTCGGTGGGGGCCATGCTGAGCCAGTGGTCGTCCAGGATCACCAGGTAGCGGCCGTCGGCGGTGTCGAACCAGCACACCACCGGGTGCGCCCGGTACCGGCCGGAGCCGACCCCGAACTGACCGCCCGCGACCCGGGTCTCGGCCAGCTCGCCGAGCACCAGGTAGTCCGGGTTCGGCGCGCCCGACTCCAGCACGCTGTCGTCCTCCTCGCCGGTGAGCGCGGCGACCGCCACGGACACCGCGTGCCCGGGACCCGCCTGGCCCGCGGGCAGCAGGCCCACCACGGCCCGGGGCAGCTCGGTGGGCCGCAACGACCGCACGGTGACCGACTCGTCCGCGTGCACGATCGCCAGCGCGCCCATGCCCTCGCGCACCGCGCCCAGCGCCCGGAACGGACCGGCGGGCCCGAGTCCGGGCGACTCCTCGGCGAGGTGCCCGACCGCGTCGACCGAGTGGTCCGGCGCGGCGAGGACGGCGAGCAGGTCGAGCAATGCGCCGTCCGGTCCCCGGCCACTCCACAGGCCCCGGGCCAGGAGACCGTTCCGCACCCGCTCGGTGATCTCGGTGCGCTCGGCACGGGTCACGCCCGCGCTGGGCACATCCAGCGGGTAGGGCAGCCGACCGAACCGGCCGGTCGACCAGACCACGTCGAACTCCTCGACACTGAGCCGGATCGCGGTCATTCGCGGACCCAGCTCTTGGACTTGAAGCTGACACCGATGACCGACGGGGCGACGCGCTCCTCGTCCTCGAAGATGGACTCGCCCTTGATGTACGGGGCGGAGCGGCGTTCCTCGTCCTCCTCGCCCTGGGCGCCGGTACCCGCGGCGGCGCCGGGCAGACCGGGCTGGCCGGGGGCGGCGCGTTCCGGGGCGAACACCGGCCGTCCGGGGCCACCGGTCGGCTGTGCCGGTCGGGATTGCGCGAGGCCTGCCAGCGGGCCCGTGCCGACCGCGCCGGTGCCGGTCGCGCCGAATCCGGAACCGACGCCCGAACCGCCGCCGGAGCCGCCACCGAGGTCCGGCATGCCCGTGCCGCCGTACCCGCCGCCCGGTCCGCCCAGGGCGGTGCCGGGGAGGAAGGTGCCGGTGGGGCCGAAGTCGGGGACGAAGCCCGCCGTGTCGACACCCGATTTGACATAGCTGCCGGGGCCGAGACCACCGGTGCCGCCCGGACCGAACGGCTCGAAGTCGCGGCCGAAGTCGCCCTGACCGATGCCGCCTGCGTGCACGGCCGGGTTGAAGCCGCCGGTGCCGAGACTGTTGGGGTCGAACCCGCCGCCGGGACCGTTCGGATCGAGCATGCCCGGGTCGAAGCCGGTGCCGCCGAGGTCCGGGGAGCCGGACGCTGGCCCGAGCGCGGACAGGTCGGCGTACTGGGGCAGGTCGGACTGGCCGCCGAACACGTCGCCGGTGAAGGCACCCGCGCCGCCGGAGTCCGGGTCGAACTCGCCGCCGCCGCCGAAGCCGAACCCGCCGTTGTCCCCCGTGGACAGGTTGAGCGCGGGGTCGACCGTCTGCGTGCCGTTCGGCGGCAGCGCGAACACCGGCATCGCGACGTCGACCTCGCGGGAGTTGCTCTCCAGCTCGGTCATCACGTCGACCGCGCGCTCGTGCGCCTCGCGGGACATCTCGTTGACCCGGGACATGTCCTGCAACAGCACCAGAAACCCGCCGATGCCGCTACCGCCGAACGCGGCCCGCAGCATCGACTGCCAGTCGAACACCACCGGCTCGGGCATGGCCGCGCGGGCCCGTTCGACCAGGATGCCCTGCTCTCCCAGCCGCACCGACAACGTGGTGGCGGTGGCCGCGGTGGCCGAGCCCCAGGACACCAGGCTCATGGTCGAGGCACGGGCCGCGTCGGCCGCGTCGCCCTCCCAGCCGGACTCGGTGTCGCGCACCGAGGCGGCGAACCGGGTGACCGCCTCGCCCATGTCGGCGCCCAGCCGCTCCCACTCCCCCGCGATGTCCTGGGTGGTGGCCGGGTCGACGTTCATGTGCACCGAGTAGTAGAGCTGCGGGTGCGTGTAGGCCGACCAGTTCACCGGCTCGGTCAGCACCAGGTCCGTCCCCAGGCGGGGACCGCTCGTGGGCGCGGTCATCAGCTGTCCGCCGTCTGCATGAGGTCCGCTCGCTCCTGGTCGGTGTCCTGGTATGCCTTGATCGCGAACGAGACGGCCTCGACCGCCCCGTCCAACGCTTCCACATAGCTGCGCAGAACGACCACGAAAGACGTGTCGTCGCTGTCCGCGCGGCGCCGGAACTTGTCGGCCATCGCCATGCCGACGTCGTTGGTGCCCAACGGGATCGCGCTTGTCAGCGCCTGGGCGCGGGTCAGCCAGCCCGCCGCCTCGTCACGCTGACCGCGCAACGCGGCGAGCAGCCGGGCACCGGTCTCCCGGTCGATGGTGACCCGGCCGGTGCGAATGTCGTCGGTGAGCGTCCGCACCCCGGTGATCGCCGTCTTCATGGCCGTGCCGCTCTGCGGGCCCGTCACCAGCATCCGGTCGGGCCCTTGTGGGTTGTCCACGGTTCTCCTCGGTCAGTGCCGGTTCTTCTGGTCGTGCGGTTGCTGTAGCTGTTGCCTGCGCCGGATCTCGGCGTTGGTGCCCTGCTGCGCGGACCACTGCACATCGGTGGTCTCGGTGATCACCTTGGTGCCCGCCTTGCCGTACCAGCCGATCGTCTCCTTGGAACTATCCAGATCGGCCATCCGGCGCAGGTTCGGATAATGCTTGCCGAGCCTGCTGCTGTTCTTGATCCGTTCCTCACCGCGTTTGAGCAGCGTCCACGAGTCGGGAAGCCGGGACTTGAGCACGTGCTCGTGGTACTTGAGCCACGGCCCGTCGTACGGCTTGGTCGCGGGCGGCTTGGTGGTGTTGGTGCTCGGGTTGGTCGTGCTCTGGCTCGTCGTGGTTCGGGTCGCGTTGTTCGAGGTGTTGGTCGACGTCCGGGTGACGTTGTTGGTAGTGCTGGTGTTCGTGGTGGTGCGGGTGGCGTTGTTGGCGACGTTCGAGGTCGAGTTGGTGGTCGTGCGGGTGGCGTTGGCCGTGTTCGTGGTGGTGTTCGTCGTCGTGCGGGTGGCGTTGTTCGTGCCGAGCCTGCCGAGCTGGGTGGTGCGGTTCCCGGAGCGCCCCAACAGGCCCACCACCCGGGTGATCTGGGTGACCGCCTTGCCGACCGTGGCGCAGATCTGCGCCCACAGCCAGGCGACGAAGCCGATCAGCGAGGTGCCCCCGGTGACCGGGGTGAGCGCCAGCGCGATCAGGCCCGCCGCGATGGCGTCGCCGACCAGGGTGGTGATCAGGTCGCGGACCAGCGCCCGCACCACGCCCACCGCCGCCGCGCAGCCGTGCACGATGTAGCCGACCGTCTTGGTGGTGGCGGCCAGCGCGGCCACCGCAACGTGGTGCTGGTTCATCGCGGCCTTGCAGGTGGTCGCCGCCTCGCCCTGCCACTGGTCGACCCCGGCCCGGCCGTGGTCGAACTCGGCGTCGAGCTGGGTGAACGCCTCGGCGAGCGCGTGCAGGTTCTGCGAGACCAGCTGCGCCTGGTCGGGGTCGCCCGCGATCCAGGTAAGCACCTGGCGGGTCGGCTCGAAGTGCTCGACCGCCCAGCCCAGCCCGGCCGAGATCAGCGAGCCGAACGGGTTGAACACCAGCTTGACCACGTCGAAGGCCAGCGCCAGCACGTCCACGCCGATCTCGACGCCGAACCGCGCGATGTCCGCGCCCTGCGCGTCCTTGATGGCCATGATGTCGCTGAACAGGTTTGCGCCGGAGTCGACGATGCCCGCGCCCGCGGTGGCGCTGACCTTCGGCTCCGGGAGCTGTTCATTGAGTGGCTCGGTCATGTCGCCGGGATGAACGTCGTGGCGGCGCCGTGGTCGGTACCGAGGTAGGCGGCGGCGATGCCGCGGACCTGGTCGGCGTCCCGGTGCATGAGTTCCGCCCGGTCCAGGCAGCTGTTCTCCAGGATGTCCATGGCGGTGTGCGCGACCAGGCCGAACACCTGGCCGAGCAGGTAGCCCCAGGCCTGCGGCGCCCAGTGGTCGCCCATCCGGCCCGCGGTGTCGTGCACGCCCTGCCCGGTGTCGTCGAGCAGCCGGGCCAGGTCGAGCAGCTGCCCCTCGATCACGGTGAACTCGTTCTGGTTCGTCACTCTCTCTCCCAGGTGGACGGTCAGCGGCGGGCGGTGACGAGGGTGCGGCCGTCCTCGGTGACGACCTCGACGGCGACGACCGCGCCCGGCGGGATCGCGGTGCGGCCCGATGGCCGCGCGGTGGCCGTGGAGGCGACCCACCGCGCGGCCTCGGTCCGGTTGTCGTCGGGTCCGACGACGAGCAACCGGCAGTGCGTGCCGGGCGGAACCCCGGTCACGCTCGCCCGCACAGCCGAGCCGCCGCGGTCGGCCGTGAGGGTCGCTTCCAACCACACCCCGGTCACCGGGTCGGTGCCGGACAGCACGACCGGCAGCTGGGGCGGTAGCCCCACCCTGGTCGGTGTGGTCGTGACCACCGTGGTCGAGGGCACGGTGGTGCTGGTGACGGGCACCGTGGAGACGCCCGTGGTCGGTGCCGGGCCGCCGGGTGCGGACGTCCGGGTGGCCGTGTCCGCGGTCGAACCCGGCGCGTGGCTCGGCTTCTCGCCCGGCACGCTCGTCCGGCCCTGGCTCTCGACCGGGGCCGGGGCGACGGGCGCGGCGGTCAGGACCTGGCTCGGTCCCCGATCGGGCAGCGGCTGCCGTTGCGCCACACCACTGTCCGATCCCGACCGGCCCACCAGGACGGTGACGCTCACCGCCGCCGCGACCACCACGCCCGCGGCGGCGGCCGTCAGGGTTCGCGTGCGGCGGGCGGCGGCCTCCGCGCGGATCTGCCGCAGTGTCCGTGCCAACAGGAGATCGTCGGCGGGCTTGGTCCGCAACAGGGCCTCGGGCGGCAGCGCGTCGGCCAGGTCCAGCAGCGCGCGCACCTCGACGAGCTCGGACCGGCACGGCGGGCAGCCGTCCAGATGCGCCTCGGTCACGCGTCGCTCCTCGTCGTCGAGCACACCCAGCGCGTAGGCGCCGAGCGGCGGGCAGTCCGGCGCGCTCATGTCGCGGTCCTCTCCAGCGGACCCGCCAGCACGGCCCGCAGGGCCTGCACCGCGTAGTGCGAACGGGACTTCACCGTGCCCGGGGCGATCCCCAGCTCCCGCGCGGCGTCGGCGACGCTGCGATCGTGGAAGTAGATCTCCACCAGGACCCGGCGGTGGTCCTCGGAGAGCCGATCGATGGCGGCCAGCACGCTCATCGAGTCGACCACCCGCTGCGCGTGGTCGACCAGCACCGGGTCCGCCGGGGCGGGCTCGGCCACCTCGGCCGGTCGCGCCGCCAGCGCGCGGGCCCGGTCGATGACCAGGTTGCGGCTGACGGTGAACAGCCAGGCACGCGCCGTCTCCGGCTTCGCCGCCAGCGCGGAGGCGTTGCGCCAGGCGCGCACCAGGGTCTCCTGCACCACGTCCTCGGCGGCGGCCCGGTCGCCGGTGAGGCGGGTGGCGTAGGCGAGCAGCGGCCTGCTGTGCTCCTCGTACAGCGAGCGCACCAGTGCCTCGTCCGCTCTGGCGGTCCTGGCAGAGGCGAACAGCCGCACCATCCCCGACTCCCCTGTCCGTCTCCGTGCTTCGGGCCCTCACTGCTGACACGGATGGCAGACGTCTCGGGTTCAAAGTGGAGGGCTGTTGTCGGCCACCACACACGGGGCAACCCCGGCGGCCGCTCCGCGCGTGGGCGGTCGGGATTCGTTGCGCTGTAACAATATTATGGCGCGCAATCAGAGGTGATCGGCGTCGAGGAGTGCCCGAACGAACGCGCGAGGTGCCTCTTGGGGCACATTGTGTCCGGTTCCGGGGAACTTGCGGTGCCCGTACGGACCGGTGAACCGGTCGCGGTAGCCCGTACCGTCGCCCGCGGGGGTGAACGGGTCCACTTCGGCGTCCACGGTGATGGTCGGGACGGCGATGGTCGGGCGGGCCGCGAGGCGGTTCTCCAGGTCGTCGTACCGGGGATCGCCGTCCGCCAGGCCGAGACGCCAACGATAGTTGTGCACGACAATGTCCACATAGTCCGGATTGGCGAAGGACGCGGCCGTCCGGTCGAGGGTGCGGTCGTCGAACCGCCAGGTCGGCGAGTTAAAGGTCCAGACCAGTTTGGCCAGGTCGCGGGCGTGCTCCCGGAGACCGAGCCTGCCGCGCTCGGTGGCGAAGTAGTACTGGTACCACCACGCCCATTCCGCGCTGGGGGCAAGCGGGGTCTTGTTGTTGTCGCGGTTGGTGATCAGGTAACCGGTGGTGGAGACGAGCGCGTGCACGCGGTGCGGCCAGAGCGCGGCGATGATGTCGGCGGTGCGGGTCCCCCAGTCGTAGCCCGCGAGGACGGCCTTGTCGATGCCGAGCGCGTCCATCAGCGCGAGGATGTCGAGCGCGAACACGGACTGCTGGGCGTTGCGGAAGGCATCGTCGGCGAGGAACCGGGTCGTGCCGTGGCCGCGCAGGTGCGGGACGATCACCCGGTAGCCGTGCTCGGCGAGCATGGGGGCGACGTCGGCGTAGCTGTGAATGTCGTACGGCCAGCCGTGCAGGAGGACGGCGGGGCGGCCGTGGGCGGGGCCGACCTCGACATAGCCGATGTCGAGCCCGCCCGCGTGGATCTGCCGGACCGGGCCGAAGGGCACCTTCGCCGCCGCCGGGGTGGTCGTCATGGTGGCCGCGGCCGCGCCGAGGCCGAGTGCCATTCCGAAGGTCCGCCTGGTGATCATCTGCCGCCCTTTCCCGTGGAGTGCGTGCACTCATCGTGAGAGCGGGCGGTGACCGTTCGCACCAGGGAGACTCCCTGGTGTCACCGCGCGACGTCGCGGAGTTGGCGGCGGGAGCTGATCCCGAGCTTGGTGAAGACCTTGCGCAGGTGCCACTCCACGGTGCGCGGGCTGATGAACAGGCGGGTGCCGATCTCCGGGTTCGACAACCCCTCGCGGGCGAGCCGGGCGATCTGGAACTCCTGCGCGGTCAGCTCGTCGGCGGCCTCCGGTTCGCTCCGTTTGCGCACCGTCTCGCCGGTGGCCAGCAGCTCACGGCGGGCCCGGTCGGCGAACGCGGTGAGGCCCATCGTGGTGAGCCGGTCGTGGGCGGCGCGGAGATGCTCACGTGCTTCGACGCGCCTGCCCTCGCGGCGTAGCCACTCGCCGAACAGGAGGTGGCCTCGGGCGGTGTCGACGCGGTTCGGGGTGCGGGACAGGTGATCGAGGGATCGCCGGTAGCACTGTTCGTCGCCTGCCAGCGCGCGCAGTCGGGCGTCGACTCCTAGTACCCAGTCGGTGGGGGTTACCCGGGCTCGCTCGGCGGAACGTGCGATGGCCGCCGCCAGCGACACGCCGTCGCCGGTGCGGGAGGCCGCCTCGGCGAGTTCCATCGTGGCGAGCATCCCGTAGCCGATCCAGTCCCGTTCGAACACTCGCGCCGCCGCGTCCCGCGCGGCGTCGTGGCGCCCGAGGCCGTTGTAGAGGACGGCGGTGGCGTAGTCCGCGAACGTGACCAGCCTGCCCTGGCCGCGCGCGGCGGCTTCCCTGGCGGTGGCCGTGATCATCTCGATGGCCTCGGTCTCGTGGCCCCGGAAGGCGGCGAGCAGCACTCCGCTGTAGCCGACGGGCGGGTTCCTGGTGACGTCCGCGATTCGCGAGTCCTCGGCCAGGGAGGTTTCGGCACCGGACAGATCGCCGGTGAACATTTCGGTGGCGGCGAGGAAGTTGAGGGCGAACTGGAGCTGTACCAACGCGCCTGCGTCCCGGGCGAGCTGCACCTGCCGCTCGGCGAGCGCGTGCGCGGCGGCGAAGTCACCCAGCTCGGCGGCGACGATGCCGCCTGCCCGGTTGCCGAGCAGCCACAGCACGCGCCCGGTTTCGGCTGCGTCGTCCGGATCCGGGAGGTCGTGCAGCGCTTCAAGCGCCCGGCCCAGCAACTCGTTCGCGGCCGCGTACCCCTTGGTGAACCGAACCGCGAACGCGTCGAGTACGAGGTCGACAGCCCTCGGTGGCCCGTCGACCCGTGACGCCGCGCACGCGGCCTCCGCTGCCTCCACCACTGCGGTCGAACCGCCCGGACCATCGGCCCAGATCGCGGCCGAGAGTGCTTCCAGGTGGGCCTCGCGGGCGAGAGCCGTGTCCCGCGGAGCCAGACAACGGGCCGCGTGCAGCAGCAGTCGGGCGGCGTCGGTGCCGTGGCGTCGGTCGAAGGCGATCTGGCCGCGGAGGTGGGCGACCTCCGCCGTGCGCAAGGGGTCGGGCGGGCCGGATTCGACGACGGTCAGCAGGTCGAGGGCCGCGTCCAGCAGACCGGCCGCGCGGCGGGCGCGGGCGGCGGCGAGTTCGCGGTCGGCCCGGCGGTCCGGTTCCGGGGTGAGCAGGGCCGCCTGTTCGAGGAACGACGCCGCCGCGACCAGGCCGCCCCGGGCCCGGGCGCGGACGGCCGAACCCTCCAGGTCGGCGGCCACGTCCCCGTCCGGGGTGACCGTCGCCAGGGCGCGGTGCCAGGCGCGGCGGTCGGGGTCGAGCCGCGGGTCGGTGACCTCGGCCAGGGCCCGGTGGACCGCCTGCCGGTCCCGCGCCGTGGCCGACCGGTAGACGGCCGAGCGCACGAGCGGGTGGCGGAAGCGCACCCGGGGGCCGAACTCGATCAGGCCGGTCTGTTCGGCCGCCGTCGCCGGGTCCGCGCCCAGCCCCAGCAGTCCGGCGGCGGCCCAGAGGAGGGTGGCGTCACCGAGGGGTTCGGCGGCCGCGGCCAGCAGCAACCGGCGGGTGTCCGGCGGCAGGTCGGCCACCTGGTCGGCGTAGCCCTGTTCGAGGCGGCCGGTCAGCGGTCCGGGCGCGGTGAGGCCGGTCCAGGAGCGCGGGAGCTCGACCAGGGCGAGCGGGTTGCCGTGGGCCTCGGCGAGGACCCGGTCGCGGACTCGCGGGTCGACCGGGCCGGTGACCAGCGAGTCCAGGAGTGCGCGGGCATCGGCCTGGCCAAGGCCCTCGACCACCAGCTCGGGCAGGTCGGCCAGCTCGGCGGCGGACTCGCGGGTGGCGAACACCAGGACGACCCGCTCGGCCAGCAGCCTGCGCGCGACGAACGCCAGCACCTGGGCGGACATCCGGTCCAGCCACTGCGCGTCGTCGACCAGGCACACCAGCGGCTCGGTCTCGGCCACCTCGGCGAGCAGGGTCAGCACGCCCAGCCCGACCAGGAACCGGTTCACCCGCCCGCCCGCGCTCAACCCGAACGCCGTGCCCAGGGCGTCGCGTTGCGGGTCGGGCAGCCGGTCGACGTGGGCGAGGAACGGCGCGCACAGCTGGTGCAGGCCGGAGTAGACCAGCTCGCGCTCGGACTCCACCCCGGCGGCCCGCACGACCCGGCAGCCGTCGGCCGCGGCGGCCAGGTGGTCGAGCAGGGCGGTCTTGCCGATCCCGGCCTCGCCGCGCAGCACGAGGACCTGGCCCGCACCCGCGCGCGCCCGTGCGGGCAGGCCGTCGAGGATCCCGCACTCGACCCGCCTGCCGAGCAACCCCGACATGAACACCCCCTGCGACTCCCCGCCACCGTAGCGCGGGCCCGTGCCCGGGGGCCGGTCCCCGGGCACGGACCAGGGTGTTCCACGGGTGCGACCGACCTGCCCGGCGAGCGATCGTGGTGTCAGCGGCCACGAGGGGCCGCGGGGCGCCGAGAAGGAGAGACGGATGGACATGAAGCTGGAGGTCGTGGTCCTGCCGGTGGCGGACGTCGACCGGGCCAAGCACTTCTACAAGACGCTGGGCTGGCGTCTGGACGCCGACTTCCCCGGCCAGGGCGACTTCCGGGTCGTGCAGCTCACCCCGCCCGGCTCGGCCGCCTCGGTGATCCTCGGCGTCGGGGTCTCGGATGCCGCGCCCGGCTCGGCCCGGGGCCTGCACCTGATCGTGACCGACATCGAGGCCGCCCGTGCGGAGCTGCTCGACCATGGTGTCGCGGTGAGCGAGGTCTTCCACGACGCGGATGGCGTGTTCCACCACGCCGGGACCGAGGGCCGGGTCACCGGGCCGGACCCGCAGCGGCGCAGCTACGGCTCGTTCGCGTCGTTCAGCGACCCGGACGGCAACGGGTGGGTGCTGCAGGAGATCACCACGCGGGCGCCGGGGCGCTGACCCGCACTATCCACAAGGGAGAGGGACGATGACTGTCGGCTACCGGTCCGCCGAGGAACTGGCGAAGGCATTGCGTCGTGCCGCCGAGGCGCATGGGCGGTACGAGGAGCGCATCGGACGGGCCGATCCGGACTGGCCGGATTGGTACGCACAGTACATGGCGCGGGAGCAGCGGTATGGGCAGCTGCCTGAACGGGTCGACCCGAGCGGGACGACCACGAGTGCGCAGACTGCCCGCCCACAGGACGAGGATGAGCTTCGGCCGCGTGACTTCCTGCACCACTACGGTGCGGCGGGTCTCGACTGGGACCCGTCCGACGCCTGACAATCCACAGTGGACCAGCCCGGGCGCCCCCACTGATCTGGCATTCCCACGGTCATGCAACGTGCGAGACAGGTCACCGCGTGTCAGCGCGCGGAAGACCAACTCACGCAGGAGTCTGCATGACCAAACACATGCGGGTATTCGCGGCAGCGGTGGTCACCGCCACCACCGCGGCCGCGCTCATCCCGACCACCGCGACCGCCGCACCCCCGGGCACGACACCGGACGGACCCGCCGACTACGAGATCACCCTCATCACCGGCGACCACGCACAGGCGAGCCGGGGCGCCGACGGTCAATGGTCTGTCTCCGCCCGTCCTGACGAGACGACCCAACGCGACTCGTACCTGACCTACGGCAAACGCCGCGGCAACACCACCGACGTCTACCTGGTACCGCGCAAGGCAACCAAGCTGATCCAGTCCGGCGTGCTGGACCAGGAGCTGTTCAACATCACCGGCCTGATCCGCCAAGGCTACGACGACGCGCACAGCAAGTCGATCCCGTTGCTGGTGCAGGGATCCGGCCCGGCACTGGCCGCGCCGACCGCCGCCAAGGTGCGCCGTCAGCTCACCGGCACCGACCTGGTCGCCCTGGACGCCACCAAGTCCGAGGCCGAGACGTTCTGGGCCGGACTCGACCGGCCCGACGCCTTCGCCAAGCAGGATCGCAGGATCTGGCTCAACGCCAGGGTGGCCGCGTCCCTGGACCGCAGCGTGCCGCAGATCGGCGCGCCCGCGGCCTGGCAGGCGGGGTTCACCGGCCAGGGCGTCACCGTCGCCGTGCTGGACACCGGCTACGACGCCACCCACCCCGACCTGGCCGGGAAGGTGGTGCAGAGCAAGGACTTCACCGGCTCGGGCAGCGTGCAGGACCACGCGGGCCACGGCACGCACGTCGCCTCCACCATCGCCGGTTCGGGCGCGGCCTCCGACGGCAAGTACAAGGGCGCGGCACCGGGGGTCACGCTGGCCGTCGGCCGAGTGCTCGACGACAACGGTGGCGGGTCCATGGACGGCGTCATCGAGGGCATGCGGTGGGCCGCCGCCGACGTGCACGCCAAGGTCGTGAACATGAGCCTGGGCGGCAACCTCCCCAACGACGGCACGGATCCGGTCGCACAGACCGTGAACGAACTCAGCGCCCGATACGGCACGCTGTTCGTCGTCGCGGCGGGCAACGACGGACGCGACCGCACGGTGGACAGCCCGGCGAGCGCGGACGCGGCGCTCGCGGTCGGCAGTGTCACCAAGGACGGCGCGGTGTCCGAGTTCTCCAGTCGCGGCCCGCGGGTGCGCGACGGCGCGGTCAAACCGGAGATCGCGGCGCCGGGCTCGGACATCGTGGCGGCCAAGGCGAAGGACGCGACGATCGGCGACCCGGTCGACGAGCACTACAGCCGCCTGTCCGGCACCTCGATGGCGACCCCGCACGTCGCCGGGGCGGCGGCGATCATGGCCCAGCAGCACCCGGACTGGTCCGGCGACCGGATCAAGGCCGCGCTCGTCGGCTCGGCCAAGTCGGTCGCCGACGCGGGCGTGTTCACCGTCGGCGGCGGCCTGGTCGACCTGGCCCGCGCGACCACCCAGCCGGTGACCGCGACACCGGCGACGGCCAACGCGTTCCTGCCCTGGCCGTCGACCACCCCGCAGCAGCGGACGATCACCTACCACAACGACGGCGCGGCCCCGGTCACCCTGAACCTGGAGCTGGCGCTGACCGGCACGGACGGCGCCCCGGCCCCCGCCGGGCTGGTCCGACCGGCGTCCCCGACGGTGACCGTCCCCGCGCACGGGACGGCCGACACGGTGTTGACCATGACGCCACGCAGCGGCAAGGCGGACAGCTACGGCGGCCTGCTGGTGGCGCAGACCGCGGACGGCACGGCCATCCGGACACCGGTCGGCGTGACCGAGGAACCGGAGTCCTATCAACTGGCCCTGGACGTCAAGGACCGCAACGGCGCGCCCGCCGACCTCGGCGGCCTCACCCTGATCAGCATCGACACCGGCGAGGTGTTGACGCTCGACCCGCGGGCGCCCATGCGGGTCGTGGCGGGCACGTACGCGGTGGAGACCTGGGCCGACACGCCGCGGCCCGGCCGGGAGCCGGTGACGACCGTCTTCGCGCACCCGGGCGTGCGGGTGGACAAGGACACCACGGTCGCCTTCGACGCCCGCGCGGCCAAACGGGTCTCGGTCAGTACCGACCGGCCCGATGCCCGCTCCGGCTGGTTGCAGACGCGGTTCCGGGTCAAGACCGACAAGATGGCGTTCCCCTTCGATGTGAAGGATCTGTTCAACCCGCAGTTCAACGAGGTCTACGCGTACTCCCCGCCCGGGGTCACCGCGCCGTGGTTCAGCTTCGCGGTCAACGCGCGCCTGCAACAGGCCCCGGTCGAACTGTTCACGGACGGCCCGCGCGGGTTCGAGGCGACCGCGATCTGGCTGTCCGACGCACACCGCGCCGACCTGTGCGAACGGCTGGCCCTCGCGTACGTGGGCGATGGTGGCCCGGACGCACTGCGGGGTGTGGACCTGCGGGGGAAGCTCGCGGTGCTCGCTCCCACTCGGGAGATGTCGCCCGATGACCTCTATGCGCGGATCGCGGACCTCAAGAACGCGGGCGCCAAGGTCGTGGGCGTCGTTCGGACGAAGCGGATCTCCACGCCGGAGGGGGATCCGGCGCCCGCGCTGCCCACGGTGTTGCTGGCCGGGGGTACCACTCAGGCGTTCGTGGACGCGGCCAAGAGTGGTTCGTGGGCCAGGCTGACCACGCGCCGGAACAGCGATGTCGCGTATGACCTGTCGTATCCGAGCGAGGGGCGGGTCGCCGAGTCGTTGACCTATCGGGCTCGGCGGGCCGACCTGGCGTCGGTGCGCATGGTCTACCGGTTGGGTACGGAGACTTCGCCGCCACGCATGCAGGCCTGGGTGGCCGGGCTTGGCGGGAAGTTGGGGGTGGACTGGCCGTTGGCGGCGATTCCGCGTGGTGAGCGCGTGGAGTATTACACGCCTGGGGATTGGCGGTTCGAGGTTCGGTCGGGTTCGGAGGTATTGCGGCGCCAGCAGGTGTTGCGGCGGGGGTGGACATATCGGTTGATCTGGTGTGAGCCGGTCGGTGAATAAGGACACTGTGATTCGGGCTTGATGCTTGTTCTGCGGGCTCCGCGTTCGATTGAGCGCGGAGCCCTGCTTTTCCCGACGGTGATCCAAGGCACGCTCCGGATGCGAGTGGACACGGATTGATGCAGGAATGAGCCATCGACCTCGGCCCGGATCGGCCCTGATAGCATGGCGGTCCGGTGACGTGATCGCGGCAGTCGGGCTGAGCGCACCTGGGTGATGAGGGAGTCAGGCTGTGTCTCGCGGGAAGTCCTACGCCATTGAAGCCGTGCAGGCCGTGGTCGCGGTCCTGGGTGGTGTGGTGGGCGGCGTCCCGTTGATCAGCTACGTCAACCAGAAGAACCACGGCGCGCTTTTCGACTTTCTCTTCGGCCACCTCTCCGGCGCGCTCGCCTATGCCGTGCCGATCGCCGTGAGTGTCGCCGCCATCGCCGTCATTCTCCTGCTGGAACGGCCTCGGAAACAGGCCCTCGTCCGCTAGGTTTCCCCGGCACCACGCCAAGTCACTCGATCAGGGCGCGGGCCAGGGTGATGGCGCCGACCACCGGGGGCTCGGTCAGGAAGCGCACGTCGATATCCGGGTGCGTGCTCCGCAGCGCCGTGGTGAACGCGGCGGACAGGCGGGGTTGGTTCGTGATGGTGCTGCCGCCCGCGACCACCGCGTGAGCGGCCGCGCCTTTCCGGATCACCTTGCACACCAGGGCGGCGAGGTCACGGCCCGCCTGCTCGATGAGCTTCACCGCCAGCGGGGAGCCCTGGTCGGCGGCCTCGAACACGGCGCGTGCGTGGGCGGCCCAGGTGTGCGCGGGGGTGGTCATCATGACCACGGGGAGTCGGCGGGTCGAGGCGACCTCCGCCGAGGTGGCCAGACAGGCGTCCAGGACGGGGTCCGGGTGGTCGTCCTGGGCGGCGTGCAGAACGGCCCGGACGGCCTCGCGCACGATGCCCGCCGCGCTTCCCTCGTCGCCGACCAGCCAGCCCCAGCCGCCCGCCGGGACCGTGCGGCCGTCGGGCAGGACGCCGATGGCCAGCGAGCCGGTGCCGGAGACCAGGCAGATCGCCGTCGGGTCGCCCATTCCGGCGCCGATCAGGCGGGCGTCGCTGACGACCCGGCACGGGGCGGACACCAGCAGCCGCAACGCGTCGGTGAGGGCCGTGCACTGTTCGTCGCTGTCGCACCCGTGGGCGCCGATGGCCAGTGCCCCGAGTGGGTGGTCGCCGAGGGCCGCGATGGTGTGGTCGGCGAGCTGGGCCGCCTTGTCCGACCAGGGGGCTCCGCGCCAGTCCCGGGTGACGTGCACCTGGTCGGCGAGCAACTCCCCGTTCACCCGGCACACCCGGACGTGCGTCTTGGTGCCCCCGACATCTATCCCGACCAGTACGCCGTCGCCGCTCACGCCTGCCCCCGGGTCCGTCGGCCACCCGTCCTGTCGTCTCCGAGAATAGTGAGCGACAGCGAGAGCGCGCGTGCAACCCGGGACCGGGGTCCGGGCGTGTAGCCGGCGTTCGAGTTCGACCGCGTTGGTGAAATCAGCGAAGAGGTGGAGCAGATGACGCTGTCCAGACGGGGTTTCCTGATCGCGGGGTCGACCGCGGCACTCGTGTTGGGCCTGGACGGGCCCGCGCGGGCCGCGGCACCGTACGACGCGATGCGGTCGCGGTGGCGGGACCTGCTCACCGGCCTCGGGTTCGACCCGAACGTGGCCCCCTTCGACTCCGCGCTGGCGGCCACCGGCACCTCGGCCACCAACTACCTGACCGCCATGACGCTCGGCTCGACCACCGAACTCTGGCCGGGCTACCCGGTCGACGTCTCGGCGAACGTCACCACCTCGTTCAGCAGGCTGCGCACGATGGCGCTGGCCTGGGCCCAGCCCGGGACCGGGCACACCGGCTCGGCCACGACGGCCACCGCCGTGTCCGACGGCGTGCGCTGGATGCTCGACCACGCCTACAACACCACCGTCGACCCGGACAGCACCAACTGGTGGGACTGGCAGATCGGCTCCCCGCAACGACTTCTGGACATCTGCTGTCTGCTCACCCTCTCTCCCACCGACCTGGCGGACGTGATCACGGCGGTCGACCACTCGGTGCCGTTGTCGCGGTTGACCGACTACGAGGGCAACAGCACCGGCGCGAACCGGGTCGACCTGTGCCAGGTGGTGGCGCTGCGCGGGGTGCTGGGCGCCGACCCGACGAGCATCGCGGCCGCGCGTACCGGCCTGTCCCCCGTGTTCCCGCGGGTGTTGATCGGCGACGGGATCTACGCGGACGGCTCGTTCGTCCAGCACACCTGCGTGCCCTACACCGGCGGCTACGGCGGCGTGCTGCTCGGCGGCCTGACCGAGGTGATGTTCCTGCTCGCCGGGACCACGTGGGCGGTGACCGACCCGAACCGGCAGGTGCTGTTCGACTCGGTGGAGTCCGCGTTCGCCCCGTTCCTGCACAACGGGTTGATGATGGACGGCGTGTCCGGGCGCGGGATCGCGCGCGCGGACCAGAACGACCACCAGCGCGGGCACAACGCCATCGCGTCGATCCTGCTGCTGACCACCACCGGCCTGGCCGCGCCTGCCGACGCGACCCGGTGGCGCGGGCTGGTGAAGGGCTGGATCACCCGGGACACCCTCTCGCCGAACCTGGGCGGCACGCCGGTGCCGGACCTGGCGCGGGCGGCGACCCTGCTGGCCGACGGGGCCGTGCCCGCGGCCGCGCAGCCGTCGTCGAGCCGGGTGTTCGCCGCGATGGACCGGGCGGTACACCGACGTCCACTATGGACGTTCGCGGTCTCGATGCACTCGGCTCGTACCACCTTCTACGAGACCGGCAACGGCGAGAACCTGCGCGGCTGGCACACCGGCAGCGGCATGACCTACTGGTGGGGCGACACCTACGGCCTCGACCAGTACACCGACAGGTTCTGGCCCACCGTCGACCCGTACCGGCTGCCCGGCGTCACCGCCTCGCGCAAGCCGCTCGCGGACGGGGAGGGCGGCAACTGGAACCAGACCCCGCCGACCAACGCCTGGGCGGGCGGGGCGGCCGATGGCGTGTCGTCGGTGGTCGGCCAGCACGTCACCGGGCTGAGCTCGACGCTCACCGGCCGCAAGTCGTGGTTCTGCCTGGACGACGCCGTGGTGTGCCTGGGCGCGGGCATCACCGCGACCGACGGCGCGTCGGTGGACTCCATCGTGGACAACCGCAACCTCGGCGCCTCGGGCACGAACGCGCTGGTCGTGAACGGCACCGCGCAACCCGCCACGGTCCCCTGGTCGGGCACGCTCACCGGAGCGCAGTGGGCGACGATCGCCGGGTTCGGCGGCTATGTGTTCCTGGGCGGCCCGACCATCAAGGCGACCCGCGCCGACCGCACCGGCAAGTGGAGCGACATCGACAGCGGCGGCTCCGCCACCTCGATCACCCGCCGCTACCTGACACTCTGGTACGACCACGGCAGCACGCCCGTGAGCGCCTCCTACGCCTACCTGGTCCTGCCCGGCGCGTCGGACATCACCACAGCGGCCCGCAGTGCGTCGCCGGGCGTGACGGTGCTGTCGAACACCGCGTCCATCCAGGGAATCTCGACGACGACGGTGCGCGGGACGAACTTCTTCGCCGCGGGCACCTGCGGGTCGATCAGTGCCGACGGCCCGTGCTCGGTGCTGGCCCGGCAGGACGGTTCCGTGCTCTCCGTCGCCGTCGCCAGCCCCGACCGCTCGGTACCGACGGTCACGGTCACCTTGCCGGACAACGGGTTCACCACCGCCACGGCCGACCCCGGGGTGACGGTCTTGCAGACCACGCCGACCACCAAGCTGCTGGTCGAGATCGGCGGCGTGCAGGGCGCGAGCAAGGTGATCCGGCTCGGCACCGGGGCACCCATCTCGCCCGGCACGGCCTCGACCGTCGCGCCCGCCGCGGACTCGTATGTGCGTGACGGCAGCTACGCGGGCCAGAACTTCGGCACCGCGACGACCTTCGGCATCAAGACGGCGGCCACCGGCTTCACCCGGCGCGCGTTCCTCCGGTTCACCCTTTCCCTGCCCGCCGCGCCGAGGCGAGCGATCCTGTGGCTGCACGGCAAGGCCATCGACCAGCTCTACTCGACGGTGAAGCTGTACCGGGTGACCGCGGCGTGGACCGAGACCGGGGTGACCTGGAACAACCAGCCCACGCTCGGCACGAACATCGCCACGTTCCAGGTCGGCAAGAACCCGGACTGGGTCGGGCTCGACATCACCGCCGAGCTGAGCACCAATCCGAGCACGGTGTCCTACGGCCTGACCGCCGACGAGTACGTGACCTTCGACAGCCGCGAGGCCGCCGCCGGTGTCCGCCCGGTGCTGGAGATCATCGCCTGAGCCGGGCGGGCCGGTAGGCGGCAAGGACCAGGGCCATACCGGCCAGCAGGAGGACCACTCCCGCCCAGAAGCCATGCTCGGCGTCCACCCCGGTGGCGGCCAGGGCGGGAGTGGTCGCCGGGCGGTATCTCGCCTCCGGGACGAGGTTCTCGGTCGGCGCGGGCGTCTGCGGGGCCGGGGTCGCCGTGCTCGGCGGGGGCGGGGTGGCCGCGCAGTCGGCGGCGAGGTGGAGCGTCACCGGGTCCAGGTCCGCGCCCGCCTGGTAGAAGCCCGCGAACGCCTCCGAGCTGGTCAGCGTGGCGGGGACGTTCGACCAGGCGAGCAGACCGTCGGTCGGCGTGGCGGTGGGCGGGGTGAGGTTCGCCAGGGCCACGTCGGGCAGGTCGGTCGGCTGGGCCGGGGCGCCGGGGTCGGCCTTGAGCTCGATGTCGGCGTGCAGGGTGGCAGCGCCGCCCGCGGTGGTCACCGAGGGGTCGGACAGCAGCAGGGTGAAGAAGTGGCCGGGGTAGCTGAAGGCGACCGTGCCGCGGTAGTGGACGGTGAAGTGGGTCGGGTCGGTGTAGTCGGCCGAGCCGAAGGTGAAGCGGTAGGCGCCGGTCGGGACGCCCGTGGGGTTGGCGACGCCGTCGCGGACGATCTCGTCGAGGGTGGTGATGGTGGCGCCGTCGGTGGCCTTGATGGAGTTGCCGGTGGCACCCGCGAGACCGATGCCGACGTACTGGCGGAAGCTCTTCTTGACCCCCCACAGCAGGTCGCCCTGCTTGGCCGTGGCGGGCGTGAGGGCACAGCCGGGAGCTGTCGTGGTCGTGCTGGGTGCTGTGGTCGTGGTGACCGGCGTGGTGGTGGGGCCCTGGGCGGCCAGGAAGACCAGGCCCGCGATGACGGGGATGCTCACGCGTCGACCTTCTTTCGCTTGCGCAGCACGACGACCACGACGACCACCAGCAGGACCACGCCCACGGCGACGACGGCAGGCCACCAGCTGGACGTCTCGCTGACGGGCTCGGCGGCCGGGGCCGCGGTGGGCGCGGCGGCAGCGGAGACCGTCAGGGCGACCGACCCGACCGCGCCCGACTTCGCGCCGGTGAACTCCAGGGTGTGGGCGCCCGCGGGCACGTCGGCCGGGAGGTCGGCGGTGTAGGCGATCGCGCCCGCGGCGTCGGAGTGGGCAGGGGCCAGGAACAGCGGGTCGGAGTGCAGCACCACGTTCACCTGCTCGTCGGCGGCGAACCCGGACCCGGTGACCGTGACCGTCCCCCCGGCCGCGGCCGCACCCGAGGCGGCCGACACGGTCGCCGCCCGCGCGGGCAGGGCGGTGGCGGCTCCCGGCACGGCATCGGTGTTCGGCACCGCGTTGGTATCGGGCGCGGGCTGGGTTGCCGGGGCCCGAGTCTGTGGTGTCTGAGTCTGTGGTGTCTGCGCCTGACCGCCGGCGGGGGCGGCGAAGCGGATCGGGGTGAAGGTCTCGTTGGTGGGGTTGACGACGCCGTGCGCGCCGATGGTGATGATCCCGCAGGTGACCTTGGCGCAGTCGACCTCGGAGGTGTTCCCGGTGCGGTCCACGGCCTTGAACCGGGCGCCGGGGATGACCATCCGCGCGGCCCACGCGCCGTCCGCGGACACCACGCCGCCGTTGGCGCTGGTCGCGGTGTCGCTGCCGGGAAAGGAGACGAAGCGCTGGTAGCCGTTGTTGTCCTTGGCCTCGCTGTCCTGGACGTAGCGGTAGGTGGTGCCCGCCGCGCCGCCCTTGCTGGGTTGCCATGCGCCGTCGGACACCCAGCCGAACAGGACGTAGATGCCGCCGTGCGCCTTGGGGACGGACTGGAAACCGGTGCCGCGCACGTCGATCTGCGTCGCGTAGTCGGGGTCCGCGGTGGACACCGACACGCTCACCCGCGCGGCGGCGGACGCCGTGCCCGGCAGCAGCGTGGCCGCGACCAACGCCGCCGCCACCGCACCGAAAGCCTTTGCTACGAACATTCTTCCTCCTCTCGGGACCGCACGGGCAACACGACGGGCACGCCCGTGCGCGGGTGCGGGAAGACCTCGACGGGATGCCGGTAGACGGCGCTGAGCAGCTCGGCCGTGCACACCTCGGCGGGCGGGCCGACGGCAACCAGCCTGCCCTTGTCCAACACCGCCACCCGGTCGGCGTGCGCGGCGGCCAGGCCCAGGTCGTGCAGCACGACCAACACGCCGCCGCCCGCCCGCGCGTGCCGGTGGGCCAGCTTGAGCACAAGCTCCTGATGCCGCACGTCCAAGGCGGCCGTGGGTTCGTCCAGCATCAGCACCGGCGTGCGCTGGGCGAGCACCCGCGCCAACGCCACACGCGCCTGCTCCCCGCCGGACAACGTCGGGTAGGCGCGGTCCGCCAGGTGATCCACCCCGGTGTCCGCCATGACCGCGGTGATCACGGCTTCGTCGTCGTCCTCCTCGGGCATCCCCCGCCACGGCGCGCGGCCCATCTCGACCACGGCTCGCGTGTGGAAGGGGAAGGAGACGGGATTGTGCTGCGTCAGCACCGCTCGCCGCCGCGCCGCCTCGACCGCCCGCCACTCCCCGACGGGCGTCTCGTCCAGCAGCACGCGCCCGTTCGCCAGCGGCACATCCCCGGCCAGCGCGGACAACAGGGTCGACTTGCCCGCGCCGTTCGGCCCGACCAGGACGAGAACCTCCCCGGTCCGCAACTGCACCGACACGTCGTCGACCAGCAGCGCGTTGCCCAGTCGCACGCTCACGTTCTCGGCGGTGATCACGCCCAACCACCTTCCCGGGTGCGTGTACGCCGCAGCAGCCAGAAGAAGAACGGGCCGCCCACCAGCGCGGTGACCATGCCGATCGGCAGGTCCGCGTAGGACACGACGGTGCGGGCCAGAAGATCGGCCGCCGCGAGCAGCACCGCGCCGCCGAGGAGGCTGGCGGGGACCAAGACCCGGTGGCCAGGACCGACGACCATGCGGATCAGGTGGGGCACGACCAGGCCGACGAAGGAGATGATCCCGGCGTAGGAGACGGCCGCCGAGACGCCGATCGCCACCACGCAGACCACGACGAGCCGGAGCCGCTCGACGTCGACACCGAGGTGCCGGGCCTGGCGGTCGCCGAGGGCCAGCAGGTCGAGGCGGCGGGCCACGGCCAGCGACACCAGGGCGGCGACCAGGACCAGCGGGGCGATCACCCAGACGTAGGACCAGCGGGCGCCCGCGACGGAACCGAGCTGCCAGAAGATGATCTGTTCGCGGGCGGCCTGGTCGCCGACGAACATCAGCAGGGCCACCGCGGCCATCGCGACGGCGTTGACCGCCACCCCGGTGAGGATCATCGAGACCGTGCCGGTGCGGCCGCCCGAGCGGGACAGCGCGTAGACGGCGGACGTGGTGATGAGGCCCGCGACGAAAGCCGCGCCGGGGGTGGTGAACGCGCCCAGGAACGTCCAGCCGAACACGATGGACAGACAGGCGCCGACGGCCGCACCGGAGGAGACGCCGACCACGCCCGGCTCGGCGAGCGGGTTGCCGAAACTGCCCTGCATCAACGCGCCGCACACCCCGAGCACGGCGCCCACCAGCAGGGACATCACGACTCGCGGGAACCGCACTGCCCAGAGCGCGCCCTCGGCGTACGGGTCGGACAATGGCTGTCCGGTCAGTGCGCGCAGGACATCCGACACCGGCACCCCGTACTGGCCTGCTCCGGCGGACACCACCGACACCACGACCAACGCCACGAGCAGCACCGCGAACAAGGTCACGACCTTGGTACGAGCCCTCATGACGCGTACAGGGCGCGGGCCAGGCCGTCGAGGACGGCGGCGGTCCGCGGCCCGAACCCGAGGACCACCGAGTCGGCCATGTCGATGAACCGGTGGCGCTGCCCGGCCGGGGTCTGCGCCACGCCCGGCACCTTCAGCGCGCCGTCGACTCCCCCGACGGACGCCAGGCCGTCGGTCATCATCAGGATCACGTCCGGTCTGGACTTGGCCAGCGCCTCCGGGTTGATCGGCCGCATGCCCTCCAGTCCGGCCTCGCCTGCGACATCGACCGCTCCCAGCGCCTGGATGAGAGAGTCCGCGCCGGATCCCTTGCCGAACAGGTAGTACACCCCTGCCTGCCCGCGCATGTACAGGAACACCACTCGCGGCTTGCGTGCCGGATCCGCGGGCGCCAACCGTTGGATCTGCGCGACGGTGTCGGCGACCTCTCTCTCCGTGCGCTGTGCCAGCAACTCGCCCGCGGCAGGCACCCCCAGGGCCGCTGCGACCGCGCGCACGATCGGACCGTTGGTGTCCATGCCGCGTTTGGGGTCCACGATCACCACCGGCACCCCGGCGTCCCGCAGTTGCAGCACGACATCCCAGGGGCCGAGCGTGGTGTCGGTGAGCACGACCGTGGGCCGCAGCCGCAGGATCGCCTCGGCGTTGAGCTGGTGGCCGTTGACCGTGACCAGCGGCAGGTGCTGCGCGGCCGGGAAGCCGGTCGAGATGTCCCGCCCGACCACCTGATCCCCGAGGCCGAGCCCGAACACGGTGGCCGCGAGGGTGCCGGAGACGTCGAGCGCGAGGATGCGGCCGGTGTCCTTGACCGTGACCTGGGTACCCTGGAAGTCGGTGACGGTGACCGGCAGCTTGACCGGCAGCTGCAGTGTCGGCCGCTGGACCGGGACGATGTCGTTGTGCGCGACCAGGGCCGTGGTCGGGCCCTCGTGCGTGCGCGGGTCGGCCATCGGTGTCAACGCGGACAGTGGCGGGCGTTCCCCGGACTGGGCGGCGCCGTGGGCGGAGTGTCCTGGCGGTGTCGAGCAGCCCGCGAGCAGGAGCAGGGCGACGAGCAGTGCCGCGCGCTTCACGCCTCACGCTCCCGCAACGCCGCCGCCACGGCCGCCTCGATCCGGTCCTTCTCCCCCGCCGACTTCGCCTTACCCCGTGCACGCAACGCGAGCGCGAGGCAGACGAGAAGCAGCAGACACACCACCACGGACCACGGGATCGCCACAGCAGCAGCGGAGCTGGTCACGACAGGCAGTGCCGCCCCGCCCGGAACGGCAGCCGTCACCGTGACCGCCGCCGACAACCGGCCCGCCGGTACGGAACCGACCGCGGCCTTCCTCGTGACGCTCTCGCCCGGCAGCAGCTCCGGCAACGGCTCGACCGCCGCGTCGGTCGCGAACCAGCCGAACGGCCCCTCGATCCGCACCCCGTGCGTGGCGGTCAGCCGGGTGTTGCCGGTGTTGACGATCGTGTAGCCCACGCTCGTCGTGCCCTTGCCGACGGGGTTCGGCGTCCCGTCGTAGTTCACGGTGAGGCCGCGCACCTCGACCGACGGCGTCAGCACACCGGCCACCCGCAGATGCATCCGCGAACCCAGCCGCCGGTCGACGGTGATCCCGGACCCGGACTCCACGCGCAGCGACGTGACCACTCCCCCGCTGTGGTCGCCGGGCGTGGCGTCGGCCGGAACGGTGACGGTGAACGGCACGGCGACGGTCTGTCCGGCCGGGACGGTGACGGTCGGCGTGTCGAAACGCACCCACGCGCCCGCGTCGGCCGGGGCCTCGCCCGCGGGCTTGAGGTCCAGCCGGCCGGACGAGGTCGTGAAGGCGTCGGCGGCGTACACGGCGAAGGTGAGCGCGCGCTGCTCGTGGTTGCTGACCAGGAGCGCGTCGCCCAGGGCGGCGCCGGGCGCGACGGAGTAGGCGAAGTTCGGCCGGTCGGTGCCGAGCGCGGAGTCGACGGGACGCACGCCCCAGGTGACGTTCTGCGCGGCGGCGAGGCCGGGCAGGCCGACGGCGAGCAGGACCGCGGTGGTGAGCGCGGCGAGGAAGCGAGTCATGGTGGGAATCCAGTGCGGGGAGAGGGCGGTTGTGGGCGCCATCAGGCAGCGATGGCGCCCACAACCAGGGGGACCAGACCGTGTCCACCAGCCCGCGGTGGCTTGTCCGGTGACGTTCCCGGCGCCGCGGTGACGGTGCGGGTGCCAGGGTCGGGGACGATGCCGGGCGGGGATGTGGGGGCGGGTGGCGGGAGAGGACTAACTCAGCGCAGTGAGGGTCAACGTGGCGTCGTAGGTCCCCGCACCCACGCTCGCCGGGACCTTCAGCTGCAGGTCGGCGCCGAGCAGCACCGAGCCCTTCGCGTGGTCGAGTGCCGCGCTGCCCAGCGTCGCGGGCTGCTTGAGGCCCGTGCCGCCGTCGAAACCGGACGCCACGGCGGCACCGGCCACCGCGCCACCCGAGTTCTCGGTGGCCTTCGGCGCCCAGCCCAGGTACTTGCCGTCGAACGAGGTGCCGTTCGCCGAGAAGTCGCTGACCTGCGCGGACACCGACCACGTCGGGGCACCGGCGCGGGTGTCGGTCACCCGGACCGGGTTGATCGAGCCGGTGGCCAGGTAGTGGTCACCCGCGGCCTTCGCGGTGCCGAGGTCGACCAGGCCGTTGCCGCCGTCGATGGTCCAGACGAACTCGCCCGGCTGTTCCTTCTCCGGCACGGTCACCCGCACGTCCTGCTCGTTCGCGGACGGCTGCGGCTGCTCCGGCGTCGTGGCGACGGTGTAGCCGATGTCGAAGGGCAGCGGCGGCTTGTAGTCCTGGTTGCCGCCGCAGCCGGTCGAATAGAAGTGCGGACGGATCGAGGTGGGCACGGTCTTGACGAAGTCCGGCGACCAGGAGCCCCACCAGCCGGTTCCGCCGGCACAGCCGCGCGTCTGCGCGGTGCCGTCCGGCACGTCGACCTGCACGCCCTGGTAGTCCGGGGTGACCCGGAAACCGGTGGCGGACAGGCCGCTGAGCGAGCCCGCGTCGTAGGTGACCAGGGTCAGGCGGCCGAAGTCCTGCGCCGAGGTCGGGTTGCCGGAGATGTCCGTGCCCGCGCCCAGGCTGTACTCCACCGACAGCGAGCCGGAGCCGTCCGCGGCCACGGTCACGACCGGGTTCTTGTAGATCTCGTTGGGCGCGTTGAACTGCGGCGGGTAGGCGTTGACGGTGTAGCTGCCGGTGAAGGTCAGCTTGCCCGCGCCGGTGGCCGGGTCGACCGTGCCGGTGCCCGCGGTGAACCTGACCGCGTTGGGCGTCTTCTGCGGCGTCGACGGCGGCATCGAGGTGGCCGGGACCGGGTCGACCGCGTAGGCGGTCTGCGCCCCGCCGGACACCGATCCGGTGAGGATGGACGCGGTGCCGGTCAGGTCCTTGTAGGTCCACGGCCCGAAGATGCCGACCTGCGCGTACCCGTTGAGGCCCCAGACGAACGTCGCGTCGGTGACGTTCGCGGTGGCCGCCGCGGCGGGCGTGGTGCCCAGGACGGTGGCGGCGAGAACGGCCGCCGCACCGACGGCGACCGCTCTGGCCGCGTGTGGTCTTGCCATGTGTTTCCTCCTGCGTGCGACCGCGCGGACCCATGCCGGTCAATTAGGTAAGGCTAACCTAATTACTCGGTCGCGGTATTGGCAAGGGCGACGCCCGCCACACTGTCCACAGTGGTATTCCGGGCATGCCGAAGCCGGGGTCCCGACCGCGGAACCCCTTGTCCGGCAACGGTCAGCAGTACACGGCGGCCAGGTCGACGAAGACGGCCCGGTTCAGCCGGAACGCCAGGTTGGCCTCCTCGACCAGGGCCTCCCGCTCGCCCTCGCGCCACGGCGCGTCGTCGAGCAGCGACCGGTAGTGGTCGCGGAACGGTTTGGGCTTGGCGACCCGGTCGAACACGTAGAACCGCACGCCGTCCTCATCGAACCCGTACACCTCCCGCATCCGCCGCCGGATGACCTGCCCACCGGACAGGTCCCCCAGGTAGCGCGTGTAGTGGTGGGCGACGAACGCGCCCCGGTCGGTGAAGCAGACCTCGGCCAGGCGGTCCACATAGGACTTCGTGGCCGCGAGCGGGGTGACGTGGTCACGCCAGTCCCGGCCGAGCAGGTGGGTGAGGTCACGTTCGAGGGCGTCCTTGCGCAGCAGCCCGTCGATGACGAACCCGCCGACCACCGGATCGTCCCGCCACGCCTCGCCCGCGGCTTCGAGCACGGTGTAGAAGAGGTGGCTTTGCCCCAGGAGCCCGGCGTAGGCTTCCCGCCCGAGCCGACCTTCCAGCAACGCCTCGATGAACGTCGACCGCTCCGCCCGCTCGTGCTCGTCCCGGGTCCCGGTCCGCAGCCGAGCCGCGAACCCCTCGTCCACCGCAGTCATAGCCCACCAATCCGTAAGGGTTGCCTTACCTAACCTAAATCAGGCAAACGGTGCTGGCTAGGGCCATTTTCTGAAGATCTCGACACGGAGTGTCACCGCATGTCGAGATCATCAGGCCTGGTGACAGAACCCGTGATCGACGCAACGACGGCTGCGGCAAGTACGGAGAGTAGCTTCCGTGCGGTTCTGCCGGAACTGCATCATGGTCAGGAAAGAACGCACCCTCGGACGTCGGTGCCCGAGGGTGCGTTCTGGCGAGATCAGCCGTGTCTAGACGAGCAGATAGGAGTTCGCGAAACCGCTAGGACTACACACGGCCAGACGGCTTTCCACCCGCGAGTAGGTGAAGCCGTACGGGACCGAGCAGGCCCACAGGCCCGCGCGGGGAGTCTCCACGTAGTAGGAGTTCGCGAAACCGCTGGGGCTGCAGACGGCCAAGCGGCTCTCCACACGCGAGTACGTGTAACCGTCCGGGACGTCGCACATCGACACACCACCGCGCGGCGCCTCCAGCAGGTAGGAGTTGGCGAAACCGCTGGGACTGCACACGGCCAGGCGATTCTCCACCCGCGAGTAGCTGAAGCCATACGGAACGGAACAGGCCCACAGGCCGGACACCGGGGTCTCGATGTAGTACGAGTTGGCGAACCCACTGGGACTGCACACGCCCAGCCTGCTCTCCACCCGCGTGTAGACCTTGCCCGCGGGCACGCTGCACGCCCACGTACCCAGCACCCCCTCGGTCGTGGCGTCCGCCGATCCCGAACCCACCATCGCCAACGCCAGCGCGCACGCGGCGCTCGCCACCAGACTCACGATCCTGCGCATTGCTCTCCCCGCTTGAAGGATGATCACGCTCCGGACGAGCAGAGTGTGTCGGGGAGATGTGGCCGTCGAGTCCGTTCTGTGCGGGCATTACCGGAAACGAGCAACCGTCACGACGGTCGGTGAACCCGGTGCGGAACACGCCACTCATCCAGTCCATTCCAGATGTCGTGGTCCGCCGCCGGGCGGCCGAACCCCGAGGCCATCCGGCCCAGGACACCCCGGGACGGTGCCATCCCGGGGTGCGTCGGGCATCAGACGAGCAGGTACGAGTTCGCGAAACCACTCGTGCTGCACACGTTCAACTGACTCTGCACCCGCGAGTAGGTGAACCCCGCCGGAACACTGCACGCCCACAGACCGGAGCGGGGCGTCTCGACGAGGTAGGAGTTCGCGAAACCGCTCGTGCTACAGACGTTCAACTGGCTCTGCACGCGCGAGTACGTGTAGCCATAAGGCACGTTGCACATCCACACGCCACCGCGCGGGGACTCCAGCAGGTACGAGTTCGCGAAACCACTCGTGCTGCACACGTTCAACTGACTCTGCACGCGCGAGTAGCTGAAGCCGGACGGGACGGTACAGGCCCACAGCCCGCTCACGGGTGTCTCGATGTAGTAGGAGTTCGCGAAGCCGGTGGGGCTGCACACCCCCAGCTGGCTCTGCACGCGCGTGTACGTCCTGCCTGCGGGCACACTGCACGCCCACGTGCCCAGGACCGCCTCCGTGCCCGCGTTCGCGGAACCCGAACCCACCACCGCCAGGGCCAGCGCGCACGCGGCACTGGCGACCAAACCCAGGATCTTGCGCATTGTTCTCCTGCCTCGAACCGTTCTCGACTGGTGCTCGCGTCCCCGACAGGCAGCAGTGTGGCCAAGCCGGGCGGCGTGGATCCAGTTGCGCGAGAGGGGAATGCCGGAAACGAGCAGTCGTCACGACAGCCGGTGAGCCCGCCGCTGCCGGGCACCACTCACTTGGTCCATTGCACGCGCGGCGGCCACCCGACCGGGCAAGACCGTCGCACATGACCACATCGGACCTCGCGCCACCACGGACCATCGGGGCTTCCGCCGGTTCGGGCAACCCGGCCGTGGGCCGGGCGGACGAGCCGAGCGGCCGTCCGGAGCAAGATCGAAATGTGCTGCAACCAGGGGCAGGCCCGGGGGCGTGGTGTCCGCGGAACGATCCTCCCGGGACCCAGGTCCCCCATCACCGAAGGTGGCCATGAGACATCGCAGGCTCGCCCCAGCCCTCGCGCTCACTCTCGCACTCGGCGCACTGACCATCCCGCAGCAGGCATCCGCCGCACCGGCGCACAACTCCGCCGTCGACTCGACCGGCTGCTCGGCCACGACGTCCCCGCTGACGCTCGGGCAGACCACCGCGCAGACCATCAGCTCCGGGGGCCTGACCAGGAGCTACCTGGTCCACATGCCCTCCACCTACGTGCCGGGCCAGCTGAAGCCGCTGGTGATGGTGTTCCACGGGCACAAGGGCACCGCAGCCGACATCGAGTCCTACACCGGTTTCGACAGCGCGGACGCCGTTCTGGCCTACCCGACCGGCGTGCTCGGCACGGACAACGGGACCGCCTGGCAGGGCGCGCCCTACAACGCGACCGGCGTCGACGACGTCCAGTTCGTCGCCGACCTGCTCGACAAGCTGCAGTCCCAGCTGTGCATCGACAAGTCCCGGATCTTCGCGGCGGGCAAGTCCAACGGCGGCGGCTTCGTCGGCCTGCTCGCCTGCCAGCTGCCCAACCGCATCGCCGCCTTCGGCATCGTCGCGGGCGCCTTCTACGACGCCACGCAGTCCGGCTGCGGGGCCAACCCGCCCGGGGTCCCGATCATCGACTTCCACGGCACGAACGACACCATCGTCGACTACGACGGTGACCTGGACAGCCACGGCGAGACCCTGCCCGCGATCCAGACCTGGCTGGCAGGCTGGGCGGTCCGCGACAACTGCACGACGGGCCCGACGCAGACCGTCCTGGACACCGAGGTCATCCGGTACGCCTGGTCGTCCTGCCAGAGCTCCGTGGACGTCGTGCACTACAAGATCCTGGGCCACGGCCACACCTGGCCGGGCGCGGCCGACAGCGGACCGGGCACGCACACCATCCAGATCAACGCCACCACGGCGATCTGGAGCTACTTCACCGCCCACCCGCGATCCTGGTTCTGACCGACTCCTGACCGCCGGACGCTCCCGGCGGGAACTTGGTGACGGACAGGAGAATCCCGGCCGGTGGGTGCGCTAGCGCACCCACCGGTTCCGGGGTCAGGGGCAGGACAGGACCGGGTCGCCGGTCGCGGAGCCCGAGGATGTCAGACCGCCCAGGGGCGCGCCGCGCAGGCCGAGGATCGCCTGGGTGGTGGCGCGGGTGACCGTGGACGGGTTGTATCCCGTGGCGTCGTAGGCGATCGCGCCGCGCTGGGCGGCGGGCGCGGTGCAGGTCTGGCGCAACGACAGGACGAACTGGTGCGCCTTGAGCGCGGGCACGACGCGCAGCCCCGCGCGGAACGCCTGGCCCGCGAGGCCGGTGGTGTTGGCGTTGGGCGTGCCGGAGCCGTCGCCCGCCGCGATGCCGCCGTCGTTCTGCTGCTTGGACTTCAGCCAGGCCAGCCCCTGCCGCGCGGCGGCGGTGCGGCCGGTGGCGAGCAGCGCCTGGGTGACCATGGCGGTGGCGTCGGTGTCGCCTGCGCAGGTGGGCGCGTCGAGCACGATCGGGAAACCGCCGTCGGGGCACTGGGTCGCGGCGGTGTAGTCCACCGCGGACACCGGGGCACCCGAGGGGGTGCGGTCCAACGCGATGAGCGCGAGCGACTGGGTGAAGGCGTTGCTGTAGTCGCCGTAGGCCGAGCGGTCGGAGTAGCGGCCGGACGGGGTGAGCAGCGAGTTCAGCCGGGCGACCAGGTCGACCCCGCCGTACGCGGCCGGGTCGCCGCCGCGGACCTCGACGGCGAGCGCGGTCTTGGCGGTGGCGCCCGCGTACGCTTCGGTGGTGCCGTCGCCGATGTAGCCGGTGAGGTTGGCGGGCTGCGCCAACCAGGTCAGCGCCGCGGAACCATAGTCGTCGGCAGTGCGCGTGGCGGCGAAGGCGAACACGGCGTCGAGGGTCAGACCCGGGTCCGGGTAGCTGGTGCCGCCGAAGTCGGTCTCCAGGTGGTCGCCGTGCACGAACTGGCGGGCCAGCCAGCCGGACGCGGCGTCCGCCGGGGCGTGGGTCGCGGCGGCCGCGGGCACGGCGGTGGCGACCACGGTGGCGGCGGTGACACACGCGAGTACTGCCTTGAATCTCATAGGAACCTTTCTCCGGGGGTGTTTCCGTTGTGGCCGAACGTCACCGGCGCCCCATAGGAGGCGCGGCGCGCGGCCCGGCGGAGCGTGGCCAGGACGGCGGGGCCGACCACGAGGATCGCGATCGTGTTGGTGACGGCCCGACCGGTGTCCCAGCCCGCGGTGGACGTCAGCAGGGTGAACACGGCGAAGCGGTGCAGGTTGTCCAGCACCGGGTCGCCGGGCACGTAGGAGATGTGGCCGTGGTGGTAGGGCACCTCGGCGCCGGTGATGAACGGCCAGAACCACAGGTTCATCAGGAAACCGAACAGATAGGACACCAGGATGCCGTAGCCGACCAGCATGGCGATCTCCGCCTTGCCGGTGACCCGGCGCGGCAGCAACCCGGCGCCCATGCCGATCCAGGCCGAACTCAGCATCTGGAACGGCAGCCACGGCCCCACCCCGGCGGTCAGCAACGCGGAGGCGAACAGCGAGGTGCACCCGAGCACGAAACCGAACCCGGCCCCGAAGACCCGACCGGCGAGCACGAGCATGAAGAACACCACCTCGATGCCCGCCGTGCCCGCCCCCAGCGGCCGCAGCGCCGCGTTGACCGCCGACAGCACGCCCAGCATCGCCAGCGCCTTCGCGTCCATGCCGCCCTCGGACAGCTCGGCGAGCACGATGACGATGAGGACCGGCAGGATCCCCAGGAACACGAACGGCGCGTCCGGTCCGTGCTGCGTGCTCTGCGGCTGCACCCGGACCAGCAACGGCCACACGAACATCATCAGCCCACCGAGCGACGCCAGGGTGAGCACGACCGCCGACCGCGGTCCCAACCGGACCACCTGACCGGCCCGCCCCCAGGTCCGGACCCGACGCGACCCGCCCACAGCGGAACCGGCCCGCTCACGGTCCACCGGCTCGGCGCTCATCGGGGCTCCGCCGGACGGGCGGCGGCGACCTCGGCGACGGTGAGCCAGTCCGGGCCGAGGATCTTGGCCACCTGCGGCGCGAAGGCGGGCGAGTCGCCGAGGACCCGGGCGGTGGGCCCGGCGGAGACGATCTCGCCCTCGGCCATGACCAGCACCCGGTCCGCGATGGCCGCCACGAACTCGACGTCATGGGTGGCCACGACGACCGCGCGCCCCTCGGCGGCGATGGCGGCGATCATTCGCCCCAGCGCGGACTTCGCCGGGTAGTCGAGGCCGCGCGTGGGCTCGTCCAACAGCAGCACGCGCGGCTCGGCGGTCAACTGCACGGCCAGCACCAGGGCCAACCGTTGCCCCTCCGAGAGATCACGCGGATGTCGCGCCGCGTCGACCTCCGGTGCCAGCCGGTCCAGCAGCGAACGGCAGGTACCCGCGGCGGCCCCGGACTCCCGATCGGCGGCCGCGCACTCGGCCGCGACCGTGTCCAGGTACAGCAGGTCGCTCGCGGTCTGCGGGACCAGCCCGACGACCTTCCGAGCCTCCACAGTGGACATACTCGTCGGGTCGACCCCGTCGACATCGACCCGGCCGCTCTGCCGCGGCCCCGATCCCTGCACCGCCCACAGCAGCGACGACTTGCCGGACCCGTTGCGCCCCATCATCGCCAGCACCTCACCGGCGCGCACGTCCAGGTCGACCCCGCGCACGGCCACGATCGGCCCATAGCGGACGACGACATCCCGCACCGACAGCAGCTCCGCCCCGTCGACCCGGGACGGCCGCGCCGGAACCGACAGCGAAGACCGCAACGGCCCCGCCCGACGACGCGCGTCCCGCACCGACAGCGGCAGCGGGTCCCAACCGGCAAGCCGCCCCAGCTCCACGATCGGCGGGGCGACCGGCGTGTCCCGCAGCACCTCCGCCGGGTCCCCGTCGACCACTCCCCCGTCCCCGGTCAGGTAGACCATCCGGTCGACGAACGGGACCACCCGTTCCATCCGGTGTTCGGCCAGCAGCACCGTCGTCCCCAGGTCGTGCACGAGCCGCGCCAGGGTCGCCAGCACGTCCTCGGCCGCCGTCGGGTCCAGCGCCGAGGTCGGCTCGTCCAGCACCAGCACCTTGGGGTGCGTGGTCAGCACCGAACCGACCGCCACCCGCTGCTGCTGCCCGCCGGACAGGGTCCGCAGCGCCCGGCCGCGCAGGTCCGCGATCCCGAGCAGGTCCAGCGTCTCCTCCACCCGCCGCCGCATCACCGGCGGCTCGACGCCGAGCTGCTCCATGCCGTAGGCGAGCTCCTCCTCCACCGTGTCGGTGACGAACCCGGCCAGCGGGTCCTGCCCGACCACGCCCACCAGGTGCGCGAACTCGCGCGGCGGCCGGGACCGGGTGCTCACCCCGTCGACCGACACCTCGCCGTCCAGGTGGCCGCCGGTGAAGTGCGGTACCAGCCCGTTGAGCGTGCCAAGCAGCGTCGACTTGCCCACCCCGGTGCGGCCGGCGAGCAGCACCAGCTCGCCCTCCCCGATGGACAGGGACACCTCGGACAGCACCGGCTCCGGCTGCCCGTGGTACCAGAAGCTGACCCGGTCGAGTTCGATCACGCGGGCACCCTCCCGAGCGCGGGTTCCGGCGGCGGGGCGAGGACCGCGGGCAGCGCGCCGAGCAGCACGCCCGCCAGCGGGGTCCACGACAGCGCGGGCCAGGACAGGACCATCAGGGACGGGGTGAGGTCGGTGGGGTCGACGGCCGAGGTGGCGACCAGGGCCGCGGCGACCGTGAGCCCGCTCAGCGCGACGAGCACCTCCGGCAGGTGCCAGCGGCCCGGCCGGTACCGGGTGCGCCGGACCCGCGCGCCCGCGGCCCGGAAGCCGACGAGGCCCACCACCACACCGAGGACCAGCATGGGCGCGGCGAGCACGCGCGGCGTCGACCCGTCCAGGGTGGCGTAGACGCCGACGCACACGCCGAGCAGACCGGCGATCATCAACGCCCCGGTGGCCAGGCGCCTGCGCGGGTCGACCGTCCCGGCCCGGCCGTAGCCGCGCGAGTCCATGGACGCGGCCAGCCGCAGCGACCGGTCCAGCGCGTCGGCCAGCACCGGGATCACGATCGCCCGCAGCGCGTGGAACCGACGGCCGTCGCCGCCGCGCAGCCTGCGGGCGCGCCGGACCCGCACCACGCTCTCGGCCAGCTGCGGGAACACCGACAGCGCGACCACCACGGCGGTGCCGACCTCGTAGAGCGCGGGCGGCATGGACTTCAGCAGCCGCTTCGGGTTGGCCAGCGCGTTGGCCGCGCCGAGGCACACCACCATGGTCGCCAGCCGCAGCCCGTCGTAGAACCCGCCGAGCAGCGACTCCGCCGACACGTCGCCGAGCAGGCGGATGCCCGCCGCCCACTCCGGCAGCGGGATCTCCGGCAGCCGCAGGACGATCGTGGCACCCTCGCCGCCGCCGAACACCAGCCGGAAGAACACCCGGAACCCGACGACGACCGCGCCGAGGTACAGGTACATCCGGAACGCCAGCGCCCACGGCGCTTCGCCACGCCGGGCCACCACCACGAACCCGGCCACCGCCAGGATCAGCCCCAGCAACCACGGGTTCGTGGTGCGGCTCGCGGCCGTGGCGAGGCCGAGCGCCCACACCCACCAGGCCATCGGGTGCAGGTCGCGCGGCAGGTAGTAGGTGGCGCCCGGCACTACCGCTCCCCGGCGCGTCTGCGCCGCACACCGAGGTAGGCCGTCGCGGCGGCCAGCATCAGCACGGCCCCGGCGGCGAACCAGGGCGCGGCACCGTCGGCACCGGACTGGTCCTCAAGCACCCGGTTGACGTCCGGCCTGTCCTCGCCGCCGGTGAAGGCGATGTTCGCCGCCGGGTCCGGCGCGGCCGACGCGGTCCGCGGCCGAGGCGGCGGCAACGCACCACCGGGCGCGTCCCCGGCCTGCACCGGCGCATCGGGGACGGCCGTGCCGGGAACGTTCGTACCGGGCTGTCCCGGCGCGGCGTTCCCGCCGTCCGATCGGACCCCGGGTTGGGCGGTGGCGCCCGGCACGGGTGCGGCGGCCGCCGGTTCGGGCTGCCGCTCGGCCGGGTTGTCGGAGTTCGGCGGCGGTTCCGCCGCCTCCGCACAGGGCTGGCCCGCGGTGCCCGGACGGACGGGGGCGACGCGTGGCTGCGGGTTGGACGTCGTGGTGGCGTTGAGCGAGAAGGACCAACCCTCGAAACCGCCCTGGACGAACTGCCGGTTCTTGACGCCCCACTGGCTGTAGGTCCACGCGCAGCCATTGCTCGCATGCCAGTACGACCAGTACCCGGTGGCGGGCGGGGTGTTGACGCACCCCTCGCGGTAGTCCTCGTGCCCGGCGATCGGCAGCGTCTCCACCGCGGACGGCCGGTTCTCGATCCGGCAGACGAACCCCTCGCCCCACCGCGCCGCGCCCGCGATCTGGAAACCGGCCCCCTTGAGCGCGTCCAGCCCGGTTCCGGGGTCGGCGTTCGGGTAGCAGCGGACGATGGTGATGCCGCCCAGCCTCTGGAAGTCGACGACGACGGTCACGCCGGTGGGGCCGGGGCAGAACCCGGGCAGGCCCTTGCCCTGGTCGATCGCCCACGCCGGGGCGGCGCTCGCGACCGTCACCAGCGCGGTGACCGCCGCGAGCGCCGCGAACCTGGTCGTCATCGCACGAAGCCGCCGGTCGACGCCGGGCGGGTCGGGGTCACGCCGGGGGCCGGGTTCGTGGTCGCGGTCTTGTTCAGCGAGAACGACCAACCCTCGAAACCGCCGGGGATCACGTTGCGGTTGAGGGCGCCGTAGCTGCTGTAGGTCCAGGTCGTGCCGGAACCGTCGGCGTACCAGTAACCCCAGTAGGCGTTGGCGGGTGGGGTCCGCGCGCAGGACTCCTTGTAGGTGGGGTTCGTGGTGCGCGGCAGGGTCTCGGTGGCCGACGGCCTGCCCTCCAGCCTGCACACGAACCCGAGCCCCCACTGCGTGCTGCCGGTGATCGCGATGCCCGCGTCCTGCAGGGCCTTGATGCCGGTGCGCGGTGTGCCGGGACCGGGGTCGGGCGAGCACCGGGTGATGGTCGGCGCGGCGGTGCCGCCGTTGCCGTCCAGCTCGTTGAAGTCGATGACGACCGTGACCCCGGTCAGGGCGTCGGCGCCTGCGCAGACCCCGGCGTAGCCCTTGGTCGGGTCGATCGCGGACGCCGCCGTGGGCAGCGCCGCGACCAGCCCGGCCGCCAAGGCCGCGGCCGCGATCAGGGACGGGAACCTTCTCATCGGGAGACCACCTTCGGTGTCGAGTTCCGGGTCACCAGCCGGGTGCCGAACACGGCCGCCACGGCCAGCAGGAAACCGAGGCCGACCAGCCCGACCCCGAGCCACGGGGACACCCGGTCGGACGAACGGGCGACCGCAGCGACGGAGTCGGCACCGGTCAACGGGAGCCGCACGGCGGGCACCACCGGGGCGTGCTCCGCCCCGGCCCAGGACCGCCCCGCGACCGCGGGCGCCGCCGTGACAAGGTCCGTCAGGACGTTCCCGTCCGATGCTTCCTGGTCGAGGCGGGCCACCTCGCCCATCGCGTTGTCGGGGGCGATGTCCGTCGAGCGGGAGCGCGGCTCGTCGGCGAGGGCTCGGGTCGTGGCGGCGATGTCGAGACCGACGAACTGCCGTCCACCGGCGATGGCCGCGGTCATGGGCACGTCGATGTCGCCATCGGGGCCACGGACGGTGCCGTCCGTCGCCGTCCGGGCGTTGAGCGCCGCCGCGGCGGCCACCAGGGCGGTGGTCCGCTTGGTCGACCATTCGGCCGGGGCTCGGTTCGCCGGGATCTCGACGGACGCGGATTGATTGCCCGGCAACGGTTCTGTCGGGGATGGGCCCGTCGGGGATGGGTCTGTCGGCTGGGTGGACGCGCGGGCCGCGTCCAGGGCGATGACGGCGGACGCGGTGGCGGCGAGGTCGCCGGTCGCGCAGTCGGCGGTGGTCATGTTCTGCGGGAACGTGCCGTCCCGGCACTGGCGGTCGGCCAAGGAGTCCACCGCGGCCAGCGCGGCGTGGTCGGAGGCGGCGATGGTGGCCGTGGTCGCCCACACGTGCCGCTGCACGGCGGTGGAGGCGTCGGCGAACTGGCCGGTGTCGGTGAAGATCCCGGCGTCCGAGCGCAGGCCCGCGAGGGCGGCGTCCAGGTCGGTGCTCACCTGGTCGTACTCGCCGGTGTCCCGCTGGAAGCCCGCGACCAGCCGGAGTCTGGCCAGCGGTTCGGCGTAGGCGGCGGGGCCGGGCTCGTACGGGACGCCGTGCGCATAAGCGTCGATGGACGCGGGGGTGAGCAGGAACCGGGTCGCGCGGTCGACCGCGTCCGGTTGGCCGCCGAGCGCGTGCAGGGCCAGGACGACGTCCGCGGTGGCGTCGTAGTCGACGAATGTCCTGCCGTCCTGGGTGACCTCGACGTGGTCGCCGTCGACGAGCCTGCCCGCGAGGTACGCGGCCGCGTGACCGACCGGGGTCTCCGGCTCCGGGGCCTGCGCCGGGGTGGGCGGTGCCAGCGGGACACCGGGTGCGGAGTTCGGTGGCGGCGCCGGGGTCCCGGCCCGGCGGCTGACCGGGGCGGGCACCCGCCGGGTGATCGTCCGGGTGGTGCCGTCCTTGGTGATCACGATGGTCTGCGGCGCGGGCGGCAGGCCGGTCGCCGGGCCGGTGGTCGTCGTGGTCGTAGTTGTGGTCGTAGTGGGTTCGGGCGAGGTCGGGGTGTCGGTCGGCGGGACCTTGCCCTGGGTGAGGTCGTGGAAACCGACCTGCGCGAGACCGAGCGCGGCCTGGGCTCCCGCACGCACCCACGTGTCCTTACTGGACATACCGGTCTGCCTGGAGTCCCGGTACTGCTGCGGGTCGTAGGCGATGGCCCCGATGTCCTCGGCCAACCTGGTACCGGCATCCGCCTGGTTCACCTGCGCCGCCTTCAGATATGCGAGCCCTGTCCGCACCTGCGCGTCGGATCCCCCGGCGTCGGCCAAGGCCTGCACGACCAGACCCGTGCTGTTGGTGTTGGGCGCCTCGGTGGTGACACCACCACCCCAGCCACCGGACGCGTCCTGTGCCCCGCGCAGGAACCGCACCGCGCCGTCGATCGGCCCGTCGACTCCCCGGGCACCCGCCGCACGGGCCGCCAGCAGCGCGGACAGTCCCATGGCCGTGGCGTCGTTGTCCGGCTCGGACAGGTCGTACGGCTTGCCTTCCTCACAGCTGGAGAGCTTGTACCCACCGGGCAGCACGTCGTCGCCGGTCTCGGTGGTCGGGACGAAGGAGTACAGGATCCGGAAGTACCCCTCGACGCACTGCTGGCCCACCAGCCGGTCGACGGCGAGCTGGTCGACCTCGCGCACCCCCGCCAGGCCGATGACGGCGAGGGACTGGCCGAAGGTGTTGGTGTTGTTGTCGACGGCGTCGGCCAGCTCCGGGTTCTTCGTGTGGACACTGACCCGCCCCTTGTCCGGCCCGGACCGCGGGATCGAGCCCTTGGTCTCGGCGAGCAGGTCCCACCCGCCGAAGTGCCGGGGGTCCCGCCCCGCCACCTCGGCCGCCACCAACGTCTTGGCCGCGTAGCCACCGTCGATCACCGCGTCGTACTTCGGGTTCTGGTACAGCGCGCCGAACGCGAAGTACTCGCCGGCGTGGCGCTGGTCGTCGAGGTAGCGCAGGATCGGTTGGGCCAGCTCGCCCGCGCCTGCCGCGTAGGAGGCGTAGACCAGGTCGATCATCAGGCCGTGATCGGGCAGGGCTCCGCCGAGCGGGTTGCGCACCGTGCCGTCCGCGTCGACCTGCCTGGCCAGCCACCGTGCGACGGCCACGGCCCCGTCCCGTTCGGGGGCAGCGACCACCGGCGTACTCGCGCAGAGGAGCCCGATAACGGCCAGTGCCGACACAGCGATCGACGGCTGGGCGACCTTGCGCAACGCCAGACTCACGGCCACATCCTCAATCCCGCGAGGACAGGGAGGAGGGAAGACCGGTGCGCGACACCGCCTCGTCACCCCTGTTCTCGCGACAGCGGTACGACAGACACCCCACCCGCACGGTGATCCGACTCGCCACTCACATGGCCTACGGTTGCGCGACAGTGCCGGACTTCGACCGGCTTCCCCGTCCCGGGTGGTGACTATTCAGTTGGCATGACGCAGGGAATGTAACACCTCGACCGATGGGGGCGGCTCCGCCGAACGGCGTACCACGCGTGAACGTCATGCCCCGGCTTCGCGGGCGTTGCCTTCGGGAGTCACCGCTAGTGGTGCGACCCAGAACGTCGACCGCGTCTCGACCCGCCCACGACGTGCCTGACGGCACCGCCGAAACGACCAAGTACATCCAGTACGAGGCCGTCCCGGCGGCACCGTCAGCCACGCCGTGGACCCGCCGATACACGGCCGACGTTCTGAGTCGCACCACTAGCCGGAGTCGCGGCCGATCAGGCGGGTCCGGGCCAGGACAAGCGCGAGGGCGACCCAACCGAGCAGCACTGTGCCGCCGATCACCGGGCCTGGGCCGTCCGGGGCGTGTGCCGCGCTCAGTTGTTCGGCTGCCGAAGCCGGGAAATAGGTGAGGATGTCCGTGCGTACCCAGGCAGGCAGGAACGCGCCCACGATTGCCGGGGCGAAGATGAGGGCGATCGTCAGCACGACCGATCCCACCGAGCTACGGGTGATCACCGCACCGGAGAAGGCGATCAAGGCGAACGCGGCCATTTCCGCGCCCCATCCGAACATGCCGCGCAGCACTCCTGGATCCCCGAGAGCCAAGGCATGAATGTCGGGATTCGTGCCCAGAAGCGCCTGCCCGATGGAGAAAGCCGCCACCGCGAACACCGCGCCCAGGACGAACGCGAACAGCCCCACTACCAGAGCCTTCGAGAGCAGGACTCGTCCCCGGCGCGGGGTGATCGCGAGCGTGAGTCGCATCATGTCGGTCGTGTACTCGGTCGATACGGCGAGTACACCGAGGATGGCGACCAGGACCAGGCCCAGGTTGAGGCCGACGAGGCTGGTGCCCGCCGCGTCGAAGTCGAGGCGTTGTTCTGCTGGCAGGTTGGCGTAGTCCTGTGCTGTCACCAGGCAGAACAGGACGGAGAGGCCGACACTCACCACCATGGCCGCGATGGCGACTGTCCATGTGGTACGGACCGACCGGAGCTTCGTCCACTCCGCCGCAACGGTGTCCGACAGCCTGACCGTCATCGCTCTCCCCTATGCGCCCGGTACTGCACACTGCCACGCGTCAGTTCCAGGAACGCGGCTTCCAGGCCCGCGTGGACCGGTGTCAGTTCGTGCAGGCCGATTCGGTACTCCAGTGCGAGGTCACCGATTCGCGCTGCGTCGAGTCCGATCACTTCCAGCGCGCCCTCCGGTCGACGCGTGACCGCGCCGCCCGCGTGTTTCAACACGGTCGATAGCTCTGCCAGTCGAGGTGCGACCACTCGGACATGGCCGCGTGCGCCGCGTTGGGTGAACTCGTCGATCGGGAGGTCCGCGATCAGTTCGCCGCGTCCGATGACCAGGACGTGCTCGGCGGTCTCGGCCATCTCGTTCATCAGGTGGCTGGAGACGAGTACTGCCCGGCCCTCGGCGGCGAGATCGCGCAGGAGGGTGCGGAGCCAGTGGACACCCTCGGGGTCCAGGCCGTTCACCGGTTCGTCGAGCAGGAGCACCGGCGGGTCGCCCAGCAGGGCCGTGGCGATGCCGAGGCGTTGGTGCATGCCCAGGGAGAAGGTGGCGATCCGGGCATTCGCGACCGAGGTCAGGCCGACGATGTCGAGCACCTCGTCGACACGGGTCCGGGGGACGCCGCCCGCGCGGGCGATCCAGCGCAGGTGGGTGCGGGCGGTGCGGGCGCCGTGCACGGCCTTGGCGTCCAAGAGGGCGCCGACCTCGTGGATGGGCGCGGGCAGGTCGCGGTACGGCTTGCCGTGGATGGTGACCGAGCCGCTGGTCGGGGCGTCCAGGCCGAGGATCATGCGCATCGTGGTGGACTTGCCCGCGCCGTTCGGACCAAGGAAGCCGGTCACGACGCCGGGCCGGAGGTCGAAGGTCAGGCCCGCCACGGCCGTGGTGCGGCCGTAGCGCTTGGTCAGGTCTCGTACCGAGATCAAGTTCCGCTCCTCTCGCGCTCGGGGTTCGGCACCAGGCAACCCGGGACGACGGTCGTCGGGCGACGGCGCTTGGTGGTCTTTCGCGGCAACGAAAGTTGCGGGTTCGCCGAAGAGTCCACTTTGGTTGCGCGGGTCGTGCACCGTCGGCCGTGTCGGATCGACCACGGGATCGGGTCGACTCGGCGTATGACAGCCAGCCTGAGCAGAATCCCGGCGTTCGCGCGGTTTCCGGTGTTCCTGATCGCGGGGGTGACCGGTGTTCTCCTGCTGCTCGCCAGCCGGAACTACGGGTACTCGTTCGACGAGGCCTACTTCATCATCGCGGGCCGCGATCACCCCGCGTGGGGCTATTTCGACCAGCCGCCGTTGCTGCCGGTGCTCGCGGCCCTGCTCGACGGCCTGGCACCCGGTTCGCTGGTGGTGCTGCGGCTGCCCGCGACGCTGGCGGCCGTCGGCGGGATCCTGGTGACCGCGCTCATCGCCCGTGAGCTGGGGGGACGGCGGGTCGCGCAGGGGGTCGCGGCCGGGGCGGCGGCGTTGTCGGCGATGACGGTGCTGTCGCACTACCTGGCGACGTCGTCGCTCGACCCGTTCTTCTGGACGCTGATCGTGTGGCTGCTCGTGCGCTGGACCCGGCTGCACGGGGAAGGTGCCGACGACGACCGCCTGCTGTTGTTCGCAGGCCTGGTCACGGCCGTGTCGTTGCAGACGAAGTTCCTCGTGCCCGCGCTGTGGGTGGCGGTCGCCATCGGGGCACTGGCGTTCGGGCCGAGGCGCCTGCTCGGTCGGCCGTGGCTGTGGGGCGGCTGGCTGATCGCGACGGCCGCGACGGTGCCGACACTGCTCTGGCAGAACGCGAACGGGTGGCCGTACCAGCGGATGACGGACGTGGTGGCGCGGGAGTTCCCGGGGACCGGCCAGTTCCTGTGGCAGGCGTTGACCGGGGCCGGGTTGGTGATCGGGGTGCCGCTGGCCGTGTTCGGGCTGGGGCGGTTGTTGATCGCGCGGTCGCTACAGCCCTATCGGTACCTGGGCGTGGCGTTCGTGTTGTTGGTCGTGGCGTTCCTGGTGATGTCCGGGCGGTCGTACTACGTGTTCGGGGTGTACGCGCTGCCGTTCGCGGCCGGGGCGGTGGGGTTGCAGGACCGGGAGTGGCATGTGTCCGCGAAGATCGTCGGCGCGGTGCTGTTGGTACCGTCGGTGTTGTTGACGCTGGTGGCGCTGCCGTTGTATCCGAAGTCGTGGGCGGAGCGGATCCCGGACAGCTCGCTGTTCCCGTTGACCGCGAAGGTGTTCGCGCACGCCGACGGAATGCTGCGGGAACTGTCGGACGCGGTCGTGACGGTGTATTGGTCTTTGCCTGCGGAGAAGCGGGAACACTTGACAGTGATGACCGACAGCTATGCCTTCGCCGCCGATATCCAGTTCGTGGGCTCGCAGCAGGCATTCCCGATCGTCTACAGCCCGCATCGGGGGTACTACTACTTCGGTCGTCCGGGTGACGAGTCCACCGATGTGCTGTTCGTGGGCGACCCGAGTCCGGAGCTGGTCGAGGCGTTCGAGCGGCGGGAGGAACTCGTTCCCGGACTGATGACCGTGTTCAGCGGCCGGAAGAAAAGCTGGGAGACGCTGTGGCCCATATTGCGGACTCAGTGAGCCTTCTCGCTGGTCGGCACGTAGGTCGGCAGCTCGGCAGCCACCTCGAAACCACCGTCGTCGGTGGGACCCGCGCGCAGGGTCCCACCGACGAGGTCGACGCGGTGGCCCAGGCTGGACAGGCCGAGCCCGGACCCGCTGCCCGCCAGGACCTCGTCCGGCGGGCGCGGGGCCGCGCTGTTGTGGACGCTGACCGTGACGCCGTCCGTCCGGTAGCTCAATCGGACCCGGACGCGCGCGCCTGGTGCGTGTTTACGCGTGTTGGTGAGCCCTTCCTGCACGATCCGGTGGACCGTGCGGGCGATGGTCGGTGACATCAGCGACCGCTCACCGTCCACATCCAGCTCGACCGGCATCCCGGCCGCCGTGGACTCCTCGGCGGGCGCGGCCGGATCGGGCACCGCGGGCTCCTGCCGGACGGCCGGGGCCCGCTCGTCGGACTCGCTGCTGAGCACGCCGACCAGGTCGCGCAGCTCGTCCAGGGCCGCCGTGCCCGCCGCCCGGATGTCCGCGGCGGCCCGGCGGACCGCGCCGGGATCGGCCGCGATGACGCCGAGCGTGCCCGCGTGCAGCACCATCAGGCTCAGCCCGTGGGTGAGCACGTCGTGCATCTCCGCGGCCAGCCTGCGGCGCTCCTCGAACCGGGCCCGCTCGGCCATCAGGTGCTGCTCGCGCTCCGCCCGCTCGGCCCGGTCGCGCAGGGACCGCACGAGCTGCTTGCGCGCCTCCAGGTAGAGCACGAACACGGCGGGCCCGGCCGTGCTGAGCACGGCGAACGGCGTGACCGCCCAGTTCGGCTCCCATGGCCTGCTGCCGATCAGCGCGAGTACCCCGATCAACGGGAACGACAGCCGCGGGGGCACGACCAGGACCAGGTGGATGGCGACCACCGGCGTGGCGCGGGGCAGGGTGAGCGGGCTGGCGGGCTCGACCGGCACGAACAAGCCGGGCGCGAACACGTCCGAGACCAGCGTGAGCACCGCGACGACGAGCGTGATCGCGCCGACCGTGCGGGGATATCGGGCGAGGAACACCAGGGAGATGTCGACCGAGAGCTGCAGCACGAGGTCCGCGCGCGGGCCCGCCCAGCCGGTGGTGGGCGGGCTGTTCAGGCAGATCGCCAGGTCGAGCGCGGCGAACGCGACCGCCAGGATGATCAGGGTGAGCCGGTGCCGTCGCCCGCCCGGCCAGTCCGGTCGGCCGGTGGCATCGAGCACGAAACCCACCCTAGCGCGGCCGGGAAAACACGGCGCCGTCCTGCGACGGAAGTCGATACCGGAGCGGAAATCGACAACTTTGGTTGTCTTCGTCGTCCGATCGCGGATAGCACGCCGCCTGCTACGGTTGAATCGGCCGATGAGTCGCTTCGGGGGAACGATGGCTCGGGGGGCAGTGATGACAGCCGAGCAGGGGACAGCCGAGGATCCGATCCGCGTCGTCCTCGTCGACGACGAGCCGATGGTGCTCGCCCACCTGCGCACCATCCTTGGCGACGCCGACGACCTGGAGATCGCGGGCACCGCCCAGGACGGCGCCGAGGCCATCGAACTGGCCGCCCGGCTGCGCCCCGACGTGATGCTGATCGACCTGCGCATGCCCGAGATCGACGGCCTCACCGCCATCCAACGCATCGCCGCCATGCCGAACGCCCCGGCCCTGGTCGCCCTGACCACGTTCGACACCGACAGTCATGTCCTCACCGCACTCCGGTCAGGAGCCTCGGGGTTCCTGCTTAAGTCCACGCCGCCTGAGGATCTCCTGAACCTCATCCGTGTTGCTGCTGACGGTCACACTGTTATGTCCCGTCAGGCCACTCGCCGCGTTCTGGGTGCTGCTGCGGGGGAGCAGCGGCGTACTCAGCAGGCCAAGTCTCGGCTTCGCGGACTGACTACTCGGGAGCTTGATCTGTTGGCTTGTCTGGGGGAAGGTTTGTCCAATGCCGCGATTGCTGGTCGGCTGCATTTGTCTGAGGCCACGGTGAAGAGTTATGTGTCGCGGATGCTTACCAAACTCGGGTACAGCAATCGGACGCAGGCCGGGTTGCTTGCGCGTGAGGCTGGGATCAGTTAGTAGCTCGGCTTCGCGGTGTGGGCTGCTTTGGGTAGTGGGGTGGGGGTGGACGGGTTTGGGGGGCTGGGCGGGGGGGACATTGGTGAATGGATACTCGGTTCGGGGTGTCACTCCTTTGTCGTAGAAGGACATCGGGCGAGGGGATTGTGCGGGATGGCGGGAACTCGTCCGGAAGGGTGGGGTTTCTTGAAGTGGGGGGTGTGACAGATATACCTTGGATGGCACGGCCTGGCCAGTCGTTCGACATCGTTGTCTCACGTCCACGTACGCGACCGAGGGGCTCACGCGATGACGCAAACCTTCTCGGCTATGCCCGTCGCGCCTCGGGGCGTGCCGCTGCTTGGGCATCTGCCTGCCTTTTTGCGTGATCCGCTCGCGTTTCTTCGGTCGCTGCCTGCGTATGGCGATGCCGTGCGTATTCGGTTGGGGACCTCGTCTGCGGTGGTGGTGTGTACTCCGGAACTGACCGACCGGGTGTTGCGTGATGACCGCGTGTTCGATAAGGGTGGGCCGTTCTGGGACCGGGCCAGGGAGTTCGCGGGGGATGGCGTGGCCACCTGTCCGCACCACCTGCACCGGCGGCAGCGCAGGCTTGTGCAGCCCGCGTTCCACTTCGCTCGGCTGCCCGGCTACGCCCGGACCATGGCCGCCGAGTTCACCGCGACGGCAGGCTCGTGGCGGGACGGGCAGGTGCTCGACGTGGTCGCGGAACTGCAGGCCCTCACCGCGCGAACCGTCGCCGTGACCATGTTCTCGGACGCGTTGCCCGCCGACGCGCAGCGGCAGATGCTCGACGATCTGAAGATCCTGTTCGCGGGCATGTACCGACGGATGACCCGACCACCCGCGCTGGATCTCCTGCCCACGCCCGGAAACCGTGCCTACGACCGGGCCTGCGCGCGGTTTCGGGAGACCCTGCACCGGGTCGTCCTGGCGAGCCGCGCGAACGACTCCGATCAGGGTGACCTGCTGTCGGCGCTGCTGTCCGCGCACGACCCCACGGGCGACGCGAGCGACGCGGAGTTGACCGACCAGCTGACCACGTTCTTCATCGCGGGCTCGGAAACCACCGCCAGCGCGCTGTCCTGGCTGCTGCACCTGCTCGCCGAACGTCCGGACCTGCAGGACCTCGCCCACGCCGAGTCGGCCGCCATCCTGGCCGCGGGCACCGCGCCCGACCGCGCCACCCCGGTCGCCCGCATGATCACCGAGGCGCTGCGCAAGTGGCCGCCCGTCTGGATGTTCACCCGTACCACCACGACCGACACCCGGATCGGCGACCACACGGTCCCGGCGGGCACGGCGATCATCATCAGCCCCTACCTGCTGCACCACCGCCCGGACCGCCACCCCGACCCGGAGCGCTTCGACCCGGACCGGTGGCTGCCCGAACGCGCCCCTCGGGTGGAGTACATCCCGTTCGGCAGCGGCGCCCGCAAGTGCCTCGGCAGCCAGTTCGCGGTCACGGAGATCGCCCTCGGCCTCGCCACCATCCTCACCCGCTGGCGGCTGACCCCGGTCGACCGGGTCCACGCACACGCGACCGCCACCCTGCACCCACGCCCACTCCACCTCACGGTCGTGGCCCGTTCGGACTCCCCGGTTCCGCTGTCCGGCCATCACTCCACACCGGCACCACCCGCGTGCGACTAATTGTCCTTTGTGGACTCACGAGTGATCACCCTGACGGTGGATTCCCGCTGTGCTTCCCCGAGTGCGATCGTGAGCCGCGACCACTTTCCCGGAGGGGGCGACAACCATGGGGTCCAACTCGTCCATAGTCAGACGCGGCGCGATGGCACTCGCAGGCGCGGCCGCACTGATGTGCGTCACCGCGCAGGCCGCGAGCGCGGACAACGCCACGCTCGGCGAGGGCTGCTACGGCGGCTGGTTCGCGTTCACGCTCCACGCCACCGGCGACATCCCGGCAGGCAGCAGCTGGACGTCGAGCTACTCGGCGGCCTCGTCGATCCCCGGCGACTACATGGTCAACAGCACGTCGGGCGCCATCACCGTCACCCAGGCCGGCCCGCACACCGCCCACCTGGTCAGCACCGCGACCATCTCGGCGGGCACCGTGGTGTACCTGCAGCCGACCGGCTACCCATTGACCACCAAGAGCTCGCTGAACCTGAACATCTCCGGTTATGGCGGCTCCGCACACGCCACCTTCCAGACCCAGGACGGCGAGAGCCCCAACTGCTGAACCAACCACACAGGCCCGGCCTGCTACGCGAAGCAGGCCCTCGACGGCGGCAATGTCGTCCACTCAGGACTGCTCACCGGGCGGCGGCGTAGGCCTCGGCCAAGCGTTGCATGACGGTCGGGCCGTCGCGGTCCGGGGTCGGGTGTCCGAGGTGGATGGCGCGGAGTTCGGCCATGAACTCCTCCCACAGGCCCGGGCCGCCCGACGCGAGCAGCTCCGCGCGTACCCGGAGCCGGTTCGTGGTGGGGCGGTGGCGGACACCCCAGTCGCCGAGTTGGGCGAGGATGGGGACGAGCTGGATGGATGCCTCGGTGAGGCTGTAGGCGGCGCGGCGGCCGGGGCCCGCGTCCTCGCGGGTGAGCAGGCCCGCGGCCACGAGTCGCTTGAGGCGGTCGGCCAGGATGTTGGAGGCGATGCCCTCCTCGGAGCCCGCGAGCAGCTCGCGGAAGTAGCGGCGGCTGCCGAACATCACGTCGCGGAGCACGAGCAGGCTCCAGCTGTCGCCGAACGCCTCGACCGCCGCGTTGATCGGGCACCCCGAACGTGCCTGCACCCGGCCCACCTCCCATCTGGTTGCAATCTACCACCGGTTGCCCTAGCGTGTGGCCACCACCGATTGCAAAACGCAAGCACCTGGGAGTCCGGCATGCACGACACCACACCACAGACGGCGGCGGGCAAGGTGCTCTGGCACTTCGCGATGTCCCTGGACGGCTTCGTCGCGGGCCCGAACCACGAGATGGACTGGATGACCGGCTACTCGTTCCGCCCCGGCCTGCACGAGGAGTACATCTCCACCACCGGCGCCGTCCTGGGCGGCCGCGACGGATGGGACGTGGTCGACGACGCCCGCCCCTACGGCGGCGCATGGCAGGGGCCGATCTTCGTGCTCACCCACCATCCGGAGGACGCCACCCCGGCCGCCGACGTCACGTTCCTGGACTGCGACCCCGCCGAGGCCGTGCGCATCGGGCTCGCCGCGGCGGCGGGCAAGAACCTGGAGGTCTTCTCCCCCACGATCGGCAGGCAGCTACTGGACCTGGGCCTGATCGACGAAATCGACCTGCACCTCGTCCCGGTGCTGCTCGGCGACGGCAAACGCCTCTACCACAACCCCGGCGGGACCCCGGTCCGCCTGCACCGCGTCGGCCCGGACGGCCCCACCTCGACGGTGAACGTCCGGTACCGGCCCGCCTGACTCAGAAGTCGTCGGCGCTGGTCAGCTCGCGCTCCAGGGCGTCGGCCTGGGTGACGAGCAGGGTGAGCGGCCGCACGAACTCCTCCCGCACCCCCGCCTCGGCCAGCGGCGCGGCATGCTTGAGCAGCGCGATCCCGTCGACCACGGCGACCCCACCGACCGGCGCGCCGCCCGCCTTCTCGGCCAGCACCCGCAGGTCGAGCTTGTCCGCCCAACCCACCGGCGAGGAGATCTCGACCCAGGCACCGTCCCCGTCGGCGACGTGGTGCACCGCGACCTGCTGGCTGCGCCCGTCCTCGGTCGCCAACCGGAACCGCAGCCACCCGTTGGCGTCGTCGAGCACCTCGTAGCGCGTACGCACGTAGTTGACGACGTCGGTCCAGCTCGCCACCACATCACCTCATCAGCCGCGATTCCCGGGCACAGCATCTCACACCGGCCCCGGGCATCGGCATGATCCCGCCCGCGGACCATGGTCCTGCCTGTTCGGGGTGCTCAATGGGGTGCACTCCGGGCAAAGGCGAGGCCTGCGCCGACAAAGCTGACGATCTCGTACTTCCTGGTCTCCGGAAACCCCCGGAGCTCACCCGATTCAGTGCGGCGAGCAACCGGCCCTGGTAGTTCGTACGTTGTCGACCGCATTCCGGGCTAGCATGCTAGCCTCGCCAGGGTGGGCGATGAGGACGTCAAGCAGTTCAACGTGTACCTGCCGGTCGGGCTGATCAAGCAGGTCAAGCACCACGCCATCGACACGGGGTCGTCGTTGTCGGCGTTGGTGGCCGAGGCGCTGCGGGTCTACCTCGCACATCCGCCATCCGAGCAAGCGCAGGCCGAGCAAGCGCGGGAAGCGTCCGGGGAGGACACCTGATATGAGTACCGAGGGCATCGAGGCCGTGTTTGTCGAGACCCACAACTGGGGCAGGGCCGCGCGGTTCTTCCAGTCGTTGGGTTTCACGCTGGAGTTCGAGACCGACCACGGCTCCGGCCAGTTCCGCAACGGTGACGGACCCTATGTGTTCGTGGCCGAGGTCCCGGCGGACCGCGAGCCGCGGAGTCGGATCGTGTTGAAGGCGCCGGATGTCTTCACGCCGGACGGCGACGTGGAGGTGGTGAGTCCGTTCGCGGAGACTCACTACGGCACGCGGGAGATGACCGTGCGCGATCCCGATGGTCGACTGTGGAGTCTCCAGGCTCCCGGTGGGGAATGACATGACGGGGCAACGGGTCCCGGACAACACGGCGGTGCGGGTCGCGCTCTGGCGGGCCATGCATGTGGAGGTCGACGCGCCGCCGCACGTGCTGGTGGACGAGGTCGGTCTGCGGTTGGTCGCCCCGGATGACGGGTGGCGGGAGCGTCCGGACATGGACCCGGTCGCCACCCGGGGTTTCCGCGCGGCCATGGTGTCGCGGGCGCGGTTCGTGGAGGACCTGGTGGCCGAGCAGGTCGGGCACGGGGTCGGGCAGTACGTGCTCCTGGGCGCGGGTCTGGACACGTTCGTCCAACGCCGACCCGAGACCGCGGAGCGCCTCCGGGTGTTCGAGATCGACCAGCCCGACACCCAGGCCTGGAAACGCGCGCGGCTGCTCGACCTCGGGCTGCCCGTGCCCGACCGGCTGCGGTGGGTGCCGGTCGACTTCGAGTCCGGCCAGTCCTGGTGGGACCGGCTGGTGGCGGCGGGCTTCGACCCGGCCCGGCCCGCCGTGGTGGCCGCCACCGGTGTCACTATGTACTTGTCAAAGGACACGACCGCGGCGGCGCTGCGCCGAGTCGCCGGGTTCGCCCCGGGCTCCACCCTCGCCATGACCTTCCTGCTCCCCGACGCCCTGGTCGACGCCGCCGACCGGGCCGGGCTCCAGCGCGCCGGGCAGGGCGCGCGGGCGGCCGGGACGCCGTTCGTCAGCTTCTACCGGCCCGACGAGATGCTGGACCTGGCCCGCGAAGCCGGGTTCGCGGAGGTCCGGCACGTCCCGGCGGCCACGCAGGCCGACCGCTACTTCTCCGGCCGCTCCGACGGTCTCCGCCCGTCGAGCGGCGAGGACTTCCTCCTGGCGTCCACCTGACGACGGATGTCCTCGGGGTAGTCGTCCAGCACGATGAACTCGGCGTCGGGGTCCGGTTCGGCGTCCCGCTGGTAGTCGAACTCGCCCGTGGCCCATTGTGCGTGCGTGATGACGTCGTCCTCGATGAAGACATCCCACTGTCCCGGATCACAGATCGGCGGCGGAGCGTAGGGACCGCCGCACCCCGGGCAGTCCCCGCCCAACCCGAGCGTGACCACGAGGCGGTGACCGGGCTTGCCCCGGTCGTACCCCGAGCCCCAGCGCAGCCGGTCGCCGATCCGGAACTCGTCGAGGTGACAGCCGCCGAAGTAGAACTGCACGCCCTGTTCGCTCGTCGTGTGGCACTTCGGGCACTCGACCGGTCCCAGCTGCAGCATGCTGAACATCCCCATGGGGAGATGAAAGCATCGGCGGCCGCCGCGCCCGAACGATTTCCCGGCGGGACGTCCACGGTTGCCCGAGGACGCCGGGCGGCAGCGGGAGCCAGGTCCGGCTCCGCGACCTCGGCGTCGATCGCGGTGCTTGCGGTATTGGCAAGTTTGTTTGCCGGTCGCGCGGCGGCCGGGTCACCATGGGCGTGGAGGTGATCCCGAGAATGACCACGAACCACACCACCGATCTCGACATCCTGGTGGTCGGCGGCGGGGCGGCCGGACTGTCCGCCGCCCTGCTGCTGGCCCGCGCGCGGCGTCGCGTCGCCGTCGTCGACGGCGGACGGCCGCGCAACGCGCCTGCCGCGCACATGCACGGGTTCCTGTCCCGGGACGGTGTCCCGCCCGCGCGGCTGCTGGCGGCCGGGCGCGTCGAGGTGACCGGATATGGCGCCGACGTGATCGACGCCGAAGTGGACACCCTGGCCCGGCGGGACGACGGGAGCTTCATCGCGCGGCTGGACAACGGCAGGACCCTGCGCTCGCGCAGCGTCCTGGTCGCCACCGGACTGCGTGACGAGCTGCCCGACATCCCCGGTGTGCGGGAGCGGTGGGGACGGGACGTGCTGCACTGCCCCTACTGCCATGGCCACGAGGTCCGGGACCGTCCGGTCGGCGTGCTCGGCACCGGTCCGGCCGCCGTCTTCCAGGCCCAGCTCGTGCGTCAGTGGTCCGCCGACACCGTGCTGTTCGCCCACACTCTCGACATCGCCACGACCGACCGGCGACGGCTCGACGCGCGCGGCATCGCGGTCGTCGAGGGTCTGGTGGCCGGGCTGGACATCCACGGGGACGCCCTGCGCGGGGTCACCCTCGCGACCGGCGAGATCGTGCCGCGCGAGGCCGTTTTCCTGCCGCCGCGCATGATCCCGCGCGACGCCCTGCTCACCGGGTTGGGGTGCGCGGTCGACGACGGGTGGGTGCGGGTCGATGGTGCCGGTCGGACCAGTGTCCCGGGTGTCGTGGCGGTCGGGAACGTGGTCGACCCGCGAATGCAGGTCCTCACGGCGGCCGGTATGGCGGCCGCGGCGGCGGGCATGCTCAACGCCGACCTGATCGAGCAGGACATCACCGACGCGATGGCCCACTCGGCTGACAGCGTCGAGTCCGGCGCGGTCAGCCACGCGGGCCAGGGAATCGGCCGCTGACGACAACGCACGGCGCGCCGGGGTCGAGTGTCTGAATAGGACATATGTGCTCGCGATGCCGGACAATACAAGTGCATCGCGCAGTACTCGGTGGTCATTTGACAGAGTGCGTGCCGGGTTCTTCGTCATGCGGCCAAAGTACGGCGAGGTGGGGCGACTCCGCGTCGCCGCACGGTCCGATCTCTTGTGGGCCGACTACTCCCCTGGTATTAGTACCTGGCTCCGATCACCTCGGCGTTCCGCAGGGCGGGGTTCCGAGGTGATGCCCGCGTTGTGCAGGTGCAGTGAGTCCAGGAGCCAGGTGTGGGCCTCGCCCAGTGAGGCCGGTTGGGCGGTGACCACGCGAACGTCGGTCCAGTAACGGCGCATGCGGGGTTCGCGGTCCACCTCGACGGAGGCAAGCAGTTCGCGGCGGAACTCGGGGGTGTCGCGGCGGTCGCGGACGGCGGCGTGGGTGGCGACGAACAGCTCCAGTTCGGGGCTGGGGCCGGGTGGCTCGCCCGCGACGACCTTGGGCAGGGCGGTGGCACAGGCGTCGCCGACGCCGTCGTGCAGTGCGACCTCGCTGGAGATCATGCGGCGGTTGGCGGCAGCGCTCTGCAGCAGGCGGACGGCCAGGGAACGGTCGCCTGCCAGGGCGACGAGTTCGGCATAGGCGACGACCTGGTCGGGGGTCGGGTCGGCGGGTGGGGGTGGGGCGCTGACGTCGAGGAACATCTCCAGTACCTGGCCCGTGATCGGGCTGGGGAAGCGGTCGCGCCAGAAGGTGACGAGGACGTCGTGCGCGGCGCGGCCGTCCTGGACGGCGGCGAGGAGTTCGAGGCGGGCGGCGCGGTCGGCGGGGCCTGCCTGTTCGACGGCGCGCAGGGACGCGCGGCGCCAGGCCATGGCGGCGAGTTCGACGTCCAGACCCGCGCGTTCGGCAGCCACGGCCTCGCCGAGGGAGCTTTCGCCGGTCAACACGGCGGTGATCGAGGAGAGGCCGAGGCCGAGCGAGCGCAGCCTGCGGACCAGGTCGAGCCGGGAAACGGCGTCCTGGCCGAAGCGGCGGTGGCCGCCGGTGCTGCGCAGCGGGGTGAGCACGCCCTCGTCGCAGTAGAAGCGGATCGTGCGCACCGGGACGCCCGTCAACCGCGCCAGGTCACCGATGCCCAGCGTGTCGCCGATCACAGTCACTCGAACCTCCACCCGACTGGAGCTCCTACGGTACGGGTGTCGAACCGGAGAGGAGCACCATTCATGGATGTCGATCAGCTCGCCACGACACTGCACGCGCAGACCGCCGCCATCGCCACCGTGCTAGCCGAAACCGACCTGGAGCGGCGAGTGCCGACCTGCCCGGAGTGGCGGGTGCGGGATCTGATCGGGCATGTCGGCCAGTCCCTGCGCTGGTCCGCGGGGATCGCGCGCACCGGGGAGGCGTCGCCCGTGCCGAGCGTCGCCACCGTGGAGCTGCCTGCCGCGTGGGCGGAGTGGCTGCGGGAGAGCGCCGAGGAGTTGGCCACGGCGGTGACGGCCGACCCGACGGCCCAGGTATGGACGTTCTTCGGACCACGGTCCGCATTGTTCTGGTTGCGGCGGATGGTGTCCGACGTGACGATCCACCACGCGGACGCAGCACTGGTGGACGGGGACGCGCCGGAGATCTCGGCGGAGTTGGCCGGGGAGGTCGTCACGGAGTGCCTGGAAATCTTCTCGGACCCGATCACGCCGTCGCTTCGCCCGGTCCTTCTTGAGTTGCGGGGAACAGGGCAGACGATTCTGTTCCGGACAATCGAAGGTGAGGGGTGGTTGGTCACCCGGGAGCCTGGGGAGATTCGGGTTGGTCGGACGTCGGAGGAGGGGGCCGATGTGGTGGTGACCGCGCGGAGTCATGACCTGGTGTGGTTGTTCTCGCGGCGGCTGACAGCGGATGACCCGCGTGTCACTGTCACGGGCGACCGCGCGTTGCTGGACCACTGGTTGGAGCGCACCGCGTTCTGACACGCCTGGCTCTTGGCGCCACACCGCTCCAGGTCGTGGCGCCTTCCACAGCTCCGCACACACACCGGATAACTCCGAGACCTCGGGGACCGGAACATCCACTATGGACTAGAAGGTCACGGGTGGCGGTACGGGTGGGTGAAAGCGTGCAGGGCCGTTTGGGCTGCGGGGGCGAGGATCTGTGTGTTGATCGGGGTTCCCGCCGGGTGCAGGAAGTGGTCGATGCCGTCCAGGGTCACCAGGCCGGGGCCGCTGACATGGGCCTTCCGCAGTGCGGTGACGAACGGGCCCGTCGTCTCGCAGGGGACCTGTACGTCGGCCGTGCCACAGGTGACCGTCACCCGGGTGCCCGCCCGGACCTGGCGGGCCACGTCCGGTGGGTAGATGTTGTCGTCGCTGCGGACGAACCGGGCGTTGACGGGGCCGAGGATGCTTTGCAGGAAAGCCGCGAGGGGCGGGATCAGGCCGGTGGTGTCGATGGGGCGGCCCGCTCGGAAATCCGTGATGGCGGTGGCCACGGCGGTCTTGTTGGCGGTGGCCTGGTCCTCGGTCAGCTGGCCAAGCTGGACCGCCGCGTCCAGTTGTTGGTCGAGTTGGAGGCGGACGAGGTCGAGCAGGCGCAGGTCCTGGGGTGCCAGGAGGGCCAGGCCGGATGGGCGGGGATGGGCCTGGCGGGCGACGAGCAGGGCCTGGAGGCCGCCCTCGCTGTGGCCGACGATCAGCAGCGAGTGCGGGTCCGTCTCGGGTTGGCGGCGGAGGGTGTCGTAGGCGGCCAGGGCCTGGCGGGTGAACGCGGGCAGATCGATGCGGCTCGGGTCGTCGCGGTATGCGCCGGGGCCGGTGGTGCCGGTGAAGTACTTGTCGAAGCGCAGGGTGAGTACGCCGTCCTGACCGAGTTGGTCCGCGATCAGGCGCAGGGTGTCGGGGGTGATGGTGGGCGGCTCGTTGCCATTGCGGTCGGTGGGACCGCTGCCGGGGATCAGCAGTGCGGCGGCGAGTCGGGCACCACGGCGGTGCGCGGGGACGTGGACGGTGCCATAGGCGGTGGTGCCGTCGACCACGAACCGGATCTCGCGGTCAGTGGCCGGTATCGAACCCGGCTCCGCGACCGCCGGTACCGCCGTGCCCGCCACGAGTGCCACAGCCACCGCGATCGCGCGCCAACGCATGATCCCTCCCCCGTCTCGGCCTGACGCCATTCTCCCGTCGGAAATCCTTACCGTGCAACAAAATCCGCCATCAGCGAAATCGGGATCAGTCCGCGCGCAGGTGGGCGACCAGGTCGTCCGGCAGTGGGTACGGACGTTCGACCGGCAGGAGCGCGCTCGCCTCGGCGGTGCGGCCCTCGTCCACCAGATCTCCCACCGCGTGCATGACCTCGGTGACGTCCGAGATCTCGGTGATCCATTCGTCGATGTAGCGGCGGACCGCGTCCCCGCGCAGTCCGATCTGGATCGAGCGGTGCGCCAGCGGCTGGTGGCGGAGGCCGCGTTCCGGATCCCATTGCACGCGGACCGGCGACGCTTTCACACTCGCGGACCACGTTTCGCGATCTCCGTGGACATCGGCGACAAAGTGGCTGAGGGCCGCGTGCGCGAGTGCCCAGTGGAATCCGTCGCGGGTGATGTCGATGGCCAGGACCTTTTCCTGATCCGGTTTGCGCGCGTACCCGCAGCGATAGGCCATCCATAGGAACGAAGGCTTGATCCAGGTCATGCGTTCACGTTTGAACGGCGGCACGAACGTCCCCGCGGCCAGCGCCGGTTCGGCGATCGACGGCGAATATGCCTGGTAGACGCGGATAGTGTCGTCGGTGTAGTGGGCGCGTACGGCACGCGCGGGCTGGTCTGTCGACGCCATGGCGACATGGTGCCGGATCGCGCTCGGACGGACACGGGAATTTCCCGCGGCGCGTGATCGACAATTCGCGTGGGCGCCGGTCGCTTTCGGGTCCCGAGTCCCATTCACACCCCCGACCGGGTGTGAGGTTCGCGGCATGGACAGCCCGCACAAGGTGTGCCTCAGATCGACATGACCAGCGGTCAACCAACGCTTTAGGCGCGGTCACTACACTCTGCCCGGTCAGGGTCAACTACACTCAGGGGTTCGGTCGCGTGTTCAGTCGCATCGCCATCGTCAACCGGGGTGAAGCCGCGATGCGGCTCATCCACGCCGTACGGGACCTCGCCGCGGAGAGCTCGACCAGGATCGAGACCGTGGCCCTCTACACCGACGTCGACCGGACCGCGACGTTCGTGCGCGAGGCCGACATCGCCTACGACCTGGGGCCCGCCGCCGCGCGCCCCTACCTCGACCTCAAGGTCCTGGAGCGGGCGCTGGTCGACACCGGCGCGGACGCCGCCTGGGTCGGCTGGGGCTTCGTCGCCGAGGACCCCGCGTTCGCCGAGCTGTGCGAGAAGGTGGGGGTCACCTTCATCGGGCCGAGCCCGGACGCCATGCGCAAGCTGGGCGACAAGATCGGCGCGAAGCTGATCGCCGAGGAGGTCGGGGTGCCGGTGGCGCCCTGGAGCCGGGGCGCGGTGGAGACGCTGGAGGACGCGACCAGGGCGGCCGCGGAGATCGGCTACCCGCTGATGCTGAAGGCGACCGCCGGTGGCGGCGGGCGCGGCATCCGGGTGGTGCGCAGCGACGCCGAGCTGGCCGACGCCTACGAGCGCACCAGCCAGGAGGCGGCGCGCGCGTTCGGCAGCGGCATCGTCTTCCTTGAACGGCTGGTCACCGGAGCCCGGCACGTCGAGGTGCAGGTCATCGCGGACGGCCAGGGCAACGCGTGGGCGCTGGGCGTGCGCGACTGCTCGGTGCAGCGGCGCAACCAGAAGATCATCGAGGAGTCGGCGTCGCCGGTGCTCGACGCCGACCAGACCAACGAGCTGAAGACCTCCGCCGAGCGGCTGGCCGTCGCGGTCGGCTACCGGGGCGCGGCCACCGTCGAGTTCCTCTACCACCCCGGCGACCGGCTGTTCGCCTTCCTTGAGGTCAACACCCGACTCCAGGTCGAGCACCCGATCACCGAGTCGACGACCGGGTTCGACCTGGTCAAGGCCCAGCTGCACGTCGCGTCCGGCGGCAGGCTGGACGGCGCGCCGCCCGCCGAGCGCGGCCACGCCATCGAGGCCCGGCTCAACGCCGAGGACCCGGACCGCGACTTCGCCCCCTCCCCCGGCCGGATCGTCCGGCTGGACCTGCCCGCCGGGCCGGGCATCCGGGTGGACACCGGGGTCAGCGAGGGCGACACCATCCCGGCCGACTTCGACTCGATGATCGCCAAGATCATCGCCTACGGCCGGGACCGCGCGGAGGCGCTGGGCAGGCTGCGCCGGGCCATGGCGCGCACCACCGTGGTCATCGAGGGCGGCGCGACCAACAAGAGCTTCGTGCTCGACCTGCTCGACCAGCCCGAGGTCATCGACGCCAGCGCGGACACCGGCTGGATCGACCGGGTCCGCGCCGATGGCAGGCTGATCTCGCACCGGCACTCCGCGGTGGCGCTGGCCGCCGCCGCCATCGAGGCGTACGAGGAAGAGGAGCGGGCCGAGCGGCAGCGGCTGCTGTCCACCGCGTTCGGCGGCCGACCCCAGGTACGGCACGAGAGCGGCCGCCCGCTGGACCTCAAGCTGCGCGGCGCGGGCTACCGGGTGCGCGTGGCCAGGGTCGGCGCGCACCGGTTCCGGGTCGGCATCGAGGCAGGCGAGGACGTGCGCACCGCCGACGTGGAGCTGGAGCGGTTCGACCGGCACACCGGCCGGATCACCGTCAACGGCAGCCGCTACCGGCTGCTCACCGGCACCCACGGCCCGATCCACCTGGTCGAGGTGGACGGGGTGACGCACCGGGTGAGCCGGGACGAGGGCGGCGTGGTCCGCTCCCCCGCGCCCGCGCTGGTGGTGGCCACGCCGGTCGAGGTGGGCGCCGAGGTCGAGGCGGGCGCGCCGGTGCTGGTGCTGGAGAGCATGAAGATGGAGACGGTGCTGCGCGCGCCGTTCAAGGCCCGGCTCAAGGAGTGCGCCGTGGCCGTGGGCAGCCAGGTGGAGACGGGCGCGGCGCTGCTGCGGCTGGAGCCGCTGGCCGACGACGCCGACGCCGACGACGCCCAGGACGAGGCCGTGGAGCTGGACCTGCCGGTCGCCCCGGCGGCGGCGCCAGCGCTGCAGCGGGTGGTGCGCGGCCGGGAGAACCTGCGCAGCCTGCTGCTCGGCTTCGACGTCGACCCGCACGACGAACGCCGGGTACTGGCCGACTACCTGGCCGCGCGCGCCGAGGTCACCGAGGACGGGCACCGGCCGGTCGCCGAGGAGCTGGACCTGGTGACGGTGTTCGCCGATCTGGCCGAGCTGAGCCGCAACAGGGCGACCGGCGAGGACGGCGGTGCCGGGCACGTGCACAGCCCGCGCGAGTACTTCCACACCTACCTGCAGAGTCTCGACGTGGAGCGGGCCGGGGTGTCGGAGCGGTTCCAGGCCCGGCTGGCGACCGCGCTTGGTCACTACGGGGTCACCGACCTGGAGCGCACGCCCGAGCTGGAAGCCGCGGTGTTCCGGATCTTCCTGGCCCAGCAGCGGGCGACCACCGACGCCGCGGTGGTGTCCACGCTGCTGCGCGCGTGGCTGCGGGAGGCACCGCCGGACGAGGCGCTGCGCGAGCCCGCCGGTCTGGCGCTGGAGCGGCTGGTGTCCGCGACCCAGGTCCGGTTCCCGGTGGTGGCCGACCTGGCGCGCGGTGTCGTGTTCGCCTGGTTCGCCCGGCCGCTGCTGCGCCGCAACCGGGCCCGCGTGTACGCGGACGTGCGCCGGAACCTGCGTTACCTGGACGCGAACCCGGCCGCCGCCGACCGCGGCGAGCGGATCGCCGAGATGGTCCGCAGCACCGAGCCGTTGGTGCGGCTGCTTGGCCAGCGACTGGATCGGGACGAGCTCGACAACACCGCGATGCTGGAGGTCCTGACCCGCCGGTACTACGGCAACAAGGGCCTCACCGACGTGCGTGCCCGCGAGGTGTCCGGCTGTACCTTCGTGGTCGCCGAGCGCGCGGGCTCCAGCCTGGTGTCCGCGGCGGTCGGTTTCGAGAAGCTGGGCGACGCGCTGCGCGGTCTGGCGGAGCTGGCCGCGGGTGACGACGCCATCGACGCGGACATCTACCTGGCCTGGGAAGGCCAGCCGGACGACTCGGACGCGATGGTCGCCGCGCTGCAGGACGTCGTCTCCGCGCACCCGCTGCCCGGTCAGGTCCGCAGGCTGACCACCACCATCGCGGGCAGCCGCGGCGCGGTCATGCACCACCACGTCACCTTCCGGCCGTTCAGCGTGGGGATGACAGAGGAGCGGCTGATCCGCGGCCTGCACCCGTACATCGCGCAGCGGATGCAGCTGGAGCGGCTCCGCAAGTTCGACCTGACCCGCCTGCCGTCCTCGGACGAGGAGGTCTACCTGTTCCGTTGCGTCGCGCGGGAGAACCCGTCCGATGAGCGGCTGGTGGCGTTCGCGCAGGTCCGCGACCTGGCGGCGCTGCGCGAGCACGACGGCAGGCTGGTGTCGCTGCCGACCGCCGAGGACGTCATCGCCACCTGCCTCGACTCGATCCGGCGCGCGCAGACGCTGCGGCCGTCGAAGAAGCGGTTCCCGACCAACCGGATCGTGGTCTACATCTGGCCGCCGAGCGACCTCACCCGCGCCGAGCTGGAGATGATCGCCAACCGGGTGCTGCCCACCACGGCGGGCGCGGGCCTGGAGGAGATCCAGTTCATCGCCCGGGAGCGGGACGCGGCCACCGGCGAGCTGACCAAGATCTCGGTCCTGGTCCGCTACGACGCCACCGGCGGCACCGAGCTCAGCGTCGGCGAGCCGACGAACGACCCGGTCGAGCCGCTGGACGACTACCGGCTGAAGGTGCTGCGCGCGAGCAGCCGCAACACCGTCTACCCGTACGAGCTGACCGGCCTGCTCGGCGACTTCGTCGAACACGACCTGGACGAGCACAACGCGCTCGTGCCGGTCGAGCGCCCGAAGGGCCGCAACAAGGCGGCGATGGTGGCCGGTGTGGTGACCACGCCGACCGAGCGGCACCCGCAGGGCGTGACCCGGGTGGTGCTGCTCGGCGACCCGACCAAGTCCCTCGGCGCGCTGTCCGAGCCGGAGTGCCTGCGCGTGATCGCCGCGCTGGACCTGGCCGAGCGCACCCGGGTGCCGGTCGAGTGGTACGCGCTGTCCTCCGGCGCCCGGATCTCGATGACCTCGGGCACCGAGAACATGGACTGGGTGGCGGCCGCGCTCAAGCGGATCGTCGAGTTCACCCAGGCGGGCGGCGAGATCAACATCGTGGTGGCGGGCATCAACGTCGGCGCGCAGCCGTACTGGAACGCCGAGGCCACCATGCTCATGCACACCAAGGGCGTGCTGGTGATGACGCCGGACTCGGCCATGGTGCTGACCGGCAAGCAGGCGCTGGACTTCTCCGGCGGCGTGTCGGCGGAGGACAACTTCGGCATCGGCGGCTACGACCGGGTCATGGGCCCGAACGGCCAGGCCCAGTACTGGGCGCCGAACCTGCCCGCCGCGCGGGACGTGCTGATGGCCCACTACGACCACACCTACGTGACGCCGGGCGAGTCGGCGCCGCGCCGGGCGGCCACCACCGACCCGACCGACCGGGACGTCTCGGACTTCCCGCACGCCATCCCGGACAGCGACTTCGCCACCGTCGGCGAGATCTTCTCGGCCGCGGCGAACCCGGACCGCAAGAAGCCGTTCGACATCCGCACGGTCATGCGCGCCCTGTCCGACCAGGACCACCCGGTGCTGGAGCGCTGGGCGGGCATGGCGGACGCGGAGACGACCGCGGTGCAGGACATCCACCTGGGCGGCATGCCGGTGTGCCTGATCGGCATCGAGTCCCGGGCGGTCCCGCGCCGCGGCTTCCCGCCCACCGACGGGCCGGACACCTACACCGCGGGCACGCTGTTCCCGCGGTCGTCGAAGAAGGCGGCGCGCGCGATCAACTCGGCCAGCGGCAACCGGCCCCTGGTGGTGCTGGCGAACCTGTCCGGCTTCGACGGCTCGCCGGAGTCGATGCGCAAGCTGCAGCTGGAGTACGGGGCCGAGATCGGCCGGGCGATCGTGAACTTCCATGGACCGATCGTTTTCTGCGTGATCTCGCGCTACCACGGCGGCGCGTTCGTGGTGTTCTCCAAGGCGTTGAACCCGAACATGACGGTGCTGGCGTTGGAGGGCTCGTTCGCGTCGGTCCTCGGCGGCGCCCCGGCGGCCGCGGCGGTGTTCGCCGGTGACGTGGCGGCCAGGACCGCGGCGGACCCGCGGATCGTGGGGCTGGAGGCCCGGGTGGCGGCGGCTCCCGGTGGTGACCGGGGGGCGTTGACGGCCGAGCTGGACGAGCTGCGGGTGTCCGTGCGCGCGGAGAAGCTGGGCGAGGTGGCCGCGGAGTTCGACAAGATCCACAACATTCAGCGGGCGGTCGAGGTCGGCTCGGTGGACGCGGTGATCCGGGCGGCCGAGCTGCGGCCGCGCATCATCGAGGCGATCGAGACCACGCAGGCCCGATTGGGCTGATCTCGTCAGGGTTATCGCACCGAGCCCCGTCGCGGAATTGTTCCGCGACGGGGCTCGGTGCATTCCGGGAATCGGGGTTACGTCAGCACGTGGGTGATCGGTACGACCCGGTCGCGGCCGTCGGCTTTCGCGGTGAGCAGGGCGTGGTCGGCGGCGGCCAGGACGTGCAACAGGTCGTCGCCGTGGTCCGGGAAGGTGGCGACGCCGATGGAGGTCGTGGTGGCGAGGGGTTCCGGTCCGCGATCACCGAGCACGGCGCCCGCCGGTATCTGCACCCGGAGATCTCGGATCACTCGGCACAATCGCTCGGCGACCTCGATGCCCTCGCGGTAGCCGGTGTCCGGCAGCAGCACGACGAACTCCTCGCCCCCGTATCGGCCGCAGAGGTCGATATCCGCGCGGACGCCCCGCGAGATCTCCCCCGCCACGGCGCGCAACACCTCGTCGGCCGCCACGTGCCCGTAGCGGTCGTTGAGCCGTTTGAAGTGGTCGAGGTCCAGCATCAGCAGGGTGGCGTTGTCGTTGGCGCGGATCTCCTGTTCGGCCTGGTTGTGCCAGGTTGCCGCGTTCAGCAGTCCGGTCTTCTGGTCGGTCGATGCCGCTCGTTCCAGTTCGCGCAGCAGGACGGCGCGGTGCGGGACGAAGATGGGCGGCAGCACCAACACCAGCACGAACGCGTTGGACACCAGCGCGATCGCGGTCAACGCGCCCATGCACAGGGTGGCCAGTTCCAACGCGTTCTCGCGGCGGCCGCCCACTGCGCAGGAGAGAGAACCGCCTGCGCGGAGCATGACCATCGCGGTGGCGGACAGGAGTGAGTTGATGGCGACGTAGGTCGCGATCGCGAGTACCGCGCCTGCCGGCTGCCACCAGCCGGTGGCGCCGACCAGGCCGGTGGCGCGGGCGACGAAGCCGGTGGCCACGCAGCACAATGCGGTGTTCGCGGCCGAGAAGACGGCGCGGTAGGGCTGGGGACGCTGGCTGCGTAGCCACAAGTGGGCGTACAACACGGCGACAACGGTCAGGGAGAGTGCGGGTGGCAACACGATCGCGCCCGCGAGTGTCCACACTGAACTCATGTTGACGTGCACACCTGCCGCGTAGCGCCTGCGCACGCGCTCCGCCCGGCGGCCGCACTCGGCGGCGGTCATGCCCAGCACGACCAGCGCGGCACAGCGGATCCAGGCCAGGCCGGGGCCGAGGTCTCCGCCTGCGATCTCGATCGCCAGCGCGGTCGTGGCGGTGGTGTCGACGGCCAGTAGGAACAGCAGGCCCGGTCGCGGCAGCTGCCAGAGGCGCCACGCGCTCGGTCGCGCCGCCCGTGGTCCGGCGATCCGCGACCTCGCGGGGACCGTTCGCCCGTCGAACACCAGCATTCCCCCTGACAAGCACCGACCAGTGCCGCTGACGGTAAGTCTCCGGATGGAGAGGAATCCGCGCAGTCGGGGAAGATCACCCTGCTGTACCAACGCGTGGCGCGCACCGTGCGGTCGGTGTGGCTGAACGCGTGCGGTTCCGGAATCGTCCGCGGACCGTGGCTGAGACGAGCACTCCCCCGTGGTCGACTTTACCGGGTGTGAGTGGGTGTCTCGGGATGGCGCTTGACGGGGACCGGGCCGTGTTATCGAGGGCTGCGCGGGCTAGACGCAGGAGATTCCACGGTGGTTTCGGCGTTGGGCCGTGGGATGTGGGGGTTGAGCGAGGTTGCTGGGTGGCGGGCTGGGGAGTAGCCCGATCCGGTGATCTTGGTGTGCTCTGCCGGGGATCCGCTTTGCCTGACCTGTCACCGACCAGGCCACGGAAGACTCAATGCCAGGTGATTGACAGGCAGGCAGTGGGGTCGCCGGGTGGTGCGATGGATCCGAGGATGTAACCGGATCCGGTGATCCGGTCGATGCCCGTATCGCCCGGTATCCCGGGGAGGGTGGGCAGGTCGGTGGCGTGGCCCGCACGGTCCCAGACCACGGGGTGCGATGTGGTGCCATCGCCTACGGTGCCCGCGGACATGCCGCGGTCATCGATGCCGACCGCGTTCCACGAGCCAGTCGGGCTCCCTTCCAGCTTTCGGAGGGTGCCGTCGGCGTCCCAGCGGAGGCCCACTTCGCGGTCGACGGGTATGCCGATGACCCAGCCGGTGGCTTCGCCGTGCTCGTTGACGTGCGACGCGACCGTGTACAGGTCGTCCCCGCCGCCGGGCAGGCGGGTGGGGTGGCCGTCGGGGGACCAGCGAACCGGTACGGCAAGCCTGTCGACCTGTTCGTACCCCACCGCGACGCCGTGTTCGTTGATGTCGGAGATGGAGTCGTCGCCGCCCGGGGTCAGGGTGGGCAGGATGTGCGGGACGCCGTCGAGGGACCATAGAACGGGGACGCTCGGGCCGCGGTCCGACGCGCTGCCGTACACGATGCCGTGGCGGTTCATGCCCTGGATGTTGAGGTACGGATAGCCGTCGGGTGCCCGGAGTCGCTCGATCCGGCCGGATGGGCTCCACCGCACGGGGATGGACGGCCGCGAGTGCCGGGCGATGGACACGCCGAGTACCCAGCCGTTGTCGCTGATCTCCTCGGCCTGGCTGGTGCGGTCGTCGGGGAGCGTACCCAGGTCGTGCACGCCCGACTTGTCCCAGCGGACGGCGTGTGCGTCGCGGCCCGCGGCAGACTGCCCCACCACCACATGTGCGGAGTTGACCCCGTACGCGATGGCCCCGTCGCCGTCGAGAGGTGGCAGGGCGGTCGGGTGACCGTCGCGGTCCCAGCGGACCGCGGTGACCGGGCTGTCCGGCGAGGTGGCGAAACCGACGGCGGTCCCGTCCTCGGCGATGTCGTAGGCGAAGGTGCTCCGGGCGCCCGGCACCGGCGCCAGGGTCGTGATCTCGTACCGATGTGCCTGCCCGGTCGTCGCGACCGCGGGCGACGCGGTGATCAGCGACATGAGCAGGGCGGCCGCGAGCGCGCTTCTCCTGGACATCAATCCCCCGTCTCCTCCGGGCCGGGTCTCGACATTTCCCTGAGTTCCGTTGCCGGACAAGGGAACTAGGACCTGTGAACGCGGCACCCCCGAAGCTCCTGGGCCGTTCGCCGTAGTCGTGGTGGTGCCAGGGCCACCGGCGCGGGTCCCGGGTAGGCCACCGGTGATCGGGGTGCGGCCGGCATGGGAACGACGGCCGGGAGTTCGTACCGTGATGGCACCGGGAAAGAATCCACAATGGATCGAGGGGAACGACCATGCGCAGGACCAAGTCCGTGCTCGCCGCCGCACTGGCGGGCGTCGGGTTGCTCACGAGTGCGGGAGTGGCGACAGCCGACGCGGGGAAGTCGGGCCTGGAGAGGTTTCAAACCCAGCGGCTCACCTGGAAGCCTTGCGGCATCAAGGCTCTCGATGAGGCGGGGGGCCAGTGTGCCGATGTGACCGTGCCATTGGACTACGCGCGCCCGCGCGGGCGGACCATCACCGTGGCCATCTCGCGGTTGCCGGGTACCGCGCCCGAGCGGCGGGTCATGCTCGGCAACCCGGGTGGTCCCGGCGGGCAGGGGATCGACTTCATGGTGACGATCGGCAAGACGCTGGCGCCCGATGTGCGGGCGCGGTACGACCTGATCGGCATGGACCCGCGCGGTATCGGCCGGTCCACGCCGGTCGACTGTCACGCGACCTCCGGTGTCTCGCTGCTGTCGGCGGGAGTGGACCGGGCCGGGTTCGACGCGCAGGTGCGGTTCCAGGCCGACCTGGCCAAGCGGTGCGCGGCCAACGCGGGTGACCTGATCCCGTACATCTCCACCCGCAACACCGCCCGCGACATGGATGTCGTGCGGGCCGTGCTGGGGCAGCGGAAGATCAGCTACTTCGGCTGGTCGTACGGCACCTATCTCGGCGCCGTCTACACCCAGATGTTCCCCCGGCACAGCGACCGGGTCGTGCTGGACAGCGCCATCGACCCGAAGACGTACTACGTGGGGATGTCGCAGCTGATGGGCACGCCGAACGAGGCCGCGCTGGACGAATGGGCCGCGTGGGTCGCCGCCCGCGACAAGCAGTACCACCTCGGCGGCACCGCGAAGCGTGTGCGGGCGTCCGTGGAGGACCTTCAACAGCGGGTCGCGCGGCAGCCGATCACCATCGGCGGGTACCGGGTCGACCAGCACCTGCTGCCGGTCCTGTTGTTCATCCCGCTCGCCGACAGCCAGGGCAACGCGGGGCTGGCGGACGACGTGCGGGCCCTCACCGACGCGGCCGACGGCAAGAACCCGCCCATCACGTCCGGTCTGGCATTGGCCCTGGGACTCATCGACCGTCCGGTGCCCGCGAACCTGGGGTCCGCGCAACCGGCGGTGTTCTGCGGTGACGCGCCCGCGCCGCGTGACCCGGAGTGGTACTGGCGGCAGATCCAGCAGCACCGCAAGGCGCAGCCGGTCTTCGGTCCGCTCGCCTACGCCCCCTCGGCCTGCGCATTCTGGGCGCCGCCCCGCGAGCCGCGCACCGAGGTGCACAACTCCGTGCCCGCGCTGATCGTCCAGGCGACCCGGGACACCCGCACCGTCTACGAGTCGGGCGTGGCGCTGCACCGGGCCATGGACCGGTCACGGCTGGTCACGCTGGACACTCGCATCCATGTCGTGTTCGGCCACGTGGCCAACACCTGCGTGGACACGACCATCAACGGCTACCTTCGCGACGGGAAGCTGCCCGCCACCGACAAGACCTGCCGCTGAGTGATCCTCGAACAACGCGAACACGGTTCCGCCGCCCGCTCGGGGGTCTCCCGGGTGGGCGGCGGAGGTGTCAGGCGACGCGGTCGGTGGTCGGTTCGCCCCGGTACCAGGCGCGGGCCTCGGCCAGGCGCTGTCGGAACGGGGCCGGGGTCACGCCGGTGCGCGTCCAGATCCGGTCGGTGTCGTACCAGTGGTCCCGGGTCGCCAGTGACCACTGGTGGTCGGTCACCCCGGGTGCGGCCGCGCGGACGCGGGCCCGGTGCTCGGTCAACGACAGGTCGACGAGCGGTGTCGGCAGGTCCAGCAGGTCGCACACCGCGGTCAGCAGGTCGCGCATGACGACCGGTCGCGGGTCGGCGACGTGGAAGACCTCGCCCGAGGGGAAGTCCTCGGCCAGTGCCAGTGCGGCGATCGCGGCCGCGAGGTCGGTCACCGACACGATCGAGGTGCGGGCCGAGCCGCCCGCCGCCCATGCCGGGACCGCGCGCAGCAGTCCGGCCAGCGCGGGTACCACGTGCCGGTCGCCCGGTCCGAGGACGAGGTGGGGGCGCAGCACCGCCCCGCCCGCCGCGCGGACCAGGCGCTCGGCGGCCAGCCTGGTCGTGCTGGTGGCCGATACCGGGTCGGTGACCAGGCCGTCGCCCGGTTCGCCCGGACCGCGCACGGACTCCCGCGCGCCGCGGTGCTCGCCGTCCCGGTAGACCGCGCAGGTGCTCAGGTACAGCACTCGGGTGGTGCCCGCGCGGCGCGCCTCCGCGAGGAGGTTGGCCGTTCCGGTCTCGTTGACCTCGGTGCACAGCAGCGCGTCGCCGCCGATCCGGGACGCCAGGTGCACCAGGGTGTCGGTCTGCTCGCAGAACCCGGCGAGGCTGTCCGGCCCGGTGAGGTCACCCGGCCAGACGGCCACTCCCGCGTTCGTCATCCACTCCGGCACCGGCCCCCGCGCCAGCACCCGGAGCCTCGGTCCGGCACCGCGGGCCACCAGCGCGGCCACCGCGGCCGCACCGATGAACCCACTCGCCCCGGTCACCGCGATCCGGTTCACGCGCGCACCACGCCGCGCCCGTCGAACGCCCCCGGCACGGGGCTCCCGACAACACAGGCAGGCGCGGATCCCCGCGTCCCGCCGGTGGCACGACACGCACTGCCCGGTCGCGGTCCGGTGGTCACAGCGACCGCATCGCCAGGGTGCCCGCGGCGACCACGGCGCCGCCTTGCCGGAAGGACACGCGCACCTCGCGCACGCCGTCCTCGACATCGCACACGCCCTCGACCCGCAGCAGGCACTCGGAGTCGAACTCGACGTAGGACCGGTACTCGAAGTCGGTGCGCACGGGCAGCGCGTAGGGGTCGCGCACGGTGAGCAGCGCGGCCTGGCGGGCGGCCTCGGTCAGCACCATGCCGGGCACGTGGTCGACCGGGTGGTCGAACATCACCTCGTGGTCGGGGTCGATCTGCAGCGACCAGACCCCGTAGGTCTCGGTGGCGGCCACCAGCACGTCGCGCCCGAGGGCGCGGCCGACCAGGGCCGGGTAGACGGTGGCCCGGGTGCGGGCCCGGCGCGGGGTCGCGCCGTGGTGCTCGCCGCGCAGCCTGCGGTAGACCGCTGGCGACATGCAGCGCCAGGACTCGGACGCGGCACCGACGCGGTGGCCGTCGCGGAAGCACTCGAACTCCATCCGCCCGCCGACCACGTTCCGGCCGCGGCGGATCAGGTCGTGTGCGGCGATGCGCAGCACGACGTCGACCGGTTTGCCCACCGTGACCAGGCCCGCGACGTCGACGGTGCACTGCTTGCGGTCGGAGAGGAAGCCGTGGCCCAGCGGCACGCCGTAGGCGCGGTGGGCGATGAGCAGACCGGCCTGCCTGCACGTCTCGGCGTGCAGCATGGGGTCGTGGGTGTGTGGGGCGCCCGGCCCGAAGAAGCTGTGCCGCCGCGGCCATTGCGCGGCGATCTCGAACCGGTCCGGTCCGAGGGTGTTCATGTCGGTGACGAAGACCTCCGAGACCGCCGCGCGGTGCACCACGGCCCGCGGGATGGTCTGCTGGAAGTCGAGCGGTCGCGGGGCCGTGATGGGCTCCGCGCTGCCTAACTCGTAGGTTCCGTGGACTGGCTCCTGAAGTAACGTGCCGACCATGTCGGTCCTCCCAGAAACTGTGTAACCCCCGTGTCTCCCGGTTACTGTTGTAGCTGAAACGGAGCAACAAAACCATACCTACCTACCGGTTTTTTTTTGCTGGTCACCAGGGGTCGCAGCGGCTACACTGGCCACTTGACGCCATCGACTACCCCCGGGGCACGCACCGTCCGGTGTGGACCAGCACCCGGCTGCGAGAGGAGTGGGACGTGGCCCGCCAAGAGCGCGCGGAGCAGACTCGCAAGACCATCCTGGACGCCGCGGCCGCACGGTTCGACGCGGTCGGCTTCCTCGGCGCGAGCCTGTCGGACATCCTGGCCGAGGCCGGGGTCACGAAGGGCGCGCTGTACTTCCACTTCAAGTCCAAGGAGGACTTGGCGGACGCGCTGGTGCACGAGCAGTTCGAGGTGCTCGAACCCACCACGGTCCTGGAGAACCCCGGGCTGCAGACGCTGATCGGCTGGTCGGAGAACCTGGCCGCGGCGCTGCAGACCGACGTGCGGGTGCGCGCCAGCATCCGGCTCGTCATCGAGCAGGGGTCGTTCATCCGGCCCGCCAGCAACGCCTACAAGCAGTGGATCGACTCCGCGCACGCCTGCCTGCTGGCCGCGAAGGCCGCGGGCGACCTGCGCAAGGAGGTCAACCCGCACGAGCTCGCGCAGTTCGTGGTCGCCTCGTTCACCGGCATCCAGCTCAGCTCCGAGGTGCTGACCGGCCGGACCGACCTGCTGGAGCGGATCGGCTTCATGTGGCGCACGATCCTGACCGCGGTCGTGCCGCCGCGCAGGCTGCACCGGTTCACCCTGGCGGGCGGCGGCCTGACGAGCCCGCGGATCGAGGCGGTCTGAGCCTGGGGCAAGCGCTCGGACGACCGCTGCACCGGAAAACGCTGTACCCGGAGAACGGAGCGGGGCACCCGGATGGGGTGCCCCGTTTGTCTTTCCCGGCCACGGAGACCCGCGCCGCGTGAGCCCTCGTCAGTCCTCAGTGGATGGACGAGTCACGGCGTGCGGCAGGCCGGGTGCGAGAGGTCGACCAACCGCCAGAGCGCGGCCAGGGTGTCCACCAGGTCCGACTCCAGGGTGACCGTGTGCGAGGCGACCACGGACTCCAAGCCGACGCAGGTGACCACGAGCAGCAGCGTGACGATGTCCAGCGGCGCCGTGGCGGCCAGCTCGCCGCTCGCGCGGGCCTCCGTCACGTACCGGTGCACCTGGGCCAGCCAGGCCCGGGTGAAGGCCACGAACCGCACGTCCTGGGCGCCCATCTCGCGGGCCAGCCGGAAGCTGGCGCCCACCCTGGCGTCGGTGTCGATCCAGCTCATCAGGGCGTAGCCGAGGTCGGCGAGCCTGCGTAACGCGGGCGACGGGGTGGTCAGCTGACGGGCCACGAAGGCGTGCAGGACGGCCACGGCGGCGTCCTGCACCTCGTCGCAGATCTCGTCCTTGGACGAGAAGTGGAAGTAGAGGCCGCCCTTGGTGACCCCGGCGGCCCGGGAGATGTCCACCATGCTGGTGTTCGCGTAGCCGTCGCGGTGCAGCAGGTCGGCCGCCGCGTCCAACAGCAGACTCCTGGTCTGTTCCGCCCGCGCCTGCTTGGTCACCGTCGTCCCCATCCCTCGCGTCGAGCCCGGGGCACACCCGTGCCCCGGTCACACAAGGTCGACTTTACATACCAACCGCCCGGTTTACAACTGACCGTCGGAACGAACTGTTGTCAAGAAGGGGTTCCAGCAACCTACCTCGAAGTAAACAGACCGACCCCCCGGTTTTGTGTTGAAAACCGGGGGGTCGGTTTAGTACGCTCCGCTGCGTGGGGACCGGCGCTCGGCAGGCCACAGGCCGGGGCAAGAGGGCACCGGCGCCTGGCCGATCCACCGACGCGGACACCGGAGGGGCACGGGAATGTACTACGAGATACTCGGGCAGATCAGAGTCAGCGGGCGGCCGGGGGTCAGCGCGCCGCGGGCGCGCAAGGTCGAGACCCTGCTGGCGGTCCTGCTGGCCAAGAACAACCAGGTGGTCACCACCGAGCACCTGATCGGGGCGATCTGGGGCGACTCACCGCCCGCGCGCGCCAGCGCCGCTCTCTATGTGTACGTCTCGCAGCTGCGCAAGCTGCTGCGCGGCACCGAGGACGGCGAGAGCCCGCTGGTGACCAGCCCGCACGGCTACACACTGCACGTGGACGCGGACGAGCTGGACGCCGACCGGTTCACCCGGACGTACCAGCACGGCCGCGCGCTCTACCGGGACCGCCGCTACGGGCAGGCCGCCACGGTGCTGCGCGAGGCCTCCGACCTGTGGCGCGGCCCGGCGTTCGGCGGGTTCGTCGACTCCGCGGACGTGCAGACCTACGCCGCGCTGCTGGACGAGTCGCACCTGGAGTGCCTTGAGCTGCTGATGGAGACCGAGCTGCTGGTCGGGCGGCACCGGGAGATCGTCGGCCAGCTCTCCGCGCTGGCCAAGGAGCACACCCTGCGCGAGACCTTCTACGAGTACCTGATGACCGCGCTGCTGCGGTCCAACCGGCGGGCCGAGGCGCTGGAGACCTTCGCCTCCGCCCGGCAGCACCTGGTCCGGCAGCTGGGCATCGAGCCGGGCGTGTCGCTGCGCAGGCTGCACCACAGCATCCTGGTCAACGAGATGTCCGACGCGGTGTGAGCCCGACCCGATCGTCGGCCCGGCCTCCCTGGTGAAGGGGAGCCGGGCCGATCCGATTCTGGTTCCCTCAGCTTCGGTAGACCGAGACCACCGCGCCGCCGCAGCGAACGGGCTCGCCGTACCAGCCGCCCCAGCGGGCGTCCAGGGCCAGCTCGGCCAGCTCGGCCAGCAGGTCCAGCTCGGCGGGCCACACGTAGCGCAGCGGGCCGGGGTGGTCGGCGAGCAGCAGGCTCTGCCGGGTGGCGTCGAAGCCGACCACGGCCGGGTCGCCGTCCCACTCGGCCGGGTCCGGGTGCCGGTGCTGGATCACGAGCGCGCCGCCCGGCCGCAGCAGGGCGGCCAGCCTGCGCACCAGGCGCAGCTGGTCGCGCTGATCGCCCAGCCGGGAGAGCCGGTCGGCGCCCAGATACACCACGTCGACCCGACGGCCGCGCGGGCCGGTGCGCACCGTGTCGAGGCCGGTCACGCTCGCGGGGTAGCCCAGTCGGGTCAACCCCTCCCCCACCCCGGGGTCGTCGCCGACCACCAGAACGTGTCCGGCGGCCCGGCGGGCCACCCGGTCGGCGACCTCGGCCAGGAACGCCGCGGTCCCCGCCGGGTCGGTCACCAGCCCGGCGAACCAGGAGGGTCGGACGGCGGACTGCTCGGCGACGCGGGTCGACATGACGGCACCTCACTCCAGGCGGGCTCCGGAGTCACGGAACGCTCCGTGCTTCCATACGCAGAGTGCCGGATCGACCTAAAGCAGACCCAAGGAACACGAAAAAGGGCGGCTCGTACGGGTTGACCGCACGAGCCGCCCGCGGGGGGTGGGGAGTATCAGGACTTGGCGCGCTGGTGGAACTTGCGCACCGCGAGTGCCGCCGCCGCCACGGTGATCACCGACCACCAGGCCAGCGCGAGCCAGCCGTCGGAGCCCGCACCGGTGCCGTTGACCAGGGCGCGGACCGCGTCGATAAGGACCGTCACCGGCTGGTTGTCCACCACGGCCCGCAGCACGCCGGGCATCGAGCCGGTGGGCACCAGCGCGCTGGAGGCGTACGGCAGGAACACGATGATCATGCCGAGGCCACCCGCGCCCTCGACCGTCTTGGCAGTCGCGCCAAGCCAGGCCGCGACCCAGAACACGCCTGCCGCGAACAGCGCCAGCAGGCCGATGGCGCCCAGCCAGCCGACCAGCCCGCCCGCGGGCCGGAAGCCGACGGCCAGCCCGATCGCCACCGTGATCACCAGCGAGATCCCGGCCCGCAGCACCCCGGAGACGACGTGCCCGACCAGTACGGCCGGGCCTGCCATGGGCATCGACCGGAACCGCTCGACCAGACCGCCGGTGAGGTCGGCGGCGACCCCGATGACGGTGGAGGTCGCGTTGAACCCGATGGCGATCACGATCAGGCCGGGCACCAGGTAGTCGACGTAGGGCAGGTCCGGGACCGTGATGGCGCCGCCGAACATGAAGCGGAACAGCAGCAGCAGCACGATCGGCAGCGACACCGCCTGGAACAGCATCTCCGGGTTCCGGGCGATGTGCTTGACGTTGCGACCGATCAGCACCCGCATGTCGGACAGCGTCTGCCCGAGCACCGACCCCTGCGGCGCGGGCGGCGGCGTCGAGGGTGTCTCGGTCGGCTTGGACAGGGTCTGGGTCATGACTTCGCTCCAGCGGTTCCGGTCAGCGTGTGGAAGACGTCGTCCAGCGTCGGCTCGGCCAGCTCGACCGCGCTCGGCTCGAACCCGGCGTCGTGCACCAGGTTCAGCACCCGCCGCACCCGCGCCTGCTCGTCGATGGCGACGCTCACGGTGGCACCGAGCAGCACGCCACCGATGATGTCCGCCGCCCGCACCGCCTCGTCCGCCGAGCCGAAGGTCAACTTCAGCCGCTCGGTGCCGACCTTCCGCTTCAGCTCGGCCGCGGTGCCCTCGGCCACCACGTGCCCCTTGTCGATGACCGCGATGCGGTCCGCCAGCTGGTCGGCCTCCTCCAGGTACTGGGTGGTCAGCAGGATCGTGGTGCCACCGTCCAGCAGCTCCCGGATCGCCGCCCACATGTCCGCCCGACTGCGCGGGTCCAGCCCGGTGGTCGGCTCGTCCAGGAACAGCACCGGCGGCGCGGTGATCATGCTGACGGCCAGGTCCAGCCGCCGCCGCATCCCACCGGAGTACGTCTTCACCGGCCGCGTCGACGCCTCGACCAGGTCGAACCGCTCCAGCAGCTCGGTCGCCCGCGCCTTCGCGGCCGACTTGGACAGGTGGAACAGCCGAGCCATCATCTCCAGGTTCTCCCGGCCGGTGAGCAGCTCGTCCACCGCCGTGTCCTGCCCGGTGAGCCCGATCTGCGCCCGCACCGCCCGCTTGTTCCCGGCGACGTCGTGCCCGTTCACCGTCACGGACCCGCCGTCGGCGTCGAGCAGCGTGCTCAGGATCCGCACCGTGGTGGTCTTGCCCGCGCCGTTCGGGCCGAGCAGCGCGAACATCGTGCCGCGCGCCACGCTCAGGTCGACACCCGTCAGGACCTCGTGGTCGCCGTAGGACTTGCGCAGCCCCCGGGCTTCGATCGCGTAGCCTGTGACCATCGGTCACCCTCTCCTTGTTCGAATCTGGCCGGAATCTGGCCGGAAACTGTGTGCTCGCGACGGTCACCCGGCCGCTTTGTCTCCACTCCAGTTGGCCAGATGGGCCGGTGGGGCGGCAATAATGGCGGGGTGGGGCCGGAATAGGGGTGGTGGGCGGGCGGGAAAAGGAGTGGCGGGGCGGGCCGCCCCGGAACCATCAACCCGCCGAATCAGCCGATGGGCAGGCGGGTTCGGACGGCTGTCGGATGACAGCCGTCCGAACCCGGATCCCGGGATCAGTCGTCGTCCCCGCCACCGATGGCCATGCTGATCAGGGCATCCGCGTCGAGGTCGTCGATGCTCTCCGAGTCGACGGCCGGGACTTCCTCCGCCACCGGCTCCGAAAGACGAATACCGGCGAGATCCAGCAGCCCGTCCAGCAACCCGGCAGCGCGGAGCCTGTCCAACGGAATCTCCGCCAACGCCTTCCGGACGTCCTGTTCGGAAGTCCCTTCCGAAACCACGACGGCGGGCTCGGCGTCCGCGGGCACCAGCTCGGCGACCAGATGCTCGGCGAGTACCCGAGGCGTCGGGTAATCGAAGATCAAGCTGACCGGAAGCTTCAACCCGGTGACAATGCTCAACTTGTTGCGGAACCCGGTAGCCGACAGCGAGTCGAACCCGACCTCGTTGAACGACCGATCCGGCTCCACCACCTCGGTCCCCGAATGCCCGAGCAACGTCGCCGCGTGACTCCGCACCAACGTCAGCACAGTAGGAATCCGCTTGTTCACCGGCAACCCGGCCAGCTTCACCGCCAACGACTCCGTCGACTCGGCGGCCTCCTGGGCGGCCCGCCGACCAGGAGCGCCTGCAAGGCCACGCAGCACAGCAGGCAGGTCATCCGAACCGGTCAGCACCCGAGTGTCCAGCGCGATCGGCACCAGGAACGCCTCGGGAGCTCCGGCGGCGGCATCGAGCAGGCCCAATCCATCCTCAGTGGACAGAGCGGTGATCCCGGTATCGCCGAGTCGAGCGGTATCGGCGTCGGCCAAGGCCGCACCCATACCGCCTGCATCGGCACCCCACAGCCCCCATGCCAGCGACGACCCGGCCAGACCCGAGGCCAGACGCCGGACCGCGAGCGCGTCGAGATAGGCGTTGGCAGCGGCGTAACTCCCCTGCCCCGGCGAACCGAGCACGCCTGCGGCGGACGAGAACAGGACGAACGCCGTCAGGTCAAGGTCACGAGTCAGCTCGTGCAGGGTCCACGCGGCGTCCACCTTCGGCCGCAGCACCGTGTCCAGCCGGTCCGGCGTCAGCGAGGTCACGATGCCGTCGTCCAGCACACCGGCAGCGTGGATGACCGCGCGCAACGGAGCTTCCTGAGGCACCAAGGCCAGCAGAGCGGAAACCGAGTCGCGATCGGCGACATCGCACGCGGCCAACGTGACTTCCGCGCCTGCCGCGGTCAGCTCATCCCGCAACGCGGACGCACCGGGGGCATCAGCGCCACGACGGCTGGTCAGGAGAAGACTCCGCACGCCGTGGGTGGTAACCAGGTGGCGGGCGACGGCGGTACCCAGCGCACCGGTGGCACCGGTGATCAGCACTGTGCCCTCGGCGTCCCACACCGGCGCCGCCGACGTGCTCTCCTCGTCCGCCCGCGCCAAGCGCGGCACCAGAACCGTGCCCATCCGCAGAGCCGCCTGCGGCTCATCGGCAGCGGCCACGGCGGCCAGGGTACGGCCGCTCGGGGTGCCGGGACCGAGGTCGACCAGCGTGATCCGGTCCGGGTGCTCGGCCTGGGCCGAGCGCACAAGACCGGCGACCGCCGCACCGACCGGGTCGGGGTTCTCACCGGGTTCGGTGGCGACCGCGCCTCGGGTGACGACCAGGAGGGAACCGCCATCGGACCGGGTCAGCCAGGTGGTGAGCTGGCCCAACACGCGATGCAACTCGGCGCGGGCGGCAGTGGCATCCTCGCCCACCGCACCAGCCGACAGGACCAGGAGGCCACCACCGGCTTCGGCGAGATCAGCGACTGCCGTGGCGCCCAAGGCGTCGGTGAGGCCGTAGGGGTCGGGCCCCACCACGGTCCAGTCGGTCACCTCCGCGACCGCGTCGAGATCAGCCCGTTCCCAGGTCAGCCGGAACATCGAGTCGGTGCCGGTCGGGGCCGCCTGCGGTTGCGCCGACATCGGGCGCAGCAGCAGGGAGTCCACCGAGGCGACGGGCGCGCCCGTGGCATCGGCGATGTCGAGTGACACTGTACTTCCTTCCCCCAGTCCTCCCACCCCGGATCCTCCTGTCCCCGAAGGGCGAACATGTACGCGCAAGGTCGTTGCGCCGACTGCGTGCAGTCGGACGCCCGCCCAGGCGAACGGCAGGGACGGCTCGGTCCCGGCCGCGCCCGCGACGCCGATGGTGTGCAGAGCGGCGTCGAGCAGGGCCGGGTGGACGCCGTAGTGGTCGGTGTCGGTGACGGTCGTCGGAAGTTGGATCTCGGCGAACGCCTCGCCGTCGCGCTTCCAGGCGGCGACCAGGCCGCGGAAGGCGGGACCATACGCCAGACCGTCGGCGGCCAGCTCCTCGTAGGTGCCTTCCAGGCGCACCTGCTCGGCACCGGCGGGCGGCCAGGCAGAAAGGTCGAACGCCGCCGCGGTGGCCGACTTGGTGAGCCTGCCGATGGCGTGTCGGGTCCACGGCACGCCATCGGCGGCGCCTTCGGGTCGCGAGTGGACCGTGAAGGACCGGGCCCCGCCGTCCTCGGGACCCGAGATCGCGAACTGCACCCGCGCGCCGGAGCGGTCCGGCAGCACGAGCGGGTACTCCAGGGTCAGCTCCTCCAGGTGCGGGCAGCCGACCCGGTCGCCTGCGCGGATCGCCATCTCGACGAAACCGGTGCCGGGGAACAGGACCGAGCCGCCGACGACGTGGTCGGCCAGCCACGGCAGGCTGCCCGCGGACAGGCGTCCGCTGAACAGCAGGCCGCGCGAGTCGGCCAGTTCGGTGGCCGTGCCGAGCAGCGGGTGGTCCTCCTGGCCGGGCGCGCCGGTCGTGCTCTCCAGCCAGAACCGGCGCCGCTGGAACGGGTAGGTCGGCAGTGCGACCGTGCGTGCCCCGGTCGGCGAGTAGACCGCCGTCCAGTCGACGTCGACGCCGCTGACGTGCAGCTTCGCCACGCCGGTGAGGGCGGCGACGGCCTCGTCCTGTTCCTTGTGCGACAGCGCGGCCAGGACCTTGGGCTCGTCGAAGCAGTTCTCGGCCATGGCGGTGAGCGTGGTGTCCGGGCCAAGCTCCAGGAACCGGGTGACGCCGTCGGCCGCGGCCCTGGTGACCGCGTCGGCGAAGCGGACGCAGGCCGGGACCTGGGCGACCCAGTACTCGGCGGTGGCCAGGTCGGCAGGCTCGCCGGTCACGGTGGAGATCACCGGCAGCCGGGACTCGGCGTAGGTGAGGCTCTCGGCGACGGCGCGGAACTCGGCGAGCATCGGGTCCATCAGTCGCGAGTGGAACGCGTGCGAGACGCGCAAACGCTTGACTCGCTCGAACCTCGCCGCGATCTCGGTGACCGCCGCCTCGTCCCCGGAGATCACCACCGCGCTTGGCCCGTTCACCGCCGCAATGTCCACCGTGTTGCCCAAGGTGGAGTTGTCCAAAGCAGACTCGCTGAAGGCCGAGCGCACCGCTTCCGGTGTGGCGTCCAGGGAGACCATGGCGCCGCCTGTGGGCAGTGCCTGCATGAGGGCGCCGCGCGCGGTCACCAGTCGGGCCGCGTCGGCCAGGGAGAGCACGCCCGCGCAGTGCGCCGCCGCGATCTCGCCGATGGAGTGGCCGACCAGCACGTCCGGCTTCACACCCCAGGACCGCACCAACCTGAACAGCGCGACCTCGATGGCGAACAGCGCGGGCTGGGTGTAGCGGGTCTCGGCCAGTTCCGGACCGTCGCCGTCGATGACCGAGCGGATCGGGCGGTCAAGGTGGCGATCGATCTCGGCGCACACCTCGTCGTAGGCGGCGGCGAACACCGGGAACCGGGCGGCCAGCCCGGCGCCCATGCCGGTCCGCTGCGAGCCCTGGCCCGCGAACAGGAACGCCGTGCGCCCACCGGCCGTCGCCACACCGGTGACGACCCCGCGCACCTCCTCCTCGTCCACCAGAGCCGCCAGCCCCCGCACGAACTGCGGCGACCGGTTCCCGATCAGCACCGCCCGACGCTCGAACGCGCTGCGGGTGGTGGCCAGCGACAGGCCGATGTCGGCCAGGCTGCCGTCCGGCTCCTCATCCACATAGGACATGAGCTGTTCGGCCCGCGCCTTCAATGCGGCCGCACCGCGCCCGGACACCGGCCAGACGACCGGACCGTCGTAGTCCGTCCCGCCGGTGACCTCGCGCCGGTCGCCCTCCTCCAGGATGACGTGCGCGTTGGTGCCGCTCACGCCGAAGGAGGAGACGCCCGCGCGTCGGGTGTGCCCGTTGGGCAGCCACTTCACCGGCTCGGCCAGCACGCGCACGGCCCCGGACGCCCAGTCGATCTCGCTGGACGGGGTGCCCACGTGCAGGGTCGCGGGCAGCTCGCCGTGCCGCATGGCCATGATCATCTTGATCACGCCCGCGGCACCGGCGGCGGCCTGGGTGTGGCCGAGGTTGGACTTGACCGAGCCGATCCACAGCGGCGCGTCCGCGTCGGCGCGGTTGCCGTAGGTGGCCAGCAGGGCCTGGACCTCGATGGGGTCGCCGAGCTTGGTGCCGGTGCCGTGCGCCTCGACGGCGTCCACGTCGGTCGGGACGAGGCCCGCGTCGGCGAGCGCGGCCCGGATGACCCGCTGCTGGGCGGGGCCGTTGGGGGCGGTGAGGCCGTTGGACGTGCCGTCCTGGTTGACCGCGCTGCCCTTGAGCAGGGCGAGCACCGGGTGGCCGTTGCGGCGGGCGTCGGACAGGCGCTCCAGCACCAGCACGCCGACGCCCTCGGACCAGGTGGTGCCGTCGGCGGCGTCGGAGAAGACCTTGCAGCGGCCGTCGGCGGCCAGGCCGCGCTGACGGCTGAACTCGACGAAGGTCTCCGGGGTGGCCATCACCGTGACGCCGCCCGCCAGGGCCAGGTCGCAGTCGCCGCCGCGCAGGGCCTGGGCGGCCATGTGCATGGCGACCAGCGAGGACGAGCACGCGGTGTCGACGCTGACGGCCGGACCCTCCAGGCCGAGGGTGTAGGAGACGCGGCCGGTGACGATCGAGCCTGCGCTGCTGGCACCCACGTAGTCGTGGTACTGGACGCCCGCGTAGACGCCGGTGGAGCTGCCCTTGAGCGAGAGCGGGTCGATGCCGCCGCGCTCCAGCGCCTCCCAGCAGGCTTGCAGCAGCAGGCGCTGCTGCGGGTCGATGGCCGGGGCCTCCTTGGGCGAGATGCCGAAGAAGCCGGGGTCGAAGTCGCCCGCGTCGTGGACGAAGCCGCCGCGCGCGACGTAGGTGGTGCCGGGGCGGCGGCCGGTCGGGTCGAGCAGGCCCGCCACGTCCCAGCCGCGGTCGGTGGGGAAGTCGCCGATGGCGTCCCGGCCCTCGGCGACCAGCGCCCACAGCTGCTCCGGCGAGGTCACGCCGCCGGGCAGGTGGCAGGCCATGCCGACGATCGCGATCGGCTCGTCGTCGTTGGTGCGGACCTTGGTGGCCACGACGGTTTCCTCGCCTGCCGTCTCCGCGAGCAGGTGCGCGGCGAGAGTGGCGGGCGTCGGGTAGTCGAAGATCAGCGTGGCAGGCAGGCGGCGGCCGGTGGCGGCGGTGAGGCCGTTGCGCAGCTCGATCGCGGTGAGCGAGTCGAAGCCGAGCGTCTGGAACTGGGCGGTGGGCTCGATGTCGTGCGCGCCGCCGTAGCCGAGCACGGTGGCGGCGTGGCCGCGGACCAGTTCCAGCACGGCGTCGGCGCGGTCCTCGGCGGGCAGCGCGCGCAGCCTCGCGGCGAACGAGTCGACCGGGCCGTCACCGGCGGCGCTGACGGCGACGCGGCGGGTCGAGCGGCCGGTCAGGTCGGTGAGCGCCCGCGGGACGCGGTCGAGCCTGCGCAGCGCGGGCAGGTCCAGCTTGGCCGCGACGATCGCCGCGCCACCCGCGACAAGCGCCCGGTCGAACCGGACCAGGGCGTCCGAAGTGGACATCGGGACGATACCGCCCGACGCGAGCCGGGCCAGGTCCTCGGCGGACAGCGTGCCGCCCATGCCGCCGATCTCGCCCCACAGGCCCCAGTCGATCGACAGGCCGGGCAGGCCTGCGGCGACGCGGTGCACGGCGAGGGCGTCCAGGAAGGCGTTGGCGGCGGCGTAGGCGCCCTGGCCGGGGCCGCCGAGCACGCCGGAGACCGAGGAGAACAGGACGAACGCGGCCAGGTCGGCGTCCCGGGTCAGCTCGTGCAGGTTCAGCGCGCCGTCGACCTTGGGGCGCAGTACGGTGTCCACGCGCTCCGGGGTCAGCGAGGTCACGATGCCGTCGTCGAGGACACCGGCCGCGTGGATCACGGCGGCCAGCGGCGCGTCGGCCGGGATGGCGGCGAGGGCCGCCGCGAGGGCGTCCCGGTCGGCGATGTCGCACCGGGCGATCGTGACGGTGACGCCGACCTCGCCGAGCGCGGTGGCCAGCCGGGCCAGCTCCGGGGTCTCGCGGCGGCCGAGCAGCAGCAGGTTGCGGGCACCGTGCTCGGTGACCAGGTGCCAGGCCAGCTGTCCGCCGATCGCGCCGGACGCGCCGGTGATCAGGACGGTGCCCTGGGTGTCCAGGCGGGCGGGCTCGGCGTCGGTCGCGACCCGGACCACGCGGGGCGCGAACAGCTCGCCGCCCCGGGCGACGACCTGCGGTTCCCCGGTGGCCAGCACGCGCGGGAGCAGGGTCTCGGCGGGCGTGCCGTCGGTGTCGAGCAGCACGAACGCGTCCGGGTTCTCCTCCTGCGCCGACCGCACCAGGCCCCAGGCGGCGGAGGCGGCCAGGTCGGTGATCACGTCACCTGCCGCACCCCGGGTGACGATCACCAGTCGGGCCTGTTCAGGGTGCGCGCGGCCGAGCCAGTCCTGCACGGCGGCCAGCACGCGGTGGGTCAGGGCGTGCGTCTCCTCGGCCGTGCCGGTGGACCCGGTGACGTCCAGGATCTCCACACCGGCGGTGTCCACAGTGGAGTCTGCGGTGACCGGCCGCCATTCCACCCGGTAGAGCGGGTCGGTCGGGGCGGCGACGGGCGTGGTGAAGGCGCGGAAGACGGTCTCGGCGACGGTGGCGACCGGGGCGCCGGTGGTGTCGGCGAGGGTGACGCGGAAGTCGTCGCCGCTGGTCGGGGTGAACCGGACGCGCAGCGCGGACGCGCCGGTCGCGTGCAGCTCGACACCGGTCCAGCAGAACGGGACCCGGCCGACGCCACCGTCTCCGCCGCCTGCCACGCGCAGGGCGTGCGTCGCGGCGTCGAGAGCGGCGGGGTGCAGGAAGTATCGATGGACATCACCGGCAGTGTCACTATCACCAGGCAGCACGACCTCGGCGAACACCTCCCGATCCCGCTGCCACACGGCACGCAGCGACCGGAACAGCGGCCCGTAGCGCAGGCCGGTGTCGGCGAAGTCGTCGTACAGCCCATCGATCGCCACGGCCTCGGCACCGGCGGGCGGCCACTCGGTCAGCGCCTCGCCACTGTGCGTCTGGGGCGCGAGGGAACCACCGGCGTGCGAGGTCCACGGCTCGTCGGCCTCGGCGCTCTCCGGTCGTGAGTGGATGGTCAGGGAACGGATGCCCCGCTCCCCCGCCGCGCCCACGGCCACCTGCACCTGGACGCCGCCACGCTCGGGCAGCACCAGTGGCGCGCCGAGCGTCAGTTCCTCGATCCGGCCGCAGTTCACCTGGTCGCCCGCGCGGACCGCCAGCTCCAGGAACGCCGTGCCGGGAACGGTGACCAGCTCGCCCAGCCGGTGCTCGGCCAGCCATGGGTGGGTCTCGACGGACAGGCGCCCGGTGAGCACCACGCCGTCGGTGTCGGCGAGCGTGACGGCCGCGCCGAGCAGCGGGTGACCGGCCATGACAAGACCGGCGGCGGTGAGCTCGTCGCGGTTGGCGCGGGCGTCGATCCAGTAGCGCTTGCGCTGGAACGCGTAGGTGGGCAGGTCGACGCGCCGGGCGCCGCTACCGGCGAACAGCGCGGCCCAGTCGGGGGTGAGTCCGCTGACGAACAGCTCGGCGACGGCGGTGAGCGCGGCGCTTGCCTCCGCGCGGTCCTTGCGCAGCACCGGGACGGCGAGGCCGTCGATGTGCGGGCGGGCCAGCGCGGTCAGCACGCCGTCCGGGCCGACCTCGACGAACCGGGAGACGCCCTGGGCGGCCAGCGTGCTGATGCCGTCGTGGAAGCGGACGGCGGCCTTGACGTGCTCGACCCAGTACCCGGGCGTGGCGATCTCGGCCCCGGCGACCGTGCCGGTGACGTTGGAGACGATCGGGATCGTCGGCGCCTGGTAGGCGAGCGTGCCCGCGATGGCGGCGAACTCGGCCAGCATCGGCTCCATCAGCGGCGAGTGGAACGCGTGCGACACCCGCAGCCGCGAGGTCTTCCGGTCCGCGAACCGCGCGACCACGGCCTCCACGGCCTTCTCGTCACCGGACAGCACGACCGAGTCCGGCCCGTTGATCGCCGCCAGGCTGACGCCCTTGGTGAGCAGCGGGGTGACCTCGTCCTCCGTGGCCTGCACGGCGATCATCGCGCCGCCGGTCGGCAGCGCCTGCATGAGCCGGGCGCGCGCGGTGACCAGGGTGGCCGCGTCGGCCAGGGACAGCACCCCGGCGACGTGCGCGGCGGCCAGCTCGCCGACGGAGTGGCCGATCAGGAAGTCCGGCCGCACGCCCCAGGAGGCCAGTAGCCGGAACACCGCGACCTCGATGGCGAACAACGCGGGCTGGGTGTAGCCGGTCTGCGCGATCAGCTCCGGCTCGGCCGCGATGACAGTCTTGAGTGGACGGTCCAGGTGCCGGTCCAGCGCCGCGCACACCTCGTCGAATGCCTCGGCGAAAACCGGGAATGCGGCCGCCAGCCCCGACCCCATGCCGCTCCGCTGGGCGCCCTGGCCGGTGAACAGGAACGCGGTGAGCCCTTCCAGCCGGGTGCCGGTGACCAGCCCCGGGGCGACGCTACCCGTGGCCAGAGCGGCGATACCGTCCCGCGCCTCGTCGGCGGTCTCCGCCAGCACGACCGCGCGGTGAGTCAGCGGGGAGCGCGAAGTGGCCAGCGAGAACCCGAGGTCCAGGGTGGACGCAGCGACCTCGGACAGGATGCCCGCCTGTGCCGCCAGAGCCGTGGAACCATGGCCGGACAACGGAAGCGGGACCGGCACGTCCTTGGGCCAGCCCGCTTCCGTCTGCTTGGTCGGCTCCGTCGCCGGAGCCTCCTCGACGATCACGTGCGCGTTGGTACCGCTCACGCCGAACGAGGAGATACCCGCCCGCCGGGGCTTCTCCCCCGCCGCCCACGGTCGGGCGTCGGTCAACAGCTCGACATTGCCCGCCGTCCAGTCGACCGCCGTCGACGGCTCGGTGACGTGCAGGGTCTTGGGCAGCAGGCCGTTGCGTAACGCCAGCACCATCTTGATGACACCGCCGACACCGGCCGCCGCCTGCGCGTGCCCGATGTTGGATTTGAGGGAACCCAGGTAGAGCGGGCGTTCCCGATCCTGCCCATAGGTGGCGAGGACGGCCTGCGCCTCGATCGGGTCGCCCAGGGTGGTGCCGGTGCCGTGGCCCTCCACCGCGTCCACATCGGACGCCGACAGCCCCGCGTTGGCCAGCGCCTGCCGGATGACCCGCTGCTGGGAAGGGCCGTTGGGGGCGGTGAGGCCGTTGGACGCGCCGTCGGAGTTGACCGCGCTGCCCCGGATGACGGCGAGCACCGGGTGGCCGTTGCGGCGCGCGTCGGACAGGCGCTCCAGCAGGATCGTGCCCGCGCCCTCGGCCCAGCCGGTGCCGTCGGCGCTGTCGGAGAACGGCTTGCAGCGGCCGTCTGGCGCGAGGCCGCGCTGGCGGCTGAACGCCAGGAACGGGCCGGGCCGCGACATGACCATCACGCCACCGGCCAGCGCCAGCGAGCACTCGCGCTGCCGCAGTGCCTGCACGGCCAGGTGGATCGCGACCAGCGACGACGAGCACGCGGTGTCGACGGTCAGCGCCGGGCCCTGCAGGCCGAGCGCGTAGGCGACGCGGCCGGAGATGACCGAGCCCGCGTTGCCCGTGCTCAGGTAGTCCTCGACCTCGCCCGCCAGCACGGACGCGGGCAGCTCGTCGTAGTAGTCCTGGTCGCCGCTGCCGACGAACACGCCGACCTGCGCGCCCGCCAGCGAGTGCGGCGCGATGCCCGCCCGCTCCAGGCTCTCCCAGGCCAGCTCCAGCGCCAGCCGCTGCTGCGGGTCCATGGCCAGCGCCTCGCGCGGCGAGATGCCGAAGAACGGGGCGTCGAAGCGGGCCACCTCGTGGACGAACCCGCCCTCGCTGACATAGCTGGTGCCGGGGTTGTCCGGGTCGGCGTCGAACAGGGCGTCGAGATTCCAGCCGCGGTCGGTGGGGAACGGGCCGACCGCGTCGCCGCCGCCCGCCACCAGCTCCCACAGGTCCTCCGGCGTGCGCACCTCGCCGGGGTAGCGGCAGGCCAGCGAGACGACGGCGATCGGCTCGGCCGCCGCGGCCTCGACCTCGCGCAGCCGCGCCTGGGTCTGCTGGAGGTTGGCGGTCACCCGCTTCAGGTAGTCGACCAGCTTGCTTTCGTCAGTCATCGTGAACGCCTTCTTGTCGCTTCCGGGCGGGTGGTGCGGGCGGGCGGGGGAAGGAGAGCGTGGTGCGGGCGGGGGGAAGGAGAGCGTGGTGCGGACTGGGGAACCGGCGGGTGATGGCTGGAAAGCCGTCAGGCGCCGAGCTCGCTGTCGATGAGGGCGAACAGCTCGTCGGTGGTGGCGGTGTCGAGTGCGTCGCCCGCGCTGGTCTCGCCGCCCGCGAGGGTCTTGTGCACGGCGGAGACCATGGCCTGCAGGCGGGCCAGCACGCGGGCCCGGTCGATCTGCTCGGCGTCGAGCCCCGCGGTGAGGGCCTCCAGCCGGTCCAGCTCGACCTCCAACGGCACCTCGGTGGGGGCGTCGCAGAGGTGGGTCGCCAGGTGGTCGGCCAGGGCCTTGGGGTTGACGTGGTCGAAGGCGACGGTGGCGGGCAGCTTGAGGCCGGTCGCGGCGCCGAGCCGGTTGCGCAGGTCGACGGCGGTGACCGAGTCGAAGCCGAGTTCCTTGAACGCGCGGGTCGGTTCGACGGCGGACGCGCCGTCGTAGCCTGCGACGGCGGCGACCTGGCCGCGGACCAGGTCCAGCAGGGTCCGCTGCTGCTCGGGCGGGGTGCGCCCGGCGAGCTTGCCGCGCAGGTCGCCCGCGTCGGCGCTGTCGGTCTCCGGCGCCTCGTCGGCAGCCACCTCGGGCAGAGCGCGCAGCAGCGGACGCGGCCGGGCGAGCTGGTAGACCGGGGCGAACGCGGCCCAGTCGACGTCGGCGACGACCAGGTGCGCCTCGTCGTGGTCGATTGCCTGGCCCAGTGCGCGGACGGCCAGCTCGGGGGCCATCTCGGCGAGGCCCATGCGGTTGAGCATGGCGCTCGCCTCGGCGTCGACCATGCCGCCGCCACCCCAGGCGCCCCAGGCCACGGCGGTCGCGGGGCGCCCGGCGGCGCGGCGACGGCGGACCAGGGCGTCGAGGTAGGCGTTGCCCGCGGCGTAGGCGGGGCGGCCGGAGCTGCCCCAGACGGCGGCGCCCGAGGACATCAGGACGAACGCGTCCAGGTCGGCACCCAGCAGTTCGTCCAGCAGCGCGGCGCCGACGACCTTGGCGCGGGTGGCGGCGGCGAACTCCGCCGCGGTGACCTCGGCCAGCGGCGACTCGGCGGTGAGCACCCCGGCCGCGTGCACGACGGCGGTCGGCGGGTGCTCCGACAGCAAGGACTTCAGCGCCTGCTCGTCGGCGACATCGCAGGCCGCGACGGTGACGCGGGTGCCCACCTTGGCCAGCTCGTCCACCAGTTCGCGAGCGCCGTCGGCGTCGAGACCACGGCGGCTGGTGAGCACGAGGTGCTCGGCGCCGCGCTCGGCCAGCCAGCGGGCGACATGCCCACCGACCGCGCCGGTACCGCCGGTGACCAGTACGGTTCCGCGCGGCCGCCACGGTTCGACCGCCGTGTCCGGGCGCGGGGCGTGGACCATGCGCTTGCCGAACACCCCGGACGGCCGGATCGCCACCTGGTCCTCACTGTCCACACCGGACAGCACGGCGGCCAGCCTGGCCACCTCGTCGGGTGCGGCGGTGTCGCCGAGGTCGACCAGGCCGCCCCAGGTGCCGGGCCGGTCCAGGGCCGCGATCGTGCCAAGGCCCCAGACCGCGCCCGCGTCGGGGTCGGCGGCGGAGAACGGGTCGACGGCGACCGCGCCCCGGGTGACGACCCAGGCGGGGACGCCGAGTCCGGTGTCGGCCAGGGACTGGAGCAGGGTGATGGTCGCGGCGACCGGGGTGCCGAGCGCGGGGCCCAGCGGGTGTTCGCGGGTGTCGAGGGCCAGCAGCGAGAGCACGCCGTCGAAGGAGCCCGACGCGGCGGCGCCCGCGAGGAGGCCGGAGAGGGCGGACCGCTCGACCGGGGTCTCGGCGGTGACCGTGACGATGTCGCCCTGGTCGGCGAGCGCGTCTGCCAGGTCCGCGGCGGCGGGGACGTCGGACGGGACGACGACCAGCCAGCGGCCGGTCAGGCCGGAGGCGGGCACGCCGGTGAGCGGGACCCAGGAGACGCGGTAACGCCACGAGTCCACGGTGGACAGTTCGGTGCCCTGTCGGTGCCAGGCCGCCAGCGCGGGCACGACCTCGGCCAGTGGCGCGGCCTCCACGCCCAACCGGACGGCGAGCGCGTCCACGTCACCCTCAGCCACGTCCTGCCAGAAAGCCTGGTCGGTTGCGGCGGCCTCGGACAACACGGCCAGCTGGTCGGCGCCCTCGTCGTCGAGCCAGAAACGCTTGTGCTGGAACGGGTACGTGGGCAGCTCGACCGGGCGGGCACCCGGGACCAGCGCGGCCCAGTCGGCGGCCCCGCCGCGCACGTGCAGCTCGGCCAGCGAGGTGGCGAACCGGGGCAGGTCGCCCTCCGCGCGGCGCAGGGTGCCGACGACCACGCCGGTGTGGCCGCCATCGTCGAGCGTCTCCTGGATGCTCATGTTCAGCACCGGGTGCGGGCTGATCTCGACGAACCGGGTGTAGCCCGCCGCCGCGAGGCGCGCGACGACCGGCGCGAAGCGGACCGTGCGGCGCAGGTTGTCGAACCAGTAGCGGGCGTCGACCGTGTCCGCGCCGATCGGTTCCTCGTTCACCGTCGAGGTCATGGCGACCGCGCCTGCCTGCGGCGTGATCGGACCGAGGTCGGCGAACAGGCGGTCGGCGAGGTGCTCGACGTGCGCGGAGTGCGAGGCGTAGTCCACCGGGACCCGCTTGGCCCGTAAGCCCTCCTCGACCAACTGGTCACGCAGTTCGTCGAGCGCGTCCCCGTCGCCGGAGAGCACGGCGGAGGACGCGCCGTTGTCGGCGGCGATCGAGATCCGACCGTCCCATGCGGACAGTCGCTTGGCCAGTTCGGTCGCGGGCAGGCCCGCTGCGAGCATGCCGCCACCCAGACCGCCGAGCTTCTCGCCGATCGCCTTGCTGCGTAGGGCGACCACGCGCGCACCGTCCTGGAGGGACAGGGATCCGGCGACGGTGGCGGCGGCGATCTCGCCCTGCGAGTGGCCGATCACCATGTCCGGCTCGACGCCGTGCGCGCGCCAGACCTCGGCCAGCGACACCATGACCGCCCACAGCATCGGCTGCACGACGTCGACCCGGTCCTCGGGCGGGGTGCCCGGCTCGCCGTGCAGGACGGCGAGGACGGACCAGTCGGTGAACTCGCGCAGCGCGGCGTCGCACTCGGCCATGCGCGCGGCGAACACCGGCGACTGGGTGAGCAGTCGGGTCGCCATGCCGGTCCACTGCGAGCCCTGGCCGGGGAAGACGAACACGGTCTTGCCGCGCGTGTCGGCGGTGCCGGTGACCACGTCCGGGCGCGACCCACCGGCGGCCAGCTCGCGCAGTGCGGCGGCGGCCTGGTCGCGGTCCTGGGCGATCACGACGGCACGCTGGTCGAAGCGGCTGCGGCCGGTGGCAAGCGTGTGCGCGATGTCGGGCAGGGGGTCGGCCGAGCCCTCGATGTGCGCGGCGATCCGACCGGCGGCGTCCGCCAGCGCGGCGACGGTCTTGGCAGAGATCACCAACGGGCCGACCACGGACTCGATGGCCTCGGGTTCTTCGGTTTCCGGCGCCTGTTCGAGGATCACGTGCGCGTTGGTGCCGCTCACGCCGAACGACGAGACGGCGCCGCGCCGAGGCCGGTCCACCGCAGGCCAGTCACGGGACTCGGCCAGCAGCTCGACCGCGCCTGCCGACCAGTCCACGTGCGACGACGGGGTGCCCAGGTGCAGGGTCTTGGGCAGCCGGGCGTGCCGCAGCGCCTGGATCATCTTGATCACGCCCGCGACCCCGGCGGCGGCCTGCGGGTGGCCCATGTTGGACTTGATCGAACCGAGCAGCAGCGGCACGCCCGCGGTGCGGGTGCCGTAGGTCTCCAGCAATGACTGTGCCTCGATCGGGTCGCCCAGCGCGGTGCCGGTGCCGTGCGCCTCCACCGCGTCCACATCGGACACCGTGAGCCCGGCGTCGGCCAGCGCGGCCTCGATCACCCGGACCTGGGACGGGCCGTTGGGGGCGGAGAAGCCGTTGCTGGCACCGTCCTGGTTGACCGCAGAACCGCGCACGACCGCCAGGATCCGGTGGCCGTTGCGCTGGGCGTCGGACAGGCGCTCCAGCACCAGCACGCCGACGCCCTCGGCCCACGAGGTGCCGTCGGCGTCGTCGGAGAAGGACTTGCTGCGCCCGTCGGCGGCCAGGCCGCGGCGGCTGCAGAAGTCGATGAACATCTCGGGCGTGCCCATCACCGCGACACCGCCCGCCAGCGCGAGGGTGCAGTCGCCGCGGCGCAGGGCCTGGGCGGCGAGGTGCAGGGCGACCAGGGAGGACGAGCAGGCGGTGTCGACGGAGATCGACGGGCCCTCCAGGCCGAGCGTGTAGGAGACCTGGCCGGAGACGAGGCTGCCGTCCGGGCTGCCGCCGCTGTAGTCGTGGTACATGACGCCCGCGTAGACGCCGGTCGGGCTGCCCTTGAGCGAGCGCGGGTCGATCCCGGCGCGCTCGACGGCCTCCCAGGACGCCTCCAGCAGGATCCGCTGCTGCGGGTCGGCCCGGCGGGCGTCGCGCGGGCTGATGCCGAAGAACTCGGCGTCGAAACCGGCCGCGTCGTAGAGGAAGCCGCCGTGCCGGGTGTAGGTCTTGCCGGGCCGCTCCGGGGTCGGGTCGTAGACGCCCTCGACGTCCCAGCCGCGGTCGGCCGGGAACTCGCCGATCACGTCCCGGCCCTCGTCGACCAGCCGCCACAGCTCGTCCGGGGTGGCGGCACCGCCTGGGTAGCGGCAGCTCATGCCGACCACGGCGATCGGCTCGGTGTCCCTGGCCTCCAGCTCGCGCAGCCTGCGCCGGGCCTGCTGCAGATCGGTGGTGGCGCGCTTCAGGTAGTCGCGAAGCCTGTCCTCGTTGCCCATGGCGTTCCCGTTCATGCCGTGCCCAATTCGTCGTCCAGCAGGGCGAAAAGCTCGTCGTCGGTAGCGCTGCCCACATCTGTCTGCTGCTCGGTATTGCCGTCTGTCCATTTGCGAACGAGCGCGTCGAGCCGGGCCGTGACCTTGGCGGTTGATCCGTTGAGCGACCCGGTGACCTGGGCGAGCAGGACCTCCAGGCGGTCGATCTGGGCCAGCACCGGATCGGCCGCGCCGCCGACGGCACCGAGCAGCTCGTGCAGCCTGCGGGCCAGCGCGGCGGGCGTGGGGTGGTCGAACACGACGGTCGCGGTCAGCTTCAGACCGGTCAGCGCGCCCAGGTGGTTGCGCAGCTCGACGGCCGTGAGCGAGTCGAAACCCATCTCCTGGAAGGCCCGGTCCGGCTCGACGACCGCGGCCGACGCGAACCCGAGCACGGCCGCGACCTGCTCGGCGACCACGTCCAGCAGGTAGGGCTCACGGGCCTGCGTGGGCAGCGCGGCGAGCCGGGCGGCGACCGCGCCGTCAGGCCGCCCGGCCGCCCGCCGCGGCGCCGCAGTCCGGACCAGACCGCGCAGTGCCTGCGGCAGGTCGGTCCGGGCGCGCAGCGCGGCGAGATCGAGGGTCATCGGCGTCAGCACCGGCTCGCTGCTGACGAGCGACACGTCGAGCAGCCGCAACGCGTCCGCGGTGGCCATGGGCGGGGTGCCCAGGCGCCTGAGCCTGCGCCGGTCGGCGTCGTCGAGCTCGCCCGCCATGCCGCCGTCCTCGGCCCAGGCGCCCCAGCCGAGCGAGGTGGCCGGGAGGCCGTTGGCGCGGCGGTGGCGGGCCAGTTCGTCGAGGAAGCCGTTGGCGGCGGCGTAGGCGGCTTGTCCGGCGGCGAGGATGGTGCTCGCGGCGGAGGAGAACAGGACGAAGGCGGCGAGGTCGTGGTCCCGGGTGGCCTCGTGCAGGTGCCAGGCGCCGTCGACCTTGGGGGCGAACACCCGGTCGACCTCCGTGTCGGTGAGCGACTCGACCCGGCCGCCGGAGGGCACGCCCGCCGCGTGGATCACGGCGGTGAGCCGCGTGTCGGCGACGAGGGCGCGGACCGAGTCGGCGTCGGTGACGTCGCAGGCCGCGACGGTGACGTCCGCGCCCAGGTCGGTGAGTTCGTCGCGCAGGGCCTGGGCCCCGGGGGCGTCGATGCCACGACGGCCGGCGAGGAGGAGGTGCCGGACGCCGTGCTCGGTCACGAGGTGACGCGCGACGACGGCGCCCAGGCCACCGGTACCGCCGGTGATAAGGACGGTGCCGTCGGGATTCCAGTTCAGGTCACCCTCGGCGGCCTGCGCGGGACGCAGGCGGGGGACGTAGGCGCGGCCTTCGCGGACCGCGACCTCGGGTTCGCCGGTGGCCAGGCCCGGAGCGGGGTCGTCGTCGGTGTCGACCAGCACGAACCGGCCCGGGTTCTCCGCCTCGGCGGCCCGCACCAGGCCCCACACGGCGATCACCGAGGGGTCGACGTCCTCCCCGGCGACGGAGACCGCCCGGCGGGTGATCACGGCGAGCCGGGGGCCGTCGGGCTCGGCGAGCGCGTCCTGGATGGCGGCGAGCACCTGTCCGGCGGCCGCGCGGGCCGCACCCGGCACCGGTCCGTCCTGAGTGGACACCGCAAACCTGCGGAGGTCGGCGGTGGCGTCGGTGCCGGTCGCGGGTTCCCAGTTCAGGGTGAACAGGGAGTCGCGGCGGGCGGCCAGCTTGTCGGCGGTCAGCGGGCGGGCGGCGAGTTCGGCGACGGTGAGCACGGGGGCGCCGGTGTTGTCGGCGATCCGGAGCGAGATCGTGTCCGGGCCGGTGGGCGACACCCGCACGCGGACCGAGCCCGCGCCCGACGCGTGCGTGCTGACGCCGGAGAAGGAGAAGGGCAGCATGGGCGCGGCCTCGCCTGCTGTGTCGTTTTCGGACGCCGGGCCGAGCAGGTTGGCGTGCATGGCGGCGTCGAACAGGGCCGGGTGCAGGCCGTAGTCGCGGGCCTCGGCGCCGTCCGGCAGGGCCACCTCGGCGAACACGTCCTCGCCCGCCCGCCACATCGCGCGCAGGCCCTGGAAGGCGGGGCCGTAGTCGTAGCCGAGCTCGGCGAGCAGCTCGTACGGGTCGCCCAGCGGGACCTCGGCGGCACCGGCGGGCGGCCACTCGGCGAAGTCGAAGTCGGCCTCCGCTCCCCCGCCCAGGAAGCCGCTCGCGTGCCGGGTCCAGATGTCCCCGGTGCGGGAGTGGATGGCAAAGGGGCGGCGGCCATCGTCCTCGGCCTCCACGCTGATTTGCACCGACGCGCCCTCGGCCAGCACCAGCGGGGCTTCCAGCGTGAGTTCGTCGACGCCCGCGCAGCCTGCCTCCTCGGCGGCGCGGCGGGCGAGTTCGACGAACGCGGTGCCCGGCAGCAGTACCGATCCGAGCACCACGTGATCGGCGACCCACGGCACGGTCGCGGCGGAGAGCCTGCCGGTCAGCACAAGCGTGTCGGCATCCGGCACACGCACGACGGCGCTGAGCATCGGGTGATCGGCCGGGAGCTGGCCGTGGCCGGAGGCGTCGCCGGACGTGGTGATGGCGGGGAGCCAGTAGTGGTCGCGGCGGAACGCGTAGGTGGGCAGGGCGACGCGGCGGGCGCCCGGGTAGAAGGCCGCCCAGTCGACGGGGACGCCGCGTGCGTGCAGGGCGGCGAGGGCGGCGACGACGGTCGGGGCTTCCTCGCGGTCCTTGCGCAGGGCCGGGATGAACGCGACCTCGCAGTCCTCGGTGTCCAGCGCGGCCCGACCGGCTGCGGTGAGCACCGCGCTCGGGCCGATCTCCACGAACGTCCGGACCTCGTCGGCGACCAGCGCGCGCAGCCCCTCGTCGAACCGGACGGCCGACCGGACCTGGCGCACCCAGTACTCCGGGTCGGTCATGTCCACGCCCGGGGCGACCGTGGACACGATCGGGATCTCCGGCCGCCGGTAGGTGAGCTTGCGCGCGATCACCTCGAACTCGGCCAGCATCGGCTCCATCAGCGGCGAGTGGAACGCGTGCGACACTCGCAGCCGCGAGGTCTGGCGGCCGGTGAACTGCTCGACCACCGCCTGCACGGCCTCCTCGGTCCCGGACACCACCACCGAGTCGGGGCCGTTGATCGCCGCGATGCCCACGCCGTCGGTGAGCAGCGGCGTCACCTCGGCCTCGGTCGCGCGGACCGCCACCATCGCGCCGCCGGTCGGCAGGGCCTGCATGAGCCGGGCACGGGAGGCCACCAGCAGGCTCGCGTCGTCCAGCGACAGCACACCGGCGACATGCGCGGCCGCGATCTCGCCGATCGAGTGCCCGAGCAGGCAGTCCGGCCGCACGCCCCAGGACTCCAGCAGCCGGAACAGCGCCACCTCGATCGCGAAGATCGCGGGCTGCGTGGTCCCGGTCTGCTCCAGCGCTTCCGCGTCGTCGAAATCCAACGGCTCGTCCAGGTGCGGCGCGAGTGCCGCGCACACCTTCGCGAACTCCTCGGCGAACACCGGGTACGCGGCCGCCAGGCCCGCTCCCATGCCCGCGCGCTGGGCGCCCTGGCCGGTGAACAGGAACGCCGTGCGTCCGATCCCCCGCCGGTCCCGCACCAGGTTCGCCGCGTCGGCGTCCTCCGCCAATGCCGCCAGACCGGCGCGCAGCTCGGTCTCGTCGGCGCCCACGACCACGGCGCGGTAGTCGTGCTGCGACCGGGTCGTGACCAGCGACAGAGCGATGTCCGCGGCCGATCCGTCCACTGTGGAATAAAGCAGCGCGCGAGCCTGCGCGGCCAAGGCGTCCGGCGCGTCTGCCGACAACGCCCACGCGGCCACCGGCACGGTCCCGGAAGCCTGCTCCGCCTCGATCGGCTCGGCCTGCTCGATGATCACGTGCGCGTTGGTGCCGCTGATGCCGAACGACGACACCGCCGCCCGGCGCGGCCGGTCCACCTCGGGCCACGGCCGCGCCTCGGTCAGCAGTTCGACCGCGCCCGCCGACCAGTCCACGTGCGGCGAGGGCGTGTCCACGTGCAGCGTCCTTGGCATGACCCCGTGCCGGATGGCCTGCACGACCTTGATCACGCCGCCGACCCCGGCGGCGGCCTGCGTGTGCCCGATGTTCGACTTCAACGACCCCAGCCGCAGCGGCTCGACGCGGTCCTGCCCGTAGGTGGCCAGCAGGGCCTGTGCCTCGATCGGGTCGCCCAGTCTGGTGCCGGTGCCGTGCCCCTCGACCAGGTCGACATCGGCGGTGGTCAGCCCGGCCACCGCCAGCGCCTTGCGAATCACCCGCTGCTGTGCTGGTCCATTCGGGACGGTCAGGCCGCTGGACGCGCCGTCGGAGTTCACCGCGCCGGAGCGGACGATCGCGAGCACCTCGTGGCCGAGTCGATGCGCGTCGGAGAGCTTCTCGACGACCAGCACGCCCGCGCCCTCACCCCAGCCGGTGCCGTCGGCGGCGCCCGCGAAAGCCTTGCAGCGGCCGTCGTCGGACAGGCCGCGCTGCTCGCTGAAGTAGACGAAGGTGTCCGGGGTGGCCATCACGGTCACGCCGCCGACCAGGGCCATCGTGCAGTCGCCGCGGCGCAGCGCCTGCGCTGCCCAGTGCAGGGCGACCAAAGAGGACGAACAGGCGGTGTCCACCGAGACCGCCGGGCCCTCCAGGCCGAGCGCGTAGGCGACCCGGCCGGACACCAGGTTCCCGGCGGCCGCGTGGCCCGCGTAGTCGTGGTACATGACGCCCGCGAACACGCCGGTCGCGCTGCCGCGCAACGACTCCGGCACGATCCCGGCGCGTTCCAGCGCGGTCCACGCGGTCTCCAGCAGCAGCCGCTGCTGGGCGTCCATGGCCAGGGCCTCGCGCGGGGAGATGCCGAAGAACAGCGGGTCGAACTCGGCGGCGTCGTGCAGGAACCCGCCCTCGCGGGTGTTCGTGCTGCCCGGCCGTTCGAGCGTCGGGTCGTAGAGGGAGTCCAGCGCCCAGCCGCGGTCGGTGGGGAACGTGCTGACGGCGTCGGTGCCGGTGGCGACCAGGTCCCAGAGGTCCTCCGGGGAGCGCACCCCGCCCGGGTAGCGGCAGGCCATGCCGACGATGGCGATCGGCTCGGTGTCGCGCTGCCGTTCCCGCCGCAACGCCAGTTTGGCCTCACGCAGGTCGGTGGTCGCACGCTTGAGATAGTCGAGCAGCTTCTGCTCGTTCTCGGCGTTCGGATTCCCGGTACTCACGTAATCGACCACCTAACCGCGGAAGGGGTGGAACGTGTCACGCCGAAAACGCTACCTAGGGCTGATAAGCCGCCCCACCCCTAACGCGGGAGGGACGGCCCCACAATCGCCCACCCCGATCACCGTGCGAGTTCGGCCACCACCGCGCGTGGCGCGGGCAATGCCTCGATCTCACCACGCAGCACGGCCGCCGCGTCCCGGACGGTCTCACCGAGAAGCTCGGTCATGTGCTCGACACCCACGAATCCGGCGCCGGAACCGGCGATCCGGGCGGCGAAGGCGTTGTCGGCGAGGGAAAGCTGCGGGAGTCCATAGGAGACGGCCGCGTGCGCCAGGGCGACATCGCCGTCATGCACGACGGCGGCGCAGGTGGGCAGCAGCGCGGCGGGCGGGGCAGCGTCGACGATCTTCACATTGGCGGGCACGGTGATCCCGTCCGGCAACCGCTCCGGGTCGGCCGCACACACGACCTCGGCCGGGACCTCACCGATTGCCGCGAAAGCGGCCGTGAGCGGCTCGGGATCCCCTACGGACAGCAGCACACGCGCGCGCCGGGTCTTGCGCCGCAACCAGTCCGGCACCTCCGCGGGCCCGAAGTGCGGCACATGCCGGACAGCCCGCACACCCTCGCCGCCGCGCAGCGAGACGGGCACGGTGTCCAGCGTGATGTCCGCGTCGAACTCGTTGTCCCCCAGCACATCCGACGCGCCCAGGAACCGGACCGACTTCGCCCCGACAGCCCGTGCCGCCTGGACTCCGGCAGCGGCCTGCCCGTCCGCGACCACCACATCCGGCCGCCACAGCTCGGCGAACTCCACCAACGCCGTGGACTCCGACAACGAGCCTGCGTCACCGTCCTCCAGCTCGACGGCGACACAACCGGTGTCCAGGATGTCCCCGACGAAGGCGGACCGCCCGGCCACCTTCACGTCATGCCCCGCGACGCGCAACGCGAAAGCGAGCGGGACCAGGTTGCGCAAACGCGTGGGCGACGGGGGAACGGCCAGCAAGACGCGCATGGGAAACACTCCAGAAAGAGACCGGGCCGACCCGGTGCGGAATGGCCTCGTTCGAGGCTATCCACACCGGATCGGCCCGCACACCCCTATCGGTCGGGGTACTGCCTCGGCGCGTATCCGGGTCTATTGACCGGGCGCGCGCACTGCCTCCATCGGGCTGAGCCGCATGGCCAGCCGCGCGGACAGCGCGGTGACCGGCCAGACGATCAGCAGGATCGCCAGCACCACACCGAGGAACACCCAGACCGGTCCGGACGGGATGATCTCCCCGGTCGAGATCGCCATCGGCAGCACGGTGAACAGCGAGATCGCCGTGCCCAGCGCCAACCCGGTGACGCCGACGATGCCGCCCTCGACCATCAGCATCCGGCGCACCTGGCCGCGCGAGGCGCCCGCCAGCCGCTGCGCGCCGAACTCCCGGCGCCTGGCCAGCACGGCCACCGCGATGGTGTTCACCGCGGCGATCGCGGCATAGGCGATGGCCAGCACCGCCAGCAGGTAGTTGATCATCGCCTCGACATCGGCGCTGGCCTGGAAGTCCTGGGTCAGCGCGGCCGAGTCGCCGACGGTCACCCCGGGCCAGGCGGCGGCCTTGGCGGCGATCGCCGGGCCCACGTCGTCCGGGTCGCCGGAGGTCTTGACCAGCAGCTGGCCGGGCATGCCCGCGGTGCTGTGCGCGGCGAGCAGGTCGGCGGGCAGCACCATGCTGGCGTAGCTGGACGGGCTGTCCAGCAGCGCCACCACGGTCACCCGCGCCTGCGCGCCGTCGCCGAGCCGCATGGTGACCTGGTCGCCGAGCTTGATCTCCAGGTCGTCCGCGATGGCCTCGGGCAACGCCACCGTCTCGCCGGTCAGGCCCTTGAGCGAGCCCTGGGTGACCTCGGTGGCCAGCACGGTGCCGCCCTGGTCCTCGGCGGCCACGCCGAACAGCCGGAGCGGGTCGCTGCCGTTGCCGTCGTAGGGCTGCTCGATCCAGCCGGAGCTGACCACCAGCGGGGACACCGTGGCCACGCCCGGCGTCTGGCGCACCGCGTCCACCAAGTCCGGCCCGATGCCGCCCGCGGTGGTGTCCACCACGACATCGGCCTTGAGCTGGTCGGCGTAGGCGGAGATCTGCGCGGACTGCGCGGTGGTCTCGGCGTAGATGTTGCCCAGGGCGACCGCGCTGGCCAGCGTGATCGGGGTCAGCGCGGCGGCGAAGGCGACCGCGCGGGCCCGGGTGTTGATCACGGCCAGGGTGGCGTCCCGGCCTGCCAGGCCGCGGATGAACGGGCCGAACCGGTCGGCCACGAAGGTCATGACCTCCGGGGCCAGCAGCGCCACCGCGATCGCGCCGGTCAGCACGGCCGGGCCGCCGATGGCCGACGCGGTGTCCGCGGGCATGAACATCGTCGTGCCCGCGAGCAGCACGGTGGCGATGCCGAACAGGCCAGCGCCGGTGCGCCGCAACGGGTTCACCTTCGGGTTCGGGATCGATGCCTCGGCCAGCGCCTGGATCGGTCGCGACCGGGCCGCGGCCAGCGCGGAGAACCAGGCGGCGGCCAGCGTGATCCCCAGGGTGACCAGGATGCCCGCGGCGAACGCGATGATGTCCTGTTGGAACACCAGCTCCTCGGGCACAATGCCGATCGACGCGCTGGTGTCGAAGATCGCGTTGCCGAGCAGCACGCCCAGCACCGCGCCGAACAACGCGGCGGCGGCACCGACGGCCATGGTCTCGGCGACCACCATCCGGTGCACCTGCTTCGGCGTGGCACCGGTGGCCCGCAGCAACGCCAACTCCTGCTGCCGCTGCCGCACGGTGAGGCTGATCGTGGCGGACACGACCAATGCCATGACCACAAGGACCATGCCGCCGAAGACGGCCGCGAGCAGGATCAGCGGCAGCACGCTGGCCGTCACGCCGTGGAACTCGGCCGAGCCGCGGTCGTCACCGGTCAGCGCGGTGACCCCGGGGACCTGCGCGGCGATCCGCTCGGCCAGCCCCTCGGCGTCGACGCCGTCGGCGGGGAACACGCCCGCCAGGTCGACCTCGCCCTTGTGGGTGGCGAACTGCTGCGCGTCCGCGGGCGAGAAGAAGAACGCGGGCGCGTCCACCTGCCGCGCGGGCGTGGCGACACCGGTGACCGCGAACGTCTCCTTGCGACCGTCCACCGCCAGCTCGACCTGACCGCCCGGACCCACACCGGCGGCCTCGGCCGACGACGGGTCGAGCACGACCTGGCCGGAGCTACGCGGCTCGCCGCCCGCGACGGTGTAGCCGCCGAGCGCGGCGGACTCCCAGCCGTGCCCGGTGAGGGTGGGCACGCCGGTGCTCACCTGCTTGCCGTCACGCAGCAGCACGACCGGGAACGACACGTCCCCGACCACCCCGCGCACGCCCTCCACCTCGCGGATCCTGGCCAGCTGGTCGGCGGTCAGCCGCGCGCGCTCGGCGAACGGCACGACCTCGGACTCCTCGTCCGGCAGCTTGAACCCCGCGGACCCGCCGACGACCACCGGCGCGGACGCCAGCCGTTGCGGGTGCGCCTGGGCGACGATCGCGGTCTCGAACAGCCCCGCGCAGGCGATCAGCAGCCCGCACCCGATCAGCACCGCGACGAACGACGCCAGCGACGCCGCCGCGCGGTACCGCAGGCTGGACAGCGCCAGCCCGAGGATCACCCGCCGTGAGTTCACCGCTGCCCCCGTGCCCGCTTGGCCTTGGCCTGCTCGCCGAGGTGCGCCAGGGTCGCGGCGACCTGCTCCACGCCGGGCGAGTTCAGCTGGTTGACGATCTGGCCGTCGACCAGGAACAGCACGCTGTCGGCGAAGGAGGCGGCGACCGGGTCGTGGGTGACCATGACGATGGTCTGGCCCGCGCTGACCAGCTCGCGCATGAGCGTGAGCACCTCCAGCGCGGTGTTGGTGTCCAACGCGCCGGTCGGCTCGTCGGCGAACACCACGGAGGGCCGGGTGGCCAGCGCGCGGGCGATCGCCACGCGCTGCTGCTGGCCGCCGGACAGCTCGGCGGGCCGGTGGTGCACGCGCTCGGTCAGCCCGACCCGGTTGATCACCTGGTTCACCCAGGCCTGGTCGGGCTCGCGGCCCGCGAGCAGCGTCGGCAGGTTGACGTTCTGCTCGACGGTGAGCGCGGGCATCAAGTTGAAGGACTGGAACACGAACGCCACGTGCTGCCTGCGCAGCTCGGTCAGCGCCGTCTCGTCCTTGCCTGCCAGGTCGGTGCCGACCAGGGTGACCCGGCCGGAGGTGGGCGTGTCGAGACCCGCCGCGCAGTGCAGCAGGGTGCTCTTGCCGGAGCCGGACGGGCCCATCACGGCGGTGAAGCTGCCCGCCGGGAAGGTGATCGAGACGCCGCCCAGCGCCTCCACCGCGCTCGGGCCGGAGCCGTAGGTCTTGCGCACCGCGTCCAGCTGGACGGGCGACTGTACGGGGGTGGTCACGGGCACCTCGTTCACCTGGTCCCTTCCCCGCGCCGCGATGACCCGAAGTACCACCAGGCCAGCAGCACGACACCGCCGATGCCGACCGTCCACAGCCAGAACGGCGACTTCACGGACATGCTGATCAGGCTCATGAGCAGCCAGATCACGAATTGGACGCCGCTGACGATCGCCCACACGATCGTCACCACGCGACGGGCGAGGCCGCTGGACGAGCGGCTCTGTTCGGCGCTCTCCTGCATGGAGGCCCCCCATACTCGGCTCGGGTGGAGCGGGACGGATTAATTGTGCAAGTCTTGCACAGTTTACCCGATCCGGACCCGCCCGGTAAACCACCCCCGTACGGGTTCAGGGGGTACCCCTGCTCCGCATCCGGCGGTCCCGGTGCCGGGCGCCCCAGACACCCGCGCCGAGCAGGGCGCAGCTCATCAGCACCCACACCAGCCACTCGGGGTCCCACTGGCCGCCGATCAGGCCGATGGACAGCCAGATCAGGAAGTTCACCAGCCCCGCGACCAAGCAAAGCCCGCCGACGTAGGCGGGCGCAGCCTCCAGAACGGGTGGGATCAGGTCCACCCGCCCCACCACGGCCACCCGCAGCTCCGCGTGCGACCCCGCCACCCGCACCCGCGCCAGCCTGCGCGCGGCCTCGGTGCGGTCGTACTCGCCGTGCGAGCGCGCGTGCGCGATCTCGCCCGCGGCCAGCTCCCGGTCGAGCTCCGTCACCCGCCCCAGGCCGAATCGGTTGGTCTTACCCACACCCACTCGCCCCCAACGTCGATCAGTGCAAGACTTACACAGTTTACTGCCCGCGACCTCGGAGCGAAAGATGCCGACCGAACCAGACCCCCGGGACTTCCCCGAACTGCCCCCCGGCCTGGCCCCAGCCTGGATCGACACCCCGAGGCCCCGGCGCGGCCCGAAACCCGCGCACACCGTCCCCGGCATCGTCGCCGCCGCCGTCACCATCGCCGACACCGACGGCCTGGCCGCCGCGTCCCTGCCCAACATCGCCGCCGCGCTCGGCCTGACCACGAACGCGCTGTACCGGTACATCGGGTCCAAAGAGGAACTACTGGTCCTCCTGGCCGACGCCGGTTTCGGCCCCCCGCCCGCCGCGCTGGAGGGGTCCTCCTGGCGCCCGGCCGTGCGCGCCTGGTCGCGGGCGGCACTCGGCCGCTACCGGGGTCGCCCGTGGCTGCTGGACATCCCGTTCCGCGGCGATCCGGTGACACCCAATCGGCTGGGCTGGACGGAGTTGTTGCTGTCCGTGCTACCCGACCTGAGCGGCCCCGACGCCTTGCGCTGCGCGTCGCTGATCTCCGACGTCACAAGGGCGACGGCCGAACGGCAGCGGTCGTTCGCGGACCCGGACTCGGTGGACTCGCCGGACCGGGCGGCGGACATCCGCGCGTTCCTGCGCCCACTGCTGGTGGAACGCGGATACGCGCTCGTGGCCAGCCTCACCGCCGCGACCGGTTTCCCGGCGGCGGACGAGGACTACGGCCTGGAACGCGTGCTGGACGGCATCGCCACCCGCCTGCCCTGAAGATCGCTCACGCGGGTGGTATCACTGGCCTGAACGAGTGACGCCTCACTCACCCGGGGTAACGCGCCTGTCGACGCCATCGAATGCCTCTCGGTCAACCGAAACCACGGGAGGCGCCGTGAGGTTCGAGGACGTGGCCACCGCATCCGTCGACCAGGTGGCCGAGATGCTGACCCGCCGAGCCACCAACACCATCGACCACACCACCGACATCGTCGCGGACACCGTCCACCAACTGATCACCCAACGCCTGTCCCCCACCGCCACCGGCAGGCGACTCCTGGCCCGACTCGCCCAGGACCCGACCGACCGCGCGAACCGGACCCGACTCGCCGAAATGCTCACCGACGAGGCCGACAGCGACCCCCACTTCGGCGACACACTGGGTCGGTTCGCCGCCCAGGCGGGAATCCTCCCCCGGCCGACGCACAACTCGTCCGGCGACATCCACCACCTGCACGCCGACCACGGCACGATCCGGATCCGGCAACGCAAGTTCCACATCGGCCACTTCGAGTTCAACACCGGCGGCCTGATCGCCCTCATCGCCATCCCCCTCGTCCTCGCGGGCGGCACCACCGCATTCGTCGCGGGCACCATGAACACCGCCGACCTCTCCTCCGCCGTCGGCACCTGGACCCAACAACCCGGCGCCCAGATGATCTCCGGCTTCTCGATCGGCCCGATGAACCTGACCATCGCCGCCGATGGCGCGTTCACTTTCTCGATGCAAGCGAAAATGAACATCCCGAACGCAGGCACCGGCCCCTCCGCCCCACCCCCGGGCTTCGGCGACTTCAGCCTCGACTGCACGGGAACGGCGTCAGCAGACGGAGACCACTTCACCTTCCGCACCACGAGTGGGTTTTGCGGCACATTCGAGGCGAAACTCGCGCCCGATGGGAAGCTGCTCGACCTCTTCATCGACAACGGTTCCGTGGACGGCTCGGTCGCTCTCCGCAAGGTCCAATGACAATCACCGACCCACTATGGCGATCGCTCGTAGGGCGAAGGGAAACTCGTGGCTCGCGCGAAGACCGGCCTGTTTCTTCCTGTGCTGGCCACGGCCGGCCTGGTGGCCTACTTTGGCGTGGACACAGTCGTGAGCGCGGTAACCGATGCGTTCGATGGTTCCGACCCGGTACTCCTTGAATACGACGGCCACCGCCTCCTTGTCGGTCGTGACGGCGTGACCAAGGCCAAGCAGTGCAGTGCGCAAGTCGCTCTCGACACCCGGCAGTGCGGCGACGTGAAGGTGGTGGTCATCGACGCGGCCAGGATGCCCTTCATCGCCCGCAACATCCAGCTCGCCTGGGGCGACGGCATCACCTCGATCCTGACGCGCAACTCCGCCAAGCAGCCTACGAACCGTGCCGCGGCGTGCGGCTCCTTCGTCCCCAAACATGGCGGAAGTTGCGACGAGTACGCCTTCGCTACCACGGACGAAGGCGGGTCCGGCGCCCGCACCGAGGAGGTTCCCCTGCGCGAGCAACGGTGCCAGGGCGGGGCGATCACAGCAGGCTACGCCAAGGCGAAGATCGGCCAAGGGGACAGTTTCCTGGTAGTCATCTCGAACCCGGACAAGGTCGCCACCGGACCGTTCGGGGGTTCGGACGTCGCCGCAGAGCGGGTGGAACAATGTGCGCTGTGAATCGCTACGCCTGGGCAGACACGGCTTTCGACCTGGCCTGGACACTGGCCGTCGTCGCAGGCCGGACGGCTCGCGATGTGCTGGCTGCCTATGGGGCCGCCGAGGGGTGCCAGGCGGAGTGGTTGACGTTCCAGGCCGCGATGGATGAACGCAATGAGCACTTGGACGAACTCGGGCTCTTGCAGCTCAAGGAGCATGGCGAGCATCTACTGGTCGTCGAGCCGAATGGGTGGATCGGAAACGGCCCGGAGGTTGCCCGAAAGCTGTCCGGCCCGCAGGGGTTCTTCCTGTCCGTCTACTGGAGTGCCAACGGTGACCACCAGATCGTCCAGGCTCAGGACGGACAGCTCACCGCGCGTTTCGACCCGACGTTCATTGGTCGGCCTGCGGGGGCGAACGACATGATCCCCGGATGGGTGGAACCGGACGACTTCCTGCTCGAACACCTGAGATCCGCCAGCCTCCTCGCCATCGAACGCGTGACCGGCGTGGGCTTCGAGGACGCCTGGCTGAACGAGCCACTAATGACCTATCGCCTCCCCTATTCGGGCGACTGACCACTCAGGAGATGACCCGGCCCCCGCGTCGTGTGCGCGCGGGGGCCGGGGAGTGGGCACCGAGCTCGGATCGCCATGGCCACTCGTCGATGGGCCCGGTCATGGCAGGCCGCATCGCGTCCGGTCGGCGTGTGGCGTAGGAGTATGGGTGTGGTGACCGCAGTGGTGTTCGACGTAGGTGAGACGTTGCTGGACGATTCCCGCGAATGGGGTGCGTGGGCCGACTGGATCGGGGTCCCACGACACACGTTCTCGGCGGTCCTCGGAGCCGTCACCGCTGCCGGGCGGGACAACGCGGAAACGTTCCAGTATTTCAGGCCCGGCTTCGATGTGGCTACCGAACGCCTGCTCCGCGAGGACGCCGGGCTGGGCGAGCGAATCGAGGAGGCGGACCTCTATCCCGATGTCCGCCCCGCCCTGACCGCGTTGCGTGAGCGCGGCGTGTGGATCGGGATCGCCGGGAACCAGACCGCCCGCGCCGCGACGCTCCTGCGGGAACTCGGCCTACCCGCGGACGACCTCGCCACCTCCGGTGAGTGGGGAGTCGCCAAACCGTCCGGCGACTTCTTCGCGCGGGTGGCGGACATGGTGCCCGACGGTCCCGCCAAGACGGTGTATGTGGGGGATCACCGGGACAACGACGTCGTGCCCGCCAAGGCGGCGGGTTTCAAGACGGCATTGATCCGCCGGGGGCCGTGGGGGCACCTATGGGCAGACGATCCCGTCGTGCGCCGCGACGCGGACTGGGTCATCGAATCCCTTCACGAACTGCCCGACCTGTTGTGCGCGTGATCTACAGAGCACCGATCTCGCTCTTGTTCGAGCAGGGTGACCACAAGGCCCGGCTCCCGCATAGGCAACGCGGGGGCCGGGTTGGGGCTTAGTTCTGGCTGTTGAGCCATTCGTCGATGCCGCGATGGATGAAAGCAATGAGCACTTGGACGAACTCGGGCTCCTGCAGCTCAAGGAGCACGGCGAGCCCGGACCCACTCCTCGCTCTCGTCCGGGCCAATGACCACTCTGGCCATGACCCGGCCCCCGCGTAGTGTGCGCGCGGGGGCCGGGGAATGGCACTCAGTCCACATTGCGCTGCTCGCGTTCTGATCGGGATTCCGCGACGCGACGACACTTCCACGAATAGCCCCTGCCCAACCGACGATGAGCCTTCTATGCCGCGAGCCCCAGTACCTGCCGCGCCCGGTCGTTGAACGTCGCGACCTCGGGTGTCGTCGCGAAGGGCGCCAGCCGGTGTTGGAGGTCGCGGACCGTCTCGATGGCGCGCCAGGAGTTCACCGAGCCCGCGAGGTCGACGACGGTCAAGGCACGCGCCGCCGCCGTCTCCACGTCGTTCCGTTCAAGCGCGCCGACCGCGAGGGCCGCATGGCTGAGCGCGCCGCGTCGGGCCCGGCCCTGCGAGTCGGCGGCGGATGCCGACTCGGCGGCGAAACGTTCGCTTTCGGCAGGCATGCGCAGGTCGCGAAAAGTGTGCGCCAATTCTCCGAAGACATAGGGGAGGTCGATGAATCTTGCCCATTCGGGTTCGTTATCGGACTCGACCTGCCCGAAGACCTCTTCCGCCTTCACCGCCGACGACAATGCCGCCCGAGAATCGCCCAGCGAAGCGTGCGCGCGTGATTCGAGAACGCACAGGTCGGCAAAGCAGGCAGGCGAGTCGGCAATGGTGATGCCCGATCGGCCCGCACGCGCGAGGTTCAGTGCCTCGTCGTGGTGGCCGAGCAGGTTCGCCTGATCGGACATTCCCGCCAGGACGTGCGCACCGAGCACCGAGTTGCCCGACGCCTCGGCAAGCCGGAGGGCCTGGATCAGATACCGCTGGGCCAAGCCGTGCTGCCCGTCGTCATACGCCATCCAGCCGACCAGGTATGCCTGCTCAGCGGCGGACTCGTGGATCGCGCGCTGGACGGGTTCCGGGTGCTGTTTCCTGGTCAACGGCATGACATAGCTGTTCATGTACTCGATCAGTGCCGTCCGCGCGTGCCCGCCGCCACGCATGACGTCCATCTCCTGGAACAGGGCGAACATCTCTCGAATACCCGCCACCTGCCTCATCCCGACAGCACGCGGCCCACGTTCGTCCGCCGTCTCCTCAAGAGTCGAAATCAGCCAGTTCCGACTCGGCGCGGCCAACGCCGCCAACACGAACGGTGCCCTGACCACGCTTCGTCGACCGACATCGGCCTGGCCCAACTCGGCGATCGTCTCGACGGTACCGGCGGGACTCGACTGGTAGGCAAGGGAACGGGCAGCAAGTGAGTGCTCGTCGGACATGCCGAACTCACCCGGCCGCACCGGGCGGCCCAACTTCTCCGACAGCGCTTGGGCCAGCAGCTCCGGCACCGGCGGGCGCGGCTTCTCACCACGTCGCACCCACCGGTGGACGGCTGTGTAGTCATACCGAAGCGCCAGCCCCAGATCGGCACCGAGATCGTTGATCCGACGCGCGATGCCCGCCCACGAACATCGAGTACGCCCATTGGCCTCGATGATCAACGCTCCGAGAGCCTCGTTCGGCTCGCCCACGATCATCCTCCGTTCACCCGCCACCGCCATGTCCGGACCAGCTGCCTCAGGCCGCGAGACCCAGGAGGTGCCGCGCCCGGTCATTGAAGGTCGCGACCTCCGGGATCGACGCGAAGGGCGCCAGCCGCTGCCGCAGGTCGCGCACCGCGTCGATGGTGCGCGACGAGTTCACCGAGCTCGCGAGGTCGACGGCGCTCAAGGCATGCGCCGCCGCAGTCTCCACGTCGTTGCTGTCCAGCGCGCTCCGCGCGAGCGCGGCATGGCCGAAGGCGCTGCGTCGAGCGCGGCCTTGGGATCCGGACATCGCCACCGACTCACCGGCGAACCGTTCGACGTCGGCGGGCGAACGCAGGTCGCGGAAGGCGTGCGCCGCCTCCCCGAGGATGTATGGCAGATCGATGAACCTCGCCCATTCCGGTTCGTTCTCCGGAACGATACGACCGAGCATCTCCTCCGCCTTCGCCACCGCCGAAGCCGCCGCGCGGGAATTACTCAATGCGGCGTGCGCACGGGATTCGAGCACCCGCAGTCTGGCGACGCACGCCGCCGAGTCGACACCGGCGATGCCGGACTTTCCGGCGCGCGCGAGATGCAGTGCCTCGTCGTGATGGCCGAGCGAGTTCGCCAGATCGGACAACCCTGCCAGGACATGCGCACCGAGCACGGGATTGCCCGAGGCGTCCGCGAGGCGAAGTGCCTGGATCAGATACCGTTGCGCCAGACCGTGCTGCCCGTCGTCATAGGCCATCCACCCGACCAGATACGCCTGCTCGGCAGCCGCCTCATAGACCGCCCGCCGCACCGGCTCCGGGTGTCGTTCGCGGGTCAACGGCATCACATAGCTGTTCATGTACTCGATCAGCGCCGTCCGCGCGTGCCCGCCACCACGCATCACGTCCATCTCCTGAAACAGGGCGAACATCTCCCGAATACCCGCCACCTGCCTCATACCCACAGCACGCGGCCCACGCTCATCCACCGTCTCCGCAAGAGTCGAAATCAACCAGTTCCGACTCGGAGCGGCCAGCGCGGCAAGCACGAACGGAGCTTTGACCACGCTCCGGCGACCGATATCGGCCCGCCCCAGCTCGACAATCGTCTCGACAGTACCGGCGGGACTCGCCTGATAGCCGAGCGAGCGCGCGGCAAGCGATTCCTCGTCGGACATTCCGAACTCGGCAGGCCGCACGGTCCGCCCCAGCTTCTCGGACAAAGCACGAGCCAGGAGGGCGGGCACGGGCGGGCGCGGTTTCTCGCCGCGTTTCACCCAACGGTGGACGGCCGTGTAGTCGTAGCGGAGCGCCAACCCCAGGTCGGCACCGAGATCGTTGACCCGACGCGCGAGACCGGCCCAGGAACAGCGCGCACGCTCGGCCGCCTCGGCGATCAAGTCGGCCAGGGCCTTGTTCGGTTCGCTCACGACCAGTCTCCGTCCTACCCTCGCCACCATCATGCCCAGGCACGGGTGCCCGCGACACCCGCCGTCGCACCATGGTGCGACACACACTTCACATGGGTGCGCACATGGTGCGACAGACAGGACGGGCGCGATTGGCTGTCGCCATGGTCACGAGCGATTCGGGGAGCGCTACACCCGCCTGTCCCGAGGCGCGTTCCACCGCACCCGGCCACACCTGTCCGCCACCGTCGCCTACGAACTCGTCACGGCCATCCACCACACCCCTTGACCACAGGAGTCGCCCATGCCCACGTCTCGTGCTGTCGCTCTCGGGTTGATGCTTCGGCAACTGCGGGAGGAGAGGAACTACTCCATGCGGGCGTTCGCGGCCCGGATCGAGCGGGATTGTCCGACGCTTCTGCGGTGGGAGATCGGGGAGCGGGTGCCGAGGCCCGAGCAGGTGTCGCACGTCCTTGCCCATCTCGATGTCCGGGGTGAGCGGTTCCGCCGGATCATGGACCTGTGCGGAAACGTGCGCGATCCGTGCTGGATCGCGACCACGTCGGCGGAACACGCCCTTCAGCGCGACGCCTATCGAGTGCTGGAGGGCGTCGCGGAACAGGTCGTCGAGGTTTCGGCGCGGGTTGTTCCGCCGCTGTTGCGTACTCGGGCGATAGCGACGGCGATCGCTCATTCAGGGGAGGTTCGTAGCGATCAGGTCGAAGCCCATCTTGCCGATCTGCGTGATCGGCAGCGTGCCACTCGGTCCGGCCAGACAGTGCTGACCGCGTTCGTGGGGGCAGCCGCGCTCGTGCGGCCCATCGGGACTGCGGATATGTTCCGGGACCAGCTCGAACACCTGTTGATCCTCAGCAAGCATCCTCGCGTCGATCTGCGCGTCCTCCCGAAGGAGATCGGTTGGCAGGCCGATCTCCACCAACCTTTCACCCTCGCGCGCAGCCGGTACGCGACGGTGGCCGTGCAGCGGTCCCGACTGTCGGCCATCTGGTTGGACCGGGTGGAGGAAATCAGGAACCTCACCAAACGACATCGCGCTGATGGAGACGAAAGCGCTCTCCCGCGACGACACCATTGCCCACATCACCCAGGCCATGCGCCACAGCACCGATCTCGCTCTTGTTCGAGCAGGGTGACCACAAGGCCCGGCTCCCGCGTAGGCAACGCGGGGGCCGGGGAGGTGGCTCAGTTCAGGCCGTTGAGCCATTCGTCGATGGTGTGGGCGGTCGACTCGGAGGCGGCGTCCACGATGCTGAAGTGGTCGCCGGGGATGGTCAGGGTCTCGTCGGCGCGGTGCCAGGTGGTGCGCCACGACTCGTCAGCCGGGTCGGGGATGATGTCGCCGACCGAGAACCTGTGGGCCGGGCGGAGCAGGACGGTGTGGGACCGGACTTCATCCAGTTCCGCGGTTTCCAGCAGGTTCAGGTAGTGGGCCATGGCGGTGAGAGGGTCGCGGTCGAAGGGGCCGTAGTTCTCCTCGCGTTCCAGCATGCCGCCTGCCATGTCCGACACGGTGTCGGCCGTGGCGTCGCCGCCGCTGTCCATCTCGTAGCTGTCCAGCAGGATGACGGCGGTGGGGGTCAGGCCCGCGGCTTCGAGGCGGGAGGCCAGCGCGTAGGCGAGGACGCCGCCGGAGGAGTAGCCGAGCAGGGCGAAGGGTTCGGGGCTGGTCTGGATGGACGCGGCGAGGACCGCGTACACCGCGTCCAGATCGGTGGGCAGGGGCTCGCCCGCGGCGAAACCGGGCAGGGGAAGCACCGAGAAGGAGCGGTTGCCGCGTAGCCAGGAAGCCAGTTTGGCGTACTGGTAGGCACCGCCCAGGGCGGCGGGCGGTGGGACCGCCAGGAGACGCGGACCTGCTCCGACCGACAGCTCTACCGGGCGCGGGGGCACGGGCAGGTCTGCCGGGGTCTGGAAGGTAGGCCGCAGTCGGGCCGCCGCCCCGAGCAGGGCGATGCCTTCCTGCACCCGTCCGGCGCGGACGGCGTCGGTGAACATCTGCTTCACCGGGTCGTCCGTGGGAGCCACCGCGGTGCCGGTCAGTACGCCCAGCAGGTGGGTGGCCAGGCCCGCAGGAGTGCGGTGATCGAATACCACCGACGCGGGCAGGGGCACGCCTGTCGCGCGGGAGATGCGGTTGCGTAGTTCGACGGCGGTCAGGGAGTCGAAGCCGGACTCCAGGAAGTGGGCCTCGGGGTCGACCGCGTCGGCGTGGGCGTGGCCGAGTAGGGCGGCGGCCTCGGCCAGTACGACGCGACGGAGGCCCTTCTCGGTCGGTTCGATGGTGGCCGGAGCGGTGTCCTCGACCACTCGGCGGCGCGACTTTCGGCCGATCCGGGGCGACGCGGTGGCTTCGGCGACGCGGGGCGGGCGGGCGACGACGGCCTGGGCCTCGGCGATCGGGGTGCCGGTGTGGTCGGTCAGGAGGATGGCGACCTTGTCGGCGGCGATCGGGGTCAGGCGGGCGCGGACCCGGGACGCACCGGCGGCGAACAGGCGGAAGTCGTGCCACTCGGTGGGGATGCCGTCGGCGAAGGACTCCAGTGACAGGGACGCCGCGTGCAGGGCCGTGTCCAGGGCCAGCGGGTGCAGGCCGAAGCGGTCGGCGCCTGCGGACGGGTCCAGGTCGACCTCGGTGAAGACCACGTCCTCGACGAGCCAGGCCTGGTCGACGGCCGACGCACCGGCAGGCGGCCACTCGGTCAGGCCGGTTGGCTCGGCCGTCGAGTCGGCCGTCAGCAGGCCCTCGGCGTGCCGGAGCCAGGTCTCGCCGGTCCACGAGTGGATCGTGACCGACCGGCCGGACGCGCCGGGTTCGCCGACCACAACCTGCAACCGGATGGGCGAGTCACCGACCGCCAACGGCACGTCGGTCACGAGGAGGGCGACCTTGTCGAGACCGACCTCATCGGCCGCCCGCACCGCCAGCTCGACGAATCCGGCGTTCGGGAACACCGGCTCGTCCACCAGCCACGGGTGCGTCGCCGTCGACACCGAGCCGGTCAGGACCACGGTGGACGATCCGGCAACCGACAGCGTGCCGCCGATGATCGGGTGGTCCGCGCCGGTCAGACCGGCGTCACCGCTCTCCCGGCGGGCTTCCATGTCGACCGTCGGCCAGAACCGGGTGCGGTGGAAGGCGTAGCCGGGCAGGGCGACGGGCGCGGCCTGGCCGGTGTTCACCCGCCGCAGGTCGACCTCGGCGCCGGTGACGTGCAGGCGGCCCAGGGCCAGCAGGGCCGAGCGGACCTCGGCGCGGTCCTTGCGCAGGACCGGCACGAACTCGGCGGTGTCCACGATCTGCTGCGCCAGCGCGGAAAGCGTGCCGTCCGTGCCCAGCTCGACGAACCGGGTGGCGCCGGTCGCGGCCACCGCGTCGGCGAAGCGGACGGTCTCGCGGCAGTTGGCGACCCAGTGCGCCGGGTCGCGCAGCTCATCGGTCACGGCCGCGCCGGTCACCGTCGAGATGACCGTGAGGCGCGGCTCATCGTAGGTGAGCTCCTCGGCGATCTCGGCGAGTTCCGCCAGGATCTCCGCCAGCAACGGCGAGTGCACCGGCACGCCGATGGCGAGCTTGTCCGCGCGCCGACCGAGCGCGGTGAAGTGCTCCGCGATCGGAGTAATCGCGGCCGACGAACCGGATACCACGACCGAGCGCGGTCCGTTCACCGCTGCCAGAGCGGTGTCAGCAGCCAGCAGCGGCTCGACCTCGGACGCCGCCGCTTCGATCGCGAACACCGCTCCGGTGGGCAGTTCGTCCATCAGCAGCCCACGGTTGGCGACCAGCTTCACCGCGTCATCCAGGGACAGGACACCGGCCAGGTGCGCGGCCGCGACCTCGCCGACCGAGTGGCCGATCAGCACGTCCGGGCGCACGCCCCACCACTGGAGCAGCTGGAACTGCGCCACCGCCACGGTGAACACCGCCGCCTGCGCGAACTGCGGCCGGGCCAACAGCTGCGCGGCGACCGAGCCCTTCTCGGCGAACACGACCTCGCGCAGCGACCGGCCCAGATACGGGTCGAACTTGGCCGCGACGCGGTCGAACTCCTGCGCGAAGGCGGGGAACGCGGCGTGCAGACCGGCCCCCATGCCCGCGCGCTGCACGCCCTGACCAGGCAGGAGGTACGCGGTCGTGCCGCCGGAGCGGGCCCGGCCGGTCACCACGCCCGCCGCCGGTACATCCGAGGTGGACAGGCTCAGCAGGCCCTCGCGCACCTCGTCCAGGTCCGCGCCGACCACGGCGGCGCGGTGCTGGAACAGCGGGTTACGGGCGGCCAGGGCGTGCGCGACGTCGATCAGGTCGAGCCCCGGGTTCGCGTCCAGGTGGGCCAGCAGCGCGCGGGCCTGGTCCGGGACCGCGTCCGGCGTGCGGGCCGACACCACCAGCGGCGGCAGCACACCATCCACAGTGGACTCCGGAGCGGTGGTCTCAACCGAGGGGGCCTGTTCCAGGATCACGTGCGCGTTGGTGCCGCTGTAGCCGAACGCGGACACCGCCGCCCGGCGCGGCCGGTCGACCTCAGGCCACGGCCGGGTCTCGTCCAGCAGCCGGACCGAGTCCTCGGCCCAGGCGACGTCGACCGTGGGCTCGGCGGCGTGCAGGGTCGCGGGCAGCACGCCGTGCCGGAGCGCCTGCACCATCTTGATCACCCCGGCGACACCGGCGGCGGCCTGGGTGTGCCCGATGTTCGACTTCACCGACCCCAGCCACAGCGGCCGCCCCTCCGGCCGTTCCCTGCCATAGGTGGCCAGCAGGGCGCCTGCCTCGATCCGGTCACCCAGCGGCGTGCTCGCGCCGTGACCTTCCACGGCGTCCACGTCGGCCGGGACCAGTCCGGCGGCGGCCAGCGTGCGTCGGATCAACTTCTCCTGCGCCGGACCACTCGGCGCGGTCAAGCCATTGGACGCACCGTCCGCGTTGACCGCACTGGACCGAACGACCGCGAGTACGTTGTGCCCATTGCGCTGGGCATCGGACAGCCGCTCGACGACGAGAACACCGACGCCCTCACCCCAGCCGAAGCCGTCGGCCCCGGCCGAGTACGGCTTGCACCGACCGTCCCGCGCCACCGCGCCGTCCACGAACTGGGCGAACGGCGCGGGTGACACCAGCGCGGACACACCGGCGACCAACGCCAGCCCACAGTCCCCGCTTCGCAGCGCCTGGACGGCCTGGTGGAGGGCGACGAGAGAGGACGAGCAGGCAGTGTCGACCGACACCGCGGGCCCTTCCAGTCCGAACGCGTAAGCCACCCGCCCGGACACCACACTGCTCAGCGCACCCGAGCCCCGGTAGAGCCCACCGCCCTGCGCCATTGCCTGGTCGCCCGGGTCGTAGTCACCTTGCATCACACCGACGAACACACCGGTCGTGCTGCCGCGCAACGCGATCGGGTCGAGTCCGGCGTTCTGCAGGGCGGTCCAGGAGGACTCCAGCAGCATCCGCTGCTGGGGGTCCATCATCAATGCCTCGTTCGGGCCGATGCCGAAGAAGCCCGCGTCGAAGTCCGTCGCGTCCGGCACGAACCCGCCGCGCGGCGTGCCGCCGTCCGGCGCCACCTGCGGCAGCCAGTGCGCCATGTCCCAGGCCCGGTCGGTCGGGAAGTCACCCGTGCCGTCGGACGCGGACTCCACCAACCGCCACAGGTCCTCCGGGGTGGTCACGCCACCGGGGAACCGGCACGCCATCCCGACGATCGCAATGGGCTCGTCCGTGCCGATCGTGACAATCCGCTCGGACTCCTCGGTGTCTTCCACACCACCCAACAGCGACTCATACAGGTGAACAGCGAGGTCGCCTGCGGTCGGGTAATCGAAGACAAGGGTCGCGGTCAGGCTCAGCCCGGTGGCCTCGTTGAGGGCGTTGCGCAGGTCCACGGCGGTCAGCGAGTCGAAGCCCAGGTCCTTGAACGCCCGGTCGGCGTCGAACACCTCGGCCGACGCGTGCCCGAGCACCTCGGCCGCGTGCCGGATCACCAGGTCGCGCAGGTGCGCGAGCCGCTTGTCGGCGGGCAGCCGGACCAGCTTGCCGAGCAACGAGTCGGCGCCCACCTCGCGGTCGGCGACGGTCCGCCGGGCAGGCGGGACCAGAGCGCGCAGCAGGTCGGGCACGGCCCCGGCGGACCGCCACGCGGGCAGGTCCAGCTTCACCGGCACCAGCGCGGCCCCGGCGGAGCGCACGGCGGTGTCGAACAGGCCCAGCCCCTCCTCGGCGGTGAACGCGCCCAGGCCGCGCTTGCCGTGCGTCTCCCCCGCCATGCCGCCTGCGGACTCCCACATGCCCCAGGCCAGCGAGTGCGCGGGCAGGCCGACGGCCAGCCGGTGCGCGGTCAATGCGTCGAGGAACGCGTTGGCGGCGGCGTAGTTGCCCTGACCGGGTGCTCCGAGCACGCCCGCGGCGGAGGAGAAGGTGACGAACGCGGTGGCGTCGCCCGCCAGCTCGTGCAGGTGCCAGGCGGCCAGTGCCTTGGGGTCGAAGACGGCGTCGATCCGCGCTGGGGTCAGCGAGGTCAGCACACCGTCGTCGAGCACACCGGCGGCGTGGACGACGGCGGTCACCGGGTGCGCGGCGAGCAATTCGGCGACGGAGTCCCGATCGGACAGGTCGGCGGCGAGTGCGATCGCGGTGGCCCCCAGGTCGGACAACCGAGCGAGCAAGTCCGCCGCGCCGGGGGCATCCGCACCTCGGCGGCTGACCAGCACCAGGTTCTTGACGCCGTGCTCGCGCACCAGGTGTGTCGCGACAAGCGCGCCCAGCGCACCCGTGCCGCCCGAGAGCAGCACAGTGCCCACGGTCCAATCGTGGGCCGCGGTCACCGGCTCGGGCACCGCGCGCACCAACCGGGGAACCGTCACCTGGTCACCTTCGACCCGCACGGCGGACTCGTCGACGGCACAGATCGCCGCCAGCCGCTGGGCCGTGGTCTCCCCCTCGACGAGCACGATCTGCCCCGGGTTCTCCACCTGCGCCGACCGCACCAGCCCGGCCACGGCCGCCCCGGCGAGATCACCGCCGGTGGACACCACCAACCGGCCGGACGGCGCGGCCAACCACTCCTGAAGCGTGCTCAATGCACGGTGCACAGCGACCCGAGAAGACTCGGCGTCCACTCCGGGCAATGCCCGGTAAACCTGGACATCGGCGTCCGTCCCGTAGTCGGCAACGGTCAGCTCGGACCCCGAGGGCAACGTCAACGGCACCCAGTCGACCCGCCACAGCGCATCGGTCCCGCCAGGCACCGCACGAGCCGCCGCCAGCTGCTCCGCGCTGATCTGCCGCAGCCGCAGGGTCCCGATCCGGGCGACCGGGCTACCGGTCGTGTCGGCCAGCCGCAGCTCCACAGCCTGCTCACCGGTCGGCCGGATCCGCACCCGCAGCGCGGACGCGCCCGTCGCCAGCAGCTCGACCTCGGACCAGGCGTAAGGCAAGGTGGTGCCCTCACCAGCGGCCGCGCTCAGCCCGACCGCGTGCAGGGCGGCGTCGAACAACGCCGGGTGCAGCCCGAACGCCTCGGCGCCCAGCCGGTCCTGCTCGGGCAGCGAGACCTCGGCGAAGACCTCGTCCCCGACCCGCCAGGCGGCGCGCAGACCCCGGAACACCGGCCCGTACTCCGTGCCCGCCTCGGCGATCAGCTCGTACATCCCGTCCAGGTCGACGACCTCGGCCCCGGCGGGCGGCCAGGCGGCCAGGTCGAACCCGGCCCCGGCCTCGGCACGGGCCAGCGTTCCCTCCGCGTGCCGGGTCCATTCCGCCGTCGTGCCGAGCCCGTCCGGTCGCGAGTAGACACTCACCGGCCGGGCGCCGTCAGCGGCCGGGGTCCCGACCCGGACCTGCAACCGCACCGATCCCTTGGCAGGCAACACCAACGGCGCGTGCAGCGTCAGGTCACGAACCTGTCCACACCCGACCTCGTCCCCCGCCCGCACGGCCAGCTCGACGAAAGCCGTCCCGGGCAGCATGATCGAGCCCCCGACCACGTGATCACCCAGCCACGGATGCGTGGCCGGGCCGACCCGCCCGGACAGCACCACGCCGTCCGCGTCGGCGAGCAGCGTCGCCGCGCCGAGCAGCGGGTGGTCGACCGGGTCCAGGCCCATCGCGTCGGCGTCGCCGGACTCGCCGGTCAGCTCCAGCCAGTAGCGCTGGTGCTGGAAGCCGTAGGTGGGCAGGTCGGCGCGACGAGCACCGCGCGCGGCGAAATGCGCGGCCCAGTCGACCCGGACCCCACGCGTGTGCAGGGTGGCCAGCGCGGTCGTCAACGCGACATCGGCGGGCACGTCCTTGCGCTGGGCGGCCACCGCGACAACCGTCTCCGGCGCGGACTGCGGCACCACGGCGGTCAGCGGCGCGTCCGGCCCCAGCTCGAAGAACCGGTTGACCTCCTCGGCCGCCAGCGCGCGCACCGCGTCGGCAAAGCGAACCGGCTGCCGGACATTGCGCACCCAGTACTCGGGATCCGTCAGCTCGTCGTAGACCTCCGCGCCGGTGACGCTGGAGATGAAAGTCAGGCTGGGCCGCGAGTAGGTCAAGCCGGCGGCGATAGCGCGGAACTCCTCCAGCATCGGCTCCATCAACCGCGAGTGGAACGCGTGCGAGACGCGCAAACGCGTGGTCCGACGACCCGCGTCGGAAAACTGCCCCGCCAACGCGAGCACGGCGTCCTCGGGACCGGACAACACGACCGCGCGCGGTCCGTTGACGGCGGCCAGGTCGACTGTCCCGGACGGGTCGCGCTCGGCGACCTCGTCGGCGGTGGCCTCGACCGCGACCATCGCCCCGCCCTCGGGCAGCGCCTGCATCAACTTGCCCCGAGCGACGACCAGCTTCGCGGCCTCGGCCAGCGACAGCACGTCGGCGCAATGCGCGGCGGCCAATTCCCCGATCGAGTGCCCGCACACCGCGTGCGGCTCGACACCCCAGGACCGGACCAACCGGAACAGCGCGACCTCGAACGCGAACAGCGCGGCCTGCGTGTACCCGGTGCGCGCCAACGCCTCCGGGTCGTTGTCGATCACCTCGCGGATCGGCCGGTCGAGGTGCTTGTCCAGCTCGGCGCACGCGGCTGCGTAGGCCTCGGCGAACACCGGGAACGCGGCGGTCAGCTCGGCGCCCATGCCGGGCCGCTGGGAACCCTGGCCGGAGAACAGGAACGCGGTGTTGGTGCCGCCACGCGCCAGACCGGTGATCCCACCCGAACCATCGGCCAGCGCGACAAGGCCCGCCCGCAGACCATCCAGGTCATGGCCCACGATGGCAGCGCGGTGGTCCAGGTGTGTGCGGGAAGCGCCGAGCGTGTGTGCGATATCCAGTGCGGGAATGTCTGTGTTGGTCGTGAGGTACTCGGCCAGCCGGGCGGCCTGCGCGCGCAGCGCCTGCGGGGTGCGACCGGAAAGGACGAAGGGAATGGCGGCGGTGTCGCGAACGGACTCATCCGATGTGGACTCCGGCGCTTCCTCCAGGATGACGTGCGCGTTGGTGCCGCTGAGACCGAAGCAGGACACCGCGCCACGCCGGGGATGCCCGTTGCGCGGCCACTCACGACGCTCGGTGAGCAGCTCGACCTGCCCGGCCGTCCAGTCCACGTGCCGGGTCGGCTTGTCCACGTGCAACGTTCGCGGCAGCACACCGTTGTTCAGCGCCAGTACCATCTTCAGCACCCCGGCGACGCCGGAAGCGGCCTGCGTGTGCCCGAGGTTCGACTTCACCGACCCCAACCACAGCGGCTCCGCGCGCCCCTGCCCGTAGGTGGCCAGCAGCGCCTGCGCCTCGATCGGGTCGCCGATCTTGGTGGCGGTGCCGTGCGCCTCGACGACGTCGACCTCCGCAGGCGCCACCCGCGCGTTGGCCAGGGCCTGGCGGATCACCCGCTGCTGGGCGGGGCCGTTGGGGGCGGTCATGCCGTTGGACGCGCCGTCCTGGTTGATCGCGGTGCCACGCACGATCGCCAGCACCGGGTGGCCGTTGCGGCGGGCGTCGGACAGCTTCTCCACCAGCAGCATGCCGCAGCCCTCGGACCAGCCGGTGCCGTCGGCGGAGTCGGCGAACGCGCGGCAGCGGGCGCTGCGGGCGAGCGTGCCGTCCAGGCTGAACTCGACGAACGTGCGCGGGGTGGACATCACCGACACGCCGCCGACCAGCGCCAGCGAGCACTCCCCCGCGCGCAGGGCCTGCACCGCCAGGTGCAGCGCGACCAGTGAGGACGAGCAGGCGGTGTCGATCGTGACGGCCGGGCCCTCCAGGCCGAAGGTGTAGGCGAGCCGACCGGAGAGCACCCCGGAGGAGCCGTAGCTGCCCTGGTAGTTGTGGTACATGGTGCCCGCGAACACGCCGGTCGGGGTGCCCTTCACGGTGTCCGGGGCGATGCCCGCGCGCTCGAACGCCTCCCACGCGGTCTCCAGCAGCAGCCGCTGCTGCGGGTCCATCAGCAGGGCCTCGCGCGGGCTGATGCCGAACAGGTCGGCGTCGAAGTCCAGGGCGTCGTGCAGGAAGCCGCCCTCGCGCACGTAGCTGGAGCCCGCGCGCTCGCCGCTGGGGTCGTAGAGCCGGTCGAGGTCCCAGCCCCGGTTGGCCGGGAATGCGCCGATCGCGTCCACGCCGCCGTCGAGCAGCCGCCACAGTGCCTCCGGCGTGTTCGCGCCACCGGGCAACCGACAGGCCATGCCGACGATCGCCACCGGTTCCCTGGCGGCCTCGGCGAGCCTGCGGTTCTTCTCGCGCAGCCGTTCGGTCTCCTTCAGCGACGCACGGAGCGCACCGACCAGCTTGTCCTCGGAGTTGCCCACGTGTCCTCTTTTCCATCCCGTCGCCCGGTTCCCCCGCGGGACGCGTTAGCGCGCCCGCACGGCGATCTGCTGCCGACCATACGAGCGGCGGGCGGGCGTCCCCACCCCTAAAGGGCCGGGCGGAGCCGGTGCGGTGGGGTCGGCCAGGTCCGCTTTAGACGACCTTTAGGGGTTGTCGGTCGCCGGGCCGGGTGACAGATTTCCGGTATTCCCAAGGCAATTCCCGATCGCGTTTCCTCCTCGACCGACGTTCCGGGTCGGTTCACCCGGGAATGGGTCCGCCCCCGACGACAAAGGCTGGGATGGCTATGCACCGCAAGATTCGAAGGCTCCTGGTCGTGGGAGCGCACGGCGACGACGAGACCCTCGGCGCGGGTGGCACCATCGCCCGGCTCGCGGACGAGGGCGTGGTCGTGTCGCTGTGCGTCCTGACCAACGACGACGGCTCCCGCTCGGCCACCGGCTCGGGGGTGGTCAACCGGACCGCGTCGATCGAGCTGGCCGCCAAGACGCTGGGCGTGGAACGCGTGCGGGTGCACGAGTTCGGCGACAACCGGCTGGACACCGTCGGCAACCTGGAGCTCAACCGGGTGGTGGAGCGGGAGGTGCGCGAGTTCGAGCCGGACACCGTGTTCACCACCAGCATGTGCGACCTGAGCACCGACCACGCCCTGGTCAGCCGGGCCGCGCGGGTGGCGGGCAGGCCGGGCAAGGGCAGCGTGCGCGAGCTGCGCACGTTCGAGATCCGCTCGGCCACCGACGTCGGCGAGGCTTCCGGGCTGCCGGTCGTGTTCCGGCCCAACTGCTGGGAGCGGCTGGACGAGACGCACATCGAGCGCAAGGTCGAGGCGCTGCGCGCGTACGGCAAGGAGCTGGAGCCGTGGCCCGCGCCGCGCAGCGAACGCGGGGTGCGCGCGCTCGCCGAGTACCGCGGCTCCCAGGTCTCGGCCTGCCTCGCCGAGGCGTTCGAGATCGTCCGGATCGTCTACTGAGGACCCTACGTGAACCTGCACCGCGGGCCGGCCCCCGACCCGTGCCCCGTTGTCCGCAAGAATGGGTGTGAACCGGCATGACCAGTACCGTCGTGGAATTCGAGACCATCGCCGAGCTCAACAAGCTGACCTCGGTCGCCATCGTCGGCATGGGCTACGTCGGCCTGCCGACCGCGCTGGGGCTGCACGCGGGCGGCGTCGGCGTGATCGGCATCGACCTGTCGCAGAACCGGCTGGACGCGATCGGCGCGTGCACCGTCGACCTGATCGAGTCCGACCTGCGCAGGCTGGAGAAGTCCGTGCACCAGGCCGACTTCCAGCTCACCACCGACGCGGCCAGGATGGCCGAGGCGGACGCGGTGCTGGTGTGCGTGCCCACCGGGCTGGACGAGTACCTGATGCCGGACCTGCGCCCGCTGGAGAGCGCCTGCGCCGCGCTGGTGGCCAACGCCCGCCGCGGCCAGACCCTGATCCTCACCTCGACCAGCTACGTCGGCACCACCCAGCGGATGCTGGTGAAGCCGCTGGCCGCCAAGGGCTTCACGGTCGGCCGGGACATCTTCGTGGCCTCCAGCCCGGAGCGCATCGACCCGGGCAACATCACGCACACCCAGGCCGAGACCCCCAGGGTGCTCGGCGGCGTCACGCCCACCTGCACCGCCATGGCCCAGCGGGTGGTCAACGTGCTGACCCCGGCGGTGCACTGCGTCAGCTCGCCGGAGGCGGCGGAGATGACCAAGCTGTACGAGAACACCTTCCGCGCGGTGAACATCGCGCTGGCCAACGAGTTCGCCGAGATCAGCTCCGGCTTCGCGATCGACCCGATCGAGGTCATCGACGCGGCCGCCAGCAAGCCCTACGGCTTCATGGCCTTCCACCCCGGCCCGGGCGTCGGCGGCCACTGCATCCCGTGCGACCCGCACTACCTGCTGTGGCAGCTGCGCGCGACCACCAGCGAGGCCCCGCTGGTGACCCAGGCCATGAACGCCATCGCCGAGCGTCCGCGCCAGGTCGTCGACCGGGTACTGAACACCCTGTCCCGGGAGGGCCGCGGCCTGACCGGGGCCCGCGTGCTGGTGGCGGGCGTGACCTACAAGCCGGGCGTGCAGGACGTGCGCTCGTCGTCGGCACTGGACATCATCGACCTGCTCGCCGCCAAGGGCGCCAAGGTCGGCTACTACGACCCGCTGGCCCCCAACATCCGCGTCACCGGCGGCTCCCTGGACAGCGAGTACGACCCGGCAGGCGCCGACTGGGACGTGGTGCTGATCCACACGATCCAGCCGGACCACGACTACTCGTGGATCGCCCACTGCCCCATCGTGATCGACGCCACCTACCGCTTCGACCCCGCCCTGTTCGCGAACTGAGAGAGGACACCGACGTGCGCTACCTGATCACCGGCGGGGCCGGGTTCATCGGCTCCCACCTGGCGGAGCACCTGCTGGCGAGCGGCCACGAGGTGGTCGCCCTGGACGACCTGAGCACCGGCACGCTGGACAACCTGTCCACTGTGTCCAACCACGGCGCGTTCCGGTTCGTGCGCGGCTCCGTGACCGATGTCGCCGCCATCGAGTCCGCAATGGCCGGTGTGGACGCGGTGTTCCACATGGCGGCGGCGGTGGGCGTGTTCACCATCCTGGACAAGACCCTGGACAGCCTGCGCACCAACCTGCACGGCACGGAGAACATGCTGGAGGCGGCGCGCAAGCGGGACGTGCCGATCCTGGTGGCGTCGACTTCCGAGATCTACGGGAAGAACACGGCGCACGGGCTGACGGAGGACGCGGACCGGATCATCGGGTCGCCGCTGAAGAACCGTTGGTCCTATGCGGAGGCGAAGGCGCTGGACGAGACGTTCGCCTACCTGTACTCGCAGGAGCATGACCTGCGGACGGTTATCGTGCGGCCGTTCAATACCGTCGGGCCGCGACAGACCGGTCGGTACGGGATGGTCGTGCCTCGGTTCGTGACGCAGGCTTTGGCCGGGCAGCCGATCACGGTGTTCGGGGATGGGCAGCAGACTCGGTGCTTCTGCCATGTGCTGGATGTGGTGCCCGCTCTGGTGGCGTTGTTGTCGGATTCTTCGGCGTATGGGCAGGTTTTCAACCTGGGGAGCACGGAGCAGACGACGATCTCGCAGCTGGCTGAGCGGGTCATCTCGGCTACCGGGTCGAGCAGCACGATCGTGAAGATCCCGTATGAGGAGGCTTACGGGGACGGGTACGAGGACATGCAGCGTCGTATTCCGGACTGCACGAAGGCGTTCGACCAGGTGGGGTTCTCGCCGCGGCGGACGCTGGATGACATCATCGCGGCGGTGATCGCGGACCGGCGGGTCCGGGTCGGTCGCTGAGGTAACTCCTACGGCTCTCCCAAGAGGCCGCGCCCGCTCGGGCGCGGCCTCTTTCCGCGCATCGAGAGATTCGGCCATGGGCCCGCCCCTCAGGTTTGGGCGGGGGTTGTGCTCCCGAGGGGCGGGGGCAGAAGCAGGGTCAGGACGCGGAATCGGCTGGGGTCAGTTCGTCGGCCAAGGCGGCGCGACCCGGCACGCCCAGTTTGCGGTAGACGCGGGTCAGGTGTTGTTCGACCGTGCTTACCGTGATGTACAAGGCTTCCGCGATCTGCCGGTTGGTCCGCCCGTCCGCGGCCAGCTCCGCGACCCGCAGTTCCGCCTCGCTGAGCGCCGACGACGGTGCGGCCTCCACGCGCGGGACCGCAGGGCGGGTGGGGACGGCCCGGGGTACGGCGGGGGCCGGGCGGACAGGGCCGGTTCGGGGAACCTGCTTCGTGACGCCCGCCGGGCGAGGGCCGAGTTGGCTCATGGAGCGGAGCGTCTTGGCGAGTTCCAGCCGGTCGCCGCAGGCCTTGAAGGATTCCGCTGCGCGGTTGAGCATCCCGGGACGCGACGTGCTCTCGCCTGCCATGGCCAGGACGCGGAGGGCCGCGCCGCGGGTGGCGTGGTCGGTGGGGGCGGCCAGGGTGAGCTGTTGGCGGGCCAGTTCCAGGGCCGCGGTCGAGTTGCCCAGCATCAGGTTCGCCTCGGCCAGGTCGGTGCGCCAGGGGGCGATCAACGGCAGCGCGTGGTCGCCCAGGAGCTTGCCGCAGCGTTGGAAGTCGCTGACGGCGGCGAGGCCTCGGTTCGTGGCCAGGTGGAACTGACCGCGAGCGCGCAGGTATCGGATTCCGCCCAAAGTGGACAGTGCCACATCCGGAATCGGCGTGCGCAGCGCCGATGCGGCCGACTTCACCGCGCCCGCGGCCGTATGAGCGGTCACCAGGACGGCCAAGGGGTACCCGATGGCGGCTCCCCAGTTGGGAACGTCGAGCAGCACGAACGCGGCAGTCGCGTGTTCCTGCGCGGCCGACACATCCCCCCGGCGCAACATCAGATGAGCCGATACCGAACCCAGCAGAGCCTGCCAGGTAAGGGCACCCCGGTACTCGGCCTCCTCCAGCAGCGACGCGCACCAGCCCTCCGCCCGGTCCGGGCGGCCGTCATGGGACAGCGCGAGGATGGCGGTGGCCAGGGCCTCCAGGGACGTGTCCGACAGCGGGCAGTTGGCCAGGATGCGCTCGGCCGCCGACGAGATCATCTCCGCGCCGCCGGTGTGCCAGACGGCGGCCAGGGTGGCGGCGGTGTGCAGCCAGGGGTCCTCGCCCGGGTGACTCGGCGTCCCCGCACGGGCTGTGCCGTCCGGGAGCCCCGGGCCGACCGGGCTGGTCAGGACGTCGGCGGTGCCGAAGTGCCAGTGGCCCGCCAGGCCCAGCTCGGCCGCCGTGCGCGGGTCAAGCGGCTCGGTGTCGTGCACGAGCCGGTCCACCGCGGCGGTGAAGGTGGGCTGGTCGCCGAACCACAGGGACTGGCGGGCCAGCGCGATGCGGTCGGAGCGGTCCAGCGAGTCGCCCGCCTCACGCAGGGTGCGCAGGTGCGGGGCGGCGGCGGCCGGGGTGGTCCGCCAGGTGATCTTGGCGCGCAGCTGGGCGATGGTCTGCCGCTCCCAGGACGCGCTCGCCGCCGTCGCGGCCAGGTCCAGGCAGCGGGTGGCGAAGTCGACGTCGTCGGCCAGCATGACCTGCTCGGCGGCCTCGACCAGCACCGGCAGCGCCCAGTCGGCGGCCGCTTCCCCGGCGGCCACCAGGTGGCGGGCGACGTCGGCGGCGGCCAGGCCGCGCCGCTGCTTGACCTCGGCCGCGCGGAAGTGCAGCCCCACCTTCTCCGACCCGCGCAGACCACCCACCACCGCGGCGGCCGCGGGCGGCTGGCGGAAGCGGGAGCCGGTGACGAGGCCGGTGTCGGCCAGCAGACCCACGGACACCTCCACGTCCGCCGGGTCGACCCCGGCGACCGTGGCCACCGCGTCCGGGCTGACGTCGGTGTCCAGCACGGCCATGGCGGTGGCGACCTCGCGCAGCGGCGAGCCGTAACGGTGCAGCAGCCGGTGGACGGCCTGGGAGAACGCGATACCCGTGGTCACCGAACCGGTCGGCGCGCCGCCCCGGCTCGCGTCCAACAAGGCGTTGACCAGCAACGGGTTGCCCGCGCTCAGCGCGTGGATGCGCTCCGGCAGGTCGTCGTCGCCCTGGACGGCGGGGCACTCGTCACCGACCAGCTCGGCCACGGCCTCCACGGACAGCGGCAGCAGCCGCACGTGGTGGTGGGGCTGGGCCGCGAAGGCCAGACCCTCAAGGTCGTCGTACCAGGTCTCCGCGTGCGTCAGCACCAGCAGCAGGGCGGCCGATCGCGCCCTCCGCTGTAATCGCAACAGCAGTCTGGCCGACATCTCGTCGGCGTGCTCCACATCGTCCACCGCGATCAGCACCGCGCGCTCGCGGGCCAGCCGGTGCACCGCGGTGCACAGCCCGGTCACCGGGTCGTCCTCGGTGTACCGGTCGGCGGCCGCGCGCAGGATCGGGTTGGCCAGCAGCTGGTCGATGATCCCGCCTTCGACCTGCCGCTCGTCGGCCGCCCCGGCCGCGGTGACGGTCAGGATGCCCAGCTCGTCCGCGCGGGCGGCCAGCTGGTGCAGCGATCTCGTCCGGCCGCTCGCGGGTCCGCCGCCGACCAGGACGGTGGCACCGGTACCCGCGTCGCACTCGATCAGCGCGTCCTGCAGGTACGCCAGCGCGTCCCGCGGCTCGTACCGGTGGTCGCGTCCCCAGTTGTCACCCATCGCCTGCTCCTCGCCCCTGCGGCAAACCTCCCTGGGAAACCGAGACTCGCAGCCCCGCCATAAGCGCACCCAACCGCGATCTAAAGCGAGCCGCTCCCGACTCACCTCGTTGGCCCAGGACGACTACCCCGCGTCACGAAAGGGGCGGCCCCCCGGGTGGGTAGGGGTTGCCGGGGGTGGACGTGGGGCCGAACACTCCGAAGCTGTGACGAGAGCCGTGACTGACACCACGGGCCGCTGGGTCCGGCGTTTCCACCGGGTCGACGACGCGGGCACCCGCCTGGTGTGCCTGCCGCACGCGGGCGGCTCGGCCACCGCCTACTTCCCGTTCTCCCGCGCCGTCCAGGACGCCGGGGTGGACGTGGAGGTCGTGGCCGTGCAGTACCCGGGCAGGCAGGACCGCCGCGCCGAACCCTGCCTGGACGACCTGGACACCATGGCCGACGCGCTCGCCGAGGACATCGAGCCCTGGCTGGACCGTCCCGTGGCGCTGTTCGGCCACAGCATGGGCGCCATGCTCGGCTACGAGCTGACCCGCCGCCTCACCGCCGCCGGAACCCCACCGATCGGCCTGTTCGCGTCGGCCTGCCGGGCCCCGTCCGCGCAGCGTGTCGAGTTCGTCCACCAACGCGACGACAACGGCCTGATCGCCGCGCTACGGGAGCTGAGCGGCACCGACAGCGCCGTACTCGGCGACACCGAACTCCTGCGCATGGTCCTCCCGGCGATCCGAGGCGACTACACGGCCGTCGAGACGTACCGGCACCGACCCGGGATCGAGCCCGCCTGCCCGATCCAGGTCCTGGTGGGCGATTCCGACCCGGTGGTCGCCCTCGCCGAGGCGGCCGCCTGGCGCGCGCACACGACCGGGCCGTACGCGCTGGAAGTCCTGCCGGGCGGACATTTCTACCTGGATGACCAGCTTGTCCGAGTGATGACGACGGTGACCGCGCGACTACGGGAGTGGGGCACGCGCAACCCCGGATCACATACCGGCTAGGGGTGGGGAAACCCCATGACGTGTTCAGGAGTCTGCCCCATGGTTCGGCGGGTCCAGGACCGCGAAAATAGATACATCACGGAATACCGGACCCGCCCCACTCCCCGGAGGTAGTCATGATGGCCATCCAGTCCGCACCCGGCGTCACCCTGCGGATGCTCCCCAACGGCCACCTGGAGCTGACCTGCCGCACCACCCACCGCACCATCGACTGCGAGCCGGTCGCGGCGGCCATGTGGATCGCCCTCAAGCAGCACAACGGCGACCTGGACCGGGCCGCCGCCGTCCTCGCCGAACTGTGGGAGACCGACATCGAGGACACCAAGGACGACATGATCGCACTGGCGGGCTCGTTGTGCTCACTGGGGATGCTCGCCGAGGTCTGAGTCGCCCGCACCGGTATCCGTGAACCCCGCGCCTGGGGTTCCACCCCACCCCCATGAATCCCAGGCGCGTGCCGAAGGACCGTTCACCGCGAGCCATCGCGGTGAACGGTCCTTGGTCGTTTGCGCACTTTCGGGGAAGTGCTCGCAGGCAACCGCCGCCCGACAAGGCAATCGGCACCCCTGTCGAGGGGTGCCGATTGCCCTCCCCTCAGCTGTGGGCTTCCAACTCCTCGTCCAACAGCGCGAACAGCTCCTCGGCGCTGGCGTCCGCGATCTGCTCCTGAGCCGCCGACTCCGCACCGTCGACCGCCAGGCAGGACGCGACCAACGCACGCAGTCGGGCAACAGCATCGACCCGACCCAGGTCTGCCGAGGAAGCCTGGCGCAGGGATGTCTCCAGGCCGTCCAGCTGGGAGTCCAGGTCGACATCCGCAACAGTCGCCGGAGCACTGTCGAGCCCCTCACCCAACAACTCGGCAAGGGCACCGACAGTCGGGTGGTCGAAGATCAACGTGGCGGGCAAACGCTTGCCAGTCACCGACTCCAGCCGGTTCCGGAGCTCGATCGCCGTCAACGAGTCGAACCCGAGCTCGATGAACCCCTTGCGCGGATCCACCGCGTCCCCACGCTCATGCCCCAACACCACAGCCGCCGTCGAACGAACCAGGTCAAGCACGGCCCGATCCCGCTCAGCGACCGGCAAGCCGGCAATCCGCGACCACGAGTCATCGACCGACTCGGCCCGCCTCCGCACACCACCCCGAGCCAGCCCCCGCAACATCGCCGGAACACCGTGGGCAGCACCGCGAAGACCGGAAACGTCCAACCGGACAGGCACCAACGACGGCTGATCGGTCCCGAACGTCGCATCGAACAGATCCAGGCCATCCGCGAAGGACAGGCCGAACACACCCGACCGAGCCATACGAATCAGGTCAGTGTCCGCAAGGGCATTCGACATGCCCCCCTCAGTCCACAACCCCCAGGCCAACGACACCGAAGGCAACCCGAGCGCGGCCCGATGATGAGCCAAAGCATCCAGGAACACGTTCGCCGCCGAGTAGTTCGCCTGCCCAGCCGCACCAAGCGTGCCGCCCGCAGACGAATACAGCACGAACGCGGCCAGACCGAGATCCGCAGTCAGCTCATGCAGATTCCACGCCGCATCCACCTTAGGCCGCAACACAGCGTCCATCCGGTCCGGAGTCAACGCCAGCAGAACGCCGTCATCCACCACACCAGCCGTATGCACAACGACAGTCAACGGATGCTCAGCAGACACCCCCGCCAACAACGCAGACGCCGCCGCACGATCAGCAAGATCGCAGGCCGCGAAGGTGACAGTAGCGCCCAACTCCTCCAGCGAAGCACCAAACTCAGCCGCGTCAGGAGCATCAGCACCACGCCGACTGGTGATCAGCAAGTTGCGTACGCCGTGCGCGGTAACCAGATGCCGGGCGATCAGTCGACCCAGGACACCGGTGCCGCCGGTCACCAGGACAGTGCCGTCCGGGTTCAGCGTCAACGGTTCCGCAGGCGGCGGCACGAACTTGGCCAGCCGGTGCACCAGAACCGAGCCATCCCGCACCGCCACACCCGGCTCGTCCGCGTACATCGCGCCGAGCACAGCCGCCAGTGGCAACCAACCACCGTCCAGGTCCACGATCATGAACCGGTCGGGGTACTCCAACTGCGCGGTCCGGATCACGCCCCAGTACGCGGCATGCGTCAGATCGTCGACACCCTCCTCCGGCCGCGTCGCGATCGCCCGCTGGGCGACCACGACCAGACGCGAGGCCGCCAGCGCATCGGCGCCGACCCAGTTCTGGGCCAACGCGAGTAGTTCGTGCACGGCCTCGCGGGCGCCCTCGGGAGTGGCGTCCGTCGGCGCGACGAAAGGCGCGAACACGACCTGCGGTGCGGCCGTGCCTGCGTCGATGGCAGCGGCGAGAGCAGCGAGGTCCACATAGGACTCACCAGGCAAACCGAACGCGTCGGTGCCCAGGATCGCGGCCGAGACGTCGGCGGCGACCTCGCCCTCGTAAGTCCGCCAGTCGACGCGGAAGAGGGAGTCGTCCACGGCCGAGCGGGACGTTGCGAAGGCGGCGTCCGCCAGGGGACGCAGGGCCAGGGCCTCGACGGTCAGGACCGGTGCGCCGGTCGGGTCGGTGGCCCGCAAGGCAACCGTGTTCTCGACGTCCGAGGTGATCAACACCCGGAGGGTCGACGCGCCTGCCGCGTGCAGGGAGACGCCTGTCCAGGCGAACGGGAGTACCGGCTTGTCCTCGGTCGGACCGGCCAGCCCGATGGTGTGCAGGGCGGCGTCGAGCAGAGCCGGGTGCAGGCCGAACGCGCTGGTCTCGGCGTGTTCGGGGAGGGACACCTCGGCCGCCAGGCCGGTCTCGCCGACCTGCCAGGCGCGGCGCAGGCCAGCGAAGACGGGGCCGTAGTCGAAGCCCTGGGCGGCGAGTTCGTCGTACCGGCCGGTCACGTCGATCTCGATCGCCCCGGCCGGGGGCCACTCCCCCGGCTGCGTGGGCGTGTCGGCCGTTGGGGAGACTCGGCCGTTCGCGTGCCGGATCCAGTCGGCATCCTCGGCCTGGGAGAAGATCCCCAGCTCACGGGTACCGGACTCGTCCTCGGCACCGACGGTCACCTGGATGTTCAGTGCACCGCGTTCGGGCAGGATCAGGGGCGCGGCCAGGGTGAGTTCGTCGACCCGGCCGCAGCCGACCTCGTCGCCCGCGCGGATGGCCAGTTCGACGAAGGCCGTGCCGGGAAACAGGGCCGCGCCCTGCACCACGTGGTCGGCGAGCCAGGGCAGGCCGTGTCGGGAGAGTTTGCCGGTGAGCACCGCTCCGCCGGAGTCGGCGGCCACGACGACCGCGCCCAGCAGCGGGTGGTCGGCGTCGCGTTGGCCGACCTCGGCGACCCCGCGAACACGGACGCCGGTCGGGTTCTCCAGCCAGTAGCGCTTGCGCCGGAACGCGTAGGTCGGCAGCTCGCAGGTTCGGGCGCCCGCATAGAACTCGTTGTAGTCGAAAGAGATACCGCTGGTGAACAGGGTCGCGGCGGCGGTGGCGATCGCCTCGGCCTCGTCGCGGTCGGCGCGCAGGGTCGGGACGAACGTGGCCCGGTCGGACTCGGTGAGGCAGGTCTGGCCCATCGCGGTGAGCACCGGACTGGGGCCGACCTCCAGGAACGTGGTGACGCCCGAGTCGAGCAGTGTCCGCACCCGGTCGGCGAAGCGGACGGCGGCGCGGACCTGGCCGACCCAGTAGTCCGGGGTGGCGATGTCGGCGTCGGCGGCGACGGTGGAGGCGATCGGGATGCTCGGCGCTGCGTAGGTGATCCCGGCCGCGACCTGGGCGAACTCGGCCAGCATCGGCTCCATGCTGGCCGAGTGGAACGCGTGCGAGACACGCAGACGGGACTTCTTGGCGAAGTTCTCGGCGACGGTCAGCACCGCGGTCTCGTCGCCGGAGAGCACGACGGAGCTGGGGCCGTTGACCGCGGCGATATCGACGCCGTCGACCAGCAGCGGGGTCACCTCGGCCTCGGTGGCCATGACCGCGACCATCGCGCCACCGGCGGGCAGCGCCTGCATGAGCCGGGCGCGGGCGGTGACCAGCGCGCACGCGTCGTCGAGCGAGAACACGCCCGCGACGTGCGCGGCGGCGAACTCGCCGATGGAGTGGCCGAGCAGGTGGTCCGGTCGCACGCCCCAGGACTCCAGCAGGCGGAACAGGGCCACCTCGACAGCGAAGATCGCGGGCTGGGTATAACCGGTCTGCTCCAGGGCCTCGGGGTCGGCCAGGACCGTCTTGAGTGGACGGTCGACGTGCCGGTCCAGGGCGGTGAGGACGGTGTCGAACGCCTCGGCGAAGACGGGGTGCCGCTCGGCGAGCCGCAGGCCCATGCCCGCGCGCTGGGCGCCCTGGCCGGTGAACAGGAACGCGGTGCGGCCCGGGGTCGCCGTGCCCTCGACCAGGCCCGCGGGGGTACGGCCTGCCGCGTACTCGACGAGCGCGCGGGTGGCGGTGTCGCGGTCGGTGGCCACGACGGCGGCGCGGTGCTCGGCGAGGGTGCGGGTGGTGGCGAGCGAGAGGCCGATGTCGGCGGCCGGGGCGTCGGTGGTCTCGGCGAAACCGGCGAGCTTGGCGGCCTGGGCACGCAGGGCGTCGGTGTCGGCGGCGGAGAGCAGCCAGGTCACGGGGGCCTGCGGGGTGGTCGACGGCTCAAGCACGTCGCCCTGTTCGAGGACGATGTGCGCGTTGGTGCCGCTGATCCCGAACGAGGACACGGCCGCGCGTCGGGGATGGTCGGTCGTCGGCCACGGGCGGGTCTCGCCGATCAGCTCGACGGTGCCGTCCGACCAGTCCACGTGCGGTGACGGGGTGTCGGCGTGCAGGGTCTTGGGCAGCATGCCCCGGCGCAGGGACTCGACCATCTTGATCACGCCACCGACGCCTGCGGCGGCCTGGGTGTGGCCGACGTTGGACTTGAACGAGCCCAGGTAGAGCGGGCGTTCCTGGGTGGCGGCGCGGCCGTAGGTGGCGATCAGCGCCTGCGCCTCGATCGGGTCGCCCAGCTTGGTGCCGGTGCCGTGCGCCTCGACTGTGTCCACATCGGATAGTTGGAGTTGGGCGTCGGCCAGCGCGGCGCGGATGACGCGTTGCTGGGCGGGTCCATTGGGGACGGTGATGCCGCTGGACGCGCCGTCGGAGTTGACGGCACTGCCGCGCAGGATGGCGAGGACATGGTGCCCGTTCCTCCGTGCGTCGGAGAGGCGTTCGAGGAGGAGCATGCCCGCGCCCTCGGAGCAGCCGACGCCGTCCGCGTCGCCGCCGAAGGCTCTGCAGCGGCCGTCGGAGGAGAGGCCGTGCTGCTCGCTGAAGTACACGAACATGTCCGGCGTGACCATGACGGTGACGCCGCCCGCCAGGGCCAGCTCGCACTCGCCGCGCCGCAGGGACTGGATGGCCCAGTGCAGGGCCACCAGGGAGGACGAGCAGGCGGTGTCGACGCTGACGGCGGGGCCTTCGAGGCCGAGGGTGTAGGCGACGCGGCCGGAGACGAGGCTGCCGTCGCTGCTGCCCGCGCCGTAGTCGTGGTACATGACGCCCGCGAAGACGCCGGTCTTGCTGCCGCGCAACGTGTTCGGGACGATCCCGGCCCGTTCGACGGCCTCCCAGGCGGTTTCCAGGAGGACGCGCTGCTGCGGGTCGAGCGTGAGCGCCTCGCGGGGGGAGATGCCGAAGAACTCGGGCTCGAAGTCGGCGGCCTCGTGGAGGAACCCGCCCTGGTCGGAGTATGTCGTGCCGGGGCGGGACCCGGACGGGTCGTGGATACCCGCCAGGTCCCAGCCGCGGTCCTCGGGGAACCCGCTGATCGCGTCGACGCCACCGGCCACGAGGTCCCAGAGTTCGGCGGGCGTGGTGACCCCGCCGGGGTACCGGCAGCCCATGCCGATGATGGCGATCGGCTCGGTGACGGCGGCGGTCAACCGCTTGTTGTCCGCCTTGAGCCGCTCGTTGTCGGCCACCGACTGCCGCAGCGCGGCGACGATCTGCTCGGTGGAGGGCGTGCTGGTCACCGGGACTCACCTCGTTCACTCGGGTCGCCGCCCATCCCGGAGCGGACCGGATCGGCCTCGTACGTGGACTCCGGAACGGTGAGCTCCGGGAGCAGGTCCTCGGCCAGGTAGCGGATCAGCTGCTCCGGGCTGGGCGAGTCGAACACCGTGTCGGTCATCAGGACTCCTCGCCCATGGCGGAGCGGATCAGGTCGGCCAGGTCCATGGACTCGACAGCCGCGCCCGCGTCCACCGGTTCCGTACCGTTGGCCGCCAGGGTCTCCGGCTCGCCGAGCTCCGGGGCCAGCTCCTCCAGCAGGTACCGGGTGAGCGGCATCGGGCTCGGGTAGTCGAAGACCAGGGTGGCCGGGAGGCGCAGGCCGGTGGCGGTGCCGAGCCGGTTGCGCAGTTCCAGCGCCGCCAGCGAGTCGATGCCCAGGTCGGTGAAGCCCTTCTCCACCCCGACCGCCGACGCGTCGTCGTAGCCGAGTACGGCGGCGGCGTGTTCGCGGACCAGGTCCAGCACGGCCGCGTCGCGGTCGGTGGTGGACAGGCCGGTCAGCCGGTCGACGATGGTGACCACCGGGTCGGCGGCCTTGGGGCCGATGGCGGCACGCTTCGGGGTCGCCGCTGCCAGGTTGCGCAGCAGGGGCAGGCGGTCGGCGTCGAGGTCGGCGGCCAACCGCACCGGGACCAGGACCGGGTCGCCCACCGCGAGGGCCGCGTCGAACAGGGCCAGGCCGTCGGGGGCCGACAGCGAGGCGACGCCGGAGCGGGCCAGGTGGGCCTGGTCGACCTCGTCGCCGGTGCCGTCCCACGGGCCCCACACCAGCGAGGTGGCGGGGAGGCCGCGGGCGGCCCGGTGCTCGGCCAGCGCGTCGAGGAAGACGTTGCCCGCCGCGTAGTTGGCCTGGCCTGCGGTCAGCAGCAGGCCGCCGACCGACGAGTAGAGGACGAACGCGGTCAGGTCCAGGTCCGCGGTCAGCTCGTGCAGGTGCCAGGCCGCGTCGACCTTGGGCCGCAGCACCCGTTCGACCTGCTCGTCGGTGAGCGAGCCGAACACCGCGCTGTCCATCTGCCCGGCCGCGTGCACCACACCGGTGAGCCGGTCCAGCGAGCCGATCAACGCGGCCAGCTCGGCCCGGTCGGTGACATCGCAGGCCGCGACCTCGGCCGTGGCGCCCAGTTCGGCGAGGTCGGCGACCAGCGCCCGGGCGCCGGGCGCGGCCAGGCCCCGGCGGCTGGTGAGCACCAGGTGCCGCACGCCCTGTCCGGCCAGGTGCCGGGCCAGCAGCCCGCCGAGCAGACCCGCGCCGCCGGTGATCAGCACCGTGCCCTCGGGGTCCCACTCGACCGGCTCGCCGACCGCGGTCACCCGGGCCAGGCGCGGGACCCGTACCTCGCCGCCGCGCACGATCGCCTCCGGCTCGCCGGTGGCGACCGCTGCGGGCAGCGAGCGCACCGACTCGGCGGCGTCGTCCAGGTCGACCAGCTGGATCCGGCCCGGGTTCTCCGCCTGCGCGGCCCGCACCAGACCCCACACCGGCGCCTGCGTCAGCGCCAGGCTGTGCCCGGCCACGTCCCGCCCGCCCTGACCACGGGTCACCACCAGCAGCGTGCCCTCGGTGTACTCGGCCAGCCACGACCGCACCCGGGCCAACGTGTCCAGCACCGTCGCGTGGACCCGGGCGGGAACATCTCCCGCGCCGGTCGACACCGGCAGCACCAGCACCTCGGCCGCGACCAGCGCGTCCGACACCGGAACGCCGAGGCCCAGGTCGTCGGAACCCTGCACGACCCAGCCGGACAGCGAGCCCACCGGCCGCACCCCGGTCGGGGCCTGCCACTCGACCCGGTGCAGCCCTTCGGGCACCCGGGCGCCGAGCTTGCTCGCGGTCACCGGTCGGGTCAGCAGCGAGTCGATCCGGGCGACCGGCGCACCGGCCGCGTCGGCCAGGGCCAGCGACGTGCCGTGGACCCGCACCCGCAGGGTGGTGGCCCCGGCGGCGTGCAGCGAGACACCGTTCCAGGCGAACGGGATCGTGGTCTCGGTCAGTGCCTTCGGGCCGCCGGGCACCAGGAAGTCGGTGGCGCCCAGTGCCGAGTCCAGCAGACCCGGGTGCAGCCCGAACTCGCTCGCCGCCACGCCGTCCGGCAGCGTCACCTCGGCGAACACCTCGGTGTCCTGACCCTCGCCGCGCAGCCAGACGGCGCGCAGGTTGCGGAACGTCGGCCCGTAGCCGAAGCCCAGACCGGCCAGGTCGTCGTAGAGGCCGCCGATGTCCACCGGCTCGGCACCCGACGGCGGCCACGCCACCAGGTCGAACGCCTCGGTAGCACCGCCCGAGGCCAGCGAACCGGTCGCGTGCCTCGTCCAGGTCGCGCCCGGTTCATCGGTACGCGAATGCACCGACAGCTCCCGGCGACCGTTCGCGTCGGTTCCGCCGAGCACCACCCGGAGGTCGACCCCGCCGTCGGCGGGCAGCAGCAGCGGCTCCTGCTGGATCAGCTCGTCCAGCAGGTCGCAGCCGAGCTGGGCACCGGCGTGCAGGGCCAGCTCCACGTAGGCGGTGCCGGGCAGCATGATCCGATCCATGACCACGTGGTCACCGAGCCAGCCGTGGGTCTGCACCGAAAGCCGCCCGGTGAACACCGCGCCGCCGTCGGGGAGTTCCACGAGCGCGCCCAGCAGCGGATGTGCGGCGGAGCGGGCGCCGAGTGATCCGACGTCGCCGGTGCGCTTGGTCGCGTCCAGCCAGTAGGACTTGTTCTGGAAGGCGTAGGTCGGCAGGTCCACCCGACCGGCACCGCGACCGGCGAAGATCGCCCGCCAGTCCGGCGCCGCACCCCGGGTGAACAGGGTCGCCAGCGCGGTGAACAGGGTCGGCAGCTCGGCGCGGCCCCGGCGCATGGCGGGCACGTAGGTGACCCGGTCCGGACGCTGGGAGCCGGACGTGTCGCACTCGCGTGCCATCCCGGTGGCCACCGCGTCCGGCCCCAGCTCGACGAACCGGGTGACCCCGGCCGCCAGCAGGGTCCCGACGCCGTCGGCGAACCGCACGGCGGCCCGCACGTGGTCGACCCAGTACTCGGGCGAGCACAGCTGCTCGGCCGTCGCCATCGTGCCGGTCACGTTCGACACCACCGGGATCGTCGGCGCCGCGTAGGTCAACCGCGCGGCGACCGCCCGGAAGTCCGCCAGCATCGGCTCCATCAGCGCCGAGTGGAACGCGTGCGAGACCACCAGCTGCTTGGTCCGACGTCCGGCGTCCGCGAAGGTGGCCATGGCCGCCCGCACCGACTCCTCCGGGCCGGAGATCACCATCGACCGCGGCCCGTTCACCGCCGCGATGTCCACATCGGACGGAAGCGCGGCCCGCACCTCGTCCTCGGGCGCCGCGATGGCCGCCATCGCACCGCCGGTGGGCAGCGCCTGCATGAGCCTGCCCCGCGCGGCGACCAGCGTGCACGCGTCGGCCAGGGACAGCACCCCGGACACGTGCGCGGCGGCCAGTTCGCCGATGGAGTGCCCGGCCACGTAGTCCGGCGTGACGCCCCACGACTCGACGAGCCGGAACAGCGCCACCTCGATGGCGAACAGCGCGCACTGCGTGTAGGCGGTCTGGTTGAGCAGGTCGCCCTCGGCGGTGCCCTTGTCCGCCCACATCACGCTCTTGAGCGGCACGTCCAGCTCGGCGTCGAACAGCCCGCACGCCGCGTCCAGCGCCCCGGCGAAGATCGGGAACGCCGCGTGCAGCTCGCGGCCCATGCCGGGCTGCTGCGCGCCTTGACCGGTGAACAGGATCGCGGTCAGGTCGGCCGCGCTCACCGTGCCGGTCACGCTGCCCGCCGGGGTCTGCCCGATGGCCAGCCCGTCGAGCGCCTTCAGCGCGGCGTCCCGGTCGGACGCCACCACCACGGCCCGGTGGTCCAGCGCGGTCCGCCCGGTCGCCAGCGAGAAGCCGATGTCCACAAGGGACACGTCCGGGTTCGCCCGCAGGTGCTCGGCCAACCGCGCCGCCTGGTCGGCCAGTGCGGGCTCGGCGGCGGCAGCGAGTGCCAGCGGTACGGCGGGCAACGCGGATAGGTCGGCCGCGGCGCGCTTGGTCTCAACCGCGGGCGCCTCCTCGATGATCACGTGCGCGTTGGTGCCGCTGATGCCGAAGGAGGAGATGCCCGCCCGGCGCGGACGGCCGTTGGGCAGCCACGGCCGGGCCTCGGTGAGCAGCTCGATGTCGCCGGTGCTCCAGTCCACGACCGGGGTGGGCTCGGTGATGTGCATGCTCCTGGGCAGCAGGTTGTGCCGCAGCGACTGCACGACCTTGATCACGCCCGCGGCGCCGCCGGAGGCCTGCGCGTGGCCGATGTTGGACTTGACCGACCCCAGGTACAGCGGCCGCTCGCGGTCCTGCCCGTAGGTGGCCAGCAGTGCCTGCGCCTCGATCGGGTCGCCCAGCTTGGTGCCCGAACCGTGCGCCTCCACCGCGTCCACATCGGACGGGACGAGACCGCCCGCGGCCAGCGCAGCGTGGATGACCCGCTCCTGGGACGGCCCGTTCGGGGCGGTCAGGCCATTGGACGCGCCGTCCTGGTTCACCGCGCTGGACCGCACCACCGCGAGTACCTCGTGCCCATTGCGCTGAGCGTCCGACAGGCGCTCCAGGAGCAACATGCCCGCGCCCTCGGCCCAACCCACACCGTCGGAGGCGGCCGAGAACGACTTGGACCGACCGTTGGGCGAGAGCACGCCCTGGCGGCTGGAGTCGACGAACAGGTCGGACTGCGACAGCACCGTGACACCACCGGCCAGCGCCAGCCCGCACTCCCCCGCCCGCAGCGCCTGCACCGCCAGGTGCAGCGTGACCAGCGAGGACGAGCAGGCCGTGTCGACGGTCATCGACGGCCCCTCCAACCCGAACAGGTAGGAGATACGGCCGGAGACGACCGCGCCCGAGCTGCCGTTGGGGATGTAGGCGGCCACGTCGGCGGGCGCGTCGGGCGCCCGGCTGCCGTAGTCGTCGTACATGGCGCCTGCGAACACGCCGGTCAGCGTGCCGCGCAGGGTCTGCGGGTCGATGCCCGCGCGCTCGATGGCCTCCCAGGCGGCCTCCAGCAGCAGCCGCTGCTGCGGGTCCATGGCGGTGGCCTCACGCGGGCCGATGCCGAAGAAGGCCGGGTCGAACTCGGCGGCGTCGTGCAGGAAGCCGCCCTCGCGGGCGTAGGTCTTGCCCCGCTTGCCGCGCTCGGGGTCGTAGATGCCCTCGGTGTCCCAGCCCCGGTTGGTCGGGAACGGGCTCACCGCGTCGACCTCGTCGACCAGCAGCCGCCACAGGTCCTCGGGCGACCGGACGCCACCGGGGTAGCGGCAGGCCATGCCGACGATCGCGATCGGCTCCTGCATGGCGGCCGTGGTGGTGACCGGGCCGCGGGTGCCCGCGGCCTTGACCGCGCCGAGCAGCTTGCCCTTGACGAAGTCGGCCACGGCCTTGGCGGTCGGGTGGTCGAACACCAGGGTGGCGGGCAGCGGCAGGCCGGTCGCGGTGCCGAGCAGGTTGCGCAGCTCGACGGCGGCCAGCGAGTCGAAGCCCAGCTCCTTGAACGCCCTGGTGCCGTCCACCTCGGACTTGTCGGCATAGCCGAGGACGGTGGCCACCTGGGTGCGGACCAGGTCGAGCAGCAGGCGGTCGCGCTCACTGTCGGTGAGCCCGGCCAGCTCGGCGGCCAGCGCGTTGTCCGTGCCCGCGGAGCTCGCGGCGGCGGCCCGGCGGGCCTTCGGCGGGGCGAACCCGCGCAGCAGCGCGGGCAGCTCGTCCGACCGCGACCGCAGCGCGGGCACGTCCACCCGCAGCGGCGCGATCACCGCCGCGTCGGCGCCGAGGGCGGCGTCGAACAGGGCCAGGCCCTGCTCGGCGGTCACCGCGGGCAGGCCGAGCCGGGCCATCCTGGCCAGGTCGGCCTCGGCCAGCTCGCCGCCGAGGCCGGTGTTCTCCGCCCACAGGCCCCAGGCCAGCGCGGTCGCGGCCAGCCCGGCGGCGCGGCGCCGGTCGGCGAGCGCGTCCAGGAAGGCGTTGGCGGCGGCGTAGTTGGCCTGTCCGGCGGGCAGCACCTGGCCGCCCGCGGAGGAGAACAGCACGAACGCGGCCAGGTCGCGATCGGCGGTCAGCTCGTGCAGGTGCCAGGCCGCGTCCACCTTGGGGCGCAGCACGGAGTCGAGACGGTCGAGAGTGAGCGAGTCGAACACGCCAGAGTCGGCGGTGCCTGCCGCGTGCACGACGGCGGTCAGCGGCGCGTCGGCGGGGATGGCCGCCAGTAGCTCCGCCACGGCGGCGCGGTCGGCGACGTCGCAGGCCGCGACGGTCACCGTGGCACCCAGGTCGGTCAGCTCCTCCCGGAGCTGCCGGGCGCCGGGCGCGTCCAGACCGCGACGACTGGTGAGGACCAGGTTCCGCACGCCGTGCTCGGCGACCAGGTAGCGGGCGAGCAGGCTGCCCAGCCCGCCGGTGCCGCCGGTGATCAGCACGGTCCCGTCGGCCCGCCACGCGGCGTCGGTGGTGGACTCGGTCTTGGTGTAGCGGGGCACGAGGACCGAGCCCGCGCGGATCGCGGCCTCCGGCTCGTTGGCCGCGACCACGGCCGCGATGGTGTCCACGGTGGCATCCCGGTCGGCGTCGACCAGGAACACCCGACCCGCGTGCTCGGCCCGCGCACCACGCGCCAGCCCCCACAGCAGACCCTGCGTGACATCCACATCGGACTGTTCGACGGCGACCGCGTTCTCGGTCACCACAACGAGCTTCGTGTCCGCGAAGCGGGAGTCGGCGAGCCAACCCTGAATCTGGGTCAGCAGCCAAGCGGTGTTGGCGCGAGCCGCCTCCGGCACATCCCCGGTCTGCTCCGGCACGCTGACCGTGAGCAACTCGGGAACCCGCTCGCCCCCGTCGACCGCGCCCACCAGGTCGGCGAACACGGCGTAGGTGGCGGCGACCCCGACCCGGCCGCGACCGATGGCCACGACCTCGCCCGCGTTCGCGGTGCCGAGAGCGGCCTGCTGCCAGCCGATCCGCAGCAGCGAGCCCTCCGGCCCGTCGGCGGGCCGGGAGGACAGCTCGCGGCGGACCGGCCGGGAGACCAGTGACTCGACCGTGGCGACCGGGCGGCCCTCGCCGTCGGCGACCTCGATGGCCGACAGCTCGTCGCCGTCCAGCCGGACGATCCGCACCCGCAGCACCGAGGCGCCGACCGCGTGCAGGGTCACCCCGTTCCACACGAACGGCAGCAGCGTGGAGCCGTCCGGGTCGCCGAGCAGGTCGGCGTGCATGGCGGTGTCGAGCAGGGCCGGGTGCAGGCCGTAGGAGGCGGCCGTGGACGCGGCCGGTTCGGGCAGCGCGACCTCGGCGAACACCTCGTTGCCCCGCCGCCACGCGGCGCGCAGGCCCTGGAAGGCCGGGCCGTAGCCGTAGCCGCGGGAGTCGAGCAGCTCGTAGGCGCCCTCGACCGGGATGACCGCGGCCCCGGGCGGCGGCCACTCGGTCAGACCGGCGGGCTCGGCGTGCGCGGTGGCGGACAGCGTGCCGACCGCGTGCTGGGTCCACTCGCCGTCGACCGGCGCCTCGATCGGCCGCGAGTAGACCGTGACCGGCCTGCGCTCGCCTGCCGCCGGGCCGACCACGACCTGCAACGCGACGGCCTCGTCCTGGCCGAGCACGAGCGGTGCCTGCAGGGTCAGCTCCTCCACGGTCGGGTGGCCGACCTGGTCCCCCGCCGCGATGGCCAGCTCGACGAACCCGGTGCCGGGCACCAGGATCGCGCCCTTGACCACGTGGTCGGCCAGCCACGGCACGCCCGCCGCCGACAACCGTCCGGTGAGGACAGTGGTGTCCGTGCCGGACAGCCGCACGACCGCGCCCAGCATCGGGTGCGCCAGCGCCTGCTGGCCGACGGCCGCGACGTCGCCGGTCGGCGTGGCGTCGAGCCAGTAACGCTTGTGCTGGAAGGCATACGTCGGCAGGTCGAGCCGCACCGGCCCGTCGCCGATCAGTCGGCCCAGCTTCGCCGCGCCGCGCACGTGCACCCGTGCCACGGCGGTCAGCGCGGAGCGGACCTCGTCCTGGTCGCGCCGTCCGAACGGGATGAACGCGACCGCGTCCGGATCGGTGACGTTCTGCGCGCCCAGCGCGGACAGCACGCCGTCCGGCCCCAGCTCCAGGAAGGTGCGCACGCCACTGCCCGCCAGCGCGGCGATCGCGTCGCCGAAGCGGACGGCCTGACGGACGTGGTCGACCCAGTACTCGGCCGTGCCCAGCTCGCCGGTGACCAGTCGACCGGTCACGGTGGACACGATGGGGATACGCGGGGCGTGAAAGGTGACGCCCTGCGCGACCCGGCGGAACTCGTCGAGCATCGGCGCCATCAGCGGCGAGTGGAACGCGTGGCTGACCCGCAGCCTGCGCGTCCGCACACCGGACGCGGCGGCCTCGCGCTCGATCCGGGTCACGACCTCGTCCACCCCGGAGATCACCACCGACTGCGGCCCGTTGACCGCCGCGACGCCGACCTCGTCCTCGTGCCCGACCAGCAGCTCGCGGGCCTTCTCCTCGGCCAGCGTCAGCGACACCATGGCGCCCGGCGGCCGGGTCAGCGCGGCCATCAGCCGACCGCGCGCGGCGACCAGCTCGGCCGCGTCGGCCAGCGACAGCACCCCGGACACGTGCGCGGCGGCGAACTCGCCGATCGAGTGGCCCGCCAACACGTCCGGCACGATCCCCCACGACTCGGCCAGCCGGTACAGCGCGACCTCGACGGCGAACAGCCCGGTCTGGGTGTAGGCGGTCTGGTCGAGCAGGCCCCGGTCGGCGGGCGCGGTGGTGTCGAACACGACGTCGCGCAGTGCCACGTCCAGGTGCGGGTCGAGCGCGGCGCAGGCGGCGTCGAACGCCTCGGCGAACACGGGGTAGGCGGCGTGCAGGTCGCGGCCCATGCCGACGCGCTGCGCGCCCTGGCCGGAGAACAGGAACGCCAGCGCGCCCGGCTCGGCGGCGGTGGACCCGGTGACGACCTCGGCGGCGGGCATGCCGGACGCCAGCGCGTCCAGCCCGTCGGCCAGCTCGGCCCCGGTCGCGGCGATCACCACGGCCCGGTGCTCCAGCGCGGCCCGGGTGGCGGCCAGCGAGCGGGCCAGCTCGGCGACCGGCACGTCCTCGTGCTCGGCCAGGTAGGCGCGCAGCCGGGCGGCCTGGCCGCGCACCGCGGCGGCGGACCGGCCGGACAGCGGCACGGTCAGCACGGCATCCGGGTTCGACTCGGCCGGGGCCGTGATCTCGATGGCGGGCGCCTGCTCCAGCACGACGTGCGCGTTGGTGCCGCTGATGCCGAACGAGGACACACCAGCGCGGCGCGGGTGGCCGTTCTCGGCCCAGTCCTGCCGTTCGGTGAGCAGCCGCACCGCGCCCGCGGTCCAGTCCACGACGCTCGACGGCGTGTCCACGTGCAGGGTCCTGGGCAGCGCGCCCGCGCGCATCGCCATGATCATCTTGAGCACGCCCGCGACGCCCGCGGCGGCCTGGGTGTGGCCGATGTTGGACTTGATCGAGCCGAGCCACAGCGGTTTGTCCGCGGCGCGGCCCTGGCCGTAGGTGGCCAGCAGGGCCTGCGCCTCGATCGGGTCGCCCAGCCGGGTCGCCGTGCCGTGTCCCTCCACGACGTCCACATCGGACACACCAAGTCCGGCGTCGGCCAGCGCCTTGGCGATGACCCGCTGCTGCGACGGGCCGTTGGGGGCGGTGAGGCCGTTGGAGGCGCCGTCGTGGTTGATCGCGGAGCCGCGCACCAGGGCGAGCACCGGGTGGCCGTTGCGGCGGGCGTCGGACAGCCGCTCCAGCAGCAGCATGCCCGCGCCCTCGCCCCAGCCGGTGCCGTCGGCGGCGTCGGCGTAGGAGCGGCAGCGGCCGTCGGCGGACAGGCCGCGCTGACGGCTGAAGTCCACGAAGGTGTCCGGAGTGGACATCACGGTCACACCGCCCGCCAGGGCCAGCGTGCACTCGCCCCGGCGCAGCGCCTGGGCCGCCCAGTGCAGGGCGACCAGCGACGACGAGCACGCGGTGTCCACGGTGACGGTCGGGCCCTCCAGGCCCAGCGCGTAGGAGACGCGGCCGGACACGACGCTGGCGAGGCTGCCGTTGCCGATGTACCCGGCGATGTCGTCGGGCACCGCGCCGCCAAGGCGGGTGGCCCAGTCGTGGTACATGACGCCCGCGAACACGCCGGTCGCGCTGCCGCGCAACGACACCGGGTCGATGCCCGCCCGCTCGAACGCCTCCCAGGAGACCTCAAGCAGCAGCCGCTGCTGCGGGTCCATGGCGGCGGCCTCGCGCGGGCTGATCTCGAAGAAGTCGGCGTCGAACTGGGCCGCGTCGTGCAGGAAGGCGCCGTGCTTGACGTAGCTGCGGCCGGGCTTGCCTGGCTCGGGGTCGTAGAGCGCGTCCACGTTCCAGCCCCGGTCGACCGGGAACAGGCTCAACGCCTCCCGCTCGTCCGCGACCAGCCGCCACAGGTCCTCCGGCGTCTCCACGCCACCCGGGTACCGGCAGGCGATACCCACGATGGCGATCGGCTCCTCCGGGTCCACGGTGGTCACCGGGGCGATCGGAGTGCTCGGGGCAATCCCGGCGATGCGCCCCACGAGGTAGTCGGCGAGCGCCTTCGGGGTCGGGTAGTCGAACACCAGGGTGGCGGGCAGCCGGACGCCGGTGACCGAGTCGAGCAGGTTGCGCAGCTCGACGGCGGCCAGCGAGTCGAAGCCCATCTCGCCGAACGGCCGGGTCGCGGCGATGGCGTGCGCGCCGTCGTGGCCGAGCACGGCGGCGACGTGCGTGCGCACCAAGTCGAGCACGGCGCGATCGCGGTCGGCGTCGGTGAGGTGCGCGAACCGGGTGGCGAACTGCTGCTCCGGGGTGAGCTCCCCGGTGCTCGCGGCGGCCGCGCGGCGACGGGCGGTCGGGGCGAGGGCGCGCAGCACGGCGGGCAGGTCGTCGCCGCGCGAGCGCAGCGCGTTCCGGTCGACGCGGGTCGGGACGACGGTCGGCGCGCCGGTGGCGAGCGCGGCGTCCAGGGCGGCGAGACTCTCGGTGACGGTCAGCGGCGCCAGGCCGAGTCGGGCGATGCGGTTGCGGTCGACCTCGGTGAGCGTGGCGCCCATGCCCAGCGCGGCGCCCTCGTCCGGCATCCACAGGCCCCAGGCGAGCGCGGTCGCGGGCCGCCCGAGGGCGCGGCGAAGCTCGGCGAGGGCGTCCAGGAAGGTGTTGCCCGCCGCGTAGTTCGCCTGGCCCGCACCATCGGCCAGCCCGGCCGAGGAGGAGAACAGGACGAACGCGGACAGGTCGGCGTCGGCGGTCAGCTCGTGCAGCGCCCAGGCGGCGTCGACCTTGGTGGCCAGCACGCCGTCCAGGCGGTCCACGGTGAGGTCGCCGATCATGGCGTTGTCCAGCACGCCCGCGGTGTGCACGACGGCCGAGAGCGGCCGGTCGACGGGGATCTTCTTGAGCGCGGCGCCCAGCGAGCGCTTCCTGCTCACGTCGCAGGCCACGACCCTTGCGGTGGCGCCCTGCTCGGCCAGTTCGGCGACCAGCTCGGCCGCGCCCGGGGCCTCGATACCCCGGCGGCTGAGCAGCAGCAGGTCACGGACCCCGTGCGTGGCGACCAGGTGTCGGGCAACCTGCGCGCCCAGCCCACCGGTACCACCGGTGATCAGGACCGTGCCGTCGGTGCGCCAGACCGGATCCACAGTGGATTCAGAAACCAGGCGGACCAGGCGCGGCGCCACGACCTTGTCGCCGTCGACGCGCAGTTCCGGCTCGCCCGAACCGAGCACGGTGGCCAGGGTCGCCGAGGTCAGGGTGCCTTCGACGAGCACGATCCGGCCCGGGTTCTCGGCCTGCGCCGAGCGGACCAGGCCGCGCACGGCGGCATCGGTGAGCGTGCCCTCGGTGACGATCACAAGCCGGGACGCGGCGAACCTCTCGTCACCCAGCCAGCGCTGCAAGCCCGCGAGGACCTGGCGCGTGGTGATCTTGGTCTGCGCGGGGATGCTCTTGTTCCCTGGCGTGATCGGGAACAACACGGCCTCGGGCGCAGTAGGCATGCCGGTCAGCTCGAAGCCCACCACCGGCACGTCGAGACCGATCGCACCGAGCGAGGCCACCGTCGGCAGGCCCTCGACCGGCGCGACCGGCTGCCACTCGACGGTGTGCAGCAGCTCGTCGGCGCGAGTGCCGTGGTCGCCCCCGAGATCGGCAGCCTTGACCGGGCGGGAGCGGAAGGACTCGACCGACAGCACCGGCGCGCCGGTCGGGTCGGCGATCTCCAGCGCGACACCGCCGGTCGCCGGGGAGGTGATCCGCACGCGGACCTCGGTGGCGCCGGTCGCGTGCAGCCGCACCCCGGTCCACGCGAACGGCAGCCGGATCTCGTCGGCCGCGCGGGCCTCCCCCGGCGCGTAGTCGGTGGCGTGCAGGACGGCGTCGAGCAGCGCGGGGTGGATGCCGAACGCGTCGTCCCGGCCTGCGGCGGGCAGGGCCACCTCGGCGTAGACGACGTCGTCGCGCTTCCACGCGGTGCGCAGGCCCTGGAACAGCGGACCGTAGCCGTAGCCCTGGGCGGCCAGCTCCTCGTACAGCCCGGCGTCGGCGACCACCTCGGCGCCCGACGGCGGCCACTCGGTGATCGGGGATGCGTCGGTGTCCACGTCCGTCAGGGAGCCGATGGCGTGGCAGGTCCACTCGGCGTCCTGCTCGACCCGCGAGTAGAACTCGATCGCGCGGCGCCCGTCCTGACCGGCGCCGACCACGACCTGCACGGCGACCCCGCCCTCGGCGGGCAGCGCCAGCGGCACCTGGAGCGTCAGCTCCTCCACCGTCGAGTACCCGATCTGACCCGCCGCGTACAGCGCCATCTCGACGAACGCGGTGGCGGGCAGCAGCGCGGTCCCGGCGATGGTGTGATCAGTGATCCACGGGTGGGTGCGCGCCGAGATCCGGCCCGTCAGCACCAGCCCGTCGTGACCTGCCAGCCCGATGCCTGCGGTGAGCAGCGGGTGGTCGTGTGCGAGCTGACCGAGGTCGGCCGCGTCACCGTGGCCCGCGGGCGCGGTGAGCCAGAAGTGCTTGCGCTGGAACGCGTACGTCGGCAGGTCGAGCAGCTGGGCGGGGCCGAAGAACGCCGTCCAGTCGACCGTGACACCGCGCGCGTGCAGGGTGCCGAGCGCGTTCGCCAGGGTCGGGACCTCGGCGTGGTCGCGGCGCTGGGCAGGCGCGAAGGCGATGTCCTGCGCGCCTGCGGCCATGCCGGAGAGGATCGCGTCCGGGCCGACCTCGATGGCGGTGGTGACCCCGGCGGCGGCCAGCGCGGCGATGCCGTCGGCGAACCGGACGGCCGCCCGCACGTGCCGCACCCAGTAGTCCGGGCTCGCCAGCTCGGCCGGGTCGGCGATCCGACCGGTGACGTTGGAGACGACCGCGACAGTCGGGGTGGCGAACTCGACGACCTCCAGGGTCTCCCGGAACTCGGCGAGCATCGGCTCCATCAGCGGCGAGTGGAACGCGTGCGACACGCGCAGCTCGCTGACCCGACGCCCCTGCTCCCGGAAGCCTGCGACGACCGCCTCGACCGCGTCCCGCTCACCGGACACCACGACCGACTCCGGCCCGTTGATCGCGGCGATCGCCACCGCGTCGGTGAGCAGCGGCCGAACCTCGTCCTCGGTGGCCGCGATGGCGACCATGGCACCGCCGGTCGGCAGGGCCTGCATGAGCCGACCGCGCGCGGCGACGACCAGGCAGGCGTCCTCCAGCGTCCAGACACCGGCGAGGTGCGCGGCGGCCAGCTCGCCGATGGAGTGGCCGAGCAGCACGTCCGGCCGCACGCCCCAGGACTCCAGCAGCCGGGCCAGCGCCACCTCGAAGGCGAACAGCGCGCACTGGGTGTACTGGGTCTCGCCGAGCAGGTGGGCATCCGCGCCGAAGATCACGTCCCGGAGCGGCTCGGCCATCTGCAGGTCGAGGTGGTCGATCGCCTCGTCGAAGACCTCGGCGAACACCGGGTAGGCCAGGTAGAGGTCCTTGCCCATGGCCAGGCGCTGCGAGCCCTGGCCGGTGAACAGCATGGCGACCTTGCCGGGGGTGCGCGTGCCGGTGACCAGCGTCGCGTCCTTCTCCCCGGCGGCCAGCGCGCGCAGCCCGCGCACGGCCTCCTCGACGTCGCGCGCCGAGACGACCGCCCGGTGGTCGTGCGCCGCGCGGCTGGTGGCGAGCGAGAACCCGATGTCGTCCAGGTTCTCCAGCTCCACAGTGGACAGCAGGCCAGCGGCCTGTGCCCGTAAAGCCTCTTCACTGCGAGCGGAGATCACCAGCGGCACGATCGGCAGCGCCTCGCGCTCGTCGCCCTCCACGATCTCGGTGGCGGGGGCCTGCTCGATGATGATGTGCGCGTTGGTGCCGCTGACGCCGAACGAGGACACACCGGCCCGGCGCGGGCGGTCGGCCTCGGGCCACGCACGAGCCTCGGTCAGCAGCTCGACGGCGCCCGCGGTCCAGTCCACGTGCGGGCTCGGCGCGTCGACGTGCAGGGTGCGCGGCAGCACACCGTGCCGCATGGCCTCCACCATCTTGATCACACCGGCGACGCCCGCGGCGGCCTGGGTGTGCCCGATGTTGGACTTGACCGAGCCGAGCAGCAGCGGGGTCGCCCGGTCCTGGCCGTAGGTGGCCAGCAGGGCCTGCGCCTCGATCGGGTCGCCCAGCCGGGTGCCGGTGCCGTGCGCCTCCACAGCATCCACATCGGACACAGCGAGTCCGGCGTCGGCCAGCGCGCGGCGGATCACACGCTGCTGGGACGGGCCGTTGGGCGCGGTGAGCCCGTTGGACGCGCCGTCGGAGTTGATCGCCGAGCCACGGATCACCGCGAGCACGTCATGTCCATTCGCGACAGCGTCGGACAGCCGCTCCAGCACGAGAACACCCACGCCCTCGGCGAACCCGGTGCCGTCGGCGGCGGCGGCGAACGCCTTGCAGCGGCCGTCCTCGGCGAGGCCACGCTGGCGGCTGAACGCGGTGAACGTGCCGGGGCCGCCCATGACCGCGACACCACCGGCGAGCGCCAGCCGCGTCTCGCCGCCGCGCAGCGCCCGCACCGCGAGGTGCAGCGCAACCAGGGAACCCGAGCAGGCGGTGTCGACGGTCAGGGTCGGGCCTTCGAGGCCGAGCGCGTAGGCGACCCGGCCGGAGACGACGCTGGGGGCGTTGCCGGTGAGCATGTAGCCGTCGAGACCGTCCGGCGCCTCGTGCAGCCGCGGCCCGTACTCCTGGGCCTCGGCGCCGATGAACACGCCTGCCGGGGTGCCGCGCAGCGAGGTCGGGTCGATCTTGGCCCGTTCCAGCGCCTCCCAGGCGGTCTCCAGCACCAGCCGCTGCTGCGGGTCCATCGCGGACGCCTCGCGCGGGGCGATGCCGAAGAAGTCGGCGTCGAACTCGCCCGCGTCCGGCAGGAACCCGCCGACGGTGACGTAGCTGCTGCCGGGGCGGTCGGGGTCCGGGTCGTAGAGGCCGTCGAGGTCCCAGCCGCGGTCGGTGGGGAAGCCGCCGATGGTGTGCACCTCGTCGGCGACCAGCCGCCACAGCGCGTCCGGAGAGGACACACCGCCCGGGTAGCGGCAGCCGATGCCGACGATGGCGATCGGCTCGTCCGCCCCCGCCGCGGACAGCTCGGCGAGCGACGAGTCCACCTCGGTCCCGAACACCCTGGCGTGCAGCAGGCGCGCCACCGCGTCCGGGGTCGGGTGGTCGAAGACCAGGGTGACCGGCAGGTCCAGCCCGGTCGCCTCGGCGAGCCGCGCGTGCAGCTCCACCGCGGCCAGCGAGTCGAACCCGTGGTCGGAGAACGCCTTCGCCGGGTCGAGCACCGCCGGGACCTCCGGCAGTGCCGCGGCCAGCGCGGCCCGCGTGGCCTCGTGCACGACGTCGGCCAGGAACGCCGCGCGGTCGGCCTGCGGCACCGCGGTCACCCGCCGCACGAAATCGGATCGCCCATCGGTTTCCGCTCCGGTCGAAGACCCGGAGGACGCCTTCTCGAAATCACGCATTCCGCACTCCACCGCTTCCGCAAGGCAGCTCTCGACTGGTCTGCCGCTCGATCGTAGGTCGGCCCTGTCGCGGCCGTATCCCCTAAACGGGACGCCCCACTCCCGTCTAGGGGCAGGCGATTACCTTGGTATTGACCGGGTCTACCAGGTGACGCGCAACAGGGACGGCCCCCGCACGATCACGCCGTATTCCCATTTGACGCCCTCGCGCCCGTCCGCGAACCGCAGATCCGGGAAACGGTCCAGGATCGCGGTCATCGCCTCCTGCAACTCCAACCGGGCCAGCTGCGCGCCGATGCAGTGGTGCGGGCCGTGCCCGAAGGCCACGTGCGGGTTGGGCGTGCGGGTCAGGTCGATCTCGTCCGGGTTCGCGAACACCTCGGGGTCGCGGTTGGCCGCGTGCAGCGCGGGCAGCACCGGATCGCCCGCGCGCACCACCACGTCACCGATCCGGATGTCCTCGGTGGCGTAGCGGGCGAACATGGCGGCGGTGTTGATCGGCACGTACCGCAACAGCTCCTCCACGGCGGTCGGCATGATCTCCGGCCTGGCACGCAACAGCTCCAGCTGCTCGGGGTTGGCGAGCAGGGTGAAGATGAAGCTGGGCAACGCCGTCGACACCGTCTCCACGCCGCCGGTCAGCAGACCCGCGCCCGCGATGGAGATCAGCTCGTTCTCGGTCAGCTTGTCGCCCGAGTCGCGCGCGTAGACGAGCGCGCCGAGCAGGTCGTCGGTCGGCTCCTCGCGGCGCTGCGCCACCAGCCCGGCCACGTACTGGTCGAGCTTGTCGCCGTAGACGTCGAGCACGTCGCCCTTCGCGGTCGCGTCGCTGACCAGCGCCTGCGTCCACTCGGAGAAGATGACGTGGTCCTCGGCGGGCACGCCCAGCAGGTCGCAGATCACCGTGACCGGCAGCGGCCGGGCGATGTCCTCGACCAGGTCGCCCACCTTGGCGTCGCCGCCGCGCGCGACCATGTCGTCCAGCAGCCGGTTCACCAGGCCGCGCACGCCCTCGCGCATCGCCTCCAGACGGCGCGCGGTGAACGCTTTGGACACCAGGCGGCGCAGGCGGGAGTGGTCCGGCGGGTCCATCCCCATGATGCCGTCGCCCATCTGCTGGCGGCGCATCCGGGGCTGGTCGAGCCCCTGGGCCAGCTCGCGGCTGAACCGGGGGTCGGTGGTCACCAGCTTCACGTCGGCGTACTTGGTCGCCAACCAGGCCGGTTCGCCGAAGGGCAGCTGCACCCGGCTCATCGGCTCGTCCCGTTGCAGGATGTGGTACTGCTCGGACACGGAGATCTCCTCCATGTCGAACGGGTAGGCGCGGACGGTGCGGCGCTGGGTCATGCCTGGCCTCCAATCGCGACGGTCTCGTGGTCCCCGAACGCCAGGGCGTCGTGGGTGGACTGGACGTGGGACAGCGCCGACATCAGCGTCGACGAGGTGAGCGCGGCCTGCCTGCGCTGCTCGACCACCCCGCGCAGCGGCAGCGACCCCAGCTCGGACCAGCCGAGCCGACCCTCCGCGTCCAGGAAGCTGCGGGCCTGGCCCGCGTTGTCCGGGTGCAGGCAGAACGGCACGTCCAGCAGGCCGCGCTTGAACGCGATCACCAGCGCGCGGCCGAGGTCCTCGTGGCAGTTCAGCACCGCGTCGACCAGCGCGGCCGCCTCCCGGTAGACCTGGTTGTCGGCGGCCACGGTCGCGCGGTGGATGGTCGCGCGGGCGGCCAGGTGGGCGTGTTCGAGGGCGGCGACGTTCTCCGCGACGGTCGGGATCCGGTGCGCCTCGGCGGTGGTCTTCACGATCAACCGCTCCGACCCGGTCGTCACCGCCAGCTCGGCCGCGCCGGCCAGCAGGCTCAACGCGCCGACCTCGGTCCGGGGGAACAGTCCCATGTAGGCGTAGATGACGACGTGCCAGGTCGCCTCGGGCAGCAGCTCCGCGCACAGTCCGCGCAGCGCCGACACGGCTTCCTGGTCCTGCTCCATATTGGTCTGTTGCGCGTAGCTGACCGAGATGCTGCGCAAGCCGCGCCGGTAGAAGAACAACGCCTCCAGCACGCTGAGCGCGACCAGCTCGCTCGGCGGGCACAGCTGGCCCATCATGCAGCCGCCGAACGTCTCCACGTGTGGACGCCCGCCCTCGGGTTCCGCCGCCAGCAACAGATCCGTGCAGAACGCCCAGTTGCGTACGGCCTCGTCCAGCGGGGTGCGACTGTAGGGGAGGCAGTAGGAGACCGGGCCGCCCTCGGTGGCGTGCAGCCCGGCGGCGATCATGGCACGGAAGATGTCCGCCGGGCGGGCCGAGCCGTGCCGCACCTGCACCGGGAAGTCCGCGTCCATCAGGCCCGCGAGCATGCCCCGGGTGACCTCGGGCGGGTGGTTGACGATCGGATACCCGTTGAGCGGCAAGCCGTTGCGCAGCGCGTGCTCGGCGGAAGCCGTGTCCCGGACGCGGGTGTAGCTGTCGAGGGTGAGCGTGCCGACCGTGACGGCCCGCGCCGACCTGGTCGCGGCCAGCCCGGCCCGCATCGCCGTCGGATCGCCGAACCCCATGCGCGGCTGCACCACCAGCGCCCCGGCGGCGTGGCTGCGCGCGACGAACTCCTCGAAGCTCACGCCCCGGCCCCCTCCGCGGGCATGGGCAACACCCCGGCGGGACTGGGCAGCGCGGCCGCGAACCGGCGGAACGAGCCGGAGCCCTGCTGGTCGTCGAACACCGCGTCGAACCCGGCGAGCAGCAGCTGCCCGGTCTGCTCCTGGGTGAGCGCGCCGCCGGTGCCGAGCTTGCCGCCGAGCACCACCGGCATCCGGCGCAGCGGGCGGCACCCGCGCAGCCGCTGGATCACCCGCAGGCCGTCCTGGTAGCCGTGGCCGTTGACACTGCTCAGCACCAGCATCACCGGGCGGCGGCTGAGGCATTCGTACTCCAGCAGCTCGTCCGGCGCGCAGGCGCCCAGGTTCACCACGTCGAAGCCCAGCTCGCCGACCAGCAGCTCCAGGTAGACCAGGTTCCAGGTGTGCGAGTCCGAGGCCATGCTGCTGACGATCACCGTGCCGCGCCCGCCCGCCAGTACCTCGTCGGCGCGGTCGGCGCGGTCCGAGTGCAGGTCGTGTAACCGCTCGGTCATGGCGCGACCTCGTAGACGCGCTGGTAGTCCAAACGGGACACCGACACGATCTCGCCACCGCGGACCACGACCTCGGTGGGCGTGGGGCGGCCGAGGAAGCTGATCAGGCTGGCGGTGACCCCGTAGGCACCGACGTTCGGCACGGTCAGCACGTCGCCCGCCGCCAGCTCGGGCAGCGGTGTCGCCTTGGCCAGCGAGTCGCCGGGTGTGCACAGTGGACCGACCAGGCTGCCCGGCCCGGTGGCCTCGCCGTCGTACTCGATCCCGACGGCGGCGGGCAGCAGACGGCCGATACCGGACAGACCGCCCACGGCGTTGATGCCCGCGTCCAGGACCACGAACCGGCTGCCCCGGCTCTCCTTGACGTTGACCACCCCGGCCAGCAGCGAACCCGAGCTGCCCGACAGGTACCGACCGGACTCGCAGGCCAGCTGCACCTCGCCCGACCGCCACTCCGGCAGGTACAGGTCCAGCAGCATCTCCAGACCCAGCCGCAGCTTCGGGTAGTCGGTGCGCGGACCCGGCACCGCGTACGGAGAGGAGAACCCGCCGCCGATGTCCAGCAGCTCCAGCGGCAGGCCCAGCTCGCGGCGCAGCTGCGCGGCCGACTGGAGCACGAACTCGTACTCGCCGAGCAGCGCGTCCTCGTCCTGGGCGTTGCTCATGGTGAAGAAGTGCGCGCCTGCCACCCGGGCCCCGGGCACGGCGGTGAGCAGCGGCATCAGGTCGGGCAGGGTCTCCGCGTCGATGCCGAACTGCGAGGGGCGGCCCATCATCCGGATGCCGGTGGCCGCGCTGCCCGCGGTGGTGTTGACCCGCAGCAGGATGGACGCGGTGGTGCCGTGCTTCTCCGCGATCGCGCCGACGTGCTGGAGATCGGTGTACGACTCGACCGAGAACAGCCGCACCCCGGCCGCCATGGCCAGGTCCAGCTCGACGTCGGTCTTGCCGGGTCCGGTGTAGAGGATCTCGTCCGGGGCGAACCCGGCCGCCAGCGCGTTGGCCAGCTCGCCGGTGGAGCTGATCTCGGCGCGGCAGCCGCCCGCGCGCAGCTCGCGGGCGATCTCCGGGTGCGGGTTGGCCTTGAGCGCGTAGTACAGGTGGAAGCCCTCGGGCAGCAGCCCGAACAGCTGGTCGCGCGACTCGGCGACGACGTCCAGGTCGTAGACGTAGGTCGGGGTGCCGAACCGGGCGGCGAGGTCGGGGTACATGGTCACGGGCGCGCGCCTTCCACGAGCAGGGCGAGTTCCTTGGTGGCGTTCTTGCCGTGCGCGGTCAGCGGCAGCTCCGCGACCACGTGGCAGAGCGCGGGGACCTTCTGCGGTTCGAGCCGCTTGGCCAGCTCGCGCAGCACGGTGGTGGGGGCCAGGTCGTCGGCCTCGACGACCACGGCCAGGTCGCGGGTCTCGCCGGGCGGGATGGCGGCGGCCGCGCGCACGCCGGGGATGTCCATGGCCGCGGCCTCGATCTCCACAGTGGACATCCGCACGCCCTTGCGCTTGAACATGTCGTCGCGGCGGCCCTCGAAGTAGAGGTAGCCGTCCTCGTCCAGGCGGCCGTAGTCGCCGGTGTGCAGGCGGGCCTCGCCGGTGGCGGTGCGGCGGAACGAGCGGGCGCTCAGCTCGGGCGCGCGCCAGTAGCCGGGCATCACATGCGGGCCTGCGGCGACGATCTCGCCGACCTCGCCGCGGGGCAGCTCGTTGCCGTCGGCGTCCAGGATGAGCACGCGGGTGCCGGGCAGCGGCAGGCCGGAGGCGCCGGGACGGGTGTCGTCCTCGTCCGGCGGCATGATCGTGACCCGCTTGCACTCGGTCTGCCCGAACTGCCGCACCACCCGCACGCCGGGGAACGCGTCCCGCAGCTTGGCGATCGTGGTGTCGGGCAGCGCGGCGCCGGTGTTGGTGATCAGCCGGACCGGCGGGGCCTGCTCGGTCTCCCGCTCGGCCAGGGTGGCGATCATGGTGGCCAGCGACGGCACGATCGGCACCACGGTGGCGCCCACCTCGCGCATCCGGCGCAGCAGCCGCAGGTCCGACTCGGCGTCGGCGAGCACGATCTCACTGCGGCCCAGGGTGGTCAGCAGTACCTTGTACAGGCCGTAGTCCCAGGACATCGGGAACCGGCAGAACACCACGTCGTCGTGGCGGTAGCCGAGCACGGCCTGGATCGCGGCGGCGGCGAAGGTCACCTGCCGGTGTGGCCCGATCACGCCCTTGGGCGCGGCGGTACTGCCCGAGGTGTAGATCAGCACGGCCACGTCGTCCAGGTCGACCTCGGTCGGCTCGACCGTCTCCCCGGCCGCGTGCGCCTGGACCACCTCGTTCCACAGTGGACCGAACTCGGTCGGGGTGAGCACCAGCACCGGCTCAGCGTTGGCCACCACGGAGTCGAAGTGGAACGCCTTCATCGCCGGGTTCACCGGCACGAACACCGCGCCCCGGCGGGAAGTCCCGTAGAACAGGGCGACCAGCTCGCGGTTGGTGGGCAGTCGCACCACCAGCCGGTCGCCGGGCCCGACCCCGTGCCTGGCCAGCACCACCTCGACGGCCCGGCTCCACGCGTCCAGCTCGGCGTAGGACCAGACCCCGGCCGCGTCCCGCACCGCGGCGGACCCGCCCGCGTCCGCGACGGCCGCGTCGAGCAGGGAATGGACGAGCGACCCGCCCGGGGTATTGCCAGAATCGGCCATGACCGCAACTCCCGTGGAGAATCGAGGAAACCGGGCGTCAACCACTCCCGCCGCACGAAAACTAACCGCGCCCGAGCACGCGGCCACACCCCTACAGCGCCCCTAACACCGAGGTCCGGGGCAGTGTGCGGAGACGTCGAACGGCCTCTGCGGTGCGCACCGCAGAGGCCGTTCCGGTGAGTGTGGACTCTGCTCAGCCCACGGGGACGGGGTGCAGGATCTCGTCGGCGCGGGCCGCGAGGGACTTGCGGTCGATCTTGCGGTTGCCGTTGAGGGGGAACTCGTCGATGTGCCGGTAGTGGCGCGGGATCACCCCTTCCGGCAGCACGTTCCGCAACGCGCGGACCATCTCGATGGTCGGCCGTCGCGCGCCCGAGTAGAAGACGAACAGCTCGGTGCCCACCTCGGTGTCCACCCCGAGCACCACGGCGTCCACACCGCAGTCGCGCAGGGCGTGTTCGACCTCGGCGAGCTCGACCCGCCACCCCAGAACCTGCACCTGCGAGTCCAACCGGCCCAGGTAGGCCAGGTCGGTGTCGTTCAGCCTGCGGACCCGGTCGCCGGTGCGGTAGTAGCGCTTGCCGTCCTGCTCGAAGAACCGCCCCTGCTCGTCCGCCGGGTCCAGGTAGCCCGGGGTCAACTGCGGCCCCGCGATGCACAGCTCACCCTCGTTCTCGACGGGGATGTCACCCTCGCCGAGCAGCACGTGATCGTGCCCCGCGTGGACCTCGCCGATCGGCACCACGCCGTTGACCGCGATCCGCGGCGTCGCCACGTCGTCCCACCGGTAGCCGGACACCGTGATGGTCAGCTCGGTGGGCCCGTAGATGTTCTCGACCAGGGAGTTCGTCGCGGCGGTCCGCCAGTCGGCCGTGTCGGCGACCTTCAGCGCCTCGCCCGCGAAGAAGCTCCACCGCAGCCCCGGCAACGCACCCGGTGCCAGCCCGCCCGTGCGGCGCACGAGGTCGATCGCGCTCGGCGTGGAGAACCACACCGTCAGCCCCCGCTGCGCGGCGAAGGCGGGCAGGTCACGGTAGGCGCCCGCGGGCAGCACGACCGCCGGGGCGCCCGCACCCCAGGCGCAGAACAGGTCGAACAGGGAGCAGTCGAAGTTGAGGTCGAAGGTCTGCGAGAACACATCGTCCGGGGTGAAGTCATAGCGCGCGTCCAGCAGTCCGAAGTAGTGGTCTAGCGACCCGTTGCCGATCCGCACTCCTTTGGGACGACCGGTGGAACCCGAGGTGAACAGCACATACCCGCTGTCCCCCGGCCCCACGAGCCGAGGCGCCGCCAACGCCCGCGACTCGCGCGGCCGCAGCACCGCCGGGTGGTCACCGCATTCCGGCGCCAACACCGTCAACGCCCGATCCCCGGTCACCTCGGACAGACGGGAGAGGCCGCGCTCGTCCACGATGAGCGCGTCCACCCCCGCCGCCTCGATCATCTGCCTGGTGCGGGCGGTCGGGAAGTCCGGGCGCAGCGGCACCACGGTCGCCCCCGCGTACAGCGCGGCCAGGATCCCCGCGTACGCGGCGACCCCTTTGCCCGCCCACACCCCTACCGCGCCCGCCCCGCTCTCGACCAGGGCACCACCCCAGGTCAGGGCCAGCTCGTGCAGCTCGCCGTAGCCCAGCTCACGTTCGCCCACGTGCACGGCCACACCGTGCTCGGATCGCGCCAGGCCGCGCTGGAAACGCGCGGCCAGCCCGCCGGTCGGGTTCGTGTCCATCGTCGTCCTTCACTGTGAATAGGGGTGCCGTCGCCGACGAGCGCGTTGTCTGCGGGCGGTCACGGCAGTACTGTCGAGAACAGAACCGGGCGGTCGGTTTTCCAGTCCGGTCGGTACCGAACAAGCGATCCGGAGTAGCCATGTGGGACAGCGCTTTCGAGGAAACCCTTCGCTCCTACCTCCCGTTCCTGCCCGCCGACGAGGCGCTCGCCGCGGACACCCCGCTGCGGGAGTACGGCCTCGACTCGCTGGCGACCGTCGAGCTGCTCTCCGTGCTGGAGCAGGACTACGACGTGCGCTTCGAGGACGACGCGCTGAACCTGGAGACCTTCGAGAACCCGGGCAGGCTGTGGACCACGCTGACCGCGCTGCAGCCCGCTAGTGGTGCGACTCAGAACGTCGGCCGTGTATCGGCGGGTCCACGGCGTGGCTGACGGTGCCGCCGGGACGACCTCGTACTGGATGTACTTGGTCGTTTCCGGCGGTGCCGTCAGGCACGTCGTGGGCGGGTCGAGACATGGTCGACGTTCTGGGTCGCACCACTAGCTGACCCTGGACGGCCCGGCACCTCGACGGCGCGGTTGCAGGGCCATCCGCGGGTTTACCGTGACCACCTCGAACCGCGTGCGCGCCGCGCGCACCCGGCCGAAGAGCGTGTCCGGGCCGGAGATCCACAGCTTGCCCACGCCCAGCTCCTCCAGCGAGGAGAGCACGGCGGGCCAGCGCAACGGCTCGACGATGCTGTCCAGCAGCATCGTGCGCACCTCGTCGCCGGTGCGCAGCACGGAGCCGTCCTGGTCGGCCACGATCGGCAGCAGCGGATCGTGGAAGTGCAGGCCGCCCAGCACCTCGTCCTCGGCCTTGCGGCGCAGCGCGCCGAAGGCCCGCGAGTGCAGCGGCGGCCGCATCGTGTAGAGGGAGAGCCCGCCCATGCTGCGCACGACCTGCTTGAGCCAGTCCAGGTTCCGCTCGCGCACCGAGACCATGTAGAAGTCATGGTCGATGTAGCACGAGATGTCGGACCACTCGCCGCGGCCCGCCAGGTCGGTGAGCGCGTCGGTGAGCTTCTCCCCCGGCGTGCGCACGAACGAGTGGGTCACCACGTCGGTGTGCTCGGTGGCGAAGAACTCGTTGAGGCAGCGGGCGAGCTCGGCGGTCATCCACACCGCGTCGGCGAAGGTGAGCGACCCGGAGTACACGCTGGCGGGCTTCTCGCCGAAGCTGGGCCCGGTGCAGTAGTCGGGGCTCATCCCGTGCTCCTGCTCGGCCCACTCCGCCAGCGCAACGCAGGTCAGCATGAACCCGACCTGGGCGTACTCGGAGTAGTCGCCCTCGGTCTCGCGGAACCGGTCGACCAGCGAGTAGCCGAGCCGGTCGTTGGCCTCCGCGATGAGCCTGCGGGCGAACGGGTTGATGAGGAGGAACTTGCCGAAGTCGGCGAATCGGCACGGGCTCATCCCCGGGAACACGACGGCCGAGCCCGGCCGCACGGCGTCATCCATGGCTGGCGACCTCTCTGTCCACGACCCGACCCCCGGTCGGGTGGATGTCCTGCAGGAAACCGAGCAGCACCGCGCGGAACCGGTCGGGTTCCTCCAGGTGCGGCACGTGGCTGGAATGCTCGAAGACCTCCCAGCGGGCGTCGTGGATCCGCTCGGCGAACGGCCGCACGGTCACCGGCGTGGCCTCGTCGTGCCTGCCGGAGATGACCAGCGTGGGCACCTCGATGTCGTCGAGGTCGTCCACCACGGAGTAGTCCGCGAGCGTGCCGACGACGGTGAACTCGCTCGGCCCGTTCATGTTGGCGTAGACGGTGTTGTTGTCGGCCATCTCCATGAACGACGCCAGGTAGTCCTGCGGCCACGGCTGCACCCGGCACACGTGCCGGTCGTAGAACACGCGTTGCAGCTCGAAGTACTCCGGGGAGTCGGTCGTGCCCGCGGCCTCGTGGGCGCGCAGGCCCGCGTCGACCCCGGGCGGCAGCTGGGCGCGCAGCACGTCCATCTCCTGCCGCCACAGCACGTACGAGGCGGGCGAGTTCGCGATCACCAGACCGCGCAGCCCCTCCGGCCGCTCGGCGGCGTGCCTGGCCACCAGCAGCCCGCCCCAGGAGTGTCCGAACAGGACGTAGTTGTCCGCGATGCCGAGCCGGTGCACCAGGTTGTCCAGCTCGTCGGCGAACAGCTCGGGCGTCCAGAACCCCGGCCCCTTGTCCGGCAGGTGCGTCGAGCCGCCGCTGCCGAGCTGGTCGTAGTGCACGACCGGCCAGCCCTCCTCGGCCAGCTCGGCCAGGGCCAGCAGGTAGTCGTGCGTGCTGCCGGGGCCGCCGTGGGCCACCACCAGGGCGGGCAGCTCGCCCCCGACGACGCCGGTGACCCGGTACCACGTCCGGTACTCCCCGAAGGGCACCCAGCCCTTGCCGGTCGGCGGCACGGCCATGCTCATCACCTCACTCGCGTAGGTCCGGCCCAACGCGGCCGGATCCACCTCTATGTCTAACCGGGTAGTTGTCGTGCGAACAGCCCCCTAAGGGGCATCTAAAGCGGGTCTAACCGACGCCTGAATCCCTATCGCACGGCCGGTTTCACCCGAAAGACTCGTTCCGGGGAACAGGGGTCGGGGACCCCTATCCGGCCGTGCCGGGTCGGTTCCGCGCCGGGGAGTCCGTACCGTGCTGAGGTGACCGGCTGGATTGACAGCACTCACGCCCGAGTTCGGAGTGTGCGCCGATGCGCGTCATGTTGATGGTCTTTCCCACGAGGACGCACGTCTACAGCATGGCCCCGGTCGGCTGGGCGCTGGCCGCGGCCGGGCACGAGGTCCGCTTCGTCGGCCAGCGCAACCCGCGCGAGGTGGCGCCGTTCCTGGAGACCGGCCTGGACGCGATGTGGTTCGGCGACGATCTCGACGTCGCCCACCACCGGCAGCTCAACGCCGACGGCGACAACGCCATGACCGGGCAGCACCTGATCTCGGAGAGCCGCCCCGAGCGCTACACCGAGCAGTACGTGCGCAAGGTCTACGCGGACTGGGTGGACGTGTTCCGCTGGACCACCCCGGAGTCCCTTGTGGACGAGATGGTGCGGTTCGCCAAGCAGTGGCGGCCGGACCTGGTGGTGTGGGACCCGATCATCTACGCCGCCCCGATCGTCGCGCACGCCATCGGGGTGCCGCACCTGCGCATGATGTACGCGGCCGACCAGACCGCGCGGATCGGCGCTCAATACCGCGACCTGCGGGCGAGCCAACCCGAGGACACGAGCAGTGATCCGTTCGTGGACTGGATGTCGTCGATGGTCGGCCGCTACGGCGCCACCTACGACGACACCCTGCGCCACGGCGTCAAGACGATCGACTGCCACCCCTCGTACCTGCGCTACGACGGCGTGGACGTGGACTACCTGCCCGCCCGGTTCATCCCGCTGAACAAGCCGATGGCCATCCCGAGGTGGGTCCTTGCAGAGCCCGCGCGACCCCGCGTGCTGCTGACCCTGGGCATCTCCAACCGCCAGACGCTGGGCGTCGAGGAGACGTCCGTGGGCAACCTGCTGGAGGGGCTGGCCGACCTGGACGTCGAGGTGATCGCGACGCTGAACGCGGCCCAGCTGGAGTCCGTCGGCACGGTGCCGGACAACGTGCGCGCGGTGGACTTCGTGCCGATGAACGAGCTGCTGGCGAGCTGCTCGGCGATCGTGCACCAGGGCGGCGGGGCCACGATCGGCAACGCGGTCGTCAACGGCGTGCCGCAGCTGGTGATCCCGGGCACGACCTGGAGCGAGCGGGTGTCGGCGGCCGCACAGGTCAAGCGCGGCAACGGGTTGCTGCTCGACCTGGCGGACGTCACCGCCGCGTCGGTGCGGCAGGGCGTGCAGCGGCTGCTGACCGAGCCGTCGTTCCGGTCCTGCGCGCTGGCGGTCCGCGACGAGATGGCGGCCACGCCGACGCTGGACGAGCTGGTGCCGGAGCTGGAACGGATAGCGCGGTGTCGGTGACCGAGAAGCCGGTCCGGCCGCACCCGCTCCGCGTCATCGGCTTCCTGTTGGCGAGCTTCCCCTTGCGCATCGCGGCGTTCGTGCTCGTCGTGCTGGCGCTGGTGCTCGGCATCACCACCACCATGCTGTGGATCGGCATCCCGGTCCTCGTCGCCGCCACCTCGCTGACCCGCGTCTTCACCGACCTCGAACGCGGCTGGTGCCGGGTCCTGCTCGGGGTCGAGATCCCCACGCCCCGCCGCCTGCCGCACGGCCCCGGCCTGCTCGCCACCTGGCAGACCCGTCTCGTCGACCCGACCACGTGGCGGGAGCTGAACTTCGTGCTGTTGGCGCTGCCGCTGGGCATCGTGGAGTTCGTGGCGGGCATCGTGTCGGTGGCGGTTCCGCCGTTCGGCATCTTCGTCGCCCCGCGCATCGGCGCCATGCACGCGGCGCTGGCGCGGTCGATGCTGGGGCCGGACCGGGCATCCCAGCTGGAGGCACGGGCGCGGCAGCTGAAAGCCTCACGGGCCCGGGGAATCGACGCCGTCGAGGCGGAACGCAAACGCATCGAACGCGACCTGCACGACGGCGCCCAACAACGGTTGGTCGCCGTGGCGATGAGTCTGGGCCGCGCCCAGTTCAAACTGGACTCCGACGACGCGGCAGGCGCCCGCGCGTTGATCGGCGCCGCCCACGCGGACGCGAAACTCGCCGTGTCCGAACTGCGGGACCTGGCCCGGGGCATCTATCCCCCCGTTCTACAGGATCGCGGCCTGGACGCGGCCCTGTCGTCACTGACCGCGCGAATGCCGTTCCCGGTGGACGTGAGCGTGACCGTCGAACCACGCCCACCGGCCCCGGTCGAGACCACGACGTACTTCATCGTCAGCGAGTCGTTGACCAATATCGTCAAACACGCCCAGGGCGCCGACCGTGCCGCAGTCCGGGTCACCCGGGACGACGACACGGTGGTCGTCGAGATCGTCGACAACGGCCAGGGCGGCGCGTCCCTGCGCCCCGGCAGCGGCCTGTCCGGCCTGGCCGACCGCGCCGCGTCCATCGACGGCGTCCTCACCGTGGTCAGCCCCATCGGCGGCCCCACGGTCATCCGCGCCGACCTGCCCGTCCGCTGGTAACCCGGAGGCCCTTCCCATGCGTGTCGTGATAGCCGAGGACTCGGTCCTGTTGCGGGCAGGCGTCCAAAGCCTCCTCGCCGACGTCGGCATCGAGACCGCCGCCGCCGTCGACAACGGCGACGCCCTGCTGGACGCCGTCCGCGAACACAAACCGGACCTGGTGATAGCCGACGTCCGCATGCCCCCCACCTTCACCGACGAGGGCGTCCGCGCCGCCCTCGCCGCCCGCCGTGAGTTCCCCGGCCTCCCGGTCCTGGTTGTCTCCCAGTACGTCGAGGGCAGCTACGCCGTCGACCTGGTGGCGGGCGGCACGGCGGGCGTGGGGTATCTGTTGAAGGAACGCGTGGCCGACGTGGCCGACTTCCTGGAGGCCGTCCGCCGCGTCGCGGGGGGCGGTTCGGCCATCGACCCGGACGTCATCGCCCAGATGCTCTCCCGCAGCCGAGACCCCCTGGACGCGCTGACGGCCCGGGAGAAGGAAGTGTTGGGCCTGATGGCACAGGGCCTGTCGAACACCGCCGTGGCCAAGGCCCTGACGGTGACCCAGGGCGCCGTGGAGAACCACATCAGCAACATCTTCGCCAAACTCGGCCTGGAAGCCAGCCGCGACCAGAACCGCCGCATCCGCGCCGTCCTCACCTACCTGGACAGCACCGCCACCCGCACCTGACCGCCTGTTGGCGGTTCCCGAAGCACCAACCCGAAAGGCGGCAGGCCATGCCCACCCGCACCGACAACTGGCTACGCCGCTTCCACGCCTCCTCCGAGGCGAAGGCGAGACTCATCTGTCTCCCCCACGCGGGCGGCTCGGCAACCTTCTACTTCCCGGTCTCCCGCGCCCTGGCTCCCCACATCGAAGTGCTGGCCGTGCAGTACCCAGGCCGCCAAGACCGCCGCCACGAGCCGTTCCTCACCACCATCGACACCTTCGCCGAGCAGATCGCCACCCTGCTCCAAGACCGCCGAGACCTCCCCCTGGCCCTCTTCGGCCACAGCATGGGCGCGATGATCGCCTACGAGACCGCCCGCCGCCTCGAACACGCGGACATCCCGCTCACGACCCTGTTCCTCTCCGGCTGCCGCGCCCCGTCCCGACACCGCCCCGAAGGCGTCCACACCCGCGACGACCAAGGCGTCATGGCCGAGATGCGCCGTCTGGGCGGCACCGAGACGGACCTCCTCGGCGACGACGAGGTCGCCCGCATGGTCCTCCCCGTGCTACGCAACGACTTCCGCGCCGTGGAGACCTACCGCTACGAACCCGGCCTCCCCCTGAGCGCCGATATTCTCGCGTTCACCGGCACCGACGACCCCATCGCCCCGGTCCCCGACGTCGCCCACTGGCAGCACCACACGGCGGGCGAGTTCGAGATGGTCACGCTCGCGGGCGGCCACTTCTTCCTCACCCGCCACCAAGAGGTGATCCTGCGCCACCTCACCGACCGTCTACAGGAGCCTGCCCACGCCTGACCGGGTCGGCCGCCGAGGCGGCCGACCCGCCGCACTCAAGCCTTGGCGACCAGCACCGGCTCCCCGGACACCAACCGGTCGAGCAGCGCCTCACCGTCGATCCGGTCGCCGTCGAAGACCTCGGGCACCAGCAGCTCGCTCACCGGCACCCCACTGTCCGCCACGGTCGCCGCCCCGAGCTCCGCATAGGACGGCGCCACCAGGCTCCCCGCGAGCGTGCCCCCGACCTCGTCCGGCGCGCACTCGCCGTTCCACACCTGCACGGCCGCGCGCAGGTCACCCCGGAACACCAGGTACTTGTCCGTGTACTCCCCGAACACGACGTCCAGGCTCGTGTTCCCGGTGACGATGACCTTCGGGTCGCAGGTGGTGTAGAACCCCTGTGCGCGCAGATCCCCGAGGACGACCAGGGCCGCCGCGCCGTCGTCGAAGTCGTAGACACCACCGGAGACGGTCAGGTCGCCATCGACGATGAAGCCGATGTCCCAGTCCTCGCCCCAGGGGTGCTCCTCCCCCTGGTTGAGCGGAAAACTCCCGTCCACGGTCGCGTTGCCCGTGTACAGGATGTACTCCCCCTCGTACAGGTTCTGCCAGATCTCCTTGGACAGCCCCCGCTGCTCGAACAGCGCGACAGCCTCGTCCCATGTCACAGTCCGTGTGCTCACAGCCGGACGATAGCCGAACGCCTTCCTGTGGCGATCACGAGATCCCGAGCAGGGTCTACAGCGCGGCGTCCGTCCCCCGCAGACCGCCCTGCGCCCCGGAATCAGGCAGCGACCAAGGCCCGATGGAATTACTCACCGCATTGGGCGGCGCGGGCGTATCCGTGGCAATCGGATTCCCCAACTGCGCATTCAACCAATCCAGAATCTGCGGCAGATGCGCCTGTACGGCCCCCAGATTATGCCCGGCAGCCGGAAACACCCAGGTGGTCAACTCCACCGGCGGCGCGGCGGCAGCCCGCAACCGATCCAGCGCGGCCTTCTCCTCGCCGGAAGCCTCATCCGCGGTAGCCAACAACCGAAGCGGCGCAGGATGTTCCCGAAGCGCCGCGGACACGTCATTGGCGTGCCGGATGTCCTCACGCCCCCGGAACAGATCCCCGGTCTGCGCGTCCTTCGCCGCAGTGTCATACCCGCTCATACTGACCGCCACCGAGAACCACTGCGGATGCCGCACGGCCAGGTTCAACGCGCAGTAACCACCCGACGACCACCCGGTGAGCGCCCATCCCTCACGATCCGTACGAACGGCGAGTGTCCGGTTGGCCCACGACCGGATATCGGCCGAGAGATAGGTGTCGTTGGCCGTACCACCGACCGCGTCCACGCACTCCGAGTCGTGGGTCATCCGGGGCTCGCCATTGTAGTCGGGCACGATCACCACGGTGGGCGGCATCTGCCGGGACGCGATCTTGCGGTCGAGCAGGTCCGGCAGGCCGTAGAGGGTGGTGACCTGCCGGGGTTCGCCGGGGAAGTGCGGGATCCACTCGATCACCGGGAACCGGAACCCCCGGTACTCCGGCGCGGTGTAGCCGACCGGCAGGTAGACGTCCACGTCCCGGGTGATGCCGGTGCGCCTGCCGGTGACCGTCAGGTGCAGCATCGACCCGTGCCCGCTCGCCGCCCGGTCGGTCACCGTGGACAGTGCCCGGCCGAGATCGCGCCCGTCCGGCCCGGCGTCCGCGACCGTCCCCTCGCCGGGGTTGGGCGAGGTCCCGATCAGCGACCCGAGCGTCGGGTAGAAGCTCCCGGCCGCGTTCACCCCGAGCCCGCACGCCGCCACCACCATCGCCACGGCGAGCACGGTGGTGAGCACCCGGCCGAGCACCAGCCGCCGCCACCGGTCCCACCGCCACGGAACCATGGCGACCGCGACGACGGCGACAATCGCGGCGCCGAGAACGACACCGGTGGTGTCGATCCGAATGGTGGAAGCGTGCACCCGGCCGAGTGTAGCCGGCGCCGGGTGCCGAAAATGGGGGTTGCCTCGTGTGTCGATCGCCATTCGGAAAACTTCCGCACCGACCGATCGGACGGGCAACCCGGCTGCCCTTTCGGTTCTCCCGCCAATCCGCGCGCGGTCCACGAGCCACTGTCCACAGGGTGCACCCGATCGTGCACCCTCCGCCATTACCCGGGAGTACACCGCCGTTTACCGGACCTTTGACAAAGCGATCCCCACGTCCGAAGAATCGGTTTCGTTGCCTGTTGTGACGTATCACTCGCCTATTGCCACAAGGTCCGTTTACCGCCTCGAATGCCACAATCTCCGCACAGTGTAAGCAACTAACCACCCAGGCAAACAGTCCGTCTATCCGCTACGACGCGGACGGGAGAGCAGACGCGTGACGCAGGCACCGCAGGCGAGCGCGACCGTGGACAACCAGGGCATCAGGAGGACGACCACAGCGGACAGGCCGACACCGACCACCGCCAGGAACGCCAGTTTCAGCACCGGCCGCCAGGAGTCGTGCCGGACCGCGTCCCACACGTCGTGCGCGAGCCGCCAGCCGGGCGGGTCCGTCGCCTTCCCGGGCATGGTTCAGTCGGGTATCGCGGCGGCGAGGACCAGGTGCATGGCGTGCGACCAGAGCAGCGGGGTGGCGACCGGGCCCCATTTCGCCACCCACGGCACGACCATTTCCGTGTCCTGCGGGTAGTCGACCGTCTGTTCGGGCAGTTCGTCCGCCTCGGTGAACGCCTCCTCGACCCAGCGCAGCCGCGCGCGAGCGGTCTCCATATCGCCGGTCTCGGCGTGGTACCAGCCCAGCCAGGCGGTCGACAGGACCCACTCGCCACCGCCGTAATAGGTGTCGCCCCGGTATCGGAACACTCCCCCGGTCGGTCCGGTCAGCTCATCGGCGATCCGCTGCGCGGTGCGCACCATGACGGGTTCGTCGGCGGGGACCACGCGCAACGGAGTGGACAACCACAACAACGACGCGTCCACCCCGTCGGTCGCGTCGTGCTTCACGAACGAGCCGTCCCGCACGTGCTCGCCCAGCAGCTCGCGCAGCCCCGCGGCCGCGATGGCGGAGTCCTCGTCGGACAGCAGCTCCGCCGCGCCGGTCAGCCCGGCGATCACCGACCCGAGGGTGGCCGTGTGCCTGCGGTCCCCGTACTCCTCCCAACAGTCGTAACAGGACGCGGCGCCGTTCTCCCGCAGGTAGCGGGCCACCAGCCGGGCGGCGTCGAGTTCCGTCCCGGTCGGCGGGTGCCCGGTGCGCGCGTGCTCGGCGAGCGCCCACAGCCAGGTGCCGTAGCCGTCCAGCTGGAAGTTCGGCCACGGCTCGTCGCCCGGGTCCTCGATCCGCCCGTCGAGCGTGTACCGGGTGGGCGGTTCGACCACCCGGGACGCGCCGAACAGCTCGGCATGGTCGAGCACACAGCGTGCCGCGAACCGGTGGAACCGTCCCGCACTGTCCCATTTGTCATACAACCCCAGCGCGTACGCGCACCAGGCGCCGTCACGCAGCCACGCGTAGCGGTAGGTGGGGAAGGTCGGGCACGCCACGTAGGCACCACTGTCGTGCTGCCCGGCCAGGATCACCTCGATGCTCCGGTCGACGTGGGTCACGTCATCCTCCGTCCGGTAACCCGGGGGCGACGAACGCGCGCGAGCGCACCAGGTGCTCGATGGCCAGGCAGGCTGCCCCGGTAGCCCACCTGACCTGGTCGACCGGCACGGGAACGAGATCGCAGTCGACGCGCGCGGTGGAGAACGAATGCCCGCGCCAGGCCGTTTCCAACGCGGGTTCGAACAGGTCGTACTCCGTCATGCCCTCGCCGGACAGGATGATCCGTTCGAGGTTCAGCAGATTGCCGAGCACGGCCAGCGCCCGACCGACCGCGGTACCCGTGTCCGCGAAGACCCGGCGTGCGGCGGGATCGCCGTCCCTGGCCATCCGCACCAGGTGCGCGAACGACCGACAGGCGACGCCCTGCTCCCGGACCGCCCGCACCATCCCGTCCCGGGACGCCACCGCCTCAAGACAGCCCCGGTTCCCACAAGTACACAGTGGACCGTCGGGGAACAGCGGCAGATGTCCGATCTCCCCGGCCAACCCGGCCACCCCGACGTGCGGCTCGCCCCCCAGCACCAACCCGCAGCCGACGCCGACGCCGACCGTGACCACGGCGAACGACCGCATCCCGCGCCCCGCGCCGAACCACAGCTCCGCCACCGCCAACGCGTTCACGTCGTTGTCGACCACCACCGGCACCCCGACCTCGTCGGCCAGCCGGTCCGCGATCTCGACATCCCGCCAGCCCAGCAGGCCGGACCACACGCACACCCCACCGTCGACATGCCCGCCGAGCCCGACCCCGACGCCCGCGACCGGCGCCCCCTCGGCCCGGAACTCCGCGCACAGCTCCCCGACCGCCCGGATCGCCACTTCCGGATCCGAGCTGTCGAGCGCGCGCGACCCGGACCGCAGAACCCGGGAGTCCATGTCCGTGAGCACCCCGGTGACCCGTCGCGGCGCGAGCTTGACCCCCACGACCACACTCCGGTCCCGCCGCACGGCCAACATCCGCCGAGGCCGCCCCGGCCCGCCCTGGGCGACGCCCGCGCCCACCTCCTCAAGCACACCCGACTCCAACAACGGCGCCACGACCTTGGTGACCCGCGACGGCGACAGCCCGGTCCGCTCGGACAACTGCGCCCGCGAGATCTCCCCGGCACTCAGGATCACCGCCACCAACCGACTCTTCGCGTCGTCCCCCACCGCCATGGCCACCTCCCGGTTGAATAGTGTCCCCAGGAAACTAACCCGGGCAACCCCGCTCCCCCGATCGGCCGAACACCCCGTCGCCGCCATGGCCGTCCCGCACCCCTGATCCGTCCGATATGGACTGTCGACCCGAAGCTCGCCTTCGCGACGAACGACACGCGGGCGGGAGTTCCTCGGCCACGGCGCACGATGGGATGAAGTAGCCGTGACCCTGCGCGACCGCGACCCACTCCATAGAACCCCGAACAACTCCGGGCGAGGGAGCCGACGTCAGCGAAAGCACCCGCTCTGGTCCCATCGGACGAGGTCAGGGACATGGATGGGGTAAGCGCCCACGCACAGCACGCCAAGCACAACAATGGTGACCATCGTCACCGGCGGTTACCGTGCCAGACGGGAGCGAGGAGGCCCGCGTCGGGAGGAGATCGCCGTGGCCTGGCTGCTGTTCACGCTCGGTCGGTGGTGTTTCCGGCACCGGTGGCCGGTCATCGCGATCTGGGTCGTGGTGTTGGCGGGGACCGGGGTGGGTTCCGCGACGCTCGCCGGGACCACCAAGGACTCGTTCGACATGCCGGGCCTGGAGTCGACCCAGGCGTTCGCGCTGATCAAGGAGCGGTCACCGGACGCCAGCAGCGACGGCGCGACCGCGCGGATCGTCATGCAGGCGCCCGCCGGGCAGCGGCTGACCGACCAGGGACCGCGAGCACGGGTCGAGGCCGCGTTGAAGACCGTCACCACTCCCCATGTGAGCTACGCGGCAAGTCCGTTCGACACCGGCGCGATCGCGGGCGACGAGCGGACCGGTTACGCCACCGTGGGATACGACCGCCAGGCCATGGACCTCGACGCGGCCGACAAGTCCGCCATGGACGACGCCGTGCGGCAGCTCAAGGACGCGGGCCTGGTCGCGGCCGTCGGCGGCGACGCGTTCCCCGACCAGGGCGAGGCACCGGCGTCGGAGGCGGTCGGCGTGCTGATCGCCCTGGTGGTGCTGGCGATCACGTTCGGCTCGCTGCTGGCCGCGGGCATGCCGCTGCTGACCGCGCTGATCGGGGTCGGCATCGGGATCACCGGCATCACCACGCTGACCGGGTTCATCGAGCTGAGCTCCACCACGCCCGCGCTGGCCACCATGCTCGGCCTCGCCGTCGGCATCGACTACGCCCTGTTCATCATGTCCCGCTACCAGCACGAGGTCCGCGCAGGCCGCTCCCGCGCGGACGCGGCGGGCGTCGCCATCGGCACAGCGGGCTCGGCGGTCGTGTTCGCGGGCCTGACCGTGATCATCGCCCTGGTCGGCCTCGCCGTCTGCGGCATCACCTTCCTCACCGAGATGGGCCTGGCCGCGGCTGCCACGGTCGCGGTCGCCGTCCTGATCGCGTTGACCCTGCTACCCGCCATCGTCAGCCTCGGCGGCCTGCGGGTCGCCCGCGCGCGCAAGGGCCTCATCCGTCCCGCGCACCAACCGGGCGACACCGAGCACAAGACGTTCGGCAGGCGCTGGGGCGAGTTCGTCGTGCGGCACCGGGTGGTGGCGTTGATCGCCGGTCTGGCGGCGGCGGTCGTCATCGCCGTTCCCGTGCTGTCCCTGGAACTCGCCCTCCCCGACGACAGCACCGCCCCGGCCGACAGCGGCCGCAGGCAGGCCTACGACCTGATCTCCACCAACTTCGGCGCGGGCGCCAACGGCCCGCTCACCATCGTGGTCGACACCCGCGGCGCGGCCGACCCGGTGGCCGCGGTGGACCGCGCCGTGACCACCGTCCGCAGCGTCAAGACCGACATCGCCGCCGTCGAACCCCCGGTCGACACCACCGACCCCGCCTCGGTGGACCGCCTCCGCAAACAGCTCGCGGCGGTCGACTTCACCATCATCTCGGTCATGCCCAGCAGCGGCCCCGCCGACGTCGCCACCAAGGACCTGGTCGCCACCCTGCGCGCCGCCTTCGCCACGCTCCCGGCCCAGACCGGCGCCCGCGCCCTGGTCACCGGCACCACGGCGGTCGGCGTCGACATCGCCGACAGCCTGATCGACGTCTTCCCGACTTATCTGGTCGTGGTCGTCGGCCTGGCGTTCGTCCTGCTGATCCTGGTGTTCCGCTCGCTGCTGGTCCCGCTGAAGGCCGCCCTCGGCTTCCTGCTCTCGATCGGCATCGCACTCGGCGCCACGGTCGCGGTCTTCCAGTGGGGCTGGCTGTCGGGCCTGCTCGGCATCGAGGCGACGGCACCGGTCGTGTTCATCCTGCCGGTGCTGCTGACCGGCATCCTGTTCGGCCTGGCCATGGACTACGAGGTCTTCCTGGTCACCCGCATCCGCGAGGAACACGTCCACGGCGCCCGCGCCCACCCCGCCATCACCAACGGCTTCGCGCACAGCGCCCGCGTCGTCACCGCCGCCGCCATCATCATGATGGGCGTCTTCGCGGGCTTCGCCGCAAGCAACGCGATCATCCTGCAGACGATCGGTTTCGCCCTCACCGTCGGCGTACTGGCCGACGCGTTCCTCGTGCGAATGACCATCGTCCCCGCCATCATGGCCATCATCGGCGAACGCATGTGGTGGCTCCCGAAATGGCTGGACCGCGCCCTCCCCAACCTGGACATCGAGGGCGACTCACTGAAAACCCAGGTCCCCGGCCAACGCACCGACGCCACACCCATACCGAAACACGACAACGTCCGCTCCTGAGCAGACGGCGTAGGCGGCGCACCGCCAACGGCGGCCTGGGCAACGACACCTGCACCGTCGACACCGGAGACACCACTACCGGCTGCCGATGCCACTGTGGTGTGGTGGCCGCAAAACTCGGCCACCACACCACCACATCCTCAAGCACCCAGCGTCGCGTGCTCGTGGAACCAGCGCAGTGTGTCGCGGAACTCCCGCCGTGCCAACGGGTCCGCCAGCACGGACAGTGCGAACGATGGACGCAGCTCGGTCTTCGCGCGCGGGATCGACACCCCCGGCATCCGGTTGAGCCGCGTGCGCAGCTCCTCCCGCAGTGCCGGATCCGTGAACGGCGGGCGGACGCGCAGGTGCTGGAACACGATCTCCACCCGACCGGTCGCCGGATAGAGGACCACGGGCCAGATGTTGCCGTTCTCGTGGTCACGCCCACGCGCGAACAGGAAGCAGGACGTCTCGGTGCGCGCCGTGCCGAGTTCCACCCAGCCGCCCAGCTCGATCCACCCTTCGACCACTTCATCGACCGCCGCGCAGACCTCGTCCGACGCCGACGCCGTCAGCTGCTCCTCGAACCGGCCGCCGAGCCGGTCGAAGTCGTCGTCCGGTTCCGCGTGCTCCTCCAGGTCGACCCCGACCAACTCGGCGAGGTCATCGAGGGTGAACCGCTGGTCGCGCGCCGCGCGTCCACGCTCGTCGAAGACGACGCCCTCGGCACTCAGCAACCCGGCCGGGTCGTCGGTGCGCCCGGGGTCGACCCAGGCGAAGTTCGGCGACACCGTCCCCCCGACCTGCAGCACCCGGTGCGCGTTGGGCGCCCACTCCGACGCGAGCCGCGCCCCGACCGCGATCGGGTGGCTGCCGATGACGGCGGCCAGGTCGCCGTAGGTCGTCCAGGCGCCTGCCGGGAGGGCGGCCAACACGGCGTTCATCAGGTCCCAGGCGGGTTCGGCGTCCTTGCCGACGCTGGTCGGCCCCGGCCAGGTCTTGGTCACCGCCGTGGCCAGCCGGTCGGCGCGGGCCCGGATCGACCCCGGTCCCCAGGTCGCGGCGCGGGCGATCTCGTGGTTCATGGCCAGGCCGCTGTCGGCCAGGTGCTTCCGCTTGTCCTCGAACGACTTGTTGCCGAGTCGCGCGTTGTACCCGGTGAGCGTGAGGTTCCCGATCGTGTGCAGCACGGCTTGGTGGACCTGCTCGTAGGTCTCCCCCTCGGCCAGCTCCGCGCCGACCGCGCGCTCCCACTCGTCAGTGGAGGTCTGCGGGAGCACGTGTTCGATGGTCAGGGTGGTGAAGTCGACCGGTTCGCGGCTGCCGTAGGTCTCCTCCAGCCAGCGCAGCACCAACGCGCGCTGGTTGGGGCGACCGTTCAGGTAGAAGGGAACGGTGTGCACGGCAGTGCGGACTTCCTGGTCCGTTGCGTAGTACTTGCGCCCACTGGACAGGTAGCGGTGCACCGCCTGATCCACGGGAACGTCGTCGGCCATCTCGGTGACGGTGGACAACAGCACGCGGTTCACGTTCGCGGTCGCGCGGCCGATCAGCAGCCTGCGCACGAAGAAGCTCTCCACGTGCAGCATCGCCGTGGCGATCTCCTCCGAGGTGGCGGTACTCGCGGACCGACGGTCGAGTAGGTGCAACAGCAGCGGGTAGACGGTGGTCGTGCCCCAGTCCTTGAGCCTGCTCAGCCGCGTGCGGACTGTCTGGTTCTCCTCGCCAGTGGGATCGAGCACGAGTCCCAGCAGTGTGCCCAGCCTGTTGAACCGCTCGACCTCGGCGACGATCTCGTCCTCGGTCCGCAGCCGTTCGAGCCGTCGCTGCTGACCGGCGTAGACGTCCGTCTGCTTCACGCGCGGGTCGCGGTGCACGAGATCCAACCAGAACAACAGCTCCAGGTCTTTACCGCTCAACCGGTCCTGCAACGGCAGCCACAGCGACCGGTACACCTCCTCCCCGCGCGTGGGCAGGCGCATGAACAGGTAGTTGCGCAGCAGGTCGGCCTGGGTCAGCCGCAGGCCGGTGTTGTTGAGCGACTCGAAGATGCGGTAGGCGTTGTCGCCGTGCTGCGTGGTGACCGAGACCAGCGCGAGCCCGGAGATGACCGCGTCCTCGACCTGCTCGACGCCCACGCCCGACTCGTCCAGCCGCTCGACCTCGGCGCCGAAGAAGCGGTACGCGAACCCGACCGGGTCGGCACCACCCGCCTGGGGTGTGCCGTCCACGCACGCGAGGTAGGCATCGGCGTCGGCCTGCGTCGGCACGAGCTTGAGTCGCTGGGGTTCCTTCTTCCAGGGATTCACGAGGTACTGCTGGTTGATCCGGTCGCGGTGGCCGGGCTCCTCGGCGCGGGCGCGGTGGTCACGGATCGCGCAGAGCAGCAGGGTCAGCGTGGTCAACCGCTGCTGGCCGTCGACCACGAGGTACTCGGACACCCCGGCGGGCCCGTTGGCCGGGCTGGGCGCGAGCACCACCGAACCGATGAAATGCGTGGCGTCGGGCTGGTCCAGCCGGTCACCGGCGAGGTGGACGACGTCCTCCCACAACCGGACCAGCTGGTCCCGGTCCCACGAGTAGGTCCGCTGGTACAGCGGGACCCGATACTGCTTGGACCCTTCCAGCAACTCCTGCAACGACGTCTCACGCGCAACCACCATGCCGCCGCATCCTAGTGGTGCGACCCACTAGCGGGTGCCCCCGATCCGCCTTACATTGTCCACAAAGGACCTAATGGGCCCCGAGCGCGTCGACGGCGATCTTCGCGGCGCGGGCCACGAACGGCCTGGTGCGGTCGCCGTCGTGGTCGTTCGGGGCCGTGAAGACGGCGACCAGCCAGGGGGCGCCGTTCGGCGGCCAGGTGATGGCGACGTTGTTGACCTGGCCCTGTGCTCCCGAGCCGCTCTTGTCGCCGGTGCGCCAGCCGGTGGGCAGGGCCGCGCGGACGAGATCCTTGCCGGTGGTGCTGTCGACCATCCACCCGATCAGCCGGTCCTTGCCCGGTTGGGTGAGGCCGTCCGCCAGGAGCAGCTTGCCGAGCGTCCGGGTGATCCGGGTCGGCGTGGTCGTGTCCCGCTCGTCGCCCGGCGCGGCGACGTTGAGATCGGGTTCGACGCGGTCCAGCCGGGTGATGGTGTCGCCGAGGGAGCGGACGAAGGCGGTGACCCCGGCTGGCCCGCCGACGAGGTCGAACAGCAGGTTGTCGGCGGTGTTGTCGCTGACCTCGACGGCGGCCGCGCACAGGTCGGCGACCGTCATACCGGTGTCGACGTGCCGACCGGTGATCGGCGCGTACTCCAGCAGGCGCGAACGGTCATACCGGATGAGCTGGCCGAGAAGAGCGGACTCGGTCTCCGCGCGGTGCAGGATGTTCGCGGCGACCAGGGGCTTGTGCGTGGAACAGGACAGGAACAGCTCATCCGCGCGATGCCCGGCGGAGCGCCCGGTACCGGTGTCGATCGCGTACACGCCCAGCCTGCCCCCGAGCTCGGCCTCCAACGCCACCAACGCATCGGGCTCCGTCATGGCGGGCGTCGTCGTACCCCCGGTCGATGTGACCACAACGGACTGTTCGACGGCGCAACCCGCGACCAACGCAAGCCCGCCGAACAACGCGGCCCGGCGCGGAATCTCGTTCATGGCACCCCCAGTGCTCGTGGACGATCTCGCCCCAGGCTACCCCGACCCGGGTGAGATCACGCGCCACCGGGCCGGACCCGCGACCACGGCCCTTACTGTCGGGACCGAGAACGCTGGAGAACCGGAGGAGAACCGTTGCCGCTCACCCACTCCCACCTCGGCGACTCCCATGTGCTCGCCCTGGTCGGCGAAATAGACCTGCACACGGCCCCGGACTACCGCGACGCCCTGGCCTGCGCCGCCGTGCCGCGCGGGGCTCCGGTGATCATCGACCTGCGGGGGCTGGGATTCCTCGGCATCGCGGGAGTCCGGGTGCTGGTGGAGTTCGCCCGGAACCGAGAAGACGTGTCCTTACTGGTCGCCCCCGGAAGCCTGGCCTGGCGAGTACTCGAAATCTGCGAGACGGACCTACCAATCCTGAGCGACCCGATCCCGACCCACCTCTGACCCACTCCCACGCCGCCCCGCCAGTCGGATGCCCCTCCGCACCCCGCCAATCCATCCCACACCCACGTGATCCCTCGCCGAACCCCAGACGACCCACCCCACCGGCCGCCCCCAAACCGCCGACCCAGTTGATCATCGCGGGGCGTGCGACGACCGCGTTCGCGGTAATCACCTTGGCGGGCAGCAGGTGGGGAGCGTCCGGCCGCAGGAGTCATCCACAAGCGGCCCGAACCATCCACAGCCCGAAGCAGCGGCTTTCGCGGTGTTCGGCCACGCGAATACGTTCGTCTCAAGGAAGGACGACGGACCAGGGGGATGAGATGTCCACAATGGAGAGGTACCGCCGTGGGCCAACCCGGCCCACGGCGGCGATGATCACTCTCAGGAGCCGAGCTTCTCGGCTCTGCCTGCCAGTGGCATTGTCATCGGAGGCCCCGGGCCGCAGCGACCATGTTTCGGAGGGCGGGTTCCACCTCGGCGTAGCCGCGGGTCTTCAGGCCGCAGTCGGGATTCACCCACAGGCGGTCGGCAGGCACGGCCGTGAGAGCGGCCCGCAATCGGTGGACGAGTTCGTCCTCCGGAGGGACCCGGGGCGAGTGGATGTCGTAGACGCCAGGGCCGACGCCGCGGCTGAAGCCGATGGCGGCCAGGTCGGTCAGGACCTCCATGTCCGAGCGGGCGGCCTCCAGGGTGGTGACGTCCGCGTCCAGGCCGTCGATGGCGGTGATGATCTCGCCGAACTCCGAGTAGCAGAGGTGGGTGTGGATCTGCGTGGCGGCCGCCGCGCCCCCGGTCGCCAGGCGGAAGGCGCCGACGGCCCAGTCGAGGTAGGGCTTGTGGTGGTGTTCGCGGAGCGGGAGGGTCTCGCGCAGGGCCGGTTCGTCGACCTGGATGACGCGCAGGCCGAGGGCCTCCAGGTCGGCGATCTCGTCGCGGAGGGCGAGGGCGACCTGGTCGGCGGTGTCGGACAACGGCTGGTCGTCGCGTACGAACGACCAGGCCAGGATCGTGACCGGGCCGGTCAGCATGCCCTTCACCGGGCGCGCTGTCAGCGACTGGGCGTAGGCGCTCCACCTGGTGGTCATCGGGGCCGGGCGGGTGACGTCGCCGTGCAGGATCGGGGGACGGACGCAGCGGGAGCCGTAGGACTGGACCCAGCCGTGCGCGGTGTGGGCGAAGCCGTCGAGGCGTTCGGCGAAGTACTGCACCATGTCGTTGCGCTCGGGTTCGCCGTGCACCAGGACGTCCAGCCCGGTGTCCTCCTGCACGCGGATGACCCGCTCGATCTCGGCGCGCATCAGCGCGTCGTAGCCGTCCTGGTCGATCGTGCCCCTGGCCAGGTCGGCGCGGGCGCGGCGGACCTCGGGGGTCTGCGGGAACGAGCCGATCGTCGTGGTGGCCAACGGCGGCAGGCCCAGTCCTGCCTGGGCCTCGACCCGCTCGGCATACGGCGCGCGCGCCCGGTCCGAGGGGCGCAGTTCGGCCAGCCGGGCCCGCACGGTGTCGTCGCGCCGGGCGGTGGCCAGGCCGTGTCGCACCTCCTCGCCCGAGGCGGCGAGCGCGGACGCGACATCGACACCGTCACCGCTGAGGACGCGGCCGAGCAGCACCACCTCCGCGACCTTCTGCCGCGCGAACGCCAACCGGGCGCGCACGGTCGGGTCCAGGTCGGGCTCGGCGTCGAGGTCGTAGGGCACATGCAGGAGCGAGCAGGACGTCGACACCGCCAGCGTGTCCGCGGAACCGAGCAGCGTCGCGCACAACGTGGCGGCGGCGCGCAGGTCGGACCGCCACACGTTGCGGCCGTCGATCACGCCCGCGACCAGGATCTTGTGTTGCAGCCCGGTGATCGTGGGCACCCGGTCGGCGGCCTCGGGCCCGGCGACCAGGTCGACCGCGATCGCCTCCACCGCGGTGTCCGCCAGCACCGGCAGCGCGTCGCCGAGGTCGCCGAAGTAGCTCGCCACCAGCAGGCGTGGGCGCGTGGGCAGCTCGGCGAGCCGGTCGTAGGCGCGGCGCAGCGCGGCCAGGTCGTTGGCGGAGCGGTCGGTGACGAACGCGGGCTCGTCCAGCTGCACCCAGTCGACGCCCGCCTCGGCCAGCCGGGCGAGCAGGTCGGCGTAGGCGTCGAGGAGGTCGTCGAGCAGGTCGAGGGTGCGGAACTCGTCCGGCGAGCCGGGCGCGGGCTTGGCCAGCAGCAGGAACGTCACCGGGCCGAGCAGTACCGGACGGGTGGTCACGCCGAGTGCACGGGCCTCCCGGTAGTCCGCCAGCGGCTTGTCACCGGCGAGGGTGAAGTGCGTGTCCAGGGTCAGTTCCGGGACCAGGTAGTGGTAGTTGGTGTCGAACCACTTCGTGAGTTCCAGCGGCGCGACGTCCGCGGTGCCGCGGGCCATGGCGAAGTAGGTGTCCAACGGGCTCAGTCCGAGGCGGCGATAGCGCTCGGGGATCGCGTCGAACAGGACGGTGGTGTCCAGCACGTGGTCGTAGAAGGAGAACGTGTTGCCGGGGATGGAATCGAGATATCCCAGGTCGCGCCAGGCTCGGGCGCGCAGGTCGGCGGCCGCGGCGTGCAGTGCGGGCTCGTCCAGGGCGCCCGCCCAGTACTTCTCCACCGCGCGCTTGAGTTCCCGGCGCGGGCCGATCCTGGGGTATCCCAGCACGGTGGCGCCGATCGGGTTGTCGTGCACAGCTCTCTCCTCGCGAGCTCGGCCAACGGCCCGAGGGCAGGGGAGAACGCGCGACGGCGTCGCGTAGGCCCTCCCGAGAGGCCCCGGACCAGCGCGTGCCGGGTCGGCACGCGCACCGAGGGCAGGTCTTCGGACTCGTGGGCGCACTGCTCTGACCTACTGGCCGTCGCTTCCCAGGCTCGCGCCCAGTGCTTCGTTGACGGCGGTCGTTCCCACTCACCGCTGCGGGGCAGTCCCGGAATCGCACCGGGTTCCCTGTTGCCTCACCCCGGACGGGGGTGAACCTTCGGCAGGCCCGAGCGTAGTCGACGGCGGTCGGGAGCACCACGATCCGGGAAACCGGCCGAACGGGTGATCACCGTTGGCGACCGGTCGCGCTCCCGTGTCAGGGTGGGGGCGTGTTCGAGATCGGCGCGGCAGGCGCGGAAGACCTGGTGTTGATCGGCGAGTGGGCGCACGAGGAGGGCTGGAACCCCGGTCGGTCCGACGCGCTCGCGTTCGGTGTCGCCGATCCCGGCGGCTTCCTGGTCGGCAGGCTGTCCGGCGATCCGGTGGCCTGCGTGTCGGCGGTGCGGTACGGGGCCGGGTTCGGGTTCATCGGCCTCTACATCGCGCGGCCGCCGGTGCGTGGCCAGGGCTACGGGCTCCGGCTGTGGAACGCGGCGATGACCCGGTTGTCCGGGCGGCTCGTCGGCCTCGACGGGGTGGTGGCGCAGCAGGCGAACTACGCGAAGTCCGGGTTCGTGCGGGCCTGGAACAACGTCCGCTTCGAAGGCGTGCCGTCCACTGTGGATGCCGGGGTGCGGGTGGTCGACGCCCGAGCGGTGCCGTTCGACCGACTGGCCGCCTACGACCGGCGGTTCTTCCCCGCCGAGCGCGACTCGTTCCTGGCCGCCTGGATCGCCATGCCCGACCACATCACCGCCGCGGCCCTACGCGACGGCGAGCTGTGCGGTCTCGCGGTCGCCCGCCCCTGCCGCGGCGTCCCCCGGATCGGCCCGTGGTACGCCGACTCGCCCTCGGTCGCGGCGGCCCTCCTGTCGGCGGTGGGCTCGGGCACGCGTGTGGCGGTGGACGTGCCGGACGCCAACCCGGCCGCGGTGGAGCTGGTCACCGGGATGGGGTTCACGCCCACGTTCGAGGCCGCCCGCATGTACACCGGACCCGCACCCGCGGTCGACCTGTCGAGCCTGTTCGGGGTCGCCAGCCTCGAGCTCGGCTGAAATCATCCACAATAGACCGATGAAACCATTCCGTCGGTGCGGTCGGTGGCGTTGATCTCGCCCAGGAGCCCGCGAGGCGGCCTCGGCGGGCCGCTCGCACCCACTACGGTCGACGACATGACCTCGTCCGGGCCGTGGTGGGCCACCCCGCTCATCGCGCTGGTCGGCACCGTCGGCGGCGTGGTGCTGACGCTGCTGGTCAGCGGGCGGCGGGACGCGCGGTCGCGGTTCGGGGACCGGAAGCGGGTCATCTACGCCGACTTCCTCGGTGCCTGCGACGAGCTCCGGCAGCTGCGGATCTGGCCCGCCGACCAGCCGACCGCGCCGGTCATCGGGCGGATCCGGGCCCAGTCCATGCACACCGTCCTGGTGGCGCACCGGGCGGTGACCGAGGCGCTGTCGGCCGCGGTGGAGGCGGCGGCGCGGCTCGCGGCCGTGGTCGACGAGATCCGGTCCACCAGCACGCCCGGATACGGGGGCGCCGTGGACGAGCGTCGACGCCCCCGGTACACGGAGGCCACGGCGGCGTTCGACGCCGCGTTGAACGAGTTCGTGCGGGTCGCGCGCACCGACATCGACGTGCGCACCGCCTACGCGCCACCGTTCCCCGCGAACCGATGACCGCGAACCGATGACCGGAGTCTGGTCGCGCACGCCGATCGGCGAACCGGCGCGGCGGTGGTCCACGGTGCGGCATTCCCGAACGGTGTTGTTCGTCGTGCACACCGTGGCGTCCGCGAACCGGTTGCTGGATGTCCTGCCCCTGTTCGATTCCGACTTCCGGGTGCGCGTGGTTTTCACGTGCCCGCACGGGTCGACATTGTCGGTGGGGGTGGAGGATTTCCTGCGGGAGTACGAGCTGCCGTCGGTGTCATGGGACCAAGCGCTGGACAGCGCATGGGACCTGGCGATCACAGCCAACACCAGCGGAAACCTGCACGACCTGACGGCGCCGCTGATCGTGCTGTCGCACGGGATCGGCTACAGTAAGACGATTCCGGGAAAGCCGGAAAGCCGGAAAGCCGGAAAGCCGGAAAGCCGGAAAGCCGGAAAGCCGGAAAGCCCGGGAGTCTACGGGCTGTCGCCGCATTCCCTGATCTCGGACGGCCGGGTCGTGCCGGACGCGCTCGTGCTCTCGCATGACGAGCAGGCCGTCCGGCTGGCCGAGTCGGTCCCGGAGGCGGTCGGGGCGGCCTTCCTGGGCGGTGATCCCCGGTTCGACCGCATGATCGCCAGCCGAGGCCGACGAGCGCGGTATCGGCGGGCCTTGGGCGTGCGGGACGGGGAGGCGCTCGCGGTCGTGTCCTCCACCTGGCGGTCGGAGTCCCTGTTCGGCACCTGGCCGGACCTCCTGCGCACACTGCTCGCCGAGCTTCCGGTGGACCGCTATCGCGTCGCGGCCATTCTGCACCCGCACATCTGGTACCGGTACGGCCTCAAGCAGATCCGGCTGTGGCTCGCGGACTGTCTGCGGGCCGGGCTGATCCTCATCCCACCCGCCGAAGGCTGGGCGGCCGCGTTGGTGGCCGCGGACGTGGTGATCGGCGACCACGGCGCGGTGACCGGATACGGGGCGGCATTGGACAAACCCGTGTTGCTGGCGTCATTCCCGGAGGAGGAGGTCGCCCCAGGCACCGCCGTGCGCCTGCTCGGCTCCACCGCTCCCGCCTTGCGCAGGGACCGCAGCCTGCTCACACAGCTCGACCAGGCCCGCGAACGTTACGAATCCGGCACGCACAGGGATATCCGGGCATTCGTCACGTCCGTCCCGGGCGAGGCGGCAGAGCGGTTGCGGCGCCTCTGCTACGAACTGCTGGACCTCCCCGAACCGGAAACTCCCGTTCTGGTTCCACTTCTCCCACTGCCTGTTGCGATTCCCGGCACGGGACAGCACCTGGGTGTCCGGGTGGCGGGCGCGGTGATCGGCGACGAGGTCCACCTGGCGCGGCACCCCGTGGACGCGCTGCTGGGCCGGGCGACGCCGAGACCGATGCTGGACGACGCGCACCTCGTGGCGGTGGCCGACCACCCGATGCCCGCCGTACGCGGCAACGCGGACATCGTCTTCACCCGGGACGTCTTCACCCGGGACGGCGACCCGACCTGGCTCGCCGAGGCCCACGACGCCCACCCGTTCGCCCGGATGGCAGCGGTGGTGCTGGACGAGGCGCGGTGCGTGGTGAGCGTGCGGGGTGGCCCTATCCTGCGTATCGGCAGGGAAAGTGGCGCAGTGGAGGCGCTGGCGGCCGTGTCGGCGCTCTACCTGTGGCTGACCGAGCACGACGAGCCCCCGGACACGCTGACCGTGCGCGCGGGCGATGCGAGCGTGTTCAGCGTCCGCCGCTGAGCCGCGTGTAGAGGTCCAGCAGCCGAGCCCGCTCCTCCTCGGTCGGGTCGTTCTCGATCACCAGGTCCAACGCCTCGGCCTCACCCTGCAAGGATTCGTCCGCCCGAAACAGGGCGGCCACCCGGCGCGCGACCTCGGCCGCCACGGTCGCCCGGCCCAGCGCGGCCAGCGCTTTCGCCTGCACCAGCAGGGGTTTCGCCTGGTTGTCCCGCTCGTTCGTCTGCTCGAAGTACTCGACGGCAGGCTGCGCGGCGGCCTGCACCTCGTCGGCGCGGCCCGCGGCGAGCAGGACCCTGGCGCGTTGCAGGCACAGCAGGGCAAGCATCCGCGGCCGGAGCTCCGCGGGCACCTGGGTCTCGGCCACGTGCCAGGACTGGTCGAAGTACCGCAGCGCCGTCTCGTACTCACCCCTGCGGGCGGCGACCTTGCCGGACCACTCCAGCGCGCTCTGCCTGCCGACCGGGTCCTTCGCCTTCTCCGCCGCCGCACCGGAATCGGCGAACGCCTGGGCCGCGCCCGCCAGCTCATTGGTGGCCAGCAGCGCGGAACCCAGCTGCGAGGTCATCCGCATCACCGCACTCGGGTTGCCCGACTGGATGGCGGCGGCGAGGCCCGCGTGGTGCGTGGTGATCCAGTCGTCGTAGTGGCGGTGCAGGTGGAACAGGCCCCACAGCGCCTCGCAGAGCTGCCAGGTGAGGTCGTGCGCCTGGATCCGTTCGGCGAGCGCGACGGCGGCACGCAGGTTGGGGCGATACTCCTCCAGCCACACCAAAGCTTCGGCACGGGACGGCTGGACGCCGATCGCCTTCCGGCCGTACGCCGGGTTGGTGCGTGGCCGGTCCGACAGGACTCGGTCACGTTTGACGGTCTCGTCGAGGTACCACCGGATCACCCGCTCGGCGGCGGCCCGACGCGCCTCGAACGGCTCGTCCGCGTCGGCCCGCTCCCGCGCGTGCCAGTGCGCGACATCGTGGAACCGCACGAGATCGGCCGACACGAACTCGACGAGCGTGCTCACCGCCAGCCGCGACAACGCGGCCCGCGTCTCCGCCACCGACTCGCCCAGCATCGCGGCGGCGGCCGCCACCGGCACGGTCGACCCCGGGTGCACACCGACGACCAGCCGGTAGGCACGCGCGTCGGCGGCGGCGAGGCGCTGGTAGGCGCGGTCGAAACTGTCGCGGACATAGTCCTGGGACTCCCGGTCCAGCGCACCGACCCCACTGCGCGCCACCTCGCGGATCAGCTCGGGGACCTCCCATTCCGGCGTCCCCGCGATCTGCGCGGCCGTGGTACTGATCGCCAGCGGGTACCCGCCGCACGCCCGCACCAGCGACTCCGGGCGCACGTCGGCGGCCGCGAACCAGTCAGGTCCCAGGGCCCGCTCGAACATGGCGACCCCGTGCTCGTCGGCCAGCGGCTCCACGGCCGCCAGGTCGAACCCTTCCTTGGCAAGCAACCGGATCCGCGACCGCGCGACGACCACCAGCGCCGACCCGGGCGAGTTCAGCAGGAACGGCTTCACCTGCGCGACGCTGACGACCTCCTCCAGCACCAGCAGCAGACTCAGCGAATAGGTATGGCTGCGCAGCCAGTCGCTCCGCGACTCGACCGATACGGGGATGTCATCGCGCGGCACACCGAGGTCGACCAGGACCCCGCTCAACGCCTCCCCCACCGGATCGGCGTTCCGATCGACCGCGTCACCGAGCCGGACCCGCAGCGCCCCGTCGGGAAACCGCGCCGGATCCGCCCAGTACGCCTTCTGCACGACACTGCGCGCCCCGACCCCCGACGGCCCGTGCATCGCCGCCTGGGCAGGCCGCCCTTCCGCCTTCGCGGCCGCGAAACACCCCGTCAGCCAGCCGACCAACGCCTCCCGATCGACGAACCCCCGCGGCGGCGCGGGCAACTGCTGGTGCACAACCACGCCCGACACTCCCCTCGTTCCCCGCGCCGACCCTACACAGCACGCTCACTCCGCGCTGTCGTTCACTCACATCCCCACAAGATCACCCACACGCCGCCTGCCTGCCGGGGGCCTGCCCATGCGTGAACCTATCGGCCCAGGTCAGGACGAGGGAAGTGGTGCCCGACCGGCTGTGGATGGATTCGACACCCTGTGGATGACCAAGAGCCCTGCTTGCGGCCCCGAAGGGGTCAGTCCGGCTGGTGAGCGTCCAGGACTCGGTGCACGAGGTCGTGGAAAAGGCGGAGTTCAGCGGAGGTCAGGGCGTTCAGGGCGGCAGGCGGCTCGCTGACCCGGGCGACCAGCTCCGCGCGCACACGTTCCCCCACCGCGGTCAGGGCGACGACCTTGATCCGGCGGTCGGTCTCGTGTGGGCCGCGCGCGACGAGGGCGCGGCGTTCCAGGCGGTCGACGATCCAGGTGGCCGTGGAGGCGTCGCAGCGCCAGAGCTCGGCGAGGTCGCGCATGGCGGGGCGGGCGTCGGGGGTGAGCGCGATCAGGGCCTTGACGTCACCGGGGCTCAGGCCTGCGGCGGCGGCGGAGCGGAGGTTGGCCTCGGTGGTGGCGCGGAACAGCTCGTAGAGGGCGCTCCAGGTCGCCGCGCCGAGCCGGTTGTCGTCCACGGGACCAGGGTAATCGGCCGCGGCTTGACAGTGGAGGCGCGTCGCCCGCCTCACGCCGACGTCGCCCAGGCCCTGCTCGCCCTGCTGCGCCACGACGGCATGGACGGCCAGGCGGTCACCGTCGCCGACGACGCCCCGACCACCGCCTGGGACATCGCGGCGCTGACCGGACAGGCACCGCCGCGCGACCTGCCGCAGCCGGACCCGTGGGAGCTCATCGTCGACACCACCCGTCTGCGCCGCACCCTCGGCGTCCGCCCGCGCCACCCGACCGTCCACACAGCACTCGACGCCGACGCGCTGTGATCACGGCCGGGAACGGCCGGACACTCGCGCGAGCACAAGGACTCAGGCGTCCTCGGGTTCCGTCTGGCAGTCGGCGAAGAATCCGCGGGTACCTTGGGCAAGGTTGGTCATCTGATTGCCCGCGTCCAGCCGAGTGGTCAAGGTCAGCCGCCAACCACGCACGGGAGTGTCCGGGGAGATCGTCCATCGCAGATCGATGGTTCCCCAACCATTGTGGCTCGCCGCCAACGCGATGTGGTCGGCGCGCCAGTCCCGGACCCCGGTCCAACCGCGATAGTCGGCGGCCAGGGAGTCCAGGAACTCCGGAAGGTCGACCTCGGCGACCGGGTCGAGGCGGAGGGGACTCCGCACCGAGATCCCCTCCGCCTCCACCTGGATATCCATCACCAGGTAGAGGCGTTTGAAGCTGTAGAACTCCGCATACCGTGGCGGCCCGATCAGTGTTACCCGCGTGCGACGGTCGCCGACGCTCTGGAAAACCACCGAGGACACCGAAATCCCCCAGGATCAGCGGCTGGTGCGAAACTTCCGGAGGACGGCTCAACCTCCGGGCACAGCGGACTCATTCACTCTTCGAGCTGTCACACGCCGTCACCCGGTAGAGCTCGAAGGTGCCGCCACGATCGAGAAGATCGAAGCCGGGCGTGCCGGGCGGCGGGTAGGTGACGCCGTCCCACATATTGTCCCACGGGCGGTCGTTGGTGAGCAGGTAGCGGACGTTGAGGCGGCGGGCGATCTCGCAGACCCGCGGGTCGGTGTTGGCCTTCACCAGGTACTGCGCCAGATAGGCCTGGTCGGTGGTCATCCGGCCCAGGTTGATCTGGGGGAACAGCACCTGGCGGCCGCTGATCGCCATCGCCTCGGGGCTGCCGTTGAAGGGCATCTGGGCGATGATCGCGCCCGGCTCGACGTACCGGTTCAACCGCTTGTACAGCCCGTACTCGTCGTCATCCACCAGGCGGTGGTCGCGCGGGTACGCGGCGAGGACGCGGTTGCGGTGGTCGGCGTGGTTGACCACGCCGGTGCCCAGGACGAACACCGCGAGCACCGCCGGGACCACCAGCGGGGCCAGCCGCACCCGGCCCTCGGACGTGGTCAGCAGGCGCCGGACGTAGGCGATCGTCGCGGCCAGGCCGATGGCGGCGAGCGGGACGCCGGTGATCGGGACCATCGCGGCCAGCCGGTGCGAGTCGGTGTACCAGAAGCCGGTGAACAGCCGCCGCGTCGCGCCGGGCAGGCCCGCGGCCAGCACGTACAGGCCGCCCGAGATGGCGTGGCTCGCGACCAGCCAGCGGCGGGTGCGCTGCACGAAACAGGTCACCACGCCGACCACGACCAGCGCCGCGAGCACCCAACCCGCGGCCCGTCCGTTGGTGGCGCCGGTCAGCACCTCGCCGAGCGCGTGCGACGGGGTCTCGAACGGCAGCGCGGCCGCGTTGATCGTGCCCGCGAACAGGTCGGTCTTGGCCACCACCAGGTAGTACAGCGGTGGCGTGAGCACCAACGGCGACAACAGCAGCAGCGACAGCCCGCGCTGCCCGGCGGCCCGGCGGCGGCGCGCGGCCAGCACCAGGCCGAGGATGATCACCGGCAGGGCGACCGCGAGCAGGCTGAACACCGCGTTGGGGTGCGCGATGGCGACCGCGAACAGGATCACCGGCGCGAGCAGCCACGCCCGGCCGCGGCCGATGGCGTCGTCCTGGGCCAGGCCCGCCATGGACAGCACGGCCGCCAGCGCGGCGGGCACCAGCGCCAGACCCAGCAGGTTCGGCCACAGGATGCCCCAGCCGAGCAGCTCCCACGGGAACGCGCCGAACGCGATGCTCAGGAACCCGGCGAGGCCGAGCAGCAACGGCTTCGGGCCGAGCAGCTGGCGGGTCAGCAGCACGCAGCCCAGCGGCCAGACGACCAGCGCGATGGTGACCGACAGGATGTTGGCCGCCACCGGGACGGACCCACCGGTGATCATGACCAGCAGCGAGCCGAGGTCGTGCCAGCCCGCCGGGTAGAAGCCGCGCACCCGGTCCGGCACGCCCAGCGTGTCGACCATCAGGGTGGAGGCGTCGCGCGAGTTGAGGATGTGCGCGATGGCGTTGTAGTGGAACGGCGAGTCGGAGGTCTCGATCAGCTGTTCCGGCGAGGTGATCACACGGGTGACGGTGAACGCGCCGAACAGCATGGCGGCCAGGATCCCGGCGGCTGCGGCGAGGATCGCGGGCCGCGGGTCGCCCGCGATCGGAGCGGCCAGTCGGGCGCGCAGCGGCAGCACCACCGCCGCCAGCAGACCGGCGGTCCCGGCGAAGACGGCCAGCAGCAGCCACGGCGACCACGCGATGCCGAGCTTGGACGCGACGATCGCGGTGACCACCACGACGAACACGACCACGATCGGCGCCAGCGCCACGGCGGCGAGCCTGCGCAGGCCGAGCAGGTAGGTGATCGGCACACCGGGCACCACCAGCCCCAGCGCGCACACCAGCACGCTCGGCACGCTGCCAAGCCAGTTCATTCGGGTACCCCCGGTAGTTCCTGTCGTCCGGAATCCGGACGAGCACATCCCCAGCACCCGTCCGCGAGCGGAAACGGGCTTATCCGGCATGCTATACATCCGGCCCCGACGTGCGAGTCCCGGGGTATGCACGCAGCGTGCTCCCCGAGTCCATCCTGGATCGTCGGGATCCGAATGAGACCAGGTGGCGTGGTGTTCGGCAACTCGACCGGCCGTGTACGGTGCGTGTTCACCCGGACGCGGAAAACCACCCGTAAGTGACGCCGGGTTTCCCGATCGGGATCCGGGTCGAAAATCGCACACCGTTCTCCGATGCGCACGGATTTGTCCACGCGTACGAATACACCCGGCCCGGAGCAGAACACCACGGACCGCCGCGCCATCGTCGAAAGGTGCGAAAAGAAGTCCGTCGGACTGTGCCTCGCGGCAGTTGACAATTCCGCTTCCGACCGTTCGTCCGCGCTGGTCCGAGCACTCGTGCCCGGTCCTCGGACAATCGCCGACGGATAGCGCCGATACCGTCCGGTGATGGGTAATGTTCGACGGTAGGCGGCTCACCCGGGCACTTCCGAAACCGGTTCGTGCCCGGCGGTACTCCGCGCGTCGCAGCACCCCGCGACCCGCCGAGTGAACCCGAGGCCGCCCCGACCGCCGGCGGATCCCGGGGGCCGAGCCGAAGGAGGCAGTTACACCGTGACCGCGAACGGCACCGCCGCACGAGAGGGCACAGAGCCCGCGCTCGTGCGGCTGTTGAGCCCCGAGGGCACCCGCGTCCCGCACGACGAGTACTCGATCGACCTCACCCCGGAGCAGCTGCGCGGGCTGTACCGGGACATGGTCCTGACCCGCCGCTTCGACGGCGAGGCGGTCTCCCTGCAGCGCCAGGGCGAGATGGGCCTGTGGGTCTCCGCGCTCGGCCAGGAGGCCGCGCAGATCGGCTCCGGGCGGGCGGCCCGGGATACCGACTACATCTTCCCCAGCTACCGCGAGCACGGCGTGGCCTGGTGCCGCGGCGTGGACCCGCTGACCCTGATGGGCATGTTCCGCGGCGTCAACCACGGCGGCTGGGACCCGAACACCAACAACTTCCACCTGTACACGATCGTCATCGGCCCGGTCACCCTGCACGCCACCGGCTACGCGATGGGCGTGGCCAAGGACGGCGCGGACATGGCCGTGCTGTCCTACTTCGGCGACGGCGGCTCCAGCCAGGGCGACGTGTCCGAGGCGCTCAACTTCGCCGCGGTGAACAACGCGCCGATCGTGTTCATCTGCCAGAACAACGGTTGGGCCATCTCCACGCCGATCGAGAAGCAGACCCGGGTGCCGATCTACCAGCGGGCCGCGGGCTTCGGCTTCCCCGGCGTGCGGGTGGACGGCAACGACGTGCTCGCGATGATGGCCGTGACCAGGGCCGCGCTGGAGCACGCGCGCGGCGGCAACGGCCCGTTCCTGATCGAGGCGCTGACCTACCGGATGGCGCCGCACGCCACCTCCGACGACCCGACCCGCTACCGGTTCGCCGAGGAGGAGGCCGAGTGGCGGCTGAAGGACCCGATCGCCCGGCTGCGCGCGTACCTCGTCAACGAGGCCTGGGCGGACGACGCGTACCTCGCCGCGATCGAGGCCGAGGCCGACGCGCTGGCCAAGCGGGTGCGTGACGGGCTGCGGTCGATGCCGGACCCGGAGCCGACCGCGTTCTTCGACCACGTCTACGCCGAGCAGCACCCCCTCGTCGACGAGGAGCGGGCCGAGTTCACCCGGTACCTGGCCGGGTTCGAGGAGGGGCACTGATGGCCGCGCGGACCCTGACCATGGTGAAGGCGCTCAACGAGTCCCTGCGCAAGGCCATGGAGGACGACCCCAAGGTGCTCGTCATGGGCGAGGACGTCGGCAGGCTGGGCGGCGTGTTCCGGGTGACCGACGGCCTGCAGAAGGACTTCGGCGAGGACCGGGTCACCGACACCCCGCTGGCCGAGTCCGGCATCGTGGGCACCGCGATCGGCCTGGCGTTACGCGGGTACCGGCCGGTCGCGGAGATCCAGTTCGACGGGTTCGTCTTCCCGGCGGCCAACCAGATCATCACCCAGCTGGCCAAGATGCACGCCCGCTCACTGGGCAAGGTGCGGCTGCCGGTGGTCGTCCGGATGCCCTACGGCGGCGGGATCGGCGCCATCGAGCACCACAGCGAGTCGCCGGAGGCCTACTTCGCGCACACGGCCGGGCTGCGGGTGGTGACACCGTCGAACGCGGCGGACGCGTACTGGATGCTGCAGCAGTCGATCCGGTCCGCCGACCCGGTGATCTTCCTGGAGCCGAAGCGGCGGTACTGGGAACGGGCCGACGTGGATGTGGACGAGATGCCCCTGCCACTGCACCAGGCCCGGGTGGCACGGGCCGGGACGGACCTGACGCTGCTGGCCTACGGGCCGATGGTGCGGCTGTGCCTGGACGCGGCCGAGGCGGCCCGGGAGGACGGGCGAGACCTGGAGGTCGTCGACCTGCGCTCCATCTCGCCGATCGACTTCGACACCATCCAGGCGTCGGTGCGGAAGACCCGGCGGCTGGTGGTCGTGCACGAGGCGCCGGTGTTCCTCGGGCCGGGCTCGGAGATCGCGGCCCGGATCACCGAACGCTGCTTCTACCACCTGGAATCCCCCGTACTGCGGGTCGGCGGCTACCACAGCCCGTACCCGTCGTCGCGGCTGGAGGAGGAGTACCTGCCCACCATCGACCGCGTACTCGACACCGTCGACCGCGCGTTCGCGTTCTAGGGGCGCCGCGTGACGACAGTGAAGTCCGTGGAATCCGGGCTGCGCGAGTTCCGCCTGCCCGATGTCGGTGAGGGGCTGACCGAGGCCGAGATCCTGACCTGGCGCGTCCAGGTCGGGGACCGGGTGACGGACGGGCAGTTCGTGGTCGAGGTGGAGACGGCGAAGGCGGCGGTGGAGCTGCCCATCCCCTTCGACGGGGTGGTGCACGAGCTGCGGTACCCGGTGGGCGCGACGGTGGACGTGGGCAGCGTGATCGTCGTGATCGCCGCCGGGGGCGCGGGGGCTTCCGGGACCGCCGAGCCTGCCGAGGAGCCGGAGCCGCCCGCACGACAGCCGGTCCTGGTCGGCTACGGCGTGGCGGAGGGGTCGGGCGGCAGACGCAAGCGGACGAACGCGCCGTACCCGACCCGGTCGATGGCACCGGCACAGTCGGCGGGGTCGGCACCGGGGGTTCGGCCGTTGGCCAAGCCGCCGGTGCGGAAGCTGGCACGGGATCTGGGGATCGACCTGGCCTCCGTGACGCCGTCCGGTGTCGGCGGGATCGTCACCGCCGACGACGTGCGGGCGGCGGCCGTGCCCGAGGTGCGGACAGTGCCGGAGAACCCGCGCGAACGCCGGGTCCCGATCAAGGGCGTGCGCAAGGCGACCGCGCAGGTGGTCTCGCGGAGCGCGTTCACGGCACCGCACGTGACCGAGTTCGCCACGTTCGACATCACCGAGACGGTGGAGTCGGTGGCGGCGCTGAAGCAGGACCCGGCGTTCGCCGGTGTGCGGGTCAGCCCGCTGCTGCTGGTGGCCCGCGCCCTGCTGGTCGCGATCCGCCGCAACCCGGGCGCCAACGCGCGGTGGGACGAGGCGGCCCAGGAGATCGTGACGTACGACTACGTGAACCTGGGCATCGCGGCGGCCACGCCCCGGGGCCTGATCGTGCCGAACATCAAGGACGCCGACCGTCTCACGTTCCGCGACCTGGCCACCGCCCTGGCGGACCTGGTCGGCGAGGCGCGCGCCGGGACCACCACCCCGGCGGCCCTGCGCGGTGGCACGATCACGATCACCAACATCGGCGTGTTCGGCGTGGACACCGGCACCCCGATCCTCAACCAGGGCGAGGCCGCCATCCTCGCCTTCGGCGCCATCCGCGATATGCCGTGGGTGGTGGACGGGAAGGTGGTGCCCCGCAAGGTGACCACGCTGTCGCTGTCCTTCGACCACCGCCTCGTCGACGGCGAACTCGGCTCCCGGCTCCTCGCCGACACCGCCGCCCTGCTGGAACACCCCAGGCGCTTCCTCACCTGGACCTGACCGCGCCCGACCGAGGCCCCGGACCGACCCACGGCCCGGGGCCTCGGCCTTTCCCGAACCCCTGTCCGACAACACGAACCCGCATCCCGGCACCGCCCGGGTGCATGTCACCTCCCAGGCGGACAACCTCCGATGTGGAGCGATAGACGCCCGATCCCATTAACTGGAGCGCTGAATCATCGGCCTGCGTTCGGAGCAACCTGTTTGCCCGGTGATCAACAGCGCGCTTACCATTCCGGCACCGAATGGTCCCCCGCCGAACGGATGTCCTCATGCGCGTGCGAACCGTGGTGGCGGCCGTGCTTGTCACGGTCGGCAGCGTCGTGGTGATCGGCGAACCCGCCAGTGCGACAGGCCAGACGGTCACGGTCGCGCGGGCCTGTGACTCGCCGTCGGTCGGTCGGGCGGATCTCACGCTCGCGGGCGACATCGAGAACCCTGTCTTCGACTACCTCGGCCCCGAGCCGCGCGCGGTGACCGGGATGTTGACCATCCCGACGGCCGGTCTGTCGGGCGCGGTCGGTGTCGAGGGGACGGTCACCGTGCGTCTGGTCGCGCAGACCGCGTTGGGTACCTCGTATCCCACGCGCACGCTCGACCTGCGGCCCACGCAGATCACCCCGGGGCAGGACGCGGTGATCCCGGTGTTCGGGTACGCGACCGCCGCCGTTCCGGGGCGCGTCTGGGGATCCACGACCGTCGATGTGGACAGCGTCCAGTTCACACTCACCGGCAAGCGCGCGGACTGGTCCGACATCACCCCGGTCAGCACCACCTGCGTGCGCGGCGACCAACCCACCGCGCGCTGGTACTCGGTCACCACCATGGACATGCGGCCCGACTACGTCCCCGCGCCCAACCCGTTCTCCGCCGACGCCACCGCCGACAGCGTCACCGCGCACTGGGGCCTGACGACCGCCACCGGCTACCAGGTGCTGCTCGACGACCGCGTCGTCGCCACGACCGGCTCCAACGACACCACCGCCACGATCACCGGACTGACCCCCGAGACCGACTACTACGTCCGAGTCCGCCCGATCGACCAACTCGGCCGTCTGGTCCGCTCGACCGCCCCGATCAAAGTCCGGACACTCCCCCGCACCACGACCTTCCCGTACACGCTGACCGGGACCGCGCGGGTGAAGGGCGCGACGGTGCCGTTGACCGGATCACTGCGCACGGTCCTGGAGGCCTTCTCCGGCAAGCACACCTCGGACCTGACCCTGGACCCGACCGACGTGTCCGCGCGGGGAACATCCGCACACCTGGAGTTCGTCCCGGAGTCACCGACGACCGGGACGTTGTCGGCGACCGTGTTCACCGCGAACGCGCGGGTCGCGGTCGTGGTGAAGTCCGTGACGGTGCGCGGTCACCGGGTCCTCATGCCCGAGGGCTGCCGGACCGCACCCGTCGACCTCCCACTGCGCTCGGCCGCCGGCTTCGACCCCCGGCTGGGCGGGGAGGTGACCGCCGCGTTCACCGTGCCGCCCCTGACCGGGTGCGGCCCGCTGACCACCACGGCGAACGCCCTGCTGACCGGTGGCGGCAACACCGTCACCCTCCGGCTGGTCGGATAACGACAGTCCGTTATGGACGGTGTGCCCGCCCCCTGGGGATCCGGAACAGGGGCGGGCACACCTATCCACCGAGTCGGCCCAGGGCGAGGGCGATATCGCCGGGCGGGATTGGGAACTCACCCCGCGAGGCCTGCCGACCCGGCAAGTGGGCCGACCCGATCAGCCGCCGGTACCGTCGTCGTACGGGGTGAGCACGGCGGACGCGGTACAGCCGCCGCTCGGGGTGGTGCGGATGCCGGGACTCCCGTTCGCGGAACTCGGCCCCGCCGCGAACGCCACAACCGGCGCGCACACCCTCTCGCGTACCTCCATGCTCTCCACTCCCCTCTCCCCGACGACCACAGCCGGACCGGCGTGCCCATCACCGGCCCGACCGGTCCACCGACAGGGGCCTGACCGGGCTTCCGCGACCCGGACCACCGATCTCGGCGGCCCGGGGAGAACTCTGCCGGTGCTCGGGGTGCGCGGTCTTCGTGAGCGGTGACCAATCCTGGGACGGGATCGGGTCTGGGATTTGTCAGAGACCACGAAAACGAGGATCCGTCCGCGAACGATCGCGCGAGCGCGAAAGATGGAGGATGGAGGGCAGACAACTACAACACCTCTCAACAGGAACAGAAGCCCACACCCCCGCCAAGACGACACCCGCCCGCACAGTTGCGTTCTCTTGCGGTGGCGTCATCCTCGGCTTGGCAGCGTGGTCCCGTAGTCCGCGCGGTTTGGTGTCACGCTGTCGGATAACCTGCTCAACGGAAAACACATCATCCGATGATCAGGTGCCCGACTTAGTGAAGCGGGTCCTGCCCGAACCACATTCCGGGCAGGACCCGACTTCCCCCCTTGCGACGCCTATCCAGTTCAAGCGGGCGGATGACCGGGACGGACCAACGTGGGAGCCGTGTGCGGGTGGCCATCGGGCCGTCCCGGTTCCGCCCGCCGCAGTGCGTGTCGGGCCCTCGCGAGGGCCCGACGTCCAGGCTGGTTCCCCCCTGCCCGGGTGGCACCACAGCGGTCGGTTCGCGGTGGTGTGCCGCTTGCCGGGGAACACTGTGCGCCAAGGCGCGGAAGAAACGCTGCAGTACGGTGGGAAGGGTCGGCCGACCTGCGGGAACGGTGTCGGGGGCGCGGGATAGATTGCTCTGGTGACGGCGAGCGGGGGTGAACCGGCGGATACGGGAACGCGTTTCGGGGTGTTGGGCGCGACGGCCGCGTGGCGTGGTGGCGTGCCGGTGCGGCTGGGGCCTGCGAAGACGGTGCGGGTGTTGGCGGTGTTGTTGCTGCACGCGGACCGGGCGGTGGACCGGGGCGAGATCATCGAGTTGGTGTGGGCGGGGCGGCCACCGAAGAGTGCGGTGAACCTGGTGCAGAAGTATGTCGGCGACCTGCGCCGGGCGCTGGGGCCGGGGGTGAGCGCGCCGGAGCTGCACGGTACCGGCTACCTGTTGCGGTTGGGGCCGGACGAGCTGGACAGTCGGGTCTTCGAGGGTCTGCTGGACCGCGCGCGTCAGGCCGACGCGGTCGGGCGGCTCGGCGACGCGGAGCGGTTGTTGGCCGAGGCGTTGGCGTTGTGGCGTGGTCCGGCGTTCGGCGACCTGGACGTGCCTGCGGCGGCGGCCGAGCGGGCGCGGTTGGACGAGTTGCGGGTCACCGCGCGGGAAGACCATGCCGATCTCGCGCTGCGCACCGGCGACAACACGGCCGCGATCGCCCGGTTGCGACATCTCACCGCCGAGCACCCGTTGCGGGAACGTGCGCGGGAGTTGCACATGCTCGCCCTGTACCGGAACGGCAGGCAGGCCGACGCGCTCGCGGTGTACGCGGATCTCCGGACGGTGCTCGCGGACGAGCTCGGCATCGATCCGGGACCGTCGGCGCGCGCGATGCACGAGCGCATCCTGCGCAACGACCCGGCACTCGCGCGACCCGCCCCGGCGGTCACCCTGCCCCGGCAGCTGCCCGCGCGAGTCCCGAACTTCACCGGTCGGGCGGCGGAACTGCGCAGGTTGACCGAGGTGTTGGAGGCCGCGCGGGACACCATGCGGATCGTCACGATCAGTGGATCGGCGGGCATCGGCAAGACGACGCTGGCGGTGCAGTGGGCGTATGAGGTGCGCGAGCGGTTCCCGGACGGTCAGCTCTACGTCAATCTGCGCGGGTTCGAGCACACCGGTGCCCGCACCTCCCCCGAGGCGGCGGTGCGCGGTTTCCTGGAGGCCCTGGGTGTCCCGTCCCAGCGCGTCCCGGTGACACTGGACGCGTCGACCGCCCTGTTCCGGAGTCGGCTCGACGGCAAGCGCGTGCTGGTGTTGCTGGACAACGCCGCCGACGCCGAGCAGGTCCGACCGCTGCTGCCCGCCGCGCCGGGGTGTCTGGTCGTGCTCACCAGTCGCCACCAGCTCGCGAGTCTGGTGACGCTGGAGGACGCCGAGCCCATCTCGCTCGACCTGCTGACCGGCGCCGAGGCCCGCGACCTGCTCGCGTCCCGACTCGGTTCCGACCGGGTGGGAGCGGAGCCCGACGCGGTCGAGGAGATCGTGACCCGGTGTGCACGTCTGCCGCTCGCACTCGCGATCGTGGCCGCGCGGGCCCGCACTCGTCCCGGAACGCCGCTGGCCACGCTGGCCGAGGAGTTGCGGGACGCCCCGAACCGGCTGGACGCGCTCGCGGGCGAGGATCCGGCGGCCGATCCGCGCACGGTCCTGTCCTGGTCCTATCACCGACTTCCGTCCGCCGCCGCCCGCCTGTTCCGGTTGCTGGGACTGCACGTCATAGCCGATATCGCACTGGAGGCCGCTGCCTGCCTGGCCGACCTGCCGGTCCCGGCCGCCCGGGAGCTGATGTCCGAACTGACGGAGGCCCATCTGGCCACCGAGTCGTCCCGGGACCGTTTCGTCCTGCACGATCTGCTGCGCGCCTACGCGGCGGAGTTGGTCACGTGCCAGGAATCGGGCAGTGCGTTGAACCGTCTTTACGACCATTACGTGTCCGGCGCTGCGACGGCGATGAACGCTTTGCACCCGGCGGAGACCGAGCATTGGACACGGGCCACTGGTTATCCGTCCCAGGATCTGCCGGAGATCACCCAGGACGCGGCGCGCACGTGGTTGGACACGGAACTGCCCACCCTGGTCGCGATCACAGAAGGCGCCGGGACGCGGCACGTGATGACGTTGTCCACGATTCTGTTCCGCTACCTGGAAAGCGGCCACTACACCGACGGACTCACCGTCCACACCAGCGCGCTCGCCGTCGCCCGGCGCCTTGGCGACCGGGCGAGCGAGGCACACACCCTGTCCCTGCTGGGGAATGTCCACACGCGACTCGGCGACTACGCGACCGCTCGTGACCATCATCAGTCGGCGATCAGGTTGCACCGGGCTGCCGGGGATCGGTCCGGGGAAGCGCGCACGCTGAACTGGCTGAGTGTGGTGGATTGGCGGATCGGTCAGTACCACGCGGCCGAGGAGGACGCGTTGCGGGCGTTGGCGTTGGCGGAGGAGCTGGACGATCCCGACATCGCCGCCTCGTCGTTGGGAAGTCTGGGAGTGGTGACCACGTTCCTGGGGAAGTTCGACGATGCGGTGGTGTACTACCGTCGGGCGTTGGATCATCATCGGGCGGAGGGTGATCGGTATGGGGAGGCTCGGACGTTGAGCAATCTCGGGCTGACGTTGACCCGTACCGGTCATGACGATGAGGCTGCCGAGTACTTTCAGGCCGCTCTGTCGATCTCGCGGGACCTTGGCATCCGGTTCGGCGAGGCCGAGACGCTGACGAACCTGGGCGGGGTGCACAGTCGGCAGGGGCGGGCGAGCGACGCGGTGGACTGTCTGCGGCGGGCGCTGGTGATCTTTCGGGAGACTCGGGAGAGATACGGGGAGATTCGGGCGCTCAACGGGCTGGGCGAGGCGGAGCTTGCCTCCGGGCGGCCCGGGATGGCGGTTTCCCATCACATGGCCGCGGTGTCGATCGCCGCGGAGACCGACAACCACGATGAGCGGGCGCGGGCGCATATCGGGCTCGGGCATGCCCACCTCGCGTTGGGATCTCCGGCGGATGCCAGGAGCCAGTGGCTGACGGCACGGGACATCTACGCCGGTCTGGCCTCGCCCAGGCTCGATGACATCCCCGCGTTGCTGGACCTTCTCCCCGACGAAAGCGAATAGCCGACGTCACCGGCGGTCCGGTGGCAGTACAGGCCGGATATCAGCCGCAGGGGGGTTGGAAGTCCGCGTCCGGGAAATACGAACGCCACTGTTCCACCGTCAATCCCGGCCCACCCGCGCCACAAACCCGGGCCGCCAACCGTCCCGGATCAATGTCCCACAACGTCGCCGTGTTGTTGTCGCCGGTAGTGGCGACCACTGTCCCATCCGGACTGAACGTGATCGCATGGCTCGACGACCGAGCACTGACCAGCTCGGCCCGTAACCGAGGCGCTCGGGGATCCCCCGTGTCCCACAGCTGCGGTGGACGCCCGCCCCCGGCGATCAGGGCGAGCGTGTCGGTGACAGGGCTGAACGCCAGCTGCTCCCCCCACTCGCTGGCCTGGTCGAAACTGACCGGGATCTCGGACAACGCCTCCGGATGCGCGGGATCCCCCAACCCCCACAACCGCGTCGTCGTATTCGGGGCCGTCGTGGCAAGGACACCATGGCGGTCGAAAGCCAGGGTGGCCGTGCGAACGGGCAGATAGCCGGCCACCCGAACCTCGTGCAAGTCGGTGATATCCCAGATCCGGACCGCCCCATCGACTCCCAGGTTCGGCTCGGCGGTGACCAGCAACCGGCCATCAGGACTGAACGCGGCCGAGCCCGCGGTGATGCGCCAGCCGAGCATCTTGCGGGGAGTACGCGGATCCGTGATGTCCCACAACCGGTTCGCCGCGTACAGCACCTTCCCGTCCGGAGCGAGCGCGATCGCGCCCGGATCGCCCTCGGCCGGTATCTGTGCCAGTTCCTCGAAACTCCCGTCCCGCAACGGATGCCACAGGTTCGCCGTGCCGTCCAGGGCAGCGGCGGCCGCCAGGTCACCGCGCGCGGTGGTGGTGACCGAGCCGATCACGTCGGCCGTCTGCCTGCCGCCCAGCCTGCGCGGAGCCGTCCGGTCGGACACGTCCCAGGTGCGGACCATGCCGTCGGTGGCGGCGGTCACCAGCTGGCCGCCGTCCGGGGTGAAGGCGGTGGCGGTGACCGCGCCGACATGGCCCGCCATCAGCTCGGGCGCGATGTCCGTGAGCCGGGTGGTGCGGTCCTCGGCGGTGGTCGCGATCACCAGGCCGTCGGGGCTGAACGCGATGCCGCGCACCGGGGCCGTGTGCCCGGTGAGCACGCCGACCTCGCCCGGGTGGCGTGGGTCGGTCACGTTCCACAGCCGGACCGTGCCGTCGCAGCCGCCGGTGGCCAGGGTCAGGCCGTCGGGGCTGTACGCGGTCGCACGCACGGCGCTGGTGAAGCCGCCGATCGTGCCCAGGTCGGCGGGGTGGGCGAGGTCGGTGATGTCGATCAGGCGCAGCACGCCCTCGCCGACGCCGACCGCGAGGGCGTGGCCGTCGGGGCGGAAGGCGAGGGACTTGGTGGCGCCGGTGGGGTCGGGGACGGTACCCGCGAGCCGGGGGCCCGCGTCGGTCATGGTCCACAGGCGCACCTTGCCGTCGGGTCCGGTCGCGGCGAGGACGGTGCCGTCCTGGCTGAACGCGGCCAGCGGGCTGTGCCGGGGCTTGCCGGAGACGGCCGGGTCGGGTCCGATCAACGGCCAGGTGCGGCGCGGCGGGGCGAGCTCGGCCACGGTCACCCCGATGTACGGGGACACCTGGGCGACGAACCTGCCGTCGGGGCTGACCGCCTGGGCCGACAGGTCGTGGTCGCCGTCCGGGCGGGCGGTGGCGTCGAGCAGACCCCACGCCTGGGCGGTGTCGAGGCCGGGAAAAGCGCGGATCTCGCGGTGGTCGGCGCCGAGCTCTGGGTCGACGCCCCGGCGCAGGGTGTCCACCAGACGCGGCATGGTCTCGCCGTCGAGATGCCACAGTCTGGCGCCCTCGCCGTCCACGGTGAGCAGGGACTTGCCGTCCGGCGCGAACGAGAGCCGATACGCGCGGCCGACGCCGGGCAATACGCGGGCGCGTGGGACCGCGGACGCGGAGATCAACGCGCTCAACGTCTCCGGACCGGGCCGCAGCCGATACGCGGCCAGGGCGATCTGCCCGGCCAGCACCGGATCGCTGCCGCGCAACGTCGCCGCCGTCTCGACCGCGCGCCGTGCCGCGAGGGTGAGTCGTTCGTCGGCCGAGGACTTGCGCGCGTCCACCGCGAACGCCAACGCGCCCGCCGCTATCAACAACAACGCGCCCAACAGCGCCACCAGCCTGCGCGTCTGTCGGGAGCGCAGGCGCGCGGCCGCGTGTTCCGCCTCCCACGCCGCGACGCTGGCGGCGAGGAACCGGCGTTCCCGTCCGCTGAGCGAGCGCGCGGTGGCCGACCACTCGCGGGCCAGGGCGAGGCGGGTGCCGCGGTAGAGGGCGCCGGGGTCCTCGTCCAGCGCCGCCCACGTCTGCGCTGCCTCGGTCAGGTCGCGGTGCGCCCGGTGGCCCTCGCGGTCCTCGGCCAGCCAACCGCGCAGCCGGGGCCAGTGCCGGACGATCGCCTCGTGCGTGATCTCCACGCCCTCGTGGTCCAGGGTGACCAGGCGGGCGGCGGCCAGCCGGTCGAGCACCGGGGTGGCGTCCTCGTCCAGCTCGTCCCGGACCACCCGGCGCTTGGTGTCCTCGGCGTCCTCGCCCGGGGCGGTCAGCCGCAGGAAGATCTGCCGGGCCACCGCGCGGCCGCCCGGGTCCAGGCCGGTGTAGACCTGCTCGGCGCTGCGCGCGATGGCGTGCCGGATGCCGCCCGCGGCCTCGTACCCGGCGGCGGTGAGCGTGGTCCCCTTGCGCCGCCGCCAGGTCTCCCGCAGCGCGTGCGCGACCAGCGGCAGCGAGCCCGGCCTGCCGATCGCGTCCGCGACCAGGGTGGTGACCAGGGCGGCCTCCACCCGGCAGCCGACCGACTCGGCCGGGCGGGTGATCGCCTGCCGCAGCTCCTCCGCGGTCATCGGGCCGAGCAGCACCTGAGCGCCGCGCAGCGCCGCCACCAGGCCGGGGTGCCGGGCGCAGTGGCCGAGGAAGTCCGCGCGCACGCCCAGCACGACCCGGGTGCGGCTGGTGTCCGCGGTGGCGGCGGCGACCAGGGCGTCGATGAACCAGTCCCGCTGCGCGGGGTCCTCGCAGACGGTGAACAGCTCCTCGAACTGGTCCACGACCAGCACCAGCTCGGCTTCGTCCGGCTCGTCGACGAGCGCCTGACGCACCCGCAGGTGCAGGCGGTCGGCGCTGCCGGGCAGCTCGGTCCGCAGGGTGGCGGCGGGGACGCCGAGGACGCTCGCCAGGTGCACGGCGCACTCCTCGACCGGTCGCCGCCCCGGCGTGAACACGACCACCCGCGAGGTGAGGGCGGGGGCCAGCCCGGCACGCAGCACCGACGACTTGCCACTGCCCGACGGGCCGAACAGCCCGACGAAACGCTTGCCCCGCACGTGGTCCACCAGCTCGTCGACCACGCGCTCACGGCCGTGGAACCGGTGCGCGTCGTCCTGCCGCAGCGGGCGCAGGCCCACGTAAGGAGCGTCCTGCTCCGGACACGGCGCCGGTTCGTCCGGTTCGTCCGCGGCGGCCAGTTCGGCGGCGGTGTCCCGCCAACGCGCTTCCCACTCGTGCGCGTCGCCGCCGCAGCCGCCGACGAACGCGAGCGTGACCGCCAGGCTGGGCAGCTTGCGGCCGCCCGCGGCCTCGGACAATGCCGCCGCCGAGTAGTGCGCGCGCTCGCTCAGCACCCGGTAGGTCGGCCCGCCCGCCGCGGACCGGAGCGCGCGCAGCCCACCCGCGAACCTCGTCAGCGTCTCCGGCCCCGGCCCCAACGGCCCCTCGCCCCTCGGCATCCCCCACCCCCCGCCTCATCGGCACACCCCAGCCATTCCCCCTGGTCCCGATCCCTCCCCTTCGGGACCCCGCACGGGCTCCCCCGGCCCATCACCCGCGGGCGAGCCACCGCCGGCCGGACTCCCGCACACCGGTCCCCCATGGCCCCCCGCCACCGGTGTGCGGGAGGCAGGCACCCCCGGTCATCGCGGCTCCGCGACTCCCCGCAGCAACCGGTATAACGGACCGGCTTTGTTCACGGTCCACCATCGCGCGCTGAACAACAGGTCCTGAACATCCCCGACGACCCCGGTCCGGCCACTGAACAGCCGCCGACCAGGCGAGACTGCCTGGACATCCGGTCATCCGAACAAACCGGAACCCGGCAGGCGAGCACGGACGCACGGGCATACGGTGCGGGGAACGATCACCGAGGGAGGGCCGATGGGGCAGGTGCCTGCAGCGGGCGGCTGGGGGCTGCTGGCCGGGTCCGCGCTCATGGTCGGCGCGCTCGTGGGCTTCCTGACCAGGGTCCCGCGCCCGGTCGTGGCTGCGGTGATGGCGTTCGGCAGCGGGGTGCTGCTCTCGGCGGTGTCGTTCGAGCTGATCGCCGAGGCACACGACCAGGGCGGCCTGCTGCCCACGGTCCTCGGCGCGATCGGCGGCGCCGCCGTCTACACGCTCGCCGACCTGGTGCTGGCGGTGCGCGGGGCCCGGCACCGCAAGCGCTCCGGCGACCAGCAGCCGTCCGAGTCCGAGCAGGCCGGGTCCGGCACGGCCATCGCGCTGGGCGCGTTGCTCGACGGCATCCCGGAGTCGATCGTCATCGGCACCAGCCTGCTCGGCGGCGGGTCGGTGAGCGCGGTGACGGTGGTGGCGGTGTTCATCAGCAACGTGCCGGAAGGGCTGTCGAGCGCGTCCGGCATGCGGCAGGCCGGGCGGAGCCGGACGTACGTGTTCGGGCTGTGGACCGGGATAGCGCTGCTCAGCGCCCTGGCCGCGATGCTCGGCAACGCCGTGCTCGGCGGCGCCCCGGCCGCACTGCTCGCGGCGATCACGGCGGTCGCGGGCGGCGCCATCCTGGCCATGATCGCGGACACCATGATCCCGGAGGCGTTCGAGGACACGCACGTGTGGAACGGCCTGATCACGGTGATCGGCTTCCTCACCGCCTTCGCCCTGTCGCACTCCTGAGACCTTGGTAGCGTCGCGCGGGTGACCTGGTACGGCCCTGAGGGCGCTCCCCCGGTACTGCTCCTGCACCCGTGGTGGGGCGTGACCCCGTCGATCATCGAATGGGCGGACATCCTGGTCGGCGCGGGCCGCCGCGTCCTCCTGCCCGACCTGTTCGACGGGCGGACCGCGGACACACCCGCCGACGCCGAGGCGTTGGTGCGGTCCATCGGCTCCGAGGCGATCCACGCGCGGGCGGAGTCGGCGGCCGCGGAGGTGGCCGCCGGGGAGCAGCCCTGGGCGGCCGTCGGGTTCTCGTTGGGGGCTTTCCACGCTTGTTCGTTGGCGGTCGTGCCCGATGACCTGACGTTGTTCTACGGGGGTCAGCCGCCGGTCGGCCGCACGGCTCGGCGAGTCCGGTTGCACGTGGTGGAGGGCGACGAGTACTTCACCGCGGAGGAGTTGGCCGAGACCGAGACCGCGTTCCGCGCGACGGAGGCCGACGTCGACGCGTACCACTACCTGAACGTCGGGCACTGGTTCGCCGAACCCGGCTCCCCCGCCTTCGACGACGCCGCCTTCGCGCTGGCCAGGACCCGGGTCCTGAAGCAGCTCGGCGTCTGACCGGTCCCGGTCAGACGGTGACCGAGGGAGCGGGCGCGGGCGTGGTCAGGCCGATGGCGGCGGGCAGCGTGAAGGTGAAACGGGTGCCGCCGCCCGGGTTGTCGGTTGCGGTGATGACGCCGCCGTGGCGTTCCACGATGCGCTTGCAGATGGCCAGACCCAGGCCGGTGCCGGTGTAGCCCGCGGCGCGGTGGGCGCGGTGGAAGTTGTCGAAAATGGCGTCGTGCTGGCCCGCGGGCACACCGATGCCGCGGTCGGCGATCGTCACCTGGACCATGCCCTCGACCCGGGAAGCCGTGATCGACACCTCCGGGACCGACCCGGGGGCGGTGTACTTGACGGCGTTGCCCACCAGGTTGTCCAACAGCTGCCGCACCAGCACCGGGTCGGCGTGCACCGGCTCCAGGCGGCCGATGGCGAACCGGGGGGCGGGCATGCCCGCGGCGGCCGAGGCGTCCGCGCGGGCACCCGCGATGTCCAGGGCGACGGCGGTGATGCTCAACGGGATCGGCGCCATCGTGGCGTCCCGGGTGGTGGTGTAGGCGAGCAGGTCGTTGATCAGGCCGCGCATCCGGGTGGCCGCGCGCACGACCCGGGTGAGACCGTCCCTGGCCTGGTCGACGGCCGGGTGCGGGGGCACGTCGGCGAGCGTGTCGTGGGTGATGCCGGTCCAGCCCTCGACCGCGGCCAACGGGTTGAGCAGGTCGTGCGCGACCACGCCCGCGAACCCGGTGAGCTCGTCGACCTGACGGCGCTCCGCGGTGACGTCGTGGTAGAGCAGCACGGCGCGGGAGCTGCCGTGCCCGTCGGGCAACGCGTGCACGGTGACGCTGACGATGCGCCCCTCTGGCACGCCCGCGTTGCGCACCAGGACGTCCATTTCGGACACAGACTCGCCCGCGAGCACGCGCCGGTGCGGCATCTCGGCGTCGACGAACGGCGTGCCGTCCGGATGGAACAGTCCATAGTGGACACTATCGGCGACGGTGTCGTCCGGACTGATGTGTCCGCCCATCAGCCGCGCCGACGCCGGGTTGCGCAGCGCGATCCGGCCGTCGCGGTCGATGACGACCAGGCCGTCGCCCATCGAGTCGATGATCGCCCCCATCAGCTCGGCCCGCTCCGAGGCGTGCTCCTTCTCCGTGGCCAGCTCGGCGATCAGCCGCACCCGCTCGTCGCGGCCGAGCGACAGGGCCAGCCCGACGCCCGCGACCACGACGATGAACAGCTGCACCATCAGCGCCTTGACCGAGTGCGACCCGAGCGTGGCAAACGGACCGTCACCTTGAAGGGTGAACACGACGGCGATCGTGCCGACCAGGAGATCGTGCACGGCCACGAACGCGGTCGGCAGGCGCAACGCGGCCCAGACAGTGAGCGCGATGAGCATGAACGCCAGCGGAAGGCCGTGGTTGACGGCGAAGCTGAGCACGTAGGCGCCGACCGAGCACCCGGCCAGGGCCGCGTACTCCAGCACGCGCCACGCGGAGACGCGACGGACCTCGACCCCACGCGCGAGACAGAGGCCGACGGCGCCGACCAGCAGGATCCCGGTGATGTTGCGGGCCAGCCAGACGGCGGTGGCCAGCCAGGAGTAGTGGCCGGTCAGCAGCCAGAGGCCGGTCGGGCCGACGGCGGTGCCCGACAGCGTGGCGAGGAAGGCGGCGGCAAGCAGGGCGGACAGGTCGCGCGGGCCCCGAAAGCCCTCGGTCAAGAGGGTGGGGCGCCAGCGGTCAAGGAGGAGGACGAATCCCCAGGCCTGGGCGAGGTTCGCGGCCACGAAGACGGCGCAGGCGGCCGCGCTCGCACCGGTCGCCATGTTGACGACGAGGGTGATCGCGCTCAGCGCCGTGACGTCCACCCAGCGGGTCGGCAGGTGGCGTTGGGCACGGAACCAGAGCACCGCGACACCCGCGGCGGGCCAGACGAGGCTGAGGTTGGTGCTGTCCATGACGGTCATCCGGCCCGCCACCGTGGCCAGGAGGTAGAGCAGGGCGAAGCCCAGGGTGCGGGCCAGCGCGACGCGCGCGCTCCCGCTTCCCGGCTGCTCGATGGTTACCCTGCGCAACCCCGTCACCTTCCCGTCCGAGGTACTCGCCTGGCCCATCGGCCGGTGTGGTGACGGTCTGAGAAGTTGCCTGCCTGCGGGTGAACGATGTGGTTGGTGGTGCTTGTGTGAGGCTTGTGGTAGGGACCTGACGGCTGCCAGGCGGCACCAATGCCGCAACGTCCTCCCGCCAACGCGACACGCCCCACCCGATCAAGCCCACAACGACACTCGTGTCTCCAGCGCGATGCCGAAGGCGAGCCGACCACCAGCGATGCCGCAGGCGAGAAGTCCCGACACACCACGACCACAGGACCACCGTGCGGGCCGATCGACAACCGGCCCGCACGGCGCCCATCACGCACCCAGCAGGGAACTCCCGCCTGCCAGAGCCACCCGAGCCACCCCGGCCCCCGGAGGCACGGGATCCGGCTCGCAGAACAGATCCCGCTCCGGCAGCTCCCCTGTGACCAAGTACCGGTTCGCGCCGGTCACCGCACAGGACGGCGTGCTCGGGTCATAGGCACCATGGTTGCCCGCGTCCACGGTGATCAGACGAGCCCGGTGCCCCAACGCCCGGCGCATCCCCAGCGCCCCGTCATACGCCGTGACCGGGTCCCGCACGTTCTGGACCATCAGGATGTTGTCCGGTCCACGATCGGTGACCCGGACCGGCCGTTCGACCGGGTCCGGCCAGAACGCGCAGGCGTGGATGTTCGCGCCCACCCCCGCCAGGATCGGATACCTGGCTCGATCCTCCCGCACCGCACGTCGATAGGAGTCGATGCGGCGAGGCGAGGCGACGTCACCGCACAGCACGGCGGTCTGGGAGGCCTGGATGTTGTCCACCGGCACGCCGGGAATCACCGGCGCGACGGCTATCTGCGGCGGCGGGCCGGATCCGTCCACGAAATGCCACAGCGCGGCGAACCGGGGAAAGAGCAGCACGTGGTAGTAGGCGTTGCGGAACGAGCCACGGAAGCGGTTGCCGTCGATCGGCCCCGCCTGGGGATGCACGACCGGGGTGTGGTCCAGGCGGTCGGCGAGCGCCAGGTAGTTCGCCCGCACCTGGTCCGGTGTCGTGCCGAGGGCTGGATCGTGTTCGACGGCCCACTTGGCGAAATCGGTGAAGCGGACCTCGGCGGCCGGGTCCCACAGCCGGAACTCGTCCTGCCAGACCCGGGTGGGGTCGACGTTCGCGTCGATGACGAACCGGTCGGTACGCTCGGGGAACATCGTGGCGTAGACCGCACCGAGGTAACTGCCGTACGAACCACTGAGATACGAGACCTTGGACTCGCCCAACGCGGCACGGATCTGGTCCATGTCCCGAGCCGTGTTCGCGGTCGTCACGTACCGGACCTCATGGCCGCCCTTGGCGAGACAATCCCGGGCGAGATCACGGGCGAACGCCACGTTCGCGTCGATCGAGCCGTCCGGGGCGGGGTAAGGCAGGTAGAGCGTGTCGGGCAGCTGCGCCGGGGTTCGCCCGCAGGTGAGCGGCGTGCTGTGGCCGACGCCGCGCGGATCGAAGCCGACCAGGTCGTAGCGGTCGAGGACGTCCTGCGGGTAGGCCCGCACGTAGGCGCTGGGCAGGTTGAGGCTGGCCACGCCGGGGCCGCCGCCGTTGTGGACCAGGATCCCGCGCCGCAGGCCGGGTTTGGCGGTCTGCATGCGGGACACGGCGATGTCGATCGTCTCGCCGTGCGGCGAGTCGTAGTCCAGCGGGACCTTCAGCGTCGTGCACCGCAGGCGCGGGTCGACGGGGATGCCCAACGGGTCGGGGGGACAGTCGGTCCAGGTCAGTGGTGGTGGCTGGGGCGGTGTCGGGGCGGCCTGAGCCGGGAGTCCGGAAGCCAGGCCCGCCAATACGACCGCGCCGAGGAGAATCGGAAGTGATCGTCGCACAGTCTCGACGGTAGAGCGATCTCCCCGGCGCGGCACCGGTTTTCCGGACGTACTCGGAAGTACCCGGGAAGTTGCGGCCACCAGGACCAGGCCGCTACTCCTGTCACGGCAACGATTATCCGATATCGGACAAAGAAACCCCGCTGGCGGCAAGGGTTATACGCGCGAGCGTGTCGTTTCGCACGGGCGGAGCGGGGTCCGGTTTGCAGAACAGGTCACGTCGAGGAAGCGCGCCCGTGGTCAGGAACCTGTCGGTCTCGGTGACCGCGCAGGACGGCGTGCTCGGGTCGTAGACGCCGTGGTTTCCCGCGTCCACCGTGATCATGCGGGCGCGGTGGCCGAGTGCGCGGCGCATGCCCAGCGCGCCCGCGTAAGGCGTTGCCGGGTCGCGGAGGTTCTGCAGGATCAGGATGTTGTCCGGTCCCCGGTCCGTCACGCGGACGGGCGGTTCGACCGGGTCCGGCCAGAACGCGCAGGCCCGGACGTTCGCGCCCATACCCGCCAGGATCGGGTATTTCGCCCGGTCCTCGCGCACTTCGCGGCGGTACTGGTCGATCCGGCGCGGGGAACCGATATCGCCGCAGGTCACCGCGACCTGGACGGCGACCTCGTTGTCCGCCGGAATACCGGGCAGCACGGGGAAATCGAACCAGTCCGGCGCCGGTCCGGTGCCCTCGACGAAATGCCACCAGGCGGCGATCTCCGGAAAGAACACGACGTTGTAGGAATATCCCCGGTAGGCGGCCCGGAACAGGTTCCCGTTGACCTGTCCCGCCTTCGGATGGGTCACCGGCGCGCGGTCGAGACGGTCGGCCAAGGCCAGGAAGTTTGTCCGCACCTTGTCCGGCGTCGCACCGAGCGCCGGATCCTGCGCGACGGCCCACTTGGCGAAGTCGGTGAACCGGAGCTCGGCACCGGGGTCCCACATCCGCCACTGGTCCTGCCAGATGCCGCCCGGGTCGACGTTCGAGTCGATGACGAACCGGTCGGTGCGCTCGGGGAACATCGTGGCGTAGACCGCACCGAGGTAACTGCCGTAGGAACCGCTGTTGTACGAGACCTTCGACTCGCCCAACGCCACCCGGATCCGGTCCATGTCCCGAGCGGTGTTCGCGGTGGTCACGTACCGGATCTCCCGGCCGCCCTCGGCCAGACAATCCCGAGCGAGGTCACGCGCGAACGTCACGTTGGCGTCGATCGAGCCGTCCGGTGCGGGGAAGGGTAAGTAGACCTCGTTGGGCAGCTGGTCCCAGGTGCGGCCGCAGGTGACCGGCGAGCTGTAGCCGACGCCGCGCGGGTCGAAGCTGACCAGGTCGTACCGGTCGAGGATGTCCTGCGGATACACGTGCACGTAGCTGCTGGGCAGGTTCAGGCTCGCGCCGCCCGGTCCGCCCGCGTTGTGCAGCAGGATCCCGCGCCGCAGTCCGGGTTTCGCCGTCCGCATCCGGGACACGGCGATGTCGATGGTGGCACCGCGCGGTGCGCGATAGTCCAGCGGCGCCTTCAGCGTCGTGCACCGCAGGCGCGGGTCGACGGGGGTGCCGAAGGGGTCGGGTGGACACTCGGTCCAGGTCAACGGTGGGGAGGTGGGCACGGTGGCGGGGGCGGCCTGGGCGGGGAGCCCGGATAACAGGCTCGCCAGCACCATCGCGCCGAGCAGGGGCGGAAGTGATCGTCGCACGTTCGCAACCTAGGCAGCCCCGACCCGCGCCGTCATCCTCCTGAAAGAGGACATTATCGCTGATTCTCGGACAAATAGGGAGCAATACGTTGCGCCTTTCGGGCCAATCCGATCAGCCCGGCGCGGCCAATGTGACCGTGCCACCGGCGGCGACGAACGCGTTCATCTGGGACTGCAGGTCGTAGGCGAAACTGCGGTAGTAGGCGGGATAGGCGGGCAGGGTCGGCGGCGGGTTCTGGATGACCGCGTTCGGCGATCCGGCGAAGTTGAGCCCGATCGCGAAGTCGTCGGCGGCCCGGACGGAGATGGAACCGGAGTCCCCCTTGGCCACCCACAGATGGTTCGCGCCGTCCTTGGCGCGCAACAGGATCACGTTCTGGTAGGCCAGGCCGGGCGGATTGTAGTTGACGTAGACGACGACGCCCTCGGTGAACCTGGTCGTGGCGCCGAACTTGTAGACGGCGTCGCCGGGCACCGCGACGCCCACGCCCTGGATCGTGCGCAGGCCGGGGTGCCACGGATAGTTGGGCACCGCGTTCTCCTGTGCCCGGCTGACCAGCGCGACCGCGCAGTCCAGTGTGGGCGTCTGGTAGCCCTGCACGTAGTCCGCGCACAGGTAGTTCGGCGGGGCGACGATGTTGTCGTCCTTGGGCTGGATGACCTCCGGGTGGGCCACCGAGGCGTTCTGCAGGACGTGCTGGTTGGTCAGCAGGTAGACGCCCGCCGGGACGTTGTTGCCCGGGTCGCCGGTGGTGTCGATGAAACAGCCGATGGAACCCCAGGCGGGCGGGATCTCGCCCGCGGCCACCGACAGGCCGGAGAACATCGGGTCGTAGCGGGCGAACGGGTCGGTGGCGAGCAGTTCCAGTTCCTCCCGTTCCTGTTCCACCACGTCCGTCGGGAACCCCTCCAGGCTCGCCGGGACCCGCTGCCCGGCGGGCACGTCGTGCTTGTGCTCGACGAACACCGTGATCGCCAGGTCGTCCCGGTCCGTGCCGCCGACGTTCTTGCGCCCGATCGCGACGCCCGTGCAGCCCGGCAGCGCCAACAGCTGGTCCCGGCGCCGGGCCAGCACGGCACCCAGCGTCCGGACCTCGTCCTCGCGGTCGACCGACATCGTCGCCTCCCTGCTCCCGTCGGGGCGCCCACCTTCCTCCCGGTCGGCGGCCGTCGACAATGGCCGCCGCCGCGCGACACCCGGTCGTGCCGGTCCGTGACTCGTTCGGCCCAACGGCGGTGGTCCACTGTGGATGTCCGGTCGGGACGGACCACCCGGACGGCGGCTTGGCGACGGGCGGGCCACCGGTGTCGGCGACCCGCCCGCCTGCCCCGGCAACGGGGCTCAGTGCAGCCGGTAGGCGTGGATGATGGTCTGGTCCACCGTGTTCCCGTCACCGTCCCGGGTGCTCGCCCGCAACGAGACGTAACTGGCACCGGCCGGGTGGACACCGGCGGCCAACCAGCGACCGCCGACGCTCACGACCGGCAGCGGCCGCCAGGTGGCGCCGTCGTCATAGGAGATCCACACGTCCGGCTTGGCCACGCCCGCGGCGGTCGTCCCGTTTCGTTGCGCGTAGACCGGCAGGGCGAACACCCGTCCGGCCCGGGCCCGGTTGTGGTCGTCCAGGACCGGCGCGAACCGGACCACCGGCAGCGTCACCGGGACGACCGTGCGGGACGGCGCCGCAACGGAACGGAACGTCCACTCCGCGCTGACCGAGGTGCTCAGGTCGAACGGCGCGCCCCGCGTCGCGACCGCCGTCAGGCGGTAGTCGTCCGCGGCGGCGGGCAGGGTGGCCTGGAGCGGGAGCCCGGTGTCGGATTCCGCGACAAGCGTCTCGTTCCGGAACAGCCTGGTCCGGGTGGACGCGGTCGACGGGAAGCCCACGTGGTGCGCCGACTGGTCGCTGAACAACGGGAGGTACACGGACAGTCCGGTACTGCTCCGGCGCACCCATCCGGACACGCCCGAGGTGGGGAACGCCGGGCCGAACACCGCCGTGTTCCACCGGGCCTGTCCCTCGGCCGTCGCCTGCTGGTGCGACAGTTGGCGACCCGCCGCGTCGGTCTCCTGGAAGTCGAGGCGCCACGGGAAGTCCGGGGTGCGGTAGAGGTCGATCCCACCCGGCAGCGGCACGTCGGACATGTCGAAGAACCGGCCCCGCGCGCCCGCCGCCGACGCGGCGGCCGCGAGCCGGGAGTGGGGCAGGTCCCGGTCGCGGAGCAGGCGGTCGGGCCGGTCCGGGACGCGGCCGTCCTCGTCCCAGCCGACCGTGTACAGGTAGGGGCTGTCCCGGAACCCGCCGGAACGGTCGGGACGGGCGAGCGCCGCGGCCACCTTGAACCGGGCCTTGCCCGGCGCGGAGGTCACCGACGGGACGACCGAGACACCGTCGAAGTCCGGCAGCAGCAGGATCTCACCGACGTTCCCGCGCGAGGTCGTCTCCTCCATGCCCACCAGCGCGGTGTCGACGACCGCCTCCGGCCGCTCCACCCGAAGTCCGGCCGGTTGTCCCCGACTCGCGTCCAGGACCAGCGTCCGGTCGCCGGTGACGACGAACGCGGGCTCGTAGAACGCGGCGATGTGCTCGTAGTTCTCGTCGTACACCCGGGCGTCGACGAAGTAGCCGCCCGGCCGCAGCCGGAGCACCACCGTGTCGGCCTCGCCACCGCCCACCTGGCCGGTGTCGTCGTCCAGGTCGGTGAACCGGAAGTCGTAGCCGGTCGTCGGCGCTCCCGTCCTGTCCCGGAACCGGACGGTCACGTTGTAGTGCTCGCTCTCCTTGGTCAACGCGAGCGCCGTGCGCACCACGCTGTCACCACCGGTCGCCACGATCGCGCCGCGGTAGTCCCCGTCCGGGGCGGCCACCCGCGTGTCGACGGTGACCGTGACCTCGGACCGGCCGCCTGCCGGGATGGTGACCCGGTCCGCCGACAGCGTGACCAGTCCGGTGGCCGCCGCGTCCCCGGGTCCGGTGACCTGCGGCGCGATCGTCAGCGTCACCGGCGCGTCGCCGTCGTTGTGGTAGGTGATGGCGCGCGTGATCGGCTGGTCGTCCTGGTGCGGCCACGACGCGGTCCCCAGGCTCAGGCTGCCCACGCTCGCCGACACCGGCTGCCGGGTCGCGCGGCCGACGTCCACCCGACCCGCGCCCTGCGCGAACACCGAGACGGTCGGGTTCGGCGACGCGCTGTCCATCAGCGTGGCCTTGATCCGCTCCGGGCCCCAGTCCGGGTGCTCGCCCGCGAGCAACGCGGCGGAACCGGCCACGTGCGGCGCGGCCATCGACGTCCCCGACAGCGCCACATGCGTGGCATCCACCGGATCCCCGATCGTTCCGTGCGCCGCGCGGGCCGCGACGATGCCGACCCCGGGCGCGGTGATGTCGGGTTTGATCGCGCCATCACCCGGCCGTGGCCCCTGGGTCGAGAAGTCGGCCAGCGCGTCCTGCCGGTCGACCGCGCCGACGGTCAGCGCGGCATCGGCGGCGGCGGGCGAGCCGACCGGCAACGAGGCGAAATTCCCGGAGGAAACCACGAACAATGTGCCGTACTGCGCCGTCAGCCGGTTGACGGCCTGGGACAACGGATCGTCGCCCGCGGACGGCCGGGCGTTGCCCAGGCTCATGTTGACCACGTCCGCGCCCGCGGCCGCCGCCCACTCCATCCCGGCGATGATCGCGGAGTCCGAGCCCTCGCCCTGGTCGTCGAGCACCTTGCCGACCAGCAGCGTGCTGTCCGGCGCCACACCCCGGTACCGACCGGAACCGGTGATGATCGACGCCACGTGCGTGCCGTGCCCGAACAGGTCGTCGGTCGTCGGCGATTCGGTGAAGTTGCGCGTGTCCGCGACCGCCCCGGCGAGGTCCGGGTGCGTGGCGTCGATGCCCGTGTCGAGCACGGCCACCGTGACGCCCCGGCCGGTGTGGCCCGCCTGCCAGGCCTGCGGACCGCCGATCTGCGGGACGCTCCGATCCAGGTCAGCGTGGTCGCGGGCGTCCAGCCAGATCCTGCCGACCCCGGCCCGGTCCGCCGCGAGCCCCTTGCTCCGAGCCGACACCCAGAACTCCGAGCCGGTCACGGTGAATGCCTCGCCATCGACACTCGGCAGCTGCCGAGCGCCCGGCGTGGCCGCCAGCCGCGCCCCCGGATAGGTGACGATCACCGGCGTGCCCGCGGTGTAGCCGTCGCGCACCAGCGCCGTCACGTCGAACAGCCGCGCGTCCACCCGCCCCGACGCGACGGCGGCGGCCGCGTCGACCGGGACCACGTGCAGGTCACCGTGCTCGTCCACGCGTTGGGTGAACGCCAGCCGCTCGCGCCCGGCCGCCGGGCGGACCCGCGCCGGGCCGTCGCCGACTGTCACGTGGTCGCCGGTCACCAGCGTGATCTCGGTGTCCCGGGCCGGTCGTCCCGGCGCCGCCCGAGCGATCGGCGGGACGACCACCGCACTCGCCGCGAGCGTCACCACGAGGACGGCCAGCGGCGCACCCCGTCTGTACGTCATTCCGCACTCCCCTGGTCCCGAGCGGTGTCGACAACCGCCCCGCCCTACAACGCCGATCACGGCACGGTTGTTGAGCGACACCCCGGTAGTCCATAGTGGACACACCAAGGGCGCGGACCGCCCCGGCTCAGGGCTCGCCCGGCCCGGCGCGGCGGTCGTCGACGGGATGACCGCGGCGTCGCGGAAGTCGTCGTCGATCACGTTCACCCCGGTCAGGCCCCACGCGGTGGGTTCGCGGTAGTCCAGCGACGCGTAGCGGTAGACCGCGTCCGGCCGCTCGACCCGCACCGCGACCGGGCGGGCGTCACCTCGTCACCGCCCAGGCCGGGCAGCGTCTGCTCCGCCGCCCCGTTCGCCACACCCACGCGCGGTCCCACCGCGCGGGTTGCGCCGTGTGCGGAGATCAAAGTCCGAAAGGGAGGTACCACGCGCCGTGTTGCGGGCCGTTCCGGAACGGCCCGCAACACGGTTGGTCGGGGTCAGGTCAACTGACCGGCGGGCATGGGCTGGGTGAAGGAGCGGTCGCAGTAGACCAGCGGCGGGTGCGCGGCCACGTGCAGAGCCTCGACCCGGCCCACCAGGATGCTGTGGTCACCGCCGTCCAACATGTCGTACCGGGTGCACGCCAGCCGCAGCGCGGCATCGGGATGTCCCGGAAGTCCCAGCTCGCACGGGACCATGTCGCCCGCGTGGAACCGGTCGACCCCCGACTTCGCGAATCGGCGGGCCACCTCCGCCTGGTCGCCGTTGAGCACGTTGACCATGAAGTGCGGCGAGCCCGCGAACGCGGCGTGCGTGCTGGCCGTCTTCGCCAGGCAGATCAGCACCAGCGGCGGGTCCAGCGACAGCGAGCTGAACGAGCTGCCGGTGAAGCCCCACCGCCTGCCCGCGCCGTCGACCGTGGTGGCCACCGCCACCGGGCCGGGGACGCGGGACATGGCGCGGGTGAACGCGGTCGCGTCGATCGACATGGACCCTCCTCAGTCCCGGAAGTCGACGATGGTCTTGAGGTCGGTGGTGTGCCGGTAGTTCTCGAACACCCGCACCAGGCCCTCGTAGTCGTCGAACCTGTGCACGCGGGACAGCAGGTTCTTGCCGTCCACGATCCCGGTGCGCAGCATGCGCATGGCCGAGGCGATCACGTTGGCGGTCTTGTGCATGGGGAAGCTGGTGACGTCGAACGGGGCGGCGCAGATGTCGATGCCCTTGGCCAGCATCAGCCAGGTGTCGAACTTCTGCATCTCCTGCGAGGCACCGTAGAGCACGTACTTGCCCTTGGGTCGCAGCTTGCGCATGGCGACCCGGCGCGGGTCCTTCTCCTCGTCGTCCACCTTCACCGTGGGCAGGGCGTCGAAGACGTAGTCGAACGAGCTGTCCTCGACGGTGTCGATCAGCTCCTGCGGCAGGTATGCGTGCTGCGAGAAATGTGCCTCGGCGTGCGCGTTGCGCTGCGGGTTCGCGTCCACCGAGACGATCGAGTGCGGGGCCAGCAGGCGGCGGATCACGCTGCCCGCGATGATGCCGATCGGGCCGGTGCCCATGATCAGCACCCGGTCGCCGACCTTGGGGGCGTTGGTGAGCACCGAGCGCAGCGCGCCGGTGATCGGCTCGATGAACGAGGCCTCCAGGTCGGACATGTCGTCCGGGACCTTGACCGCCGCTGCCCGGTGGTCGTCGAAGAAGTTCCGGTCCGCGGCGAACACGTCCTCCAGCACCTGGCCGGAGAAGATCGGCCGCAGCGAGCGGTACTCGGCGAAGCCGCCGTAGTCGGTCTGGCCCCAGTACACGACCCGGTCGCCGATCTCGATGCCCGCGCCGTCCGCGTCGAACGCCGGGCCGATGTCGACGACCTCGCCGAGGTACTCGTGGCCGAGGATCACCGGGTACTCCGAGGGGAACAGGTGGCCCTCGTAGAAGGAGATGTCGGTCGAGCAGATCGACACGCAGCGGGTCTTGAGCAGCAGGCCGTCGATCGGGGTCTCCGGGACGGGCACCTCGGCCAGCACGGTCTTCTGCGGCGCGATCAGCTGCAGCGCGCGCATCGTCTTCGCCCGGGTGCGCGGGGCGTCCATCATGGTCATGGTCTTCGTCTCTCCGTGAGTTGCGACAGGACTGTCCTAAAAGGATGTTCGGTCATCGGCGCAGGTGCAGGCCGCCGCCGAGCAGGTACTGGCCGACCATCTCGAAGTGCGACGGCGACAAGGTGATGTGCTTGACCGCCGAGTGCACGTCCCGGAAGCAACGCTCCAACCGGGACGTGGCATACAGCGAGGAGGAACCGGCCAGCGTGTAGGCGATGTCGACGGCGGTGCTCGCGTGCTCGGCGACGGTCGCCGCCACCACGCGCACCAGCGCGCTGAGCCGGTCGCCGCCGTCCTCGCCGTGCGCGACGGCCTGGTCGGCGGCGTCGCGCAGGAGCAGCTCGGCGGTGTGCGCCAGCATCTCGGCGCGGGCCAGCTTCTCCTGCGTGGTGTGGCCGGAGGCGAGCTTGCTCAGGCCGAGCGTGGGGGTCTTGGTCAGGGCCAGCTCGGTGAACGTGTCCAGGGCGTCCTGGGCGATGCCCAGCGCGGTGGACGCGGACGTGAACGGACCGAAGTCGTAGTAGCCGATGGGGTACGCGCGGGAGAGCCGGTCGGCCGGGGCGGCGAGCATGTCCGCCCGGTCCACTGTGTACTCCTCGGGCACGAACACGTCCCGCACCCGATAGTGGTTGCTGCCGGTGCCGCGCAGCCCGACGGTGTACCAGGTGTCGAGCATCTCGGCGTCCGCCTTGGGAATGAACAACATCCGCAGCTGCGGGCCTGCCGCGCCGGTCACCGGCTTGCCGTCCAGGGTCACCGGCGCGGCGCAGACCAGCCAGTCGGCGTGCGCGGAGCCGCTGGCGAAGCCCCACTCACCGCTGAGCCGGTAGCCGCCCTGGACGGCCTCGGCGCGACCGCTGGGGTTCACGCCCCCGACGACCAGGCCCGCGTGGTTCTTGAACAGCTCCCGCGCGGTCTGCTCGGGCAGGTAGTCCGACAGCCGCCCGATCGCGCCCTGCACGCCCATCTGCCAGGCGATGGAGGCATCCAGCCTGGCCAGCGCGCGGATCACGGCCGAGCCGGTGCGCAGGCTGACCTGCTCGCCGCCGAACTCGGTGGACACCCACATCCGCGGGATGCCCGCGTCGCGCAGCTCGGCGAACACCTCGGCGGGCGTCGCGCGGTCGTGTTCGGCCTGGTCACGGCCCGCCCGGAGCACCGGCGCGAGTGCCGCGACCCGGCCAAGCCAGTCCTGTTCCTCGGCATCGGGCGTGCGTTGCCACAGCCCGACCCGGCCGGACTCGGACATGCGAGATCACCTCGTCTTCCATACGGGAAAGGGAAAGCGGAATCAGCGAGAAGTCGACACCGCTCGGGTGTCCGACGGGAAGTCCACCTGGGCGATTCGCCACGACTTCCGTGTGACTCCATTGTGCGGCACCGGCGAACCGGCGGACAACGGGAAAGTGCGAAAGTCGCACCCGGAACGCGGGTATTCCGGGCGCAACTTCAGGGCGCGAGACGAAGGGCGGTTGAATCGACCATTTCGGTCGACGTGGCAAGCGACCGGAACGCGTAGGCGGCGGACACCATCGTCATGTGGTGGTGCCAACCAGGAAATGAGCGGCCCTCGAAGTCGAGAACGCCGTAATCGTGTTCCAGCACCCGGGCGACGCGGCGGGCGGCGCTCGCGTGCGGGACCAACGCGCGCAGCTCGCCGACCCGCCGGTGGACCATGGAGGTGAGCCAGTAGCAGGTGGGCGCGCCGCGCCTGGGGCACCAGTCCGTCAACAGCCGTAGAGTTCCGCGCACCCCGGGGACGTGCACGAGTCCGGAGTAGACGACGTGGCCGCCGTCCGCCGCGCCGATGTGCGGCTGGCGGGCGTAGCCGTGGGACAGGAACTCGCGGGCGGTGGTCCGCTCGCGCGCGCGGCGCGGCAGCAGCATCGGCGCCCTGGGAGCGTGCCCGGCGGCCGCCGACGCGACCGGCTGCGTCGGGGCGACCTGGACCAGGAAGTCCTGTCCCAGATCGACCAGTCCGCGCACGACCGGGCCGACGTCCGGGAGCGTGTGCAGGTCGAGCACGAACGGCATGCCCGCCGGGAACTCGCGGGTGGCGGCGAGCGCGGCGAAGTCGAGCACGTGCGCCCATTCCGGCCGCGGCCCGATGCCGTCGGGGATGCGCACACGGCGCTTGCGGTGCTCGTCGGCCAGCCACGACTCGTCCAGCGCGAGCCGCCAGTCCACCGGCAGGCAGCTCTCGGCGGACGCCAGGTAGAGGCCGATGCCCAGCTGGCAGTTGACGGTGCGGCCGGTCTCCGGGTCGAAGCGGCGGTGCACGCCGACGGAGTGGTCGCCCCGCTTCGGGATCACCGACAGCGCGGTGGTCCAGGCCAACGGGCGGGCCGCGGCGACCGCGGCGCGGGCCAGCGCCCGGCGGGCGGGCCGGAAGTCCCACGGACTGGAGTTGATGAACTGGCGCAACGCGTGCGGGGTGACCGACGGCGACCGCACCGCCTCGGCCAGCCGCTGGATCGTCTTCTTCCCCCGCACCCGAAGCAGACCGTCCAGATAGACCCCGGCCCAGCGCCGCTGGTCCACCCTGGGCAGCCCGCCGAACACCTCGTCGACGAACGCGACGAGGCCCCGGTCGGCGGCCGCGGGTAATCGAAAGGATTCATGGCTCGACATGTGTCGACTCTCCCCCTGCACTCCCCGGTGCGACTGGTCCGACGCGCGTCGACGAGTGGTCCGGACCGCGCACGCCTGCCGGAGCACGCGCGGGAACCACTCGTCGATCGGCGTCAAACTACCCTTGTGCGTCGGTTCCCGGCGCACTGTCGAGGCAACTTTGCCAATTCCTGACCTGACCTGCCGGAACGTATTCGGACATACGCTCGGAACGCTCACTGAATACGGAACGCCGAGCGTGACGCACCGTCGGTCACGAGCGGGATCAACCGTTCTAGGCCATTAATCCCAAGCGCACCATCGGGGACCGACAGGGCCCGGAGGCCGCGATCACGAAGAAATCACGGGAATATTCTTGGGCGGCCCCGGGCCGCCATTCGGGCGAGCGCGGCGAACCTGGGAAAGTCGCACCGGATTCGCGATCGACCACCCGCGCCGCCGGTACCGTCGGATTGTCGCCCGGGTCGGCCGCGCGTGTCGCGGGCCCGGGTCGGCTCCCCACGTCCCGGCGGCGCCCGACCGCGTGTGGGCACCGGGATCCCACCCGAGGAGAACGAGGAGAGATCCGCATGACCACCGCCGACTACGTGATCGTCGGGGCGGGTGCGGCGGGCTGCGTGCTCGCCGACCGCCTCAGCGCGGGCGGGGCCGAGGTGCTGCTGCTGGAGGCGGGCCGCCCGGACCCCGAGCGCGAGCCCGACGTCCGGGTGCCCATCCGCTTCCCGCGCACCTTCGGCACCGACCTGGACTGGGGCTACCGCACGGTGCCGCAGCCCGGCCTGGACCACCGGGTGATCGACTACCCGCGCGGCCGGGCGGTCGGCGGCTCGTCGGCCATCCACGCCCAGCTGTGGACCCGCGGCCACCCCGCCGACTACGACGGCTGGGCCGCCGACGGCTGCGCGGGCTGGTCGCACGCCGACCTCGCACCCTATGTCGCGCGCGCCGAACGCGACCGCATCCGGCTGGCCGGGCTGCGCTATCCCAGCCCGGTCACCCCCGACTTCCTGACCGCGTGCGCGCAGCTGGGCTACGACCCGGCAAGCGAGCTGCCCGAGGGCTACTCCGCCGCCGTCGCCACCCACCACGACGGCCTGCGGTTCAGCTCCGCCGACGCCTACCTTGGCGCCGCCCGCGGCCGGGCGAACCTGCGGGTCATGGCGAACACCCTGGTACGCAGGGTGGTCTTCGAGGGCACCCGCGCGGTCGGCGTGGAAATCCGCACGGCACAAGGTATCGAGGAGGTCCGCGCGCGGCGCGAGGTGCTGCTGGCGGCGGGCGCGATCGGCAGCCCGCACCTGTTGCTGCGCTCCGGCGTCGGCCCGGCCGACCAGCTCGCCGAGCACGGCGTGCCGCTGGTGGCCGACGCGCCCGGCGTGGGCGCGAACCTGACCGACCACGTGCTGGTCCCGATGGCGTTCTCCGGCGTCGGGTTCGCCTCGCCCGGCTCCACCGCGACCGACGAGGACGTCCAGCGGTACCTGCGCGACCGCGAGGGCCCGCTGGAGTCGATCCTGTCCGAGGCGACGCTGTTCCTGCGCACCGACCCGGACCTGCCCGCGCCGGACATCGAGATCATCATGCTGCTCGGTGCCCTTGGCGCGCAGGAAAGCCGGGCCGAGCACGCGCTGTCGCTCGGCGTCGTGCTGCTGCGGCCGGAGAGCCGCGGCGCGGTCCGGCTCGCCTCGGCCGACCCGGACGCCGCGCCGTTGATCGACCCCGGGCTGCTCACCGACCCGGCCGACCTGCGCACCCTCACCACCGGGGTGCGGCGGGCGCAGGAGATCCTGACCCGGCCGGTCATGGCCAGGTGGTGGGACAAGCCGCTCACCCCTGGCGCGCTGTCGCCCGAGGCCGCCGACATCGCCGACTACGTCCGGCGGGTGGGCGAGAACATCCACCACCCGGTCGGCACCTGCCGGATGGGCGCGGACCCGGCCTCGGTCGTGGACCTGGCGCTGCGCGTGCGCGGCACCGACGGGCTGCGGGTCGTGGACGCCGCCGCCCTGCCCACCATCGTCCGGGCGCACACCCACGCGCCGGTGACCATGTTCGCCGAACGGGCGAGCGACCTGGTGTCGGCGGACCGCTGAGGCCACGGGCGGGTCAGACCGGGTCGGGGCGCGGCGGCGAGTACTTGGCCAGCACGCGCACCGCCTCGGCGACCGCCTCACGCAACGCGTGCGGCGGATAGTCGGCACCCAGCACCATGCGGCGCAGCTGCGGCACCGCGAACCCCCAGTTGACCAGCCCGAGGGTGAAGAACACCAGCACCCTGGGGTCGACCGGCGGGTTCGCGGCCGCGGCGGCGTCGACTCGCTTCTGGTACTTCTCCGCCCGTTCCGGCTCGCCGGGCACCGCGCGTTCCCCGTACTCCAAGGCTTCCCACATCAGCAGGCGCAGCGTCTCGGGGTTGGCGGCGTGGTAGTCGACCAGCCGTTCGGCGTAGCCCGCGAGGTCGCCGCCCTCGATGGTGACCTCCTCGGCGCAGCGCGTCATCTGCCGTTCCAGCACGGCGCCGAAGAGCCGGTCCTTGTCGCCGAAGTAGTCGTAGATGGCCCGCTTGTTGGCCCTGGCGTCGGCGGCGATCCGGTCGACCCGGGCGCCCGCGATGCCGTGCGCGGCGAACTCCGCGGTGGCCGCCGCCAGGATCCGCTCCCTGGTCGCGTTCGAGTCGTAACCCATTGCACCACCATACCGCGCGCTAAAACGAACTGGTTGGTTTGACCACGACGCGCGAGTCTGACAGGCTTTCGATCCAGATGGTTCGTTTGAAAGGAGCACCCGTGTCCGTGGACACAGCCCGGCCGACACTGAGCCGACGGGCGATCTTCATCCTGGCGCTCGCCTGCGGGGTCACCGTGGCGAACGTCTACTTCCCGCAGGCGATCAGCCCGCTGGTCGCCCGCGACCTGGGGGTCACCCCGGACGACGCGGCACTGGTCGCCACCGCCGCCCAGCTCGGCTACGCGGCGGGCATCTTCCTGCTGGTCCCGCTGGGCGACCGGCTCCGCCACCGACCGCTGATCCTCACCCTGCTCGGCCTCACCGGCCTGGGCCTGGTCGGCGCCGCCCTGGCCGACACGCTGCCGCTGCTGGTCACCGCGAGCGCGCTGATCGGCCTGACCACGGTCGTGCCGCAGATCATCATCCCGATGGCGGCGGGCCTGGTCCCGGACGACCGCCGCGGCGCGGTCACCGGCACGCTGCTGTCCGGCCTGCTCGGCGGCATCCTGCTGGCCCGCACCTTCAGCGGCACCCTGGGCGACTGGCTGGACTGGCGCGCGCCCTACGTGGTCGCGGCGGCGTTGGTGCTGGTCCTGGGCGCGGTGCTGGCGGTGACGATCCCGCTGACCACGCCCCCGTCCCGGCAGCGCTACCCCGCGCTGCTCGGCATGTCGCTGCGGCTGCTGGCCACCGAGCCCCAGCTGCGCCGCTCCTGCCTCTACCAGGCCACCATGTTCGGCGGCTTCACCGCGGCGTGGACGGCGATCGCGCTGCTGCTCACCGGCCCGGACTACTCGTTCGGCTCGTCGGTGGTCGGCCTGGTGGCACTGGTGGGCGCGGGCAGCATGTTCTTCAGCCCGATCGCGGGCAGGCGCACCGACCGCGACGGCTCGGACACCGTCAACCGCGTCTGCTTCCTGGGCGCCATCGCGGGCGCGGCCATCCTGGCCCTGGGCACCGCGGGCGGCGCGCTGGGCGTCATCGGGCTGGTCGTCGGCATCCTGGTGCTGGACATCGCCGTCCAAAGTGGACAGGTGGCCAACCAGGCACGGATCTTCAAGCTGCGCCCGGAGGTGCGCAGCAGGCTGAACACCGCGTACATGACGTGCGCCTTCCTCGGCGGCACGGCCGGATCCTGGCTGGGCGTGCGGGCCTACGTGTGGCTGGGCTGGGGCGGGGTGTGCGGCCTGGTCGCGATCCTCGCGGCGGTGGCGTTCACCGCGCACGTGCTGTGGCAGGCTCGGGCCACGGCCGCACCCCAGCTGGCAACGGTCCCGCAGGCCTAGCCCCATGGCGGGCGGTCGGCATCCTCCCCGCCGACCGCCCGCCCTATCACAGCCGGGTGGCTCATGCCCGCTTTCCCAGTGGGCGGTTGCGGTTGCCCGGCCCGTGCGCGCGGAGGAGCCTGCCCGGCAAGAGGTATCCGTCACCCGGGAGCGACCATGACCGTGGAAGTCCAACACCCGCTCAACAACGTCGACATCGCCGCGGTGGGCGCGCTCGTGACCGCCATCCAGGAAGATCCGGCGAAGGCCCACACGACCTGGGCCGCGCATGTGACGTGGACCGGCGGTTTCGGCTCCGAGGCCAAGGTCCGCGCCTTCGCCCCGGTCCCGTCCGACGAACCGACCGCGCTGGGCGGCGGGGACAGCGCGCCCAACCCGGTCGAACAGCTTCTGAGCGCCCTCGGCAACTGCCTCGCGGTCGGCTACGCCGCCAACGCCACCGTCGCGGGAATCCGGCTGGACCGGCTGACCATCGACCTCAAGGGCGACATCGACCTGCACGTCTTCCTGGGACTGCGGGAAGGCCACGCGGGCTTCGACACCATCACCGCCACCGTGCGGCTGGACTCGCCCGCGCCGCGCGCGGACGTGGAAGCCCTGCACGCCAAGGTGATCGCGTCGTCCCCGGTGGGCCACACCCTCGGCGCGGCCGTGCCGGTGCGCGTCGACCTCGCCTGATCCCGTTGTGACACCAGGGCCGTCGAACCCGCCTCCCGCCGGCACGACGGCCCTTCGTCATACCGGGCCATCTCCGTCCTAAGTGGACTCCACCACTCGCGGCCGGGTCGACGCGGTCACCAGCGCGTCCCGGTTGGCGAAGTGCCGCCACAGGGTGCCCGGCCCGACACCCGCGCGCCGGGCCACGTCGTTGAGCGCGGCCTGCTCGATGCCCACCTCGTCGAACACCTCCCGCGCCACCGCGATCAACCGGGCACGGTTACGGCGCGCGGTGTCCCGGACATCGGACCTCCTGACCCAAGCGGAGCGGCACTCCGGATACTACCGGACCGCCCCTACCGCAATGGCGCGCACCGGCGGACGTGGTGAAGAGCACCCGCGACGCCGCGGCCGCCCGCACTGAGGGTGCGGCCGCGGCCGGGTAGGTTGGGCCGGTGGTCGGGACACGGACATCTGCGCACGTCTGGACCACCGTCCGACCAGCCCGCCGGGTGGCCGCGATCGTCCACAACATCACCGCGGCCACCCGGCTGTTCGACGTCCTGCACCTGCTGGCCGACTCGCGCGTCCAGGTCGAGTTCACCGTCCCCGGCTCGTCGGCGTTCACGGCGGGGACCGAGGAGTTCCTGACGGGGCAGGGAATCCGGGTCCACCCGTGGCAGTCGATTGTGGACAATCCACCGGACCTGGCGATCAGCGCGAGCCTGGGCGGGGACCTCTCCGCCTTGCGGCCGTTGCTCGTCCTGCCCCACGGAATGGGCTACAATAAATATCTCCGGGAAACGGGAAACGGGAAACGGGAAACGGGAAACGGGAAACGGGAAACGGGAAACGGGAAACGGGAAACGGGAAACGGGCATGAGGGCGCCTTCGGCATCTCCAGCGAGTCCCTGCTCAACGCGAACGGCGACCTGATCCCCACCGTCCTGGTCCTCTCCCACGAGGAACAACGCACCCGCCTCGCCCGCTCGTGCCGCCAAGCCGTCCCCATCAGCCTGGTGGCGGGCGACCCCTGCCTCGACCGAATGACCGCCAGCCTCCCCCTACGCCCCATGTACCGCCGGGCCTTCGGCGTCGCCCCCGGCCAACGCCTGTTGGTCGTGAGCTCCACCTGGGGCCCGGGTTCACTCTTCGCCGAATGCCCCGACCTCCCCGATACCCTGGCCGAATTACCTCTGGACGAATACCGCACGGTGGTCGCCCTGCACCCCAACATCCGCGCCTGGCACTCCGACTGGCAGGTAGCCGCCTGGCTGGCCCGCTGCACCCGCGCAGGCCTCACCATCCTCCCCGCCCAGGACGGCTGGCGCGCCGCCCTGATAGCCGCCGACACCATCATCGGCGACCACGGCTCGGTGACCTTCTACGGCGCCGCCTTAGGCCGCCCGGTATTCCTGGCCACCGCCCCGCACAGCACCGTGGACCCGGACTCCCCCATCGCCCAATTACTCCACATTGCCCCGCGCTACACCGGCGACCCAACCGCCCCCTGCCCCGACCTAACCTCTGTGACAGCTCTCGCAACCTCCCACCCCGACAAAGCCGCCCCCCTCCTCCGCACCGAGTTCTATCGACTCCTCAACCTCCCAGAACCCACCTATCCCCCCGAAGTCCAGGTAGTCCCCACTCCCCTGGTCCCCCCAACCACCCCCGCAGCCCAACTAATCCACGTCACCCTGCACAACAACACCGCCGCGATAACCCGCCACGCCTCCACCAACCTCAACTCCGGCGCCTACAACGGAACCCACCTCACCGTGGACACCACCGCCTCCCCTCTCCGCCGCGAACTGGAACTCGCCGAGATCCTCATCGCCCCCGACCCCACCACGGCCCAGGAACTCCTCCACTCCCTCCCCGGCGCCCTCCTCGCAACCACTCCACTCCCGCACGACCGCTGGCTGACTCTCTCCCGCCACAACACCCACTACGTGACCACCGGCCTCCCCACCTCCCACGGCCCACTCGGCGCTTCCCTCCTCCATCACCTCCTCAGCGACCACACCCCGCCCACTGTCCCGCTGACCCTGACAATCCACTGCGGCCCCCGCCGCTTCACCGCAACCATCCAGCCCGCCGACTGAGTTATCCACACCCGCCACCCGCACCCCATACTCTCCGTCTCGCAATCCCACCAGGCTGGAACTCGGGGGTCCCCGAGCGAGTTGTCCACAACCCGCCCAGGCATCCACAGGGCTCCGCTCTCCCTTGACAAGCGCCCGCCAGCGCCGCCGATTCGGCCCTGTGCACAGCTCGGCGCGTAGACCTCAGAGTTCCGGCGGCTGATCAACAGCCGGAACAGGTCCGTGAACAGCGTGATCCACAGGCACCGTGGCGGGGCCTGTCTCAGAACTCGCTGGGTTGTGCTCGGGGGTGGCCGGATCCTCGGACGAGGTCGGCGAGTTTGGTGTGGAGTTCGCGGGCACGCGGCTGGTGGCCATAGGTCTCGGCGATGATCAAGGCGCGGCGGTAGCAGTCGGCGGCGGTGGGGTCGTGGGTGGTGGTGGCGAGGTCGCCGAGGGCGGTCCAGGCGTGGGCCTCGTCGTAGGGGCGGGCGAGGGTGTGCAGGAGGTCGAGGGCCTGGGCCAGGTGGGTGGCGGCGTCGGAGTGGGCGGCGGTGGCGGTTTCGGCGATGCCGCGCAGGAGGTCGCACTTGGCGACGTTGTGGGCGTCGGTGGGGCCCGCCGTCTCGAAGTACGCATGGGCGGCCGTGAGCAGGGCGATCGCCTCGGTGGGGGTGACGGCTTTGGACAGGTGCATACGGGCCAGGGCGATGCGTCGCGGGTCGCCGACGGTCTCGGCCAGGGACAGGTTGCGGCGGAGGAGGTCCGCGGCTTCCGCGCGGCGGTCCAGGGCGAGGGCGGCCAGGCCCAACGACTCGGTGGCGGTGGCGATGATCTCGGGGACCGCGTCCGCGTCGAGCGCTGTTCGGAACAATGCGTAGGCCGCGGCCGGATCGCCTCGGTGCAATGCGGCGAAACCCTCCTGGGTGCGCAGTACCGCCGCCACATCCGTCCGCCCGCGACGTTCGGCGGCGGCCGCGCCGAGGGAACCGGCGAGGGCGAGGTCGTCGAGGTACTTGCCGCGTTCGTGCAGGGGCCACAGCATCAGGGCAAGTTCCCATGCCCGGTCCTGGTACTCCGACTCGGCCGCTCGGCGCACTGTGCCGAGCAGGTTGACTCGCTCGGCCGTCGACCAGGCCACCGGATCGACCGGGGCCAGGGCGTCGAAGGCGGCCAGGTGCGGGGCGAGCTGGTCGCGCCACGGGCGGGACGGCAGCATCGCGTGACCCGCCGCGACGCCGACGTGGTGGTAATGCGTGTCCACGGCCGCGGCCAGCTCCGCGGCCACCCCGTCCTGGTCCGCTTTCGTCCACGCATGGAGATGAACCAGCTCGTGCAGGGACAACCGGTCCTCGACGTTCTCCTGTGCCAGCCCGGCCCGCAGCAGCTCGTCGGCGGCGTCGCGGACATCCCAGGTGTCCAGGCCGAGGACCGCCGCGACCGTGTCGAGATGCACGTCGCCGGGACCCGGATGGGCGCCGAGCAGCCGGTAAACCTGGCGCGAGGTCTCGCCGAGCCGCTCGCAGGCGCTGTCGAAGACGGCGGCCACGGAATGGTTGGTGGTCCGCGACAACACCGCCAGCCTGCGCCGACGGTCCTCCAGCTCGGCGACCAGACGCGCGATCGAGCGCTTCGGGTACTCGGCCAGCGTCGTGCCCGCCACGCACAACGCGATCGGCAGCCCCGCGCACAGCTCGACCAAGGCGTCGACCGCCTGCGGTTCCGCGCGGATCCGTTCGAATCGCGCGATCCGGCCCAGCAGTTCCCGCGCCGCCGCGGGTTCCAGCGGTGACAGGTCGACCTCGCGGAGCTGTTCCTCCACGCCCAGCCCGGAGATCCGACCGGGCGCGGTCACCAGCACCACCGACCCCGCGCCCGCGGGCATCAGCATCCGCACCTGCGGCGCGGCCAGCACGTCCTCGACGACGACGGCGACGCGCCTGCCGTGCGACCACGACCGGAACGCCGCCGCGCGACCGGCGGGCGTGTCGCTGATGGCGCCCGACTCGAAGCCCACCGCCAGCAGGAACTCGCGCAGCACGGTGCTCTCCACGCCGTCGACGCGCGTGCCCGCGGACAGGTCGGCGTGGAACTGGCCGTCGGGGAACTCGTCGGCGTGCGCGCCCAGCCAGGCCCGCACGACCTCGGTCTTGCCCACGCCCGGCAACCCGACGAACGCGATCACCACCGGCCGTGCCCGGTCCGCCCCGTCCCAGTGCGCATCCGCCTCGGCGAGCGCGCGCACCTGGTTGGTGAAATGGGGGCTGCGCTCGACGACCATGCGCGGCGCCGGGATGTCGCGGCCGCCGTGCAGGTGGAGATCGCCACCGACACGTCCGACCTGCAACGCCACCTGCGCGTGACCGCTCAGCACATTCCGCACCAGGTCGCCGTCGTCGGCCATCCAGCCCTCCCCAACCGGCACCGCCCGTGACGATCACCGTACTGCACGCGATCACCCGGGTCGTCCACAGGCCGCACGCGCTGGTCGTCATTCCCGTCGGCGCCAACGGTAGAATGGGATTCGGTGGATTCTCCGGGAGTTGTGCAGAATTCGTGAAATAATCCATCGGTCACGGCGTAAATCAGCCGGTTCCGCAATGTGGGAGCAGGAATAGTCGCCCGGCCTGGTCGTTGCCCTGGGTGGGTGCGGGACGCGTGCCCGGGAGTGGAGGAGGCGACGATGGCGACCGACGAGTTCGCGGCGAGCTGGCGGGAATGGAAGGCGGCCCGCGAGCGGGACCTGGGCGACCCGTACGGGTGGCTGGCGCTGGTGTCGCTGGAGTGGCTGGGTGCGGAGCCGCGGTCGTACGCGGGGGTGCCGGGCCGGTGGTGGCAGGACGCCGACGCCGCCTACGTCGACCCGGCTGGCGCCGACCTGGTGCACGAGGGCACGCGACTGACCGACGTACACCGCTTCGACCTGGTCAACAGCGGCGCGGGCACCCGGGTGCGAGCGGGCGAGGTGGAGATCGAGGTGGCCCGCCGCACGGGTTACCTGATCCGTGTGCACGACCCACGAGCCGCCGCCGTCCAGGCCTTCCGGGGTGTGCCGTCCTACGAACCGGACCCGGCTTGGGTCCTGCGCGGCATTTTCGAGGCGTTCCCCGAGCCGCGCCCGACCACGGTGGGCGCGGTCGTCGCCGGACTGACGCATGTGTACACCGCGCCGGGGGTCGTTCGGTTCACCCATGCGGGGACCGAGCACGTACTGACCGCGTTCAACGGCAAACAATCCGGCTTCAGCATCCTGTTCACCGACACCACAAGCGGCGTCACGACGTACGGTGCCAACCGCGCGCTGGCTGTCTCCGAGGCGGACGAGGACGGGACGGTGACGCTGGACTTCAACCGCGCCACCAACCTGCCGTGCGCGTTCACGGTGTACGCGACGTGCCCGTTGCCGCCGGAGGGCAACCATCTGCCGTTCGCGGTGGAGGCCGGTGAGCGGATCCCGTATGAGCAGGAAGCCCTGACCCACTGAAGCCGTTGCGCCCGGCAGGCACGATGATCATCCAGTGCCGCGCCGGGCCAGTACCACAAGCGTCATCGGCTTCCACAGTCAGAGCCGCCAGTCGGAAGCTCCTCACTGGGCCTCCAGGAAGGGGGCGGCCTGGAGGTGGAAGAGTTCGGCATACGTGCCACCGGGCCGGTCGACCAGGGACGCGTGGGTACCGGTTTCCACGAGGCGGCCGTTGTCGAGGACCAGGATCGTGTTGGCTTGGCGGACGGTGGAGAAGCGGTGGGAGACGTAGAGGACGGTTCGGCCGGTGGTGAGGTCGGCGAGGCGGGTGAACAGGTCGGATTCGGCTCTGGCGTCCAGGGCCGAGGATGGCTCGTCGAGAAGTAGCAGGCCGGCGTCGGGGCGGGTGAAGGCTCGGGCGAGGGCCAGGCGTTGCCATTGGCCGCCGGAGAGTTCGGTGCCGCGGCCGAACCACCGGCCCAGCATGGTGTCGGCACCCGCGGGTAGGGGTTTCAGCACGGACAGGGCGTCGGCGCGGGCCAGGGCTTGGCGGACGGACTTGGGGTCGTCGACATGGGAGAGGTTGCCCAGGGCGACGTTTTCGTGGACGGTGGCCTGGTAGGTGACGTAGTCCTGGAACATGGTGGCGATCTGGGCGCGGACGGTGTCGGGGTCATAGCAGGCCAAGTCCTTGCCGTTCAACCGGACCCGGCCCGACGTCGGCTGGTAGAGGCCGCAGGCCAGTTTGACCACAGTGGACTTTCCGGAGCCGTTCGGGCCCACCAGGGCGGTGACCCCGCCCGCCGGGAGGTCGAAGCTCACGTCCTGTAGCGCCCATTCGGCGGCGTCCGGGTAGCGGAAGGACACGTTCTCGAAGGTGATGCGGGGCGGGCCGGGCTCCAATGACAGAGTCCCGGACGAGCCCTCGGAACGCACCGACAGCAAGGCGAACAGCTGGTCCAGGTACAGCGTGCTCTCGTGCATCGTCGACAGAGCCGTGAAAACGGCCTGGATCGACACCTGCAACGTGACGGCTGCCGCCGTGTACAGCATCAGGTCACCCAAGGTCAGGCGCCCGGACACGGCCTCCAGCGCGATGTAGAGATACGTCCCCGCCCCCACCAACGTGCTCAGCGTCCCCCACAACGCCGCCGCCACCTGCCGACGGCGGACCTGCACGCGCAAACGCCCGTAGTACCGGGAGCCGATGAGACGGAACCGTTCCGTCAGATAGGCCCCCAGTCCGAAGACACGCACCTCCTTCGCATACGTGTCGGTCGTCAGCAGTGATGACAGGTAGTCCATCCGTCGTCGCGCCGGGGCGGCCAAAGTGGACAGGAGGAACGCCTGGGTGCCGTGGCGGGCATCGGCTATGAAGGCAGGTATCGGGGCGACCAGGGCCAGCAACGCCAGCCACGGGCTCACGGTCACCAGCAGCACCGCCAGCCCGGCGAACATGACCAGGTTCTGCAGCAGGCCGAACGCGCTCCCGACCATCCCGACAGGACGGACAGCCGCCTCCTGTTGGGCCTGTCGGAGGAGGTCATAGGACTGTCCACGCTCGAAGAACGTCAGGTCAAGACCCGCCGCGTGGTCCATGATCCGGGCTCGCACGTGCTGCGTCACCCGCTCCTGCAACAACTGCTGCGTCCCAGTCCGCACGGCGGCCGCCACTCCCCCGAGTTGGTTCGCCCCGAACTGCACTGCGACCAGCACGACCACGGCCGTAGTGGTGGGCATGGCAGGCAGGTCGAACGCGAACCCCGGCAGCCGCACGTCCAACGGGCCGCCGCCCTTGCCGGACAACGCGGCCAGCACCGCGTTGACCAGCACACGGACGGTCGCTGCCGTGACGACGGGCACGAGACCCGCCACCACGATGGCCACGCCCAGCCACCGCGTCAGCCGCGCGTCGACGCCCCACACGAGCCGCAGCACGCGGACCATGCCGGACAAGGCGGCCAAGGGGTGACGGCGGCCGGAAGCCGCGGCCGGGGGATCGCCCAGGTCGGGGTCGCCGGTGAGGCCGCTGCCCGCCGTGTCGGCCGCGGATTTGGAATACACGAAACGCAACGACATGTGTCTCCCCCGGATTTCCCGTCCGCCATTCGGTCGCTGGACAGCGCCCGCGTCTGCTCCGCATACTGGCCGCCGTGGCCGAGCCGAGGATCATTCCCCGCGCGATTCTGTTCGGGAACCCCGACCGGGTCAGCCCGGCATTGTCGCCGGACGGGTGCCGTATCGCGTTCGGGGCGCCGGTCGAGGGTGTCAAGAATATTTTGTGCGGTCCGATCGGCGGCCCCTACGAACCGGTGACCCACGACCGCGGCCGGGGTGTGCACGTGTTCGCCTGGGCGCACGACGGCACCACCCTGCTCTACGCCCGCGACCGCGACGGCGACGAGAACACGCACCTGTTCGCGGTCGACGTGACCGATCCGCGACCGCGCGACCTGACCCCGTACCCGGACGTGCAGGCGCGCCTGGTGGCACTGCACCGCGACCGCCCGCACCACGCGCTGATCACGCTCAACCGCGACGACCGCGCCCGCCACGACGCACACCTGCTCGACCTGCGCACCGGCGAGACCACCCTGGCGGCCACCCGGCCGGGGGTCACCGCCTGGACCGCCGACGCGGACCTGCACCCGCGCGCGGCGGTCGAGGCCCGCCCGGACGACGGCCTGGCCGTGGTCGTCCGCGACCCCGACGGCACCTGGCGCACCCTGCACGAGGTCGACCACGACGACACCATGCTCCTGCGCGTCGTGGGCCTCACCGGCGACCGCCTGCTCCTGCTGTCCAGCAAGGACGCCCCGGCCGTCCGCCTGCTCCGTATCGACATCCGGACCGGCCGTCAGGAGGTCCTCGCCGAGGACCCCCGGCACGACGTGATCGGCGTCGGTCTCGACCAAGACGGCGACGCCCGCCTGGTCGTCATCCGCCGCGAACGCGCCCACCTCCACGCCCTGCGCCCCGACGTCGAGGCCGACATCAGGACACTCCAGGCCGGGCCCGGCGAGGCCACGATCCTCGGCACCGACGACGCCGACCGGACCTGGCTGGTCCGTCACCTGGTCGACGACGGCCCAGCCGAGTTCCGCCTGCACGACCGCGCGACCAACCGGTCGACCGGTCTCTTCACCCATTCCACGGCGCTGCAAGGCCTCCCGCTCGCCAAGGTCGAGCCGTTCTCCTTCACCGCCCGCGACGGCCTGGGGATCCACGGCTACCTGACCTTCCCGCCCGGCGTGCCGCGCGCGAACCTGCCCGCGGTCGTCGTCGTGCACGGCGGCCCGTGGACCCGTGACCTGTGGGGTTACCGCGCCGAGACGCAGTGGCTGGCCAACCGCGGCTACGTCGCGATCCAGGTCGACTTCCGCGGTTCCACCGGCTACGGCAAGGACTTCGTCAACGCGGGCGACCGCCAGTGGGGCGCCGCGATGCAGGACGACCTCCTCGACGCCGTCGAGTACACCGTCGCCCAGGGCTGGGTCGACGCCGACCGGGTCGCCATCCACGGCGGCTCCTACGGCGGGTACGCCGCCCTCGTCGGTGTCACGTTCACCCCGGAGGTCTTCCGCTGCGGCATCGCCGTCGCCGCCCCCGCCGACCTGCGCGCGTTCGTCGCCGCGATCCCCGGCGGCGGCCTTTCCGGCCTGTCCCAACGCATCCGCAGGCGCGTCGGCGACCCGGACGCGGACGCCGACCTGCTGCTGGCCCGCTCCCCGGTCACCCGGCTGCCCGACCTGCGGGTCCCGCTGCTGGTCGCGCACGGCGCCAACGACCCGCGGGTGCCCGTCGCGGAGGCCGAGCGGGTGGTGGACGTGCTGCGGGCCAACGGGATCGACCACGAGTACCTGCTCTTCCCGGACGAGGGTCACGCGATCCTGCGGCCGCGCAACCGGATGGCGTTCTACGCGGCCGCCGAACGGTTCCTCGCCCGGCACCTCGGCGGACGTGCCGAGGCGCCGGACGAGGAGCGACCCGCCTGACAAGCCTGCTCACCCCACGGTGAGCAGCCCTTCGCGCACAAGGGTGCCCACCAGCACGACGCGACCCGACGAGTCCAGCCCGCCGGGCAGGTCCGCGGGACGGAACGGTTCACGGGCCGCGGAGATGAACCGGACCTGCTCATCCACGCGCGCGGGCAGGCTCACCCGTTTGCCGTGGAAACGCAGGTGGACCTTCTCCGCGTCGGTCTCCAACGCGACCGGCACCCGTTCCCGGCGCCGCACCGTCGTGTCGCCGTCCAGCGACCGGACGGCCTCCAGGTCCAGCAGGTGCCCGCCCAGGTCGGGCCGCCTGCCCACCTCCGCGTTGCGCTCCGCCCGGTCCAGCAGCTGCGCGGGTTCCGCCAGCTCCCGGACCAGGTCAAGCAACTCGCCGACCGTCGACTCGGCCGCCGCCCGCACCCCCGGGTCGGCGAACGTGCCCGCGGGCACCGCGCGGCGGAACCGCTCGTCGCGCTCGATCGCGGTCTCCACCGCGTCGCGCACGACCGACGCCCACAGCACCGGCAGCACCCCGATGGTCAGGTGCAGCGACGCCTCGTCCCGCGACAGCGCGTCGTGCACGCGGCCGCGCGGCATGTAGAAGACGTCGCCGGGGCGCAGCACGAACTCCTCCACCGGCGGCCCGGGGTCCGGTCCGGCGCGGTGCCGGGCGTAGGACTGGCCGTGGAGCGGCAGCAGGTAGGGCGAGTCGTAGATGCGCCAGTGTTTGGTGCCCGAGACCTGGACCACGAACACGTCGTGCGTGTCGTAGTGCGGGGTGAGGCCGCGGGCGCCGGGCGGGGTCAGGTAGACGTTGACCTGGATGCGCGCGTCGAGATCGGCGGCCAGCCCCGCGCACAGCTCGCGCAGCGGCGGCCAGCGCTCGTCGAGGAACTTCAGCACGAGCGTGGAGCCCTTGCGGTAGCAGTCGTAGAGCAGCTCCAGCGCGGTCGCGTCGCCGGGGGCGGCCAGCTCGGCGATCGGGGTCTCCCGGCCGTCGGCGACCACCCGCAGGTCGGTGGACCGGATGCTGGACTGGGCCAGGATGGCGTCCACGTCGGCGAGCGAGAGCGGCAGCGTCCGGCCGCCATCGCCCGCCGGGATCCGGACGTGCCCGCGCTCGCGGAACTCGGTGGTGAACCGGTCCACGGGCAGCGGGGCGATCAGCGCGGCGAGCCCCGGGGAGGGCTCGCGCGCGGCCCTCCCCGGTGTCGAAGGTCCCGGCATCAGAGCACGGGGTCCGACGGGTCGTCGTCGGCGATCACGAGGATCGGGTCGGTCGGGTCGTCGTCGGCGATGACGAAGTCCGCCGAGGCGGGCGGCGTCCTGGTCACCTCGACGTCCTCGGCGTCCAGCGAGAACTTCTCGGACATGGCTTACCCCTGTTCCGTTGTCCGGTGGTGGGATCGGCAGCCGCGGGAAACCGGATGCCGCGAACGATTCTCGGGAACCGCGCGCGACGACGTCAACTCCGCATGAGACGGTGTCACACATATGGAGCAGGTCGGTAAAGGGTCGGGCGCGCGGTCGTGCCAAAAGAACGCGAACCCATTCCCCGGGCGGCTATTCGACGCCGTTTTCGCAGGCATTCTCGTGGACTTCCTGCCAGGTCACGCCCGCGTCGATGAGCACCCGACGCAGCTGGCTGCGGCTGACCGCGATGCCCTGCGCGCGGGCCGCGTCGGTGAGCGTGGTCAGCGTCCACGGCGACCGGCCGCCGGTGGCCGCCAGCCGGACCAGCGCCGACCGGTCCGCCTGGGTGAGCCGCTGGGGCCGACCGGAGCGCGGCAGGTCGGCCAGACCGGCGACGCCGTCGGTGTCGAACCGGTTGAGCCAGGCCCGCACGGTGCGCGGACGCAGGCCGACCTGCTCGGCGATCTCCTCGGTGGCCGCGCCGTCCCAGCTGAGCGTGACGATCTGGGCGCGCTGCCCGAGCCAGCGCGGCACGGTGCGCGAGCCCGCGAGCTTGCGCAGCTGCCGTTCCTCCTCCTCGTCCCTGGCCGGTCTGGCGAACTTGCGTGTCCCCATGCGACCCCCATGTACGGGTGCGGTACTTGTGAAACCGAGCGCGCTAATTGGTCCAGACCTTTTGGACACCGTTCAGACCGCCGCGAGCGCCTCGGTGGGGCTCAGCCGCGCGGCGCGGGCCGCGGGGTAGAGCCCGGCGACGATCCCGGTGACCACCGCGGCCGCGAGGCCGGCGCCCACCGCCGCCAAGGACAACGTCACCGGCAGGTCACGCGAGAGTGAATAGCCGACGCAGACGGCGATCCCGACCAGCACGCCGAGCACACCGCCGATGCCCGACAGCACCGCGGACTCGGCCAGGAACTGCGCCCGTACCTGTCCCCGGGTGGCCCCGAGCGAGCGTCGCATGCCGATCTCGCCGCGCCGCTCCAGCACCGAGACGATCATCGTGTTGGCCACCCCGATCCCGCCCACCAGCAGCGCCACCGCGCCGAGGCCGAGGAACAGCTGGTCGAACGCGGACCGCGCGGCCAGCTGCGCGGTGAGCGCGTCGGATGGCCGGGACACCGCGACGTTCTGCGGGTTCTCCGGGTCGGCGGTGGCCGCGAGCACCGCGCGGACCGAGGTCACGGCAGCGTCGGCGGACCGCTCGTAGATCGTTGTGGGGTGCCCGGAGAAGGCCAGAGTGGACTGGGCCACCGGCCAGCCGACCAAGGCCGCGCGGTCGATCTCCGGCGCGAGTGGCAGCGTCCCAAGCAGTCCGACCACCGTGAACCACCGGTCCCCCAGGTAGACCTGGTCCCCCACGACGTCCACGCCCAGCCGCGCGGCCGCGACCGAGCCCAGCACCACCGCCGGGTAACGCTCCGTCGCCGGATTCAGCCAGGAGCCCGCCGCGACCGTGCCGCCCAGGGTGTCCAGCAGGTCCAACCGGGTCGCCAGCACCGCGATCCCGTTGGTGTCCTGGGGATCGACCTTGTCCGTGCGCCGCACCGAGTGCCCGGTCACCGCGCCGACCGCGCTGACCGACTCCACACCCTCGATCCGCCCGACCATGGCAACGGACTCGACCGGCAGTCGTGTCTGGTTGCCGAACAGGTCGCGGCCGGGCGAGACCGTCAGCATGTTCGTGCCCAGACTGCTGATCTGCGCGATCAATCCCGCCTGGCTCGCCGCGCTGATCCCGAGCACGGCCACCATCGCCGTCACCCCGACCGCGATCCCCAACAGCGACAACGCGGCCCGCCCGGGTCGGCCGCGGATGCCCGATGTGCTCTCCCGCAACAGGTCCGCGGTCCGCAGCGTCGACGGCGGCGGCAGATCCCGCACGGCGGCGGTCATCGCGCACCCACCGCGGAGTCGCCGACGACAGCGCCGTCCCGCACCCGGATCCGACGCGGCAACCGTTCGGCCACCTCGGTGTCGTGCGTGATCACCACGATGGTCGTGCCCTCCCGGTTGAGTCGGTGCAGCAGGTCGAGCACGACCGCGCCGGAGGCGGTGTCCAGGTTGCCGGTGGGTTCGTCGGCCAGCACGATCGCGGGCCCGGCCACCAGCGCGCGGGCGATCGCCACCCGTTGCCGTTCACCGCCGGACATCCGCGCGGGCCGGTGGTCGAGCCGGTGCCCGAGCCCGACCCGGTCCAGCACCTCCGCCGCTCGCTCGCGCCTGCGCCGGTGCGGCACGCCCGCGTACATCAGGCCCGCGGCCACATTGTCCACAGCGGACAATGTGGCGCCCAGGAAGAACTGCTGGAAAACAAAGCCGATCCAGTGCGCGCGCATCGCGGCGAGCGTGCGGTCGCGGACGGCGGCGACGTCGTGGCCCAGGAGGCGGATGACGCCGGAGGTCGGCTTGTCCAGCGTGCCCATCAGGTGCAGCAGGGTGCTCTTGCCCGAGCCGGACGGGCCCACGATCGCGACCAGCTCGCCCGCCCGGACGGTCAGCGACACGTCCGTGAGCGCGGGCACGCCGCCGCGGTAGACCTTGCCCACGCGCTCGGCCGTGATCATCTCGGTCACCGGGCGGGCACCTGCACCCGCATGCCCTCGGTCAGGCCGTCGGCGGCGACCTCGACCTGACCGGTGGCGAAGAACCCGAGCCGCACCACCACGCGCCGGGTGTGCCAGGAGCCGTCCCCGGACGTCTGCACCACGTCGACCGCGTAGTCGCCGTCCGGCATGGCCAGCAGCGCGACCAACGGGACCGCGAGCACGCCCCGGTGCACGTCGCTGGTGAACTCCACCGCGACCGGCGCCCCGTCCAGGCTGCCCGCCGCCTCCGGCTTGTCCAGCGTGACCCGCACCGGAAGCGTGGCCTGCACGGCGTCATTGCCCGTGGGGGCGGCGGGGTCGCGTGGCGCGGCCGTGGCGACGGTGCCGACGGAGGCGACCCGGCCCGGCGTCGCCTCGCCGGTGGGCAGCAGCACCCGCACGGCGGCGCCCACCCTGGCGAGGCCCTGCTGGGCGACCCCGAGGTCCACGGTCACCACGCGCCCGGTGCCGGACGCGGTCAGCACGATCGGCGTCAGGCTCCCGCCGAGCGTGCCGCGCACGTCCACCACCCGCAGGTCGGACGGGGCGACGACGACCTCGCCAGGTCGCACCCTGCGGCTGTCCTCGACGCCGATCGCGCGTTGCCACCGGGCCACGGCGTCGCCGACGGCGGCCGAGAAATGCGCGCTGTCCTCGGTGAGGTTCGGCGCGAAGCCCAACGCGCGGAGATTGTCCCGCAACTCCCGAACGTCCGGTCCGTCGTCCATGCCCTCGGCCAGCTCCCGCCACAGCGGCGTGTCACCGTGGAAAAGCGGGACAGGGCGGTTGTTCACCGAGTAGACCCGCTCACCCCGGTGGACGACGGTGCCGGGCGCGGGCAACCACGTCGCGATACCGCCGCCGGGCGCGGCGGGCACCGGCACGCTGCCGTCGAACCCGAGGGTGCCGTCGGCGCGAGTCGTCTGGGCGAGGTCGGCCCGCACCACCGACGCGGTGGGCGGCGCGGGACGGGCTCCCGGCGTGGCGGCCGTGCGGTCCGGGCGCAGCAGCACGAACACGGCCGCGCCCAGCCCGGCCAGCACGAGCACTATCACCAGCCACCACCACCGGCGGCGACGCTCAGCCGCCACTGGACTGCCCGCTCGGCTGCGGCGCGCCCGACGCGAACTGCTGCGACACCTCGCGGCGGCAGTCCTGCACCGCCTGCAACGCCTTGGGGTCCTTCGAGTCGATGTCCAGCCGCAGCGGCTGACCCGGCGCCGGGTCCTCCACCTGGATGCCCTTGCCGCGCAGGCAACGCGCGGTCGCGAGGGCCCGGTCCTGCTGCTGCGGGTCGGACGCGTCCTTGCCGCTGCCCTGCCCCAGCAGGTGCCTGCACTGGTCCACCGCCCGCGCCATCCCGGGATCGGTCTTGGCCTCGGGCGGCAGCTGCACCGTCTGCGCGCCGGGCGGCGGGTCCGGCAGCGGGAAACCCTGGTCGCGGACGCACTGCACGAAGCGCACCGGGCCGTCGGCGGCCACGGTGGTGGTCGTCGTGGGGGACGAGCCGCCGGAACCGCCCGGGGAGCACGCGGCCAGCGCGGCGCCGAGCAGCAACAGCCCGGCCACCCGCGCGGGACGGGAACACGTCAGAGTCACGGGGAGGAACACCTTCCGGGAACGAGAATCGCCATGCGGTTCCCCAGATCTAGCGAATCGGGGCTATCCCGGGCGTCTCGCTTCGTCGATACACTCGTGAAACACCCCGCCCGTTACCGTTGTCCGGTCTCGGGAAAACCCCCGACGAGACTGGAGAAGCGGTGCGCGTGCTGGTCGCCGAGGACGAACCGGCGCTGGCCGGGCTGATCGCCGACGGCCTGCGCAGGCGCTCGCTGGCCGTGGACGTGGCGCTCACCGGCGACGAGGCACTGGAGCGGCTGGCCACCAACCGGTACGCGGTGGTCGTGCTCGACCGCGACCTGCCGGTCGTGCACGGCGACGAGGTGTGCAGGCGGATCGTGGCGAGCGGCTCCGGCTGCCGGGTGCTGATGCTCACCGCGGCCGCGGGCAAGCGGGACCTGGTCGGCGGGCTGGCCCTGGGCGCCGACGACTACCTGGCCAAGCCGTTCGACTTCGACGAGCTGGTGGCCAGGATCCGGGCGCTGGGCAGGCGGCCAGCCGAGCTGGTCTCCCCGGTGCTGCGGCACGGCGATCTGGAGGTGGACGTGCCCCGGCACCAGGCCGTGCGCGGCGGCCGCTACCTGGCGCTGTCCCGCAAGGAGTTCGCGGTGCTGGAGATCCTGCTCGGCGCCCGGGGCGGGGTGGTCAGCGCGGAGACCCTGTTGGAGAGCGTGTGGGACGAGAACGCCGATCCGTTCACCAACGCGGTGCGGATCACGATCAGCAGACTGCGCGCGAAGCTGGGCGACCCGCCGCTGATCGTGACCGTGCCGGGCGTCGGCTACCGCGTCTGACCCGCGGCCGCGGGGTCCGGCTGCGGCTGACCCTGCTCTACGGCGGGCTGTCGCTGGCCGCGTGCCTGGTGCTGCTGGGCGTGGTGTTCCTGCTCTCCGGGCAGACGCTGGCGGGCAGCGTGGAGGTGGTGATCCGGGACGCGGTCACCGGCCAGCGGCGCACCAACGTGACCGTACTGCCCAAGCAGGCCCTGCCGGAGGTGCAGGGTTCGGCGCTGTCGCCCGCGCAGATCAGGACGCTGGCCGAGGACATCAAGGTGGACACGCTCAGCGAGCTGCTGGTGGCCTCGGCGATCGCGGTGGGCGTGATGGTGCTGTTCGCGTGCGTGGTCGGCTGGTGGGTGGCGGGCCGGGTGCTGCGCCCCCTGCACACGATCACCTCGCGGGCGCGCGGCATGTCCGCAGGCAACATCCACGAGCGGCTCGCGCTGACCGGCCCGGACGACGAGCTGCGCGCCCTGGCCGACACCTTCGACGACATGCTCGACCGGCTCGACCGCGCCTTCACCAGCCAGGCCCGGTTCGTCGCCAACGCCTCGCACGAGCTGCGCACCCCGCTGGCCGTGGAACGCGCGCTCATCCAGGTGCGGCTGGCCGACGGCAGCCCGGACGACCCGGCCGCGGTGCGCGCCGAGCTGCTCGCCGCCAACCACCGGCTGGAGCGGCTGCTGGAAGGTCTCCTGCTGTTGGCGCGCGGCGACCACGGCCTGCCCGAACGACACCCGGTCGACCTGGCCGCGGTGGCGACCCGGGTGGTGTCGGAGGCGTTGGCGAACCCGCCGACCGGAGCGCCCGAGGTGCGTGGGGAGGTGCGCGCGCGGTCGCTGGTGGTGGCGGGCGACGAGGTGCTGTTGGCGCAGCTGGTGGACAACCTGGTGCGCAACGCGATGCTCTACAACATACCCGGTGGATGGTTCACGGTGACGGTCGACGACCGGTGCACGGTGTCCAACAGCGGCCCGGTGATCTCGCAGGACACAGTGGACGGTCTGTTCGAGCCGTTCCGCCGCGGCGCGGGCGACCGCCTGGCCGGACGCGGCGGCGCGGGCCTCGGCCTGGCCATCGTCCGCTCGATCGCCGAGGCGCACGACGGCACGGTCACCGCGGCCGCACGTCCGGATGGCGGACTGGAAGTAGCGGTGACCCTGCCCACGCCATGATCAGTTCCTCCGTTTGGCGGATGTCCGGAACCGTCCGCCGGGTGGATGCTCGAACGCGGTCCGGCCGACGTCCGCCACTGGGGGCACAGATGACATCGCCGCGTTCACGCACGCCCGCGTTCACGATCGGGCGAGTTCGCTGACGCCCGCGAGCACCGCGCCGTGCCGCACCTGGTGGACCGAGCTGCGCGCGGTCAGCCCCGTGCCACCGCGCGAAACCCACCCCACCGAGGCCGCCCTGGCCCGCCAGGCCCATGCCCTGGCGGCTCACTCACCGCACCGCCTGCGCCGGGTCTTCGCCATCCTGGAGTCGGTGCTGGTCGACGGGACGGAGGCGGACGGGCGGGTGGTCGCGACGGGGTTCTTCGAGGTCTTGGTGACGGAGTACCGACACGGGTTCGACCTGCGCACGGCGTGGTTCCACATGGGTCCCGAGTCGCGTCTGTACTGCCTGGCGTGGAACAAGGCCCTCGGCAACGAACCGCCGGAGTGGATGATCGCGTGATTCGTCCTTGGTGGACAGATTCGGCCGGGGGGCGGGATCGCTGTCGCGGCTACCCGCACCGCGAAAGCCGCCGGTCGAACAAGTGGCGTCCTGCCTCGACGATCGCACCGGTCCGTTCGGGACTCGGATCACGGGCCGGTGGCCTCGTCGCGGCGGTGGGTGAGGTAGGTCTTCTCGCCGATATTGGTGGTGAGCGCGATTGCCCGATCGTACGCCGCCCGTGCCTCCGCGCCACGGCCCAGCCTGCGCAGGAAGTCGGCACGCGTGGCGTGATAGGTGTGATAAGTCTCCAGCGGTAGACCATCGATCTCGGCCATGGCGACCTGCGGCCCGTCCAGCTCGGCGACCGCGATGGCCCGGTTGAGGCGCACGATCGGCGACGGGTCGATGCGGGTCAGCTGGTCGTAGAGGGCGACGACCTGTGACCAGTCGGTGTGCGGGCCGTCGGTGTGCACGGCGTTGATCGCGGCGAGGACCTGGTACCGCCCCGGCATCTGTCCGGACGCCAGCCGGGCGCGCACCAGGGCGTGCCCCTCGGCGATCAGCCCCCGGTCCCAGGCGGCGCGGTCCTGGTCGCCGAGGGGGACCAGGTCGCCGTCGGCCGACACCCGCGCGGCCCGGCGGGCCTGGGTCAGCAGCATCAGCGCCAGCAGCCCGGCGACCTCGCCGTCGGCGGGCAGCAGGACGTGCACCAGCCGGGTCAGCCGGATCGCCTCGGCGGTCAGGTCGTCGCGGACCGGGTCGCCGTCGGAGGTCGAGGCAAGGTAGCCCTCGTTGAAGATCAGGTACAGCACGGTCAGGACGCCCGCGACCCTGGCCGGGACGTCCTCGTGGAACGGCACGCCGTAGGGGATCCGGGCGGCCTTGATCTTCGCCTTGGCCCGGGTGATCCGCTGGCCCATGGCGGTCTCCTGGACCAGGAACGCGCGGGCGATCTCGGGCACGGTGAGCCCGCCGACCATCCGCAGTGTCAGCGCGATCCTGGCCTCCATGGCCAGCGCGGGGTGGCAGCAGGTGAACACCAGGCGCAACCGGTCGTCGTCGATGGCGCCCGGCGGTTCGGGGGTGTCGACCAGCATCAGCGCCTCCCGGTGCCTGTCCTCGCGCTTGCTCTCCCGCCGCAGCCGGTCGATGGCGCGGCGGTGGGCGGTGGTGGTCAGCCACGCGCCGGGGTTCGGCGGCACGCCGTCGATCGGCCAGCGCTCGACCGCGGTGGCGAACGCGTCGGCCGCCATCTCCTCGGCGACGTCCAGGTCCCCGAGCCGCCTGGCCAGCGTCGCCACCACCCGGGCCCACTCCGCGCGGTGGACCCGGGCGAGCTCCGCGTCGACGTCGGTCATTCGCTCAAGAACGGTCGCACCTCGACCCGCCGGTTGCAGGCCTTCGACCCCTGCCCGGCCAGCCGCAACGCCACGTCCAGGTGCGGCGCCTCGACGATCCAGAAGCCGATCACGTGCTCCTTCGACTCCGCGTACGGCCCGTCGGTGAACACCGGCTCCGCTCCCCGCCCGTCCACCACGGTGGCCGAGTCCGGCCAGGCCAGCCCACCCGCGAACACCCACTGCCCGTCGGCCTGCAGCTGCGCGTTGAACACGTCGATCGCGGCCGCCTCCTCCGCGTTGCCCTCGACCGGCGCGTCGGTGAGCACGGAAATCAGGTACTGCGCCATCGGAACATCTCCCGCCGTCGTGGCCGCCCCCTCGGGCCGCCTGTCACCCCTGCTACGAACGCCACCGGCCCGATCCGACAGGGTCCGCCCGGATTCTTTCGAGAATTCTCGCGCGGCACGCGTCCGGACACGCCGAGGAGCGGTGTTCGCCCTGGTCCGCGCCCCGACCGCGACAAGCATCCCCGACGACGCAGGGCGTGCGGTCGCGCGGTCAGAAGGTGGCGATCGGGTTGACCGGGCTGCCGGACGTGCCCGCGAGACGGACCGGTGCGACCGCGAGCTGGAAGTCCCACTGGCCGAGCTCGGCGGCCGTCGCCGCGCACGCCTCCAGGTCGCAGTTGTCGAGCAGCCACAGGCCCATCGCGACGAGGCCGACGGCGTGGACCGGCATCAGCACAGCGTCGTACCCCGACGGCTGGACGTCCTGGGGAGTGTCCGCGCCGATCAGGGCGACGCCTCGCTCGTGCAGCCACGGCAGGCAGGACGCGTGCCAGCCCGCCTGTGTGACACCGCCCGACGCACCGGCTTCGTGGCGGAGTCGGCCACGGCCGGTGCGCAGGAGTACCGCGTCACCGGGTCGTACCTGCACGCCCTGGCGGCGTTCGGCTTCCTCAAGGTCGTCGGGGAACACGCCCTGACCCGGTTCCAGCCACGGCACATCGCGAACACTCGCGATGTCCAACAGGACACCGCGCGTGATGATGCCGTTCTCCGCCGCCGTGACGGCCGCCCACGCCGATCCCGTCTCGGCGTCGACCAACGAGTGCGGTCGGCCGTTGTACATCTCGCCGTCCCAGAAGATGTGACACGGCGAGTCGACGTGGGCGACGGTGTTGCCGTGGAACATGAGGCCGAGCCGCTCGGACGAGAATCCCCAGCGCCGGTCGTGGCGGAACCCGGACGGCATGTTCTCGGCCCCCGGCATGTCGGCGGCACACGGGCAGGTCGTCGTCGACCGCTCCATCTCCCCCGGCACGGCGACCTCCCAAGCGCACGACACACTCCGACCGTGACGCACGGCGCGCGCCGCCGCCAGCCGGACGTCGTCGGTGATGTGGTTCAGGGTGCCGAGCTGGTCGTCGTCACCCCAGCGTCCCCAGTTCGACAGCGTGTCGAAGTACCCGAGCACGTCGTCCTGCGTGGGCATCGGTCGCTCTGCCGTCATCCCGGTGGTTCCTCCGAGGTACGAGGCCCGGCATCGGATCAGCGGGCCGACGGTCGCCGGTCAGCGGGCAGGGTACGGCACGAACGACAACGAGCGGCACATGCTCGGCGAGCTTCGGGCTGTCTCCAAGCCTGCAGCGGGTGTACTTGTCCGACGCCGAGGTCAAGGCACACTCACCCGCCAGGCGGTAGCACGCGAGCGTCGTCCGGTGACCTCGGCGAAGTCCACCGGCATCTGCCCCCACGCACCGAGTGCGCCGGGTACCAGGACCGGGGCCTCGGTCAGCACCCGCTGGTGGGTGTGGCGCAGCAACGCGCCGGGCTCGACACCCAGCTCGTCGATCAGTGTGCCGCGCACCCTGGCGAAGGCGGCCAGCGCCTCGGCCGTGCGTCCGCACTGGTGCAGCGCCTGCACGAACCGCGCCCACAGCGGCTCGTGCAGCGGGTGCTTGTCGAGCAGCGCGCCGAGGCCGTCGACGACCGACTCCGCCCGGCCGAGTCCGATCGCCGCCGCCGCGTGCTGCTCGGCGACGGTGAGCCGCAGGTCGACCAGGCGGGCGGCCTCGGCCAGCAGGACCGCGCCCGGGTGACCGATCCCCTCCAACGGTTCACCGCGCCACAGGTCGAGCGCGCGGCCCAGGTCGGTCATGGCCGTGGCCAGTTCGCCCGCGCGCAGGAACCGGTCGCCCCGCGTGGCGAACTCGCGGAACCGCAACAGGTCCAGCTCGGCGGGCTCGGCCGCCAACCGGTAGGCCCCCTGGCCGGTCACGAGCCGGGCGTCGCCGTCGCCGCACTCGCGCAGGGTGCGGCGCAGACCGGCCACGTGGGTGCGGATGTTGGACTCGGGCGCGGCGGGCGGCCGGTCCCACGCGGCGTCGGCGAGGTAGCCGAAACCCGCCGATGTGTTCGCCCGCAGCAACAGCGCGGCCAGCACCGCGCGCCTGCGGTGCCCGCCCAGGTCGATGGTGGTGCCCGCGTGCCGTACCGCAAGCGGACCCAGGAAAAGGAACTCCACTCCAGCCCCCCGATGCAGATGACAGCCCGCACGTCCCCCAGGGCTGCTTGTCGTCCCGCGCCGACTCCCGGGCGCACCGGACCGGCACAGTCGTGACCCATTCTGCCATAGCGGGCATATCCGCCGGAGGTCACCGCGCCTGTGCGCGATCTGTGCGCGTGGGCTGGGACTGTTGTGCCGCAGGGATTTCCAGGACTGATGTGGGAGGAAGTGTCCTATGGGCAGAAGGTTGACAGTGGTCGCCGCGACCACGCTGGCACTGGGCGCCCTGGTGCCCGCGACGGCATCGGCGTCGGCGGCCCCGGCGCAGTCCTTCGCGTGCTCCGTGGTCGCCAAGCAGACCGTGATCGTCCGCGCCTCGGCGAACGCGGGCAGCACGGCGAAAGGCCAGCTCAACACCGGGGAGAGCTCGTCCGCGTCATGCTCGGCCACCAGCGGCGGCTCCTACACCGCGTGCGGGGGCACGAGCACGTGGTGGATCCACGTCTCGGCCCGAGGCGGCGGCTATGTCGCCCAGCGCTGCGTCAACTGGTACACCTGAGCCGGGTGAGCCGGTGAGGTGACGGTGTGGCGGGACCAGCGGAATCGGTGCCGCCACGCTGTCCGTATCGGATCGCCTGCCTCGCCCGACAGTCGGCCTGCCCTGCCGGGGCGGCCGCCTACGGCAGACATCGGCATGGCAACACACACGTCGATCGTCCTCAGAGGACAGTCTTGGCCGGGATCCCCCGAGTGTCGTTCTACCGCCCAAGGCCCACACCCCAGGCGGTAGAACGATCTTGCCGGTGGACAACCAAGGGCGACTACGGGTTGAGCAGGTACTCGACCTCACTCCGCAGCGCATCCGGGTCGTTGAGGAAGGCCGTGTGTCCGGCACCGGACCAGGTCAGCACCCGCGAACCGGAGATCTGGCAAGCCAGCCCCAACCCCCACGGGTAAGGCGTGGCGGGATCATGCCGCCCGGTCACCACCAGGATCGGCGGCGCCCCACGAACCGGTGTCGGACCCCACGGGTTGGCCGCCTTGATCGGCCACCCCGCGCACCCGGCCTGCACGTCCCAGCCTTCCACATACCCCCGGGTCGTCGGCGCGATCTGCCGGGCGGCCCGCTGCCGCTCAGCCAGATCCGCGTACCCGCGCACGTCACTCGGGAAGTCATGGCACCCGATCACCCGGTAAGCCGCAGACGACCCCTCCCCCACGAACCCCGCAGCGTCGGTCGCGGCGTCGCGGATGGCGGTCGCCAGTATCGGCCACAACGACTGGATCGACACCAGGGAGTAGGCCGTGTAACCGATCTGCTCCGCGTTCAACCCGTCCGGCACCCCCGTGGCAGGCACCGGCGCCCGATCGGCCCGGTCCAACAGCGCCCGATACTCCCCCGCGATGTCCCGCCCGTGCATGGCGCAGGAAACCTCGGCCGCGCACCAGGCGAAGAACTTCCCGAATACGTCCTCAGTGGACCGGATCTCGTCGAACGCCAACCGTCGCGTCCCGACAGTGTGGTCTACCGCGCCATCCAACACGGCCGCGCGCAACCGGTTCGGGTAGAGCTGCGCATAGGTCGCCCCCAACAACGTGCCATACGACAGCCCCAGCCAGTTGATCCGCTGCTCCCCCAAGGAAACCCGGACAGCGTCGATGTCCCGTGCCGCACTCACCGTGTCGACGTGGTCGATCAACGGTCCGGTCGCGGCGCGGCAGCTGTCCGCGACCTGCTTGTTGTAGGCGACCAACCGGTCATAGTCCGCGCGGTCACGCGGGAACTGGGTCACCTTGGAACTCGTCGGCGGCACCGGGCAGGTGATCGCGGGCGTGCTCTCCCCCACCCCACGCGGGTCGAGACCGATGATGTCGAACCGTTCCTGCAGCTCTCGCGGGAACACATCCGGACCGAAGTCCCGTACCACCGGGACTCCCGGGCCACCGGGGCCGCCGGGGTTGAACAGCAGCACACCCAGGCGCCGCTTGGGGTCCGTCGCGCGGAGGCGGGTCACCGCCAGTGAGACGCGGTCGCCGGTGGGGCGGGCCCAGTCCAGGGGGACGCTGATGGTCGCGCATTCCGCACCACGGGTGCCGCACGACCGCCACGCGACCGAACCACGGTCCGCCGAGGCGGTTCCCGCGCCCAGGGTCGTGGTCACGACGGCCGCCACCACGATGGCGGCGACTATCCGTTTTCTCTTGCTTTTCGCCATGGGCCGATCATCCTGAGCGCGCGATGCGCGGTCGTCAGTCCAGAGGATGACCGGTCCCCGTGGGGGATACCCCCACAGAGGTGCGGGCGGCTGCCGACCGGAGTCGACAGCCGCCCGTTCACCAGGAGCATTCCGAGACTAGATCAGCAGGCGCCCTCGTCCTGCCAGACCGCCCACGAGCGGGGGTCGTCGGGCTGGGCACCGGTGGAGTACCAGATGGACTTCCACTTGTGCCCGTTGAAGGAGACCTCGTCGTTCGGCACGTAGGCCTGCGACGCGCTCCACTCGCTGACGCCGCCGCAGCCGCCGCCACCGCCGCCGTTGACGGTCAGCGAGAACGTGGCGGTGTGCGAGGCGGTGCCGCTACCGGTGATGGTCACCTGGTAGCTGCCCGGCGCGGTGCTGGCCGAGGTGTTGATGGTCAGCGTCGAGGTGCCGCCGGACTGGACCGACGACGGGTTGAAGCTGGCCGTGGCACCCGACGGCAGGCCGGACGCGCTCAGCGCCACGGTCTGCGCGCTGCCCGCGGTGGTCGCCGTGGTGACGGTGGTGCTGACCGACTTGCCCGGGTCCGCGCTGCCGTCGCTCGGGCTCAGCGCGAGCGAGAAGTCGTCCGTCGGGGGCTGGCCGCCGCTGACCGTGAGGTTGTAGGTCACGGTGTGGCTGGTCGCGCCCGCCGCGCCCTTCACGGTGATCGGGTAGGTGCCCGCCGCCGCGCTCGCCGAGGCCGAGACGGTCATCGTCGAGGAGGCGCCGGACTGCACCGAGGCCGGGTTGAACGACACGGTCACGCCCGCGGGCTGGCCGGTCGCGGTCAGGGCGACGGTCGACGCACTGCCGGTGGTGGTCGCGGTCGAGACGGTCGCGGTGGTGGACGCGCCCTTCTGGACGGTGCCGGAGCTGGAGCTCAGCGAGACGCTGAAGTCGTTGCCCGGCTGCGAGGTGCAGGTCGGCTCACCCGACTGCTGCGCGACGCTGACCGCGTTCCAGGCCGCCTTGGTGGCGTTGTACTGGGCGCAGGTCGGGTCCAGGTTCTTCGCCGCGGTCAGGGTCGCGGTGCGGTACCGGTTGTAGGACATGCCGGAGGTCTTGAGCAGCATCGCGTTGTAGAACACGCGGCCGGCGGCCTGGATGCCGATACCGGTCACGGTGGAGCTGTTGCAGGTCGGGCTCTTCGCCGAACCCTCGGCCAGCAGGTAGAACCAGTGGTTCAGCGGACCGGCCGCCGCGTGCACCTCGGTGCTCGGGATGCGGCTGGAGTAGCAGTTCGGGTCGCCGTTGACCTGCGACGGGTTCGCCATGTTGCGGATCGGGCCCTGGCCGACCAGGTTCACCGACTCGCCCACGGTGTAGTCCGGGGTGTCGTACGGGGACGGCTCGTTGGTGTAGGCCTCGGTCAGGGCGCCGAAGATGTCGCCGGTGCCCTCGCCGAGCCCGGCCTCCTGGCCCGCGCCACCCGGGGTGTACTGGTCGATCGCGTGGCCGTGCTCGTGGCCCACGACGTCCATCGAGCCGATCCACTGGTTGGCGTTGTTGTGGCCGATCTCGATGTGGTCGCCGGTCCAGTACGCGTTGACCTGGCTCAGGCCGACCTGGACGGTGACGCCGCCACCGGAGCCGTTGATGCCGCTACGGCCCAGCCAGTTCTTCAGCATGTCCCACTCGTGCTGGGTGGACCACAGCACGTCGACGCAACCGGTCTCCTTCGAGGAGGCCTGGCCGTTGCCGAAGGTGTCGTTGGACTTGGTGAACGGCTGCTTGGTGGCGAGATCCACGCAGCGCACACCGCTGCGGGTCGGGTCCACCGTGCTGTTGTTGCTGGTGTCGATGTGCAGCGGGTTCGGGCCGTTCCACTGGCTGGTGCCGGACCCGGCGCGCACGTCGTCCTTGGTGCTCTCGACCTTGCCGGTCTTGGCGTTGACGAACACGTGCAGTCGGCTCGGGGCACCGTCGGCCTTGTGACCGGCGACGATGGTCTCGTAGACCAGCGTGCCGCCCGCGCCCGCCTGCACCGACAGCGTGTTGCCGTCGATGCTGTCCACGGTGGCCAGCTTGGCCGTCGCGCGGGCGATGCTCTCCGCCTTCGACGCGGTCACCGAGGCGCGGGTGTCGACCGCGAGCTCCGCGCCCTGGTCGGCCGCGACGGTGGACAGCACGGCGCCGTTGGCGTCGGTGGCCACGACCGCGTCGCCGCCGATGACCGGCAGCCCCTTGTAGGTGCGGTCGTAGGAGACGTAGAACAGGTCACGGTGGCCCGGGACGCCACCGGTGTAGGTCTGCTTGCGGACGAACTGCTGGTCCGGCCCCTTGGCCAGCGCGTCCAGCCCGGACAGCGCGGCCTTGTCGGCGGCGGCCACGGCCAGGGACATCGGGCTCGCGGCGGCTGCGGGGGCGGCGGCACCTCCTTGTGCCGCCTGTGCCACGGTGATCACCGCGGGCACGGACAGGGCCGCAAGACACGCGGCAGCGGGTAGGGCGATTCTGCGTTTCACACGAACTCCTCAGGCATGCAGGGAATACCGAGAACTCGGACGGTCAATCTAGGTTCCTGGTCGAAAACAAGGCAAGGGTTCACCCCGTCAACCACTCCGGTAAATCCCGCTTAACAGTTGCCAGATCGCCCCTGATCAGCACTGATTGCGCCGAACGGCCTTGTCGGTCATACCGCGTGCGTGATCGCGCGCCGGTATGGCTCCGAATAATGACGCGACTGTCAAGTGAATGTTTACAGGTGGATTATCGACACTTTAGAATCTCTTTAACCAAGCCTTTTCGGACCTGGGTGCCCGTTTTCCGGACACCCGGTGACTGGTTTCCGCCGCGCGTCCTGGCCGGTCGACGCCCCTGGCGCGCCCACCACAAGCGATACCACGAGGGGGAAGCGGGATGCGGGGGTCGTGCACCGCGACGGGCTCCCCGTCGCACGTTCGGGCAATGGCACCGTTGGTCGAGACATCGCCGGGCGCGAGGTGGTACTGGCGGTACCGCCGGAACCGGTGACAACGGGTGAACGGGAACTATCGGGCATCACCATCGCCCCGACGTTCCCGGATATCACGCGGTTCCTGGCGGAACGGATGGCCGCGCGGAACACCGCCGAGCACGCGTCGTCACGGCCGTCCACTCACCACTGTGGAGGGATTGCCGAACCAGCGGCGCAACGCCCGTTCCAGCTCGTCGGCGGTGCCGTCGAGCCAGGCGGCGTGACCGTCGGGTCGGACGAGGAGGGCGCCGAGGTCCGGGTGGTCCGGACAGCGGGCCGTGATCATGGTGATCCTGTCCGACCAGCGCGGGGCCGTGTAGTCGTTGTCGCACAAGGAAAGGAGAACGCCACGGCCGGGGCCGAGTAGCTTCGCGAGCGTGGTTTCCGCGTCAGGCGTGTGCAGTGCGAGGTCGGGCACGAGCCTGCCCGCCCATGGGTGATCCCCGAACGCCTCGTAGCGGGCGTCCAGGCCGGTGATCACCTCGGTCAACGCCCGGTTCCCGTCGGGATGCTCCGCCACCCGACCCAGGAGGTCCGCGATCGGCTTCGAGGCCGGATCACCCAGCATCACCTGCGCCCGTGTACTGGCCAGGACCCGCTCCCCCGCCCTGTGCCGTTCCTCGTGGTAGCTCGCGAGGAGATCCGTTCCCCGCACCGTCGCCGCCAGCTTCCACCCCAGGTTGAACGCGTCGTCCAACGCCACGTTCACCCCGATAGCCCCGGCGGGCGGATGGATGTGCGCGGCGTCCCCGGCGAGGATCACCCGGCCTTTGACGTAGTCACTGGCCTGCCTGCTCGCGTCCCCGAACCTGGTCGTCCACCGTGGATTGCGCAGCGGGACATGGCGGCCGAGCATGGCGTCCAGGGTGCGTTGCAGAAGGTCGAGGGTGACCGGCGTGTCCTTGTCGGCGGGCGGGTCGTCGTCCTGCATGAGAAGCCGGACATAGCCGGGCCGGGGAATGACGAAGATGGTGCCGCCCGGTCCATCGGTGACGCCGAACGGGAGTTCGTCCGCCTGCTCGACATCTCCGAGCAGGGTGAACCGGGTCGAGGACGTGCCGGGGAAGTCGATGCCCGCCAGCTTCCGGACCGTGCTCCGACCACCGTCGCATCCGACGAGGTAGTCGGCGCGCTGTCGGTACTCGCCGTGCTCGGTCTCGATGGTGGCGGTGACTTCGTCCTCGTCCTGGGTCAGGCCGCTCAACCGCTGACCGCGCCGCACGTCGACGCCGAGGCGGATCGCGTGTGTTTCCAGCACTTCCTCGACGCGGGTCTGCGGGATGCCCAGGGTGAACGGGTGATCCGTGTGTGTCCCTTGGAGAGCGAGGGTCACCGGCAGGCCGGACACGGCCGCGTGCGGGACCTGCCATCCTTCGGCGACCAGTTGTTCGGCGTAACCGCGACGCGCCAACAGGTCCAGGGCGCGGGCGTTGAGGTTGAAGCCACGGCAGAAGGGCGGGCGCTCGGGGGTGCGTTCGACGAGGACGGTGTCGATACCGGCCAGGGCCAGTTCGCAGGCGGTGAGGAGACCGGCGGGACCCGCGCCGACGACGAGTACGGTCACTGTTCTCCCTCCGGCCAGGCGAGGCTGCCGTCGGCGATCTCCTCGACGGTCCGGCGGACCCAGGCCAGCTCGGACTCCCAGGTGTGCAGGGCGTACTCGACCTCGATCATGAACAGGCGGGGGACGGTGCCCGCGCCGACCGTGTCGGCGAGGACCAGGCGGACCTGCTCGATGCGCTCGTCCAGGCGGTGCGCGCGTTCTGCCAGGGCGGCCTGGGCGCCGTCCCTGCCCAGGGCGCCCAGGTAGGAGATGGCGGAGATGAACTTCGGGTACTCGGCCACGGGAGTGCGGATCAGCTCGTCGAGCCAGGCCAGGAACTCCTTGTGGCCCAGGTCGGTGTGGCCGTAGACGGTCCGTTCCGGACGTCTGCCGTCCCGTTCCGTCGCCACCGGCTGGATCCAGCCGTGCCGGGCCAGCGACTCGACGGTGTCGTAGAGGGAGCCCGGGTTGATCTTGAAGGTGCCGCCCTTGTGCCGCTCCCTGAGCGTGGCGGCCATCTCGTAGGGGTGCATGGGCCGTTCCAGGAGGAGACCCAGGACGGCCAGGGCCAGCGGGTTGGAGATCTTTCTCGGCAACGCGACACTCCTCGGTATCGACTACTCGGTTCCGAGTATATGAGTCCGGGCAAGTGGCCGCGCCGCGCGTGCGTGGTCTGGGGAACCCCCAGGTCAGGCGGCGGACAGCACCGCCAGCAAGGCCGCGCAGGTACGCGCCGCCACATCCACCAACGTCTCCGCCAGCACCCGGGCCGCCCCCAGGTCCTGGTCGCGCCCGGCCTCCTCGATGGCCGCGCAGGCCGCCGCCAGCTGATGCCCGGCCATCAACGAGCTGGACCCGCGCAACCCGTGCGCCAGCCGGGCGGCCCGCGTCAGGTCCCCGTCCCGGATCGCGTCGACGATCCCCTGGGCCCGGTCCGCGGCCTTCCCGGTGAACGAGTCCAGCAACGTCCGGGAGACCTCCGGCCCCATGGCCAGCAGCTGGTCCAGCATCGCCGGGTCCAACAGCTCCGCCACCTGGTCCGCGCTGGGCATCGGCCCGGCCACCCGGTCGCTCTCCCGCCGCGGCCGGGGCGGTGCCGCCGGGGCCATCATCCGGCGCAGCGCGGCCTGGAGCTGGTCCCGTCGCAACGGCTTGGTCAGGAAGTCGTCCATCCCCACGTCCCGACAGCGCTTCTCGTCGGAGGCCAACGCGGAGGCCGTCAACGCGATGATCGGGATCTGGTTCACCGGCGCGGCCAGCTGCCGGATCAGGATGGTCGCCTGGTACCCGTCCAGCACCGGCATCTGGCAGTCCATCAGGACCACGTCGTAGTCCCCGGTCTCGACCATCGCCACGGCCTGTTCGCCGTTCTCCGCGACATCGGCCTGGTACCCGAGCGCCGACAGCATCTGCACCACGACCTGCTGGTTGATGTCGTTGTCCTCGGCCACCAGCACCTTGCCCGCCTCCTGCCGCGCGTGCTTCGGCGTCGGGGACACCGCCGGTGCCTTGCCGATCTTCGGCTCCAGCAGCCGCCCGAGCCCCTCGCGCAGGGTCGCGGCCCGGATCGGCTTGGCGAGGTAGACCTCCACGCCCCGGCCGCGGGCGCGCTTGGCCTCTTCGGCGTCGATCGTCGAGGTCAGGATGCCCAGTCGCGGGGAGCCCGTGTCCGAGTCGGTCTGGATGCGCGCGGCCAGCTCCAGGCCGTCCAGGTCCGGCATGCGCATGTCCAGCAGCGCCGCGTCGAACGGCGCCCCGGCGGCGGCGGCGAAGCGCAGGGTGGACAGGGCCTCCGAGCCGTTGGTGGCGACGGCCACGCGGACCTGCCAGGTCTCCAGCAGCTGGGCCACGATCTGGCGGTTGGTGGCGTTGTCGTCGACCACCAGGACGGCCGCGCCGGAGAGGTTGCGCTGCGGGCGGGTGGTGGGCAGCGGGGCCGTGGCGGGCGGCAGGGGCAGGGTGAAGAAGAACGCGCTGCCCTCGCCTGGCTCGCTGGTGAGGCCGATGGTGCCGCCCATCAGCTCCACCAGCTGCCGACAGATGGTGAGGCCAAGGCCGGTGCCGCCGTACTCGCGGGTCGTGGACGCGTCGACCTGGGTGAAGGCGTCGAAGAGGTACTTCTGGCGGTCGGTGGGGATGCCGATGCCGGTGTCGGTCACCGTGAAGGTGACGTCGTGGTGGGTCTCCGGGCGGATCACCGGCGGGATGTCGACGAACACGACCACCTCGCCGGTGGGGGTGAACTTGATCGCGTTGGACACCAGGTTGGTCAGGATCTGCCGGATCCGGTGCGCGTCGCCGTGCAGCGCGGGCGGGATGGCCGGGTGCACCACGGCGGCGATCTCCAGGCCGGTCTTCTGCGCGGTCGGGGCCAGCAGGCTGACCACGTCCTCCACCAGCGACCTCGGGTCGAAGTCGACCGGGTCGATCTCCAGCTTGCCCGCCTCGATCTTGGAGAAGTCCAGGATGTCGTCGATGACCTCCAGCAGCGCGTCCGCCGAGCGCTGCAGGGTGGACACGTGGTCGCGCTGGCGCGGGTCCAGGTCGGTGTCCAGCAGCAGGGTGGCCAGGCCGATGACGCCGTTCATCGGGGTGCGGATCTCGTGGCTCATGTTGGCCACGAACGCCGACTTCATCCGGGACGCCTCCAGCGCCTGGTCGCGCGCGGAGGCCAGGTCCAGCTCGTACTGCTTGCGGTCGGTGATGTCCCGGACGAACGCGCTGAACACCATCTCCTCGCCCTGCCCGGACGCCCACACGGTCAGCTCGGCGGGGAAGGTCGCGTAGTCCTTGCGGCGCGCGACGACCTCGGCCGTCGTGCCCAGGATGTGCGGCTGGCCGCCGCTCAGCACGCGGGTCATGCCCGCCAGGTGCTCGGAGCGGTGCTCGTCCGGCACCACCAGGTCGACCAGCGGCACGCCCACCACCTCGTCGGCGCGCCAGCCGAAGATCTCCTCGGCGCGCGCGTTCCAGTGCGTGACCTTGCCGTCCGCCCGCATCGACACGAACGCGTCGCCCGCGGCCTGCAGGATCGCGCGCACCTCCTCGCCGCGGGCGGACAGCTTCGCCTCGGCCAGCCGCCTGCGCCGCTCGGTGTGCACCGCGACCACCAGGGCGGCCAGCAGCACCTGCACGAGCAGGGTGGTGACCGCGACGATCCGCGCGGTCAGCCGGGTGACGCCCGCGAACGCCCGGTCGGAGTCGATCCTGGCCACCACCGCCCAGCGCAGCGACGGCACCGGGTGGTGGAAGGTCAGCTGCTCGCCCCCCGGCCCGGCGACGGTGGCCGCGCCGCTGAGCCCGCCCAGCGCGGCCCGCACGCCCGGCACGTCCAGCGCGGACGTCAGCCCGGTGGTGCCCGCCTGCTGGGTGACCAGCGTGCCCCGGTCGTCGGCGACCAGCAGCGACACGTCCTGGTCGACGGCCACCATGCCGACGAAGTCGGTCAGCGCGCCCACCGGGTAGCTGACCGAGACCACGCCCACCACGCGCCCGCCCACGAGCACCGGCGAGGCCACCGCGACCACCGCCGCCCGGTCCGCGGTGGCCGCCTGGTAGACGTCCGAGACGTACGGGCCGCCCGTGCGCACGGCGCCCTGGAAGTAGTCCTGATAGGCGAAATCGGCGCCCTGCACGGGCAGTGAACCGGGGGCGACCGCGACCAGCCTGCCCGACGAGTCCAACGCCCAGGCCGCCTTGAACGCGGCGTTCTGCGAGAACAGCGAGTCGACCGAGGCGGTCAGCACGGCCGCGGACCCGGGCGCGTCGAAGTCGGCCGACTGCAGGGACGGGCGGCGGGCGTAGGAGTCGACCAGGGCGGACACGCTGGCCAGCCGGTCCCGCAGCTCCTGCCCCGCGACCTCGGCGCTGTGCGCGAGCCTGCGGTCGACCTCGTCGGCGACCATCCGGTGCGCGCCGCTGATCGACAGGTACGCCAGCGTGATCAACGGCAGCAGCGCCAGCAGCACGAACAACGCCACCAACCGCGCGGTGCGCTTGCGCAGCTCGCCGCGCAGGCCGGGGAAGGCGACCACGCCGCGCTGGGTGACCGAGACGCGCAGCAGCAACAGCGCGGTGACCAGCAGCGAGCCCGCCGCGATGACGATGATGTCGTCCGTGCTCGCCCGCACCGCGCGCAGCACCAGCAGGATCGGCAGCGGCAGCACGCACATCACCAGCGCCAGCCGCTCCGCCCACCGGGCGCAGTGCTCCTCCGGGTGCCGCTCAGTGTCGAACCGGGCCAGCACCAGCAGCAGCGACGCCCAGATCACCAGCCACGGCGCGGTGCCCGGGGCCGAGCGCAGCAGCTCCGCGGTGCCCAGCCAGGCCGCCGACCAGCCCAGCAGCCAGGCGGCGGTGCGGTGCGCGGTGGAGACGAACGCGGCGGTCGCGCAGGCCGCGACCGCGACCCAGGCGACCGCGGGCGCGATCGGGCCGTTACCCGGCAGCGTCCACACCAGCACGCCCGCGGCCACCGCGGCCACGCACGTGTCCAGCAGCGGCACCAGCCGGAACCACCACTGGTCGGTGCCGACGAACAGCCCGGCCAGCGGGATGATCCCGGCCGCGACCAGCAGGTACGGCGCATCGGGCCAGGACTCCAGCGCCCAGCCCGCGACCGCCAGCGCCTGCGAGCAGGCCAGCACCCACCAGATCGCCGCGTTGCGGGTGATGCCGCTGGTACGGGCCAGCACCGTCCCGATCCCGACCGCGCCGATCGCCGCCACCGCGACCCGGGCGCCGCCCGCGGGCAGCGTCAGGTACAGCACGGCCGCGAGCGGGTGCGCGGCGACCGCCACCCACCGCGCGGCCCACCACCGATCCGGGACTGGTGCGGGTGTCACCATTGGAGAGTGGCCCTGCCCCGGTCGGGTGTCCCGCAAGCCCTGCGGCGCGCTACCCGACCGAATGAAATATTCACACGTTCGCGCGGGCCCGGTCGCTCGGTCGGCCCTTGTTCACGAGACACGCGTGGTGTTCGCCAGCACACCACGAATCCCGTCCCAGGGCGCGCGGCACCACTCGACCGAGCGAAAACCCCGGTCAGGGGCGGCGATCGGGGTCCAGCGTCAGCCGGGCGCGTTGTTGGTGATCCAGACGTTCCTGGCGTAGCCGAGGGTGGCGCCCGCGCCGACATCCCGCATCTCGTTGTGCACCTGCGGGATCGCGGCCGGGCACCCCGACTCGCGGGTGCGGTTGGCGTACACCTGCGGAACCAGCAGGGTCCGCGTGGGAACCGGTCGACCGGAACGCAGGCGGTGCAGGAGGTCGACAGCCCCCGTGGCGATGTCGTAGCCGTCCTGGACCACCGTGGCCCGCAACGGTCCGGTGCCCGTGTCGATGTGCGCCAGGGCTTCCGCGGCACCGTCCACGCCGACGACCACGGTGTCCGCCACGCCCTCCCACTGCAGTGCCTCGACCGCCCCCAGGGCCATCTCGTCGTTGGTGCAGAACACGGCGTCCAAGCGGTGGCCGCCGAGCAGGCGCGCGCGGACCGCGTCCCGCGCGGCGATCCGTACGTAACGACAGGAGTCGTCCACCACCAGGCTCGCCTCGGGCAGCAAGGTCCGCAGGATCTCGGCGAACCCGGCCTGTCGGTCGGCGTGCTCATGGCTGGCGGCCACGAACACCGCCGGGTCCCGCCGGGGCACGACGCCCGCGAGCCACCGCGCGGCCGCCTCGCCGATCTGCCGGGAGGAGTAGCCGATGAAGGCGGTGTTCGGCGGATACCCGGCCTCGGTCTCGAACGGTTCCACGTCCAGGAACACCACCGGCCCGGCGACCTCGGCGCAGAACTCGACCAGGTCGTCCCGCAGCCGCGCCGGATCGGTCGGCATGATCAGCCCGCCTGCGTAGTCCGCCCGGCGGGCCACGAGCCCGCGCAGGTGATGCGCTATCCCGCACCGGTTGTAGTCGCGGCGCGGCCGCTTGAGCACGACATCGGTCTGCTCGTGGTCGAAGGCGTCGAGCACGTGCCCGATGAACTCGCTGAGCCAGTACTTCTGCTCGAACGCCGACACCACGAGGTAGACCTGCGCCATCGCCTCATCATGCCGGCCGATCCGCAGGCCGAAGCCCTGATCGCGACGGACGCGGTGTCAGGTGAGATCGAGGTCCTTGGTCTCCGGGAGGGTCAGCACGGCCAGGAACGCGACCACGGCGGCGAGCGCGACGTACCAGAAGAACAGAGTCGACGCGCCCGCCGCGGCCAGCGCGGTGATCACCAGCGGCGCGGTGCCGCCGAACAGCGCGACGGTGAGGTTGTACCAGGCGCCGATGCCCAGCCCGCGCAGTTCGGTCGGGAACAGCTCGCTCATGATTGCCGGGGCGATCGAGGTCATCGCGGTGTAGAGGGCGAGGCCGACGCAGAACACGACCAGCAGGTTGCCCAGTCCTGGCCGCACGAACGTGGACAACGGGTAGATCAGCACGGCGGTCGCGCCCGACCAGACCAGCAGCTGCGGGCGGCGGCCGACCCGGTCGGCGAGCGCGCCCATCGGGTATTGCAGCACGACGAACAACGCCGTCGCGATGGACAGCGCGAGGAAGACATCGGAGCTGTCGGCTTTCCTGGTGTCGATGGCGAACGGGGTCAACGCGCTGAAGAAGGTGTAGTAGCAGAGGGTGGAGAGCAGGGTGAATCCGCACAACCACCCGACCTGCCGCGGATACTCGCGCAGTGTGCGCAGGAGCGGATTCCGCACCCGGCGCGCCTTCTCCTTGTTGTGCTCGAATTGCTCGGTCTCCCCGAGGTTGCGGCGCAGCACCAGACCCGCGAGGCCGAGCAGACCGCCCACCAGGAACGGGATCCGCCAGCCGTAGCTCCCCATGTCGGCCTTGCTCAACGCCCGGGTGAGGAAGTAGCCCAGCAGCGACGCGACCAGCACCGCCGTCCCGGTGGAGAGGTAGAAGAACGACGAGTAGCGGCCCCGCCTGCCCGCGGGCGCGATCTCGGCCAGGTAGGCGGAGGCGTTCGACACCTCCCCGCCCATCGACATGCCCTGCGCGATCCTGGCCACCAGCAACAACACCGGCGCCAACCACCCCACCTGTGCGAACGTCGGCAACACCGCGATCGCCAGCGACCCGCCCGCCATCAGCACGATGGTCAGGATCATCGCGGGCCGCCTGCCCCGCACATCGGCGAACCGGCCGAGCAGGAACCCGCCCAACGGCCGGAAGAAGAACGCCAACGCGTAGGTCGCGAACGTGGCCACCAACTTCTTGCTGTCCGGCGCGAACAACGCGTTGGCCAGGTACGTGCTGAAGGTCGCATAGACACTCCAGTCATACCATTCAACGGCGTTGCCAACACTGGCCGCGACCAACTCCCGCACCGGTAACCGGTGTCGTTCCCGCACCCCGACGGCCACGTCCCACCTCCGACATCCCGGCCCGTGCTCCCTGTCGGACCCTGCCACACCGCACCCCCGGTTCGTAAGGTTGTTTCGGGTGGCGCTTTCCCGGGTACCGTCACGCGCCGTACCGGGATTCGCGTTCTAAACATCCGACTTCACCGCCCATAAGCGTCCGCTATGGGCAGGTGATATGACCGCGATTCAGCTCCGGAAACACATCCGCACCCGTTTCGCGGCGGAATGGGCCGGGTAAGTGCCGGTTCGTCGGAAAGCCGAAATCCCGGACCAGTGGAGTGGATGGATGAGCGAGATCGAACTGACCCCGCTGTCGCAGGACGAGCTGGCCGCCGAGGGCGGGGTGGCGCTGCCGGACAAGGAGGTCTACTCGCTGCTTGACCTCAACGTCGACCTGGACCTCGGGCTCGACCTGGCGGCGCCGGTCGACCTGGCGGTGGCGGCGAACGCGAACGTGGCCGCGCCGATCGACGCGGCGGTGGGGGCGAACGTGCTGTCCGACGGGTCGACCGCGCAGGCGTTGGCGGACCAGGGTGTCGCCATCGGCCAGGGCATCACCGGTGAAGCCGTGGCGCACTCGACCCAGGACAGCGACATCGACCAGGGCGACACGCCCGACACCCCGCCCGCGCAGAGCGGTGCCGACATCCCGGATGACGTGAGCGGGGCGTTGCAGGGCGGTCTGCTCAACGTGGATGTCAACGTCAAGGGCGATCTCGACCTGACCGCCCCGATCAACGGCGCGGTGGCCGCCAACGCCAACATCGCCGCGCCGATCGACGCGGCCGTGTCGGCCAACATCGGTTCCAACGACTCGGCGTCGACCGCGATCGCGCAGCAGGACGCGATCATCAACCAGACCATCGACGCCGACGCGCACGCCACCGCCGACCAGACCTCCGGCGTGGAGCAGTAACACATGAGTGTCACCTCCGGGTCAGACACTCCCGCGCGGGGCGCCGAGGAGGCGTCCCGCGCGGTGCCCGCGGGCGTGCCGCACCGGGCCGAGGGCGTCGAGCTGATCGGTGAGATGCGCGGGTCCGGCTACCGCAGGCCGCCCGCGCTGGTGCGGCGCCGGGACGGCCAGGTCGTCCAGCTGACCCCGCTGCTCTACCAGGTTCTGTCCGCTGTGGACGGTCAGCGGGACCACCGGGCGGTCGCCGACGCGGTGAGTGCCGCGATCCGCCGCCGGGTGAGCGCCGACGACGTGCGCACCCTGCTCGACGGCAAGCTGCGCGCGCTCGGTCTGCTGCGGCTGGCCGACGGCTCGGAACCGGCGCCGCGCAAGGCCACTCCCCTGTTGGGGCTGCGGCTGCGGTGCGTGATCTCCAACCCGGAGGTGACGCGGCGGGTCACCGCGCCGTTCGCCGCGCTGTTCGCGCCCGTCGTGGTGGTGCTCGCGGTGGCGGCGTTCCTGGCGATCTCGTACTGGGTGCTGTTCGAGAAGGGCCTGGCGGGCGCGGCGTACGAGGCGTTGCACGAGCCGTCGCTGCTGCTGCTCGTCTTCGTCGCCACCGTGGTGTCGGCCGGTTTCCACGAGTTCGGGCACGCCGCCGCCGCGCGCTACGGGGGCGCGACGCCGGGCGCGATGGGCTTCGGCCTCTACGTCGCCTGGCCTGCCTTCTACACCGACGTGACCGACAGCTACCGCCTCGGCCGGGCCGGGCGGCTGCGCACCGACCTGGGCGGGCTCTACTTCAACGCGTTGGTCGCGATCGCCATGTACGTGGGCTGGTGGTTCTCCGGCTGGGACGCGCTGCTGCTGGTGATCGCCACGCAGCTGGTGCAGATGGCCCGGCAGCTGGCGCCGATGGTGCGGTTCGACGGCTACCACGTGCTGGCCGATCTCACCGGTGTCCCGGACCTGTTCCACCGCATCAAGCCGACGCTGGTGGGACTGCTGCCGCACAAGTGGCGCTCGCCGGAGGTCACGGTGCTCAAGCCGTGGGCGCGCGCGGTCGTGACGCTGTGGGTGCTGTTCGTGGTGCCGACGCTGCTGTTCTCGGCGGTCATGGTCGTGCTGACGCTCCCCCGGATCGTCGGCACGGCCTGGCACGGGGTGGGACAGCAGTGGAGCGCCGCCGGGACGGCCTGGGACGACGGTGACCTGGCCATGGTGCTGGTGCGCGGCCTGGGGATGCTGGCGATCGCGGTCCCGTTGCTTGGCACGTTCTTCATGGTCGCGCGCATGGTTCGGCGGACGGTCGCGAAAAACTGGAAGCGCACCGAGGGCAAGCCGGTGCGGCGGGGCATCGCGGGCCTGGTCGGACTGGCCGTGCTCGCCGGTCTGGCGTGGGCGTGGTGGCCCGCCGACGACAACTACCGGCCGATCCGGCCGGACGAGCGCGGAGCCGTGCAGGACGTGCTGCCGCTGGCGAGTCACACGCCCCGGTTCGACGCCGGTCACGAGCCGGTGACGAGCGCGGTCCGCGAGGGCTCCACCGGCGCGGTCCGGACGGTGTGGCCGCAGGAGCGGTCGAAGACGTTGCCCACCAAGGAACACCCGGTCATGGCGACCGTGCTGGTGCCCGCCGCCGGGCAACCCGCCGCGCCGACGTGGGTGTTCCCGTTCGACCAGCCGGGGCCGGTGCGTCCCGGCGACAACCGGGCGTTCGCCTGGAACACGACCGACGGCACGGTCCGCTACGAGGTCGCGTTCGCTCTCGTGTGGGTGACCGATGGCGACGCGGACAACCGCAACGAGGCCTACGCGCTCGCCAACTGCCGCGCGTGCGCGTCGGTCGCGATCGCGTTCCAGGTCGTGGTGGTCATCGGGCACGCGGACGTCGTGCCGGAGAACGTGGCGGTGGCGGTGAACAGCTCGTGCACCGGCTGCCTGACGTTCGCGCTGGCCTCGCAGCTGGTGGTCACGCTGCCGGACGTGCCGAGCGAACAGGTGCGGGCCGAGCTGGAGCGCATCTGGTCCGGCATGGGCGATCTGGCCGCGCGCATGCGGGGCATGACGGCGGCGCAGATCCAGGCGGAGCTGGAAGAGGTGAAGTCGGAGATCCTGGACGTGCTGAAGCCGACCATGCCGACGACCTCGCCCACGCCCACGGCAGTCCCGCCGGTGCGCGCCAGTGTGACCGTGCCGCCGACGCCGTCGGTGAGCGCGCCGGTGACCACCGTGCCGAGCACGTCGGCGCCCGGCTCGTCGACCGGTTCCCCCACCGGTTCCCCCAGTACGACGAACCCACCGTCCTCTGTGGAACCGACCACGACGGTGTCGTCCACAGTGGAGTCAACCAGCCCGACCAGCTGAGTCGCCATAGCGGACACACCGTTTCCCGCCGAGCGGAATGCCCGGCGGGAAACGGTGTCCGTGGGATCTACTGTGTCTACAGTGTCCTAAAGTCGAGTATCAGATCGACTTGCGGCGGAAGCTCTGCTTGCGCGCCACCGGGATCCGGGGCGCGACGCGCGAACCGCCGTCGGTGTGCGCCACGCCGTCGCGGCCGGAGCCGTTCTTGCGGGCAAGGATCTGCTCGAACTTCTGCTTGATGTCCGCCTTGTCAGCGTGGGTCTTTTTGGCAGCCATGCGGGCCTCCTGGCGAGGTACGTGTGGTCGCTCTCTACGGCACGAGTCGACGGAACAGCGGCCGCGGCCGGGAAAGGCCGTGGCAGGGGACGGTCCGCGAGCGAGGTCGGACCGAACGTGGCGTCTGGATACGCTGTCCGCCAGATCATGGCCATGCCGGAACCACGGCATGACGCGATCGCGCGGGAGGATGATTTCGCTTCGGGACCCCCGGACCACTCAGCACGAGGCTGGGGTTCACACGGGGAGGAAGTCCCGGAATGTCACAGCTGGTTGCCCATGCCCTAGATAGTGCCATCCACCGCGACGCCCCGTCAAGCGCCCTTCGGCGACCCGGTTTCGCGCCGGGCGAACGCTGTCCCGTTGCGACAGTCCGGAACCCGGCCCGAGGGCCACCCGAGCCGCCCTGAGCGGAGACGGGGCGGGGTCGGCGCGTGACTGTCGGTGGGTGCCGGCAAGGTGTGCCGGGTCGGGGCCGGGGCGGGATCGCCTGTCGGCCAAGGGGTTCGAGCGGGAGGGACGATCATGACGACACCGGTGGTGGCGCCCTGGGACGCCGAGCGCGTGATCGGGCTGGCCCCGGACGCGGCCTCGGCGAAGGCCGGGCGCGGCCAGGCGGTGGCGTCGAAGTGGTCCGGGCTCGGCGTGTCCGGCGAGGCGATCTGGGGCGACTGCCAGGGCAGCGGGAAGAAGCCGTACCAGACGTGCGTGGAGCTGGCGGGGCCCGCGTACAGGTGCTCGTGCCCGAGCCGGAAGTTCCCGTGCAAGCACGCGCTGGGGTTATTGCTGCTGTGGTCGGCGGGCGGGGTGGCCGCCGGGCCGCAGCCGGACTGGGTCGGCATCTGGCTGGACAGCCGCGCCGACCGGGCCGACCGCGCGGAGAAGCGCGCCGCCGCCCCGCGCGACGAGCAGGCGGCCGCCAAACGCGCCGGTGACCGGCTCGACCGAGTCCTCGGCGGCGCCGCCGAGCTGCGCGAATGGCTCACCGACCGGGTCCGCGCCGGCCTGGGCACGCTGGGCCCGGACGGCGTCGCCGACCTGCACGGGGTGGCCGCCCGCATGGTCGACGCGCAGGCACCGGGCCTCGCGGGTGGGCTGCGCCGGGCCGCGTCCCTGCTCGGCCGCGGGCGCGACTGGCACGGCCCGCTGCTCACCGAGCTGGCCCTGCTGCACCTGCTGGCCGACGCCGTCACCCGCCTCGACGACCTGCCACCCGCCCTGGCCGACACCGTCCGGGCCCGGCTCGGCTTCACCGTGGACACCGCCAAGGTCCTCGCCGACGGCCCCCGCGTCACCGACGACTGGCTGGTGGTGGGCATCGCCGACGAGGAACACGACCGGCTGGTCACCCGCCGCGTCTGGCTGCGCGGCACCCGCACCGGCCGGGCCGCGCTGGTCCTGTCGTTCGCCCCGGCGGGCCGCTCGATCGACTCGTCCATCCCCGCGGGCCACGTCCTGCCCGCCGAGCTCGCCTTCCACCCGGCGGCCGCCCCGGTCCGCGCGGTGATCGCCGACCGCGGCGACCCGGTCCCGGTCACCGACCCACCCGGCGACACCGTCGCCACCGCCCTCGACTCCCTCGCCGACGCCCTGGCCGCCGACCCCTGGCTCGACCGCTGGCCGGTCCTGCTCTCCGACGTCGCCGCCACCCCCATGCCGGACGCCCGAACCTGGGCCCTCACCGACCCGACCGGCGCGTCCCTGCCGCTCATCCCCGGCACCGACCACTGGCCCCTCCTCGCCCTCACCGCCACCACCCCGGCCACCCTCGGCGCCGAATGGACCCCGGCGGGCCTGCACCCCCTCACCTGCTGGCACGACTCCCGGGCGGTCCGACTGTGAACACCGACCACCGCACGACTCCACGTCCCGCACCCGACCACGGGGTGTCGGCGTGAGCGCGTGGGAGGACGTCGTCGGGGCGGCGTTGTTGGGGACGCGGCGGCGAGTGCCGAATCCGGCGCAGTTGCCCGAGGAAGTGCGGCAGGCCGTCGCCACCAGGGACGATCCGGCGGAGCAGGTGCTGGTCGCCGCCGTGCTGCTGGCGGCCGCGCGGCGGGCCGGGCAGGTCGCCCGCACGGATCTCACACCCCTGCCCAGGGCCGCCGCCGACCCGCGGCCGGTGGTGCCGTCCGCCGCGCGGGAGCGGTTGGCGCGGTTGTTGGCGGAGAACCGGCCGGAAGTGCTGCGGGAATGGCTGGAGGCCGTCACCGCCGCCGGGTTCCGGGTGCCGCCGGAGCGGGTTCCGGCGCTCGCGGACGCCGCCGGGAGCCGGATCCTGTTGCGAGAGCCGTTGGCCGCGGCGGCCGGGCCGGTCGGCGGGTGGTTGGGCGCGCGCAACCCGGAGTGGGCGTTCCTGGCCAGTCCGGTGCCGGACGACGACACCGACCTCTGGCAGTACGGCAGTCTCGTACAGCGCCGCGCCTGGTTCACCCGTGCTCTCACCACCGACCCGGACGCCGCGCGGGCCGCGCTCGGGAGTACCTGGGACAGCGAGCCCGCGGATGTCCGGTCCGCGTTCCTCGACCTGCTCGCCCCGCGCATCCGCCCCACTGACGAGGAGTTCCTGGAACGCGCCCTCGACGACCGCGCCGGTTCGGTCCGCCAGCGTGCCGCCGAGATACTCGCCGGGCTCCCGGACTCCGCGTTGGGTGCCCGCATGGTCGAGCGGATGCTGCCGCTCGCGGGCCTGCGCGGGAAGACCCTGGTCATCAACCTCCCGACCGACGACGCCCCGCGCGACGGCCTCCGCGCGCCGTCGAGCGGGGAACGTCGCACGGCCATCCTGCGCCAGCTCGTCGCCGCCACCCCGCTCCGCTTCTGGGACACGTTCGGCACGCCCGCCGAGGTGGCCGCGCGCAAGGTCGACGGCGTCGCCCCGAGCGTGCTGCGGGAGAGCCTGGTCCAGGCCACGCTCCGGCAGCGCGACCCGGCCTGGGCCCGCGCCCTGCTGGCCGTCAACCCGGCGGGCCATGAGGCGGGCGCCCTGGTCGGCGCCCTCCCGGCGGCCGACCGCGCCGAGGCCGTGGCCGCCCTGCTGACCGGCCTCGACACCGAGACCGCCGCCTACCTCGCCCGCGAGCTCCCGGCCCCGTGGCCCCCCGACCTGGGCGACGTCCTGCTCGACTGGATCGGCGCCCAGGGCGACAAACGCCACGTCGCGCACGCCGCCGCCGTGATCGCCGAGACCGTCCCGCACGCCTGCCTGCGCCACCCGGTGGCCCTGGCCCGGCCGTCCGCCGAGGCGCCGCACTGGCGCCGCGGGCTCGCCGAGACCCTGGCCTTCCGCCGCGCCATGTACGAGGAACTGACCGATCTGCCGACCCGATGACCTCCGCCACCAGACCTCTCACCCCCACCAGGAGCTGACATGACGACCGCGGTGCTCCGGCCGCACGCCGAGGACGAGTACGCCGCCGAACTGGCGGCGCTGGCCGCGCTGGACGAGCGGGAGCGGCCGCCGTCGTGGCGGTTGTCGCCGCAGGCCGTGGTCACCTACCTGATGGGTGGCACGCTGCCCGACGGCACCGCGATCAGCCCCAAGTACGTGGGCCCGCGCAGGCTGATGGAGGTCGCCGTCGCCACCCTGGCCACCGACCGCGCGCTGCTGCTGCTCGGTGTCCCCGGCACCGCCAAGACCTGGGTGTCCGAGCACCTGTCCGCCGCGATCAGCGGCGACTCGACGCTGCTCGTCCAGGGCACCGCGGGCACCTCGGAGGAGTCCATCCGCTACGGCTGGAACTACGCGCGGCTCATCGCCGAGGGGCCGAGCGAGCGGGCGATCGTGGAGAGTCCCGTGCTGCGCGCCATGCGCGACGGCAAGATCGCCCGGCTGGAGGAGCTGACCCGCATCCCGGCCGACGTCCAGGACACCCTCATCACCATCCTGTCCGAGAAGACGCTGCCGGTCCCGGAGCTGAACACCGAGGTCCAGGCCCGTCCCGGTTTCAACCTGATCGCCACCGCGAACAACCGCGACAAGGGTGTCAACGAGCTGTCCAGCGCGCTGCGCCGCCGGTTCAACACCGTCGTCCTGCCGCTGCCGGACACCGCCGAGGCCGAGGTGGAGATCGTCAGCCGCCGCGTCGCGCAGCTGGGCACCTCGCTGCGGCTGCCCGCCGAGGCCGCCGAGCTGACCGAGATCCGGCGCGTCGTCACCGTGTTCCGCGAGCTGCGGTCCGGTCGCACGGAGGACGGCCGCACCGCGGTGAAGTCGCCGTCCGGCACGCTGTCGACCGCGGAGGCGATCAGCGTGCTGACCGGCGGTCTGGCGCTGGCCACGCACTTCGGCGACGGGGTGCTGCGCCCGCACGACGTGGCCGCGGGCATCCACGGCGCGGTCGTCAAGGACCCGGTGGCCGACCGCGCGGTCTGGATCGAGTATCTGGAGACGGTGGTGCGCGAGCGCGACGGCTGGGCCGACTTCTACCGGGCGGGCCAGGAGATCACCGGCCGATGACCACGCACCTGCTGGGGATCCGGCACCACGGCCCGGGGTCGGCGCGCGCGGTCGCCGCCCGGCTGACCGAGCTGCGGCCGGACCTGGTGCTGATCGAGGGCCCGCCGGAGGCCGACACGCTGGTCGGGTTCGCCGCCGACCCGGCGCTGCGGCCGCCGGTGGCGCTGCTGGCGTACGCGGCCGACGACGTGTCGCGGGCCGCGTTCTGGCCGTTCGCGTCATTCAGCCCGGAGTGGCAGGCGCTGCGGCACGCGGTCGAGTCCGGGATCCCGGTGCGGTTCTGCGACCTGCCTGCCGCGTACCGGTTCGCGAGCGATGAATGCTCCACTGTGGACTCGGACCCGCTGGCGGAGCTGGCCGCGGCGGGCGGCTACGACGATCCCGAGCGCTGGTGGGACGACGTGATCGAGTCCCGGCGCGGCGCCGAGTCCCCGTTCGAGGTGATCGCCGAGGCCATGGCGGCGCTGCGCGAGGACCACGAGGTGACCGACGTCCGCGAGCAGCGCCGCGAAGCCCACATGCGCACGGTGCTGCGCAAGGCACGCAAGGAGGGCTTCCAGCGGATCGCGGTCGTCTGCGGCGCCTGGCACGTGCCCGCGCTGGCCGACCCGCTGCCGCCCGCGAGCCACGACCAGGCCATCCTCAAGGGACTGCCGAAGCGCAAGGTCACCTGCACCTGGGTGCCGTGGACGCACGGCAGGCTGGCGGCGGGCAGCGGCTACGGCGCGGGCGTGCGCTCACCCGGCTGGTACCACCACCTGTTCGGCTCCGACGAGCACACCACCACGCGCTGGCTGACCGCGGTCGCGGGCGTGCTACGCGAGGAGGACCTGCCGGTCTCGACCGCGCACGTGATCGAGGCGGTGCGGCTCGCCGACGCCCTGGCCGCGTTGCGCGGGCGCGCGTCGGCCGGGTTGGCGGAGGTGTCGGAGGCGACCCGCGCGGTGCTGTGCGCGGGCGACGACGTGCGCGCCGACCTGGTCACCCGCCGGATGCTGGTCGGCGAGACGCTGGGCGAGGTGCCGGACTCGGTGCCGCGCCCGCCGTTGACCGCCGACGTGGTGAGCACCGCCAAACGCCTGCGGCTGCCGCGCGACCCGCTGTCCCGCGAGCTCGACATCGACCTGCGCACCCCCGGCGGTCTCGACCGGTCACAGCTGCTGCACCGCCTCGTCGTGCTCGGCGTCCCGTGGGGCAGGCGCGTCGAGTCGGCCAAACGCAGCAAGGGCACCTTCCGCGAGACCTGGCAGCTGGCCTGGGACCCGTCGCTGGAGGTCGACCTGGTGACGGCCGCCGCCCAGGGCACCACGGTGATCGCGGCCGCGACGACGGCGGTGCGCGCGACGGTCGCGGGCACGCCACCGCTCGCCGAGGTCACCGACGCGGTCGAGGACTGCCTGCTCGCCGACCTCCCCGACGCCCTGCCCGACGCGTTGACCGCGCTGGACGCGCGCGCCGCCGCCGACGCCGACGTGGCGCACCTGATGACCGCGCTGCCCGCGCTGGCCCGCGCCACCCGCTACGGCGACGTGCGCGGCACCGACACGACGGCGCTGCTGACCGTGGCCCTGCGGGTGCTGGACCGCGTCTGCGCCGGTCTGCCGCCCGCCACCCACGGCATCGACGACGAGGAAGCGGCCCGGTTCTGCGAGCTGGTCGCCCGCGTGCACGACGCGACCGGGTTGTTGGGCGAGGACGCCACCGACCGCTGGCTGACCGCACTGCACCGGCTGGCGGTGCGGGAGTCGCTTGCCCCGCTGCTGGCGGGCCGCCTCACCCGTCTCCTTCAGGACGCGGACCGTATCGACACCGCCGAGGTGGAACGCAGGCTCGCCCGCTCGCTCACCGCGGGCGTCGACCCGCGCGCCGGAGCCGCCTACGTGGAGGGCTTCTTCGCGGGCGGCGGCCTCCTGCTCGTCCACGACGAACGCCTGCTGCGGGTGATCGACACCTGGCTCGCAGGCATCCCCGCCGAGCTGTTCACCGAGGTCCTTCCCCTGCTCCGGCGCACCTTCGGCGCGTTCGCCGCCCCGGAGAAGCGCGCCATCGGCGAACGGGCCGCGACCCTCACCGGCGCCCCGCGCCCGGCCGTCGGCGCCGCGACCGACCTGGACGACGACCGCGCCGCCCGCGTCCTGCCCGTACTGCAGACCCTGCTCGGCGTGACCCCCGGGAGCCGCCCGTGATCCCCGAACCCGAACGCCTCCGCCGCTGGCGCCTCGTCCTGGGCGGCGCCGCCGACGGCACCGGCCCCGCACTGTCCACAGCGGACACCGGCCTGGACGGCGTGCTGGCCGCCCTCTACGACGGCGAACCCGGCCAGGCCCGGCGCGGCCGCGCGGGCAATCTGGCGGCCTCGGCCCCCACGGTGGCCCGCTGGCTGGGCGACATCCGCCGCTACTTCCCCAGCACGGTCGTACAGGTGATGCAACGCGACGCGGTCGACCGCCTCGGCCTGACCCGCATGCTGCTGGAACCGGAGCTGCTGGCCGCCGTCGAACCGGACGTCCACCTGGTCGGCACCCTGCTCACCCTCAACGGCGTGATGCCCGAGGAGACCAAGGAGACCGCCCGCGAGGTCGTCCGCACGGTCGTCGAGGAACTGGAACGCAGGCTGGCCGAACCCACCCGCGCCGCCATCAAGGGCGCCCTGGACAAGGCGGCCCGCACCCACCGACCGCGACTGTCCGATGTGGACTGGCCGCGCACGATCCGGCAGAACCTCAGGCACTACTCCCCCGAGCTGGGCACGATCATCCCGGAACGCCTGATCGGCTTCGGCCGCAAGCAGAGCAGCGTCCAACGCGAGATCATCCTGGCCGTCGACCAGTCCGGCTCGATGGCCGAGTCGGTGGTGTACTCGGGCCTGTTCGGCGCCGTACTCGCGTCCATGCGCGCGCTGAAGACCCACTTCGTCGCCTTCGACACGGCCGTGGTCGACCTCACCGAGCACCTGACCGACCCGGTCGACGTCCTGTTCGGCACCCAGCTCGGCGGCGGCACGGACATCAACCGCGCGCTGGCGTACTGCCAGGGCCTGATCACGCAGCCGGAGAACACGCTGGTGGTGCTGATCAGCGACCTCTACGAGGGCGGCGTCCAGGCGGAACTGCTGCGACGGGCCGCCGAGATGACCGAGTCCGGCGTCCAGATGGTCGCGTTGCCTGCATTGTCGGACTCCGGCACGCCGTCTTATGACCGGGAGAACGCCGCCGCCCTCAGTGAGCTGGGAATCCCGGCGTTCGCGTGTACACCGGACATGTTCCCGGACCTCATGGCAGCCGCCATCCGCCGCGACGACCTCTCCGCATGGGCGGCGACGGCCACCGAGGCGTGAGTCGTCAGCATGTGTTGACGACCGACGAGTGTCAGCATACGCTGACGACATGACTTTGCTCGCGGACCTGGACGAGGCGACTCGTGCTGCCGACCCCGACGTCTCCTTAAGGGCGGTTGCCCGTCTTCGTCATCTGGTGGAGCAGCTGGAGGCTCAGCAGGTGGCGGCGGCCCGGGGGGCGGGGTGGTCGTGGCAGGACATCGCCTTGCGGCTCGGCGTCACGAAGCAGACTGTTCACCGTAAGCACCGATCGTTGGACGTGTGATGTTTCGCGGAGATCATCCGGTTCTGGGACAGGTTCTTGGCACGGCCTCCGGGCACGCTCGGCGGCTTGGACACGGTCGGGTCGGTACCGAGCATCTGCTGCTGGCTTTGGTCGACGCACCTCCTGTCGCCGCTGTGCTGACGGACCATGGCGTCACCTCGTCGGGCCTCGAAGCGGCGATCCAGCTTGCCGGGCCGTCCGGAGCCGGGGCGGCGGCTGATCGCATTTCCCTACGCGCTCTCGGGGTCGAGGTCGATGGGTTGCTGGTTCCCGAGTTGCTGGATCGGGCGCCCGCACAGGAACCTCTGCTCCCACTCGGAGCCAAACAATCCCGCCGCCGTGCCGCGCGTCTGTCGCCGCCATTGGGACTGGATACGCAAGCGGCCTACGCGGCCTCGCTCCGGTTGGCATTGGCCCGCCGCGAACGCGACCACCGTGTCGAACACCTTGCTTTGACACTTCTGGCGCTCGACCCCGGGGTCGACTGGATCCTCACCACCGCTGAAATCTCCACCCACTCCTTGCTGGCGGCCCTGGCAACGGCGTTCCCGCCCCCGCACCGCAATCCGTTGCTCCGCTTGGAACGCGCACTAGGCCGACCAGCGCGCCACCGCGACATCATCCGCCGCTACCACCACACCACCGGCCGCCCACCCACGACACCAGCCGCCTTGAACACCCTCATCCACCAACCGACAGGAACGTGATCCCGCGCCCCGACAACGCGGCATCCGACCACGCAACGCGACAACCGCCAGGACCCGGGGACGACGGGACCACCCCGCCATCCCCGGGTCCTGCGTCGTGCTGAATCAGCAGGCGCCGAGATCTGCCCAGACCCAGGGTGCCTGTCCCGGCTTCTCCACCCGCACCCACCAGTTCGCCTGGTAGACCCGTCCCCCGGACGAGACCCGACTCCCACCCACATAGCTGACATCCCGCCCCCAAGCCGGGGCGGTACAGGAGAACCCGCCCCCGGTCACCGCCGGAAAGTCGAACCCCCACCCGGCGGCCTTCCACTGCGGAATCAACCCCCGATAAGCGGCAACGGTAGGCGCCCGATCCCCACCCCCGTCATGGCTCAACACCACCGCGGTCGGATAGATCTGCGTGGACAACCGAGCCGAGATCACCTCGGCCCCGGATCCATCCCAGTCCTGCGGATCCACCGTCCACGCCAACGACGACATCCCCAGCGAGGCGGCGATCCCGGGCGCGGCTCCCCAGCTCCCATACGGCGCCCGGAAGTACCGGATCGGCAGGTTGGGGTCCCCGGCGGCCTGCCGGATGGCGTCATTGGTCGTCACCAGGATCGACCGGATCTCCTCCGGCGTCTTCGCCGCCAGGTCCTCGTGCTGCAACGTATGGTTGCAGATGGCATGCCCATCGGCCACGATCCGCCGCACCAGCTCCGGGTGTGCCGCCACCTGGTTCCCCAACAGACAGAACGTCGCGCGGATTCGCTGCTCCCGCAACAGGTCCAGGATCGCGGGCGTGTAGTCCGACGGGCCGTCGTCGAACGTCAGGGCCAGGAGCCGGCCGTCGCCGCGTGTGCGGTACACGATGTCGCCGGTGGGACCGCCTGCAGCAGTCGCGGGTAACGCGGTCACCACAGTCGCGAGCACTGCCGCGAGGACAGTGAGCGCTCTCTTCGAGCCGAACGCCATGGGAGTGCCTTCCGTGGCCGGGGTGTCAGGGTGCGCGCACTGTATTGGTCCACACCATCCGAACGGAACGGTCGGGAACGATCTTTCGACGGTCCACCGATCCGCGCTTGCCCATCGGGCCACCTAGGCGCCATGATGGCGCCATGGAGTTGCAGCCGTATGTCGACCACCTGCGCCACGAGCTGGCCGTCGCCGCCGCGACCGAGGGTGACGACGCGCGGGTGCTGACCGACCGGCTGCTCGCCCATCTGGCCGCGGCGACGCGGTTGACCCTGCTGGACGCGCTGTCCACGGCCGCTGACGAGATCACCAGGGAGCTCGCACCCGGGTCCGTCCACCTGCGGTTGCGCGGGGTCGAGCCGAGTTTCGTCGTGGTCGACCGGGCCGAGCCGGAACCGCGTGGCGCCGAGGTGGCGCCACCCGCGCCCAAGGTCGACGACAGTGCCCCGGCCCGGATCAACTTCCGACCGCCGGAGCAGCTCAAGGCCCGGATCGAGGAGGCCGCCGCGCGCGAGGGCATGTCGGTGAACGCATGGTTGATCTCGGTGCTGACCAATGTCTTCACGATGATCGACGTCGGTGCCGCGCAGCCCGGCAAGGGCGGGCAGAGCTTCACCGGCTGGGTGGGCTGAGGTGGCCACGTTCGACACCCCGGACCCGGTCTCGGTGACCCTCGACCTCGCCGTCGCCGCCGGTGACGTGCGGATCGTCGCGGCCGAGCGGGTGGACACCGTGGTCGACCTACGGCCTGCCGACCCGGACAGCCGGGCCGACGTGAAGGCCGCCGAGCAGGCCCTCATCCTGCGCACGGCCGACAACATCGTGGTGCGCGCGACCAAGCCCTGGTACGGCGACTACACCCCGTTCGGCCGCGGCGCGATCACCGTGCGGATCGACCTGCCTGCGGGTTCCGCGGTCCGCGGCGAGGCCGCGCTGGGCGGGTTCGTCGCCGAGGGGCGGCTGGGCGAATGCGTGCTCAAGACCCACCGCGGCGACATCCGGCTGGGCGAGACGGGGCCGGTCCGGCTGACCGCGGGCAGCGGCGAGGTGCGCGTCGACCGGGTCGCGGGCCCGGCGAGGGTCACCCTCGGCCACGGCAGCGTCCGACTGGGTGAGATCCTGGGTCCGACCACGGTCAAGAGTTCGCACGGCGACGTCCGCCTCGACCACGCCTGGGGTGCGGTACGGGTCCGCGGCGCCGCGGGCGACCTGCGGGTGGGCACGGCGCGCGGCGATGTGGACGTGAAGACCGCGCGCGGCGACATCCGGCTCGACGAGGTCGGTCGGGGCACGGTCGTGGCGATCACGGCCAGCGGCGAGGTCGAGGTGGGGGTACGACCGGGAGTGGCGACGTGGCTGGAGGCGCACACCAGGGTCGGACGGGTGCGCAGCGCGCTGCGCCCGTCCGGGCCGCCCGCGCCGGGCACCGACCGGGTCCGGGTACAGGCCCGCTCGTTCGCGGGCGACATCGTGATCCACCCGGCCCGGCCGCCCGCGCGGCCGGTGTCGGACGAGGCGGCGGACAGGGCCGGAGGGAACGACGGAGGACGACCGTCGGACGGCGGTCGGTGAGTGAGGGGACGATGACGACCAACGGGAAGGTCGTGCTCGACGTCGAGGGCCTGCGCATGCGCTACGGCACCACCGACGTCCTGCACGACGTGACATTCCAGGCGCGGCACGGTGAGGTGCTCTGCCTGCTGGGGCCGAACGGCGCGGGCAAGACCACCACGATCGAGATCGTGGAGGGCTTCCGGATGCGCTCGGCCGGTCGGGTGTCGCTGCTGGGCACCGACCCGGCGCACGGCGACGAGGCGTGGCGCGCGCGGCTGGGCGTGGTGCTGCAGTCCTGGCGCGACCACGGCAAGTGGCGGGTCCGGGAGCTGCTCGACCACCTTGGCCGCTTCTACGCGCCGTACTCGACCGACACGATCACGCGGCCATGGGACCCGGATGAGCTGGTCGAGGCCGTCGGCCTCACCGAGCACCGGGACAAGAAGGTCCGCATGCTCTCCGGCGGCCAGCGGCGCCGCCTGGACGTGGCGATCGGCATCGTGGGCAGGCCGGAGATGCTGTTCCTGGACGAGCCGACCGCCGGGTTCGACCCGGCCGCCCGGCACGAGTTCCACGAGCTGGTGCGCAGCCTGGCCGAGGAGCACTCCACCACGATCCTGCTCACCACGCACGACCTGGACGAGGCGGAGAAGCTCGCCGACCGGATCATCGTGCTGGCGGGCGGCCGGATCATCGCCGACGGCACCGCCGACGAGCTGGCCCGCAGCATCGCGGGCGAGGACGAGGTGCGGTGGGTGCGCGGCGGCGAGCGGTTCAGCCAGACCACCGCCGAGTCCACCAAGTTCGTGCGCGAGCTGTTCCGCCGCTACGACGAGGAGATCGAGGACCTGGAGGTCCGCCGGACCTCGCTGGAGGACACCTACCTGGAGCTGGTGCGCCGGGTCGAGTCCGGGCACGGCGAGGCGCCGGTCGAGCTGGGAGAGGTGACGAGGTGAACCCCACCCTGACGGCGCTGCGCGCGGGCTGGCAGCGCGGCCTGATCGAACTGCGGCAGACGTTCACCAACGGGCAGGACATCTTCGGCCAGCTGTTCTGGCCGGTGGTCATGCTGGTCGTGCTGTTCTTCCTGCGGGACAGCACAGTCGAGGGCGTCAGCCTGGGCGTCGGCGTGCTCGCCCTGCCCGGCGCGCTTGGCATGAACCTGGGCATCACCGGCATCATCGGCATGAGCCAGCTGCTGTCGGTGGAGCGCGAGGACGGCACCCTGCTGCGCGCCAAGGCGATCCCGAACGGCATGCTCGGCTACCTGGTCGGCAAGATCGTCATGGTCACCGGCACCCTGGTCGCGGGCGTGCTGATCCTGCTCGTCCCCGGCTCGTTCCTGCTCGACGGCCTGACCACGGACTCGCCGACCACCTGGCTGGCGCTGCTCGGCGTGGTCGTGCTCGGCGCGATGGCCACCCTGCCCGCGGGCGCGGTGATCGGCTCGCTGATCACCAGCCCGCGCAGCCTGGGTCTGATCATGCTGCCGATCATGGGCCTGGTCGCCATCTCCGGCGTGTTCTACCCGATCGCCGCGATGGCGGGCTGGGTGCAGTGGCTGGCCCAGGTGTTCCCGATCTACTGGCTGGGCCTTGGCATGCGCGCCGCTCTGCTGCCGGACTCGGCGGTCGCGGTGGAGCTGGGCCAGTCCTGGCGCCACTGGGAGACGGTCGCCGTCCTGGGCGCGTGGGCCGTCGTCGGCCTGGTGCTGGCCCCGATCGTCCTGCGCCGCATGGCCCGCCGCGAGTCGGGCTCCAGCGTCGCGGCCCGCCGCGACAAGGCGATGCAGCGCGTCGGCTGAGTGGTTCACCGCCTGCCCGCCATCCCGGCCCGGGATGGCGGGCAGGCGTTTTTCACCATGATGGCAGGCAAAAAGCCCATCCCGGTCGAACGGACCCCCGACCGTCGCGGCGGATGTCCACTTGGCGCATCGGATCCGGGTCGCGGCCGGAGGCGAGCCGGGCGAACGGGTGTCCGAGGGATGGAATTGGCGCGAAGTTCACTCATCCGGTGATGCGATCGTTCCCTGTGTCCGGCAAGGGAATTCGTCCGCAGGGCGAACGAGAGTCCACCCTATGGGAACGGTGACTTCACCGCGAAGTTGCTCGGCACCGGTCCGAGAATGCCTGGTATGACAACGAATTCCTGTCCGCTGAGCGGACAGCCGGACGTCCACCCGGGAAGAATCCCTTGTCAGGCTGGGTTTTTCCGGCCCGCGACGATCTTGGCGGACTGTGTCGTTGCCCACCGGGGGTGAAGCGGGATGCTTCCCGAGGGCCGGAACCCGCGAGAATCGGTCTTATGTCGATCTTGTCCGGGCCGGGTCCGCTGCGGGACATGTCCATCAACACGCTGGTGAACACCGTGGGCACCGGCCTCTGGTACGCCGGGAGCGCGCTCTTCCTGACCCGGTCGGCGGGCATCCCCGCGACCTCGGTGGGGATGGGCCTGACCATCGCGGGCTTCGTCGGGGTGCTGGCCAGCCTGCCCGCGGGCGCGCTGGCCGACCGGCGCGACCCCGGCAGACTGCGCGCGCTGGTGCAGGCCGGACAGGCGGTCACGGCGGCGGCGTACATCCTGGTGCACGAGTTCCCGGTGTTCCTCGTCGTCGCCACGCTGGACTCGCTGCTGACCGCGGCAAGCCTGACCGTGCGGGCCGCGCTGGTCGCGAGCCTGGCCGGGCCCGCGCACCGGGTGCGGTTCTTCGCCGAGCTGCGGGTGGTGGCCAACATCGGGATAGGGGCGGGCTCGCTGCTGGCCACCACCGCGCTGGCCGCCGACACCCGCCCGGCCTACCTCGCGCTCGCGCTGACCAGATCGGTCCTGTTCCTCACCTCGGCCGTGATGCACATACGCCTGCCGCGGCTCACCCCGCCCGCCGACACCCCGGAGAGCCCGGCCCGCCGCTGGGCCGACGTCCTTGGCGACCGGCCGTACCTGTCGGTGACCACGGTCTCGGCCGCGCTGTACGCCCACCGGGTGGTCCTGCTGCTGATCGTTCCACTATGGACGGTCAACCGCACGGCCGCCCCGCCCGCCCTGGTGTCGGTCCTGCTCGCGGTGAACTCGACGATGAGCGTCCTGTTCACCATCCGCGCCAGCCGCGGCGTCGACACCGCTCCGGACGCCGCCCGCACCATGCGACGATCGGGGCTGGCGCTGGCCACCGCGATGCTGATCTACTCGCTCAGCGGCAACACGCCCGCCGGGTTCACCGTCGTGCTGCTCCTCACCGGCACCATGGTCTGCACCGTGGGCGAGCTCCTGCACGCCTCCGCCAGCGCGGGCCTCGCCTACTCCCTGGCCCCCTCCGACGCGATGGGCCGCTACCAGGGCCTGAACACGTTCACCCACGGCACGGTCGAGGCCGCCGCCCCCGCGCTGCTGACCCTGCTGTTACTGGAGGGTGGCCCACTCGGCTGGCCCGCCCTCGCCATCCTGTTCACGGCGGCGGCCCTGGTGACCCCCGCCCTAACCCGCTGGGCATGCGCGACCCGGACGAACTGACGTCTCCTGCGGACGCCCGGGGCGAGTCGACGCCCTATCCCCCTGCGGCGTCGTTCGGGTCGGCGCGGGCGAAGACCACCGTCCCCGCCTCCCACGCGTCCCGTTGGTAGGGGGGCAGATTCTCGCCGTCGGCGATGACCTCCACCAGTGCCGGACCCAACCCCCACTGCAACGCCCCCTGCGCGGTGGCGACGTCGGCGTCCTCGGCCAGCTTCACCACATACACGGTTTTGTCCGGAGTCCCGGCTTCGTCCGGGTTCCCGGCCACGACTCGACGGGACTTTCGGACTTCCCGCAGAGCCGCAAGCGTTTTCGCGGCGGCGACCAGGGGCTGGTCCGTCGAGTCCTGAGTGGACTCGGGACGGAAGGTGATCTCCGGGACGGTGGCGGGCGGAAGGTCGGCGATGATCGGGCTGTCGGCGTGCAGGCCCGCAGCCGTGAGGAGGGCACGTTCGTCCGAGGTGAGGCCGATGGCGTTGTCGGCCAGGTCGAACAGGAGGGACCGCTCCAGATCCTCCAGTTCTCGGGCGGCCAACGAGTTGCGCAGGGCAGCCAGATCGTCGTCCGGGAGGCGTCCTGCCAGGTTGCGGAGCAGGGTCACCAGGGCGGTGGGCACGGTGTTGGTCCTCTCGGCCGAATCAGGGACAGCCCGCGACGGGGATGGGGGATGTCGGGGTGCGGACACCCGCGTTGTCGGTGACGTAGGTGACGGGTTGGCCCGCCTGGTCGACGGCGGGTTTTCCGGTGGCGTCCAGGGCCGGATAACGCCACGTGTCGGTGGCTCGGTCGTAGCGGGGTGGGAGCGTGCGGGCGCCGTTCAGCTGTGGGTTGGCCGGTGGGTTGTCGGGGTTCTTGAACAGGGTGGTGTCGTTCAGGGTGGCGGACTTGGCGACGTGCACGCGGTCCCGGTCGACGATCCGGTTGGGGCCGCCCGCGCGGAGGGCCGGGTAGGCGTTGCGGAAGGTGCCGTCGGAGTAGACGTACATGTCGATCTCGACGGTGATGCCCTTGACGGTGGCCGTGCCCAGGTAGCGCCAGGACCAGACCGGTGCGTTCATGTGGTTGCGGTCGGCGCGCGGCTGGGTCGTCAGGTTGCCCTGGCTGTCGACGGTCCGCCCTTGGTCGGCGACCTGGGCCAGCGCGGCCTTGACGTCGTCGAGGGTCCAGGCCGCCGGGAACTCGGTCTTGCCGGGGCCGCCCGCGCCCGCGAGGTGGCCGCCGGTGTTCTGCTTGCCCGGGTCGGCGGCGTCGTATGGGTCGCCCTCGGCCATGTGGTGCACGTTCGGCTCGGTGAACACCAGGTCCTTGCCCGCGGGCTTGGTCCTGGGGATGTCGGCCGGGCGTCGGTGCAGGAACGCGGTCAGGTCGTCGCGGGTGAACACGTAGCGGCCGCCGGGGACGCTGTCGCGGGTGAACTTGTTGGCGACCATCAGCTCGTCGACCACCGGTGTGTCGGTGCCGCCGCCGAGCAGGTCGGCCAGCGACCTGCCGTCGACGCGCAGCAGGCTGAGCTGGTCGACGAGCACCTTGCGCTGCACCTGCCCGTAGGCGGGGAACGCGTCGCCGAAGTCGAGGACCAGGGTCTTGGCCAGGCCGGTGGTCTCGACCGTGGCGAACCGCTTCAGCGCCTCGTCGGCCGCGGTGTGGACGCGGCGGTCGCGGTCGTCCGGGTTGGTCACCGAGGCGATCGAGTAGACCCGCTTGCCGAACGTGTCGGTGACCAGCCCGGTCTGCGCGCTCAGCGAGTTCGGCGACCGCCCCGGCTGTTGGGCCAGGTCGGCGAGCAGGGCCAGCTGCTGCCGGGCGGCGAGCCGCTCGGCGCCCTTGCCGCGCACGGCCGACCGGGCGATGTCGATCACCGGGCTGGGCTGCCCGTCGGCCACCGCGATCGCCGGGTGCCGGGCCAGCGTGCGCAGCAGGCTCAGCAGCCGCGCGTCGCCGGACTTCTGCACCAGGTCGATCACCCGCTCGACCGCCGGGTCGTCCGGCGCGGCCGCGCGGGCGAACCCGGCCACCGCGGGACCGGGGGTGATCAGCCGGTCGATGACGGAGTTGACGTCCGGCCCGGCCACCTCGGGCCTGCCGGGCACCGGCCGGTTCGGGTCGACGCCCTTGTCGTACAGCCGCCTTCCGGTGTCGAGATCGCCGCCAGCGATCGTGGTGACCTGGGCGAACGCGCTGACGTCGTAGGGCCGGGTGCAGGACTGGGTGCAGGTGTAGGCCGGGTTCACCACCTGGAACACCTGCTCCGAGCGCTGTCCCGGCGCCACCGTGAACGGCAGCACCCCGCCGCCCCCGCTGGTGGCGGTGACCGACAGCATCCCGGTGGCGGCCTCGTCGCCGGAGTTGACCACCGCCACCGGCGTCGGGCAGGACGCCGTCATGCAGGTGCCGGTGGCCACGATGTCGATCGACAGGTCCGGCCCGTGCCCGGCCGCGGGGACCGGCGGCGGCTCGGGTGCCGACGCCACTTTCTCCCCCGCGTCGGTCACGGTCTTGTTCGCGCGCTCCCGGCACGGGTCGTCGACCGCCGTGGTGCTCACCAGCCCGGACGAGTACGCGCCGCCGGTCTGCGCCTTCCGCAGCCGGTCGCCCATGCCCGCGAGCGGACCGCCGATCCCCAGCAGCAGGCTGTTCTCACTGGACAGGTAGATCGTCCACGGCGACCCGTGCGCGGACAGCGCGAACGCGCGCGTGCCGTCGACGTACACCGTCGGCCGCGCCGTCCACGACGACCCGTCGACGACCTCGCGCAACCGCGCCCCGGACAGCGCGGTGAGCATGCCGACCGGGAAGCCCATGTCGTCGGTGGCGTGCACCCAGGTGTCCGACAGCGACTGCGCGTAGACCGGCACCGTGTTGAGCCACCAGGCGCTGTTGGCGTTGACCACCACCCGGTCGCGCACCGCGAGGAACGTGGCCGCTCCCCCGGCGCCGTCGGACACCGTGGCCGTGGTCCGACCGCCGGACAGCGCGACCACGTCGATGGCCAGGTCCACCCCGGACTCGGTGGTCAGCGAGCCGCGCAGCCGCACATCACCCAGCCCGCCGAGCTGCCCCAGCGCGGACCGCGCCAGATCGGCGGCCCCCGTCGCGCTCGGCGTCCCGGGCACCGACACCGGCCCGCTCAGCAGCGCGGCCAGGCAGGCCACCACGATCACCACCCCGGCGAGCACACCCCCGCCGAGCACCCGCCGCGACGCCGTCAGCCGCATGGCACACCCCCAGATCCACATCCGACGCGAGCATTCTGCACCCCCTGGTCCGGCGCGGGCACGGAGTTGTCCACAGCCCGCTCGGCAAGGGCCGGGCGGGCGATCGGCAGTCCTCAATGGACGACGGTGGGTGCGGCCCGTTGGTAGTGACGGGTGAACACCCCGGCACCACCGTGTGAGCGGCCGCGGATCGCGGAACGGCGCCGGTCGGCGGCCCGATTCCGCTCCATGGCAGCCGCCCCGAGGATGTGGAGGAACGCCATGGCCCCGCGCCCACCCGACCGACTCCCCGCCACCGGCGGACTCGCCCTGGCCGTCGCGACCGCGGCCGGGGCGATCACCGCACTCGCCTGCCCGGCCGCCGCGGACCCCGGCGTGCCGCACGCCCCGGTCACCGTGTTCGCCGAGGACTTCGAGAACGGCCTGGGAGTCCCGGCCACCCTCCTGCCCGACTACACCGGCGCCCCGCCGCTCGCCGAGACCTACGCGGCGGACCCGGCATGGCTGCACTTCTGCAACGGCTTCCTGATCACCCGCGACACCCCCAACCCGCCGGGCAGCGGCTGTGGCTCCGGCCCCTGGGCGAACCTGCAGGCCATGTCGGCCGCCCTCGGACAGTGGTCCGGCGGCGACCCGGACACCAACCACGCGGTCACCGCCTACACCGACGGGGCCAATCCCGGCCCGGACAAGGTCCAGCTGGAGACCCGGACACCGATCCCGCTGCCCGCGACCAACCGCTTCCTGGCGTTCTCCGTGGACGGCGCCGAGCGCAACTGCTTCGCCAACCACGCGCGGTTCGCGTTCTACCTGCTCGACGGCGACACACCGATCGCGACGTTCGACCACCCGATCGAGCCGTGCGCGGCGCCGCAGCAGGTGATCGGGGGCACCGCGGTCGGGACCTACCACAGCGACGCGCCGGTGTTGGTGAACAGCTCGGCGGTGGGGATCAGGCTGGTCAACCAGCAGGCCAGCGGTGTGGGAAATGACGCGGCGTTCGACAATGTGCGGATTCTCGATGTCACGCCGCAGCTGGATGTCGTCGCGCCCGCGGCGAATGTCACGGTCGGTACGGCCACCACGCTGACTTACACGGTCACGAACACCAGTGAGCTCACGGCGAAGGCCGGGTGGTCGTTTGGTGGTTCGTTGCCTGCGGGGCTGGCGTGGGCGGGGACCCCCAGCAGTTCATGTGCCACGGTTGTCGCCGACGGGCGGGGTTTCAGTGCTACCGGGTCTCTCGCTGCGGGTGTGGCGTCCTGCGATGTCAGCCTTCCCGTTACCGCTGCCCGGGTCGGGTCTTATACGACCTGTGCGGGAAATCTGTCGGTGCTGGTGGGGTTGGATCCGCCTGGTTGTGCCACTGTTCGCGTGGTGGGGCCGGTGCTGGCGTTCAACGCATACGCGCATGGGGGGACGGTCGATGCGTTGCTGGTTCATCTGGGGCCGATCGCTCCGGCGGACTACACCTGCACGACCGGGCCTGGCAGTAGCCATAACTCGATCACCGGGACCGGACTGCCCGGCGGCTCGCTCAGCGTGATCAGCAATGATGCTTCCGGCGCGGTCGATGCCAATGGATTGCGCACCTCGCGGGCCGTGTCGAGTATTGCCGCGTTGAATTCGCTCGGCGGGCTGGTCACCGCGGATGAGATTCGCACCGAGGCAGTGGCCGCGGTGGACGCCGGCGGTCAGGTGACTGCCACCGGCGGCGTCAGTTTCCACAATCTGCGGGTGAACGGGGTGCCGGTTGCGCCCGGGTTGAGTGTGCAGATCGTGATTCCGCTGGTGGGAAATGTGACCGTTGATGAACGGACGCCGTTCGCCAGCGGGGCGGGCATGTCGGTGAACGCCATTCACATCCGGCTTCTCACCGGCGTGGACGTCGTCATCGGGCATGCACGCGCCGCCCTCGGGACGCCCTGTCCATAGCCCGCGACGCGACCCGGCCTGCTTTCCGGAGCGGCCGACCGGCTTGATCGGGTGGACGGTCAGTCCACCCGATCAAGCCGTGGCACGATGCCCGAGGTCAGAGCCGGAACCGCGCCACCGTCTCATGCATCTGCCCACTCATCTCGGCCAGCTCGGTGGCCGCCAGCTGCCAGTGCCGCACCCCCGAGGTAGTGGTATCGGCGGCACTGGCGACCCCACCGATGTTGCTGGCGATCTCCCGACTGCTGGAAGCGGCCTCGGCCAGGTTCCGGTTCATCTCGTGGGTGGTGGCGGTCTGCTCCTCCACCGCGGCCGCGATCACGATCTGGAAGTCACTGATCCGCCCCACCGTGGACACGATCTCGCCGATCGCGGCGATGGCGTCCGCGGTGTCCGCCCGAATGGCCTCGACCCGGCTCGTGATGTCCTCGGTGGCCTTCGCGGTCTCCTGGGCGAGATCCTTGACCTCGCCCGCCACCACGGCGAACCCCTTCCCGGCATCACCGGCACGAGCGGCCTCGATGGTCGCGTTCAACGCCAACAGGTTCGTCTGCTCCGCGATCGAGGTGATGGCCTTGACCACGTCGCCGATCTCCGCGGAGGACACCCCCAGCTTGGCGACGGTGGCATTGGTCGCCTCGGCCACGGTGACCGCCTTGGTGGCCACGTCGGCGGCCTCGCTCGCGTTGTCCGCGATCTGCCGGATCGACTCGCCCATCTCGTTGCCGCCGGTCGCCACGATGTCCACGTTCTCCAGCACCCGCGCGGCGGCCTGGGTGACCGCGCCCGCCTGGCTGCTGGCCTCGTCGGCGGAGCCCGCGATGTCGGCGGACACCGAGGTCAGCCGCTCGGACGCGGACGACAGCGCGCCCGCGTGCGCCGCCAGGCTGGTCACCGTGACCCGCAGCGACTCGACGGTGTGGTCCACGGCCTGGCCGACCTGGGCGATCTCGTCCGAGCCGGGCAGGTTCGCGCGAATCGTCAGATCCCCCTGCTCCAGGCCGCGCAGCGTGCGCACGACGGTGGCCAGCGGACGTACGACCGACCGGGTGGCCCACACACTCAGCCAGGCCGCCAGCAGGAGCGCGGCGATGAGCGTGGCGCCCAGTGCCCACGAGCTGGTCGACTGGGTGCTGTCGGCGTCGGCGCGCAGGCCCGCCATGCGGGTGTCCAGGGACGCGGACAGCTTGGTGGTGGCGTCGAGCACCTTCGCGTACGCGGCGGAGGCGTCGCCGCCGTCGATGCTGTCCATGGCTTGGGCGCGGGCGGCCATGGTGTCGGCCTGCAGCCACTGCATGATCTTGGTGTCCCAGGCGAAGTAGTCGTCCCAGGCCGGGCGCAGGCTCGCGAACTGGGTGCGCTCCTCGGCGGTCATCCACTCGGTGTGCGTGGCGTCCAGGTGCGCGTACGCGCCCGCCTTGGACTTCAGCTCGGCCGCCCGGTTGTAGGAGTCGTCCGCGGTGGCCTTCGCCGCGCCGTACGCGCCCGCGTCCGCGAGGACCAGCGCCTGCCAGCCGGTGACGTCCGCGATGTCGTACTTCACCTGCGCCACCTCGTCGCGCAGCTGGCCGAGCTGGTCCAGCTCGCCGTGCAGGGAGTCCTGGCGACTCAGGCCGTACCAGCCCGCGCAGGCCGCGAAGACGATGAGGAGCACGAGGACCGCGAACGAGCCGCCGAGGCGGGTACCGACCTTGGCCTTGCCGAGAACCATCTGGTGCCGTCCTTCCGGGGACGATCCGGGGCCACCGCGTGATCGGCAACCGGGATCGCCCGCCCCTTCGGCCGCGGGCCCGCGGACCTGAGCCACGAAGGGGTGGCACGTCCACTCGATCGGGACAACCGTTTCGCACCCGACGCAACCATCATCCCGCACCCGGCCCTGCCGATCACCCGGTGGACTGCCCCCAGCGGGCCCGGCGACCAAGGAGGGTCGACCGGCAGGTCACACCAGGAACGAGGGACCACCATGAGCGCCACCAGGAAGAGGACCGGGCTGAAGACCGCCGCGGTGCTGACGACCGGCCTGGTCGCCAGCGCGCTCGTGATCTGGTTCAGCAGCTATGCCGCGTTCACCGCGACCACCTCCAACAGCGGCAACACCTTCAACTCCGGCTCCGTGTCGATCACCGACGACGACAGCAACGGCGTCCTGTTCACCGTCTCCGGCCTGAAGCCGGGCGACACCGGCACGCGCTGCATCGAGGTGACCTTCACCGGCAACGTCGCCTCCTCGGTCAAGCTCTACACCACGGCCGTCTCGTACACCGGCACCCTGGGCACCTACATCGACTTCGTCGTCAAGCAGGGCACCGGCGGCACCTACGCGGACTGCACCGGGTTCGTCGCCGACGCCAGCGGCGGCACCATCCACAACGGAACGCTTGCCGCGTTCGCGTCCGGGTACACCAATTTCAGCAACGGCATCGGCACTTGGACCCCGTCCACCGCGAACAGCAAGAAGACCTACCAGTTCACCTACACGCTGCAGGACAACAACGCCGCCCAGAACAAGAGCGCCGGGATCGGCTTCACCTGGGAAGCGCAGAGCTCCTGATACACACGACCGGCACGAGGACACCGTGAACGTCGCGCGGATCACGCGGTGGCGGGCTTACCTGCCCGCCACCGCTGCTTTCGTCGCGCAGTCCGCGCTGTCCACGTTGCTGTGGCTGCTCGCCTGGTGTGTACTGCCGGTCGTCATCTCCTGGCAGCCCTATGTGGTGCTGTCAGGTTCCATGGCGCCCGCGATCCGACCGGGTGACGTCGTCATCGTCGGTTCCCTGCTGACCGAGCACCCAGTACCGGGCGCCGTCATCGCGTTCCCCGACCCGGCGGAGCCCGATCGCACGCTGCTGCACCGGGTCGCGCGCGTGGACGAGCTGGGCAACCTCATCACCAAGGGCGACGCCAACCCGGTCGCCGACAGCACCCCCGTCGACCCCGAGACCGTGCACGGACAGGGCCGCCTGCGCGTGCCGTGGGTCGGTCTGCCCATGTACTGGCTGCACAGTGGGAACTACCTGGCCCTGATCCTCGGACTCGTGGGACTGGTGGCGTTGGCCGCGCTCGCCCGCCTCCGCCGACGGGACGGCCCGCCGCCGTCGTCCCCGGATCCCCCGCCGCCACCGCCCCCGCGCACCGGTCGCCACCGCAAGCGCCCGGCCTGGCGTCTCCGCACCCGCCGTCACCCCGACCGGCGGGTCGTCGGCGTGGTCGCGTTCGGTGTGGCGATGCTGCTCGTGTTCGAGGGCACCGGGTTCGCCAAGTTCTCCAAGACCACGACCAACTCGGGCAACACGCTCGGCTCGGCCACCACCTTCCCGACCTACCCGGCCACGGTCAACGCCGACAGCCCCAGCTTCTACCACCGCCAGGACGACGCGGCCTCGTCCGCGGCGACCAGCACCGCCACCGACTCGTCCACCAACAACCGGCCGGGTCAGTTCGCCATGCCCACCAACGGCCCCTACACGTACTGGCGCTTCGACGACGCCTCCGGCACCAGCACCGCAGACGCCGCGGGCGGGGCGGACCCGGGCACCCTGGTCAACGGCCCCACCTGGTCGACCGGGCTCACCGGGTCCGGCCTCCAGTTCGACGGCACGGACGACCGGGTGGTCGGCGCGGGTCCGTCCACCGCCTCGGACACGAGCTTCTCGGTCTCTCTCTGGGTCAAACCCGCCAACACCACCGCCGCGGTCATGTTCGGACAGACCGGAACCGCCTCCAGCGCCTGGTACGTCTACCAGAGCGCGAACGTATGGCGGTTCGGCATGACACGGTCCGACACGGCAGGCGCCACCGCGGACTACATCAGTTCCACCACAGCGGTGTCCACGACCCAGTGGACCCACCTGACGGCGGTCTATGACGACCCGAACAACGTGATGCGGCTCTACGTCAACGGAACACTGGAAGGCTCGGGCGCGCGCCCCGACGCCTACGAGTGGCGTGCGACCGGTGTGCTGTCCGCAGGCTCCCTGCTGCTGAGCGGCACCTGGCAATACCCGTACGCGGGCGCACTCGACGACGCACGCGTGTACCCGCGCGTGCTGGGCGCCGCCGAGATCTCCGGCATCATCGGCGCCGCCACCGCCCCGAACGCGCGCTACGATATGGAACAGGCCGGTACCACCGCAACGGACTCCTCCCCCAACGGCTACAACGGCACCGTCAACGGTGGTGCGGCGTGGAATGCCAACGGCCGCACGGGCCGTTCACTCACACTGGACGGTGTGGACGACTACGTGTCCGCGTCCACCTTCGCCATGCGCACCGACACCAGTTTCACCGCCTCGACGTGGGTATATCTGACCAGCCCCGGTGGCGTCGACCGCACAATCCTGACCAAGGACAGCACGAACATCGGCGCGTTCTTCCTGTCCTACATAGCCAGTACGGGCAAGTACGCGTTCACCATGCCCGCCTCCGACAGCACAAGCGCGAGCACGGTCCGCGTATCGAGCACGACAAGCGCGACCACCAGCACGTGGACACACCTCGCGGCTGTGTGGGATGCGGCGGCGGGACAGATGCGTCTGTATGTCAACGGAGCGCTGGAAGGCAGCGCGAGCCGTTCCGGCGGGTGGAACGCATACGGTCTGATCTCGATCGGCCGTGGCTACCGCTCCGGCGCGGGCGCGGAGTACTGGCCTGGTTATGTAGACGAGGTCGCACTGTACAACCGGGTCCTGAGCGCCTCCGACATCGAGGACGCGTACACCCGGCCTTCCCTGGACTGGCAGTTCAACGACAACATCGCGGTCACCGCCTCCGACGACTCGGGCAACAGCAACGACGGCGCGATGAACAACGTCCGTTGGACCGACTACGGCTACGAAGGCACGGCGGGTCTTTACTACTACGACAACACCAACAGCTGGACTGTCAGCCAGACGGCCCCACTCCGTACGGACTTCGGGTTCACCGTGTCCACGTTCGCCTATCTGAACGCGGCCTCGTCAGGGCAGGCAGTGTTGTCGCAGCAGGGAACCAACGACAGCGGGTTCATCCTGGGACTGGACAACAGCACCCTCCGCTGGACGTTCCGCATGCCGCGCTCGGACGTGAACTCGCCTACGTACGACTCGGTTCTCAGCACGTCCGGCCCCCAGATCAGCCGTTGGTACCACCTGGTCGGGGTGTTCTCGGGCGGCAGCAGCGGCACGATCAAGCTGTACGTGGACGGCGTGCTGCAAGGAACCACCACCCGTGGCGCGAACAGCGCGTGGAACGCGACGAACCCACTGGAGTCGGGGCGCGCGTTGCGCAGTGGCGTACAGACTGATTACTTCAACGGGGTCATCGACAAGGTTCGCACTGTCCAGGCCCCGCTGACGGCAACACAGGTACAGAACCTGTACAACGCGGGCGCACCCGCCCCGACCCCGATCCCGGTGGCGGGTGCCTTGTCCCCGATCACGGCAGGCATGCCGGGCGCGTTGCAGGGTGCTCAACAGGGACAGACCACCAGCACGGCGACGGCGTTCAACGGCACATCGAACGCGGCGAACCTCACGAGTTCCGCAAACCCGTCGACATTCAGCGTCGAGACATGGTTCAAGGTGACGGGTACGGCTGGTGGTCTGATCGCCGGCTTCTACAACACAATCAGCGCGAACAGCACTACTCGGGACAGGGTCGTCTATCTGGACAGTGCGAGCCGCCTCGTGTTCGGGGTTGCGCCGAGTGGGGTTGTGAAGACGATCTCGACTACTACGTCGTACAACGATGGAGCATGGCATCACGTGGTCGCGAGCCTGGGTGCGGCGGGGATGAAGCTCCATGTGGACGGAAACCTGGTCGCCACCGACGCGGCCACCACGACCGCCCTGAACATGACCGGCTACTGGCGATGGGGTGGGGGTGTGCTGCCTGGTTGGCCCAGTCGGCCGCTCAATGACTATCTGGTGGGGACACTGGACGAGTTCGCGGTGTATCCGGCACAGTTGACGGACGCCCAGGTTCGCCGCCACTTCCACGCCAACCACTAGCTTCTCGTTCCCTGTACGGACTTCTGCCGTGACGATGGGTCGCCGGGGCGTCGCCGCTTCGAGGTAGGTGCACCCCTCATGAGCACAAAACCCGCTCGGCTAAGGCGATTCGCTGACTGTCGGTCACGATGCATTCAGCCCATCGGGCTATGTGGATGG
>NZ_KB894405.1:147904-153009 GCF_000374445.1 Actinokineospora enzanensis DSM 44649 | reverse complement strand
TACCGAGAGAGCACTTGCCGTCGCAGCTCGGCACGTTCGTGCTCGTCCAGGCCGCCCCATACCCCGTATGGCTCAGCGGTTCGCAACGCATGGTCACGGCAGGGTTTCCGTACAGGGCACGTGTAGCAGACCCGCTTGGCCTCGCGGACCCGGCGGTCGCGGGCGCGGCCGCGCTCGTTGTCGGGGCTGAAGAACCGGTCGGTGGGGACGGATCGACAGGCGCCACGTTCTTGCCACGGTTCGATCGCTCTACTCACGCCAGCGGCGATACCCACAGGTAGACCTCGGGAAACACCAGGATTGTGACCGCCGACCGGACTGGGGGTGGGGGGTTGTCCGGTCGGCGGTTCGCGTCGCTCACGGGCGGGTGACGGCGTACGTCCGTGATGCTGGGGGGTGCATCCGGGAAAACGCCCCCGCCCGTGGCGACATCCCTACCAACGCGTAACCCCCAAAATCCGTTCCCGCCCAGAGGTGGCCTTGATCACTCTCCGCGACAGGCGTTTAGTCCGTCAGGGCGTCGTCGACCGTGTCGCGTAATTCGAGCAGGTCGGCTAGGCCGCTGATCTCCAGGACGCGGCTCGCCATGGAGTCACCGACCACCAAACGGAAGCCCGTGCCGAGTTCCGCCGCGCGCTCGGCCGCGCGCGCCAGGCCTGCGACGCCCGCCGAGCCGAAGAACGACACGTGGTCCAGGTCGACGACCACCAACCGGGCCCCGCCTTCGAGCGCGTCGTTCATGCTCGCGGTGAACCGAGGCGCGGTGAGCAGGTCGATCTCGCCCCGGGGCCGGATCACGACCGCCCCGTCGGGGCGCGAGTCGAGGGCCACGTCGAGCAGTTGCGGCGGGGTCGGAGCGTCGGACATGGTCGCATTCTCCCAGCAGACTGCCTGATTCGGCAGCGTGAACCTGCCCGCGCCGGGCACCGGCGGTAGCGTCGGCACATGATCGGTCTGCCTGCCGGGGTCGTGGCCTGCCTGTTCGACCTCGATGGTGTGCTCACCAGTACCGCGACCCTGCACGAGATCGCGTGGAAACAGACGTTCGACGTGTTCCTCGCGAACCGGACGGACGGCGATCGCGCGCCGTTCACCTCCCGCGACTACAACTCCTATGTCGATGGCCGCCCGCGCGCCGACGGCGTGCGTACGTTCCTCACCGCGCGCGGCATCCGATTGCCCGAGGGCAATCCGGATGATTCCCCTGAGGCCGCCACCATCAACGGCGTCGGCAATCGCAAGAATGAGACGCTGCTCGCGCTCATCGAGGAGCGTGGCATCACTCCCTATCCCGGTTCGGTCGCCTATCTGAAGGCCGCGCAGGGGCATGGGCTCAAGATCGGCGTCGTGACGTCGTCGGCGAATGGCGCGCACGTGCTCGACGCTGCGGACCTGGCGCAGTTCGTGCAGGCCAGGGTCGATGGTCTGACGATCGCGGAGGAGCATCTGCGCGGCAAACCCGCGCCTGACTCGTTCCTCGCGGGCGCGCGTGCCCTCGGGGTCGCGCCCTCGGAGGCGGCGGTGTTCGAGGACGCCCTGTCCGGGGTCGAGGCGGGTCGCGCGGGTGGGTTCCGGTTCGTGGTGGGGGTCAATCGTGCCGACCAGGCCGAGGAACTCCGAGAACACGGGGCCGACGTCGTGGTGGATGACCTCGCGGAATTGCTGGAGGACTCCGAATGAGCGGCGGGTTCGACCTCGCGCCCTGGCACGTGCGATGGACCGAGTTGGCGTTGGATCAATTGCACCGCACGGAGTCGGTGTTCGCCCTGTCCAACGGACACATCGGTCTGCGGGGCTCGCTCGACGAGGGTGAGCCGGTCGGATTGCCCGGAACGTATCTCAACGGGTTCTACGAGGAGCATGCTCTGCCCTACGCGGAGGCCGGTTACGGATACCCCGAGGCCGGGCAAACGGTCGTCAACGTGACAGACGGCAAGATAATCCGACTGCTGGTGGAGGACGAACCGCTGGACATGCGGTACGGCCGGGCGATCGAGCACCACCGCACGCTGGATTTCCGCACGGGTGTGCTGTCGCGGGTGACCGAGTGGGAGTCGCCGACGGGGCGGCGGGTGAAGGTGACGAGCCAGCGGCTGGTGTCGTTCACCCAGCGCGCGGTGGCCGCGATCCGGTACGAGGTGCAGGCGCTGGGTGGTGACGGCCCGGCGAAGACACAACTGGTGGTGCAGTCGGATCTGTTGGCCAACGAGCCGATCGAGTCCCGTACGCGCGACCCGCGCGTGGCGCTCGCGTTGAAATCGCCTCTGGTGAGCGAGTTCCACACGGCGCGGGACAAGCGGGCCGTCCTGATTCACCACACACACGAGTCCAAGCTGCGCATGGCTGCCGCGATGGACCACGAGATCTACGCCAACGACAGCCTGCTCACGGAGATCTCCAGCGAGGACGACCTGGCGCGGCTCACGGTGGCGGTCGACGTCCCGGCGGGCGAGTCGCTGGTGCTGGTGAAGTACCTGGCGTACGGGTGGTCCAGCTCGCGGTCGGGTCCCGCTTTGCGTGCCCAGGCGGAGGCGGCGTTGGCGGGGGCGTTGCAGACCGGGTGGGATGGTCTGCTCGCGGAGCAGAAGGCGTTTCTGGACGACTTCTGGGAAGCCGCAGACGTCGAGATCGACGGGGATGACGAGCTTCAGCAGGCGTTGCGGTTGGGGTTGTTCCACGTTCTCCAGGCCGGTGCGCGCGGGGAAAGTCGTGCCATTCCGGGAAAGGGTCTCACGGGTCCGGGTTATGACGGGCACGCTTTCTGGGATACGGAGACTTTCGTTCTTCCGGTGCTGACCTACACGATGCCGGAAGCTGCCCGTGACGCGCTCGGATGGCGACACAGCACCATGCCGTTGGCGTTGGAGCGTGCGAAGGTGCTGGGCAAGGCGGGCGCGGCTTTCCCGTGGAGGTCGATCAACGGCAAGGAATGCTCGGCCTATTGGCCCGCAGGGACGGCGGCATTCCACGTCTCGGCGGATATCGCCGACGCCGTCGCCCGTTATTACTGGGCGACATTGGACGAGGACTTCGACCGCGACCAGGGCGCGGAGCTGCTCGTGCAGACCGCGCGCCTGTGGGCATCGCTCGGGCACCACGACCCGCACGACGGGTTCCGCATCGACGGGATCACTGGCCCGGACGAGTACACGGCGGTGGTGGACAACAACGTCTACACGAACCTGATGGCGCAGAAGAATCTGAATGAGGCTATCAAGGCGTGCGAGCGGAATCCCGAGGTCGCCACGCGCCTCGACGTCACCCCGGAGGAACTCGACATCTGGCAGGTCGCGGCGGCCCGCATGCGGATCCCGTTTGACGACCTGCTGGGTGTGCACCAGCAGGCGGAGGGGTTCACTTCGCATGAGGAGTGGGACTTCGAGAACACCCCGGGCGAGCACTACCCATTGTTGTTGAACTACCCGTATTTCGACCTTTATCGTAAGCAGGTCGTCAAGCAGGCAGATCTTGTGTTGGCGCTGCATTTGCGAGGCGATGCTTTCTCGTTGGAACAGAAAGCGCGCGACTTCGCCTACTACGAGGCTCGGACGGTGCGGGACTCGTCGCTGTCGGCGGGCACACAATCGGTGATCGCCGCCGAGTGCGGCCATCTCGACCTGGCGCACGCCTACCTGGCCGAGGCGGCGCTCACCGACCTCAACGACCTGCATGACAACGTCGGCAACGGCCTCCACATGGCGTCGCTGGCGGGTGCGTGGCAGGCGATCGTCGCAGGTCTCGGCGGTATGCGCGATCACGACGGCGAGCTGACCTTCGCCCCGCGCCTTCCCGACGGCCTGGCCCGAGTCGCGTTCCGGATGTGCTTTCGCGGCAGCCGCATCCAGGTCGAGATCACTCGCGCGCAGGCGACGTACCGCCTGATCTCCGGTGATCCGGTGGAGACCAGCCACCACGGGAACCCGGTGAAGATCGACACCGAGGTGGTGCTCCCCATCCCACCCGCGCCCGAGTTCCCCACCCCGACGGCCCCGTCCGGTCGCACCCCGCGCCGCCGCACCAAGGCAGGCGGATCGGGGGTGTCCGGCTGACCCGCTCCCTGTACGACCTGATCCGTTCCTAGTACGAATTCTCTTGGTAGCCAACGGGTTCGGCGCGTCAGGCTGGCGGGTTTCGCGCCGCCCCCGATCGGTGTTCGTCGTGCCTGTGAGTAGCCAAGTGTTCATCCTGTCGGGCTATGTGGATGGGAAACTTTTACGGCGTGTCGTTTCGTTGCGAGTAAAAGCGGTGTCGGCGAGCGGGCGAGGAGTGCGGAGGGGCGGGTGGGTGAAGACGTGGGGCGGGTGGATCCGGCGGGGCGGGTCAAGTAGTAGGAGGCATCGTCCGCCGCATGCGGAATGAGGCGAACATGCGACGGAGGGGGACTACTGGATGTCGGGGTGGAGTACAGGGCGCTGGGGGTGAGGTACGGGGTGTGGCGAGGGGACAAGGTGTGGCGAAGGCGCCCGACCCGATCACAGGTCCTGCTTCCCGGCAGCGCGTCTGGGAGGGCGCGACAACCTGCGGAATGCGGTACTCCCCCGGGCGGTGCTCGTCCCCGCGTGGAGCGCGTGGCAAGCCGGTCTCGGGCAGCCGGTTTGCCGATCATCGCTCCCGGTCACGCCTGGTAGAGCGGTGACCCCTGGTATGGCCATTCGGTGTAAGGCCATGCGGTAGCGCCGAGTGGCGGGCGTGAATGGTCGGCGGGCCTCAGCGAGTCACGTGCGGCTCGGTTCGACTTGGCCGGGATGGTCGGGGTGATCGCGGGGTAACGCGGTGCAGATTGAGGGCCTGAAGCACGCCCGGGGGTGGGCTGGCGGGGCCGTCGGTGGGGGCGGGCAGGCGCGCTGCCTGGAGTGGGGCCTACGGCGGGGAAGTTGCGGCAAGGCGAACTCGGGCGAGAGCTGTGGCGAGGTTGCGTGCGAGGCCGTGCCCAAGTTGTGTGCGAGGCCGTGCCCAGGTTGCGTGCGAGGGATGTGCTCGGGTTGGGGTGGGCACAACGCACGCGCGACTGAGGCCAGGGGGAACGTGTCCGGGCTGGGTAGAAGCGGCCTCGCTGGGGATCGGGCTTGGCTGGGGTGGGCAGGTCGGGGGTGGGCTTCGGCGAG
>NZ_KB894405.1:0-147804 GCF_000374445.1 Actinokineospora enzanensis DSM 44649 | reverse complement strand
CGCGGACGACCCGGGGGTGAAGTGGATCGAGGTCGAGATGGCCGGGGGATACAGCCGGGCCGGGAAGGAATGAAGCGGACGGGCCAAGCGGTGACCGCCTAGCGGCGGGGACGCGGCGCCGGAGCGCACCGCAGCGCCGGATACGCGGATGCCGGAGGCGGTGTGCTGGCAGTGGCGGACGTGGCCTGCCGGACGCGGGTATGCCGGACGTGGATGGTGCCGGAGGTGGATCGTGCCAGGTGCGGGTATGCCGGGGTGCGGGTATACCGGGGTGCGGGTGTGCCGGGGTGGATGTGTTGAGTGTGGGTGTGCCGGACGCGGGGCGCGGGGTGTGTCGGGTGTGGATGTGTTGAGTGTGGATGTGTTGGGCGTCGGTGCGCCGGGTGTAGCGAGCGCGAGTTGCCGAACGCAGGCGGCAACGCACGGGCGCAGATGACCGGACGCTGGTGGCGGTGCGCGATGGGCTGCGGTGGTGCGGAGCTGGAGCTGCGGGCGGTGCGGGGCCGGCTGCGGATAGCGCGGGGCCCAGCTGGGAGTAGTGCGGGGCCGACTCGGGGTAGTGCGCGTGGTGGGTGGGGACCAGGCGCCGGGCGCGCGTTGTCCTGGCCACCTCGCGTGCTGTCCTGGGCGCCTGCTGCCACGCTGGGCGCCTGATTCCATGGGCGCGTGAGGCCAGAGGCGCGCGAGGCTAGGGTGAAAGATCAAGTGTCGGCGCCTGGGCGGCTTGGGCAAGGCCTGGTACGCGCGGCATGACGCGGCGGATCAAGCGGCGAATGGCTGGTGCCGAGGACGCGTGCGGGACGCGCCGGTTATCAGGTGCGCCACTCATCGGGGTGCGCCGGTCGCCGGCTGCTGAGCATCCGCTGACGGGTCGCGGTTCGTCGGACCATGGCGGAGTGCCTGGTCGGCGGGCAACGGTCGTGGGTCGCCCAGGTACTCCGATCGACCGCCGTCGGATGTGGCAGTCGTCAGGGGCGTGTCGGAGGCAGGCCGGTGAGGCTCGGTGGCCTGCTCACGCAGGGTTTCACGGCCAGGCCAGCGGGACGGGGTCGGGACGGCAGTGGATCAAGCGGTGGTCAGGCGAGCCATTCACGGGTGGAGGTGGGTGGGGTGGTGGAGAGGCCCTGGTAGTCGATAAGGCCGGTGCGGAGGGCGGTCATCAGGGCCTGGGCCCGGCTGGAGGCGCCGAGCTTGTCGTAGAGGCGGGAGACGTAGGTCTTGGCCGTGGAGTGGCTGATGTGGATGGTGCCCGCGATCTCGGGGATGGACAGGCCGTCGCGGAGCAGGGTCAGCACTTCGCGTTCGCGCGGGGAGAGTGCGAACCGGGCGTCGCGTTCGCGGCGGCGGGTGAGGGCGTCCAGGAGGCCGGTGGCGGTGAACGAGGTGGCGGCGACGTTGGCGTGGCGGATGGCGCTGAGGACCTCGACGACCGGGGCGGTGCGGGTGACGAAGGCGGAGGCGCCGGTGTCGAGGGCGCGGAAGAGGACGTCGTCCTGGTGTTCGGAGGCGAGGACGACCAGGCCGAGGTCCGGGTAGGAGGCGCGCAGGCGGCGGGCCAGGGCGATGCCGTCGCCGTCGGCGAGGGTGGCGTCGATGAGGACGACGTCCGGGCGCAGGTCGGCGACCAGGGCGGGGGCGGCGGCGGCGGAGCCGGTCTCGCCGACGACGTCGATGTCGGGGTGGGCGCCCGCGAGCATCGTCAGGCCGTACCGCGTCAGTGTGTCGCTGTCGACCACCACGGTGCGAATCACCACAGACCACCTTCCCCAGCACAACCCATCACCCGTACGGGCGATGACACTGGTGACTGTCGGTTTACCGCCGACCGGGGTTACACCCGATCCGAAACTGTGTCGCAACCGTCGGAGCAAACCCCCAGGTCAGCGAACGTGCTATGGAAAACGCTGGTCAGATCGATATGTGTCGGTCGATCGGCGGACACGTGTCGGCCGGTCGGCCTGCCGACTCGACCCGTCCGGCCGCTGCCGCCGAGGCCGTCGGAGGAGCCACGCTCTGTGACTTCCGGAGTGAGGGAGCAGGGTGGGCGCGCATATCGTCACGGTCGTCTCGGGCAGGGGCGGCTGCGGGAAGACCACGTTCGCCGCCAACCTGGCCACCGTGCTGGCCGACCACCACCGCGGCCCGGTCTGCCTGGTCGACCTGGACTTCACCGCGGGCGCGGTGGCCGACCAGTTCGACGCCGAGGTCGACGAGGGCGGGGTGCCGGACGCGGGCGTCGCCACCCGGCTCGGGCGCGGGCTGTACGCCGTGCTCGCGCCCACCGTGCTCGGTGACCCCGGCCGGATGCCCGATCGGGTGGTCAACGAGCTGCTCGCCGGGCTGTCCACCATGTACGCCTACGTGGTCGTGGACACGCCGTCCACCATGAACAAGCACGTGATGACCGCGTTGGAGTACGCCCACCAGCAGATCCTCGTGACCACCCCGGAGCGTCCCGCGCTGCGCGGGCTGCGGCAGCTGCAGGACACCCTGGACACCATCGACCACGACCCCGCCCTGCGCACGGTCGTGGTCAACCGCGCCTACCCGGACAGCGGGATGACCGCCGACGAGATCGAGCGCGGTGTGCGCGGCCCGGTCGCGGCCTGGCTGCCCGCCGCCCAGGAGATCCCGATGTCGGTGAACCACGGCGTGCCGCTGGTCCGCGTGTCCCCCAGCCACCCCTACACCCGGATCCTGCGCGAACTCGCCCGCGACCACGTCGACCGGCCCTGACCCGGGGTCCCCTGGCCGGGTGGTGACGACGTGCCCGGCCGGTGGCCCGGTCGTACCCTCCGAACCGGGTACACGGTGCGGCCCATTCAGCGACGGGAGAGGTCATGACTCGGATCGGGATCATCCTCGGCAGCACGCGCCCCAACCGCAACGGCGAGCAGGTCGCGCACTGGGTGCGGGATATCGCCCAGCGGCGTGGGGACGCCGAGTTCGAGCTGGTGGACCTACGCGACTATCCGCTGCCGCACCTGGACGAGCCCATCCCGCCCTCGCTCGGCCAGTACCAGAACGAGCACACGAAGGCGTGGGCGGCCACGATCGCCTCGTTCGACGGGTTCGTCATCGTCACGCCGGAGTACAACCACAGCACCTCGGGCGTGCTGAAGAACGCGATCGATTTCCTGTTCAAGGAGTGGAACAACAAGGCCGTCGGGTTCGTCTCGTACGGCTCGGTCGGTGGCGCGCGCGCCGTGGAGCATCTGCGGCTGATCGCGGGTGAGCTGCAGATGGCGGACGTGCGGCAGCAGGTGGCGTTGTCGCTGATGACGGAGTTCGAGAACTTCAGCGTGTTCAAGCCCGGCGACTACAACCTGCCCGCGTTGACCACCCTGCTCGACCAGGTCATCGCCTGGAGCACCGCCCTCGCCCCGCTGCGGCAGGCGGCGACCGCCTGCGTCTAGCCCCGCTACGAGGAGAACGCCCCGGAGTCGAGTTCCGCCGCGATGAGGTGGGCGGCCGCGACCACCAGGTCGTACTCGCCGCGCAGCAGCGGCAGGGTGGACTCCGGGGCGGGCAGGGTCGCCGAGCGGGCCTGTTCCTCCAGCACCAGCAGCAGGTCGGCCAGCCGGTTCGCGCCGATGTTGGCGGCCGCGCCCTTGAGCGAGTGGGTCTGGGTGGCGGTCTCCTCGGCGTCGCCGCGGCGCAGCGTGTCGCCCAGCTCGGCCAGCGCGGGCAGCGACTTGCTCGCGAACGAGGTCAGCATGCGGGCGATCAGCGCCCGCTCCGGCTCCGACGGGTCCGGCCCGGTCAGCTCCTCCAGCCGCTCTCGGATGGCGGCGGCCCGGTCGGCGATCTCCGGATCGTCCGGCGCCGCGGCCTGCACGGACTCGACCGGCTCGACCGGCCGCGCGGGCACCACGACGGCCTCGACGGCGGCCGCGTCGCTGTCCAGCCTGGCCTGCGGGATCTCCGCGGTCAGCTTGCGCAGCACCTCGCCGAGGTCGACCGGGCGGACCGGTTTGGGCAGGTAGTCGTCCATGCCCGCGGCCGTGCACGCGTTCCAGTCCTCGACCAGCACGCTCGCGGTCATCGCCACGATGTGCGGCTGCCGGTCGGCGGGCAGCTCGGCGCGGATCGTGCGGGTCGCCTCCAGCCCGTCCATGATCGGCATCCGGACGTCCATCAGCACCACGTCGTACGGGCGCAGCCGCACCGCCTGGACCGCCTCGCGGCCGTTGGACACCATGTCCGCCCGGTAGCCCAGCTTGGCCAGCATCAGCTGCGCGACCTTCTGGTTCACCAGGTTGTCCTCGGCGACCAGGATGCGCAGCGACGCCGCCCCGACCGGCGCGGGCCCCGGCTTCCTGGCCTGCTCGGCCGCCGACTGCGCGCCGCTGAGCAGCCGGTGCAGGGTGGTGCGCAGCGTGCTCACCCGCACCGGCTTGGTCAGCACCGACTCGAACAGGCCGCGCTGCTCCCCGGTCAACGGCACCGTCACGCTGCTGAGCAGCATCATCGGCAGGCCGCCCTGGCCGAGCAGGTCGCTGATCGCGTTCGCCAGTGCGATGCCGTCCATCTCCGGCATCTCCATGTCCAGCAGCGCCACGTCGAAGTGCGCGCCCTTGCCGAGCAGCTCCATCGCCTGCGGGCCGGAGGCCACGTCCACCGAGCGCAGCCCCATCTCGGCCAGCTGCGCGCGCAGCACGCTGCGATTGGTGTCGTTGTCGTCCACCACCAGCGCGGTGCGGTCCGTCATCACCGCCGCCCAGCTTGGCTGCAGGTCGCCGCCGTCGACGGTGGGCGAGATCCGCAGCAGCGCGCTCACGGTGAAGGTGGAGCCGATGCCGGGGGTGCTGGTGACGGTGATGTCGCCGCCCATCGCGGTGGCCAGCCGCCTGCTGATCGCCAGGCCGAGGCCGGTGCCGCCGAAGCGGCGCGTGGTGGAGGCGTCCACCTGGCTGAACGACTGGAACAGTCGCGGCAGGTGCTCCGCCGGGATGCCGATGCCGGTGTCGCTGACCACCGCGAACAGCCGCACCATCGGCTCGCCGGGGCCGGGCAGCGGCTCGGCCCGCACGTTGATCGCGACCTCGCCGCGCGCGGTGAACTTGACCGCGTTGCTGAGCAGGTTCAGCAGGACCTGCCGCAGCCGGGTGGCGTCGCCGCGCAGCACCGGCGGACAGGACGAGTCGACGTAGCCGATGAGCTCCAGCTCCTTGTCCGAGGCGGACACCGCGACCAGGGCCAGCGCGCTGTCCACGCAGTCGGCGATGTGGAAGGAGGCGTCCTCCAGCTCCAGCTCGCCCGCCTCGATCTTGGAGTAGTCCAGGATCTCGTTGATCACGGCCAGCAGCGCGTCGCCGCTGTCGCGCACGATGCGCACCAGCTCCTGCTGCTCGGTGGTCAGGTCGGTGTCCAGCAGCAGGCCGGTCATGCCGATCACGGCGTTCATCGGGGTGCGGATCTCGTGGCTCATGGTGGCCAGGAACGCGGCCTTGGCCTTGCTCGCCGCGACCGCCTGTGCCCGCGCCTGCTCCATCGCCTGCATCGACGCGTTGACCGCCATCGCCATCTGTTCGAGTTCGACCGGTCCGCCGACCACCGCGCGCTCGGCGGTGTTGCCCGCGGTCACCTGCCGGGCCGCGGCGGTCACCCTGGCCACCGGGCGGGTCACCTTGCGGGTGATCCACATCGCCAGGCCCCCGGCGACCAGCGCGACGCCCAGGGTGACGGCGAGGATCAGCGCGCGGGTCGCGTCGCCGCTGTCGGTGCTGACCTGCAGCCGCAGCGCCAGCAGCTGCTCCTCCTCGCGGCGCATGTCGGTGAGGATGTCGTCGATGGTGGACATGTCCCGCATCCCGCGCCCGGACGCGACCAGCGCCAGTGCCGGGGCGGCCCCCTCGGTGGTGTACAGCCTGATCGTCTCGTCCAGCTCGTCGAGCTTGTCCGCGACCACCGGGCGCAGCGACTCCAGCAACTGCCCGGTGCGTGAGGCGTCGTCGGTGAGCGCGCCCAGGGTGTCCATGGTCTGGCCGATCTGGGCGACCGCGGACCGGTAGGGCGCCAGGTACTGCTCGTCGCCCGCGATCAGGTACCCGCGCTGGCCGCGCTCGGCGTCCTGCACCTGCTGCCACACCTGCGCGATCTGGGCCAGCACCTGGTGGCTGCGCTCCACCGGCGCCCGGTCCTGCATCAGGGTGCCGATGCGGATGAAGGAGTTCAACCCCACGATCAGCATGCCGCCGATGGCCAGCACGTAGCCCAGGGTGAGCAGCCTGCCGACCGTCCACCGCCAGACCCCGGTGTGCTCCGGCCCGATGTCGGGTTCGAGGGCCTCGCGCAGCCCGGCGGGCAGGACCGGCTCGGCGGGCCCGGTGCCGATCCCGGTGTCGTCCATCGGTCGGTTGTCCATCGGTCGGTTGTCCATCCCGGCGTGGGTCACCCGCCGCCGTGGTCGGTGAGCAGCTGGTTGACGCGTTCGATGAGCACGTTCGGGCTGAACGGCTTGAGCAGGTAGTCGTCTGCGCCGCTGGACAGGCCCGCGGCGATGTCGGTCTGCCTGCCCAGGCCGGTGAGCAGCACGACCGGGCTGTCCCGGGTGGCCTCCGCCCGGCGCAGCGCCGCGCACACCTCCAGGCCGGTCATCTCCGGCAGGGTCACGTCCAACAGGAACAGGTCGGGCACGCCCGCCTCCACCGCGTGCAGCACGTCCGGGCCGGTGGCCACCGAGGTGACCTCGAAACCCGCCTGCTCCAGCTTGAACGTGACCAGGTCGTTGAGGTCCGGGTCGTCCTCGGCGAGCAGAATCCGCGCCACCGCGCGTCCTCCTTCCCCCGGCCCCGGCGCGCGGCGGGGTGCCCGCGTGCCGGGTTCGACGCGGCCCCTGGCGCAGCCCGCGGTCACGACCGCCTGCCCCGACGCCAGGGCTGGGTGACCAGGGCGACGCCCGCCAGCGTGAGCAGCAGGCCGATGCTCAGCCAGCGCCAGAGCGCGAAGCCGGTGTAGCTGAGGTTCTGGTCGGTGGCCTCGGTCGCGGTGGTCGGCTGCGTGCCGGTGCTCGTGCCGTTGTCGGTGCTGGTGCCGGAGTTGTTCTCGGTGCTGGTCCCCGTGTTGTTGTTGTCGGTGTTGCCGTTGTTGGCGGCGGCGACGTCGGTGAGCGCCTGGGCGGTGTCGTCGTTGTCCGCGGAGTCGATGACGTCCTGGGCGCTGACGGTGGCGACGTTGACCAGCGAGCCCGCCTTGTCGACCCGGGCGGTGACCACCAGGGTGGGCCGCTCGTTCACGTCGACCCCGTCCAGGCGCCAGCTGCCGGTGGCCGGGTCGTAGGTGCCCGCGCTGGTCACCGCGGAGAGCAGGGTGACGCCCGCGGGCAGCTCGTCGGTGACCGAGGCGGCGAGCGCGTCGGACGGGCCCGCGTTGGCGACGGTGACCACCCAGGTGATCGTGTCGCCGATCGTGGCCTTGGCCTTGTCGGCGGTCTTGGTGACCGACAGCGAGGTCTTGCGGCTGATGTTGGCCACCGCGGCGTCGCTGTCGTTGCCGCCGTCCGGGTCGGGGGTGCTGGAGGTGACCACGGCGCTGTTGCTGATCGACGCGCCGTCGTAGTCGGCGGCGATGGCGGTCAGCAGGCGGACCGTGGTCGTGGTGCCCGGGGCGATCGGGTCGAGCGCGCAGCTGACCACGTTGGCGGTCGCGGTGCAGGTGCCGCCGGTGGCCGAGACGAACGTGGCGCCTGCGGGCAGTGCGTCGGTGACCACCACGTCCCGGGCGGCGGCGTTGCCGTCGTTGGTCACCGCGAGCAGCCAGGCCGCGTCGGTGCCGGGCACGATCTGGCCGTCGGCGGTCTTGGTGAGCCGCAGGTCGGCGCGGGCGTCGAGCAGGCTCGACACGGTGGAGGTGTTGTTCGCGGTGTTGGAGTCGGCCGTCGAGGAGGCCACGGCGGCGCTGTTGTCGATCGTGCCCACCGGCGCGTCGGCGCGGACCACACCGCTGACGTTGACCAGCTGCGTGTCCCCGGCGGCGATGTCGCCCAGGGTGCAGATCATCGAGCCCGCGGTGACCGCGCAGCCGTTGGGCAGCGTGTACTGGTCGACGGAGGCGGGCAGCCGGTCGGTCAGGACCACGCCGCGGGCGGTGGAGACGCCGGTGTTGGTGATCGACACCAGCCAGCTGATCGGGTCGCCCGGCCCGTAGTCCGGCCGGTCCGCGGTCTTCACCACGGCCAGGTCGGTCTGCGGGGCGGAGGCGCCCGCGACGGTGGCGGTGTTGTCGGAGCCGTCGGAGTCGGCGACGTCGGAGACCACGGTGGCGGTGTTGCTGATCTCGTCGGGCACGAACCCGGCGTCCACGTCGACCACGATGGTGACGATCACGGTGCCGTCCGGGGTGATCGAGCCGGGCGCGCAGGTGACCAGCTGGCCGTCGATGGCGCAGGTGCCCTGGTTGGCGGTGGCGCTGACCGGGGTGAGGCCGGTGCCGATCGGGTCGGTGATCACCACGTTGGTGCCGGTGGAGGCGCCGTAGTTGGCGACCTCCAGGGTGAAGGTGGCCTGGCCGCCGGGCACCACCGGGTCCGGCGAGAGCGTCTTGGTCATGCCCAGGTCCACGTATCGGACGACCGAGGTGACGGCCTGTGCGGTGTTGTTGTCCAGGTTGGTGTCGGCGACCGTCGAGGTGACCGAGGCCGCGTTGGACAGCTGCGCGCCGGTGAACGCCGGGTCGACGTGCCCGGTGACGGTCAGCGTCCGGTCGGTGTTCGGCGCCATCGCCCCGAGCAGGCAGCGCAGGGTCGAGCCCTGCAGCGTGCACGCCGGGTCGGCGGAGACCAGGGTGACGCCCGCGGGCAGGGTGTCGACCACGATCACGTCCCTGGCCTGCGACGGGCCGCCCACGTGCACGCCGAGCGTCCAGGTGACGTCGGCGCCCGCGTAGACCTGGCCGGGGCCGGTGTTGGTCAGCGCCACGTCGGTCGAGGAGTTGACGTCCTGGCTGACGAAGATCGAGTCGTTGTCCGGGTTCGGGTCGTGCGTGCGCGACTCGACCTGGGCGGTGATCGAGGCGTCGCCGGTGACGTCGGCGTCGAACACGCCGCGCACCTCGATGGTCACCTCCGCGCCCGGGGCCAGGTCGCCCAGGTCGCAGGCCACGGTGGTGTCGCAGGTGATCCCCGGCGGTGCGGTGATCACCAGGTTCTGCAGCTCGCCGGGCAGGCCGAGGGAGAGCCGGGCCTTGGTGGCGGTGGCCGGTCCGGCGTTGCGCGCGGTGGCCCGCACGACCGCCGGGGACCCGGCGGTGAGCTGGTCGGCGGTGAAGTCGGCGATCACCGACAGGTCGGCCTGGGCGCCGACCGGCCTGGTCAGCGCCACGGTGTTGGTGTCGGTGTCCGGGTCGATGGCGGCGGAGTCGACGGTCACCGTGCTCGCCAGGTCGTCGATCTGGTCGGCCGGGATGGTGCCGGTGACCGTGACCTGGACGGTGGCGCCCGGGTCGAGCGCGTCGACCACGCAGGTCACGGTGGTGTCGCAGGTGACCCCGGGCGGCGCGGTGACGGCGATGTCGGTGAGCCCGGCGGGCACCGGCACGGAGATCGTGACGTCGCGGGCGGTGGACGGGCCGTTGTTGACCACGGACGCGGTGACCGTCGCCGGGCCGCCCGCCTCCAGCGGGTCCGGGCCGAGGGTGGCGGTCAGGACCAGGTCGGCGACCGTCTGCACGGCACCGGCGGCGACCACGGAGTTGTCCGAGTCGTCGGGGTCCGGTGTGGTGCTCGTCGAGGTGGCGGTCAGGTCGAACGGCTGGTCGTAGGCGGGCGGGATGTCCGCCGTGATGCCGATGGTGACCTTGGTGCCGGGGGCCAGGTCGCCGATCGTGCAGGTGACCGTGGTGTCGCAGGTGACGCCCGGCGGGGCGGTGACCACGATGTCGGCCAGGCCCGCGGGCAGCGGCACGGCCAGCGTGGTGCCCGCGGCGGTGGACGGTCCGTCGTTGGTGACCGAGGCGGTGATCGCCACCGGCGAGCCCGCGGTGGGCAGGCCGGAGGTGATCGCGGCGGCGGTGACCAGGTCGGCCGCGGTGGTGACCGGGGCGGTGACGGTGACCGTGTTGTCCGCCGGGTCGGTGTCGCTGAACGGCGACGCCGCGGTGGCGGAGAAGACCAGGTCCGCGGTGGTGTTCGGCGCGACCGTGCCGCGCAGCACGATCGTCAGCGTCGCGCCGCCCGCCAGCGAGTCGACCACGCAGGTGCCGGTCGGGTCGCAGCTCACGCCCGCCGGGGTGACGAACTGGACCCCGGTGAGCCCGGCCGGGACCGGGATGGTGACGACGGCGCCGGTGGCGGTGGACGGGCCCGCGTTGGACAGCGTCACCGTGGCCGCGACCGCGGTGCCCGCGGTGGGCTTGGCCGGGTCGAGGGCCATGGCCACGCCGAGGTCGGCGGCGACGGTCAGCGACGGGGTGATGGTGACCGTGCGGTCGGCCGGGTCCTGGCCGGGGGTCGGCGAGGACACGGTGGCGGTGAAGGTCGGCGCGGTGGTCGTGGTCGGGGCGACCCGGCCGCCGACGACGATCGTGATGTCGGTGCCCGGCGGCACGTCACCGATCGTGCAGGTGACGGTGTTGTCGCAGGTCACGCCGGGCGGCGCGGTGACCGACACGGATGCCGGGTCGACGCCGGCCGGGATCGGGAAGGTGAAGGTCGTCCCGGTCGCGGTGGACGGCCCGGTGTTGCCGATCACCGTGGTGGCGGCGAACGGGTTGCCCGCGGTGAGCGCGGTCGGGTCGAACGTGGTGCGCACCCACAGGTCGGCGGAGGCGCTCACGTTCGCGGTCAGCACCACGCTGTCGTTGCCCTGCGCCGGGTCGGCGGTGGGCGAGGCGGCGGTGGCGGTGAAGGTCATCGAGGTGGCGTTCGCGTTCGGCGCGAGCACCGCGTCCACGGTCAGGTCGACCGAGGCGCCCGGGGCCAGGTCGCCGATGGTGCAGGTGACCGTGTTGTCGCAGGTGACGCCCGCGGGCGAGTGGACGATCACGTTCGTGACGCCCGCCGGGACCGGCAGCGTGAAGGTGACGCCCGCGGCGGTCGACGGCCCGGTGTTCCGCACGGTCGCGGTGACCTGGGCGGGCGAGCCCGGGGTGAGCGTCGCCGGGGTGAGCGCGGCGGTGATGGCGAGGTCGGCGGACGCGCCGACCTGGGCGGTCACCTCGGCGGTGTTGTCCTGCGCACCCGGGTCCGGCGAGCTGGTGATCACCTGGCCGGTGAAGATGATCTGGTCGCCGGTGAACGCCGGGTCGACGGTGCCGCCGACCACGATGTCCACGGTGGCGCCCGGGGCCAGCGGCGGCACGGTGCAGGACACCGAGGTGTCGCAGGTGACGCCCGGCGGCGCGGTCACGGTCACGGTGGTGACGCCCGGCGGGACCGGCAGCGACAGGGTGACCCCGGCCGAGGCGGACGGGCCGTTGTTGTGCAGCGTGGCGGTCTGCCGGACGGCGTTCCCGGCGGTCAGGGTGGTCGAGTCGAGCGCGGTGGTCAGCGCCAGGTCGGCGGCCACGCTCACCGGCACGGTGGCGGTGCCCGCGTTGTCGCCCGGGGTCGGGTCGGCGCTCGGCGAGGCCGCGGTGGCGGTGAACACCAGCGGCGGGCCGGTGTAGGCGCTGTCCACGGTGCCCTGCACGGTGATCACCACGTCGGCGTTCGGCGCGACGTCGCCCAGGGTGCAGGAGACGGTGTTGTCGCAGGTGACGCCGGTGGGCGCGGTGACGGTGACGTTCGTCAGCCCGGCCGGGACCGGCAGCGTCAGGGTGGCGCCCTGCGCGGTCGACGGGCCCGCGTTGTGCAGCGTGGTCGTGACCGTGACCGGGGTGCCCGCGGTGGCGGTGGTCGGGCCGGTGACCGAGACGACGCCCAGGCCCGCGGCCACCGAGACCGGGACGTCGACCGTGGTGGTGTTGCCCGCGCCGTTCGGGTCGCCCGCGGCCGAGGAGACCGCGCCGGTGAACGACAGGTTCGGGCCGGTGAAGGTCGGCAACACGGTGCCGCGCACGGTGATCACCGTGTCGGCGCCCGCCGCGATCGTGTCGATGGTGCAGACGACCGTGGTGTCGCAGGTGACCCCGGGCGGCGCGTCGACGGTGACGTTCGTGAGCCCGGCGGGCACCGAGACGGTGACCGTGACGTTCTTCCCGGTCGACGGGCCGGTGTTGCTGACCGTGGTGGTCAGCGCCAACGGCGAGCCCGCGGTGGCCGAGGTCGGGTCGGCGACCACGCTGACGCCGAGGTCGGTGGTCACGCCGACGGCGGCCGAGGCGGTGGCCGAGTTGTCGGTCTGGTTCAGGTCCGGCGTGGTGGTGGCGGCGGTCGTGGTCACCGACAGGGTGCCGGTGAGGTCCGCGACGACCGTGCCGCGCACCTCCACCACCACGTCGGTGCCCGGCGCGACCGCGCCGACGGTGCAGGACACGGAGCTGTCGCAGGTGACGCCCGCCGGGGCGACGACCGTGACGTTGGTGAGGCCCGCCGGGACCGGGAGCGCGAAGGTCACGCCCGCGGCGGTGGACGGCCCGTCGTTGTGCAGCGTGGAGCGGATGGTGATCGGCGAGCCCGCGGTCGGCGCGGTCGGGTCGAACACGGTGGCCACGCTCAGGCCCGCCGCGGCGCCGGACTGGGCGTCGTAGGTGGCGGTGTTGTTGTTCGGCGTGGTGTCGGGCGTGGCCGAGGACGCGGTCGCCGAGAACGGCAGCGAGGTGCCGGTGAAGTCGGCGGCGACGCGGCCCTGGACGGTGACCGTGACCGTGGTGCCCGGCGTGATCGTCCCGATGGTGCAGGCCACGGTGCTGTCGCAGGTGACGCCCGCCGGGGCGGTGACCGTGACGTTCTCGACCCCGGCCGGGATCGGGACGGTGAAGGTCACGCCGGTGGCGGTGGACGGGCCCGCGTTGCGCACGGCCGCGGCGACGGTGAACGCGGAGCCCGCGGTCAGCGTGGCCGGGTCGATGGTGAACGACGAGGCCAGGTCGGCGTTGACGCCCACCGGGACGGTGGTGCTGGAGCCGTTGCCCGCGGCGTCCGGGTCCGGTGTCGGCGAGGTGACCGAGGTGGCGATGGTCAGCGAGCTCCCGGTGAACGCCGGGTCGACCGTGCCGGTGACCACGATCGCCAGGTCGGCGCCCGCGTCGACGGAGCCGACGGCGCAGGTGACCATGCCCGCGCGGGCCAGGGCGATGTCGCAGGTGACGCCCGCAGGCGGGGTGACCGCCACGGTCGTCAGGCCGTCCGGGATCGGCATGGTGAAGGTGGTGCCGACCGCGGCCGACGGGCCGGTGTTGTGGATGGTCGTGGTGACGGTGACCGGCGAGCCCGCGGTGAGCGTGGCCGGGTCGACGGTGGTGGTGGCGCTCAGGTCGGCGGTCGCGTTGACCTGGACCGGCACGGTGACGCTGTTGTCGGACTGGTCCGGGTCGTTCGTCGCGGTGTTCGCCGACCCGGTGAGGATCAGCTCGTTGCCCGCGAAGTCGGACGCGATCGTGCCGCGGACCACCACGTCGACCTGGGTGTTCGGCGCCAGCATGCCCACCGTGCAGGCCACGGTGGCGTCACAGGTGACCCCGGCCGGGGCGATGACCTGGATGTTCTCCAGGCCCGCCGGGACCGGCAGGGCGAGGGTGACGCTGGTGGCCGTGGACGGGCCGGTGTTGCGCGCGCTCGCGGTGATCGTGATCGGCGCGCCCGAGGTGGCGCTGAGCGGGTCGGGGGTGACCACGACCCGCAGGCCCGCGGCCTGGGTGACGTTCGCGGTGATCGTCGCGGCGTTGCCCGCGGTGTCCGGGTCGGGCGTCGGCGAGGCGACCGTGCCGGTGAAGGCCAGCAAGTTGCCGGTGAAGGCCGGGTCGACGGTGCCGGTGACCTCGATCCGCACCGGGGTGCCCGGGGTGACCGCGCCGACGGTGCAGGTGACGGTGTTGTCACAGGTGACGCCCGGCGGCGCGACCACGCTGACGCCCGTCACGCCTGCCGGGACCGGCAGGGTGAAGGTGACGCCGGTGGCGGTGGACGGGCCGCTGTTGTCGATCGTGGTGGCGAAGGTGAACGGCGAGCCCGCGACCAGGGCGGTCGGGTCGAGCGTCGAGGTGACCTTGAGGTCGGCCGAGGTGGCGACCTGGCTGGTGGCCGTGCCGGTGTTGTCGGCGGTCGACGGGTCGGTGGCGGTGGTGGCCGCCGTGGCGGTCAGTGTCAGGTCGCCGGTGAAGGCGGGTGCGACGCGGCCGTTGACGGTGATCTCGACCGTGGCGTCCGGCGCCAGGTCGCCCAGGGTGCAGGCGATGGTGTTGTCGCAGGTGACGCCGTTGGGCGCGATCACGCTCACGTCCGTGAGCCCGGCCGGGACCGGCACCGACACGGTGGTGCCCGCGGCCGTGGACGGGCCCGCGTTGTGCAGGGTGACCTTGGCCGAGACCGGCGAGCCCGCGGTCACCGCGCCCGGCGCGAAGGCCACGACGGCGGACAGGTCGGCGGCGGTGCTGACGGTGCCGGTGGCGGTGAAGGCGTTGTCGGCGGTGTTCGGGTCGCCGACCGGCGAGGCGGCGTTGCCGGTGATGGTCAGCGGCGCGGTCACGTTCGGCGCGACCGTGCCGTGGATGACCACGTCCACGCTCGCCCCCGGCGCGAGCGTGCCGACGGTGCAGGCGACGGTGTTGTCGCAGGTGACGCCGGGCGGCGCGGTGACGGTCACGTCGGTCAGCCCGGCCGGGACCGGCACCGTGACGGTCACGCCGGTTGCGGTGGACGGGCCGTTGTTGACCAGGTGCGTGCCGACCGTGACCGCGGTGCCCGCGGTGATCGGGTCGGGCGAGACCTGCGCGGTGAACGCCAGGTCGGCGGTGGTGCCGGTGGTGCCGGTGTCGGTCGCCGAGTTGTTGCCCGGCGTCGGGTCGCCGGTCTGTGAGGTGGCCGTGGCGGTCACCGAGATCGGCGCGGTCACGTCCGGTGCCACCGTGCCGTGCAGGGTGACCTGCGCGGAGGCGCCCGGGGCGAGCGTGCCGACGGTGCAGAACACGCCGCCGTCGCAGGTGACGCCCGGCGGCGCGGTGACGGTCACGCCCTGGACCCCGGCGGGCACCGGGATGTTCAGGGTGGCGCCGACCGCGGTGGACGGGCCGTTGTTGACCACCGTGGCCACGATGTCGATCGGGCTGCCCGCGACCGGGTTGGCCTGGGTGATGTCGGCGGTGGCGGACAGGTCGGCGACCGCCGCGACCGGGCGGGTCACGGTGATGGTGTCGTCGGCCGGGTTCGCGTCCGGCGTCTGCGAGCCGCCGGTGGCGGTGAAGGTGATATCGGGTCCGGCGTAGGCCGGGTCGACGGTGCCGCGGACGGTGATCACGACGTCGGTGTTCGGCGCGATCGAGCCGACCGTGCAGGTGACCGGCGATGTCACGGCGTCGCAGACCACGCCAGGCGGCGCGGTGACCGTGACGCCGGTGAGCCCGGCCGGGACCGGCAGGGTGAAGGTGGCGCCCGCGGCGGTGGACGGGCCGCCGTTGTGCAGGGTCGCCGTGGCGGTCACCGGGGTACCCGGGGTGACCTGCGCCGGGTCGACGGTCAACGCCATGGCCAGCCCGGCGTCGGCGCCGACCCCGGTGGTGGCGGTGACGGAGTTGTTGGCCTGCGACGGGTCGGCGCTGGTGGTGGTCGCCGAGCCGGTGAGGGTGATGTCCGCGGCGGTCACGTCCGGCGCGATCCGGCCGCGCACGGTGATCACCGCCTCGGCGCCGGGGGCCAGCGTGCCCACGGTGCAGGACACGGTGTTGTCGCAGGTCACGCCGTTGGGCGCGGCGACGACGACCTCGGTGAACCCGGCCGGGACCGGCAGCGAGAAGCCGACCCCGGTGGCGGTGGACGGGCCGTCGTTGTGCACGGTGGCCGTTGCGGTCACCGGCGAGCCCGCGACCAGCGGCATCGGGTCGACGACCAGCCCGACCCGCACGTCGGCGGCGATGCCGACGGAGGTGGCGACCTGCGCGGTGTTGTCGGCCTGGTTGGCGTCGTCGACCGCCGAGGTGACGGTCGAGGCGAGCGTCACCGGGCCCGCGGCGAGGTCGGGCGCGATCCGGCCGCGCACCACGATCTGGATGTCCTGGCCGGGGTTGACCACGCCGACCTGGCAAGCGACCGTGTCGTCGCAGGTCACGCCGTTGGGCGCGATCACCTCGACATCGGTGAACCCGGCCGGGACCGGCAGCGTGAACGCGGTCTTGCCCGCGGTGGACGGACCGGCGTTGTGGATGGTCGAGGTCAGCGTGACCGGCGACCCGGCGGTCAGCGGCATCGGGTCGACGGCGGTGGTCACCGACAGGTCCGCGTTGCCGCCGACCGCGCTGGTCACCGTGGCGCTGTCGTTGTCCGGGGTGTCGTCCGGGCTGGCCGCGTCGACGGTGCCGGTCAGCACCATGTCGCCGCCGAAGTCCGGCGCGACCGTGCCGCGCAGCACGATGTCGATCTCCGTGCCCGGGGTGAGCGTGCCCAGGGTGCAGGACACGGTGGCGTCGCAGGTGACCCCGGCGGGCGCGGTGACCTGCACGTCGCGCAGCTCGTCCGGCACCGGCAGCCGGAAGGTGACGTCGGCGGCGGTGGACGGGCCGTTCGCCCGCACCTTGGCGGTGACGGTGACCGGGGCGCCCGCGACCGGCGCGGCCGGGTCGACCGCGAGGCTGACCCCGAGGTCGGCGGACACGCTCGACTGCGACACCGTGGTCACGGTGTTGTTCTGCGGGTTCGGGTCGGCCACGTCCGAGTCGGTGGACGCGGTGACCGACAGCGAGTCGTCGGTGTAGGTGGGCGACACGGTGCCGCGGACCACGACCTGGACCTGGCCCGGCGGCACGTCGCCGACGGTGCAGAACACCGTCTGGTTCACCGTGTCGCACAGCGCGCCCGGCGGGGCCTCGATCGTCACGCCGTCCACGCCGACCGGCACCGGCATGGTGAAGGTGGTGCCCGGCGCGGTGGACGGGCCGTCGTTGGCGAGCGTGGCGGTGATCGTGACCGGGCCGCCCGCGACGATCGGCTGCGGCGCCACGGCCAGGGTCAGCCGCAGGTCGGCGCTGGCGCTGACCGGGGTGCTGGCGGTGGCGGTGTTGTCGCCCGGGTTCGGGTCGGGCGTCGTGGCGGTCACGTCGGCGTCGGTGTCCAGCACCGCGTCGGTGATCTTGGCGGGCAACGTCGCGGTGAGCGTGAACCGGACCGCGCCCTCCTTGCCCGGCGGCAGGTCGCCGACCGCGCAGTGCAGGGTGGCGTCGCAGGTGATGCCGGGGTGGTCGACGACCACCAGGCTCGCGCCGGTCGCCACGCCCGGCGGGGTCGCGCCGACCACCACGCCGCGGGCGGTGGACGGGCCCGCGTTGGTGGCGGTCACGGTCCAGGTCGCGGTGGTGCCCGGGGTGAGCGTCGGCTGGTCGGCGACGACCTCGACGAACACGTTGGCGCTCGGCGTCACCGTGCTGGTGACGCTGGCCGAGCGGCCGTCGGACTGGTTCGGGTCGGGCTCGGCGACCGGCGAGGTCAGGATCGCGGTGGTGGTCAGGTCGGGCGCGGTGATGTCCGGCGCCAGCCTGCCGTGCACGGTGATGGTGATCCTGCCGTTGGCGGCCACGGTGCCCAGGTCGCAGGTCACGGTCTGGCCGCTGAGTGCGCAGGTGCCCTGCGAGCTGACGGCGGTGATCTCGTCCACGCCCAGCGGCAGCGTCTGCGACACGGTCGCGGGCGCGTCCGACGGGCCGTGGTTGTCGACCGTGATGTCCCAGCTGGTGAGCTCGCCCGGGGTGACCGCGGCGGGCGCGGCGACGCCGACCTTGAAGTCGGCCAGCGCGCTGACCGAGGCCGCGGCGCTCGCCGAGTTGTTGGCCGGGTTCGGGTCCGGGGTCGGCGCCTGCACCGAGATGGTGTTGGTGAGCGTGGGCTCGGCGAACGACGCGCTCAGCGCCACCGGGATACGCACCACGACCGGCGTGCCGGGCGGGAGCGTGCCGAGGTCGCAGACCACGCTGCGCACGATCACCGAGCAGGTGCCGCGGTCGGCGGTGATCGGGCCCGCGACCTCGGTGCCGTCCGGCAGCGCGGAGAAGGTGACGACGCCGTTGACCGCGGACGGGCCCTGGCTGGTGATCGTCGCGGTGTAGAGCAGCGGGCGACCGGCCACGACCGGGCTCGGGTCGACCGAGATGGTCGCGCCGAGGTCGGCGGTGCGGGTCACCGCGACCCGGGTGGTGGCGGCGTTGTCCCGGCTGTCCGGGTCGGGCGAGGTCGCCGACGCGGTGATCCGCGAGTCGAGCGCCTCGCCGGTGTAGGCCGGGTCGACCGTGCCGGAGATGTGCAGCACGACCGACGCGCCCGGGGCGATGTCGCCGAGCACGCAGGTGCCGCCGGTGGCCGGGCAGGCCGGGTTGTCGGTGGTGGCGCCGGTCAGCGCGGCGGGCAGCACCCGGTCGATGGCGACCGCGTGCGCGGTGGACGGTCCCGCGTTGCGGACCGTGACCGTGTAGACGAGGCCGGTGCCCGCGGTGACCGAGGCGGGCGCGTCCACGGTGACCGCGACGTTCGCCGACTCGGTGGCCGACGCGGTGACCGTGCCGGTGTTGTCCGAGGTGTCGACCTCGGTGGTCGGGCTGCTGGCGGTGGCCGAGGTGGTCACCGAGTTCCCGGCGCCGTCGGCGAGCATGCCGCGGATGGTGACCGGCACGGCGGGCGCGCCCGCGGCCAGCGTGCCCAGCGCGCAGGTGAGCACCTGGCCGGTGATCGTGCAGCTGCCCTGCGGGGTGTCGGCGGTCAGGCCGCTGATGGTGCTGGGCAGCGTGTCGGTGACGGTGACCGACTGCGCGTCGGACGGGCCGGTGTTGCTCACCTCGACCACGAACGCGATCGCCGCGCCCTGCACCGGGCCCTGGGTGACGGCGGCGGCCACGTGCAGGTTGGCGTTCGGCGTCACCGGCGAGCTGCCGGAGGCCGAGTTGTTGGCGGTGTTCGGGTCGGGCGTGGTCGAGTTGCTCGCGCCGGTGTCGACCAGGGTCGGGACGGACACGTTCGCGGCGAGCAGGCCGGAGATCGACACCATCGCGGTCGCGCCCGGCACCAGGTCGCCGACCTGGCAGGTGACGTTCTTGCCCGCCACGGTGCAGGTGCCGGTCACGGTCGTGGCGGTGACACCGCTCAGGCCGTCGGGCAGCGTGTTGGTGAGCACCACGCCGGTGGCCGTGGACGGGCCGAGGTTGCGGGTGCCGAGCACCCAGGTCTGCACGGTGCCCGGGACGGCCGCGGCGGGCGGGGTCACCGAGGCGATCAGGTCGGCGGACTGCGAGGTGGCCGACACCGAGTTGGTCGTGTTGTCGGCGAGGTTCGGGTCGGCGGTCTGCGCGGTGACCTCGGCGCCGACGGTGAGCGGCCCGGTGTAGGCCGGGTCGATGGTGCCGGTCAGCGTGACCTCGGTGGTCTGCCCGGCCCCGACCACGCCCAGCGCGCAGGTGGCGGTGGCGCCGGAGATCGTGCAGGACCCGCCCGGCCAGCTCGCCCGCGCGTTGGACAGGTACGCCGGGACCGAGACCGTGACCACGGTGCCGGTGGCGTCGGACGGGCCCGCGTCGGTGACCCGGACCGGCCAGCTCGCGTCCTGGCCCGCCACGGCGGTGGCGGGCTGCCCCACCTGCACGGCCAGGTTCGCGCTCGCGTTCGGCGTGGAGGTGGTGGTGGCCGAGTTGGACGAGACGTCCGGGTCGGCGGTGCCGCTGCTGGCCGTGGCCGTGTTGCGCAGCGACGCGGCGCTGAAGTTCGCGGCCAGCAGGCCGCTCAGGGTGACCGAGGTGGTGGCGCCCGGCGCGATGTCGCCCACCGGGCAGGTGACCCGGCGGCCGGTGATCGAACAGCCCGCGACCGGCTGCGGGGTGACCCCGGTCGGCAGGTCGTCGGTGATCACCACGCCGCGCGCGATGGACGGCCCGTCGTTGCCCGCGGTGATCGTCCAGGAGACGTTGCGGCCGGGCACGACCGGCTCCGGCGCGGCGGTCATGGCCAGCTTGACGTCGGCGCTGCTGCCCGCGTCGGACACCGCGGAGGCGGTGTTGTTGGCCGTGTTCGGGTCGGTCGAGGTGGCCGCGACGGTGACGGTGTTGGTGACCGCGGTGCCGGTGTAGTCGGGGGCGAGGGTGCCGGTCAGGGTGACCGTGGCGGTGCCGCCGGACGGGATGGTGCCGACCGAGCACTGGGCGCCCGCGCTGTCGAAGGTGCAGGTGCCGACGGTCGAGGACGCGGCCGTGTAGCGGACCCCGGCCGGGGCCGGGTCGGTGGTGGCCACGCCGTAGGCCGAGGACGGGCCGTTGTTGGTGATCACGGCCTGCCAGGTGACCCGGCCGCCCGCGATCGGCGGCCCGGAGGTGAGCACCTGGGTGACGGCCAGGTCGGCGACCGCGCCGACAGTGCCGGTGGCGGTGGCGGAGCTGTCGGCCGCGTCCGGGTCGGGCACGGCGGAGCTCGCGGTCACCGTGTTGGCCAGCGCGCCGCCCGCCGGGGTGGTGCTGGACAACCGCACGGTGATGTCGGCGGCCACGGTGGCACCCAGCGCCAGCGACGGCCAGCTGCACCGCACGGCGCCGGTGGCGAACACGCAGGTGCCGCCCGAGCCCGCGACGGCGCTGACGTAGGTGGTGCCCGCGGGCATCGGGTCGGTCAGCACCAGCTGCGGTGCCTGCGCGGGGCCGTTGTTGGTGATGGTCGCGTGGTAGGTGACCGGGCTGCCCGCCACCACCGGGCCGGAGGTGATCACGTTGGTGGCGGCCAGGTTGGCGGTGTAGTTGACCGTGTGCGTGATCGTGCCCGCGTTGTCCGCCGGGTTCGGGTCGCTGGTCGGCGAGGTGGCCGTGGCGGTGTTGACCACGGTCGGGCTCGGGTAGTCCGGCGCCAGGTGCAGGGTGATCGTCTTCGTGGTGATCGCGCCCTGGGCCAGGTCGCCGAGCGCGCACTGCACCTGTGCGCCCGCGAGCGCGCAGCCGGTGTCGGCGGAGACGAACGTGGTGCCCGCGGGCAGCGGGTCGGTGAGGGTGACCGTGCGCGCGGTGGACGGGCCGTGGTTGGCGACCGTGATGTCGTACCGGATGTCCTGGCCCGCCCCGGCGTTGGTCGAGGTGGAGGTGGTGCTGACGGTCAGGTCGGCCGCGGTGCTCACCGTCACCGGGATGGTGACCGATCGGTTGTCCGGGGTCGGGTCCGCGGTCGGCGAGCCGACGGCGGCGGTGTCGGTGAGGACCGTGCCCGCCGGGGTGTCCGCGGGCACCAGCGCCGTCAGCACGATGGCGACCGAGCTGCCCGGGGCCACGGTGCCCAGCGCGCAGGTGGCGCCCTTGCCGTCCGGGTTCGGCGTGCAGGTGCCCGCCTGGGTGACCAGGCCGCCGGGCAGCAGCACCATGCCGTCGGGCAGCGTGTCGGAGAACGTCACGTTCGCCGCCGCCGACGGGCCGGAGTTGGCCACGGTGAGCGTGTAGGTCTGCGCGGTGCCCGCGCGGACCGGGCTCTGCAGGGCGCCGCCGATGATCGACAGCTCCGCGTTCTGCACGACCGGCGTGGTCAGCGTGGTGAGCTGGTCCTCGCCGCCCGGGCTGGGCGTGTCGGTCTGCACCTGGGCCTCGGCGGCGATCGAGCCGGACGCGGTGGGCGACACGGCGACCACCACGGTCACGTCGTCCTTGCCGCCCGCGGGCAGCCGGTCGACGGTGCAGCTCACTGTGGTCGCGGTGGTGGTGCAGGCGCCCAGGCTGCTCACCGCGGAGACCAAGGTGACGCCCGCGGGCAGGTTCTGGGTGACCGCGACGTTGACCGCGTCGGACGGGCCGGTGTTGTTGGCCGAGATCAGGTAGGTGGCCTGCGCGCCCGCCACCAGCGGGGTCGGGTTGACCGTCTGGGTGATGCCCAGCCCGGCGTACGCGGTGACCGCGGTGCTGGCCGAGACCTGGTTGTTGGCCGGGGTCGGGTCCGGGGTGGACGAGCTGATCGTGGCCGAGAACTCGCGCGGACCCGGCGGGCTGGACGCGGCGATCCGGCCGCTGACCGAGCCGTTCACCACCTGCCCGGCGGTCAGTGTGCCGATCGGGCAGCTGATCCGGCCGCCGTTGACCGCGCAGGTGATGCCGTTGACGGTGGCGGTCAGGTCGAGCACGCCCACCGGCAGGTCGGCCTGGACGGTGACGCCCTGGGCGTCGGACGGTCCCGCGTTGCCGATGGCGAAGGTGCGGGTGAACGACTCGCCCGCGCGGAACGTGCCCGGGGCCTGCAGGCCGGCGAACCGCACGTCGGCCTGCGCCCGCACGCTGATCGGCGTGGTCGCGGTGTTGTTCGACTGGGTCGGGTCGGGGATCGCCGAGCTCGCCGTGGCGGTGGCGTTGACCGGCACGGTGGCCTGGCCGGACGGCACGTTCACATCGATGGCGACGGTGGCGTTGGCGCCGCTGGCCAGGTTGCCGATGGCGCACTGGACCTGGCCGCCGACCACCTGGCAGGTGCCGGTGGACGGGGTGATGGTGCCGATGGCGAACCCGGCGGGCACGGCCTGGGTGAAGGTGACGCCGGTGGCGACCGAGGGGCCGTTGTTGGTGACGGTGGCGGTGTAGCGGGTCGACTGGCCCGCGTTCACCACGGTGCCCGCCACCGTCTCGGCCACCGTGATGTCGGCCTGCGCGGTCACGTTGGCCACGTGCGTGGCGGTGTTGTTGGCCGGGTTCGGGTCGGTGCTCGCCGAGGCCACGGTCGCGGTGTTGGTGAAGCCCGCGGCGGGCACGGTGCCCGGGGTGTCGGCGGTGATCGTGACCGAGGCGGTGGCGCCCGCGGCGACGGTGCCCAGCGCGCAGTTGACCGTCTGCCCGGTGATGGTGCAGGTGCCCTGGGTGGACTGCTCGCCGGTGGCGGTCAGGCCCGTGGGCAGCGGGTCGTTGACCACGACCGCGTCGGCGGCGGACGGGCCATTGTTGGTGACGGTCAGCGTGTACGCGATCGGCGCGCCGACCACGACCGGGGTCGGGATGGCGGTCTTGGTCAGCGCGAGGTCGCTGACCCGCTGCACGGTCGTGGTGACCGTGGCCGCGTCGTTGGCCGTGTTGTCCTGCTGGGTGCTCGTGGTGCCGGAGGCGGTGTTGGCCAACGGGCCCGCGGCGCGGTCGGGGGCGATCGCGACGCGCAGGTTGACCGTGGTGGTGCCGCCCGCCGGGACGGTGCCCAGCTGGCAGGACACAGTGCCGTTGGTGGTGGCGCAGGTGCCCGACTGGGGGCTGGCGCTGACGATCGTGACGCCCGCGGGCAGCGGGTCGGTGATGACCACGTTCTGCGCGTCGGACGGGCCGTCGTTGTAGACGGTGACCGTGTAGTTGGTGCGGTTGCCCGCGATCGGGTTGGGGTCCGACGCGGTCTGGGTGACCACGATGTCGGCGGTGGGCACGACCATGGCGGTGGCGGTGGCGGTGTTGTCGGCGGTGTTCGGGTCGGTGGTCGGCGAGGACACCGACGAGTTCACCGCGAGCGTCGGCTTGGTGTAGCCGGAGACGACACCAAGGACGGCGGTGGCGGTGTAGGTCTGGCCGGGCGGCAGCGTGCCCACCGTGCAGATCAGGGTGCCCGAGGTGACCACGCAGCCGTCGCTGGCCCAGACCACATAGGTGCCGTCGGGCACCGGGATGCTCAGCACCACACTGTCCGCCGTGGACGGTCCGGCGTTGGTGACCGTGGTGGTCAGCGTGGCCTGCTCGGTGCCGGGCACGACCGGTCCGGTGAGCGAGGTGGTGACACCCAGGTCGGCGGAGCGGGTGACGGCGACCGGGGCGGTGGCGGTGTTGTTGACCGCGACGTCGTCGGCGGTGGTCGCGGACACCCGCACCGAGTTGATCACGGTGCCGCCGGTGGTGTCGGCGTTGATCCGGGCCACGACCGGCACGGACACGGTGGTGCCGTTGGTGACCGCGCCGATCGCGCAGGTGACCGTTTGCCCTGAGGCGGTGCAGGTGCCCGAGGGCGGGGTGGCGGAGACGAAGGTGGTGCCGGTGGGGAGAGTGTCGGTCAGGGTGACGCCCGCGGCGTCGTTGGGGCCGTTGTTGACCGCCGAGATGGTGTAGGTGACGGTCTGGCCCGCGTTCTGCGAGGGGGTGGCCGCGGTCTTGGCCGCGGACATGTCGGCGAGCGCGCTGACGGCGGTGTTGACGTCGTTACCGGCGAAGGAGTAGCTGCGGTTCAGTGTGCGGGCGCGGTAGTCGAGCGCGGGGGTGTTGACGATGGTGCTGCCCGCGGCCGCGCGGTTGACCGTGGCGCGGAAACGCACGGCCACGGAGCCGTTGGGGCCGATGGAGCCGCCGGTGGTGGCCGACGACCCGGTGCCGACCCGGAAGCGCACTGTTCTGTCCGACGCCGTGTAATCGGCGGAGTCGTCCCCTGGGGCGTCCGTTCGTGTTCCGGTGGTGCTGCCGCTGTCGGTGTCGACGACGAGCGAGCCCGGCAGGTAGGTGAGACCGGTGGCCAGGGCGTCGCGCACGACGGAGGCGTCGGCGTAGTCGCCGCCGGAGTTGGTGAACGTGAGCCGGTACTCCAGCGTGTCGCCGGGTTGCGCGGGGTTGTTGCCGTTGAGGTTGGTTACGGTCTTGCTGACCGCGTTGAAGGTCGGGGTGAACAGGTCGATCTGGCTGGTGACGATGCCCGGATAGTAGGAGTCGCCGCTGGAGGTCAGGTTGATGGTGGCCGACGTGCTGCCGTTGCTCAGCACGTTCGTGGTGGCGATGCGGCCGATGTCCACACCGAAGTTGTTGAGGTTGCCGGGACTTCGCCCGGTCTGGTCCACGCCCGCGTCGCTGATGCGCGAGTCGAAGAAGTTGTTCGCGGGCCGGGTCGCGTCGCTGAGCGTGGTGCCCGCCAGCTTGAGCGCGTCGCCGGTGGTGCCGTAGTCACCCTCCCAGGCCACGACGCCGACGGAGGCGTTGACGTTGCCGGTGGTGGGGGTGAGGAAGCCGGAGACCGGGATGTCGACGCTGTTGTTGCCGGTGGCCGAGGTGATGTCGGCGAAGCCCTCGAACACGCGCAGGTTGCGCAGCGGCAGGGTCGGGTTGCGGTAGGCGACGACCAGCGACCAGCCCGCGTAGCGGTCCATGCCGGTGGCGGCGCCGATGTCGGCGACCGCGTAGGTGCCGCCGCCCGCCGCCTTGACCACCGAGGTGACGTCGATGGAGGCCTGGTAGGGGCCGCCGTCGGAGGTGACCAGCGCGGTGGGCTGGATGAGCGTGGTGGCGGTGTAGGTGGTGTAGGCGGTGGCCCCGGGGGCGCGGAACCTGGCGGTGTTGACGGCCTTGGTTGGCACGACGCCGTTGGTGCCCGCGACGGTGCGGCCACCCCAGATCAGCCGCGCGTAGAGGACGGTGGAGCCGGTGGGCATGTTCAGCGTGGCGGTCGAGGAGTTCGAAGTGGACGCGTCGCTGTCCACGTCGACGAACGCCATGTTGTAGACGTTGTTGTTGTTGGAGGTCGTGGTGGCGCTGCCGGTGCGCGCCGACGTGCAGCCGGAGGTCGCGGTGGGGCAGTCCATGGAGCTGGCGCCGGTGAGCGTGATCGCGCCGTTCTCCTCGGAGGAGTAGACGGCGTCGAAGTTCTGCCGGACCGAGGCCTCGGCGACCGGGGCCGCGACGATGGGCACGAAGGTGGCCAGCAACGCCATGGCCAGACAGAGAACACCGGCGCGGGTGCGCCGCGGAAACCCGGTTCGATACGCCGCGCCCATGCCAGTTTCCTTTGGTGTCGCCTGAACCAAACTGACGATCACTCTAGGCAAAGTGGACGAACTTGGCATGGGCCATACCCGATCGTATGGGGATAACCGCGGTTGATTACTCGGCGGGTCTTTTCCGGCATTCGATCCCGGTCGCGCCGATCGCAAACCCCGGTCGATGCGCACGAAGTGCTGAGCCGGGAAGATCCACATAACAGCAGGTCACACCGAGTGCACCAGGGCTCGACGCGGTGGCCGACGCGCGTTCGGCCGTTCACCTGATAGCGGGAAAGAACCCGAATTGATCACCACAAGGATGAGGCACGACGGCGGTCAGGGGTCACGGGCAGACAGCGGTCGAGGCAGTGAATGCGATAAAACCACCCGGTCGGGTATAGCCGGGACCGGGACTCCCCGGGATTCACGGAGGAGATCGTCACCGATCGTTTATGTCCACAGTGGACCGGCCGGTTGGTGTCGATCATGACCGGCGTTCCGGCCTCTCTCACCGGGCCACACCCGCGAACCGGTTCCCTACGGAATCGCGCAGACCGCGAGCACCACCGCCGTGGCCAACTCCGCGTTCGCCCCGAACACATCTCCCGTGACACCCCCGAACCGCCGCACCAGGTGCCGCGTCGACAGCACCACCGCCGCCGCGGCCACCACCACCGCGAGCGGCCCGAGCCACGGCTTCCCCGGCACCACAAGGACCCCGACGACCAACAGCGCGAATCCCCACAGCACCGGCACGGTGACCGGCTGGCTCCCCGCCACCAACGCCCCGAACCCGTCCGGCCGCGCCGCGGGCACCCCCTCCCGGCAGCACCACGAGAACGCCGCCCGCCCCACGACGTAGGCCAGCACCACGGCCCCGAACCGGTCCCCCGACAGCGCCCCCAGCGCGGACCCCTGCACCCCGATCGTCACGATCAGAGCCACCACGGCGAACGCCCCGATCCCGCCCTCCTTCATGACCGCCAACGCCCGCTCCGGCGGCCCGTAGCAGCCCAGCCCGTCCACCGTGTCGGCGAGGCCGTCCAGGTGCATGCCCCGCGTCAGCAGCGCCGCCACCCCGACCACGAGCAGGCCCGGCGCGGGTAACCCGACCAGCACGAAGAGGAACAACAGGAACGCGACCAGCCCGCCGACGACCACGCCGACCACCGGCGCCCAGGTGATCGCCGAGCGCCGCACCGCCGGGTCCTGCCCGTCCGCCTCGACCGGCAGCACCGTCAACCAGTGGAACGCCAGCCGCAGGCCGCCCCCACCCACCCCATCCACCGAAGTCACCGGCGCACGGTAACCCGCGCCCGCCGGGCCGGGCACCGCTCCCCCGGCCGGTCAGCGCAGGGCGAGGGGGATGCCCGCGACGAGCAGCAGGACCCGGTCGCAGTGCTCGGCGACCGCCGCGTTGAGCAGGCCCAGCTCGTCCCGGAAGCGGCGGCCCGCGCCGCTGGACGGGACGACGCCCAGCCCGACCTCGGCGGAGACCAGGACCAGGCGGGCCCGGCAGGCCGCGACCGCCGACACCAGGTCCTGCCGCGCCTCGGGCACCGGACCTTCCCAGCGGACGTCGTCGAGCGCGCCCGTCAGCCAGGTCGCCAGGTCGTCCACCAGGATCGGCGGGCCGTCGGGAGCCGCCGCGCGCAGGTGGTCCGGCAGGTCACCGGCCAGCGGGACCTCGACCGTGCGCCAGTGTCCGGGCCGCCGGGCGACGTGGGTGGCGATGCGGGCGGACCAGTCGGCGTCCGCGGGGTCGACGCGCGCGGTGGCGAGGTAGTCGACCGGCGCGTCGGCGGGCACCAGGCCCTCGGCGTGCGCGGACTTGCCGGAACGGGTGCCACCCAGTACCAGGGTCCGGCGCGCGGTCATGGGGTCATCCTGTCAGCCCGGACCGTCCCATTAGGGTCGGGGCATGGCTGAGGCGAGACGGGTGGAGATCATCGGGATCGGGGCGGGCGACCCCGGTCACGTCACGGTGGCGGCGGTGGCCGCGCTGAACCGGGCGGACGTGATCTTCCTGTTGGACAAGGCCGACGCCGCGCGCGAGCTGTCCGACCTGCGCCAGGCCATCCTGGACGCGCACGTGCCCGCGGGCGGCCACCGGCTGGTCCGGGCCCAGGACCCCGAGCGCGTGCGCACCGAGGCAGGCTACGGCGAGGCCGTGTCCGACTGGCGCGCGCGCCGCGCGGACGTGTGCGCGGACATGCTCGCCGAGCACCTGGGGCCGGGCGAGACCGGCGCGTTCCTGGTCTGGGGCGATCCCGCGCTCTACGACAGCATCATCTCGGTGGTCGACGACATCCGCGCGCGCGGCGCCGGGTTCGAGGTCACCGTGCACCCGGGCATCAGCAGCGTGTCCGCCCTGGCCGCGCGCTGCGGCACCACGCTGAACCAGGTGGGCGGCGCGGTCCAGGTGACCACCGGCCGCCGGTTGGCCCGCGGCTGGCCCACGGACGTGGACGACCTGGTGGTGATGCTCGACTCGCGGGAGGCGTTCGCCGGGTTCGCCGACGACCCGGACGTGCACATCCACTGGGGCGCCTATGTGGGCACGGCCGACGAGGTGATCATCTCCGGGCCGCTGGCGGAGGTCGCCGACGAGATCCGGGAGACGCGCGCGCGGGCCCGCGCGGCGAAGGGCTGGATCATGGACACCTATCTGTTGCGCCGCAAGCCCGGCTCGGTGTAGCCGGGCTTGCGGGCTCCGGGAGCCTTGCGAGCGATGGCGGCACGCATGATGTCGAGGCCGATCAGGTTGTAGGGGCGGCCGAGCGAGCGCATCAGCGAGTTGTCGGTGGGCCGGTAGACGCCGCGCTTGTAGTAGTAGGCGCCCTCGAACGTGCCGATGACGCCGCCGTCCGGCGAGGGCTTGCCCAGGTAGGAGTACCACTTCACGCGCCGCTGCCGCATGGTCGCGCTCGTGTACGTCGATACGTTGGCCTCGACCGGTTCTGTTCCGGTGTAGAGGTCGTTCGGCACGTCGTACTCGTCGGCGAGTCCGCCGATGGAGTGCCCCAGTTCGTGCGCCACGATCTGCCCGGACTGCGCGTTGCCGCCGGACGAGGTGGCGACGGTCCCACCCGCGCCGCCGTACTTCGTGCTGTTGGCGACGACGAGAACCTGGTCGGCGGCCGGGGCGAGCGCGGCGTAGCGGAGCGCCTTGGTCTCGTTCACGCAGAGCAGGCGTTCCAGCCCGTCGCACCAGAAGTAGGAGTCCAGCGCGGTGTCGCGACGCACGCCCTGGGTCGGATCATTGTCCACACCGGACTCGGCGGAGACGACGTCGACCTGCCACACGTTGAACGACTGCTTCATCGACTTGAACGGCTCGACCTGGGTCAGCTCCGCCCAGCGGTTCAGCACGTGCTGGTGGTAGGTGGCCAGCTGGCTCGCGGTGTAGCCGTCGCCGACGAAGACGAGGTCGAACCGGGAGCCGGAGGGGCCGGTCTGCTGGATCGGCACGACCGCGGCCGTCACGGCTCCGCGCGCGGCAACTTCCACGGGTAACCGCACGCGAGCGCGGGTGATCGTGCCGTCCGGCGAGAACACCTCCTTGACGACGGTCCGCGTGGGCGCGGCCACGGCCGGGCTCGCCAGGGCGGCCACGGTCAGGACGGCCGAGAACAAGGGGACGACGCGCATGACACCTCCGTTCGGGGCGTGGGAGATCACTATCGCGGCCGGGTGTCACACCGGGGAAATCACACCTTGCATATCGCCGGTCTATGGGTCGCGGCCGTGATCACCCGCGACCTACGCTCGGTTGGTGGAACTGGAGTTACGCCACCTGCGCGCACTGTGCGTGATCGCCGAGACGGGCAGCCTGACCCGGGCCGCCATCGCCCTGCGGCTCTCGCAACCCACACTGACCGCCCGGCTGCGCCGCATCGAGGACACCATCGGCGCCCCGTTGTTCATCCGCGGCCCGCGCGGCGTACTCCTGACCCGGGTGGGCGAGTTCATGCTGCCGCGCGCCCGCGCCATCCTCGCCGGGGTGGCCGACCTGCGCTCCCGACCGGTGGAGAACACGATCACCCTGGGCGGCGCGGTCGCGTCGGTGTCGGTCGGGCTGGCGGACCGGATGGACGCGCACCTGACCGACCTGGACGTCCGTCTCACCATGGAGTACTCCCCCCGTCTCCTCTGGGACCTGATCACCGCGGGCCGCCTGGACGCCATCGCCACGGTCGACTACCCCGACTACCCACTTGAGTCCACTTCGGACATCACCTGCACGCCGATCGCGGACGAGCCGGTGTCCGTCGCCCTGCCCGCCGCGGACCCACTGGCCTCATCGACCCAGATCGACCTGTCCACCCTGGCGGATCGCACCTGGGCCATGACTCCCGCGGACGGCGCAGGCTGGCCGGACTGCTTCCACACCGCCTGCGCCCGCGCGGGTTTCACGCCCCGGGTCCGGTACACGACGCCCAACACGGACTCGATCCGGGACCTGGTCGCGGCTGGTCGCGCGATCACGGCTTGCCAGGCGGTGCACCGGGGTGGGGACGGTGTGATCGTGCGGCCGTTGACGGGCAATCCGGTCCGCATGCGCCATGTGTTGGCGTGCAGGCAAAGCGGGCCACTCGCGACACACGGCGACGCTGTAATCGCGCTGGCTCGGGCCGCGTACCGGGAATATGTCGGGCGTCATCGGCCTGACCTGCTGATATAGGTGGGTTGTGCACAGGTCGGCGGAGTTGTCCACAGTTCGCGGTCGGGTGATGCCGCCGGGGTCTGTTGTCAGGTATGAATCGCTGAGTACGCGGCGGTTCAGGCGACGGCTGGTGACCCCGGATTCATCCTGTTGTGCGCTGTGGACAGGGAACATTCCCGGGCGTGTCATTCGTTGCGAGTAAAGAGGTGGGGGCGAGCGGGAAGCGAAGACAACGGACGCGCACGCGGGGATGGGGAGGAGCGAGGAAGCACGACGGAGAGGGGAACCGATGGCACCCCAAGGGGAGGAGGCGATCGACGACCGCGCGATAGGGACAGCAGACAGGGAGAGGGGACGCGGACGACAGGGCCTGGGAGCATGCCCGAAGGGGATGGGTGACGGGCACGTCCCGCGACACTCCCAGTGCCCGACCCACGACGCAGCAGCCAGGCCAGGGACGAGACCAGAGATCAACGGCAAGTCCGACCCGCCACACTCCCAGCGCGCAGCCCGCGATGCGGCTGCCAGGCCGGGGACACTGCCAGGCATGGGGCCGCGGCTACCAGACCGGGCACGATGCGGGGTGAGGAACGATGCCAAGCCGGGCACGATGCCGGGTGAGGAACGAAGCCAAGCCGGGCACGATGCCGGGTGAGGGACGAAGCCAAGCCGGGCACGATGCCGGGCGGGGATGAGGGGGTGGGCGGCGGGAGAAATCGAACTCAGTCGCGGCGGAGGACCAGGAGGGCGATGTCGTCATCCTTGTTGCGGCCGAAGTCGGCCAAGAGGCGTTCGCAGATGGCTTCCGGGGATTCGTCCGCACGCATCGACCGGCGCAGATGTTCCATGTCGGTGTCGAGGGGCACGGTGCGGCGTTCGATGAGGCCGTCGGTCATCAGCACGATCGTCGTGCCGGGCGGCAGGTCGAGGGTGGTGGCAGGCGGGCGGATGGTGTTGACGCCGAGCAGGGCGCCGGGGAGCCGCAGGTATTCCGCGCCGGTCGGGTCGACCACGAGGGGCGGGATGTGGCCCGCGTTCGCGATCGTGGCCTTGCCCGCGACCGGGTCCAGCAGCAGCACGCACAGGGTGGTGAGGCCCTCGGGGTGGAAGCGGCGGAGCATGGCGTTGAGCCGTTCGATGATCAGTTCCGGGCTGTGGCCCTCGATGGCGTACGCGCGCAGGGCGTGCCGCACCTCTCCCATGATGGTGGCGGCCTCGATCGAGTGGCCGGTCACGTCCCCGATCGCCACCAGCAGGCGGTCGCCCAGTTCGGCGACCTCGTAGAAGTCGCCGCCCACCTGGGCGACGGTGGAGGCGGGCACGTACCGGGCGGCCATGGTCACCCCGGGGCGGCACGGGAGCACGCTCGGCAGCAGGCTGCGCTGCAGGGCCAACGCGATGTCGTGTTCGTCGGTGAACGCGCGCAGCCCCTCCGCGGCCACCGCCGTCGTCAGTCCTATTTGGACCAGCAGGTCCCGCTCCTCCGGCGCAACCACGGCCTCGGCGGGTAGTGCCACGCAGGTCACCGGCGTGTCGGACTTCGTACTCGCGAGCACCGCGCAGGTGTCGTCGATCACCCGGACGGCGGAGGTCGTCCCCACCGGGAGGCGTTCGTCGGCGAGCTGGGCGACCAGCCGGTCCGAGGTCAATGTCACCGGCTCCCCCGGTCCGGCCGTGTACCCCCACAGCTCCGCCCCGTCCCGCAGTCGCAAAAGGACGGTCGCGGCGTGGTCCAGCACCGCGGCGGCCCCGTGCGCGGCGGCGGTCACCAGCGCCGGGAAGGTGCGCGCCGCGTTGATCTCCAGGCTGGCGGAGGTGAGCCTGCTCAACCGCGCCGCCAGCCGTTCGGCGGTCGCCCGCGCGCGGTAGTAGCGCAGCGCGGCCGTGACCGTCGCCTGCAGCTCGCCCGGGTCCACCGGTTCGCTCAGGTACGCGTCGGCGCCGCGGGTCAGGCCCGCCACGCGGTCGCTGGCCTCGATCATGGTCGCGGACACGTGCACGACCGGCAGGGCGGCCGTGGCCGGGTCGCTCTTGATCGCCTCGCACACCTCGAACCCGCTCATGTCCGGCAGGTTCACGTCCAGGATCACCAGGTCCACGTCCTCGGCGCGGACCGCGGCCAGCGCGCCCGCGCCGGTGTCGGCCTCGATGATCCGGTGCCCGCCCCGGCGCAGCCAGCCGCCGGTGATGTAGCGGCTGGCCTCGTTGTCGTCGACGACGAGGATGCGGGCGGGCCGGTCGGCGTCGTCGAAGGCGGTCATGGTGTGCCGACCGGGTCGGGCGCGGCGGCGAGGGCGCGCGCGATGCCGTCGCGCACGGACTCGGTGGACAGCTGCGACGTGCGCAGCACCACCAGGCCGGGCTCCCGGTGGTCGGCGGACTGCAACGCCAGCACCGGTGTCCCGGCCAGCCGCGGCTCCCGGCGCAGCCCGGCCAGGCATTCCTCGGCGCGCGGCGCGGCCAGGTCGAGCACGACCAGGCCGGGCGGCTCGGCGGCGGCCATCAGGACCGCGCCCGCACCGTCCGCGGTCTCCCGCACGGTGCCCACCAGCGGTCCCATCACCGTGGTCATCCGCGCGCGCAGCGTGTCGTCGGCGGTGACCAGCAGGACCGAGCGGGGCTGCGGACCGGGCACCTGCGCCCGCACGGGGATTCGCACGGTCACAACTGTGCCCTGGCCAGGCGTGCTCCGCAGATCGAGCGACCCGCCGAGCACCTCGGCGAGGGTCCGCGCGTAGGGCAGGCCGAGGCCGGTGCCCGCCGCGCGCGCCTGCAGCCGGTTCGGGACCTGGTGGAACTCCTCGAACACCTTGTCCACGTGGTCGGCCGGGATGCCGATCCCGGTGTCGGACACGGTGAACACCCAGTCGTCGCCCACGACCGCCGCGTCGACCCGCACCTCGCCGCGTTCGGTGAACTTGAGCCCGTTGGACACCAGGTTGCGCAGGATGTGCGCGAGCAGCGTCTCATCGGTGTGCGGGGGCGGGCCGTCGGGCGGCTCGGGCACGACCAGGTCGACCTCGCCCGCGCGGATCGCGGGCAGGAAGCCGTCGCGCAGGCGGGCCAGCAGCAACCGAGGGTCCACCTTGGCGGTGCGCGGTTCGAGCCTGCCGGACTCGGCCTTGGCGACGTCGAGCAGGTCGTTGACCAGGGTGAGCAGCGCGGTGCCGGAGCTGTTGACCAGTTCAAGCTGCCTGCGCTGGTCGTCGGTGAGCGGGTCGGCGCCGGGCCCGAGCAGCAGCCGGGCGAGGCCGACGATGGAGTTGACCGGGGTGCGGACCTCGTGGCTGACGTTGGACCAGAACCGGTTCTTGGCCTCGCTGGCCCGGTTGAGCTCGATGCTCTTCTGGTCGAGCTCGGCGTAGAGGGCGACGACGCCGCGGTTGGTCTCGTCGAGCTCCTCGGTGAGCTCCCCGTACAGGGCGAGCACGCCGCGGTTGGTCTCCTCCAGCTCCGCGTTGAGCCGCAGCAGCTCCTGCTGCTTGCGCTCCAGGCTTTCCAGCGTCAGCAGCAGCTCCTCGTTCTGCGCGCGCAGCTCGTCCACCGCGTTGCCCGCCTCCAGCAGGCCCAGGGTCTCGCGGAGCCGGGTGATCCCGGCCGGGTCGGGCACGGATCCGGCCAGGTCCTTGCGGACGGTGATGACCGCGCGTTCACGCCGTTGGTCCACACGGACGTCGTCCAGCAACCGTCCCGCGGTGGCCCAACCCGGTTCGTTCACCGGCACGCTGGCGAGCCCGGTGCGCAGCTCCACGGTCAGGCCGTCGTCCGCGATCGAGAACGTGACGGTCAGTGGAGTCTGCCCGACGAGCAGGATCCGTCCGAGGTCACTGAGCGCGGTGGCCACGCGGATCTGGTCCTGTGCCTCCAACCCGACCGCGCGCGCCACCTCCCGACCGCGTCGCCGCAACAGGAACACGGCCTGTTCCCCCGACAGCGACAGCGACAGCAGCTCGCCCTCGTTCATCGCGCACTTCCGGGGCGCGCGACCAGAACCCCCGCGTCGTCTCGTCGCACACCGGCTTCGCGCAGCAGTTCCAACGCGATCACCAGCGGTTCGGCCCGCCAAAGGTCCACGGGATCGTGGGTCCACCGGTCGTTCAACCCGTCGGAGTGCAGGACCACCACGGCGTCCGGGGGCAGTTCGTGGGTGAACAGGCGGACGGCCCGCATCTGGTATCCCGCGATGCCCGGCAGTGACACCATGCCCCGCTTGCGCTCGGCGACGATGGATCCCGCGATATTGCCCACGCCCGAGTAGCGCGCGATCCCGGCGGAAGGATCCAGCTCCGCTACGGCGACTGCACCGCCTCGGCTGCCGTTCATCGCGGTGTGCAGACGTCGGACCATGTTGTCGGGCGCGGTCCACTCCCCTTCCAGGAACGCGCGCACCGCAGCCTGGGAAGCGGAAGCGGCGAGTGGGCCGTGGCCGGAACCGTCGCACATCATCAGCAACAGCCGGTCGTCCTGCCTGCGCACCGCGTAGGCGTCGCCGCAGACCTGCTCGCCCGCGATCGGCCGCGTCACCCCCGCCGTGTCGGGTGCGGGCCAGTCCGCGCGCTGGCGCGCGAACCGGGCGGTGAGCACCGTGCCGGGCCCCACCGTGGAACGGATCGCGCACGCGTCGGCGAGCCTGCGCACCGCGCCCAGCCCGATACCGAGCGTGCCGGTCGTGGAGTGGCCATCGCGGAACGCGAGCGTCGGGTCGGCCATGCCGGGCCCCCGGTCGACCGCGGCGATCTCGATGCCCGCGTCGTCCGCGCACCGCACCACGCGCAGCAGCAGCGTGCCCTGTTCGGCGTGCTTGTGCAGGTTCGTGGCGACCTCGGTGACCGCGAGCGCCACCTCCGCGGCCCGGTGCTCGGGGAACGCCAGCCGCTCGGCCAGCGCCGCCGCCGCGCGCCGGGCCGCGCCCACGGCGGCGCGCTCCTCGACCCCCAGCCACTGCACGTCCTCGGCGGTGGGGAGGTGGTCGGCGGCGGTCACCTCGACCACTTGACCACGGTGACCGTGGTGCCCCGGCCGACCTCGGTGTCCAGGGTGAACTCGTCGACCAGCCTGCGCGCGCCGCTCAGGCCGAGGCCCATGCCGCGGCCGCTGGTCCAGCCGTCGGTCAGCGCCAGCTCGATGTCCGGGATGCCGGGGCCGCTGTCGGCGAAGCTGGCCCGCACGCCCTGCCGCCTGCCCTCGCCGAGCATCTCCACCACGGCGCTGCCGCCCCCGCCGTAGGTGAGGGTGTTGCGGGCCAGCTCGCTGGTGGCGGTGACCAGCTTCGTCTGGTCCACCAGGGACAGCCGCGCCCGCTGCGCGTAGGAACGCACGACCTGGCGGATCCGCACGACGTCGTCGTCGGCCGCGATGGGGATGTCCTCGCGGCCCGGCCCGGTCACCGCGCGGCCCGGTCGCCCGCGAGCCCGGCGAGGATGGCCAACCCCTTCTCCAGGTCGAGGGCGGTGCGCACCTCGCCCAGTGTCAGGCCCAGCTCCACGAGTGTGATCGCCACCGCCGGGCGCATGCCGACGACCACGGTGTGCGCGTCGAACAGCCGCGAGGTGGCCGCGATGGTGGCGAACATGCGGCCGATGAACGAGTCCACGATGTCCACCGCCGAGATGTCCAGGACCACCCCGTGCGCGCCGGTGGCGCTGATCTTCTCGGCCAGGTCCTCCTGCAGCGCGAGCACGTCGCGGTCCTGCAGGTCGACCTGGATGGAGGCGAGCAGCACGTCGCCGATCTTGAGGATGGGGATGCGCTCCACGCCGCTCACCCGCGCCGGTCGCCCGCGACCAGGTCGACGCCCGCGCGGCGCAGGGCGTGCCGCAGCGCGTCGGCCAGCGAGGCCTTGGTGGTGATGTCGCCGAACTCGATGCCGAGGCCGACGATGGTCTGTGCGATGTGCGGGCGGATGCCGGAGATGGTGCACTCGGCGCCCATCAGCCGGGCCGCCATCACGGTCTTGAGCAGGTGCTGGGCGACCTGCGTGTCGACCGCGAGCACGCCGGTGATGTCGATGATGGCGTGCGCGGCACCGGTGGTGACCAGGGATTCGAGCAGCTTCTCCATGACGACCTGGGTGCGCGCCGAGTCCAGGGTGCCGACCAGCGGCACGGCCAGCACGCCGTCCCACAGCTTGACCACCGGGGTGGTCAGCTCCAGCAGCTGCTCGGCCTGCTCGTCGATGACCTCCTCGCGGGCCTTGGCGAAGGTCTCGAAGGTCCACAGCCCGAACGCGTCCAGCAGCAGCGAGAACGCCACCACCTCGGCGAGGCCGCCCGCGATCTCGGCCTGGTCGAGCAGCTCGAACATGGCCCGCTTGAGCGTGAACACGCCGACGGCGGTCTCGGACGGGGTGAACCCGGCGCGGGCGCGACGGCGGGACATCTCCGACAGCAGGGCGCGGACCTCGGCGAAGGCGTCCGAGTTCGGGTCGCGGTCGCCGGTGTCCAGACCTGCCAGGATGGCCGCGTAGAGGTCGGCCAGCTCGCGCTCCAGCTCGGCGACGCTCAGCCTGCCGCGCAACGGCTCGGCGGCCAGCTCCACCCATCGTCGGGTGAGCACCTCACCGCTTGCGCGCAGCAGCTCCGCGAGGTTGTCCGAACGTCCGGTTCCGATCGTCATCCTGCCTCCTGGTCGGGCGTACCGGCGGAGCCTGGTACCGCCGGGGGGACCGTCGTTCCGACCGCGCGGCGGCGGCCCCGGTGGTGCGACCCGGGGGGAGCCACGCGCGCGGAGGGCCGGGCTGGGTGCTCAACCTGGTCTCGGGTCGCGGCCAGCCTAGTCGGCCGCCTGGCCTTCGCCCCTACCCGGTGGGTCGCGAATGAGTTTCGGTTGAGGCGGGTGTGCGGCGTGGATCACGGGGTAGCCCGGCGGTAGGCGAGCGGCGAGGAGGACGGCATGGCGGTGGCGGACGAGTTGCGGACGTTCCTGCGCGCGCGACTGGACGAGGACGAGTACCGGGCGTCCCGCGGCCGCGAACCATGGCTGGACCAGGCGGAGCGACTGGGCAGGCTGCGAGTGCTGCGCAGCGACGACGGGCGCGGACTGGTGCTGGCGGACAGCCCGGTGGTGCCGCTGGACGGCACGGGGCTGGTGCCGTTCGCGGAGAAGGCCCCGATGCTGCGCGCGGAGATCGAGGTCGCGGACGAGCCCACACTGCGCCTGCTGGCGACCGCGTATGACGCTCACCACGCGTGGCTGGAGGAATGGCGCGCGCGTACGTGATCACCTGTTTGCCGACCCGCGGTGACGTGATCCACTGTGGACACTGCGTGGACCGGGGACGTCGGTGATTCGCCGCCATGGAGGGATTCCGGCCCGCCCGCCTCGCCGAGCGGTTCGGGAGTCGGGCGGGCGGAAGTTGTCCACAGGTCCACGAAACCATCCACAGGCGAGCGGCGAGGGCTGCGCCGCTTCGAGCCCGGTCAATACGGTCGGGGCATGGCTTCTGGCGGACAGGAGCGGGATCAGGCGGCAGAGCGGAGTTCGGTGATGAAGTCGGTGTACGCGTCGGCGTGGTCGGGGGCGCGGAGGATTGCCGCGGGATGCACGGTGGCGATGCGGCCGGGGGTCTTGTGGCTGCGGCACACGGTCTTGGTGGCAGCGCGGCACGACGCGCAGCCATCGCCGGTGTGGGCGGCGGTACGCAGGTGGTCCAGGTCGGCGTCGGGCGGGACGTACGGTTCGGCGGACATATCCACTCGCTCACCGGTGGCGCAGCAGGACGCCGACACCACCGGACAGCGGCACCTCGTGCCGGACGGCGACCAGGTCCGCACCCACGGCGACGGCGGCGGCCGGGAGGCACTCGTCGGCCGGGAGCTCGGTGAAGTCGGACAGGCCCAGGCCGCGCAGGGCGTCGCTCTCCGCGGCGACCTGGTCCGGGGAGCTGGGCGAGACCCAGGCGTTACCCGCGAGGTCGGGGCCGAGCAGCACGCCCCTGGCGTTGGCCTCGCGCAGCGCGGCGGTGGCGGCGGCCAGGCCGTCGACCGCGCCCGCGCCACGTTCGGCCTGGTAGGCGGCGACGATGTCGACGTGTTCGGCGGCCTCCAGCTCGGCGCGGGCGCGGTCGATCTCGCGGCGCAGGCGGTCCTCGTCGGTGGTGGCGGCGCGGGCGCCGATGAGGACGAGCCCGATCTTGCCGGGCTCGGGTCGGCGCCGGTCGTGGGCGACGACGGTCGACGGGTCGGCGCCCTGGTCCAGCAGGCTCTCGCGCGCCGCGCGCCACCGCAGCCTGCGCTGGACCTCGGCGTCCTCGGTGTCGTGCGAGAAGTCGAGGTAGACCGAGGCGAACGGGCCGGGATGCCGGACGAGGTCACGCAGTTCCGCCGTGTGCACAGTGGATCCTCCTTACGCGTGCCGGGTGTCGGGATACCCGGTCGGCCGGGCCTGCACCCGGCCGGTCGCCCGACCGCGTGACTCGATGATCGTCGAGCGATGGGTATCTATTGACATTCGATAGATAGCTGACGAGACTCGGCGCATGTTCGCGGCTCATCGAGCGGTGGTCCCGCTCCGCCTGTTCCTCGTGGTGCTGTTCGGCATCCTGGTGATCTTCCAGACGCTGTCCCTGCCGGGGCAGTTCGCGGCGATGGCCCGGGAGTCCCCCGACCACGCCTACCTGCGGTGGCCGTTGACCGGGATCACCGTGTTCTGGCTGCTGTGCGCGCAGGTGGTGGTCGTGGCGACCTGGCAGCTGTTGACCTTGGTCACCAGGGACCGGATCTTCACCGACGCGTCGCTGGTGTGGGTGGACGCGATCGTGTGGGCGATCCTCGCGGCGTGGGTGGTGCTCGTGGGCGTGCTCGGGTACCTCCTGTTCACCTGGCACGACCCCGGGCTGCCGCTGCTGCTGTTGCTGCTGACGACCGGGGTCACCGTGCTCGGGTTGGTCGTGGTCGTCATGCGCGCGTTGCTCCGACAGGCCACCGTGCTGCGCTCCGATATGGACGCGGTGATCTGATGCCGATCGTGGTGCGCATCGACGTCGAGCTGGCCAAGCGGAAGATGAGCGTGGGCGAGTTCGCCGAGCGCGTCGGGCTGACCCCGGCCAATGTCGCGGTGCTCAAGAACGGCCGCGCCAAGGCCGTGCGGTTCAGCACCCTGGAGGCGATGTGCCGGGTGCTCGGCTGTCAGCCGGGCGACCTGCTCGAATGGGTGCCGGATTGAACCGACATCGGTCGCGCGGTGACCGGTTCGAGGATGATTGAGCCCGCCGAACCCGGCTCCGACCGCCCTGCCCCGATCCCGCAGCGTGTCCGCACCGACCCAGGGCAGGCATGGATCCCGAACTTGTTGGCACCAAACAACTCTCTCTGCAGGCTCAGGCTCACCGGAGACACGACATCGGGGGTGCGCCCGTGGTGGACGCGCCCCCGATGTCGGGAGTGGGATCAGACGCGGAAGCGGGCGACCACGTCGTTGAGCTCGGCCGCCATGCCCGCCAGGGCGGTGGCGGTCTCGCGCGAGGCCTCCACGGTCGAGCTGGTGGACGAGGCGGCCTCGGCCACGTCGGTCACGGTCTCGGCGATGGCGTCGGCGCCCGCGGACGCCTCGGCGACGCTGCGGCTCATCTCGCCGGTGGTGGCGGTCTGCTCCTCGACCGCGGAGGCGATGGTGGACTGGTAGTCGCTGATCCGGTGGATGATCTCGGAGATCTGCTCGATCGCGGTGACCGCCGATGAGGTCTCGCCCTGGATCATCTGCACCCGGGCGGCGATGTTCTCGGTGGCCTTCGCGGTCTCCTGGGCCAGGTCCTTGACCTCGCTGGCGACCACGGCGAAGCCCTTGCCCGCGTCGCCCGCGCGGGCGGCCTCGATGGTGGCGTTCAGCGCCAGCAGGTTGGTCTGCTCGGCGATCGAGGTGATGACCTTGACGATGTTGCCGATCTCGGTGGACGACTCGCCCAGCTTGCCGACGATGTCGGTGGTCTCCTGGGCGGACACCACCGCGTCGGCGGCGACACGGGCGGCGTCGGAGGCGTTGGAGGCGATCTCGCGGATCGAGGCGCCCATCTCCTCCGAGGCGGTGGCCAGCGTCTGCACGTGCAGTGACACGTCCTGGGCGGCCTGGCGGACGGCGTCGGCGCGGTCGGCGGTCTGCGCGGCGCCGCGGGCGAGGGTGTCGCCCGCCTGGGCCATGTTCCGTGAGGAGCCGCCGAGCGCGGCCGCGTTGCCGCCGATGGTGCGGACGGTGTCGAGCATGCTGTCGGTGGCGCGGTTGAGCGCGGCGGCCATCTTCCCGACCTCGTCCCGGCGGTGCACGTCGGCGCGGCGGGTCAGGTCGCCGTCGGCCACGGCGGCCAGGACGCCGGTGACGCGGCGCAGCGGGCCGGTGACCGAGCGGGCCACGATCCAGGCCAGCAGCACGCCGAGCAGCAGGCCGACCAGGGCGCCGATGACGATCATCCAGTCGGTGCGCACGCCGGTGTCGTGCACCTCGGTGGCGTCGGCGGCGGCGGCGGTGGACTGGCTGGTGGTGAGCGTGTCGAGCTGCTTGTCGATGGTGGTGGTGAGCTGGTCGGCCTTGTTGTAGCCGTCCCAGAAGGTGCCCAGGTCGTTGGCGTCCGCGGCGGGGATCATCTGCTGGTCGCGCACCTGCAGGTAGGACGCCCAGGTGTCGCGCAGCGCGGCGAGCGTGGCCTGGTCGGCGGTCTGCGTGGCGAACAGGCCGAAGTGCTCCTGGATCTCGGCGTCCAGGGCGGTCATGGACTGCTTGTTCTTGGGCCGCCACTGCGCGTCGGACATGTAGTAGTTGAGCATGAAGTTGCGGTCGGTCAGGATGTCCGACCGTATCTCGGCGAGGGTCTGGGTGGGCTTGACGCCGTTGTCGTAGACACTCTGCGCGCCGTCGGTCAGTCTGCCGGACCCGCTGAGGCTCAGCGCGACCACGACGCCGAAGGCGACGAGCACGACGGCCACCGCGCTGTAGATCTTGACCGTGACCGGGAGGTCGCCGAAGCGCGCCCCCAGTCCTCCCCGACGCGTCTCGCTCATCGACCCTCCATATTCGGCTGGACCTCTCCCGGCTGTCTTCGGCAGGGCGACCACGGTCCTGAGGGGCGATGTGGGAGGTAACCCGATCAGGGGGTGTGTTTGTTGGGGTGGTTCGGCGGGCCACGGGGCGGTCGGTGCAGAGATGCATAGCGGCTGCTGCTGTGTTAATTGGCTCGGCTTCGCCTCGCGGCGGGATCGCCTTCAGCCGGTCTCTTCCAGCCCGATCACGTGCGGCCCGGGGGGCCGCACGTGATCGGGCTGGAAGAGACCGGCGCGATCCCGCGTGGTGGTCCAGTCAGGGGTAGCCGAGTTTGGGGTGGTCGGGTTAGGGGTGGTGAGTTGGATGGGCGGGTGGTCGACGGACTGTGGATGAATTGTGGGGATTGTGGATAACTCTCCGCCGAGAATGCACCGTCGGGAGTGATCATCCGCGGTTCAAGATCATCGCTCGCGTGCGCCCCGCCCGCCCTAGGGGTTTTGGGTCCCTTTCTGAGGGTATCGGATTCGGGGGGTTGTCAAGAGGGGGTGTGGGTGGGGTGGGGATGGATTCGGGGGGTTGTGGACAACTCAGGGGTTGTGGCGGGGCTTGATGCGCACGGGGGGTATCGGCGGTGCCGGGAGGCGGGCGGGGGTGCCGGGGTAGCCGGTGACCTGGCCGAAGCGGGCGGAACCCGCCTCCCATTCGGCTCGGTAGGACGCGATTTCCTCGTGGGTGCGGGCCACGAAGTTCCACCACATCAGGATCGGCTCCGGGAACGGCGGGCCGCCGAGCAGCAGCATCCGGGCGGGCGCGTCCGTGCGGTTCGTCAGGTCCAGAGTGGTTCTGCCGGGGCAGATGTAGCCGAGATCGGTCGGTGCCAGGTCCGTCCCCGCCACGGCCACCCGCCCGGTGTCGAGCAGCACTCCGTGTTCGAAGGCGGGATCGATGTCGAGTGTGCGGCGAGAATGGGGAGCGAGAGTCAGTTCCGCTCCCAGCAATGGCGTGAATGTCCGTACCGGTGACGCAGTGCCAGCGAGGTTGCCCAGGAACACTCGGAGCGACGCGCCGGGCAGTTCTACCGGTTCCGGGGCGAAGTGTTCGAACGCGCGCGCCGTGTGCCTGTCTGCGTCAGGTAGTGCTACCCACAACTGCACGCCGTGCAGAACCGGACTAGCCGCGGTGGATGTCTCGGAGTGGCAGATTCCCGCTCCCCCGGTCATCAGATTGACCTCGCCCGGCCGCACAAGGGCGTGAGTGCCCAGGCTGTCGCGGTGTTCGATCTCTCCCTCGAAGAGCCAACTGACCGTTTGCAGGCCTGTGTGGGGATGGGGTGCGACGTCCATGCCGAGGGCGCGTTCCGGGCCGTAGTGGTCCGCGAAGCACCACGCGCCGATGAGGGAGCGGGTGCGTTGGGGGAGGGTGCGGTGGACGCGGATGGCGCGGGGGCCGCCGAGGGGGACGGCGCGGGCGTGCAGAACCTCGGGTGTCGTGCCGGGGGTGGGCCTGCAGTGGTGTTCGCCGGGCGCGGGGTCGGTGTTGCTCATCGGTGCGGGTCAGCGGGGTTCGGCATGCGGGTCAGCGTAGTTGTCCACAGGGCGCGCGCACCGTGGCGACGGGCGTCGGGCAGGCGTCGTAGGATCGCGGCCGTGTCTGGCGTCACGATCGAGACCGATGCGACCGATAATCCCTCCGAGGCCGTCGAGGTGTTGCGGCGCGTCTTCGGCTACAGCGAGTTCCGCGGCAGGCAGGCGGACATCATCGAGCACGTGATCGGCGGCGGCGACGCGCTGGTGCTGATGCCGACCGGTGGCGGGAAGTCGCTGTGTTATCAGATCCCCGCGCTCGTGCGGTCCGGTGTGGGTGTGGTGATCTCGCCGTTGATCGCGTTGATGCAGGACCAGGTCGACGCGCTGCACGCGCTCGGGGTGCGGGCCGGGTTCCTCAACTCCACACAGGACTTCCAGGCTCGTCGGCAGGTCGAGCAGGCGTTCGTGGACGGGGAGCTGGACCTGCTCTACCTGGCGCCGGAACGGCTTCGGCTGGAGCCGACGATCCAGCTGTTGGAGCGCGGGAAGGTCTCGTTGTTCGCCATCGACGAGGCGCACTGCGTGTCGCAGTGGGGGCATGACTTCCGGCCGGACTACCTGGGGCTTTCCGAGCTGCACGAGCGGTGGCCGGACGTGCCGCGGATCGCGCTCACGGCGACGGCCACCAAGGCGACGCACGGGGAGATCGCGCAGCGGTTGAACCTGGAGCAGGCCGAGCACTTCGTCGCCAGCTTCGACCGCCCCAACATCCAGTACCGGATCGTCCCCAAGGCGGGCGCGAACCAGCAGCTGCTCGCGCTGATCCGCACCGAACACGCGGGCGACGCGGGGATCGTGTACTGCCTGTCGCGGGCGTCGGTGGAGAAGACCGCGCAGTTCCTGTGCGACAACGGGATCAAGGCCGTGCCGTACCACGCGGGGCTGGACGCGCGGACCCGGTCGACGAACCAGTCCCGGTTCCTGCGCGAGGACGGGCTGATCGTGGTCGCCACCATCGCTTTCGGGATGGGGATCGACAAACCGGACGTGCGGTTCGTGGCGCACCTGGACCTGCCCAAGTCGGTGGAGGGCTACTACCAGGAGACCGGCCGCGCGGGCCGCGACGGGCTGCCGTCGACCGCGTGGCTGGCCTACGGGCTCCAGGATGTCGTGCAGCAGCGGAAGATGATCGACTCGTCCGAGGGCGACGAGGCGCACCGGCGCAAGCAGTCGCGGCATCTCGACGCGATGCTCGCGTTGTGCGAGACGGTGGAATGCCGCCGGGTCCAGTTGCTGAACTACTTCGGGCAGTCCGGGGAGAAGTGCGGGAACTGCGACACCTGCCTGAACCCGCCGGAGTCCTGGGACGGGACCGTGCCCGCGCAGAAGCTGCTGTCCACGGTGTGGCGGCTCGACCGGGAGCGCAACCAGCGGTTCGGCGCCGGTCAGGTCATCGACATCCTGCTGGGCAAGCGCACCGACAAGGTGGTGCAGCACCGGCACGACCAGCTGACGGTGTTCGGGATCGGCGCCGACCTGAGCGAGGCCGCGTGGCGCGGTGTCGTGCGGCAGCTGCTGGCCCAGGGGCTGCTGACCGTCGAGGGCGACTACGGGACGTTCGCGCTCACGACGGCCAGCGACGACGTGTTGGGGCGTAAACGTGAGGTGATGCTGCGGCGGGAGTCCGAAAAGGTCGCCCGCGCCGCGGTCGCGAAGCCGAAGAAGACCGCCGCGGTGGACATGCCCGCCGAGGCCGCGCCGGTGTTCGAGGCGTTGCGGGCCTGGCGCGGTGCGGAGGCGCGCGAGCAGGGCGTCCCGGCGTACGTGATCCTGCACGACGCGACGTTGCGGCAGATCGCGACGTTGATGCCGAAGGCGTTGTCGGACCTGGCCGGGGTCAACGGGGTGGGCGAGACCAAGCTGGCCCGGTACGGACAGGGTGTTCTCGACGTGCTGGCGGAGTTCCGCTGACCACACCGGGGGAAAACTGGTTGCGGGGTCGGTTCGGGGGTCGGAGACTGCCACCGTGGACGAGTTGACCGAACGCGAGATCCGGGGCAGTTTCGTGAACTGCTCACAGGGCGAGGCCAAGCGGCTGCCGATGCCCCGGGAGCTGGCGGCCCTGCCCTGGTCCGATCTGGACTTCCTGGGCTGGACCGACTCCGGTGCCCCGGACCGGGGCTACCTCGTCACCGCGCACCGCGAGGACCTGGTGGGGATCACGCTGCGGAAGCCGCCGCCGGGGCCCAAGAGCCTGATGCGGTCGTCGATCTGCTCGCTGTGCCTCACCGCGCACACCTCCAACGGAGTCTCCCTGTTCACCGCGCGCAAGTCGGGGGCGGCGGGTAGGCAGGGCAACTCGCGCGGCACCTACATCTGCGCGGATCTCGCCTGTTCGCTCTACCTGCGCAAGAAGAAGCGCACCGAGGCCTCGCAGGCCGACGAGTCGATCTCGTTGGACGAGAAGGTCTTGCGGCTGCAGCTCAACCTCGACAGCTTCCTGGTCAGCGTGCTGGAGAACTGACGGCGGTCACACCAGATCGCCCAGCTCCGCGAAGCGCAACGTGCGCAGCGTGTCCGCGAAGACCCCGCGGTCGTGCGCGTCCACCAGGGCCGCGGACAGGTCGCGCAGCTTCGCGTTGCCGTTCTGCGAGGCCGTGCGCAGCGAGTCGAAGGCGCGGTCGCTGGTATAGCCGAAGTGGGCCATGAGAAGTCCCTGGGCACGGCCGATGGTCACGCGTGTGCCCAAGGCCGTGCGCAGCTGCTCCACCAGGCGGGTGGTGTCGTGGTAGAGGCTCACGTTGTCGAACACGACACCGGCGTGCAGGGTCAACAGGATCACCAGGTCGTAGGCGGACTCGTCGAACCGGTTCGGCTCGTCCGAGAACAGGGTGAAGACCGCCCTGGACGGCCCGCGGGTGACCACGGGCAGGGCCAGGCAGCCGCGTAAGCCCAACAGCGCGGCCTGGGCGGAGAAGGCGGGCCAGCGCTGGTCGGTGGCCACGTCGTCGAGTCGGCGCGGCTCGGCGTGCGTGACCGCTTCCAGGATCGGGCCGGAGGTCACCAGGTCCAGGTCGCGCGGGTCGTCGCCGAGGGTCTCCACCAGCCCCCGCGCGGTGCGGACGGTGATCGACGCGTGCGCGCAGCCGGGGACGGTGTCCACCGCGCGGCGGGTGAAGCGGTCGAACGCGGTGGTGAGGTCGTCGGCCTCGACCAGCCGGGTGACCTCGGCCAGTTCCTGGGCCAGCGAGAGCACATCGGTCATGCCAGCCAGCCGGGCGTGGGGGCGTCGTGCCGTTCGCACCACTCGATCGAGCCGACCGTCCACAGCAGCGCCAGCACCAGCACGTCCACCGGGTCGAACCGCGGGTCCTCGCGCATGGCCAGCTCCAGCTGGTAGTCGACGTCCTCGGGGCGGCCGTTGAGCTGCGCGAGCAGGGCCCGCACCAGCGCGCGCACCGGCGGGTCGAGGGTGTCCACCCGCACCGGGGCGCCCTCGTCGTCGCGCAGGTCCAGTACGAACGCCTTGTCCGGGCCGGTGCTCTCGGCGCGGCAGAGCATCATGTCCGCGGTGGCCACGACCAGTTCGCGCAGCACGGCGGCGAGCCGGTCGCGGTGGTCCGGTCCGGCCAGCACGTCCAGCGCGCCGGACGGGCCGCGCGGGTCGAGGTCGCCGCCGCGGGTCACCGCCACCAGCCTGCGGGCCACACCGCGCGGGTGCTCGGGGGTCATGTCCACTGCCCTCCTGGTCGGGTCCTGTCCTCGACAGGGGAACTACCCGGTCCCGCGGCGGGTCAAGCGCCCGCGCGGCGGGTGAAATGCGCGCGGACCACCGTGCCGTACCCGTCGGCGTGGATGCTGACCAGGTCGGCCAGGGTGTGCACGAGCAGCAGGCCGCGGCCGTGCGCCTGGTCGGTGGGTGCGGGGCGCAGTCCGGCGAGCGGGTCGGCCAGCCTGCCGTCGTCGCGGACCTGGCAGACGAGCTCGTCGGCGTCGGTCCACACGCTCAGCCGGGCGCGGCCGCCGCCGTGCTCGATGCTGTTGGTGACCAGCTCGGTCACGACCAGGGCGGCGTCGCCGACGCGCTGGTGGTCCAGGCCGTGCGTGCGGGCGGCGGCGGAGACGAGGGCGCGGGCCTCGCCCAGCTCGCCGACGCCGACCAGGAGGGCGTGCACGGCGTCGGGTTCGCCGGGCGCCTCGTTGTAGGTGTCGAGCGCGGTGTGCGGGGCGAAGCCGGGGCTGTCGCGGTGGCCCGCGCGGTCGAGCACCGCCGGGTGGGTGGCCAGCGCGTCGGCGAGCACGAGCGGGCCGAGCCGTTCGGCGTCGTAGGGGCAGAGCAGGCGCAGCGGGGTGCCGTCGAGGAAGTCGTTGGCGAGCGCCTCGTGCCGCACGCACGCCGGGTATTGGGCCTGCGGCCTGCCCGGCCAGACGACCTCGGTGACCACGCGGGCGGCGCGGCCGAGCAACGGGTGCAGCACGGCGGAGACGACCCGGCCGGGGTTGCGGCCGATCTCGGCCATGTCGAGCCAGCGCACGGCGCCCGCGAGCCCCTCGGCGCCGCACTCGTCGCGGACGAGCTCCAGGTTCTCCCGGGGCGCGACGAACGCGACGGCCTCACCCGCGGCGACGCCGTCCCGGATGAACGGGACCACCGCGGCCAGGTACTCGACGGCGCCGCGGTAGAGCAGGGCGGTGTGCACAGACATTGCCGTCATCGCCTCGCCCGGCCCGTCATGTCGCCCGGCCCGTCATGTCGCCCGGCCCGTCATGTCGCCCGGCCCGTCACGTCGCGCACCGTCGGGCCCCTTCCCGCTCCGCCGCGCCACAGCACGGGCGATCGTCCGGGCCACCTGCGAACCGACCATCACCGCCGGGTCCCGGCCCCGACGATCAGGCCATCAATCTACGCGTGCCACGTCCACCCGGCCCACTACCCGACGCGGCCGGACGGACCGACGACCACTCACCACTGTCCGGCCCGGACCATCGCGAGCACCGCACGGCTTCCACCAGCGCCAGGGCACCGGGTTTCCGCCATCGTGTTCATCGGCGGCGAGCCGACATTGCACCCGGACCTGGCGACGTTCGCCGAACTCGGCCTGGAACACCCCGACACACGTGTCGAGATATTCACCAACCTGGCCCATGTCAAGCCAAGCCTGTGGGAGCTGTTCTCCCATCCACGTTTATCACTCGGCACGAGCTTGTATTCGGACCTGCCAGAGGAGCACGACACCATAACCACACGGAAAGGCAGTCACGCCCGGACGGTCGCGAATATCGAGAGGGCGGTCTTGAGGAGGATCCCGATCCGCGTCGCGACAATCGAGAACCAGCTGGCGGCGTCCTCGACGACGCGAGGGTGCCAGCCGAACGCAGACACCACCGGCGGTGGTGGATGTCGGCCATGACCGCGATCTCGACAGCGGGAAACATCGCGCCGCGCAGTCGAACCGGTACCATTGGTGAGCGCCTCGCCGCACCACCTGGAGATGAGCGATGACACAGCCTCAGCCACGCGACGAGGATTCGGTGCCGGTTCCGCAGGACGGGAGCCGCGCGATGGTCTCCGGCACAGCAGGGGAAGTGGTTCAAGCCCGGGATGTCACCGGCGGCGTGCATTTCTACCGTTCTCGCATGGCGGATCCCGACGTGCCGCGGCAATTGCTGGGAGATGTGCGGGGATTCGTCAACCGGAGTTCCGAGATGGAGCGGTTGGACCGGGTGTTGCTCGGTGTCGAGCCGACCGGGCTCACCGTGATCGTCGGTACGGCCGGGGTCGGCAAAACCGCGTTGGCGATGCGGTGGGCGCACCGCGTTGCCGACCGCTTTCCGGAGGGACAGCTCTACGTGAACCTCCGCGGCTATGACCCGGGGCCGCCGGTCACCGCCGAGCAGGCGCTTGATCGCTTCCTGCGGGCACTCGCCGTACCCGCCGCGCGCGTTCCCGACGACGTGGAGGGCAAGGCCGCGCTGTACCGCTCGCTGCTGGCCGGGCGTCGTGTGCTGGTCGTGCTGGACAACGCCGCGCACGTCAGCCAGGTTCGGCCGCTGCTGCCCGGCGGCACGACGTGCCGGGTGATCGCCACCAGTCGTGATCGCCTGGAAGGGCTGATGGCCCACGACGGGGCCCAGCGGGTGACCGTCGAGATCCTGCCCGAGGACGAGGCGGTCGAGCTGATCCGTTCGCTGACCACCGACTACCGGCCGGGCGACGTTCCGGGCGATCTCACCGAACTCGCCCGATTGTGCGCCTGTCTACCGTTGGCCCTGCGCATCGCGGCGGAACGCGCGGCGTCCCGCCCGTGGATGCCGCTGGCCGAGCTGATCCGCAACCTGCGTGACGAGTCCGGGCTGTGGGATGCGCTGTCGGCGGGCAACGGCGAGGAACACGACGGGGTCCAGGCCGTGTTCGCGTGGTCCTACCGGGCCTTCTCCGCAGACGCCGCCCGCATGTTCCGCCTGCTCGGCCTGCACCCGGGTCCCGAGTTCGGGGTGCGGGCCGCGGCGGCGGGTGCGGGAGTCCCGGTAGCGGATGCTCGACACCTGCTCGACTCCATCGTCAGTGCGCACATGTTGGAGCAGACCGGGCCCGACCGCTATCAGTTCCACGACCTGTTGCGCGCCTACGCCACCGACGCGGCCCATCACGAGGAACCGCTGGAGCAGCAGTACGAGGCCCTGGCCCGGATCCTGGCGTGGTACCTGCACACCGCCCACGCCGCGGGCACGGCCATGAACGTCTGGGGTCGGGTGCTCGCCCCGACAGCGCTGCCCGCCCCGGATACCGCACTCCGGTTCCACGACCGCGCGGCCGCCGTACAGTGGTTCGACCTCGAATGGTCGAACCTGTTCGCCGCGATCCGCGCGGCCGACAAGGCGGGCCTGGACAAGGTGACCTGGCAGTCGGTGCTCGCCGCCGAACCGGGATTCCGCCGCAAGGGCGTGCCGATCGCCAACCAGCGCGTGGTGACGGCCACCGCGCTCGACGCCGCCCGCCGGGACGACGCCAGGCAGGCCGAGGGCGAGCTTCTCGGTGTCCTGGGCGAGATCGAACGGATCACCGGACACCTGGACGAGTCCACCGCCCGGTACCAGGAGGCGCTGGCGATCTTCCGGGCGATCGGCGACCACCACGGTGAGCGGATCACGCTGAACTCGCTGGGCGTCACCCTCCTGGACGAACGACGGTTCCACCAGGCCGCCGAGCAGTTCGAGCGCCTGCGGCACCTGCAACGCACCGCGGCCGACACCGAGGGCGAGGCGGCGGCGTTGTTCAACCTGGCCGGGGCGTACGTCGGGATGTGGCGCCACGACGACGCCATAACCGCCGCGAACCAGAGCATCGAGCTGGGCCGGGCGGCGGCCAATCGCCACCTTGAGTTCGTCGCGTTGGCGTCGCTGGCCGTCGCGCGAGCGGGCAATGGCGAGGTCGAGGTGGCGCTGGCGGACGGGGCGCGGGCCATCCAGATCGCGCGGGAGCTGGATGAGCCGCGAAACGAGGGGTGGGCGTTGCTCGACTACGGCCGGATCCAATGCCTGGCGGGCCGACCGGAGGACGCGCTCGAATCGTATCGGCGGGCGCTGACCATTCACGACGAGCTGGGGATCGCGGAGCGGCTGGCGTCGACGCTCGACGGGACCGGGAACGCGTACCGCGAGTTGGGGCGGGCATCGGATGCCGTTCCGTTTCACCGGCAGGCCGTCTCGGTCGCGCGCGAGGAACGTTCGGAATGGCTCCTGGCCGTGGCGCTGGACAATCTGGCCCGATCGCTGGCCGCGGCCGAGGAGCACACCGAGGCCACCGGGTTCCGGCAGGAGGCCGCGAGCCTGCTCGCCCGGTTCGACGACCCCGAGGCGGTCGCGCGGCTCGAACAGATCACCCGCGGCCTGTCCTGACCCCACCCCTGACTTCCCGGCTCCGCACACCGGATACCCGCCCGAGAACGGCGGCGACACAATAGGTGTCAGCTGTCCGGGGCCAGGGCGGCGGCGAGGGTGGGGTGCACCTCAAGGACGTTGTCCAGGGAGCTGATCTGGATGGCGCGCAGCACGGCGCCGCCGTCGGCGAGGACGCGCAGCACGCGGCCGGTGTCCCTGGCCCGGGTGTGGAACTCGACCAGCAGGGCGAGGCCCGCCGAGGCCAGGAAGCCCACGGCGGTGAGGTCGAGCAGCAGCGGGTTGTCGGACGCCCGCGCCAGGGCGTCCTCAAGGTGTTGACGCAGGATCGGCGCGGTGCCCATGTCGATCTCGCCGCGGACGTGCAGCAGGGTCGCGCCGGGGTGGTCGGCGAACTCGACGGTCAGCAGGTCGGACGTACTCATGGCAGCCCTTCGCAGGTGTGAACGCACACGGTGGTCGCTGTGCGGCGGCTGGCTGCTCAACCGCCTCGGGGACCAGCCTAGTAGGTTCGGTGCCGGTCGATCGAGGCGTCCCGCCCCCGTCGCGTGTCGACCCCGGTCCGTGACCAGGGCCGGGTGCGCGAGAGAGCAGGAGCGAGCGTGCCGGATCCCGACCACCCCGACGTCGAGCTCCGGCTGCGCGCCGACCTGGCCAACCTGCCCATCGTGCGCGGGGTGGCCGCGACCGTGGCGATGGGCGCGGACTTCACCGTGGACGAGATCGCCGACCTGCGGCTGGCGGTGGACGAGGTGTGCTCGCAGCTGATCACCCTGGCGGCACCCGCGGCGACCCTGCGGTGCCGGTTCTTCCGCGCCGACGGCGGGGTGACGTTCGAGGCGTCCACCCGGTCGAACGACGGGCGCACGCCCGCGACCGACACCTTCGGCTGGCACGTGCTGCGCACGCTGGCCGACGAGGTGGCCACCGGGCTGGGCGAGGGGGTCCGCCCGCCGGTGCACATCGTCATCCGCAAGCGGAAACACTGAGACGCCGGTCGCGCGGGGCTGCCGCCGCCCCGGTCGGGATGGAATGATCGACCCGGTGGGCACCCTCCTGGCGATCAGCGACCTGCACATCTCCTATGAGGAGAACCGCGAGATCGTGCGCGGACTGCGACCGGACTCCCCCACCGACTGGCTGATCGTGGCCGGGGACGTGGCCGAGCAGGTCGCCGACGTGCGATGGGTGCTGGAGCTGTTGGCAGGCCGGTTCGCCAAGGTCGTCTGGACTCCCGGCAACCACGAGCTGTGGACGATCCCGGCCGACGAGGTGCAGCTGCGCGGCGTGGCGCGGTACGAGGCGTTCGTGGCGCTGTGCCGGGAGCTGGGCGTGGTCAGCCCGGAGGACGAGTACCCGCTGTGGGAGGGCGAGGGCGGCCCGGCGCGGATCGCGCCGCTGTTCCTCGGCTACGACTACACGTGGCGGCCCGACGGCGCCGACACGAAGGAGCGATCGCTGGAGATCGCGCACGCCAGCGGCGTGGTGTGCACCGACGAGTACTACCTGCACCCCGACCCGTACCCGAGCCGGGACGACTGGTGCCGGGCCAGGGTCGCGGCCACCGAGGCGCGGCTGGCCCGGCTCACCGCCGAGGACCCGACCACCCCGTTCGTGCTGGTGAACCACTACCCGCTGGTGCGCGAACCCACCCTGGTGCTGCGCTATCCGGAGTTCGCGCAGTGGTGCGGCACCGAGCTGACCGCCGACTGGCACACCCGCTTCCCCACCGCCGCGATGGTCTACGGCCACCTGCACATCCCGCGGGTCACCCATCACGACGGGGTGAAGTTCCAGGAGGTGTCGCTGGGCTATCCGCGTGAGTGGCGTCGGCACGGCAACCCGCACGGCCTACTGCGCCGGATCCTCCCCGCGCCTGCGCACGTGTGACGCGTCGACGCCGACAATCCGCCGACACACAGGCGACCGCCGCGCCCTGACCTGGGCGTCAACCCCTCACGTGTGTTCGCTATCACCCCTGGGTTATGCCCGGTTGGGATGAGCTTCGCCGTGCTCGCTCACTCATATTGGTGAACGACAGCCGTCGTCCGGGCAATCAGGCCGTGAAGGGGCACTCCGGGCGCGGCAAGGTGAAAGGTGGCTCGCCATGACAGCGGCGGAATTGTCCGACCCCCATCTCCTGGTCGAGGAGACGGACGCCGGGCCGGTGTTCGAGGTGTCGGACTACCGGGGCGGACTGGGCTGGCCGGTCGACGGGGACGCGTTGAACGCCTACCTCGACCTCGGCGGCGACCAGGTCGGCGGCCTGCGCATGCGCGCGGGTCTCGGCGCGGAGGTCCAGTGGTGGCTGCGGCTGCGGATGCTGGCGGGCCCCGTGCTGGCCGTGCCGGGCGCGCGCACCGAGTGGACCTTCCTGACCCAGGCCGTCCCCGACGAGCAGCACCGCAGGCCGCTGCCGCCCGGCGTCGAGCCGGTGCGCGCCCGGGTGCTGCTGCCGACCGGGCACACCGACCGGTCCACGGTGTACTGGGCGACCGCGCCCGACCCCGCGCACCCGGCGGGCCTGCCGCAGTTCGCCTCCGTGGTCGGCGCCGCACGCAGCGTCCTCTACGGGCATAGGTTCTGAACGGTCGCCGCCCACCCGGCCGTCAGTCGGGGCCAGCCGGCACGATCTAGGTCACCATGACACTGACCGCACGGCTGCCTGCCGCTCCCGACCCCGACGAGCTGTTCGACGCGTTCGCCTCCTGGGCCGCGGATCAGGGCCTGACCCTGTATCCGGCGCAGGAGGAGGCGTTGATGGAGATCGTCTCCGGCGCCAACGTCATCCTGAGCACGCCGACCGGGTCCGGCAAGAGCCTGGTCGCCGCGGGCGCGCACTTCACCGCGCTGGCCCGCGGCGAGCGCAGCTTCTACACCGCGCCGATCAAGGCGCTGGTGTCGGAGAAGTTCTTCGCGCTGTGCGGGATGTTCGGCGCGGAGAACGTCGGCATGGTGACCGGCGACTCCAGCGTGAACGGGACCGCGCCGATCATCTGCTGCACCGCGGAGATCCTGGCGAACATCGCCCTGCGCGACGGCGCGGCCGCGGACGTCGGCCAGGTCGTGATGGACGAGTTCCACTTCTACGCGGAGCCGGACCGGGGCTGGGCGTGGCAGGTGCCGCTGATCGAGCTGCCGCGCGCGCAGTTCGTGCTGATGTCGGCGACGTTGGGCGACGTGACGCGGTTCAAGGACGACCTGACCCGCCGCACCGGTCGGGACACCGCGGTGGTGACGTCGGCGCAGCGGCCGGTGCCGTTGATGTACTCGTTCGGTATGACGCCGCTGACCGAGGCGTTGGACGAGCTGCTCAGCACCAACCAGTCCCCCGTGTACGTCGTGCACTTCACGCAGGCGGCGGCGCTGGAGCGGGCGCAGGCGCTGATGAGCATCAACGTGTGCACGCGCGAGGAGAAGGACAGGATCGCGGCGCTGATCGGCGACTTCCGGTTCTCGTCCGGGTTCGGCAAGACGCTCTCGCGGCTGGTGCGGCACGGTATCGGCGTGCACCACGCGGGCATGCTGCCCAAGTACCGGCGGCTGGTGGAGCGGTTGGCGCAGGCCGGGCTGATGAAGATCGTGTGCGGCACGGACACCCTGGGCGTCGGCATCAACGTGCCGATCCGGACGGTGGTGTTCACCTCGCTGTCCAAGTACGACGGCCAGCGGACCCGGATCCTCAAGGCACGCGAGTTCCACCAGATCGCGGGCCGGGCGGGCCGGGCCGGGTTCGACACCCTGGGCACGGTGCTGGTGCAGGCGCCCGAGCACGTGATCGAGAACGAGAAGTCGCTGGCGAAGCTGGGCGACGACCCGAAGAAGCGGCGCAAGTTCGTGCGCAAGAAGCCGCCCGAGGGCATGGTGTCGTGGGGGCTGCCGACGTTCGAGCGGCTGCGTGACGCCGAGCCGGAGCCGCTGACGTCGAGCTTCCAGGTCAGCCACGCGATGCTGCTGAACGTGATCGGCCGTCCCGGCGACGCGTTCGCGGCGATGCGGCACCTGCTGGAGGACAACCACGAGGACCGGCCCGCGCAGCGCAGGCACATCCGGCGCGCGATCGCCATCTACCGGGCGCTGCTGGCGGCGGGTGTGGTGGAGCGGCTGGACGAGCCGGACGAGCAGGGGCGGCGGGTCCGGCTGACCGTGGACCTGCAGTTCGACTTCGCGCTCAACCAGCCGCTGTCGCCGTTCGCGCTGGCCGCGGTGGACCTGCTGGACCGCGAGTCGCCGTCCTACGCGCTGGACGCGCTGTCCATTGTGGAGTCCACATTGGACGACCCGCGCCAGGTGCTGTCCGCGCAGACGCACAAGGCCCGCGGCGAGGCGGTGGCCGCGATGAAGTCCGAGGGCATCGAGTACGACCAGCGGATGGAGCTGCTGGAGCAGGTCACGCACCCGAAACCGTTGGCGGAGCTGCTGGGCGCGGCATTCGAGACCTACCGGCGCGGGCACCCGTGGGTGGGCGACCACCAGCTCTCGCCAAAGTCCGTGGTGCGGGACATGTACGAGCGGGCGATGACGTTCACCGAGTACGTGTCGTTCTACGCGCTGGCCCGCTCCGAGGGCCTGGTGCTGCGCTACCTGGCCGACGCGTACCGCGCGGTGCGGCAGACCGTGCCGGACGAGGCCAAGACCGAGGAGCTGACCGACCTCATCGAGTGGCTGGGCGAGCTGGTGCGGCAGGTCGACTCCAGCCTGTTGGACGAGTGGGAGAAGCTGACCAACCCGGACACCGGCGAGACCGAGGAGCCGGTGGACGAGCTGCCGCCCGCGGTCACGACCAACCCGCGCGCGTTCCGCGTGCTGGTGCGCAACGCCCTGTTCCAGCGCGTGCAACTGGCGGCCCGCCGCGACTACCACGCACTGGGCGAGCTGGACGGCGCCTCCGGCTGGGACGCGGGCTCGTGGGCGGACGCGCTGGAGCCGTACTTCGCTATGCACAGCCAGATCGGCGTCGGCCCGGACGCGCGCGGCCCGGCCCTGCTGATCATCGAGCAGGAACCCGAACGCTGGCTGGTCCGCCAGATCTTCGACGACCCGGCGGGCGACCGCGACTGGGGCTTCACCGCCGAGATCGACCTGTCCGCCTCCGACGAGGCCGGGACGGCGGCGGTCTACATCACCGCCGTCGGGGAGCTGTGATGCCGGTCCTGGTCGTCGACTGCGCCAACGTCATGGGCTCCCGCCCGGACGGCTGGTGGCGCGACCGCGCGGGCGCGGCGACCCGACTGCGCGACCGGCTGGCGGGGTTGTCCGGCTACCAGGTGATCCTGGTGGTCGAGGGCAAGGCGCGGCACGTGGGACCGGTCGACGGGGTCGAGGTGGTGTCCGCGCCGGGGAGCGGGGACGACACGATCGTGGAGGTCGCGGCCGAGCATCCCGGGTGCACGGTGGTGACGGCCGACCGCGAGCTGCGGCGCCGGTGCGTCGAGGTGGGGGCGGAGATCCTGGGGCCGGGGTGGCTGCTGGAGCGGCTAGACCAGTAGGCGGCTAGACCAGTAGGAAGTCTCGGTCCCGCCAGGCGAGGCGCAGGAGGGTCTGCGACGGGCCGGTCATCCGGGGCAGCGTGTCGGCGACGGACTGCTCGGTGAAGGGCACGGCTCTGACGGCGCCTTCCTCGTTGGTATCGACGAGGTCGGCGAAAAGGTGGTCGAACGCGTCACTGTCGATGACGGCGACGGTGCGCTGGCCGGCGCCGAGGGTGAGCGGGTCCATGATGAGGCCGTAGTGCCAGACGCGGAGTTCGTTGTCCTCGTAGGCTTTGTGGAATGCCGTGAACGGGTGCTCGCGGTCGTAGTCGACTGTCCTTTGTGGCTCAGAAAAGCCCAGGAGCTCCTCGGCGAACTCGCGCATGATGTTGCGCCACAGGGAGAAGTCGTGCCGGAGGTTGTCCGGCGTGGTCGGTTGGAACTCGCCTGCCGGGATGACGGCGCAGATGTCCATACCGTCGGCGACCGTCTTTCCGTCGCGTTGGTGCACAAGGAATCGGTGGTGTCCTCGGGGATCACGCCGGATCGTCAGCGTGCCGATACCTGCGGACAGGACCTGTTTCGCCGGGTCGAACGGGTCGCCGATCGACTCCCTGAGCGTGAACTGGTTCTTCTTGAACTCGTGGGCCAGGGATTCCTTGCGGTTGAACAGTTCGAAGTAGGTAGTGGTGCCGAAAGTGAGCGCCAGGCCGTTGTCGCGGGAGACGTCGAGGAGGCGGTAGCAGAGCCGGTTCTCGAAAAGCCTGGGGCGGGCCAGGTCTGCCACGGCGGAACTGTAATCAGGGTAGCGCTCGTGCTCGGTTCTCAGTGGCAGGACGTGGTCTGTCGGGCCGAAGTCGGGGATCGGGTGGTGTTGTTCCGACAAGGTGATCGTCACGTCGTCGAGCGGTATCGGTTTGTCCAGCAGCCAGTCACCGAGTACCAGACCGCCGAACGCCAGCCGATCCGCCGGATAGCACGATTCCGCCCGCACGCCTCGCGTTCCCCGGGTGCGAAGCCACTCGTCCTGACTCCGCCGCACCACATCGGCCATGCCCGCGACCCTACCGACCCGCTACGGACGTTGCCGCAACCTGGCGATGAACTCGACGGAATCCGCCGGACCGAACGCCCGCGTGTGCGCGGCGCGCGCGTCGTCGATGAAGTCCTTGGTGTCGGCGGCCCGGTGCAGCAGCAAGGTGGATCGGGTGGTGCCGACGGTGACGAAAGTCGTGTGCCCGGCATAGGTGATGCTGTAGGGCTCGTGCAGGTTGGACCGCCAGTCCGCGTCCCCGGGCACGACCCGAAGATCGACGTGCGGCTCGCCCGCGAGCTCGACCAGCCACCGAAGCTGCGCGTCGTGGATATCGGCACTGCCGACCGGCAGGGCGAGACCGACGGCCCGCCGAGAGCCATGATCCTGCGGAACTCGCCACCGGTGACCCGGAACAGGGTCAGGATCCGGGCAGCCTCCGCCATCGGGATCACCCGCTCACCACTCTCCCACCGCGAAACCGTCGGCGCGTCCCGGTCGAGCAGGGTCGCCAACTCGCGCAACGAGATCCCCCTCTCCCTGCGCAACCGTCGAAGAATCAGCCCGAGCGCGACACTCTTGGGCGAAGGCGGCACGAGAATCTCCCTATCACATCGCGAATACCACTGGTTGGATAGCAGTCCTGCATCACTGATAGTGATTCGCCAGCTCGCCGGTCAGCCGATCGGTCCAGTCAGCCGTGCCGGATTCGTCATCGCGCGGGCGAAACTGTCGCAGAGCGTGGACGATCGATCGGTGACGCCGCTATGTCGCGCCGAATGACGTCTCCCGCCGTCTCCTGCCGTATCGCTCCACCTGGTTTCCCTTCGACGCGGCAGGCTTTAGCGTTGTGGTCGGCGACCGGTCCGGCCGAGGAGTGAAGTCGTGGACGAGGAGATCCAGGAATCGCGAACGCGCCTCGAACAGATTCTCCGGCAACGGAACATGACACTCGAAGACCTGCGGGCGGGTGTCAGGAAACTGTCCGGCAACGAGGTCAGCCAACGGCAGGCCTACCGATGGGTCTCCGGCGAACTGCGCGGCAGGCCGCACCCGCACGCGTCGGCCGCGTTGACCCGCATCTTCGACGAGCCGATCCACCGCCTGCTGGGGCCTGCCTACGGCGTGGCCGGGCGGGCCGCACCGAACGCACTCGAACGCAACGACCGGGGCTCAGCACGCCCGGACTGGAAGGGGCAACTGATCGCGATGAGCGCCGACCGAGCACGGAACTTCCTTTCCTTCGCGGAGGCGAGCAATGTGGGGGCGGGGTCGCTGGAACAGTTCGCCGACGACGTCCGGCTGCTGGTGACCGCCACCGACGGGCAACCCGTACCGGCGGTGCTGCCCGATGTGATCGCGGCCCAGGAGTACGGGTTCAACCTCCTGCAGGGCAGGCAGCGGCCCGCGCACACCCGTGACCTCTACTTCCTGACCGGTGTGGTCACCGGCCTGCTGGCCAAGGCCGCGCACGACCTCGGTGCCCCGCACGACGCGCTCACCCACGCCCGGACGGCCTACGCATGCGCGGACAACGCCGACCACGACGGGCTCCGGGCATGGGTCTGCGGCCTCCAGTCGTTGATCTGCTACTGGGCCGGGCGGTTCAACGACGCGGTCGCCTATGCCCGGAAGGGCGCGGAGTCGGCCGGTCACGGTACGGCGGCCGTGCGGGTCGCGGCCAACGAGGCACGCGCGCTGGCCGCGTTGAACCGGGTCGAGGACGCGCGGGCCGCGCTGCACCGCGCGAGCGCGGCTCAGGAAGACGTCCGGTCGGACGAGGTGGACGAACTCGGCGGGCTCTGTTCGTTCGGTCGGCCGCAGCAGCTCTACTACGCGGCCGACGCGCTGGCGTGGGCGGGACAGTCGACCTCGGCCGAGACCGAGCGGTACGCCGTGGACGCGCTCGCGGCACTCGACACGGCAGGCCCGACCGCCAAAGGCGGGTTCGGCAACACCGAGGGCGCTCGATGCGACCTCGCGATCGCCCGCCTGGCGAGCGGCGAACTGGAGGGTGCCGCCGAAGCGCTCGTCCCTGTCCTCGCCCTGCCGCGTGAGCGCAGGCAACAGGGCATCCTGCGCTCGGTCGAACGGGTTCGCTCCGTGCTGCGCGAGCAGCCTTCGGCGACGTCCCAACCTGGGCGCGAACTCGACGAGTCCATGGAGGTGTTCATGTCCCACCGCCTCGCGCTACCCGGGCAGTAGGGTTTGCCCATGGTCGAACTCGTGGGGTCCACCGTCGTGCTGCGGGAGTTCCGGATGAGCGATGTGGACGCCACGATGGCGATCGTCGGGGACGAGCGGGTGACGACCACCCTGTCGTTCGACTCGCTGACCCGAGAACAACAATCCGAACGAATCGCGGCGACGATCCAGCGGGCAGGAGAAACTCCCCGCACGGAGTACTACCTGGCCGCGACATTGAAGTCCGACGGGCGTCTCATCGGCTTCGGGCGGCTCGGACTGACCGGTGTCCGGGCCGCGAAACTGGGCGGCGCGCTCGCCGCCGACCACTGGGGCGCGGGCTACGCGCTCGACGGGGCCCGCACCCTGCTCGACTTCGCGTTCGGCGACCTGGACCTGCACCGCGTAACCGCCGCCATCGGCCCGGACAACCACGCCTCGATCGCCGCCGTCACCCGCCTCGGGTTCGTCTACGAGGGAACCCTGCGCGACCACGTCTACACCAACCAGGCCTGGCGCGACTCCAGGCTCTACTCCATGCTCGCCCAGGACTGGACACCCGACGCCCACTGACCCCGGTCATGGCGGCGAGCCGACCTGGAACTCATCAATCGGGTCCGGAGGCCGAGGTGGACGACCCTGCCGAATGGACCGCCGAGGACGTGCTCCGGTTGGCGCATCAATGGTTGGTGCTCGACCCGCCGCAGGTGGTGGAGCTTTCCGGTGGTCGGCAGGTGGGTCGGGGACTGGTGTCCACGATCGAGCACCGGGTCGCTCAGCTGCGGCGGATGGATGACTTCATGGCCGGGGGCGAACTGTACGCCGTGGTGGCGCGGGAGGTGGAGGTCACGGCGGGCGTGGTGCGGGATGCGCGGTACAGCGAGGCCGTGGGGCGGCGGCTGTTGGGTGCCGTCGGGGAGTTGTGCCAGCTCGCCGGGTGGATCCACGACGATGCCGGCCAGCACGGTCGGGCCGCGCATTACTACGCCGTCGGGGTCGGGGCGGCGCACGCGGCGGGTGCCGTCCCGCTGGGCGCGAACCTGATCTCGACGCTGTCCTACCAGGTCAGCAACGTCGGTGACCCGAGGGAAGCCGTCCTGCTCGCCAAGACCGCCGCGCGCGGAGCGGAGAAGACCGCCACGCCCCGGGCTCGGGCGTTGTTCACCGAACGCGTCGCCTACGCGCATGCTCGCGCGGGTGAGCGGCAGGAAGCCGAGAGGGCCCTGGCCGAGGTCGAACGGCTGTACGCGCGGGACGCGGACGAGCCGGAGTGGGTGTACTGGCTGACCGAGGGCGAGATCGACATCATGGCCGGTCGCTGCCTCGTCGAACTCGGCCTCCCGGACCGCGCCGTGCCCCTGCTGGAGAACGCACTGCGCGACTACCCCGTCGAACTGACCAGGGAGACAGCCCTCTACACAAGCTGGCTCGCGGAGGCCCACCTGCGGGCGGGCGATATCGACACAGGGGTGAGCCACGCCGACCGAGTCCTCGACCTCACCAGGACGACCGCCTCCACACGCGGCCGGGACCGGGCAATGGTCCTGATCCGTCTCCTGGAACCACACCGGAACGTCGGCATCGTCCGCGATTTCCTGGAGCGGACCCGGGTGTAGCCACGAGGCGACATAACTCCTGACCTGCCCCGCCTGCCGGTGTGGTCTGGTATCCCTTGGCGCCATGCGGGAGTATCAACGCAAGCGAGTCCAACGCTTGGCCCTCTGCCTGACGGCGGTGGCCGCGACGCTGACCGGCGGCGGATTCCTGACGCGCTACGCCCTCCAGGAATCCGGCTATCTTGGCGACCCCGGCATGGTGACCGTCTCCGCCTGCCACGTGGAACACCGCCTGAAAGCAGGCAGGAAACGCGACTGCCGCGGCACCTGGACCTCCGCCGAGCCGGTGACGTTGGATCGAGCCACGCACGACTACCCACCCGGCACCCGGGTACCGGCCCGGCTGGTGGGCTCGACCGCCCACGAAAGTCAGCCCGCCGTGCTGCTGGGGACCCTGTTGTTCTTCGCGCCGTTCCTCTGGATCGCCTTGGGCACCGCGGGCTACGGGAGCTATCTCCAGATCACCTGGCCCAACCACTGGAACAGCCGCTTCCACATACGGCTGGTGTGGATCCCGTCCGTGATCCTGTTGGTGGCCGGGATGGCGGCCTATTTTCTCCTCGTGCACAACTACGGGATCGACTGAGGTCCGCACCCCACCCGCGGCCGGGAGCGGGTGGGAATGCGGAGAGGTCAGGAGAAGGTGGCGTTCAGACAGGCCAGGCGGGGGCCCGCGGTGCCTGCCTCGCCCGGTCCGGTGTGGGTGTGGTCGTCGTGGATGACCAGCGCGGCGGCGGGGCGGTTGTCGAAGCGCCAGAGGACGTTGGAGACGGCGAAGGCGGAGCCGTGGTCGTCGGTGGCGAAGTCCAGCCAGATCTCGTTCTGGGGGTTGGCGTACTTGGGGTCGACGGAGGGTTGGACGGGGTCGGCCTCGTTCTGGAAGTGCGGGCCGGAGTCGGCCGGGGCCGCGCCGCAGGACTTGACGTGTACGTGGGCGCCGTAGTGCCGGTAGGGCAGCAGGCCGTAGACCCACAGCACGACCGTGGTCTTCTTGCCCTGGGCCAGCGGCATGATCGACGCGCGGGAGCCGACCGGGACCTTGGTCGTGTCGTAGGTGATGGCGTTCGCGCCGGTGCGGTAGGTCTCGAAGACGCCGTGACCACCGTGGCCGCCGTGTCCCGCCGCGGCGGCCGGGGACAGGGCGGCGGCCGGGAGGGCCAGCGCGGCGGTCACGCTCAGGAGGGTTCGTCGCATGGCACCGATCCTCGTCATTACCGACCAGGACACCCTGCCGTCTGGTAACGGAATCACACCATGAGGTGAACCATTGGTCTAAACCAGGCGGTCAGTCCTCGCGGACAACCTGCCCGGGGATGACGATCGGGGACGAAGGGCGCACGACCTCCGAGTCGACCACGATGACCGCCGGTCGGCGCGCCATCCCGGCCCGGCGGAGCAGGCGGTTGCGGACCAGGGCCCGGACCGGTGGGAGCAGCAGCAGGATGGCCAGCACGTCGCTGATGAAGCCCGGGACGACCACCAGCACCCCGGCGGCAGTGACCAGCATGCCGTCGACCACCTCGCGGTCGGGCACACGGCGGGCGAACACCGCCTCCTGCAGCGCGGTGAGCGCCCGGCGGCCCTCGCGGCGCAGCAGGGCGGAGCCGATGAGGGTGCCCGCGACGAGCAGGCCGATGGTGGGCAGCACCCCGATGAGGCCGCCGACGGTGACCAGCACGGTGATCTCGGCGACGACCGCGAGCAGGACGATCAGCAGGACGGGCACGGTCGACTCCCTCGAAGACCAGAGATATCCGGGTGGACATCCTTCCAACGTCCGAACGACCCGAAACGATCCCGAAGCACGTTTGCCCAGGTCAACGGCACTCAGGGGATACTTTACCGACGTCAAGGGCGGGTAATCTTCACCACGGGGCACGGTTGGCCTATCCCGGATACGGCGAGTTCACACTATTGTCATGAGAACCCCCCGGACGACCCCGGGGAAACACTCGTGTGAGTGACGCCCCGACTCCGCACCGGAGATCGCCGCACCCGCACACCAGGCCGCACGACGAGGTGCGCTGCCACTCTTCGCACGATGAGGTGCGCTCCACCGCCCGAGCCCGGGCGTATTTGCACAGCTTCACGCCGCACCATTCGAACGCGGCACCGGGCCGAGTGGCTGGTGAGGTGTGCCGACATCCGTGTCAGCAGGCGCACTCCCCCCAGCCGCTCCCTTCGCATGCCCGTGTGCGCAGCGCTTCCAGAGCATGGGGAGGGCCGCTCAGCCATGTCGACCCGCCACGACCGCCCCGAGGGTGGTCTCTACGACGAGCAGTACGAACACGACGCGTGTGGTGTCGCCTTCGTGGCCGATCTCACCGGCCGCCGCGACCACGGCATCGTGGCGAAAGCCCTCGTCGCCCTGCGCAACCTGGAGCATCGCGGGGCCAGAGGCGCCGAGCCGGACACCGGTGACGGCGCCGGGCTCCTGATCCAGGTGCCGGACGCGTTCTACCGCGCCGTCGCGGGCTTCGACCTGCCCGAGGAGGGCGCCTACGCCGTCGGCACGGCCTTCCTGCCGGTCGACGCCGACGCGCGCGCCCGGGTGGTCGAGGCCATCGACGCGATCGCCGCCGAGGAGGGCGCGGTCGTGCTGGGCTGGCGCGAGCTGCCGGTGAACCGCGAGCACGCGGGCGCCACGGCCGCCGCCGTCATGCCGCACTTCGCCCAGCTGTTCCTGGCAGCCGCCGATGGTGTGTCCGGGCTGGCGCTGGAGCGGCTCGCGTTCTGTGTGCGCAAGCGTGCCGAGCATGCCGAGGACGTCTATTTCTCCTCGCTGTCCTCGCGCACGATCGTCTACAAGGGAATGCTGACCGAGCCGCAGGTCGGGCTGTTCTTCCCGGACCTGACCGACGAGCGCGTCACCAGCTCGATCGGCCTGGTGCACTCCCGTTTCTCCACCAACACCTTCCCGTCGTGGCCGCTGGCGCACCCGTACCGGTACGTCGCGCACAACGGCGAGATCAACACCCTGCGCGGCAACCGGAACTGGATGGACGCGCGCGAGTCGATGCTCGCCAGCGACCTGTTCCCCGGCGACCTCAAGCGGATCTTCCCGGTGATCACCCGCGGCGCCAGCGACTCGGCGAGCTTCGACGAAGTGCTGGAGCTGCTGCACCTTGGCGGCCGCAGCCTGCCGCACGCGGTGCTGATGATGATCCCGGAGGCATGGGAGAACCACACCGAGATGGACCCGGCGCGCCGGGCGTTCTACGAGTTCCACTCGACGCTGATGGAGCCGTGGGACGGGCCCGCGCTGGTCGCGTTCACCGACGGCAGCCAGATCGGTGCCGTGCTGGACCGCAACGGTCTGCGCCCGGCCCGTTACTGGGTGACCGAGGACGGTCTGGTGGTGCTGGCCAGCGAGGTCGGCGTGCTGGACCTGGACCCGACCACGATCGTCCGCAAGGGACGATTGGAGCCGGGCCGGATGTTCCTGGTGGACACCGTGCAGGGCCGGATCGTGGACGACCAGGAGATCAAGGGCGAGCTGGCCGCCGACCACCCGTACGGCGAGTGGGTGGCCAAGGGCCTGCTGCCGCTGGCGCAGCTGCCGCCGCGCGAGCGCGAGGTGCCCACGCACGCCTCGCTCGTGCGCAGGCAGCAGGCGTTCGGCTACACCGAGGAAGAGCTGTCGCTGCTGCTGGAGCCGATGGCCCGCACCGGCGCGGAGCCGATCGGGTCGATGGGCAACGACGCGCCGCTGGCCTCGCTGTCCACCCACCAGCGGCCGCTGTTCGACTACTTCGCGCAGCTGTTCGCCCAGGTCACCAACCCGCCGCTGGACGCGATCCGCGAGGAGCTGGTGACCTCGCTGGGCACCCAGCTCGGCGCGGAGCCGAACCTGCTGGACGGCGACGCGGGCTCGTGCCGCCGGATCACGCTGCCGTTCCCGGTGCTGGACAACGACGAGCTGGCCAAGATCGTGCACGCAGACGACGACGGTGACCTGCCGGAGTTCCACGCGGTCACCGTGCACGGCCGCTACGACGTGCGCGGCGGCGGTGACGCGCTGCGCGAGCAGCTGGACGAGATCCGCGCCGAGGTGTCGACGGCGATCCGGGCGGGCGCGCGCGTGGTCGTGCTGTCCGACCGGGGCGTGGACGAGCGCCTGGCCCCCATCCCGTCGCTGCTGCTGGTCGGCGCCGTGCACCAGCACCTGGTGCGCGAGAAGACCCGGAGCCAGGTCAGCCTGGTGATCGAGTCCGGTGACGCGCGCGAGGTGCACCACGTCGCGCTACTGATCGGCTACGGCGCGTCCGCGGTCAACCCGTACCTGGCCATGGCCACGGTCGAGGACCTGGCGGCGCGGGGACTGGTCAAGAATGTCGACCCGCACACCGCGGCCCGGAACCTGATCAAGGCGCTGGGCAAGGGTGTCCGCAAGACCATGTCCAAGATGGGCGTGTCGACCGTGGCCTCCTACCACGGCGCGCAGATCTTCGAGGCGCTCGGCCTGGGCGCCGAGGTGGTCGAGGAGTGCTTCACCGGCACCACCTCGCGGCTCGGCGGCGTCGGCTTCGACGTGCTGGCCGAGGAGGTGCGGCTGCGGCACGCGGTGGCGTTCCCCGGTGACGGGGTGCACGCCGACCACCGCGAGCTGGCCGTGGGCGGCGACTACCAGTGGCGGCGCGAGGGCGAGCCGCACCTGTTCAACCCGCAGACGGTGTTCAAGCTGCAGCACTCCACCCGGTCGGGCAAGTACGAGATCTTCAAGGACTACACCCGCCTGGTCGACGACCAGTCCGCGGCGCTCAAGACGCTGCGCGGCCTGTTCGCGTTCAAGGAGGGTGTGCGCCCGCCGGTGCCGGTCGAGGAGGTCGAGCCGGTCTCCGAGATCGTGAAGCGGTTCGGCACCGGCGCGATCTCCTACGGGTCGATCTCGCAGGAGATGCACGAGACGCTGGCGATCGCGATGAACCGGCTGGGCGCCAAGTCCAACACCGGCGAGGGCGGCGAGGACCCGGAGCGCCTCTACGACCCGGCGCGCCGCTCGGCGATCAAGCAGGTCGCCAGTGGACGGTTCGGCGTGACCAGCGAGTACCTGGTGAACGCGGACGACATCCAGATCAAGATGGCGCAGGGCGCGAAGCCCGGCGAGGGCGGCCAGCTGCCGGGCACCAAGGTGTACCCGTGGATCGCCCGCACCCGGCACTCCACGCCGGGCGTGGGGCTCATCTCGCCGCCGCCGCACCACGACATCTACTCGATCGAGGATCTGGCGCAGCTCATCCACGACCTGAAGAACGCCAACCCGGCCGCCCGCATCCACGTGAAGCTGGTGTCCGAGGTCGGGGTCGGCACGGTCGCGGCAGGCGTGTCCAAGGCGCACGCGGACGTGGTGCTGATCTCCGGGCACGACGGCGGCACCGGCGCCTCGCCACTGTCGTCGATCAAGCACGCGGGCGGTCCGTGGGAGCTGGGCCTGGCCGAGACGCAGCAGACGCTGCTGGCCAACCGGCTGCGCGACCGGATCGTGGTGCAGACCGACGGGCAGCTCAAGACCGGCCGGGACGTGATCGTGGCGGCGCTGCTCGGCGCCGAGGAGTTCGGGTTCGCGACCGCACCGCTGGTGGTGTCGGGCTGCGTGATGATGCGCGTGTGCCACCTGGACACCTGCCCGGTGGGCGTGGCCACGCAGAACCCGGTGCTGCGGGCGCGGTTCAGCGGCAAGGCCGAGTACGTGGTGAACTTCTTCGAGTTCATCGCCCAGGAGGTGCGCGAGTACCTGGCGGCGCTGGGTTTCCGGTCGCTGCAGGAGGCCGTTGGCCACGCCGAGCTGCTCGACACGCGCGCGGCCGTGGACCACTGGAAGGCCGCGGGCCTGGACCTGTCGCCGATCTTCTTCGTGCCCGAGCTGGCGCCGCGGGCCACCCGGCACCAGTCGGTGGCGCAGGAGCACGGCCTGGAACGGGCGCTGGACAACACGCTCATCCAGCTGGCCGAGGGCGCGCTCAACGCCGGTGACAAGGTGCGGCTGGAGCTGCCGGTGCGCAACGTCAACCGGACCGTGGGCACCATGCTCGGCTCCGAGGTGACCAGGCGCTGGGGCGGCGAGGGCCTGCCGGACGACACCATTGACGTGACCTTCACCGGCACGGCGGGCCAGTCGTTCGGCGCGTTCCTGCCGCGCGGCGTCACGCTGCGGCTGGTCGGCGACGGCAACGACTACGTGGCCAAGGGCCTGTCCGGTGGCCGGATCACGGTCCGGCCGCACCCGGGCGCGCAGTTCGCCGCCGAGCAGCACGTCATCGCGGGCAACGTCATCGCCTACGGCGCCACCTCGGGCGAGGTGTTCCTGCGCGGCAAGGTCGGCGAACGGTTCTGCGTGCGCAACTCCGGCGCGCTGGCGGTCGTCGAGGGCGTTGGCGACCACGGCTGCGAGTACATGACCGGCGGCCGCGTGGTGGTGCTCGGCCCGACCGGGCGCAACTTCGCGGCGGGCATGTCCGGCGGCGTCGCCTACGTGCTGGACCTGAACCCGGCGCGGGTCAACCCGGAGATGGTCGACCTCGACCCGCTCACCGCCGAGGACAACGACCTGCTGCGCGGGATCGTCGCCAAGCACGCCGCCGAGACCGACTCGGCGGTGGCGCAGGCGCTGCTGGCGGACTGGGACAACGAGGTCTCGCGCTTCACCAAGGTCATGCCAACCGACTACAAGCGGGTGCTGGCCGCGCGGGCCGCCGCCGAGGCCGAGGGCCGCGACATCGACCAGGCGATCATGGAGGCCGCACATGGCTGACCCCAAGGGCTTTCTGACCACCGCCCGTGAGAACGCCACGCACCGGCCGGTGTTCCTGCGGATCAAGGACTGGCGCGAGGTCTACGAGGAATCAAGCACAGCCGAGTTCACCGGACAGGCTGGTCAGAAGCAGGCCGGTCGGTGCATGGACTGCGGGATCCCGTTCTGCCACCAGGGTTGTCCGCTGGGGAACCTGATCCCCGAGTGGAACACCCTGGTGTGGCGGGAGGACTGGCAGCGGGCGAGCGAACGGCTGCACGCGACCAACAACTTCCCGGAGTTCACCGGCACGCTGTGCCCGGCGCCGTGCGAGTCGGCCTGCGTGCTGGGCATCAACGACGACCCGGTGTCCATCAAGCGGGTCGAGGTGTCCATCGTGGACAAGGCGTGGGCCGAGGGCTGGATCACCCCGCACGTGCCGACCGCGCTGACCGGGAAGAAGGTCGCCGTGGTCGGCTCCGGCCCGGCCGGGCTGGCCGCCGCGCAGCAGCTGACCCGCGCGGGGCACACGGTCGTGGTCTACGAGCGGGCCGACGCCCCCGGCGGGCTGCTGCGCTACGGCATCCCCGAGTTCAAGATGGAGAAGGCCCGCCTCGACCGCCGCCTGGACCAGATGCGGGCCGAGGGCACCGAGTTCCGCACCGGCGTGGACGTCGGCGTCGACATCACCGCCGAGCAGCTGCGCGCCGAGTACGACGCGGTCGTGCTGGCGGGCGGCGCCACCGCGTGGCGGGACCTGCCGGTGCCCGGCCGCGAGCTGGCGGGCGTGCACCAGGCCATGGAGTACCTGCCGCCCGCGAACAAGGTGGCCGCGGGCGAGCTGGACCGCTCCCCCATCCACGCCGAGGGCAAGCACGTGGTCGTCATCGGCGGCGGCGACACCGGCGCGGACTGCGTCGGCACCGCGCACCGCCAAGGCGCCGCGTCGGTGACCCAGCTGGAGATCATGGCCAAGCCGCCGCTGGCCCGCGCGGACGCCAACCCGTGGCCGACCTACCCGATGCTCTACCGGGTCACCTCGGCGCACGAGGAGGGCGGCGAGCGGGTCTACTCGGTGTCCACCACGGAGTTCGTCGGCGACGCGGGCGGCAACGTGCGGGCGCTGCGGCTGGCCGAGGTCGAGCTGGTCGACGGCCGGTTCACCCCGGTCGCGGGCAGCACGCGGGAGATCCCGGCGGACCTGGTCACGCTGGCCATGGGCTTCGTCGGCCCGGAGAAGGGCGCGCTGCTGGCCGACCTGGGCGTGGACCTGGACGAGCGCGGCAACGTCGCGCGCGGCCGGGACTTCCAGACCAACGTCGATGGCGTGTTCAGCGCGGGCGACATGGGCCGCGGCCAGTCGTTGATCGTGTGGGCCATCGCCGAGGGCCGCTCGGCCGCGGCGGGCGTGGACGCCTACCTGACCCAGCGCGCGGTCCTGCCGCGCCCGATCGAGCCGACCGACCGCCCCCTGGTCTGAGGCTCTTCGAGGTCTTCGGACCCCAGGGACAACGGCCCCGCGAGCGACGATGCTCGCGGGGCCGTTCTCATGCGTCCCGCGGGAGGCGACGGATCACCCAGGCATGTGATCGTCGGGCGGCTCCAGCACGCGGGACCGGGTCGCTACGGCGTCAGCGAGGCGCTGGTGTCGCCCAGCACCACGGTGGTCGACCCCAGCACCGGCACGGTGGCCACGACCCGCACCGCGGTGGCCGAGGCGGAGGTGGCGGTGCTGCTCTGCTCGTTGAGGTAGGCGGTTCCGGAGATGGTGCCCAGCAGGGTGCTGACGGAGAACGTGAACGACGAGTTGGCTGGCACGGTCGGGCTGATCGGCACCCCCGCGACCACGACGCCGGTCAGCGTCGTGCTGGTGCTGGTGGTGATCGCGCCGGTGCTGTCGGTGCTCGCCGACGAGGTCGAGCCGACGTCGGTGGCCTGGACGAGGCCCGCGAGCAGGTTCGTGCCCGAGACGCCCGTCACCGCGCGCGCGGTGCGGGTGACACCGTCGTCGGTGCCCTCGGAGGTGGACGAGACCGTGCCCGGGGTACCCACGATCGGGATGGCGGGCGCCGAGAACGGGCTGACCACGTTCGACCCCGTGGCCGTGGTCGGGCCCCAACTGGAGCCGCCGACCGAGGTGGTGCCCACCACCGGCAACGTCACCGCGAAGGGTGTCGCGTTGGCGGCGAAGGTGTACGCGGGGGGTGCCGCGGCGGCGGGCTGGGCGAGCGCCACGGACGTGGCACCGACCAGGGCGAGCGCGGCCGGGACCAGCCAGCGTCGGGAGGTTGTGCGCATTACCGGCTCCTCCGATTGTTCGCTTCGGCCCGTGCATACGGGCCATGAGGAACATCGGGGCATCCGCACCGGCGTTGCCGGTTTTGTGAGCGCTCCAACCGTTCAGCCGACCGACATCACCCGAACACAGTCAGTACATAACCGACCGCACAGGGTTCTCTCGATTATCACGCGAGCGGGTGAGGCCATCCGGGATGGTCATTGCACCCGTGCCCGCCGTGGCCGCACAATCCGGGGTATGGCCGAGAAGTTCAGCGACGAGGAGTACGCCTTCCTGCGGCATGTCCGCTTCGGCGAGCTGCCCGCGCGCGTGCAGCCCGAGGACCTGGTGGCCCTCAAGGAGACCGAGCCCGCGTCCGACTACGCCGACATGGCCTACGACGCCCGGCACGTGCACCACCAGGGCTGAGCCTGGCTCAGCTCGGGGAGACCACCCGGGCCGGGTGGGCGACGGCGAAGCGGATCGACGTGCAACCGGGCGGCAGGATCACCCTGGCGTACCCGCTGATGTCCGTCGGGCAGGTCGAGAACGTGCCCTCGGTCGCCGAGGTCACCGTGATGGTGATCGTGCACGACGGCGTCGCGGCCGTCAGCTGGCCGTCGACGTACCAGGTCGTGTACGGCAGCGCGGTCGAACCCGACCGGTACAGCGGCGAGGTGGTGACGCTGGTGCCGGGACACGTGGTGCTCGCGCCGTTCGGGAAGCTGAACGCGAGCGGCATCGTGACCGCGAACGTCGGGTAGATCGTGGTCGGCGTCGAGTTGTTGTAGAGCGTGTAGACCAGCGCGCGGGTGCTGTTCACCGCTGCCGCGGTCGCGTTGTACTGGTGGGCCATCGTCGCGTAGGTCACCGCCGGGCCCGCCTGGGCGGCCCCGGGCGCGAGCGAGACCGTCAGTGCGGCGGCGAACAGCGAGCAGAGCAGGCGGGGTCTTGTCACTGGGCACCGTTCCTGGCTGGGTGGGCGACGGCGAAGCGGATCGAGGTACAGCTGGGCGTGGTGACGTTGTAGTTCGAGCCCATGTCGGCCGGGCAGGTGGTGAAGGTGCCCTCCGTCGCACTGGTCACCGTGATCGTCACCGTGCAGGAGATCGTCCCGGTCGACATGTAGCCGTCGAAGTACCAGGTCGTGTACGGCAGCGCGGTGCGCCCGGACGGGGAGGTGGAGATGTCCGAGAGCGGGCAGGTCGTGCTCGCCCCGCTGGGGTTGGACAGGCCCGGTGGCATGGTGACCTCGAAGTAGGGCGAGATCGTCGAGGTCGGGTTGGTGTTGTACAGCGTGTACACCAGGGCCCGGACGCTGTTCACTGCCGCGGCCGTCGCGTTGTACTGGGCGACGAGCGTCGCGGCCACCGGCAGCGGGCCCGCCTGGGCGGGCGCGGGCGCGAGCGAGGCGGTGAGCGCGGCGGCGAACAGCGGGCAGAGCAGGCGGGATCGTCTCACTGGGCACCGTTCCTGGCGGGATGGGCGATGGCGAAGCGGATCTCGGCGCAGCCGGACAGATCGATGCCGGTGATGTTGCCGACGTCGATCCCGGTACAGGTGGTGTAGGTGCCCTCGGCCGCCGAGGTGATCGGGATGGTGACGGTGCAGGTCGGCTGCAGCGAGGTCATCGTGCCGTTGACGTAGAGGATGCCGGACTGGGCGGCTGACCGTTCGCCACCGGGGATGACCGGCCCCCCGCCGCCGCCCGAGGCGGGTGGGGTGTCCGAGATGGTGGTGTCGGTGCAGGTCGAGCTCGGGACGCCGGGTTGGGTGAAGTCGGACGGCAGCACCACCTCCCACGAGAACGTCACGTCGTAGGCCGGGATCGCGTTCGTCAGCGTGAACACCAGGTTCCTGGTGCTGCCGACCGCCGCGGCGTCCGCGCTGTACTGCATGACCATGGTCGCCCCGGGACCCGCCGCCGCGGGCGGGGCCGCCGCCATCACCGCCGCGGCCGCCAGGGTGGCGGACGTGGCCGCGCGGACGAGGTTCGAACGGTGGCAGTGCATGGGATCCCTCCCTGCGTTGTGATCGGGCCGCGGCCCGGTCGGCTGGTTTCCTGGTCGGCCGCAGGGTCAGCCGGGGACGCGGGCCGGGTGGGCGGTGGCGAAGCGGATGGACGTGCAGCCCGGCGCCACCGTGCCCGGGAAGTTCACGATGTCGGCCGCGCAGGTGGTGTAGGTGCCCCCGCCGACCGAGGTGAGGTTGATGGTGAACGAGCAGCTGGGCATGCCGATGGGCAGGCTCGCCGTGATGTAGACGATGGTGCCGCCGTCGCGCGCCGACCGGAACGGCGGGAGCGGCGGTGTCTCCGAGATCGTCGCGCTGTCGCAGGTGGAACTGTCACCGCCGAGGTGGGTGATCCCGATGGGCAGGCCGACCTGGAAGTTCATCGAGGCGTTGACCGGGACGACGTTCTGGTACGCGGTGAGGACGAGCTGCCTGCCGCTGTTCACCGCCGCCGCGTCCACCGTGTACGCCTTGCCCAGCACGATCGGCGAGACGGCCGCCGCGGGCAGCCCGGTGCAGCCGACCAGGCACACCGCGCCGAGCAGCACCGCGACACCCCGGCGAGAACGCTTGCCGTGCACGGGTTTCCTCCTCACGTACGGACGGCTAGGACGCGAGCTGGTCGCGCAGCCGCGCCGGGTGGGCCACCGCGAACCGGATCGACCCGCAGGAGGTCGGCGCGAGGACCATGGACATGCCGCTGAAGTTGGCCGCACAGGTGCTGAACGTGCCCTCGGTCGCGGAGGTGATCGGGATGGTGAACGTGCACGGGATCATCCCGAGGTACATCGAACCCGTCGCGTACAGCGGACTCACCGGCGGTGTGAGCTCCCCGGCGGCGGAGCGGAACGGCGGCGAGGAGGTGATCGAGCCCGACATGCAGTTCGTGGTGGGCGCGGTCGGCCGGGTGAACCCGTTGGGCAGGCTGACGGTGAAGTTGAAGGTGCCCACCATCGTGGGGTTGGGCGGGTTCACCGTGATCACCAGGTTGCGGGACGAGTTCACCGCGGCGGCACCCACGCTGTAGGACACCGACAGCGGGCTGTAGGAGCCCTGCGCGGTCGCCGTACCGGGGGCCAGCAGCGCGGCGGTCAGCAGCGCGGCCACGACGGGAACGGCGGCGAGTCTGCGGCGTGGACGGCGCATGGTGGCCTTCTCCCGGGATAGGGGTGTCGGAAAGGCCAACATAAGACGCCCCGGCCGGGGGACGTTCCGTCCAGTTCGGACATCCCCACCGGACAGGTGGAAGTTTTCACCTGACCCGGGACGGATCCGGGGCCCGCGGTTTATCCCCCGACGCCGCGGGCCCGACCCGTGCTACATGTTGATCATGTGTCCGGCCAGCCCGTGGATGGCTTCCTTGACCGCCTCGCCCAGCGTCGGGTGCGCGTGCACGTTGCGGGCCACCTCGTGCACGGTCAGGTCCCACTGCTGCGCCAGGGTCAGCTCCGGCAGCAACTCGGTCACCTCGGGCCCGATCAGGTGGCCGCCGAGCAGCTCGCCGTACTTCTTGTCGCTGATCAGCTTGACGAACCCGCCCGGGTCGCCCAGGCCGTGCGCCTTGGCGTTCGCGGTGAACGGGAACTTCGACACCTGGACGTCGTGGCCCTTCTCCCGCGCCTGCGCCTCGGTGTAGCCGAAGCTGGCGATCTGCGGCTGGCAGTAGGTGGCGCGCGGGATCATCACGTACTCCAACGGCATGGTCTCCGCGCCCGCGATGGTCTCCGCGGCCACCACGCCCATGGACTCGGCGGCGTGCGCGAGCATGAGCTTGGCGGTGACGTCGCCGATGGCGTAGATGTGGCCGACGGAGGTCCGGCAGAACTCGTCGATGTCGATCGCGCCGCGCTCGGTCAGCTTGACGCCGGTGTTCTCCAGGCCGTAGCCCTCCACACGCGGCACGAAACCGATGGCCTGCAGCACCTTGTCGGTCTCGATGACCTCCTGCGCGCCGCCCTTGGAGACGGTCACCTTGACCTTGGCGCCGGAGTCGTCGATGGAGTCGACCCGGGTGCCCACGCGCACGTCGATGCCGAGCTTCTTGTAGCGGCGCAGCAGCTCCTTGGAGACCTCCTCGTCCTCCAGCGGGACCATGCGGTCCAGGAACTCGACGATGGTCACCTTGACGCCGTAGTTGTGCAGCACGTAGGCGAACTCCACGCCGATGGCGCCCGCGCCCGCGATGACGATGCTCTCCGGCAGCGTGTCGGCGAGGATCTGCTCCTCGTAGGTGACCACGCGCTCGGACAGCGAGGTGCCGGGCAGCAGCCGGGTGGTGGCGCCCACGGCCAGGATGGCGTTGCCGAAGGTGACCGTCTCGGTGCCGCCGTCGGTGAGCGCGACCTCGATGGTGTTGGCGTCGGTGAACCTGCCCCACCCGTTGTACTGGGTGATGCCGTTCTTCTTCATCAGGTAGTGCACGCCCTTGACCCGGCCCTCGGCCACGGTGCGGGAGCGCTGGAAGGCGGCGCCGTAGTCGAGGCTGATCGAGCCGTCGACCCGGATGCCGAACGTCTTGGTCTCGTTCTTGAGGATGTGCGCGAGCTCGGCGTTGCGCAGCAGCGCCTTGGACGGGATGCAGCCGACGTTGAGGCAGACCCCGCCCCAGTAGCGCTCCTCGATGATCGCGGTGCGCAGCCCGAGCTGGGTGGCCCGGATCGCCGCGACGTAGCCGCCCGGTCCGGCACCGACGACCACGACGTCGAAATGTGTGCTCATGGTGCCCACGATATTCGCCGCGCGGGGCGCCGGACATTCGCCGCCGCCCGCGTGTGACGTCCGCCCCGCGGGCCGGGACGCCGCCCCGACCGGGGTCCCCCGGTCGGGCCCGCGGTCAGCCCGCGTTCCGCCGGATCAGCGAGGACTCCCGGCGGACGCCGCCGAGCGCGACCGGGTCGTGGTCGGGCAGCCGCAGCCGCACCCGCGCGGCGGGCGCGGTCGTGACGCGCTCCAGCGCCGCCGACACCTCCGCGACGACGTACGGGTGGACCAGGTCGGTCTCGTCACCCGCGCTGTCGGCGATGGTCAGCACCCGGGAGGGGATCCCGGTCGGCTCGGGCAGCTCACCCGAGCCGACCAGGACCAGGCCCCGCGCGATGCCCGGGAACTCGGCGACCATCCGGCACGCCACCTCGGCCAACGCGCTGTGCGCCACGAAGTGCGTGCGCACGTTGCGGTCGGCCAACGTCTCCAACACGTCCTCCACCCGGTGCAACGAGCGCGCGTCACGCGGCACGGCGCACCAGGCGATCTGGAACCGCTGCTCCAACGGCTGCCAGGCGATCGGCAGCTCGGTCGGTCTGCGCGCGGACGGCGAGAGGACGACCACCGCGGGCCCGTAGTCCAGCCCGCACCACAGCGGCGCGGGCACGGCCGCGCCGCCCGAAGCCACCGGGAAATCCAAGACCGTGGTCATATCCGCCTCCCGAGTCCGATCCACCCCGCAGCGGGGTTACCCGGACCAGGTGCCTTCAATCACCCGATCGCGCAGATCACATTCGGCCGCTCGCGGATCACCCGCGCGTCGGGTCCGGTCGGGTGAGCACCGCGAAGTTCAGCTGCCCCTCCGCGTCCGGCTGCACGTCGAGCACCTTGTCCGAGAGCAGTTCCGCGGCACCCGGTTCGAGGAACACCTGCGCGCCCGCGTTCGCGGGCACGACCTGGTCGCCCTCGGCCGGTGCCGGGGCCAGCGACACCGCCAGCGGGGCCCCCTCGGTCTCCTGCGCGGCCAGCGTGAACCGCAGTCCGCCGGTGTCCGGCACCCCGTCCTGCGCGGTCAGCGCGCTGATCGCCTCGGCTGCCGCCTCTGTCACCGCCAGCATCTCCTGGCTCCTTTCCGTGTCACCTACCGGTGCGGCTTGCGCGCCCCACCGTATGCGCACCGCACTCGTCCCGCCGGGTGGGCGCCCGCAACCCGACCCCCTGGGTTGTGCCCCGTTCGGCGTGATCTTTAGAGTGCTCCGGTAGCGGTTGAGCAAGCAGCCGCAGCACGCCGGGCCGCACGGGCCCGGCACTCGCGCCGGCGAGGGGCTGCGTGCTGTCGACCCGCCCGAAGTCCGGACCGTCGGTCGTACCGACGCGTCCCTCGCAGGCGCGACCCCCACCACCCCCGCCGGGGTGGGCGGCGATCGGGACAGCGCCATCGGACGAGCAGGACGCGCGGGAGGGAAGACCGTCATGGGCAGCGGGGAGCGAAGACCACGGGCGCGGGTCGGAGGGCGCCGGTGAGCCTGGACCCGGACTCGCGGGTCGCCCAGTTGCAGTCCGAGTTGGACGGTCTGCGGCGCGCGCTGCGCACACGTGCCACGATCGAGCAGGCGATGGGCGTGCTCGTGGTGCTGCGCCGGTGCTCCCCGAAGGAGGCCTTCGACGCGCTCGTGCGACTGTCGCAGCAGTACAACACCAAGCTGCACCGGGTGGCGCACCTGGTGGTGGGGCTGTTCGCCGAGCCGTCGGTGGAGTCGCTGGACGCGTACCTGCGGCGCAACACCGCGGCGGGCGACCAGGACACCGAACCGGGCCCCGAACCGCCGCGGCTGGACACCGCGCTGCTGGACGCGGCGCGCGCGCTGGCCAAGGCGGGCACCGAACAGGACGACCTGGACCGCGCGGTGCACGACCTGTACCGGGTGCTGGTGGAACAGGGCTGGGTGCCGCCGTACGACGTGCTGGGCCCGATAGCGGACGGTTCGCGCTGACCGCTCGCCGGGACTTGGCCGGGACTCGCCATGACCCGGAGGAGGGCTTGAGATGAGTGCCACCCGAACGCGGACGTGTCCCGGCGCGCGAATGTGGGTACGTGAGCCACATGACCGGAGCACCGCGGCGATGACCGAAAGCGGCGAACACACCACCGGCGGTGGCTTCGTGCCCGGCTACCTGCCGTTGCGCGGCCTCCCCGGGATGGCCCCGGTGGGCGAGCGGGTCGAGATGCGGGTGACCGCCCACCTGGCGAACCTGCCGGTGGTGCGGTCGGTCGCGGGCACCGTGGCGGCCATGCTGGACCTGGACCTGGACGCCATCTCGGACCTCACCCTGGCGGTGGACGAGGTGTGCTCGACGCTGATCGGGCTGGCCGCCCCGGGGGCGCAGGTGACCTGCGAGTTCGTGCATGGCCCGGCGACCGTGGGCTTCGAGGCGTCGGTGCCCGCCGTCGACGGCGGCGGCGCCGACCCGGAGTCGTTCGGCTGGCAGGTGCTCGCGGCCCTGGTCGACCGCGTCACGCACGACGTGCGCCCGGACGCCGAGGGCAGGCCGGTGGCCCGGATCGCGGTGTCGCGCGCGAGGACGGCGGGTGGCGGGTGAGCGCCGAGTCGCAGACCGGCCCGACCCACGAGTACACGCACCTGGCCCCGTTGTTCGTCGAGCTGGTCGAGCTGTCGGCCGAGGACACGCGCCGCGAGGCCGTGCGGGACAAGCTGGTGACCGGGCACCTGCCGCTGGCCGAGCACATCGCGCTGCGGTTCACACACCGCGGCGTGGGCCGCGAGGACCTCACCCAGGTGGCGACGGTCGGCCTGATCCACGCGGTGGACCGGTTCGACCCGGGCCGCGGCATCGACTTCCTGTCCTTCGCCGTCCCCACCATCATGGGCGAGGTCCGGCGCTACTTCCGGGACACCGCGTGGGCGGTGCGGGTGCCGCGCCGGTTGAAGGAGCTGCACCTGACCATCACGGCCGCGAGCAACGAGCTGTCCCAGCGCCTCGGCCGGGCCCCGACCCCCAGCGAGATCGCCACCCACCTGGGGATGAACCGCGAGGAGGTGTATGAGGGCCTGGAGGCGGGCCAGGTGTACCAGTCGGTGTCCCTGGACGAGGCGCTGTCCTCCGGTGACCCGGACTCCGACCCGCTGGCCGACACGCTCGGCGAGGAGGACTCGACCCTGCGCGGCATCGAGGACCACGAGTCGCTGCGCCCGTTGATCGAGAAGCTGCCCGAGCGGGAACGCCGCATCCTGATGCTGCGCTTCTTCCGGAACATGACCCAGACCCAGATCGCCGAGAAGATCGGTGTCTCCCAGATGCACGTGTCCCGCCTGTTGACCAGGACCCTGGAGACGCTGCGTGCCGGGTTGCTGACGGACGAGCGCTGAACAGGACTTTTGTCCCCCGGATGGGTCAGACTGTGCGCGGATGACGCGAGCGGGGAGGCAAGCGGTGGCACGACCGATTTGGCACGGGGCGATCAACTTCGGCCTGGTGACGGTGCCGGTGGACCTGTACAGCGCCACCGAGGACCACACCATCAGCTTCCGCCAGTTCGAACGCGGCACCTCCGACCGTATCCGCTACAAGCGGGTCAACGAGCGGACCGGCAAGGAGGTCGCGTACTCCGACATCGTCAAGGGTGCCGAGATCGGCGGCGGCGAGTACGTGATCATCGAGCCGGAGGAGCTGGACCGGATCGCGCCGGGTCGCTCGCGCACGATCGACATCAGCTCGTTCGTGGACCTGGACGAGATCGACCCGATCCACTACCAGAAGACCTACTGGCTGTCGCCGTCGAAGGAGGAGTACGGCAAGGCCTACGGCCTGCTGCTCCAGGCCATGCGCAAGACGAACCGGGCGGGCGTGGCCACCTTCGTGATGCGCGGCAAGGAATACCTGACCGCCATCCGCGCGGGCGACGACGACCTGCTGCTCCTGACCACGCTGCTGTTCGTCGAGGACATCCGCGACCCGGCCAAGGAGATCAAGTCCCTGCCGGAGATCACCACCGCGCGCGGCAAGGAGCTCGACCTGGCCATCAGCCTGATCGACTCCATGGTGGACGACTGGAACCCGCACGACTACCACGACACCTACACGCAACGGGTCGAACAGCTCATCGAGGACAAGAAGCAGGGGCGGGAAGTCGTCGCAGGCGAGGAACCGAGTTCACCCACCAAGGTGGTGGACCTGTTCGAGGCGCTCAGCAAGAGCGTGGAGAGCCGGAAGAAACGCCGGTCCGGTTCCGCCGAGGAGAAGGTGGACCTCGGTAGCCTCAGCAAGGCCGAGCTGGACAAGATGGCCCGGGAGCTCGACATCAAGGGGCGATCGAAGATGAGCCGCGAGGAGCTGGAGGCGGCGGTCGCGGCGGCATCGGGGGCGAGGAGGGCTTCGTGACCTGTGTGGACTGTGTCGCCGGGGTCGAGCACTGTCATGGCACGCTGGTCGGCTCGGAGGGGTGCACGGAGCCCGGGTGCGAGGACCTGTCGGCCGACCGGCACCCGCTGGTGATCGAGGCCGCCGAGGTCGACTCCCCGAGGCACCTGGTCGCCACGGCCGCGTAGTCCATCCGCTGGTTTCCGCGCACGCGGGTCAGCACTCGATGACGTTCAGGGCAAGGCCGCCGCGCGCCGTCTCCTTGTACTTGGTGTGCATGTCGGCGCCGGTCTCGCGCATGGTCTTGATGACCTTGTCCAGGTGCACCACGTGGGTACCGTCCCCGCGCAGCGCCATCCGCGAGGCGTTGATCGCCTTGGTGGACCCGACCGCGTTCCGCTCGATGCAGGGAATCTGCACCAGCCCACCGACCGGGTCGCAGGTCAGCCCGAGGTGATGCTCCAACCCGATCTCGGCGGCGTTCTCCACCTGGGCCACCGACCCGCCCAGCACCGCGGTCAGCCCGGCGGCTGCCATGGCGCAGGCGGACCCGACCTCGCCCTGGCAGCCGACCTCGGCCCCGGAGATGGACCCGGTCTCCTTCAGCACCACCCCGATGGCCGCCGCGGTCAACAGGAAGTCGACGACACCGTCGTCATCGGCCACCGACAAGAACCGCGTGTAGTAGTGCAACACGGCCGGGATGATCCCGGCGGCGCCGTTGGTGGGCGCGGTGACGACCCGCCCACCGGAGGCGTTCTCCTCGTTCACCGCGAGGGCGAACAACGTCACCCAGTCCATCACGTACAGCGGGTCGTCCGACCCGTCCTCGGCCTGCAACTTCGCGTGCAGGGCCCGCGCGCGCCGAGGAACCTTCAACCCCCCGGGCAGAACCCCGTCCTGCTCACACCCGCGAGCGACGCAGTCCTGCATCACCTGCCAGATGTGCAGCAGCCCGGACCGGACCTCGTCCTCGCTCCGCCACACCAGCTCGTTCGCCAGCATGACCTGGGCGACGGACAGCCCCCCGGTCTCGCAGTGCCGCAACAGCTCGGCCGCGGTCCGGAACGGGAACGGGACCGGCGTCGTGTCGGCCGAGATCACCGGGCCGTCGGCGGAGTTCTCGTCCAACACGAACCCGCCGCCGACCGAGTAGTACGTCCGCCGGGCCAGCTCCTGCCCCGCCGCGTCCCAGGCCGCGAACGTCATCCCGTTGGGGTGCAACGGCAATGCCTTGCGGCGGTGCATCACCAGGTCGCCGTCCTCGGCGAACGTGATCTCGTGTTCGCCCAGCAACTTCAGCCGACCGGCCGCGCGGATGGCGGCGACGCGGGAGGGCACGAGGTCGGTGTCGACGTCCTCGGGGCGTTCGCCCTCCAGGCCCAGCAGCACGGCCTTGTCGCTGCCGTGGCCGTGGCCGGTCGCGCCGAGGGAGCCGAACAGCTCGGCGCGGACGCGGACCGTCTCCTTGAGCAGGCCCGTGTCGCGCAGGCGGGAGGTGAACATCAGGGCGGCGCGCATCGGGCCGACGGTGTGCGAGCTGGAGGGGCCGATGCCGATGCTGAACAGGTCGAAGGCGCTGACCGCCATGACAGCCTCACTTCCCAGGGTCCCCGCCCGCCCCGGCCGCGGTGGGGTCGGGGCGGGCGGGAGTCGGTCAGCCCAGCTCCGGGTAGAGCGGGCGGCGCCGGACCAGCACGTCCACGCGGTCGCGCAGCTTGGTGCCGGTCTGGTCGTCGAGCTCGGGCCGCAGCGCGACCGCGATGACGTCGGCGACCTCGGCGAAGTCCTCCGCGTCGAAGCCACGGGTGGCCAGCGCCGGGGTGCCGATGCGCAGGCCCGAGGTGACCATCGGCGGGCGCGGGTCGAACGGGACCGCGTTGCGGTTGACGGTGATGCCGATCGAGTGCAGCCGGTCCTCGGCCTGCTGCCCGTCCAGCTCCGAGTCCACCAGGTCGACCAGGACCAGGTGCACGTCGGTGCCGCCGCTGGACACCTTCACGCCTGCCTCGGCGCAGTCCGGGGCGGACAGCCGGTCGGCCAGGATCCGCGCACCTTCGAGTACCCGCCGCTGCCGCTCGGCGAACTCCTCGGAGGCGGCGACCTTGAACGCGACCGCCTTGGCCGCGATCACGTGCTCAAGCGGGCCGCCCTGCTGACCGGGGAAGACCGCCGAGTTGACCTTCTTGGCCAGGTCCTTGGTGCACAGCACGACACCGCCGCGCGGACCGCCGAGCGTCTTGTGCGTGGTGGTGGTGACCAGGTGCGCGTGCGGGACCGGGCTGGGGTGCAGCCCGGCGGCCACCAGGCCCGCGAAGTGGGCCATGTCGACCATCAGCAGCGCGTCCACCGCGTCGGCGATCCGCCGGAACTCGGCGAAGTCGAGCTGCCGGGGGTAGGCCGACCAGCCCGCCACGACCAGCTTCGGCTTGTGCTCGCGGGCCAGCCGCTCCACCTCGGCCATGTCGACCCGTCCGGTCTCGCGGTCGACGTGGTAGGCCACCACGTTGTACAGCTTGCCGGAGAAGTTGAGCTTCATGCCGTGCGTGAGGTGGCCGCCGTGCGCCAGGTCCAGCCCGAGGATCGTGTCGCCCGGGTTCAGCACCGCGGACATGGCCGCCGCGTTCGCCGACGCGCCCGAGTGCGGCTGCACGTTCGCGTGCTCGGCGCCGAACAGCGCCTTCACCCGCTCGATCGCGAGCCGCTCGACCACGTCCACGTGCTCGCAGCCGCCGTAGTAGCGGCGGCCCGGGTAGCCCTCGGCGTACTTGTTGGTCAGTACCGAGCCCTGCGCCTCCAGCACGCCGACCGGGGCGAAGTTCTCCGAGGCGATCATCTCCAGGGTGGACTGTTGCCGGTGCAGCTCGGCCGCGACGGCGGCGGCGACCTCGGGGTCCACCTCCGCCAGCGGCTGCGCGAACGTGCTCATGAGCCGTCTTCCTTGATGTGCTCCAGGTACTCGTCGACGGACAGCAGCTCGGCGGTGCCCTCGATCCGCACGCGGAAGAGCCAGCCGTCCCCGAACGGGTCGGTGTTCACCAGCTCGGGGGTGTCCACGATCGCCTCGTTGATCTCCACGACCACCCCGGCCACCGGGGCGTACAGGTCGGAGACCGACTTGGTGGACTCGATCTCCCCGCACGGCTCGCCCGCGGTGAGCTTGGCGCCGACGTCGGGCAGCTGCACGAAGACCACGTCGCCGAGCGAGTCGGCGGCGTACTTGGTCACGCCAACCATCGCGGCCGTCGGGTCCGCCGGGTCGACCCACTCGTGCTCTTCGGTGTAGCGCAGGTTCTCCGGGTAGCTCATCTGGTTCTCGATCTCCCTGGTCAGGCGGGACGCTGGTAGAAGGGCAGCTTGACGACCTCGACCGGGGCCACCGTGCCGCGGATGTCCACCGACAGCGCGGTCCCGGGTGCGCTGACCGCGACCGGCACGTAGGCCAGCGCGATCGGGTGCCCGAGGGTCGGCGAGAGGGCGCCGCTGGTGACCGTACCGATCTCGGCGCCGCCCGCGTCGAGCACCGGGTACCCGTGTCGGGCGGCGCGCCTGCCGGTGCCGACCAGGCCGACCAGGACCCGCTCCGGGACGTCGGCGTCCCGGCGGCGCTCCAGCGCGGCCTGGCCGACGAAGCCGTCGGCCTTGTCGAACTTGACGACCCGGCCGAGACCGGCGTCGAAGGGGGTGAGGTCGGCGCCCAGCTCGTTGCCGTAGAGCGGCATGCCCGCCTCAAGCCGCAGCGTGTCGCGGCAGGCCAGCCCGGCCGGGACCAGCCCGTGCGGCTCGCCCGCGGCGGTGAGCGCCTGCCACACGTCGGCGGCGAGCGGGCCGTCCACGTAGACCTCGAAGCCGTCCTCGCCGGTGTAGCCGGTGCGGGCGAGCAGCACGTCGTGCCCGGCGAGCGTGGTGGGCACGCTGGCGTAGTAGGCCAGCGCGTCCAGGTCGGCGTCGGTGACCGCGCCGATGATGGCCGCGGAGGTCGGGCCCTGCACGGCGATCAGCGCGACGTCGGCGGACCGGTCGTCGACCGTCACGTCGAACTCCTCGGCGCGCTCACGCAGCGCGGCGGCGACCGCGGGCCCGTTCGAGGCGTTGGCGACCACCAGGTACTTCTCCGCCGCGAGCCGGTAGACGACCAGGTCGTCGAGCACGCCGCCGTCCGCGTCGCAGATCATCGTGTAGCGGGCCTTGCCCGGCTTCACCGCGGACAGCTTGCCCACCAGCGCGTAGTCCAGGGCGCGCGCGGCCTCCGGGCCGGTCAGCTCGATCTCGCCCATGTGGCTGAGGTCGAACAGACCCGCGGCGGTGCGCACGGCCTTGTGCTCGGCCAGCTCGCTGCCGTAGCGCAGGGGCATCGCCCAGCCTGCGAAGTCGGTGAACGAGGCGCCGAGGGCCTCGTGCACCGCGTGCAGCGGGGAGGGGGTGCTCATGGAAGTGGGATCTCCTTCACGCGCCTGTGGTGCGACCGTGTGCGCAGCGTGACACGCCGGGCACGCGTGCCGCAGCGTGACCGGTGGTGATGGTGGTGGGTGATGGTGGTGGGTGATAATGGTGGGGTGGTGCGGTGCCGACATGTCCGGGAGCTCCTCGTCGTGCACCGGCATAGGGGTACCGGCGCTGGAACTCCCCCTCTGTCATGGCACCTGAGAGCTTCGCCGCGAACGCGGCTTGCACCGTGGGTGAGACGCCGAACTCACGTCTGCTTTCCAGAGCGGCCTGGCTGGAACGGTAGCTTTACCTGAGAGATTGACGGGGACGTTTGCTCCTTCGGTGCCCCGGTGTCACCCGGGGACTCTCCCGCGCCCAGCTCTAGCGGCCCGATATTCAGTTCGCGATCCTTCGACCGTCTTACCACGGCGGACCCTAGTCGAGTCGGAACCCGAACGGAAGTTCCAGCCGGTGCGCGGCGAGCAGGTCGGCGTCGGCCAGCAGGTCGCGGGTCGGCCCGTCGGCCACCACCACGCCGCCGTCGATCAGCACCGCGCGCGGGCACAGCTGCAGCGCGTAGGGCAGGTCGTGGGTGACCATGAGCATGGTCCGGTCCAGGCCGAGCAGCACCTCGGCCAGCTCGCGGCGGGCCCGCGGCTCCAGGTTCGCCGACGGCTCGTCCAGCACCAGGATGTCCGGGTCGCAGGCCAGCACGGTGGCCAGTGCGACCCGGCGGCGTTGCCCGCCGGACAGGTGCATGGGCGACCGGTCGGCGTGCCCGGCCATGCCCACGTCGTCCAGCGCCCGCTTCACCCGCGCGTCCAGCTCGTCGCCGCGCAGGCCGAAGTTGGCCGGGCCGAACGCGACGTCGTCCCGCACGGTGGGCATGAACAGCTGGTCGTCGGGGTCCTGGAAGACGATGCCGACCCGGCGGCGGACCTCCTTGAGGTTCGGCTTGGCCACCGGCAGCCCGGCCACCTCGACCCGGCCCTGACCGGTAAGCACGCCGTTGAGGTGCAGCACCAGCGTGGTCTTGCCCGCGCCGTTGGGGCCGAGCACGGCCACCCGCTCCCCCGGCCGGACCGTGAGACTCACCCCGTAGAGCGCCTGGTGCCCGTCCGGGTAGGCGTAGGCGAGCCGGTCGACGAGCAGGGCGGGGGGTTCGCTCACAGGGCAATGCCTAGCACGACGGCCGCCAGGACGGTCGGGGCGAGCCCGGCCAGCCAGGCCGCGCGCCCGGCGGGGCCGCCGTGGTCGGGCATGGCGCCGGTCCAGCCGCGCGAGACCATCGCCAGGTGCACCCGCTCGCCGCGCTCGTAGCTGCGCACGAACAGCGTGCCGACGCCGCGCGCGGTGGCGCCGACCTGCCAGAGGAAGCGCGGGTCGTGGCCGCGCGAGATCCGGGCCAGCCGCATCCGCCTGGCCTCGTCGCCGATGACCTCCAGGTAGCGCATCATCAGCGTGGCGATGGTGACCACCATGTTCGGCACCCGCAGTCGTTGCAGGCCGACGATCAGCTCGCCGGGCGAGGTCGTGGCCGCGAGGGTCAGCGAGGCCAGCACGCCGAGCGTGCCCTTGGCGAGGATGTTCCAGCCGGACAGCAGACCGTGCTCCGACACCGTGATCCCGAGGAAGGCGACCGTCGGTCCACCCGCGACGAACGGGAAAACCAGTGCCAGCACGACGAACGGCGCCTCGATGAGCGCGCGCGGCGCCAGCCAGCCCGGCGGGATGCGCGCGATCGCCCAGACCGCGCAGAGCAGTACGAAGTAGACGCCGAAGGCCCAGAAGCGTTCGCGTGGCGTGGAAACCACGCACAGCACCGCCGACACGGCGGCGACTATCTTGACCTGCGGCGCCAACCGGTGCACGGGCGAGTCGCCCGGCCGGTGCAGCGGATGCGCGTGTCCGGCGCTCACTGGGCCGGGCTCACTTGGCCGGGCGCCTGCGCAGCACCCAGAACAGCCCGCCCGCGACGACCACGGTCACCGCGACGCCGATGACACCCGCGAGGCCGGTCGTGCCCTCGCCGCCGTCGACCTTGTAGTCGGCCAGCGGACCCGAGGCCATCCGGTGCTCCTTGGCGTTCTGCGCGATGCAGGTGCCTTCGAGCGTCTCCACGTTCTGGTCGTTCGTGAGCACCTGACAACCCTGGAGCGTGGCGTGGTCGAGACCGTCCGGATCGGAGTCGGCGAAGTACGACACGACGCCCGCCAGGATCAGCGCGACGGCCAGGAACCCCAACAGGAAGCCGAGATTGCGTTTGTTCCTGGTCGTGTTCACGCCACCGGCTCCTTCAGTTCGAGCTCGCGCCGGGTGCCGCGCAGCAGGTACACCAGGTCCGGGCGGATCGCGGCGACGGCACCGACGGTGAGCGCGGTGATGATCCCCTCGCCGATGCCGATCAGGCAGTGCACGCCCACCATGGTCGCGGTGACCGCGCCCAGGCTGAACGCCGGGTCGCCGCCGATGGCGAACTCCAGCACGAACCCGAGCGAGGCGATGACCGTGTTGGCGAACGCGGCCGTGAACGCCACCGCCACCAGCCCGCCCCGGGTGCGGGTGAACCGCCGCAGCAGCACCGCGACGCCGAACCCGGCGGCCGTGCCGATCAACGCCATGTTGGTGATGTTCGCGCCCAACGCCGTGAGGCCGCCGTCGGCGAACACCAGCCCCTGCACGACGAGCACGATCGACACGCACAGCGCGCCAACCCACGGTCCCACCAGGATCGCGGCGAGCGCGCCGCCGAGCAGGTGGCCGCTCACGCCGGGCAGCACCGGGAAGTTGAGCATCTGGGTGGCGAACACGAACGCCGCCACCAGCCCGGCCATCGGCGCGGTCCGGTCGTCGAGATCGTCCCGGGCGCGCGCGGCGGCCACCGCCAACCCGACCACGGCGACCCCGCCGAACAGCAGGGAAGTGGTGGTGTTCAGCAGCCCGTCACTCATGTGCATGGCGACGTCGCGGACCATGGGCGCACCTTCCGGAGGGGACCGGCAAAGCCTAGTTGCGCACTGGACGCTACCGCCACTGTCTGGCAACAACCCAGTCCCGGGGTTGTGATCTACCCCATCGGCCCAACGCTGAGCTGCGGGAATAGCCAGTGGGTCGAACCGCTGACTAGAACCGCACCAGGGTGCGGCCGCCCTTGCCTGCGCGCAGGCGGTCGAAAGCGTCCTCGATGCCGCCCAGGCCGATCTCGTCGGTGACCAGCCCGGCCACGTCGAGCCTGCCGTCGGCGATCAGGTCGAGCAGCCGGGGCACGTCCACGTCCGGGTCGGACGAGCCGTACTGGCAGCCGGTGAGCGTGCGGCCGAAGAAGTACAGCTCCAGCGCGCTGAACTCGACCATCTGCATGGCCGACCCGACCCCGACCACCACGACATGCCCGCCGCGCCGGGACGCCGACCAGGCCATCCGGATCGTCACGGGCAGGCCCACGCACTCGAACGACACGTCCGCGCCCCGGCCGTCGGTCAGGCCGCGCACCGCCTTCACCGTGCCGCCGCTCGACAGCAGGAAGTCGGTGGCCCCGTGCGCGCGGGCCGGCTCCTCCTTCTCCGCGTGCTGGTCGATCGCGATGATCGGCCCCGCGCCCGCGACCCGAGCCGCCTGGAGCACCGACAACCCGACCCCGCCGACCCCCACGACCACGACCGACTGTCCCGCCCGGACACCGGCCGTGTTGAGCACCGCGCCCGCGCCGGTGAGCACGGCACACCCCAGCACAGCGGCCTGGGCGAGCGGGATCTCCTCGGGAATCCGCACGGCGGCCCGCTCGGACACGATCGTCTCCTCCGCGAACGCCCCCGTCCCCAGTCCCGGGTAGACCGGCGTCCCGTCGAGCAGCGTCGCGTGCGGCACCCCGGCCGCGTCCGCCGCGTGCGCGCACAGGTACGGCTCGCCCGTCTCGCAGAACCAGCACTCCCGACACGGCGGCGCCCAGTTCAGCACCACGTGGTCACCGGGCGCGACCCGCGTGACCCCGTCCCCGACCGCGACGACCACCCCCGCGCCCTCGTGTCCCAGCACGGCGGGCACCGGCTGCCGGAGCGTGCCGTCGGCCAGCGACAGGTCCGAATGGCACACCCCGGCCGCGACCAAGCGCACCCGCACCTGACCTGGCCCGGGGTCGGGCACCTCGATATCCACGACCTCCAGCGGCTCACCCTGCGCGCGCAACACCGCCGCCCTCACGGCCATCCCTGTCCCTTTCGCTGTGCTGTCCCCGCGTGCAGCGTGTCAGACGAACGCGGAGACACCGGTGAGGGCGCGGCCGATGAGGAGCTTCTGGACCTGGCTGGTGCCCTCGTAGAGGGTCATCACCCGGGCGTCGCGCAGGAACTTGGCCACCGGGTACTCGTCGAGGTAGCCGTACCCGCCGAACACCTGGATCGCCAGGTTCGCCGCACTGACCGCGTTCTCGCTCGCGTAGAGCTTGGCCATCGACGCGGCCGTCCCGAACGGCAGCCCGCGCTCGACCAGGTCGGCGGTCCGCCAGACGAGCATGCGCGCGGCCTCGGTGTTCACCGCCATGTCGGCCAACATCTCCTGCACCAGCTGGTAGCTCGCGATCGGCTTGCCGAACTGGTGGCGTTCCTTGGCGTACTTCACGCTCGCCTCCAGCGCGCCCCTGGCCAGCCCGACGCAGCCCGCCGCCACCGACATCCGCCCCTTGTCGAGCGCGGACATGGCGACCGTGAACCCCTGCCCCTCGTCCCCCAGCCGCGCGTCCTCGGGCACCCGCACGTCGTCCAGGACCAGCTCGCCGGTCGACTGGCCGCGCAGCCCGAGCTTCCCCTTGATCTCCCGGTGCTGGAACCCGGGGGTGTCGGTGGGGACGAGAAACGCGCTGATCCCCTTCGGTCCGGGACCGCCGGTGCGGGCGAACACGAGCGCGAGATCGGCCCAGGTGCCGTTGGTGATGAACATCTTCCGGCCGGTGATCACGTAGTCGTCGCCGTCGCGGACGGCCTTGGTGGCCAGGTTCGCCGCGTCGGAACCGGTGTCCGGCTCGGTGAGACCGAAACAGGCGAGGGACTCGCCGGAGCTGATCCCGGGCAGCCAGTGCTGTTTCTGTTCCTCGGTCCCGTAACCGGCGATGGACTTGCCGACCAGCCCGAGCGAGACGGACACGATGCCCCGGATGGCGGAGTCACCGCGCCCGAGCTCCTCCATCATCAGGCAGTACGCGAGATGGTCGCCGCCGGAGCCGCCGTACTGCTCGGGGATGGTCATGCCGAGAAACCCGACCGCGCCCAACTTGCCGACGATCGCCCGGTCGACCTGCTCCCGCCGGTCCCACTCGGCGGCGTTGGGGACGACCTCGCGGTCGATGAAGCCCCTGGCCAGATCCCACAGAGCCTGCTGCTCGTCGCTGAGCGCGAGATCCATCCGGGGCACCCCTTTACCGAACAGTGTTAGGTTTACGCCGAGGATAGGAGCCGGTCCACCCCCCGGCAACCGCCATGAGGAAGTGATCCGTGCCACGCCCGCGCGTCCCGCTGCTCGACCGACCCCGCATCCGCGCCGCCGCCCTGACGATGATCGACTCGGCCGGGCTGCCCGGGTTGTCCATGCGCGCGTTGGCCGCCGAGCTCGGGGTGCGGGCGCCCTCGCTGTATTCGCACTACCAGACGAAGGACGAGCTGTTGGGGGATCTGGCCGAGGAGATCATGGCCGGGGTGGACGTGTCCGGGTTCGGTTCGGGGTGGGTCGACGGGGTGCGGACCTGGGCCCGGTCCTATCGGGGGGCGTTGGCCGTCCATCCCAACCTGGTGCCGGTGTTCGCTTCCGGGCCCGCCGACCGCCCAGGGGCGTTGGAGCGGGCGGATACCGTGCACGGGGCACTGGTCGCGGCCGGTTGGCCGCCCCGCCAGGCGACCATGATCGGCGCCTCGGCCAAGTATCTGGTGTTGGGGGCGGCCATGCACTCGTTCTCGCGGGGGTTCGAGGACGATGCACGGGTTTACGCGGATCGGTATCCGCACCTGAGCCAGGCGCATCGGTTGCGCGAGCACGCGGATGAGATCGACGCGGAGAGTTTCGAGCTGGCGCTGGACGCGTTCCTACGGGGACTGGTGGCGTTGCACGCCGGGATCAGCGCCTAGGCGCGAAGCCTGGCCGGGGACCGGAACCGGTCCCCGGCCAGGGTGATCACCCCACGCCTGCCCCATGCAGCGCCACCCACTGCCGCATCGAGTACTCCACCATGGTGATCAACGTCGACTTCACCGACTGCCGGTCCCGGGCGTCGCAGGGCACGATCGGCACATCCCGCCCGATCGCCAACGCGTCCCGAACCTGCTCGATCCCATGCCCCAACACCCCGTCGAAGCAGTTCAGCCCGATCACATAGGGCAGGTTCCGCTCCTCGAAGAAGTCGATGGGCGAGAACGAGTCGGCAAGCCGCCGGGTGTCGGCGAGGACCACGGCACCGATGGCCCCACGCACCAGGTCGTCCCACATGAACCAGAACCGTTGCTGTCCGGGCGTCCCGAACAGGTACAGCACCAGGTCGGAGTCCAGGGACACCCGGCCGAAGTCCATCGCCACCGTGGTCGTCGACTTGTGCGGGGTGGCCGCCGTGTCGTCGATGCCCGCGCTGGCGCTGGTCATGACCGCCTCGGTGGTCAGCGGCATGATCTCCGAGACGGAGCCGACGAAGGTGGTCTTGCCCGCGCCGAAGCCACCGGCCACCACGATCTTCACCGAGGTCAGGCCGCTCGGCGCGGACTCGTCAAAGCCTGCGGAGTCCACACAACACCCTTTCCATCAGCACGAGGTGGGCCCGGTTGGCGCCCCCGGTGGCGGTCTTGTGCACGGCGACCAGGCCCAGCTGGGCCATATCGCCCAGCAGCACCTTCGCCACCCCGAGCGGCACGCCGAGCAGGGTGGCCACCTCGGCGACCGAGCGCGGGTCCTGGCAGAGCGCGCCGATGGCGCGGTGTTCGGACTCGGCGAACGCGGTGGCGTCGTCGGCGCGGTCACTGGTGGACACCATCGTCTCCACGCGCAGCTCGAAGTTGGAGCGGGTACGGCCGCGGGTCCAGGCGTACGGGCGCACGATCGAGGCGGCGTCGGCCACCTCGACCGGGAGCACGTCCACCTGGTCCGCGGCGGGCGGGTCCGGGGGGCCGGGCTGGTCGGCCCGCGGCCAGTCCGGTGTCTCCGCCTGGTCCCGCGCGCGCGGGTCCTGGCCGGGTTCGCCCCGGCGCCTGCGGCGGCCGCGGCCGCCGCCCAGGCTGAGACCGTTCATCACGTCGGCGATCGTCCGCTCGGGCTCGGCGTCGCGGCTCATGAGTCGCTCATGCTGGCTGCCCCACCATCCTCCCGGCGGTCCCCTGCAGGGCCGCGCGCAGTTCCGGGGTCAGGATCTGGCCCACCCGGTCCACCAGCAGCGTCATCTCGTACGCCACCTGGCCGATGTCGCAGGTCGGGGCCGCGAGTGTCGCTAAACACGACCCGTCGCTGATGGCCATCAGCAACATGATCCCGCGCTCCATCTCCACCACGGTCTCCTTCACCGCGCCCGCCTCGAAGCAGCGGGCGGCCCCCTGGGTGAGGCTGACCAGCCCGGAGGCGACCGCGGCGAGCTGGTCGGCGCGGTCGGTGGGCAGCCGGGCCGAGGAGGTGAGCAACAGGCCGTCGGCGGACACCACCACGGCGTGCGCCACCCCGGAGACGCGCTCCGCGAAGTCGTTGACCAGCCAGCCGAACTGGCCCGGCTTGGCCTGGGTCGGTGTCATCGTGCTCCATTCCTGGTCCGGGTCGTGCTCGGGGGGAACTCAGGCATCTGGCTCCTTGTCCTGGGAGGGGTGGTCGCGGCGCCGGGCCACGCTGTCGCGGCCGCGGCCGATGCCCCGCTGCAGGCTGCCCAGCCGCGAGCGCAGCGCCTCGGCGTCGCGTTCGAACGGGGCCGGGGCGGGGGTGGGCGGTTCGGCACCGACGCTGCCGGGCAGCAGCCGTTCGCGCGGGGTGCGCCGGGGCAGGCCGTCGGCGGACTGTTGCGGTCCGGTCCGGGTGAGCGCCTCGGCGGCCTGCCAGCCCGCGTCGGCGGCGAACCGCCAGCGCGCACCGGTCAGGTCCAGACCGGCACCGTCCGCGGTGTCGGTGTTGTCCACGATGTCTACGCCATCAACACCGTCTACGCCGTCAACACCGCCAACACGGTCTGCGCTGTCTGTGCTGCCTGCGCTGTCGATGCCGGGTGCGCTATCCACACCGTGCGTGCTGCCCCGGCCATCCGGACTGTCCGGACCGAACATGTCGTCCGTGCGCACGACACCGTCCATACCGTCCATCAGGTCCTGGCCGTCGGCGGCGTCGGGCTCGCCGTGCGCGGGTCCGGCGTGGTGCGCGCCGCGGGCGCGGTGGATACCGCGCTGGTAGCTGGACAACCGGACCCGCAGTTCCTCCGCACCCCGGCCGTGGCGCGCGGCCCCGGTCCGGTCGGCGCGGCGTTCCCGACGTGGTCCGCCCGCGCGCCGGTCGCGGTCCTCGACCCGGCCGGGCACCAGGTGCTGCCGCGGCGTGCGGCGCGGCAGCCCGGACTTCGTGTAGTCGGCAGGCTCGGCGGCCGAGACCGCCTGGGCGGTGTGGAAGCCCTGGTCTGCGGCGAAGTCCCAGTCGGGGCCGCGGCGCGCGTCGGCGGCGGTCGAGTTGGGGTCGTCGGTGACCGCGCGGAACCAGGCGGACACCATCTCGTCGAAGATCGGCGTCGTCTCGCGCAGCGCGTCCGGCGCGGGCGGGCGTTCGACGGGCGCGGCCTCCTCGGCCTGCCACCAGCCGCCCTGCTCGGCCGCCGGTCCCGGGTCGGCGGCGACCGGGGCGAACAGCTGGGTCTGCTCGGCGGGGTCCGGCGGCGGGTCGGCCTCAAGCGAGCGGCGCGGCGAGCGCCGGGGCAGCGGCACGCCGCCGTCGGCGCGGCCGGGATCCCGGGGGCGCGGCGGGGTTTCCGGCAGTTCGGCGCCGTCGCCCCCGGGCATCCAGGTCGGGTTGTCCTGGCCGGTCCGACGCGGCAGGGTGGTCCCGTTGCGGCCCGCCCGGCCGCGGCTCCCGTTGGCGCCGTTGACGCCATGAGCCCCGTTCGTCCCAGTGGATCCGTTGGTGCCATGGGATCCGTTGGTGTGCGGGACACCGGACCCGTTGGTGCCGTTGGATCCACCGCCGTTGGATCCACCGCCGTCGGATCCGTTGCTGCCGTTGACGGTCCGGCCGGTGCCGTTGGCGCGCCGGGACCCGTTGGCGCCCGTCGCGCGGGACATGCCCTCGAAGTCCGGCCCATCGTCGACGTCACCGCCCGCGAGGTCACCGCCCGCGTCGACGTCACCGCGGCCGCCGCCATCGGGCGCGGGATGCCCGTCGGCGTTCGGGGCGTCCGGCTCCTCCCGGGGCGCGGGCGGCACCGACGGCAGGTCGACGACGTTGCCGGTGACCAGGTCCGCCGGGATCGTCACGGTCGCGCGCAGCCCGGACTGGCTGCCCGCGCGCAACCGCACCTGCACGCCGAGCCGCGCGGCGAGCCTGCCGACCACGAACAGGCCCATGCGGCGCGCCGTGGACGCGTCGACCGCGCCGGTGTCGGCGAGCCGGGCGTTGGCGTCGGCCAGTTCCGCGGCGGTCATGCCGATGCCGCGGTCCACCACCTCGACGCGGACGGACCCGTTCTCGGAGTAGTGGTAGCTGGCGATGGTGACCTGGGTGGCCGGTGCGGAGAACGCGGTGGCGTTGTCCAGCAGCTCCGCGGTGAGCCGGACCAGGTCGCCGACCGCGTAGCCGACCACCAGCGCGGCGGGCGGCGGCTGGATGACCACCCGCTGGTACTGCTCGATCTCGGACACGGCCGCGCGCAGCAGGTCGCCCAGCGCGGTGGGCTGCTGCGCGCGCCGGGCCAGGTCGCTGCCGGAGAGCACCATCAGGTTCTCGTTGTTGCGGCGCATCCGGGTGGCGAGGTGGTCCAGCTGGAACAGCGTGGCCAGCTGGTCGGCGTCCTCCTCGTCCCGCTCCAGCCGTTCCAGCAGCTGCAGCTGCCGCTGCACCAGGCCCTGGCTGCGGCGGGACAGGTTCACGAAGACGGTGCTGTAGTTGGCGCGCAGCGCCGCCTGGTCGGTGGCCAGCCGCAGCGCCTGCCGGTGCACCGCGTCGAACGCGCGGGCCACCTGGCCGACCTCGTCGTCGGGCAGGTGCGCGATCGGCTCCACCACCGGGTCGGCGGTGTCCACGTCCCGGCTGTCCCGGATCCGCGCGACCGCGGCGGGCAACCGGGTGTGCGCGACCTCCAGCGCGCCGCGGCGCAGCTCGCCGAGCGACCGCAGCAGCTGCCTGCCGATCACGATCATGACCGCGGCGGCCACCACCAGCGCCAGGATGAGCACCACCGAGGCCAGGCCCGCGGCGTTCCCGGCGGCGTCCTGCATGGCCGCCGAGCGCGCGGTGATCTCGTCCCCGAGCAGCTCGCTGACCTTGCTGATCTGGTCGGAGACCTGCTCGGACGCGGACCGCCAGGCCACCGAGGTGATCGGCAGCGGCGCGCCGGGCGGGGCGCCGTCGCCGACCGCCAGCCGCAGCAGCCCGACCCTGGCGCGCACGCCGGGGGTGTCGTGCAGCTCGTCGTAGCGGGCCGCCTGCGCGGTGGTGGCGATGGCCCGGAAGTCGGCGACCCGCTCGTCCAGCCGGGACTGCGAGGCGCGCACCGAGTCCTGGTCGGCCGCGTCCAGCCCGCCCCGGGCGATGCCGATCGCGACCAGGCCCTGCTGGAAGTAGACCTCCTCCTTCGCCGCCTCCAGGTCGTGCAGGGCGGCGGCGGTGCCGGACAGCGCCGGGTCGGCGACCTCGCCGGTGATGGCCCGGTCGAAGTCCAGCAGCGCGCGGATCACCTTGGTGTACCCGGCGAGCGCGGTGCCGCTGTCCACCGAGCCCGCGCCGACCGGGCGGCGCAGCGCGCCCAGCGCGTCGAAGGCGGCGGTGACGTCGCGGAACCGGGCCCTGGTCACCTCGGAGTCGAAGCTGGCCCGGCCGACCGCGCGCATCAGCTCCTCGTGCGCGTAGTCGGCGCTCTGCCGCTCGCCCGCCAGCTCGGCGGCGATGTCGGTGCCGCCGGTGGCGCCGGTGGTGAGCAGGACGGCGGCTTTGGTGCGCTCGCGCTGCAGCCAGGTCAGCTCGCGGCGCAGGCAGTCGTCCACCGCGACCAGGCGGTCGACCCGCTCGTAGGAGTCGGCGCGGGCCACCTGGCCGCTGATCCGCAGCACGCCGAGGACGACGGCGAAGGCGACCGGGACCAGGATGACGGCGGCGAGCTTGATCGGGATGTTCCAGTCCCGCCAGCGGGTGAGCGCGGCCAACCGGGACCCGCCGCCTGCTTCCCCACCGGCGGCGACCCGGTGCGTCCGTCCGCCCGCGCCCGTCGTCGTCGGATCGACGGGGTCGACGGGGTCGATGACACCGGTGTCGAGTCGGGACACGTTCTCCCTCACGCGTGAGCCTCTGCGGCGGACACTTGCCGTTCTCGGAATAACTGCCGCACCGTCACCGCGCCGATCTCCTTCCAGGCGAAACCGGGTGACCGGTCTTTCCACCGGGCCACCGCGGCGGGAACCCGCGGGAATGCGGGCACACCGATTCTCGGGTTTCCGTCGGCCGCGCCGTCCTATCCGGACGCGCGGCCCCGGCGCGAACTTGAGCACAGATCGTACCCGTGGTCGGCGATCACGAAACCGCTCCGCGAATAGGCGGCTGACCAGCCAGGACACGGACGAAGCGGACAGTGCGGCGACCGCGGGGCGGCCGCCGGGACGCCCGGGATCGAAATTCGGTCACGCTTCGCATGGACATTCCCGGCTTGATCGCTCGAACGGGTCATTCCCCGCACAATGATCGAGATCATCCATCGTGGACAGCTTCCACCAGCGGATACCGTGGTCGGGCCACAGTCGATCATCCCAGTCGGAGCGTCCGGGGCGGACCGCGCGGGTACCGCGGAGGTACCCGCCGAAAGCAGGGTTCACCATTAAGTGTGAAGGGTTCGCGTCGAGGGGACACGCGACCAAACCGGTATCGTACAGTGACCCGCGCGGGTACCCACCCGTGCGCCGACCGCGTCCGACAATGCGACCGGCGAAACACCGACCGGACCCCGTCGAATCCCGGGCGCGAATCCCGTACCACCCGGACGCGGTTCCCGGGAATGAGCGACCGGCCGGACCGGTCGATCCGCGACGCCATTCCGCGCGACTATCCGCGCTCGACCGCGAGTTCGGCTGTGAGTTCGACAGCGAGTCTCGGTGAATGCCCGCCGGAATCCGCGCCGGGCCCGGCCGACGCCCCACCCGATCCGAAAGGAACCCGCATGACCGAGGTCGTCCCGCGCCGGGTCGCGCCGCGGCCGCGCCCCGCGTCCGCCACCTTCGGCGGCATCGGCGCCGAGCAGCCGGGCGTCGAGCCGCCCGCGGGCCCGGACTTCGCCGCGCTGCACGCGGGCCCCGAGTTCACCCGGCTGCGCGCCCGGTTCCGCCGCTTCGCCTTCGCGCTGACCGCACTGTTCCTGCTCTGGTACCTCGGCTACGTGCTGCTCGCCGCGTACGCGCACGAGCTGATGGCGATCCGGCTGACCGGCTCGATCACCGTTGGCCTGGCGCTGGGCCTGCTGCAGTTCGCCTCCACCATCGCCATCACCGCGCTGTACGTGCGCTGGGCGCGCAGGCGCCTGGACCCCGCGGTGGCGGCCCTGCGCGCGGACGCCGGGGTGGACCGGTGATCGCCGCCGCGAGCGAGCAGACGGGTGGCCAGGTGGGCGACCCGGTGCTCAACACCGTGGTGTTCGGCGCCTTCGTGCTGATCACCCTGTACGTGGTGTACCGGGTCAGCAGCCGCAACAGCTCCACCGCCGACTACTACGCCGCGGACGGCGGCTTCACCGGACTGCAGAACGGCATCGCGCTGTCCGGCGACTTCCTGTCCGCCGCCTCGTTCCTGGGCATCGCGGGCGCCATCGCCATCCACGGCTACGACGGCTTCCTGTACTCCATCGGCTTCCTGGTGGCCTGGCTGGTGAACCTGCTGCTGATCGCCGAGCTGGTGCGCAACACCGGCCGGTTCACCATGGGCGACGTGCTCGCCTTCCGGATGCGGCAGCGCCCGGTGCGCGCCGCGGCGGCCACCTCCACGCTGGTGATCTCGCTGTTCTACATGCTGGCCCAGATGGCGGGCGCGGGCGCGGTGGTGGCACTGCTGCTGGACGTGCACACCAAGGGCGGGCAGGCGCTGGTGATCGCGGTCGTCGGGCTGGTGATGATCTTCTACGTGCTGGTCGGCGGGATGAAGGGCACCACCTGGGTGCAGATCATCAAGGCCGCCGTGCTGCTGCTGTGCGTGGTGCTGATGACCGTGTTCCTGCTCGGCAAGTTCGGCTTCAGCCTGACCGACCTACTGGACCGGGCGGCGGCCAACAACAGCAAGGGGGAGAAGATCCTCGACCCCGGCGTGCAGTACGGCCGGACGCCGATCACCACGCTGGACTTCATCTCGCTGTCGCTGGCCTTGGTGCTGGGCGCGGCGGGTCTGCCGCACGTGCTGATGCGCTTCTACACGGTGCCCGACGCCCGGCAGGCGCGCCGCTCGGTGGTCTGGGCGGTGGGCACGATGAGCGTGTTCTACGTGGCCACCCTGGTGATCGGCTACGGCGCGTCGGCGCTGGTCGGCTCGGAGCGGATCGAGGCGGCCACCGGCAAGGAGAACGCGGCCGCGCCGCTGCTTGCCTTCGAGATCGGCGGCACCGTGCTGATGGGCGTGGTGGCGGCGGTCGCGTTCGCCACCATCCTGGCCGTGGTGGCCGGGCTGACGATCACCGCGTCGGCCTCGTTCGCGCACGACGTGTACGCGAACATCCTGCGCCGGGGCAACGCCGACGCCGTCTCCGAGGTGCGGGTCGCCCGGCTCACCGCGGTGGTGGTGGGCGTGCTGGCGATCATCGGCGGGATCATGGCCAACGGGCAGAACGTGGCGTTCCTGGTGGCGTTGGCGTTCGCGTTCGCCGCGTCGGCGAACCTGTCCACGCTGCTGTACTCGTTGTTCTGGAGGCGGTTCAACACCAGCGGCACGCTGTGGGGCATGTACGGCGGGCTGGGCTCGTGCCTGCTGCTGGTGCTGTTCTCGCCGGTGATGTCCGGCGCGCCGACGTCCATCGTGTCCGGTGTGGACTTCCACCTGTTCCCGCTGTCCAACCCGGGCATCGTGTCGATCCCGGTGTCGTTCGTCTGCGGCTGGCTGGGCACGGTGCTCAGCCGGGAGAAGGCGGATCCGGCGCTGGCCAAGGAGATGGAGGTGCGGGCGCTCACCGGCATCGGCCGCTGAGCCCGGCGGACCGCGCGGTACCACGAACGCCGCGAGGAACACCAGGGTCCGCCCACCGCGCCGCCGGGTGTGACGCGCGCAACACGGCGCGGGTGTCGATGTGGACACCCGACGCGCCGGGAACCGTCATCCGGTAGCCGTACAACGATTTCGCGCCCCGGTCCGGCTCGGGCCGGGGCGCCATGTTGCCGGGTCACCGATCCGGCGGGCTATCCGCTGGAACGCCACCGGCCCGGCCCCGGGCGGCGGTCCCCGACGACTCGCCGACCGGCCCGGCGGCTGACCACGGCGACGGGCCGGGTGTGACCGAGAACGCCCTGCCGCCAAGGGATCCGATCGCGTAACCCACCCGGTTCCCAGGCGTCACAGTGGCGTACCGCCGTCGCTCCCCGTCGCCCGGGACCCCGCCCGGTCCCGGTCCCCTCGCCCGGATGGTACGGCCACTGTGATCGAGTCGGTGACGGCCAGCCCGTCCACCCGCCCAGGTCGCGGTATTACAGTGCACGCCGTGCTCGACTCTGTGGCGTCGCCGGACCTGTCCCCCCGGCTGCGCGCGTTCCTCGCGGACCGCGCGCCCGCGACGCCGTGCCTGCTGATCGATCTCGCGGTGGTCCGGACCAACTACCACGCGATGCGCGCCGCGCTGCCCGAGGCCGCGATCTTCTACGCGGTCAAGGCGAATCCGGCGCCGGAGGTCGTGCGCGCCCTGGCCGCCGAGGGGTCCGCGTTCGACGTGGCCAGCACCGGCGAGATCGACCTGTGCCTGGCGCAGGGCGCGGCGCCGGAGTCCTTGTCCTACGGCAACCCCATCAAGAAGGCCGCCGACATCGCCTACGCCCACGCGCGGGGCGTGCGCCGGTTCACCTTCGACGCCGAGGGCGACCTGGAGAACCTGGCCGAACACGCGCCCGGGTCCCGGGTCTGGTGCCGGTTCCTGGTGGACGCCCCGCAGTCCGGCACACCGTTCGGGAAGAAATTCGGTTGCGCGCCCGCGATGGCGCGACGTCTCCTGATCCGTGCCCACGAACTGGGTCTGGCCGTGGACGGCGCCTGCTTCCACGTCGGCTCGCAGCACACCGACCCGGCCGCCTGGGTGGCCGGGATCGCCGAGGCGGGCGCGATCGCGCGCGACCTGGCCACCGTGGGCGTGCCGACCCGCTCGCTGAACCTGGGCGGCGGTTTCCCTGCCTCCTACCGCGACCAGCAGGCACCACCGCTCACCGCGCACGCCGAGGCGATCCGCGCGGCGGTGGCCGAACACTTCGACCAGGCCCCCGAGCTGGTCGTCGAGCCCGGCCGGGCCATCGTGGCCACCGCCGGGATGATCCGCTCGGAGGTGGTGCTCGTCTCGCGCAAGTCCGACGACGACGAGTACCGTTGGGTGTATCTCGACATCGGTCGCTACTCGGGGCTTGCCGAGACGGAGAACGAGTACATCGCCTACCGGCTGCGCACGGCGCACCCGGCCACACCGGACGGTCCCGTGGTCATCGCGGGACCCACGTGCGACGGCGATGATGTGATCTACCAGAACACCCCGTATCGTCTTCCGATGGCGCTGCGGGCAGGCGACCACGTCGACATCCTCGACGCGGGCGCGTACACCGCGAGCTATTCCTCGGTGTCCTTCAATGGTTTTCCGCCCCTTCCGACGGTGTTCGTCGGCTGATTCCCCTCGCAGGAGGTTAGACAGATGTCGTATGACCGTGCGCCCGATCAGGGCGTGGGCAACTTCGCGGGCCGACACGTGCTCGCCGAGTTCGACGGGGTCGATCCGTTGCTGCTCGACGACCTGGGCTTCCTGCGCGAGACGCTGGAATCCTCGTTGCGCGACGCCGGAGCGACCATCTGCGACGTGATCTCGAAGCAGTTCCAGCCGCAGGGTGTGACGGTGCTGGCGCTGCTGTCGGAGTCGCACGCGTCCATCCACACCTACCCGGAGATCGGGTCGCTGTTCGTGGACATCTTCACCTGCGGCGAGACCGCCGACCCCGAGCTGGCCGCCGCCCTGCTGCGGGACCGGCTGGGCGCGCTGGACGCCCGGATCACCACTGTCCACAGGGGACACCCGATTCCCACGGAGAGCGCCCGATGATCGTCGAACCGCTTGGTCCTGGCCTCACCCGGACGTGGGAGATGTCCGAGGTCCTGGTGGACACCCGGACCGACTTCCAGCACCTGGTGATCGGCAAGACCGCCCAGGGCCTGAGCCTGTTCTGCGACGACGACCGGCAGAGCACCGAGTTCAGCCAGCTCACCTACCACGAGGCGCTGCTGGTGCCTGGCCTGCTGCTGGCCCGGCGCATCGACCGCGTGCTCGTGGTCGGCTCCAGCGAGGGTGTCGTCTCCCAGCTCTCGGTGGCGGCGGGCGCCTCGGTGGTCGACCACGTCGACATCGACCGTCAGGCCGTCGAGCTGTGCGCCGAGCACCTGCCCTACGGCTACACCGAGTCCGAGCTGGCCGCCGCCGTGGCCCACGAGGGCCCGGTCCGCGTGCACTACACCGACGGCTGGCAGTTCCTGGTCGAGGCCGAGGCGCGTGGCGACCGGTACGACATCGTCCTGGTGGACCTGCCGGACGAGCGCCCCGAGTTCGCCCAGCACAACCGCCTCTACGAGGAGGAGTTCCTCACCCGCTGCCGCTCGGTGCTCACCGAGGGTGGCGTGGTGATCTGCCAGGCGGGCTGCCAGACCATGTGGCGCAACGAGACCCTGCTGCGCTCCTGGCGCCGGTTCGACCAGGTCTTCGACACCACGGTGTACTACGGCTCCGACGAGCACGAGTGGGCGTTCCTGTTCGGACTCGCCGAGTCCGTCCCGGACACCACCGCCCGGATGATCGAGCGCCTCGCCACGCTCCCGTACCGCCCTGAGACGATCGACGCGGACGCGCTGCGCGGCTGCACGATCCCCCCGTACACCGTTCGCAAGTCGCTGTGACCCGGGCCGGGTCGGGAGCCGCTAGAGCTTCCGGCCCGCCCGCACGCGGTGCGTGACCCGCCGCTCCACGACGAACGACACGAACGGGATCATCCCCGCGACCAGAACCAACAGCGTGCCCTTGACCGACCAGCGCGCCTTGAGCGCCAGGTCGAACGCGGTCAGCAGGTAGACGGCGTAGAGGAACCCGTGCGCGGGCCCGATGATGGCCACCGGTGTCGAATTGTCATAGCCGTACTTGATGACCATTGCCGTCACCAACGCCAACAACCCGACACCGACCACGTAGGCGAGCACCCGGTACCGGGCCAGCGCCCCGCGCACCCCGGGCGCGCCGACGGCCTGCGCCGGGTTCTCCTCGTCGGTCATGCTCATCGGGACTCCCGCTCCTGTTCCTGCCCCTGGTGGATCCGCACCGTCAACACCGGCGCGTCCGACTCGGGGGCCACACTCCCCTGCTCGCGTTCCCGGGCCCTGAGCTGCCGAAACCGCCAGAACATGTACGCGGGCGCCACCCCGAACAGCGGCCACTGCAGCACGTACCCGAGATTCTGGAAGGTCCCACTGACCGACTCGTACCGCTGCCACTGCCACCAGGCCAACCCGCAGCACACGGCCAGGGAGACCAGGGACACCCCGACCACGAGGACCCTACGCCCGACACCCGACCGACCGCTCACCGCCCGATGCTAACCCGACCCCCCTGAGAGACCCCCGTCACCCTGGCGGTCGTCCCGGCGGGGGAAACGCGTTCCCGCCTTCAGGAGCCCAGCAGTTCCCGGCCCCATTCCCCCAACGGCCGCAACGCGCTGTTCAAGGCGAGACCGCGAGCGCTCAACGAATACTCCACCCGGGGCGGCACCTCGCCGAAATCCTCCCGGACCACCACCCCGTCCCCTTCCAGTTCCCGCAGCTGACCCGCCAACACCTTCTCCGTCACGCCCAATACCCTGCGCAGCTCACCGAACCGGCACACCCCCTCGCCCAGCGCCCACAGGATCGAGACCTTCCACTTCCCCTCGATGACCCCCATGGCGGCGTCCACCCCGCAATGCCCGGTCCCCGGCCGATTCCGCACCAGACCACCCTTTCCCGGAGGAAACCACTATCCCCAAAGTACGTACTTGATGACACCGACGGCCGACCAGCACGCTCACCCCATGACCGTCACCCTCCTCGGCCTCGGCGCCATGGGCACCGCCCTCGCCACAGCCTGGCGCGACACCGGCGTCACAGTCTGGAACCGCACCCCTCGGCAGGTCCCGGGCACCATCGCCGCCGCCACCCCGGCGGCCGCCATCGCGGCCAACGACCTGGTCGTCGTCTGCCTCCTCGACGACCGGTCGGTCACCGAGGTCCTGGCGGACGCGGACCTCGCGGGCAAGGACGTCGTCAACCTCACCACCGGCTCCCCCGGCCAGGCCCGCGCCCGCGCGGGCCTCATGCGGGCCCGTGGCGCCAGGTTCCTGGACGGCGGGATCATGGCCGTCCCCGCCATGATCGGCACCCCGACGCCCGGCCACACCCTCTACAGCGGCTCCCGCGAGCTGTTCGACGACCACGAACGGACTCTCGCCGTCCCCACCGCGGCCCGCTACGTCGGCACGGACCCGGGATTCGCCGCCCTGTACGACATCGCCCTGCTGAGCGGGATGTACGGCATGTTCGCGGGCGTCACCCATGCCCGTGCCCTGATCGGCGCGGAGGCCGTCGACCGGGCGGGGTTCACCGAGCTGCTCACCGGCTGGCTGCGGGCCATGTCGGCCTCGGCCGCCGATCCCGGCGCGGGCGCGGGTTCGAGCCTCGCCATGCAGGTAGCAGGCATCCGCACGTTCGAGCTGACCGCCCGGGAACAGGGCGTCGACCCCGCGTTGCTCGCCCCGTACTTCACCCTGATGGCGCGCGGACTCACGGACGGCGAGCCGGACCTGGCGCGGTTGCTGACCGGTCCATAAGCGACTGTCCACTAGCCGCGCGCGGCCGCCCGTCGGGCATACTCATCGGCCAACCCGAACACCTTCTGCCCGTACTCCACGGAGTTGTTGTAGGAGAACACCGCCCCCCACCACCCCTTGGCAGAAGTCAGATCCCGCCCCTGCGCACACAGATACCGCCCGGCCGCCAGCGCCGCGTCATCGATCTGCTGCGGATCCGCGACCCCGTCCCCGTTCCCGTCAGCACCCCACTTCCGCCACGTGGACGGGATGAACTGCATCGGCCCCACCGCCCGATCGGCGGCCGCGTCCCCGTCGAGCTCACCCCGGTCGGTGTCCGCGATCGCCCGCACACCAGGAGATCCGTCCAACGGCACACCGATGATCGGTATCGACGGTCGCCCATCCGCACCCAGCACGGCACCGCCATAGCGACCATGATCGCTCTCGACGCGCCCGATACCCGCCAGAGTCGCCCAGGACAGACCACAGCGCGGCATGGCGGTGCGCACGACAAGCTCCGCGTTGCCATAGGCCATCAGCGCACGAGCGGGGACGCCGGTGGGCCCGGTGAGCTTGTTCGCCCAGGCACGCAAGGTTTCCACGCCCGCGGACCGCTCCGGCGCGACCGCGCCCGGTCCGGTGTCGACCGCCTCGATGGGCGCCGCGGAGTCCGGTTCGACCGCGGCGGGTTCCACCCCCGCGGCCGGGCTCCGCGCGTCCGTGTCCGACGCCGTGACGACCCGTACGACCCACACCACGACAGCGGCCACGATCAGCAGCGACAGCACGACCAGGAGTCGCGCCACCACGCCATGTCCGCGTCGGGTCCGGGTGTCCGCCACCGTGCTCCAGCCGGGATCGAGGCTCGACCGGGGCGCGGGCGCGCGCCGGTCGTGGACAGCATCGACGACGTGAGCACAGTGGCGCTACGCGAGGTGGGTCACGCGGCCCCGTCGCGGCGCTGCCGCTGCAGCCGGGCCACGCACCAGGCGGGGGCGCTGCCCCGGCGCAGGTGCTCCAGCACGGTGAGCGGGCCGAGCCTGCGGGCCAGGTCGGACGGGGCCAGCCCGGCCGCCCGGTAGTCCAGGGCGCGCTGGTCCAGCGGGCTCATGCCCGCGTCCCACCACTCCTCGGCCTCGGCCACGCCGCCGACCATCTGCCACCAGCTCGCCGCGGCGGCCAGCAGCTCCTGCGGCACCTCGGGGAGCCGCTTGCGCATGGCCGAGAGGTAGCGGGGGTCCGCGGTCTCGACCGTCGCCCAGCGCGCGGCCCCGGCACGGGCGCGCTGACCGGGAATTCCGGGCGTGGCCACGGTGGGGGCGTCGGCGAGCCACTCGGACGCGATCCGCCGCGCCTCGTCCGCGTCGGCGTCCTGCGCGCGCTCCGCGGTCCACTGCCGGACCAGGGCATCGACCCCGGGATCGTCGAGCATTCTGCCTCCTGGAGGTCTCATGATCACTCGATGGCTGAAACCGTAGGGGCAAGGACCGACAGATCGCCAGAGGCAAAACGGGCCAGTTCGGTGAACGGCGCCTCCCAGCCCGCAGATCCACCCGGACGGTCCAATATGGATCTTGCCGGATCACCGTTGGTGACCCCGATCGCGGGCAGCGTCGAGCCGGGACGCGCGCGGCGTCCCCGAACGGACCTGCCTAGGCGAAGAGGTTCTTCAGGAACGTGATGATGGCCTCGGCCCCGTCCCGCAGCCAGGACAGCAGCCCCTGGACCGCCCCGGCCGCCTGGGTTGGCTGACTGACCACGTAGAACAGCACCAGGGCGACCACCACGAGCATGACGACTTTCTTGGCGTTCATCGGTCCACTCCGTCCCCTCGCGCACCGCCGGTCACCATGATCCCCCAAAACGACGATCCGCGGCGGATCTTTCCGCCGAAACAGGGCACCCAGCGTGAGAAACCGGCCGTGGCCGACGTTCCCGGCCACCCACGGCGCCGAAGGCGTCACCCTACGGGTCCAAGGCGGGATCACGGAGCCGACACACCGGGACCGGCGGCCGATGTCCCGGAAACCGTGTCACCTTTGAGCCGCCGGCCGGTCCTGGACACCACGGCGACCGTTGGCGTTGTACAACTTGCCCCGCGTCACCGGAGAATCTCCCACGGCGCGGGGCCCGAGAGCCGTCACCCGGCGCCCTCCCAGCAGGCGGGCACCACCGCGGCCACCACGCGCGGCCGGACCGTGGCTGTGCGGACGCCACAAGCACCCGCACAGCCCGACACCCGGGCCATCAGGCGATCGCGCCCGACTCCCGCAGCCGTTCGATCTCCGCCGCGGACAGGCCCAGCTCGGCCAGCACGTCGGCGGTGTCGGCGCGCGGCTCGCTCGGCGGGTTCGGGGTTCCCGGCGCGGTACGGCCGAACCTGGGCGCGGGCGCGGGCTGCACCCGTCCGCCCACCGAGGCGAACGTGCCGCGCGCGACGTTGTGCGGGTGCGTGGTCGCCTCCTCGGGCGTGAGCACGGGCGACAGGCAGGCATCCGTGCCCTCGGCGAGCCTCGCCCACTCGTCCCGGGTCCGGGTCCGCACTGCGGCGGCGATCCGCTCCCGCAGGTCGGGCCAGGTCGACGGATCGAGGTGGTTCGCCCCCTCGGGCAGCCCGAGCAGCCGGGCCAGCGCGGCGAAGAAACGGACCTCGATCGCGCCGATGGCCACATACTTTCCGTCCGCGGCCGCGTATGTGTCATAAAACGGCGCGCCACCGTCGAGGAGGTTCTCCCCGCGCGGGTTCGGCCACAGACCCTGTCCGCGCAACCCGTGCAGGGTCGTGGTGAGCAGCGCGGCGCCCTCCACCATCGACGCGTCCACGACCTGGCCGCGCCCGGACGTCTGGCGCTCGAACAGCGCCGCCAGCACGCCCATCGCCAGCATCAGCCCGCCGCCGCCGAAGTCGCCGACCAGGTTGAGCGGCACGGTCGGCTTGCCGCCCGCCTGCCCGATCGGGTCCAGCGCGCCCGCCACCGCGATGTAGTTGATGTCGTGCCCGGCCGTGGCGGCCAGCGGCCCGTCCTGGCCCCAGCCGGTGATCCGGCCGTAGACGAGGCGGGGGTTGCGGGCCAGCAGCACGTCCGGCCCCAGCCCCATGCGCTCGGCCACGCCCGGCCGGAAGCCCTCGACCAGCACGTCGGCCCGGTCCACCAGGCGCAGCACCAGGTCGAGCCCGGCGGCGGACTTGACGTCGACCCCGATCCACCGGCGGCTCCTGGCCAGCGGGTCGTCCGGCACGGCCAGCACGTCGGCGCCCGGCGCGGCCCGGTCGACCCGGATCACGTCGGCGCCGAGGTCGGCCAGCACGGTGCAGGCGAACGGAGCGGGGGCGAGACCTGCGAGCTCGACGACCCGCAGCCCGGACAGCGGTCCCAACACGGACCTCCTCGAAGTCGGTGGCGGATCAGAGCGTGCGGGAGATGATCTCCTTCATGATCTCGTTGGTGCCGCCGTAGATGCGCTGCACGCGCTGGTCGGTGTAGATGCGGGCGATCGGGTACTCGGTCATGTAGCCGTAGCCGCCATGCAGCTGCAGGCACTCGTCGATCGCCTTCATGGCCCGGTCGCTGGTCCACCACTTGAGCATCGCGGCCGTGGGCACGTCCAGCTCGCCGCGCAGGTGCTTCTGCACGCAGTCGTCCAGGAACACCCGGGCGATCCGGGTCTCGGTGGCGACCTCGGCGAGGGTGAACCGGGTGTTCTGGAAGTTGTAGACCGGACGGCCGAACGCCTGCCGCTCCTTGGTGTAGGCCAGGGTCTGCTCCAGCGCCACCTCCATGGCCACCACCGAGGACACGGCGATGATCAGCCGCTCCTGCGGCAGCTGCTGCATCAGCTGCACGAAACCCTGCCCCTCGACCCCGCCGAGCAGGTTGGCCGCCGGGACCCGCACCTCGTCGAAGAACAGCTCGGCGGTGTCCTGCGCCTTCAAGCCGATCTTGTCCAGCACCCGGCCGCGGCGGAAGCCCGCCCGCCCGGTCTCCACGATCACCAGCGAGGTGCCCTCGGCGCCCTTGGCCGGGTCGGTCTTGGCCACCACGACCACGAAGTCGCACTGGCCGCCGTTGGTGATGAACGTCTTGGCGCCGCTGACCACGTACTCGTCGCCGTCGCGGACCGCCCTGGTCCTGATGTTCTGCAGGTCCGACCCGGCGCCCGGCTCGGTCATCGCGATCGCGCCGACCCACTCGCCGGAGGCCAGCCGGGGCAGCCAGGCCCGCTTCTGCTCCTCGGTGCCGTAGGCGACCACGTAGTGCGCGACGATCCCGTTGTGCAGCGACACGCCCCAGCCGCTGTCGCCGGACCGCGCCTGCTCCTCCAGCAGCACGACCTCGTGCGCGAAGCTCCCGCCGCCACCGCCGTACTCCTCGGGGACCGACAGGCACAGCAGCCCGACCTCCCCCGCCTTGTGCCACAGCCCCCGATCGACCTGCTTGTTCTCGATCCAGCGCTCGATGTTCGGGGTCAGCTCCTTGGCGCAGAAGGTGCGCGCGAGGTCGCGGAAAGCATCCAGGTCGGTGTCGGGGTCGGCGTCCATCCAGGGGGAACGCTGGGTCACGGGAATCCTCCCAGTTCGCGGTGACCGTCCAGAAACATTCCGGACTGCATGTAAGTTTGGTTTCGAAGGTACATGCTGGCCGGACTGACCGTAAAGTGCCGTGTCGGTCGAACGGAGGAGGGCGCGGGTGGCCGTGCGCACGCACCGCACGCAGCAGGAACGCCGCGAGCAGACGCGCGAGGCGCTGCTCGACGCGACCATCGACTGCCTGGTGGAACTCGGCTACGCCCGCACGACCGTGCAGGAGATCTGCGCCCGTGCCGGGGTCTCGCGGGGCGCGCAGCAGCACCACTTCACCACCAAGGCCGAGCTGATGACCGCCGCCCTTGAGCACCTGTTCGCCCGCCTGATCAACCAGCTGCGCGCGGCCGAGGCCGACCTGCCGCCGGGCCGGGCCCGTGTGGTGGAGGGCATCGACCAGCTGTGGGAGGCCTACTCGGGCACCCTGTCGACGGCGGCGGTGGAGCTGTGGGTGGCCGCCCGCACCGACGCCGAGCTGCGCGAGACGCTCCGCCCGGTCGACCGCGCCCTCGGCCACGCCACCCTGGAGTTCTGCCGCGCCGCGGCGGGCGGCGACCTGCCCGAGGCCGACGTGGAGACGGTGCTGCTGCTGAGCGTGAACTTCGTCCGCGGCCTGGCCCTGGACGCCATGATCGGCGGCGGCGCCGAGCGCCGCACCCGCCTGCTGGACGAGTGGAAGGCCACCGTCCTGTCCCGCTACCTGGGGTGACGGGCCTCCCCCGTCGGACGGGACCGCGCCTGCCGGATGCAGGCCGACCGGCCCGGTCCCGTCCACCTCCTGGTGCCTGTACTGCTTCCGCAGCGGCCGACCCGGCCCTCGCTCGGGTCGGCCCCTGCACCAGAGATGACAACCGCGGGACGCCAACGGGACGTTCGCTTTCGCTAATTGTCTGACAGCTGTGAGCACGCCCACGCTGACCTGCAAAGATCACCGCGTGACCGCTTCCTTCCCGCCGGTACCGCCCGGGTACCCGACCCAGCCAACGCCCCGCCCGCCGCTGTGGTGGGCCGGGTTCGTCGCCGCCTTCCTGCTGCTGGCGGGCGCGACCCTGACCGTGATCGGCTCGACCGCCACGGTCTTCCGCTTCACGCTCACCTACCCCGACGTCGAGCAGACCGGGGTGACCGAGCAGACGCTCTGGCACACCACCGTCAGCAACTCCTACTTCAAGGGCATGGCGGGCGCGCTCACCGACTCCCAGGGCATCCCGGTCGCCACCGGCGCGGGCCTGGCCGCGATCGCGGGTCTGCTGGCCCTGCTCACCGCGATCCGCGCCCGCCCGGCCCTGCTCACCGCCACCCGCGTCACCGCGGCCGCGGGCGCGGGCGTCGCCCTGGGCGCGGCCGCGATGGCCGAGCTGTCGGTCCTGGACTTCATCGACCTGATGAACCGCCCGCAGGACCCCGAGTCCCTGAGCTACCAGTTCACCAGCTCGATCGAGACCGGCATGACCCTCCTCCTGATCGCGGGCGGCGCCATCCTCCTGGGCGTCCTGGCCGCCCTCCTGCCGATCCGCAGCCGCCGCGTCGAACCGGCCACCCCACCGATGGGCTTCCGCCCCCCGTTCGGCCCGCCCCCCGGCTTCGCGGGCTCACCCCCCGGCCAGTTCCCCGGCACCGGCCAGTTCACCCCCGTCGGAGCCCCCGGCAGCACCCAGCCCGGCAGCCCTCAGCCCGGCACGGCCCAACCCGGCGGCACGCAGTCGGGCGCCGCACAACCGGAGGGCTCCCAGCCAGGCGCAGGCGAGCACGGCGGTGCCCAGCCCGGCGTCGCACACCCCGTGAACGCACCCGACCCGTTCAACGGCACGACGGCGGCCGCACAGGCATTGCAGGCGGAAGCCCCGGCCGGGCCGGGCACGGCACCTCAGCCCGGCGCGGTCCCGGGAGCCGCACCGCAGTTCGGTGCCACCCCGGTGTTCGCACAGCCGGGGCAACACGCCCAGCAGCCGGTGTCCGGCGGCCCGGCCCAGTTCGCCACCACCCCGGCCGTGACCCCTCAGGCCCCGGTCCCCCCGCCCCAGCCGACCACGCCCTACCCGATCACCGGCGCCCTGTCGGGCGGCCTGGAACCACCGACGGCTCAGCCCACGCCGCCTGCCTGGCCGGACGCCCCGGCAGCCGCGCCCACGCACCCGGCACCGACCGCCGCCACCCCGGAACCCACGCCCGAGGCCACCACCGAGGCACCTCCGCCCTCGACGGACACCCCGTCGTCCACGAGCGACGTCCCGGCGACTACCCAGGCCGAGCCTTCCTCGGAAGCGCCCCCGGCCGACGCGACCCCGGCAGTCACCGCGACCTCCGAGACCGTGTCCTCGCCTGCGACGACATCCGCCGAGGCAACCCCCACCGGGGTCGCCCCCGTCGAGCAGGCACCCGCCGCCCCGGCACGAGCCGAGACCCCGCCGAACGAGGCGGCATCGAGCAGCACCCCGGCAGGCGACGTGGCATACACCGACACCGCGTCGAGCGTCCCCACGCCAACCGCGTCCACACCGAGCGGCGCCACATCGACCGACTCCGCGTCCAGCGAAGGCGTACCGGGCGAAGCCGTGCCCGGTCCCGCCGCGACGGGTGGCTCCACGAGCAGTGGATCCGAGGCCGGTGGGTCCGGGGCAGCGGCGCAGGCCGGAGCCTCTGACGAGGAGCCGTCCGGGGATCCCGAGCGGACCCAGGTCGTGCCCAAGGGCTAGCCCCCGAGGACTGGACGTCCCGAAGTCGTTGTCGTCCCCGTGGCCGGGTACCGGTCCCGGGGACGACGCGTCTCCGAGGTTCGCCGAGTGGTCGCAGGCCATTGAGTTGTGTGAATCCTGTTCGCGTCACCTCCCCTGTCGAAACCCGCCCTCAAATCGCGAACAGCACTCGCATCACTTCCTTTCAGTCGGGCAGCGGCCGCGCCGGACCGGACAGTCGCATTCGGACGGTCGGCCTCGGGAGCGGGAGCCGCCACCCCATGGGGACGACCGCATACCCGTTCGCGTTCACCCACCGCAGTGTCCTTTCGACACCGTCGCGGGCCGTCTGTGCGCCCGGCTAGGCCGAACAGGTGACCAGGCCGATGTCGACCAGGGGACATGTCTGGGTTTGGTCCGTGCGCTGCGGGATGATCCAACCGTGTCCGGTGGCTCGGCGGGCGCGCGGCGGGTTTCCGCCGCGTACGTTCTGCTCACGCTCGCACTCCTCGGGGTAGCCGGGTGGTGCCTGCTGACACGCGCGTCCGCGCCCGGCGACGGAACCACGATCAACCTGGGTGACAACGCCCTGGCGGCGGACCGGGTCACCGTGGTCGACGGCCCGCCCCCGCTGCGCGCGGGCGACGAGGTCGTGGCCATCGACGGAACCGTTCTGTCCGAACGGGTCAGCGCCGCACCGGGCGGCCCTCCGGCAAGAACCGACGACGCATCGGTCTACCGCGTGCTGCGCGACGGCCACCTCCTCGACCTGACCGTGACCACCCGGCCCTACCCGTGGCTCGCCGCACTGGCCGACAGTTGGCCGACCCTGGCCGTCGGCTGCCTGGTCGCCGCGACGGCCGGGGCGATCTTCTGGTTCCGGCCGCGCGAACCCGCCGCCCGAGCCGCACTTCTGGCCACCGGCCTGACGGCGGTCACCACGGCGGGCGCCGCGTTCTTCCCCCTGCAGGCCCTCGACCTCGTGGCAGGCACCCAGTTCTGGCGCTGGTGGCTCGGCGAGGCCGCGTTCGCCCTGCTGTGGTCCGCCATGCTGCACTTCGCACTCGCTTTCCCCTCTCCTCCCGACTGGCGCCACTACCGCCGATGGGTCACGCTCGCCTACCTCGGCAGCCCGCTGCTCTACGCGGCGTTCACCGCAGGCGCCATGCTGTGGCTCGACTCCCCGACCGCCGTCCTGGCCGTGGTCGGCTCGCCTGCCGTGCCCGCCTTGTTCGTCTATCCGGTGCTCATCGTGGCCGTGCTTGCCGCGAGATACCTGACCAGCACCGATCCGGCTGTCCGGCGCAAGCTGCGCCGGACGGCCGTCGCACTGGGCGCGGGGGCGGTCGTCTACCTCGCCGTGTGGGTCCTGCCGACCGCCCTCGCAGGCGAACCACTGCTGCCACAGCGCTTCCACGCGCTCGCCTTCTCCGCCGTGCCGGTCGCCGTGGGTCTGGCCGTGCTGCGGCACCGGGCGCTCGACATCGAGGTGGTGATCAGCCGGTCGGTGGTCTACGGCGCGCTCAGCGCGGGCGTGGTGGGCACCTACGTGGCCGTCGTGGCGGGCCTGGCACTGCTGTTCCCATCGGTGGACCAGGTGTGGCAGCAGGCCGTGGCCGCCGCGTGCGTGGCGTTGGCGGCGCAGCCGCTGCGCAACCGCTTGCAGGGTCTGGTGAACAAGCGGTTCTTCGGCTACACCGACGACCCCTACCGCGTGGTGTCCACTTTGGCCGCCCGGTTGGCCGACACCGACGTGCCCGAGGACCTGCTGCCAGGCATCGTGGAGAAGGTCGCGCAGGCGCTGCGGCTGCCGCACGTGGCGATCGAGATCGACGCGGGCGGGCAGGCCGAGACCGCCGCGCGCGTGGGCACGCCCGGACCCGACGACACCGAGCTCCCCCTGCTCTTCCACGGCGAGCGGGTGGGCGCGCTGGTCGTCGGCGGGCGGGCCGTGCTGCGCCGACGCGACCGGGCCGCGTTGGCCGAACTGGCCCGGCACGCGGGCACGGCCGTCTACACCGCGCGTCTGACCCGCGACCTGCGCCGCTCGCGCGACCGCCTGGTGTGCGCGCGTGCGGAGGAACGCCGCCGTCTCCTGCACGAACTGCACGACGGTGTCGGCCCCACGCTCGCGGCCGTCTCGCTCGGTCTGGACGCGTGCGTGCGCGGGCTGGACCGCGAGGGCACGACCGGTGTCCTGCTGGTCCGCCTGCGCGACGAGCTGCACGGCGCCATCGCCGAGATCCGGCGGCTGGCGCACGGACTGCGCCCGCCCGTGCTCGACCGGATCGGGCTGGTGCCCGCGATCCGCGAGTACGCGGGCGCGCTGGCCAGCCGGTCGGCCCGGATCCCGGACGGCGGTGTGTCGATCATGCTGGAGGTGCCGGTCGCGTTGCCCGACCTGCCCGCGTCGGTGGACGTCGCCGCCTACCGGATCGTCTGTGAGGCGCTCACCAACGTCACCCGGCACGCGCGCGCGTCGTCCTGCGCGGTCCGGCTGTGGGTGGACGACGACCTGCACATCGAGGTCGTCGACGACGGCGTCGGCCTGGCCAGGCGGGCCGCCGGGATCGGGCTGGTGTCGATGCGGCAGCGGGCCGCCGAGCTGGGCGGGGACTGCCTGGTGGCGGCCGAGGACCGGGGCGGGACGCGGGTGCTGGCCACGCTGCCGCTCCCCAGGGAGAAGGTATGACCGCGGCTGGATTTCCATGTTCGCTCCTGGGCAGAGGTTTCCGGCGGCCCTGGTCGGGTCGCCGAGGTCCATGGTGCTGGCGCGCAAGGGGAAGCGAAAGGAGGCCCGGCGGGCCTGTGGACAACTTCGGGGGTTGTGGATGAATCCTCGGGTGCTGGTGGTGGACGACCACCCGCTGTTCCGGTTCGGGCTGTGCACCGTGCTGGCGGGCGAGCCCACGGTGTCGCTGGTCGGTGAGGCCGCGACCGGCGCGGAGGCGATCGCGGCGGCCCGCGAGCTGGCGCCGGACGTGGTGGTGATGGACGTGCACCTGCCGGACACGACCGGCATCGACGCGACCCGGGTGATCGTCGGCGAACGGCCGGGGACCGGCGTGCTGGTGCTGACCATGTTCAACGACAGTGAGTCCGTGCTCGCGGCCATGCGCGCGGGCGCGCGCGGGTACCTGCTCAAGGGCTCCGGCCAGGACGAGATCGTGCGCGCCGTGCACGCGGTCGGCCGCGGGGAGGCCATCTTCGGCTCCGGTGTGGCCGACCGGGTGCTGAGCTTCTTCAGCGAACCGACGCCTGCCGTGTTCCCGGAGCTGACCGGCCGGGAACGCGAGGTGCTGGCGCTGATCGCGGACGGCGAGAGCAACACGGTGATCGCGCGAGCGCTGTCGTTGAGCCCGAAGACCGTGCGCAACCACGTGTCCAGCATCTTCACCAAGCTGCGGGTGCCCGACCGGGCCCAGGCGATCGTGCGCGCCCGCACCGCGGGTCTGGGGTCGCCGCCGCGCGTCCGGGCAATTCCGGGACACCGGTCCCATGCGGTCGGGACGCCCGATCGGGCACCGTCTGGGTTCCACCCGGGGGACGAGGAAGCGGGGTAGGACATGCGGGAAGAGAATCGGACAGCGGTGCTCGTGCGGGCCACGGACCCGATCCTGCGCAACGGGGTGCACATGGCGCTGCGCGCCCGTCCGGAGCTCCGGCTGGTCGAGGAGGACGACGCCACCCCGGAGGCGGTGGCCCTGGTGGTCGCCGACCGGTTCGACACTCGGGCCGAGCAGCTGCTGAAAACCCTGCGCTGCCGCGGCTTCACGCACGTGGTGCTCATCGCGGGCGACCTGGAGGAGAGCGAGATCCTGGCCGCTGTGGAAGCGGGCGTGTGCGCGGTGGCCCGGCGCGCGGACACGACCCCGGACGTCCTGGTGCGCCTGGTGAAGGCGGCGGCGGTGGGTGAGGGTGCGTTGCCGCCGGATCTGCTGGGGAGGTTGTTGAACCGGGTTTCGCGGTTGCAGAGGCACGTGTTGGAGCCGCGTGGGCTGCACCTGGCGGGGATCACGAACCGGGAGACGGAGGTGCTGCGGTTGGTGGCGTCGGGGTTGTCGACGAAGGAGATCGCGGACCAGCTGTGTTACTCGCAGCGCACGGTGAAGTCGATCCTGCATGATGTGACGAACCGGTTCCAGCTGCGGAACAGATCGCACGCGGTGGCGTATGCGTTGCGGGAGGGGCTCATCTGAGCCGGTGGCGGTGGCCAGGACGCCTGGCCACCGCGCCGTGAACCGCACCCCGACAACATGGCACTCGACCGCACAGCACAACAGCCGCCCAGGTCGAGGTGGGCTCGCGAAGGGGGAGTCAGCCCGCGAGGCGGCCGGAGAAGGAGACGGAGGGGGTGCACTTGCCGGTGGGGGGTTGCGGCGCCCCGGGGAGTTGGCAGTTGACGGCCACCTTCAGTTCCTGGCCCGGCGGGAACGTCAGGGGTTCCAGGTAGTGGTAGTCGACGTCGCGGAAGTTGTTGAGGCCGAACTCCAGCAGGATCTGGTCGCCACGGAGGATGCGGAGGGTGCCCGCGTCGCCGCGGGGGTTTTGCAGGACCAAGTCGGTGATGACGAGGGTCTTGCCGTCCGGGATCGGGGTGGGGGCGGTGAAGGTGGGGAAGTCGGCGGGATTGGGGGTGGCGGTCGGGGTGGTGGTGACGCGGAAGTCGAAGGCTTGGCCGCGGGCGATGTCGACGCCCTCGGGACTGGTGACCGAGGGGGCGGCAGCGGCGGCGGTGTTGGCGTCGCCGGTCTTCTTCTCCACTGCTGCGGCGTGTTCTTCGGCGGCGGCCGCCTTCTTCTCCGCCGTGTCGGCCTTGTCTTCCAACCGCGCCTGTTCGGCCTTGACGAGCGCGGCGGCCGTGTCGCGCGCGGCGGACTCGATGCTCGGTTTCACCAGTGTCAGCCACAACGTCACCGCGACGATCGCCAACGCCAGCAGAACCAGCACGGCGGGCAGCAGCCACTTCGGCAGCAACTGGTGCTGCACGACCGTCCCCTCGGCGGCCATCGGCGGTACGTCACCGACGGCGACGACGACCTGGAACGGATGACGGCGTTCCTGTCCGCGCAGAAACCGGTCGTGGGGGCGGACGCGGAGGCGTAGGAACGCCGACGTGCCGGGAGCGATGGTCAGCGTCGGGTGGTCGACCGCGAGCCGCAGCGCGTCCTCGGGATCCGACACCGCGATCTCGACGCCCAACGGGTAGTTGCCCGCGTTGTCCACCACCAGCTCACACCGTGCACGCGAACGACACTTGATCGTGCGCGGCACCAATTCGACGCGCAGGTCCGTATACGGCAGAACCTCTACCGCGCTCTCCACCACCACGGAACCGGCAGGGTCCTCACGCGAGACAACGCGAGCCCCGAACGGAACAGGACCGGCGGCGACAGAACCGTCGCGGGGTGGGGTGAAGAGCAGTGTCACCTCGCCCTCGGTGCCGGGCAGCAGGTTCAGGACCGGCGGCTCGACCCGCACCCACTCCCCCGCGTCGCCGACCACGTCCACCGTGAACTGGTCGACGAGTGGGCCGGAGTTGGCGATCCGCACTGTCGTGCGCGCGGTGTCCCCCGGGGTGACGGTGAGTGTGTCGCCCGCGAGCGAGGTCGTGGCTCCCATGACCGGCAAGTGTCCGGACCGACCACACGCGCGCGGACCCTGCGATCGGGTGCGTCACCGGGCAGTGCCGCCTGCCCTTTGGTGCGCGTGACCGCGTCCGGTTCACCACCCGCGAGCCGGGTCGCGCGCGATGCGGACTTCCTAGGCTGCGATGGGCACCCGAGTAACCCTGTCGGAGGTCGCCGTGTTCCGTCGTGTCGCCGTGGCTGCGTTGGTACTCGCCGTGGGCGCGAGTGGGGTGATGGTGCCCGAGTCTGCTGCGGCGGTGAACGGGTCGACCGAGCTGGTGTCAGTGGACGCTGCCGGAGTCCCGTCGCCGACAGGCGGGCGGGAACAGGACATGTCCCAGGACGGGACGGCGGTGGCGTTCACGAGCTACTCCCCTTTGGACGGTCCAACGAGAGAGGACACCGACAACGTCTACGTCCGCGACATCGCCCGCAACCGGACTGTCCTGATCAGCCGAGGCCAGTTCATCGATGACGAGCCGGTTCCACTCCGGGGCAAACGTTTGCTCGCCGCGCAGATCTCGGAGACGTCCGCCGACGGCGACAGCTACCTGCCGACGATCTCCCGCGACGGCCGGTTCGTCGCGTTCCTCAGCCGCGCGACCAACATCACCGAGACCGACACCGACGTCAACATCCTCGTATGCGACCGCGCACCGAACGGCGTGTTCGACGCGCGCAGACCGGACGGGGCGATGGACTACCGCTACCACGTGGTCACCGCGTCCGAGCCCGACCGACCACGCATCTCGGCCGACGGCTCGCGGATCGCCTGGGAGGAACCGGACGGCCTCTTCGTGGCGGACCTCTTGGCGGGCACGCCTGGTCCTGCCCGCGCACTGCCGGTGACGATCGGGACCGAACGGGTCGATCGGGCCTACGACCCGGAGATCTCCGGCGACGGACGGTTCGTGGTGGCGGCCGCTGCCGCGTCGTCCTTCCACGCCGTGGTCCGTGTCGAGGTCGCCACCGGTCTCGCTCTGCGTGTCGATCTCGACGAGAACGGCGCGCCGCTCGACACGGACGAGTCGGTGGACTTTCGTCGGCCCGCGATCTCCGGGGACGGGTCGGTGATCGCGTTCGTGGCGGAGCAGGTCACGAGCCAACCGAACGTGTATGTCGTCCGGCCCGGTGTGGACTCCGTGTTGGCCTCGCGCAACGCGGCCGGTGTCCCGGTCAACGGGAGCCTTCCGGGCCTGTCTGCGGACGGCCGCTACCTCGCGTTCGTCACCGACGCGCGCGCCGTTCACGATGGCGCTGACGTGCCACTGGGCTACTACGAGCCATCCTGTCTTGAACCGTCGGACTACGTGTCTGTGCCGCCGCCGGATGAGAGTCGGGATGTGCGTGTGCAGTGTCAGGTGGTTGTGCGGGATCTACGCGCGGGCCTGACAGCGCTCGCTTCCAGTTGCGCGCAAGTCTGTGACGGGCAGAGCACACCGAGCCGGTGGGCTGAGGCGCCTTCTCTGTCCTGGGATGGTGCGCGGGTGGCGTTCGAGTCCGACGCTCGGTTGGCCGGGGGTGACGCGGCGGATGCGGACGACGTGTTCGCACATACCTTCGAGCCTGGCCTCAGCGCGGATGACGTCGACTTCGGTCCGGTCACGGTCGGTCATACGGCCACTCGGACAGTGTCGCTGTCGCACAAGGGGTTTGGTCCGCTGCCCATCGGTTCGTTGGCGCTTACCGGATCTGGTGACTTCTCGCTCGGGGCCGATGCCTGCTCGGGACACGTGCTGCATTCGGGCGAGAGTTGCGAGGTCTCACTTCGGTTCACGCCGTCCACGGCTGGAGACCGTGCGGCGGTTTTGGTCGCGCGAGGGTTCACCGTGGCGGTACGAGGGGAAGGGGATTCGCGGGTTGTTGTTCAGGCTGGTGCGGAGTTTGCGGCTGGTCCTGATCCGGTGGATTTCGGGGACCGGCTGTTGTTGTCGGATGGGCCGGTGGAGCCGCTGACCGTGCGGAACCTCGGTGGCGCGGCGATGACCGTGACCGGGATAGGAGTTGATTCACCGGAGTTCGGGGTCACGGGGTGCGTTGGAGCGGTCGTTGCGCCTGGGGGGTCGTGTGAGGTTCAGGTGCGGTTCTCACCGGGGGCGGCAGGGGCACGCACCGGGGTGGTGAGGTTCACTACCACGCCTGGCGAGGTGCATTTGGTGGGGGTTCGCGGAGCGGGAATCTCGCCGGTGTTGGTGGTGAACCCCGGGGTGCTTTCTCCTGGGCGCGTCACGGAGGTCGACGGGATCGGGTTCCCGCCCGGCCGGGCCGTGACCGTGGGGTTTCGCGACTCGGTCGAGAGCGTGACAGCCACCACCGGCTCCGACGGGCGATTCGGGGCTCAGCTATTGGTGTTTCCCAAGGCTTCGGTCGGACCGCGAGTGGTCGTCGCGGTGGTGAACGGGACAGGGATCTCGGTTGCGGCCGGGCTGCTGGTGGTCAGCAACACCGTGACACCCGCCGAGTTCGTCGGGCGGCGCTGACCGAGCCGCCCAAGCGCACCCCCCAGCACACGCCCCTCCCTCCCGGGGGGCTGACCCGCCCTATACGTGGAACCCTAGGCGGTCCGACTCGTTGTCAATATCGCCCAGTCGTGAGCTGTGGATGGATCGGCGGGGTTGTGGACAACCCGCACCGCCCCGGCGGGGCCGGAACCGCCGGGTCCGGTTGAGGGGTGTCGGGGGCGGGGGCTGGGGTTGCCGAGCGTGCCGAGGGGGGTGGCTGGGCATTAGGGTGAGGTCGTGACACCGGCGCCGTCCGACATCCCCGCTCTGTTGGCCATGGCGTTCCGCCTGATCATGGATGAGGTGCACGCGGCGCTGGCCGTGGAGGGGTTCGGCGATGTGCGGCCCGCGCACGGTTTCGTGTTCCAGTACCTGTCGCATCATCCGACGGCGACGGCCGTGGAGTTGGGGCAGCACCTGGGGGTGACGAAGCAGGCGGCCGTGCAGTTGGTGGATGAGTTGGAGCACCGTGGTTACGTCACCCGGGGGCCGCATCCGACCGATCGTCGCAGTCGTACGGTCACGTTGACCGAGCGCGGGTGGGCGTGTGTGCGGCGGGTGGTGGAGTTGTGGGGTGGGATCGAGAACCGGTGGGCGGACAGGGTCGGCCGGGAGCAGGTGGCCGGGTTGCGGACCGTGTTGCTGACCCTGATCGGCGACATGTCCGGTGGCGCGCCGGTCGCGTTGCGACCGGTCTGGTGACTCACCAGCGGTACGGTTCCAGCGGGGCGTCGAGTTCGGCGTCGACCAGGCGGTTGGCGTAGGTCGAGATCGTGTACGTGCCGATGCCCAGCACGACCTCCAGCGCGTTGCGGCGGGTGAACCCGGCGGCCAGGAACGTGTCCAGGATGTCGGGTTCGACCTCGCCGCGACCGGCCATGACGGCCAGGGTGAACCGGCGCAGCGTCTCCAGGCGTTCGTCCGGTAGGGACTTCTCGGCGCGCAGGGACTCGATGAGGTCGTCCGGGGCGGACTGCCTCGTCAGGGTGGCGGTGTGCATGGCGACGCAGTAGTGGCAGCCGACGTGGGTCGCGATCGTCATGACGACGGTCTCGCGTTCGAGCGGGGTCAGCGTGGTCCGGTCGAACGTGGCGGTGTTGGCGAGGAAGCCGGACAGCAGTTCCGGCGACTCGGCCAGCTTGGCCATGGGGGCGGGCAGGTAGCCGAACTTCGCGGTGGTGGATTCGAGGATGCGCCGCGATGCCTCGGGCGCGCTGTCGGGGGTGTGTGCGACGAACATGGGAACGACGGTACGGCGACGCTCGACAAGTAGTCAAGCTGATTGTCTATCTACTGTTCGGTGAAGAACTCGATCTCGGTCAGGGCCACGTCGGTCCCCTTGACGCTCTGGTACAGCGACACCACATGCACCTCCACCGAGGTCACGCCCGCGCCGTCGGCGAGATCGACCTGCTGCGGGTCCGGGTTGTCCTTGAGCTCCACGTCGGCGGTGCGGCCGGTGGAGAACACCAGGTGCAGCCGGTGCGGGCGGTGACGGGCCTGGAACTCGTCGCGGGCGCCGGTGCGGATGATCGCGCGGGACAGGGTCACCGGTTGGGCGAAGCGGGCCACCAGCACGGGTTCCGGGCCTGCGGCGGGGGCCGCCCAGAAGGTGTTGCTGAAACCGTCGAACGCGGACGCGCCCGGATGGTCGAGCAGCTCGCTCGTCGCGGTGATCTCCACGGGCGCCACCGGGGCGTACTGCGGCAGCACGACCCCCTCGACATCCTGTTCGAGCGCGATCGCGTGGGCGTTGACCCAGCTGCGGAAGTCGCCGGAGATCCCGTAGGCGATGCCCGCGATCACCAGCACCGCCGACACCACGCGACGCGTCACGCGGAAGACGGCACCGAACGCGGCTCCCAGCTTGGACTTGCCGCGCCGGTTGCGGGGCCGCTCACCGGATCTGCGCACCTTCGCGCCGCGACGCGGGAGCAGGCGGCGCCACCACGGGGTTCGGACGACGTCCGCCGCCGCCAACGAGTTCCCGCACCGGCCGCAGAACTTCCGCGTCGGTTGGTTGCCCTCGCCGCACTCGCCACAGACCAGGTCGCCGGGCTTGAGTGCCCTGGTCGGCGGCTGCCTGCGTACGGTCGGCCGCGCCGGAGCACTATCCTGCGGCAGCACCGCTCCCGGCTGCGAGTCCCCGGGCGTGATACCCGCCACCAGCCCGCTCGCCGCTGTCTGCCGGGCCGATGATTCGTCGTTGACCGACGGCAGTGCCGGTCTCGCGGAGTCGATGGAACCGTCCGAGGGCGATTGCTCGTCTGTGGTCGGAGGCAGGGGCAGCTTCGGTGGCACCTCGTTTCCTGGCGGAACAGGTGGTACTGCCAGCGCTGCATCTCCGGGTGGTTTGGGCGGCGCCGCGCTGCCAGGTGGCGCAGGCGGTTTGGGCAGGGCCGTGCTTCCCGGCGGCGCTGGCGGTTTTGGTAGCACCGCGCTTCCAGGTGGAGATGGTGGAACTCCCGGAGGAGGAGGCGGTTTGGGTATGCCGGGTGGTGGCGGCGGTTTGGGGGGACTCGGCGGCTGGGCGGTCCCTCCGGGTGGGAGAGGCGGGCGGGGTGGGCCCCCAGGGCGGGGTGGGGCGGGCGGGGTCGCGCCGGGGCGGGCCGGGGTGGCGGGGCCTGCCGGGCGGGCGGAGACCGGGGACACAGGCCGGTCCCCCACATCCAGGTAGAGCGCCGACTGCAACCGTGACAGCAGACCCCGCCGTGGGGCTTCCTCTTCTTCTTCGGGTTCTCTCGCCGCCGGTACCACAGGCGCGACCTTCTCCCCCGTCCACTCCAGAAACCCCCCGCACTTTCCGCAGAACGTGTCGGTATCTCCGTTGTGATAGGCGCAGGACTTGCAGACGATCACGGGGTCACCTCCACGCGGTGCACGACGTGGGCGGGTTTGGCGGCGGCGACGACATCCGTCACCAGGTCGAGGGGCGCGTCCGGCGCGCCCGACACGCGTACGGCCAAGCGGGGATGTGCGTCACCCGGCAGGTCCGCGTCCGGGTCGAGAGAGTGCGCCACCCCGCCACTGTCCGCGATCTCCACCGTGCCGCCGGTCAGCACTTCGAGGTTCGCCCGCAGTCCCGCGACCGTCCCCCTGGTCCGGTACATCTCGACCGCCGACGCGACGGCCGCGCGCCGCCGGGGCAACGGCCACCCCTCGTCGACCTCGATGCCCACCCAGCCCGCGAGCCACGCCAGGAAGTCCTCCGGCGCCAGCACCGGGTCCAGGTAGTCGACCACGCAGTCCAGTGTGGACAGAATGGGCGCGAGCATGTCGTCGAACCCGGCCAGGAAGCGTGCCGCGAACGGGTCCTCCTGGTAGACGGCGGGCAGCAAGTCCAGCAATGGCACGGCGGAGGTGAGGCCGGGCGTCAGTCCGCGCATGTCAGTCCTCCTCCACGCGCACCTGGTGGGCGAAGGAGAAGACCAGGCTGTGCCGGTCGACCGCCAGCCGCTGGGTCTGCTCGCCGCGTTCACCGGTGACCGGGTTGGCACCGAACAGTCGCACGTCCTCCACGATGTCCACGCCCCGCACGCGTTGCAGGAGCGCGTGGATGTCCCCCGCCTGCACCGGACGCCCGAACGTCCAACCCTCGCCGCCCGCGCCGCCGACCAGCGGGTTGAGGTATCGGTAGAGCGCGGCCAACGCGTCCGCGCGCACCTTCACCCGATCGACGCGGGGTCGGGCGATCACCCGGGCGACCACGGTCACGCCCCGGTACCTCGGCGGGGTCACCAGCACCCGGGTCCCGATCAGCCGCACCTCGTCCAGGCGGGCGGTGATCCGGGCGAGCGTGTCCGGCTCCGGCACCAGGTCGGCGAAGTCGAGCCGACCGTCGACCTCGGCCGCAGCGGGCACCACGAGCACCCGGACGGCGCCTGCGTCCACGTCGTCGTCGCCCGCCGTCACGCAGCGCACCCGGGCGATCCCCGGCGCCGACTCCCGGGTGATCACCTCGTAGTCCTCGGCGGTCACCGCCCGTCCCCGGCTGCGCAGCAGGATCGGGCCGCGAGCCTTGGCCTGGTCGAGCGTCTCGCCGTCGACGCCGCCGCTCGCCGCGTCCAGGTTCTCCACCCGTGCCACGAACGGGATCGACGAACGCAGTGTCTGGATCGAACCACGGGACACGTTGCCGACCCGGCCCCCGCCCACTGCGTAGCGGCGGACGCGGATGGTGCACCGATGCGGCGGGACCGCGCCGTAGTGGCGCAACGACCCGTCCGGTTCGCGGATCACCGGGCCGAACAGGATCGTGCCGGTCACGCCGTCGAGGTGGTAGTGGCGGTCGTCCGGTCCGCTGGCGGCGAACGTGCGCACCGGCGTCCACTCCTGCCAACCGTCCGGCGAGGAGGTCTCCAACGTCCCGGCCGTGACCACGGGCTGCCGCGTGAGCGTGAACTGTTGCCCCGGAACACCTTCCGACTCGCCCAGCACCTCCTCCTCGACAAGTTCGCTGTGCCGGGCGGTGATCGTTCCCCCGACAGTGCTGGCCGCGATCGAGGTGATCACCGGTGTCTCGTGATACGTCGGGTATCCCTCGTCCACCGCGACCACCCGCGCCCGCAGCCACCCCGCGCTCTCCCCGTCGAGCACGGCCATCGCGTGCTCCTCAGGCACGTGCACGTGGACATGCCCATCGGTGTTGAGCGCCCCCGTCGTGTCCTCGCTCACCCGGCAGTGGGCCCAGTCCTCCCCGTCGAACGCCTCCCACGTCAACGGCGGGTGCTGCGGATGCACACCCACCCCGCGCACCTGGCAGCCCACGTCCACCCGCACCACACACCTCGGCACGGCCTCGCTCAACCCGAGCAGCAACGCCTCCCCCACATCGGGAATCGTGGAGAACGCGGGAAACGACGTACCCATGCTCACCTGATCGGTCACGTCACCGGCCACGGTCACTGTCCGGCGCAGCACGCACGGGATGATCCGCAGGTTCTCCCCGGTGCCGAACACGACAGCGTCATCGGTCTCCCCTCGCGGCGTGGCGACCGCAGTACCCGCCGGAATGCCCACGGGCGCGATCGCGGGCGCGGAGAGCCAGAACGTGACCGGCGCCTGCGCGGGCGCGGGCGGGGTCAGCCGCAGCCCGATGAGCTCCAGGAACTTCACGTACAGCCGGTCCGGCACCTGGTTGAGCCGGAACAGCAGCTGGTCGGTCATGAACGCGAACGTCTCGATCAGCGTGACGCCCGGGTCGGACACGTTGTGGTCCGTCCATTCCGGACAGCGCAGCATCACCATCCGCTTGGCGTCGTCGACCAGGTCCTGGAAGCGGCGGTCGTCGAGGTGCGGGGCGGGCAGGCTCATCAGTAGTCGCTCCCGTCCTCGGGGATGGTGTAGAACGGGAAGACCAGGTTGCGGCGGTCGTTGGTGTCCTTGACCACGTACTGGATGTCGATGTGCAGGACGCTGCCGTCGCCCGGTCGCGGGGTCACGGTCACGCCCTCGATGTCGACGCGCGGCTCCCAGCGCAGCAGCGCCGACCGCACCTCCTGCGACAGCTCGGCGACGGTATCGAGGTTGACGGGCCGGAACACGTAGTCGCGAACGCGGCTGCCGAACTGCGGCCGCATCGGCCGTTCACCCGGGTAGGTGGCAAGGATCAACCGCATCGCCTGTTCGAGCTCCACCTCCCGGCGCACCAGCGCGATGCCGCCGCGCGGGTCGACCCCGAGCGGGAACGCCCAGCCCGCGCCGACGAAGTCCTGCGTCATCCGGCCCTCCTCAGTTCAGCCTGACCTGCGAGCCCTTGATCTCGGTGACACCCGGACTGCTCACCGCGACGCCGAGCTTTCCGCTGAGTTCCAGCCGTCCCTCGGTCTCCAGCCTGAGCCCGCCGGTCCCGGCCTTGACGGTGACCGTGCCCGTGCCGCCGCACTGGATGGTCAGCGACCCGGCGGGTGTGCGGCTGGCGGGCGGGACCGGGTCGCAGGCCAGGGTGACCGTGCCCGCGACCTGGTCGATGGTGAGCGCGAGCTTGTCGTCCGCGGTGCCCAGGGCGATCGAGGACGTGGTCGGGGGCGCGGCGCCGGGTGGGAGATCGTCGGTGAACAGCAGTCGGTTGCCCGCCGGTGTGGCGAAGCCGCGTCGGGTGACCGAGCCCGCGCCGTTGACGGCGGTGTCGACGTGCCCGAACGCGGTGTTGTCGTTGAGAAGCCCGCCGAGGACGTAGGGACGGCGCGGGTCGCCGAACTCGAAACCGACGAGTACCTCGTCGCCCACCTCGGGCAGGAGGAACGTGCCGGTACGACGACCCGCGCCCGGGTGGGCTGTGCGGGCCCAGTCGGATTCGTAGTTGTCGGCCAGCCAAGGCAGGGCTACCTTGACCCGTCCCTTCTTCTCGGGATCCTTGACGTTGGTGACCACTCCGCAGACCAGTCCGGTGATGCCTGCGGGTTTCGAGTGCGTGGTGGTCAGGCCGAGCAGACTCCGGTTCTGTCGTCCACTGACCCAGAACCGCGTGTGGTAGCCGTTCTCCTCGGCGTCGAACACGTGCCGGGCGTTGGTGACGACCCACTTGCCCGTGAACCGCTCGGGAACCCCGCCGATCTCGACTTCCGCGCCTGCCTGGATCGCCGGATCACCCGACGCGTCCCCTTCGGCCTCGGCGAAGGTGCTGGCCATGTGATCGGCGACGCCCTTGGCCACCTCGGCCGCCGCGGAATCGGCAGCGGCTCCTCGGGCGACCGGCCGATCGACGACGAGGTAGGCGGTGTTGCTGGCGGGGAGTCCGAGGTCGAGCTTGGGCAGGCCCGGGATCGAGGGCAGGGCAGGGAGTGTGGGGACCGGGAGCAGCCCGTCGGTGAACGAGTTCGCCAGATCGGCTGGATCCTCCTCGATCGTCGCACTGTGTGTGGTCGCGGTCGCCGATGCCACCGCCACCCGCGCGGCCTTCGAGTCCCACACCCGCACCTCGACATCGGGCGTGAGGTTGGCGGAAGACACGCGAGGCAGGAAGGTCAGGAGGTTGTCCTTGTAGGTGAGCTTGCAGGCCGGGCCGGGCAGGAAGTCGCCCGTGGACGGCTTGCGGAAGAAGAACTTGCCGCCCGCGACACCGGTCTCGTAACCGATCTCTCTCGCGCGCTGGGTAAGGAAGTCCCAGTCGGTCTGCGCGACCTGGGCGAGGTGCTCGTGCTCGACGACGGTCCGGTCGACGGTACCGACGGCGAGCCCGGCGCCCTTGGCGACCTGTTCGGCGATCTCCGAGTCGCGCATCCGCAGGAACGTGCGAGTACGGCGCGCGCGCTGCAAACGGTGTGCCTTCTCGTAACCGCGCACGACGGAGTAGATGAGCCCGTCGTGGCAGACGGCCTCGATCGCGGTGACCTCGCCTTTGATGAGGCTCTCCGCGCTGTCGCCGTCCGCGCGGCCTGCGGTGACCTCCACTGCGGTGCCGATGTCGAGGCCCGCGTCGGACACGACCGAGCCGGACTCGTCGTAGAAGGTCAGCTCGAACATGTCCGGCAGGTGCAGGTGCGTGTCCACGACCGCCCGGACGAGGTTCGGCGACACCGACGGTGACAACGGGAGCCCGACCGTGCCGACCTTGACGCCGGGCCAGACGATGGCGGTCACTCACGCCTCCCGCAGCTCGTGCGCGTTGGGCAGGTACACGGTCGTGCCGGGCCGCACCCGCGCGGGGTCCTGGATGCCGTTGACCTCCGCGATCCGCCGCCACGCACCCGGGTCGCCGTAGTTGGCGGTGGCGATGGACTGCAACGTCTCCCCCGCGCCGACAGTGTGTCTGCGCCGACCGGCCTGTCCGCCGGAGGTGGGGTTCTGCGGCAGCGAGCCCAACAGGGTCGGGATCTGGTCGAGCCCGAGGGTCAGTTCCGCGCGCACGGGGATGCCTGCGGAGGTGAACCGCGTGTACCGGATGCTGCACTTGGTCAGCTTCACCGTGTACATGAAGCCGACCATGGGCGGTCCCCACTGGAAAGTGAGTTCCGGCGGCTCTGTCTTGAGATTCTGGCCGGTCACCACTGGCAGCAGCTGACCGAGGAAACCCGCGTCCGGTGACATCCAGCCCAGGAGGGTGTCGCAGCGCAGTTTGGTGGTCATCCCCTCGAAGATGACCTTCGACAGGCCGATCGAGGCGCCCTTGACCTGTTTGGTGGGCTGCCGCGCCGAACCGGTGGACCCCTGTCCGCCGCCCGGTGACGCCATGACGCCGGTGCGGCCCATGCGCGACATCGTGATCTCGTCGGGGTTGAAGTCGAACGGCACGAACCCGATGTTCGGCACGCTGGTGCACCGCAACGACGCGGGCACGCGCGCGCCCGCCAACGCGGCGGCACCGATGCCAGCGCCGATGGCGAGGTCCGCGCCTGCGGAGAACCCGGCGGAGATGCTCACAGGAACCCCTCGTGTGCCAGTTCGAGTGTCTCGGTGGCGATACCCATCGTCATCGCGTCCAGGTCCGGCCCTTTCCATGTGGCCGGGTAGACGTTGCGCAACTGCCAGACCGCCACGACACCGGCGCGCGCGTCGAACAAGGTGATCTGGGCAGTACCACCGCCACCGCTGCTATCCGCGTCGATCCAGTTGGCCGCGCGATCCCGCAGCCAGCCCTGCACCTTGGCGGTGTCGGCCGCGTTCATCGCTCGGGCCAGGGTCACGTTCGGGTACTGGATCCGGCCGGGCAGGATCGGCTCGTACTGGTGGTTGCCGCCCTCCTTGATCGCCTCGGGGTTGAACTTCACCTGCAACCCCTGGCAACGCGCCCACCCACCCAGATCGACCCCGTCCACCGTGACGTGGAAGCGGGTGGTGAGCGCGAGCATCGTCTCCACACTGTGCAACGCCACCATGTCAGGCCCCCAACCTGCGCTGATCGTCCAGGAACCCCCGATGCGCCAACTCCAACGTCTCCACCGCGACCTGGCTGGCGCCCGCGTCCATCGTGGTGATCGCCCACTTCACCGGCAGCACGTCCCGCAGCTCCCACTCGGTGACCGGCCCGTCCGCGAGCAACGACGAGTGCAAGGCGATGGTGCCGACGTAGAGCTTGTGCTCCCAGGAGTTCTTGTTCAGCCAGTCGCGCACGGCACTCGTCTCCTCGGACACCGCTCGGGACAGACGAACATTCGTGTACTTGGTGTTACCCGGGAAGTAGAGCCGGTCGTTGCCGCCGTCGCCGCAGCGGTACTCGGCCACGTCCCAGGTGACGTCCAGGCCCTCGGCCTTGGTCCAGCTGCCCAGGTTGTACTTCTCCATGTTCTGCACGGTCACCACGAACCGGTTGCTGAGCCCGACCTTGCTGTTGTCACCGAGCACGACCCCCTCCTCTCAGCGGAAGTCGGTGAGCAGACCGGCCCGCTCACGATCGACGAGGAGTTCCAGGCGCAGCTTCCGCCGCAACCGGTCGTAGAGGCGGGTGGACAGGTCGTCCAGGTCCAGGCGGTCCAGGTCTATGTCGGCCTCCTCCTCCACCCGCTCCGGGGCTGGGCGTGCGTGCTGGACACCACTCTCTTGTGCCTGTGTCTCCAGAACTTGCCCGGCAGGACTGTTCTCGTCAGGTAGCGCTGACCCGTACGCGCGCTGTTGAGCGGCGTGGGTGAGTTCATGGGCCATCAACCCGCGCGGCGCGTTGTCCGGTAGGAAGACCTCTCCGTTGGCGGTGAACGGCGTGGTGCTCTGGTGGATGGGGACGTCACCGACATCGATACCCTGATTCGTCCACATCTCCCGGACAAGATCCGTCGGCGGCCGATCCGAGCTATCCACAGGCAGACTCTCCACCGCCCCGGGATTGTCGGTCTCCACCGGTAGAATTGCGACCGGGGGGCCAGCGGCCGAGCCCGAAGTTCGATCTTGCCCTGAGTCCACAGTGGATATCGGTGCACCCAGCCCCGACCTTCGGGTCTGCCCCAACGACGGCCTCCGCGCGGGCGCCGCCTGCCGCACCGGCTCGGACACCGGCGGCCCGCTCTGGCTGACCCACTCCGGCACATACCGCATCCACCCCGGCGCCCGATGCGGCTCCACGGGGATCCTCGGCTCGCCCACGTACTCGTCGGTCGCCTCGGTCAACGCCCGCCCCTCACTCATGCCAGGCCGCGACGGCCGGTGCACCAACGGCACCCGCTCCGCCGGGTCATCCACAACCCGCCGATTCATCCACAGCCCGGCATCGCCCTCTTCCCGAGCCCTGACCTGCGGAAATAGGATCGCCTCAAGGGCCTGCCCCCGGGCGGGAGGGGCCTGCCTCGCGGCGGTCGACATGCCGGTCGACATGCCGGTCGACACGGTGGGCGATTCAGTGGTCGACACAGTGGGCGATTCGGCGGACGACACGGTGGGAGATTCGGCGGGAAGGGCAGTGGGCGGGGCGGAGGCAAGTGGGGCCATGGGCGGGGTGGGAACAGGCGAGGCCTGGACGAGCGGAAGTGCGCCTGCGAGCTGCATGGCGGTGGGCGGCAGGGGGGTGGGTGGCAGGGCGGTGGACGTGCTGGGGCGGGGTATGGGCGATCGGGTGGGTGGGGTGATGAGCGGGACGGTGGTCGACGTGTCGGGTGGGAGCGAGGTCGGTCCGACCGGCAAGGCAGTGGGCGACTTCGCGGCGGTGGCTCGCGCGGACAGCGCGGAGGCAGTCGTGGCAGACAAGGAAGGAGTTGCCGGAGCAGGCATGTCGGGGCCAGGCGAAGCAGGGACGATCGGGGCGGAGGTGGGCTGGACGGGCAGGGCGGAGGTGGAAAGCGCGACGGGCAGGGCGAGCGTCGACGGAATGGGCAGGACAGGAGCCAAGCCGGTGGCAGATGTCGCGGGCTGAGCGGGAGCCGCCATGGGCATGGACGGTGTCGTGGGCGATGCGGCGATCGGCGTGGTGTCGGTCGCGGGCGAGGTCGGTTTCGGGGAGGGCAAGAGCGGTGGCCGTGTCGACGCGGATGCCGCGACCCGCGTTGTGTCGGACCACGCATGGGCGGACGGCAGCGGTTCGCCTGTGGTGGGGGAAACCGGCGGCGCGGTGGTCGACGGCAGACTCTGATCCGGCCCCAGCGACACCGTCGTGGTCGGCGAGGTCTCCTGCGGGACCTCACGAGCGACAGGCTCGGTTTCCCGGATCGAAGGCGCGACCGACCCCGACGAAACCTCCGGTGTGAATGACACAGCGGGGGAGCCCTCGTCGGGCCCCATCACCGAGGGAAGCCGGGTCGATGGCAGTACCAACTCCCCGGCAGGCAATGCGGCCATACCTTGGGAGGAAACGGCGACCGACCGGAAAGACGTGAGCGAACGGGCAGGAACCACATCCCCATCCCGTGGCGACGGCGTGGCAAGTCCCGTCACGCTGCCCGCGAAGGGCTCGACCGCCGCCTGCGTACGCGGCGTGAGCGTCAACGGTCCGGCCACCGGCGCGGCCCCGATCGTCAACGGCGCCCCACCCACGGCCGACCTCGGCGGCGGGCTCACGAGAACCCATTCCCGGTGCGGGCGCTCAAGGGGCCTGCGGCGGAACGGCCAGCGCATGCGGGGCCCCTCTCACTCGGCGAGTCTGGTGTGGATATGGCCGATCTCGCTGATCAGCCGCCTGCGGACCGGGTGTTCGAGGTCCACGATGGACTCGAAGGCCCAGTGCAGGTAGTAGGCGACGTACGCGACCTCTTCCCACAGCCGGTCGGCCGCGTACGTCAGGATCCCCCCGCCGCATCACCGGCGATGTCCACCGCGAAGCCGTTGTGGCAGTGGGGGCATTCGACGGCCACCTCTGTGTGGCCGTCGGAGTTGACACGCCGGTAGAGGTCGCGCAGGAAAGCCAGGTCCGACGCGAACAGGTTCTCCACCACGAACGTGTCCACGGCGGGCAGCTCGCCCAACGAGGTGACAGTGCGTTCCAACAACAACACCGTCAGATAGGCCGGGTTCGCCCGCGCGCGCTGATCGGTCTGCGTCGTCAGCTCGTCCCGCGCGGTGGCCAGACGCATGACGCCCTCGCGGTGGACGTTGCCGTGTTCGTCCACATACCCGCGCGGCAACGTGAACGGATACTCCGTGCGCAGGGCGGTCGACGCGGTCACACCGACACCCGCTGGATGCGCTCGCACACGACCGTGACGGTCTCCATCAGCACCTCGCTGGACCCGGCCTTCAGCGCGCCGATCTCCAGCTTCGCGGGCCACGCGTGTTCCAGGTGGTAGCGGGCGACGGGCTTGCCGTCCGTCCCGTACATCACCAGCGAGCAGCTCTTGCGGGCGGCCACGATGTCGCCCATCAGCACGGCCTCGTGCCAGGCCCACAGCTCCATGCTGGAGTTCTTGCCGCGCTTGAGCACGAGCGTGGCGGGCTTGGTCTTGCCGGGCAGCTTCTTGAGCACGACCTCCTTGTCCGTGGACTCCATCAGCTCCACCGGCTCCACCTCGGTGGTGATGCCCTGCAGCTCGGAGAAGGACGCGATCTCGTAGCCGTCGATGGTGATGGAGAACCGCGCCGCGGTGAGCGCGTCGTTGGGCTGGTTGGCGTTCAGGCCAGCGGCCATCGGATGCGTCCCTTCTACTCTTCGAGCCCAGCGCCCTCGGCGAACTGGGAGATGCGGAAGACCACGAACTCGGCGGGCTTCACCGGGGCGATGCCGATCTCGACGGTGAGGATGCCCGCATCGCGGTTCTCCGGCGGGTTGTTCTCCTCGTCGCACTTGACGAAGAATGCCTCGGCGGGCTGTCGGCCGAACAGGGCGCCGTCGCGCCAGACGCGGCGCAGGAACATGGTGACCGTGCGTTTGACCGAGTCCCACAGCTTGGGGTCGTTGGGTTCGAACACGACCCAGTTCGTCCCCTGCAGGATGGACTTCTCGACGTAGTTGAACAGCCTGCGCACGTTGAGGTAGCGCCACTCCGGATCGCTCGACAGCGTGCGCGCGCCCCAGACCCGGATGCCCTGTCCGCGGAAGGATCGGATGCAGTTGACCGCGATCGGGTTGAGCAGGTCGTGTTCGGCTTTGGTGATGTTGAGTTCCAGGGTGACCGCGCCGCGCACGACCTCGTTGGCCGGTGCCTTGTGCACACCGCGCGAACTGTCGTTGCGAGCCCAGATACCCGCGAGGTGCCCACTGGGCGGGACAAAGATCTGCTTACCCGCGACCGGGTCGGCGACTTTGATCCACGGCCAGTAGAGCGCGGCGTACTTGGAGTCGTAGCCTGCGACGTCCATCCGCCAGTCCTTCACCTCCTGCGCCTTGAGTCCGGGCGGGGCGTCGAGGACGGCGACGCGGTCGGACATCAGCTCGCAGTGCGCGATCATGGCCAGCTGCACCGCCTTGACGTCCTCCAGCGTGAGCGCGCCGCGCTGGTAGGCGGCCATCACGTCGGGCACGCACAGCATGGTGATCTCGTCGATGGCCTCCAGGCCGCCGAACCCGGTGCGGTCGGCCGGGTCGCCGACGTACTCCCGGGCGTCGATCGCGGCCGTGCCCGGCGGGGCGGTGAGCGCGGTCTCGCCGGTCGTCGGCGCGGTGAGGGCGCGGCCCTTGACCTCCTCGACCTGGACGAGCCCGGATTGCTGACGCAGCACGGTGGCGACGTTGGTCGGACCACGGCGGGTGGTGACGTTGTCGAAGGTCTCGACCGCCTCCCCGGCGCGTTTGACGACCAGTTTGAACGTGTCCTCACCCGGTTCGCTCGGGGCGGCGACCTCGACGGTCAGGTCCCGCGCGTCGGCGGCCCGCGCGGACACGGTGAACCCCGGCCGTCCCTCGGCGGCAGGCAGTTCCGCGACCGGCAGCGCGGCCGGGTCGGTCCCGGCGCCGCCGACGCGCACGACGTAGGCGACGCCGCCGCCGTTGAGGAAGTAGCCGTAGACGGCGTGCGCGAGGTAGCAGCCGGGGGTGAAGTCGCCGAAGGCGGCCTTGAACTGGGTCCAGTTGGTCACCAGGACGGGCTCGTGCCGGGGTCCGCGCTCGGCGAACCCGACGAAGGCGGCGACCGCGGTGCCGACGGCCTCGATGGGCCGGGAACCGGAGGACACCTCCTCCATGTACACACCGGGTGCGAGGTAGCTGCTGGCCATCTGCGGTTCTCCCTCACCGTGCGGCACGCCCGACGCGGGCCGTGGTAGCCGAGCTTGCTGTCTCCGCGACGCCCGCGCAGTCCGCCGCGGGGCGGTGGGTCGGGCGGCGGAGGCCGCCCTTTGGGGCGGGGCGCGCGCACCGATAGGACGAGCGGCGGACCGCTGTGCGCGAACGGCGCGCGCGCCGACACTGGGCAGCGTGATCACCGAAGTGGACGACGCGTTGTGCGTGCTGCTGAGGCGCGGACTGCCGGAGGGCACGGTGGTGCGGTTGGACCCGCCGAAGCCGACATGGCAGACAGAGCACCCGACGCAGGCAGTCGACCTGTTCCTGTTCGGTCTGCACGACGATCCGCGTGGACGTGAGTCCGGGTGGTCGGAGACGCGGGACGAACGCGGGGCGGTAGTGGCGCGGCGGTCACCGTCACGTAGGTGCGTGTTGTCCTATCTCGTCGCGGCGCGCGCGCCTGAGATTGATGAGGAGCACCTGTTGCTGGACCGTGCTCTGCGCACGGTGATGTTCACTGAAACGGTTCCCGTGGAGTGTGTGGAGGAACCGGTATTCCTCACTGTCGCGGATACCGACCCGGGCACGTTGTGGAGCAGCCTGGGAATGCCCGCGCGCGCCGCGTTCGTGATGACGGTCAGTGCCGCGCTCGTCCCGGACCCCGACGCGGAGCTCGCCCCGCCCGCGGAGAAACTCACGCTGCGGTCCGGCAAACCGCCGGCGCCGGTGAAACGGTGGACCCGGACGTGAGCCCCGGCGCACGACTTGGCGACAAGGTCGTCGGAACCGACACCCACGTCCTGATGGTGCCGTCCCCCGGCGGCCCGGTGCCGACCCCGACCCCGCTGCCGTTCACCGGCACGATCACCGGCGACTGCAGCACGGACGTGTTCATCACCGGCGCCCCGGCCGCGGTGGCCGGCTCGACCGCGACCAACGCTCCCCCGCACGTCGCGCCGTCGCCGTTCCAGAACCCGCCCACGAACCGGGGCACGGTCGTGCGCGGCAGCGGCACCGTCCTCATCAACGGCAAACCCGCCGCCCGCACCGGCGACACCGTCCAGACCTGCAACGACCCGGCACCCGCGCCCACCGCCTCGATCATCGCGGTGTCCACTGTGGACATCGGTGGCTGAGAAGGAGACCGACATGGCAGACGAGCCCGACCTGGCCCCCGGCGACAGCTCGGAGTGGGTGGCCTACCTGCAGCAGATGCTCAACCACCACTACCAGCAGACGGTCGTCCCCGAGACGGGTGACTTCGACACCACCACGGCGGGGGCGGTCCAGCACTTCGCGGGCCAGAACGACCTGTCGTCCGACGACCACGTCGACAGCGCCTTCTGGGACTGCCTGCTCGGCCGCGCCCTGTCATCCGGAACAACACCATCCGGAACGCCCCAGGTCACCGAGGTCGACTTCCCGGTGACCCTGCTCAGCCAGCCCGACGAGACCACCTGCTGGGCGGCTTCGATGGTGATGGTCCTCAACGCCCGCGGCGAGGACTACACGGTCGAACGCCTCTGCACCGAAACCGGGGTCGACCACGCAGGCAAGACCTGGGCGGAGGCCGAACCGATCGGCAAACAACTCGGCATGAGCAGCGTGTACTGCGCCTGCTGGACCGAACAGGGCTGGTCGGAGGTACTGTCCGCGAACGGTCCCCTGTGGACACCGGTACCGGGCGCGGACTACCACATCATCGTGGTGTCCGGCATCCGCAACGGCACGAACGGCGCCGAGATCCACGTCTACGACCCATGGCCCCCCGGCACCGGCGACGAATCCTGGATGGACTTCGCAGGCTTCACCCAACGCTACGAAATGGGCGAGGGCTACGGCGCCGACCTACTCCACTACTGACCGATCGCACCGCCACCCAAGCGAGCGGGCACGCCTCCGACCCCATTGCGCGGGCCCGCGAACGATGGGCGGGCCCGCAGGCGGCGCCGGAGCGGGTGTCGGACCCATCCGGCACGGCCACGACCGAGGCAATCGCGGCGGGCGTGCGCCACGTGGCGTTCGCTGCTGTGTGCGGGCATGCGGTGTTCGCTGCCGTGTGCCAGGGGACGGCGTCTGCTTGGCCTGTGCTTCCCGCTCGCCCCCACCTCTTTACTCGCAACGAATGACACGCCCGGGAAAGTTCCGCATCCACAACGCCCGACCGGGTGAAGCACTGGTGACCCTGGGTAGAAGTCAGGCCGCGGACGCGGTCTCCCGGACCTCCTTCGGGGCGTCGAGAGCGAGAGCGACCCGCACCATATCGTCCTCGCGGCGGACCGACACCGGAAGGCCGGTCGCCGTTGCGGTGCGGGCGAAGCCTGCCTCGGCGGGGAGGCACCAGGCGATCATGCGGCGGTGGCCTGCGGCGCGGGCGAGGGTGCCCAGGCGGGTGATCATGGCGGTGCCCAGGCCCTGGCGTTGCCAGCCGTCCTCGACCAGGACCGAGATCTCTGCCTCGGCCGGGTCGTTGGTGGGGATCAGTTGTGCCATCGCGACGACGTCGTTGCCGCACAACGCGAGCAGTGTCGTACCGCGTGGCGGCTGCAGCAGCCGGTGCAGCCAACGACGCGGTAACGTGCGTAGGCCCGCGTGGTATCGGGTGAACAACGATTGTGCGGAACACCGAGCGTGCAACGCAGCCACCGCGTCGGCGTCGGCCGGTGTGCCCGGTCGCAGGACGAGGCCGGCGCCGGTGGTCGTGATGACCGCAGTCGGTTCCGCCACTGCCACCTCGGCCGCCGCCAGGACCTCGCCGAACGCGGCTGCCCTGGCCAGTTCGACCTCGGTGAACGGCGCCCAGCCCCGACGCGCCAGCATGGTCAGGCCGGGCCCGAGGTCCAGCACGACCCGGTGTCCGCGCTGGTCACCGGATCCCGAGTCCACAACGGTCACCGCGTCCGCGCCGAGCAGTGTCCGCACCGACTCCGCCACCACGGCCGACTCCCCCAGCGCCGCCGCCGTCGCCCGCAGCACGGCCGTGGTGTGGTCGACCAGGTCGTGCACGTCGGCGCCGGTGATCCCCAGGCAGCGCCCACCCTCGGCCCGGATGTCGTCGATGAGGTCGGCGGGCGCGACCCCGCCGGGCGTGTGCACCACGATCTCGTCCACGACACCGCCGGGCACCGGCAGCACGGCCAGCCCGAGCACATTGCAGTCACGCGCGGCCAGCCGGGTCGCGACCCTGGCGAGCGCGCCGGGCCGGTCATCCAGCTGAACCCGCAGCCGCCATGTGTCCGGTCGGCCGGGATAGATCGGGGTACGTTCCATGGCCACCAGGTTCCCCGAGGACTGTTGCCGAACGGGTGTCTTCGTGTTTCATTCAGGTGAGCGGCCCGCATCCGGCCACACTCCCCGTCACCGCCGAGCCCCACGGGGCGCCCGGTAGGGGACCGAGGTCGTACGGGTCAGGCTCGGGCACCGGGTCATCGACCGGGCAGCCATCGCCGTCGGGGCCTGCCGCCACCTTCGGCAGTGACATCGAACCGGTTGAGCACCCGACCGGGCGACGGCCAAGCGGCGGCGACCGGGTCACCCACTTCCACCGCGACGCGGTGGACAACGACCTGGGCGCGGCCAGGACCTGGGTGGCCGAGACCGAACCGGAGGACGCGGCGGCCGCGCTCAGGCACCAGAGGTGTTTCGAGGCGACCGTGTCCGACCAGGTCTGGCGCACCGGGTCGCGGCCATCTCGTGCAGGGATCTGCCTGCTGCGGCGAAAGAAGAAAACTCGGCCGACACCCGGCTGAAGCCGATGCCCGACCGGAATCCCGCCCGCCACGTGCCAGGCGACGGCCAGGCCATCCACAGTAGACGCCCCGGTCTTGGAAGCCCCGGTCCCGGGCACGACAGAGTCCCGGGCACAGCGGGATCGGGACACGGCGGGATCGAGGCACGGCGGGATCGAGGACGCCCCCGATCCCCAGGCGCGGCGGGGTCCCGGGCGCCCCGATCCTGGGCGCGGCGGCCGGGAGTGGGCTCGTCAACGTCGTCGGCTCGACCATCAGCGATGACGCCAGGCGAGGGGGCATCTCACACACGACCCGACAGCCGGGACCGAGCAGGCACGCACTCAAGTCCATCCGGGCCGGGAACGCCCCATCGCCGCAACCGCGCAATTTGCCGTCAGCAAGTCCGAGTGTGGGACGGCACTTGCAAGGCCCTGGGAACACATGGCCCCGCCCACGTCGAGCGCGACCCAGCTCACATCCCGCCCACGCACCAAATAATGATCATGAGCACCGCGACGACCATCGACGGCACGCGGGCGCGGGATGATCACGGCCGTAGATCATCCCGAGCAGGCGGCCCGAGCCCCGGGGCGGATGCCCGAACCGGAACGAACGCGAGCCGCGTACGCGTCAGGCGCACCGCGTCAGGCGCACCGACGGGCCGCGCCGGGTTCGGTCGGGCCACGGTCGAACGCTGATGTCCACAAAGGATCCGCCAGCCGGTCCCGATCCGGGCGGGCTGGATGCTTGTCTCCCGCTCGCCCCCACCTCTTTACTCGCAACGAACGACACGCCCGGGATAGTTCCCTATCCACAGCGCACAACCGGGTGAAGCAACAGTCCAGCCCGGTCACGCTGGGCGTTCGGTCAGCAGGCCCCGGTCGTAGGCCATCGCCACGGCCTCGGCGCGGCGGGTCGCGCCGAGTTTGGCCATGATCCGGCTGAGGTGGACGCTCACCGTCTTCTCGCTGATGAACAGTTCCTCGCCCACCTGCTTGTTCGTGCGTCCGGCCGCCACCAGCGTCAGCACCGCGCGTTCGCGAGGAGTGAACAGGTCGACCTCGTCGCGCACCACGCCCGTCTCCTCCAGCGCGATCCTGGCCCGGCGGGCGGTCTTGCGCACCGCCTCCTGCAGCGGTTTCGCGCCGAGACGGGCGGCCACCTCGTCGGCCAGGCGCAGCTCCACCGCAGCGGCTTCCCGGTCGTCGTGCAGGAGCAGTGCCTCGGCGAGGCGGCGACGGCACAGGGTCTGCTCGTAGACGGCCCCGTAGCCGAACTCCGCCACCGCCGTGCGCCACCGGATCGGGTCGCTGGCGCCGTGCAGGCGGGTGAGTTCGGCCTCCGCGCGGGCCAGCCACGCTCGTCCCTCCGGGCCGAGACTGCCGGTTCGCGGCAGCCCGTTGACCGCCGTGTCCCGGGCGAGCGTGATCAGCTGCTCCCCCGCCGAGACCGCCGGTTCCACCTCGTGCCCCGACCGCCGAGCCGTCACCGCCAGGTCCGCGTGCGCCGCGATCCCGTGTGCGGCAATGCGAATCCCCGCGATCAGCCACTGCTCGCCCGCCTGCGCGACCCAGTCCAACGCCTCGCGCACGCACTCCACCGCGCGGTCCGGGCGTCCTTTCCACATCGCCAGTTCCGCGCCGACGCCGCCCGCGACCAGAGGGATCTGCAGGTCCCGATGCCAGTCCGACCGAAGCTCGGTCACCAACCGGTCGGCCTCGGCGAAGCGACCACGCGCGACCGCGACCATCGCGCCGACCGCGGCCAGCCGCGCGGACACCGTGCTGGACACCTTGTGCCCCGGCGGTTCCGCGGCCGCCTCGCTGCCCTCCCAGTCCCCCTTGGCGTAGCGGATGACCACCTGGACCAGGCGCAGCTCCAGCCCGCACGTGCTCCACGTCAGCCCGGTCGCCGCCGCGCGCGCCACGCCCTCGTCGACCACCTCGGCGGCGGAGTCCAGCTCGCCCGCCTCGTAGTGGTTGAGGCACAACGAATACCGCGCGCGCAGCTCGACCGTGATCGCCTCGACCTCGCGGGCACGGGTCATCGCCTCGTGCAGGCGCTCGCGGGACTCGGCGACGTTGCCCTCGACCTCGGTGAGCAGCGCGAGCGTGATCAGGGCGTCGGCCTCGGGTCCGCCGGCGTCCACCGAGCGGGCCACGGCGACGGCGCGGCGGGCGCGGTCGAGGGCGTCGGCGGGGCGTTTGAGCGCGCGGATGATGGTGGCCGACGCGGCCAGCACCCAGGCCTGTTCGGCGCTGGCGGGCCGGTCGGCGACCAGCGCCCACGCCTCCTCGATGGTGCCCAGCATCTCGTCCTCACGGCCGTCGACGCTGTAGAGGGCGGTGGCGAGGCGGCGGCGCAGGTCGGCGCCGCGTTCCGGTTCGACGGTGTCGCCCGCCACGGCGACGGCGGACTTGGCGAACGCGATGGCGCGTTCCGGGTCGCCCGCCTTGCCCGCGACCAGGGACGCGTGCCGGAGCAGGACGAGCTCGTCGACGTCGGCGGGGCGTTCGGCGGCGGGGACCGCGTCCCACAGGTTCAGCGCGCGCTCGACGTGTTCGAGGGACTCGGCAGGCGCGCCGAGCCGGGCGGTCTCCCAGGCGGCGGTGACGGAGGCGGCCAGCGCGGTGGGCAGCGCGTGGCTTTCCATGCTGTGGTGGGCGAGTGCGGCGGCGGCACCGCGTTTGCCGGTCTCCTTGGCGAGGTCGCGCGCGTAGGCGGCGTGCAGGCGCACGCGTTCGCCGGGCAGCAGGTCGCCGTAGACGGCCTCGCGCAGCAGGGCGTGCCGGAAGGCGTACACGTCGCCGACGTCGGGTACGAGGATGTGGTGCGCCACGGCTTCGCGCAGGCCGGTTTCGAGGTCCGTGTCGTCGAGTCCGGCGACCGCGCGCAACCGGGCGTCCGCGACGCGCCTGCCGCCCACCGCGGCCACCCGGACGACGCCTTGCGCGTCCTGGCTGAGGCGTTCGATTCGGGTCAGCAGGACGTCGACGAGGGTGGCGGGAATGCCGACACAATCCGACATCGAATAGGCGGCCAGCAGTTCCTCGGCGAAGAAGGCATTGCCCTCGGAACGGGCCGCGACTTCACGCAATGTCGGTTCGGGAAGACGTTCCTCGGCCAATGCCATGACGAAAGCGCGGGCGTCGGCGGCACCGAACGGCGACAGTTCGATCCGCTCGACCCGCAGCAGCCGCACCAGTTCCGCCAGCAACGGGCGCAACGGGTGCCGCCGGTGCAGGTCGTCGCCGCGATAGGTGCCCACGACCAGCAACCGCTGGGACCGCAGTCGGGACAACAGGAACGACAGCAGGGCGCGCGTCGACGCGTCGGCCCAGTGCAGGTCCTCCAGCACGAGCACGACCGGCTGGTCGACGGCCAGGTCGGTGAGCAGCCCGTGCACGGCGTCGAACAGCTGCAGCTGCCCGATGTCCTGCTCTGGCCGCGGCCCCGGCACCACCGAGGTCGCCAGCCCGGACGACATCCGGTTCGGGTCCGGCCCGGTGGGCAGCCCCATGTCGGGGAACAGCCTGCTCAGCGCGGGCCGGGTGGCGGCGCGGTCGGCGGCCGCGGCCAGGGCCTCGGCGAACGGCAGGTACGGCAGGCCCGCCTCGCCCGCGTCCAGGCAGCGGCCGGTGAGCACGAGCGCGCCCTGCTCGCGGGCGTGCGCGCTGAGCTCCTCGGTCATCCTGGTCTTGCCGACACCCGCGTCCCCGGCCAGCAGCACGGCCGCGGCGCGGGCCCCGGCGGCGGCCTCGACCGCCGCCCGGAGCCTGCGCAGTTCGCGGCCGCGCGCGACCAGGGGTATTCCGGAACCGAGACGCGGCATGACCGGCATGTTCGCACACCCCGCCGACGGCCCGCGCCGGTCAACGCGCGCCGTGGTCGCCGCGGCGGCCGACCAGGCCGTGCCACCAGCGGGTGTGCGCGGCGCGGGCCTCGCGCAGGTGCCTGCGGCTGGTCACGTCCAGGGTGCCGTGCCTGCGGTAGTCGGCGTCGGCGCGCACCAGCTCGACGGTCCACTCGTTCATCGTGTTCTCCTCAGGTTCGGCGACCGGTTTCCGGTCGCTGTCATGAGGAGGACGATGCCGCTGAGGGGTGGCGGCGAGGATCGGGTGATCACGCAGTACCCCGCCGCGGACCCCTTACCCGAGAGGTGTCGGGGGTCCGCGGCGGTGGGGTAAGGGGTGGGTGGCGCGGGTTGAAACCACGATGGGTGGCGGGGGTACGGGGCCACGACCGCTGTCGTGGCCCCGCCATCGAAACCGGGCCCGGACCGGGGTGCTGTCGATCACCCCGGGCTCGGTTTGGTCCCGTCGGGTCTATCTGGTCCCGATCAGGTCACCCTTCAGGGCGCCGACGAAGGCGCCCCATTCGATGTCCGCGAACGCCAGGTGCCCGTACTCCGCGTTCTTGGAGTCGCGCACCGCTGCGCCGCTTCTGCCGACCACGAGCTCCACGCAGTCATTCCCTGCTCCACTGCGGCTGCTCTTGCGCCATTCGACGCCCGCCAGGTCAGAAACGGTCACGCCCCACTCCTCTCATTGTTTTCCGGCGATCAGCAGACCAGCCTCTCGGCCGACCGCTGAACCAGGTCGACGGTGTCGTCAGGTGGCAACGCCGCCGCCCGTAAATGGTCGAACATCAACGAGTACCGGCGAACGTCGGCGGGCTGTTCGAGATAAACGGCCGTCGTTGAGTTCTCGACATAGACGACATCCGGATCCGCTTGTTCCGGGAAACCCAGGATCAGGAAGGGTGCTTCCATACCGGCGTGCGCGCCCGCGCTGAACGGCACCACCTGGATGGTCACGTTCGGCAGCGCGGACGCCTCCACGAGCTTCAGCAGCTGGCCGCGCATGACCTCCGGGCCGCCGGTGACCCGGTGCAGCACGGCCTCGTCCAGCACCGCCCAGTACTCCGGCGGGTGCGGGTCGGTGAGCAGGCGCTGCCGCTCCTGCCTGGCCTGCACGCGCAGGCTGACCTCGGCCGGGTCGGCGTCCGGGCGGATGGCCCGGATGACGGCCCTGGTGTAGGCCTCGGTCTGCAGCAGGCCGGGGATCAGCAGGGCCTGGTGGGTGTGCAGGGAGGACGCGTCGGCCTCAAGCCCGACGAAGGAGCCGGTGAACACCTCGTTGTAGGAGTGCCACCAGCCCTTCTGCCTGGCCTCGCGGGCCAGCTGCACGAGGGCGTCGCGCTGTTCCTCGGGAATGCCGTAGAGCTCCAGCATGTCCCGGACGTCCCGGGGGGTCACCCCCACGTGCCCGGTCTCGATACGGCTGATCTTCGAGGCCGAGCATTCGAGTTTTTCACCAACCTCGTCGATGGTGAGTTCGGCGGCCTCGCGGAATCGCCGCAGTTCACTGGCGAGTCTGCGCCTGCGAACCGTCGGGCTCGGTCCTCGGGACACGTCTCCACCTCGTTTCCGACCGAGTACGACGACCGGCCACAGCGTCGGGTGCGCCGTCCGCACGCCGTTGGCCAGTCTCGGTCCTGATCTTGTCGAGCACAAGGAGCCCGGGTACCGGTTCCACGACCCGGTCTGCCGGTTCATGCCGCCGATGTCACCCGATCGAGTGGTGCAACTTGCAAAAGTCCATTCGCAGACCGCAGGCTGCTGTTCGGGCGACGGATCGCCCGGAACAGACGAGGGACTTCCGGACCGGGGACGGGCGTTTGGCCGCACCGATGCGTCATCGGCCGATTCGGGCGTCCCCTTGAGAGCCGGGAGGCCACAGGGTGAGCGCGTCGATCTTCGGACACATGGAGTCCTCGCTGCGGGGCTACCTGGCCGATCTCGGCAGGCGCGCCGAAGTGGACACCGAGGACGCGGCCGCGCACCTCGCCCGGACCGAGCTGCCCCGCGTGGTGGCCGCGCTGCGCGCCCTGCTCGACGACCACCGGCCGGACACCAACGGCCGCTGCCCATCCTGCCGGACCCGGTTGCTGACCAAGGCACCCGCGCCGTGCCGGGCGTACCTCACGGCGCACCTGTGCCTGCTGGTCACCGAGGACACCTCGTACCGCGAACATCTCGCGGGCTGAGCCCCGGGGCCCGCGCCGCACCCCCATCCCGGCGCGCGCCCCGGACGCCGGCAGGACCGGGCCCCACCCCCGACGTGCCCGGTCCTGTCGGCCTTTCATTCGATGATCCGCAGCAGACCTTCCTGCACCACGGTGGCCACCAACCCGCCGTCCCTGGCGAAAAAGCGCCCGGTCGCCAGCCCTCGACCGCCGGACGCGCTGGGGGACGCGCAGTCGTAGAGGACCCACTCGTCGGCCCGGAACGGTCGGTGGAACCACATGGCGTGGTCGAGACTGGCGCCCATCACCCGGTCGGTACCCCAGTAGACGCCGTGTCTGGCGAGGACGCTGTCGAGCAGTGTCATGTCGGAGGCGTAGGCGAGGACGCAGACGTGCAGCAGCGGATCGTCCGCGAGCTTGCCGTCGGCTCGCATCCACACCTGGTTGCGCGCGTCCCGGGGACCGCTTTCCCGGGACAGCCAAGGAGGTTCGGACACGTAGCGGATGTCGATGGGCCGGATCCGGTCCGCCCACTCGCCGAACTGCTCCCGCAACCTTGGCGGGATTCGCTCGCTGTGCGTGGGAAGCGACTCGGGATCCGGAACGTCCGGCATGACATCCGCGTGCTCGATGCCGGACTCCACGACCTGGAACGACGCGGACAACGAGAAGATCGCCTTCCCCCGCTGCACGGCGACGACCCGCCGCGTGGTGAACGACCGACCGTCCCGGATGCGATCCACCTCGTAGACGATGGGGATGCTGGGATCGCCACCACGGATGAAGTACGCGTGCAGGGAATGGACACCCCGCTCCGGCGGCACGGTCCGCCCGGCCGCGACGAGCGCCTGCCCGGCCACCTGGCCACCGAAGACCCGGACGGACGAACCGTCGTCGGTGTGCGCGCCGCGATAGATGTCCTCCTCGATCTTCTCCAGGTCCAGCAACGCCACCAGCCGGTCGAGCACCGGCTGTTCACCTTCCGTCATGCCCTGGAGGCTAGTGGCTGCCCGGTAACCTGGCGTCCGGACGTCACACTCGGCGAAGGGGCGGGCACGTTGAGTATGGAGGACGGATCGATCGGCAGACGCATCCGCGAAATCCGACTGGCGCGTGGACTCAGCGTCACTGCGGCGGCAGGGTTGGCGGGAATCTCCCAGTCGTATCTCAGCATGATCGAACGCGGACAACGAGCCGTCACCAAACGAGACCTGCTGGAGAACATCGCCAACGCACTACGGGTCTCCCCGATGGAACTCGCCGGAAAGCCCTATCCGGCGACCGACAACAGCTCACGTGCGGTATCGGCTTCGATGGACGCACTCAACGACACACTGCTCGCATGGCGGGTCGGGGAGATTCCCGAGGACGTTCCGGCACGCCCGTGGGAGGCCGTAAAGGCGGACCTGGACACGGTGAACCACCGCCTGCGACCGGATGCCGACTACGAGGGCCAGGTGGCTCTGCTGCCCGGCTTGATCCGCGAACTCCTGGCGCTGTCCGTGGGCAGGACACGCGAGGTCGGCCTTGTCGGCCTGATCAGTGCCTACAAGGCGACCGCGTACCTGTGCCACGACGTCGGTGTCACCGGCCTCCCGGCACTGGCCGCCGAACACATGCGGGACGCGGCACAGGCCCTGGACGACACCGGGTGGATCGCCTATGCCGCCTACCAACGCGCCCAACTGCTCGGCGGCGTGAACAGGCAACGCCAGTACCGGCTCGCGACCGACGTCGCCGAGATCGAACAGGCCCGCGTCGAAACACGCGGCCTGGCCCACCTGACCGCCGCATTGTCCGCGGCGGTCCAGGGCGACGCGGAATTGGCCGAAACCCACCTCGGCGAAGCGGACGATCTGGCCGACCGCATCGAGCCCGATGTCAGTCCGTGGATGCAGACCAACTTCGGCCGCACCAACGTCCGCATCTGGCGAGTCGGTATCGGCGTGGAACTGGGCTACGGGGCGAAGGCCGCCGAGATCGCCGACCGGTGGCGCCCCACCGGGGTGAGCAGGTCCCGCCAGGCCGCCTTCTGGCTCGATGTCAGCCGGGCTCTCACCACCGACCGGAATCAACGTCACCGCAGCCTGGGAGCACTGCTCACAGCCGAGAAGCTCGCGCCGCAGAAGACCCGGACCAACGCTTTCGCCCGGGAAATCGTGTCCGGCGCGATTGGCCACGCCCAGCGGGACGCGGGCGGGCGGGAGTTGCGGGGATTGGCGTACCGGATGGGGGTGCAGGCGGGATGAACTCCGACGATCAGTCGATCGGCAAACGTATCCGCGAAATCCGGGTGGCCCGCAAGCTCAGCGTCACCGCGGCGGCGGGGTTGGCGGGAATCTCGCAGTCGTATCTCAGCATGATCGAACGCGGACAACGAGCCGTCACCAAACGAGACCTGCTGGAGAACATCGCCAACGCACTACGGGTCTCCCCGATGGAACTCGCCGGAAAGCCCTATCCGGCGACCGACAACAGCTCGGGCGAACTCATGGCCGCAATGGCCGAGGTGGCCGACACACTCATGGGCTGGCGGGTCGGCGACGTTCCGGACGATGTTCGGCAGCGCCCGTGGGAGGAGGTGACCGGCGACCTTCATGTGCTGACCCACAGGCTGCGTCCGAACGCGGATTACGAAGGCCAGGCGGCGATGCTCCCCACGTTGATCCCGGAACTGCTCGCGGCCGCACGTGGCCGCAGTCGCGAAGCGGCATTGCTGGGCCTGGTGAACGCGTACAAGGCGGCCGCGAGCCTCGCCCGCGATGTCGGCGTCGTCGGGTTGACGATGCTCGGCGCGGAGCGCATCCGGGAGACCGCCGAGGAGCTGGGCGACCCGGGAATGGTCGGCTACGCCGTCTATCAGCGCGCCGACATGCTCAGCGGCACCGACCGCCGTCGCCAATACCGGCTGGCCACCACGGCGGCCGAGAATGAACACGCGCGAGTCGAGACACGAGGCATGGCCCACCTGACCGCCGCTCTCTCCTCGGCGGTCCAGGGCGACGCGAGCCTCGCGACCACGCACCTGGCCGAGGCCACCGATCTCGCCGAACGGGTCGAAGCCGACGCCAGCCCCTGGATGCAGACCTACTTCGGGCGTACGAACGTCCGCATCTGGCAGGTCTGCATCGAGATCGAGCTGGGCCACGGCGCCAAAGCCGCCGAGATCGCCGATGACTGGCACCCCACCGGCATAGCGAGCTCCCGCCAAGCCATGTTCTGGCTCGACATCAGCCGAGCACTCAGCACGGAACGACACCGACACCAACGCGGACTCGCCGCTCTTCTCCGTGCCGAGAAACTCGCACCACAACTGACTCGCAACAACGCCTTCGCCCGCGAGATCGTCACCACCACTCTCAACCACGCCCGACGAGACGCGGGTGGGCGGGAGTTGCGGGGATTGGCGTATCGGATGGGGGTCGACGCGGGCAAGTAATGGGGAATCGCCCGCGGGGACCGCTGACCGGGTGACCATCACAGGTTGTGATCGGCGCGGGCGGCCCGGGACATAGCTTTCCGGCAACGAGCGGAATCGACCGGAATCGGTGATGCGTGACCAGGACTCCGAAAAGCATCATGCTTGGCCTGTTGCTGCGCCAGGCCCGAAAGTCGAGCGGGCTCTCCTTGCGGGAGCTGGCGTTTCGGATCGGACGGGACGCGCCCACATTGTCGCGGTGGGAGAGTGCGGAACGGACGCCCAAGCGGGAGAGCGTCGCGCATGTGCTTGGGGTGCTCGGGGTTCGAGGTGAGCGGTACGGGCATTTCATGTCGCTGCTGGATGACGCCGATGAGGCTTATCGGGTCGCCGCGACCGAGATCGAGAAGGCCAGGCAGTGGGCGGCCTGCCTCGAATTCGAACGAGCAGCCACGCGAATCACGTATGTCTCCGGCGACCAGCTGCCCGAGTTGCTCTGCACGCAGGCGACACTGGCGACGACCCTGCGCGCGGAGGGTGTGCCCGACCAGGACATCGAGGAGCGGGTCGGCAGCCACCCTGACCGGCAGCGGATCCTCACGCGGCACCAGCCGGTCGCGCTGCGCGTCCTGCTCGGGGCAGGCGCGTTCCAACACGACATCGGCGGCCCCCGGATCGCCACTGCCCAATGGGACTATCTGGCCGAACTGTCCCGGCTGCCGAATGTCGATCTCCGCGTGCTCCCCGCCGGTTCCGGTCGACACGCCGGGACCTTCACCCTCGTCGACTCCCTCGGCCTGCGGTCCGCGCTCATCGGCAACCGCTTTGCCGGGGTTTGGGTGCATCGGGTCGAGGATGTGCACGGCTGTGAGCGGAACGTCCGGTCATTGCGCGCCCGCGCTCTCAGCCCCGTCGACTCGCGGGATCGGCTGGTCGACGCCGCGCGGCGGTTCGTCGTCGCGCCGGTTGCCTGAAAGGAGTCGTCATGTCCGGGAGCACCGACGAGATCTTCGCGCTCATCGACGGCATCAACGGTCTCATCGCGCGCTTCGATCAGGCGTTGAACGGGTTGGAGGAAACCCTGTCGGACGCGGAGACCCGGATAACGGCACTGATCCGCGAAACCTAGGCGTCGAGCAGGTCGCGGAGGCGGTGCAGGCCCCGGAGGACGGCTTCGCGGTTCTTGGCCGAGCTGAGCCAGGCCGGGAGTCGCGCCACCATGCTCAGGCTCCAGCCATCGGGCTCTCGGCGTTGTTCGCGGATTTTGGCGGAAACGTGGTGTTCCAACGCATCCAGGTGGGGCTCGTTGAACGCCCACAACGTGTGTCCGCGAACCTCGGTACGGAGCCACAGCGGTTCCCGAAAGTACGGATCGACATCACCACCCCATTCACTCCACGTAGTCCGGTCCCAGTCGGCGGAATGGCCGCACGACACGCACGCGAGACGGCGGGAACGGTCCCACGGGCGTTGTTCGCCGGGGAGCGGAGTGGAGACGGCGCGGGCCATGCAGCGGGGGCAGGCGATCAGGATGGGGAACGCGGCGTAGTCGTGGAGGTGGGTTCGGGGGTCCTGGCTGCGTTCCACCGCGTCATCATCGCAGTGCAGGCAGCATGCACCGCATGGATGTCACCGTGCGGGCGCTGGAGTGGCGCGACTGGCCGGATGTGCGGCGGATCTACGCCGAGGGCATGGCCACCGGGATCGCCACGTTCGAGACCGAGGTGCCCGAGCAGGCCGTGTTGGACGGGAAGTGGCTCGCCGGGCACCGGTGGGTCGCGGAACTGCACGACCGGGTTGTCGGCTGGGGCGCCGCGACCGCTGTCTCCGCGCGCGAGTGTTATCGCGGGGTCGTCGAGACCTCGATCTACGTCGACGGGGCCCATCGCGGTCGCGGGATCGGCAAAGCGTTGCTGCGCGGGCAGATCGAGGCCGCCGACGCCGCCGGTATCTGGACTGTCCAGACGTCGATCTTCACCGGTAACGGGCCCAGTATCGCGCTGCACCACGCCGCCGGGTTCCGGACCGTCGGGATCCGAGAGCGGATCGCCCAGCGGGACGGTGTCTGGCATGACACCGCCCTGCTGGAACGACGAGCATCCTAGTGTGTCGTGATCCTGCTGTGCTTACTTGGCGTTGTTGTCCACGAGCTTTCTGACGTTCTGCTGGACCAGGCGGACCTTGGCGAGGATCTCGTCGGCGGTGGCGGTCCAGCGGAACGGCTGGGCGTTGGTGTTCCAGTGGGTGATGTAGTCGCGGATCTGCTTGATCAGGACCGAGACGGAGCTGAATGTGCCGCGGCGGATGGCCTGGCGGGTGATGATCCCGAACCAGATCTCGATCTGGTTCATCCACGACGAACCGATCGGGGTGAAGTGGAAGCT